>NZ_CM135962.1:2442500-4212977 GCF_054366245.1 Winogradskyella sp. PC D3.3 | reverse complement strand
TTAATAAATTCAATAATTCAATCAATTAACCTTTTTTATTATCTTCATTCTTTATTTGGAATTGAATTATGAAAGAAAACTTAGAATTAGATTTAGCTTGGAAGTTTGTAAACAATACCAATAGAAATGTCTTTTTAACAGGAAAAGCTGGTACTGGTAAAACGACTTTTTTACATAAATTAAAGCTACAGGGAAATAAACGAATGGTCATAGTTGCCCCGACAGGAGTAGCTGCCATTAATGCTAAGGGGGTTACAATTCATTCTTTTTTTCAAATGCCGTTTGGACCTATTTTACCTAATGATGAAATGTCCTCATCAAGTTTCAAACGAAAATTCAGTAAAACTAAAATAGCTATAATTAAGTCTTTAGATTTATTGGTCATTGACGAGATTAGTATGGTTAGAGCTGATTTACTAGATGGTATAGATAAAACCTTAAGACGCTACAAGGATAGGAATAAAGTATTTGGCGGCGTACAGTTGTTAATGATTGGTGATTTACAACAATTGTCTCCAGTGATAAAGGATCATGAGTGGAGACTTCTACAGCCCTTCTATAAGAATGCATTCTTTTTTAGTAGTATATCTTACCAAAATTGTAATCCTATTACTATAGAACTAAAACATATTTATAGACAAGAAAATCCGCTGTTTATTAATATTTTGAATGAAATCAGGAATAATAATTTAAGCATTGCTTTAGCTGAAGAATTAAATAAACGATTTTTACCGGATTTTGAACCCAATGAAGATGATGGCTATGTATCCCTAACCACACATAATAATAAAGCACGACAAACTAATTTGGTAGAGTTAGATAAGTTAAAAGGCAAAACATGGACATATAAAGCCATTATTGAAGGGAATTTTCCAGAGCATTCTTTTCCTAATAAAGAAACATTAGAGTTAAAAGTTGGAGCACAGGTTATGTTTATTAAAAATGATAGTTCTCAAGAGAAACGATACTTTAATGGTAAAATAGGAAAGGTGCTATTATTAGAAAAGGATGAAGTTATTGTACACTGTCCGGATGACGATTTTAATATTACTACAAAATTAGAAACTTGGGAAAATATAAAATATACTGTTGATGCTGATACCAAAGCCATCTCTGAAGATAAAATAGGTAGTTTTACACAAATTCCATTGCGCTTAGCTTGGTCTATTACAATTCATAAAAGTCAGGGATTAACTTTTGAAAAAGCAATTATTGATGCTCAGGGAGCTTTTGCTCACGGACAAACTTATGTGGCATTGAGTCGTTGTAAATCATTAGAAGGTTTGGTTTTAAAAAGTAAAATTGAATCGAATCAAATAATTAGTGATTATAATGTTATTGAATTTAATAAGAAGGCAGAAGAAAATCAACCTAATGATTCTATTTTATTGGAATCAAAACGTAATTATCAATTAGATTTAATTTCAGAAGTATTCAATTTTTATGGCTTTATCTATCCTGCTAATCGTGTTTTAGATATTTATTATAAAAACAGAGGTAGTATTGAAGGTACAATAGAAGCACCGATTATTACTATTAAAGATAGTGTAACAAATCTTCTTAAAATAAGTAATGGTTTTAAATCACAATTACAAACTTTAGTCAATCTTAAAGACATTCCTGAGCTGAGCGAAGTGGTGCAACAACGGTTTAAAAAAGCCTTGGGTTATTTTAAAGATCAAACGACTTTAACTATAGAAGCCCCTTTAAAAGAGTTAAATTTTTCTACTGATAACAAAGCCATTCAAAAAGATATTGATAAGCAATTAGATACTTTAGAGGAACTATTAGAAACTAAGCTTTCTTACTTTGAAGGTTTAACTGATGGTTTCAATACAGATACATTTTTAAGCTTAAGAGCAAAATCAGTATTCTTAGGTAAAGAAAAGCCAAAAAAACAGCGTAAAACAATTATAGATGGTACAACTAATGTTGAACTGTTTGAATTATTACGAGAATTAAGAAATCAAATTGCTAAACGTGAAGGCTTAGTTCATTTTCAAATTTTTACACAAAAATCGTTATATGCCATGTGTGAATTATTACCAACTTCTAAACAAGAATTGAAAGAGGTTCATGGTATGGGTAAAACGAGAATTGAAAAATATGGATCAGACATATTAAAAGTTATAACGGATTATTGTAATGAAAATGATATTGAAACTTCTAATGATCATTCTGTATTTGATGAATTAAAACCTAAAAAACGAAAAGGGGATACCAAGAAGATATCTTTAGATTTATTTAAATCGGGAAAATCAATTGATCAAATTGCCTTAGAACGTGAATTAAATTCTAATACTATATTTGGACATCTAGCGGATTTTATTGCTTCAGGTGAAGTGAAAATTACGGATTTAATGTCTTCAACACATTATAAAGAATTAAAAGCGATTATCCCAACACTTACTTTCGAAAACCTTTCAGATTTAAAACATCAAATAGATGATAAATATTCTTATGGAGAATTACGATTGGTCCTTCAAGAATTAAAATCATAAATATTACACTTTTCTAGGTTATAGGTTAATGATAGTAATAAAGGTGCTATGTCTAGATTTCACTCAATGGCATAAAAAAAGCTTCGATAGCGAAGCTTTTTTTGAAAGGCTACTAACTCTTTAACTCTATGATTTAATGATTTTAGCAACAGAACGTTTATTAGTGTTTTGTTCTATTATGTGGAGTAAATATATCCCTTTAGGATAATTTGAAAAGTCCATTTTTTCAAGTCCACTATTCGTTGTTGTATGAATGAGTTTTTTTCCATGCATATCAAACAGTTGTAATGAATAGTTTACATCTGTATGAAATTGAACATTTAATATCGTATGTGTTGGGTTAGGAAAAACCTTAAAATTTGTATGGTCTAAATTCTCTACCGATAAACTACTGTCTACATTAAAGAGTTCAAATATGTAAGCAGACCAGTTATTATCCATATTCTTTACTCTAAGATATAAATAATGATTGCCATCGGTCATATCTTCAGGAACGGGTATGGCTAAAGTTTCATTAATTGTAAAACCTTCGGTTATTGGAATTGATATACCATTACCAATTCCTGGATCAGTATCAAAAAAGTATTCTGCAGCTGTTATAGGTGATGAAACAACATTAGAGATGGTTTGAATATAAAAGTAATCTCTGTAGAACAAACTCCAATTATTGTTTAAATCTTTTACGCGTATATGTAACACATGCAAGCCATTATCGAGACCTGCAGTTGGAATATTAAAGGTGTCATTGAGTGTTTGATCAGGTGTAATAGATAAGGAAGTGCCATTGCCAACACCAGGATCGGTATCGATAAAGTATTCAGCTTCACTTAAGTTTGAGCCTACAGGAGGAATTTCTATAGTATGTATGTAAAAATAATCACGATAATACATACTCCATATATCGTTAGTACCTTTAACTCGGATATGGAGTACATGCAATCCATTACTTAATCCATTGGTTGGTATACTAAAGTTTGAACTAATAGTATTGCCAGACGTAACTGCTAATGCATTGGCATTCCCAACACCAGGATCTAGATCTATAAAATATTCGGCATCTGTAATCTGGCTCCAGCCATTACAAAATGCGCCTATAGTGCAAATCAGGATGAGTAAAATACGTTTCATGACTATTGTTTTTGTGTTGCAGTAAAGTCTACATTAAGTGTTTGTCCTGGAGCAACAACACTATTTGTAATGGTGATACTTTCCGCATATGGAGTAAGATTAGGTCTTCCATTGGGATCAAACGCAAAGTTATTTCCATAAAGACCTATATCTGTTCCATCGCTTCCTGCATTGATTCCTGGTGATCCACTATCTAAATTAAAGTCGTTACTATAAAAATCTGTTACAGATTCCATTGGCACGTTTTCAAATAAGGGATTGGTATTATCTAAATTATTGCTTCCTGATAACGGACTAATAGTAGCACCGTAATAGCTGTAGGTTATATTACTTACAAATGTTATTGTAGAACTGTATATACCTATTTCTGTTAGAGTCCCTGTAGATAAGAAAATATTGTTATTTACTAAAGGATTAGAGCAATAAGAAAAAAATGTTTCAGTACTTAGTGTGGTAAGAAATATATTATTTGTAACGATTGAAGTATTATTGAGATTAGTAATGGAACCTCTTAAAAAATTATTCTTTATTTGCCAATTGCTAGTCCCGTTTTGGGCGTTTACATTTGTGCTAGTACTTGAAAAATAATTGCCTTCAATAATCCACCCATCACTAAGGTTATCAGTAGTAGATCCGGTAACATTAGATCTAATATGATTGTTAATAATGTGCATATTGGTTTGATCGGGACTAGTACTAGATGTACCGCACTTTATATTGTTAATTGATAAACCTTTTATTTGTGAACCAGCTGAATTATTAATAAACGTAATGGTATTAAGGCTAGCGATTTCGCCTCCAGTAACATCAGAGTTGTGACCAAGCCCCATAATAGTGAGCGTTTTATCAATAGTTATAGACTCATAAGAATTAGGAGAAGGGTGCACTTGAATTATATCTCCTGTACTAGCTGCATTTATAGCAGTTTGCAAATCTGTAAATTGGGCTCCAGATTGATCTCGGTTGTCAACGGTGTGAATTGTTTGGGAAAAGCCAAATAGATTCAGTAACGTGCATAAAATAGTAATTTTTAAAGTTTTCATAATATGTATT
The DNA here is from genome assembly GCF_054366245.1 of Winogradskyella sp. PC D3.3. Taxonomy (NCBI): domain Bacteria; kingdom Pseudomonadati; phylum Bacteroidota; class Flavobacteriia; order Flavobacteriales; family Flavobacteriaceae; genus Winogradskyella; species Winogradskyella sp. PC D3.3. The sequence continues at coordinate 4,208,295 of NZ_CM135962.1, read as the reverse complement.
TATTTAATTAATAAATGTGTGATATGTTTTTTTTAAGTCGGGTTAAAAGTGTCTTTTTAGTTGTGTATTTGTTTTTATAAAGTGTCAATTGTTGCTGTACGCATTATACTCAAACGCTCCATCTACAATGTAAGTTTCCTCAATTTCATCGCCATTGATATTGACTTTATCCACAGCAATTCCTTGGAAAGATCCCTTTATACTAGTAACATAAATATCATTATGTTCAATTTGCAGAACTTCTACAGAAATAGATTTGGCTTCTAGACCTAATTCTAAATCATTAAATCCAAAAAGTAAATCAAAATCTGTATGGCCATCTAATACTTCAGTCAAACCTGTTCTTGCAGGAATACTTAATGATGCATTAATAGATTGATTGCTATCGTTATAAACGATTACGGCCTTCTTTAAGGTTTGAGAATTGCTCTCAGGAAAAATATTGGCTACAGCAATTACACTTGGATCATTGATATTATCAGTCACAATATTGAACGTATCGTTTACTTGGTTACCTGTGACACTGTAATTGATATAAATAAGTTGTTGTGGAGTATCATTAGAATCATCATTATTTTTACTGCAAGACATCGTAACTAATGATAAGAGCAATAAGCGTTTTATAGCAGGCCATATGAGTTTCATAATCTGTGATTTATAAATTGAACTTTACACCTGCAGCTATAACGAGTTGGCCACCATCAATAATTACGTATTTTATTTCTGCAAAAGGAGTAATGTTACTACCAATATTTATGTTGGTACCGGCACCTAAGTTGAGTCCAACACGACCATCACTTGCTGAATAATCTTCACCAAAAATCGAATCATTCTCATATTTTACATTAACACTTGAATAGTTAAGCCCTGCAATTCCATAGACATCAATATGATCTTCATTTAAAAAATAATAATTGGCATTAGCATTAACTTCAAACCAGTTAATTTTTATACCATATTCATCTTTAGGAAAATAATAAATAAAGGAAGGTGAAATGGTTAAGTTCTCAACTATTGGAAACTCAGCATTGGCACCTATACCAATATTTTCAATTTCGCTACCATAAGCCAAAAAGCCTCCGATTTTTGTTTCGGTTTGCGCGAATGTGTTCATAGAAAATACGATGTAAATAAGAGTTGTGGTAATAATTAAATTGATTGTTTTCATGATTTATAGGTTTTAGTTTCTTTATATTTTTAAATATTTGTTAGTATGTTTAGTTATTGATTTCAAATTCCCCATTGATTTGATGTACATCTGACTCGACTAAATTATTTCTATAGAATGTCCCTGTAAACGTCCCTTTACAATGGGTAACACTACTTCCATTTATTTCTAATTCGGAAATAATTACACTCACTGATTTTACAATGTAATTGTCTTCTAATGATGATAATATGATGCTTATATCAAAATCATTAGCACCACCTTGATAAGAAAAATTGTATGTTCCTGTTGCCGTAGGCGCAACCAATAAAAAGTTTGAATCTGTATATGATTTACCAATATAGACTTGAATTTGATCTTCGGAAATATCAGGGTCTTCATCAGCATTAAGGAAGTAACCAAAAGTATTAAATTCATCATCAGCCCCAGTATCTCTAAATTCATAATTTCCATTGGTAATAGATCCAGAAATATTAAAATTAGCATAGGATATAGAATCATTGTTAGGGGTTTCATCATTAGCGCTATCATCATCACTACAAGTGAATAGGGATACACATAAAAGTAATATGAACATGGTTTTTAGTTTTAATAGATTTTTCATTGTATGTTTTATTTAAAGTTGTCTTTGATTTTTTTTGAAATTTCTTTTAAGATTATTACTGTTATACTCATGGTTATTTTAGAATTTTAAACTTTGAGTTTATACATGTACAATTCTAAAGAGGCTGAAAATCGATGTTGTGATTTCATTTTAAGTGTTATTATAAATTGTTAAACCATTTAATATAATTTGTACCTAAGAGGGGAACAGGTTTTTCTTTTTCGTTAATGGCATTTATAAATCCCATAATCCACATATAGAGCAAAATAAATATGCCTATAATATTAATAAGCCAACCTATAATAGGTACTAGCCCAATGATGCCTAAAGCAAGACCTGTTATGGCTAAGCCTAAGGATTGGGTAATATGATATTTTGCAAAATCATCTTTTTTATCATTGTTCATTACAAAAGCAATGATGAGTCCTATAATGGTTAAATAGGCAATGATGGCAATTGTTTTACCTTCTGAAGATGTCGTTTTTGTTTTTGCTGATTCCATAAAATTTGTTGTTTTAAAAATGTAATATTTGGGTTTCTTGAGATTGAAAAATTATTTTTATTCTAGAATTAATTCATTTTGTCAGATTTCAAAAAAACAGCGTCTAGGGCAACATGCATTGCAACATTTGAAGCGTTAGTTCTGTTGTAGGCTGTAGTTGTGGTCAGATTCGTATTGTTGCGGATCATGATTAAGCCATAGACGCCAATTGTTACCATAAATTTTAATTGAGATGTCATGTTTTAAAGTTTTTATTATTTGTGGTAAATTGAAATTGTTAAAGCAGCTTCCTTTATTTAGGGTTTGAACTTTAGCTTAAGAGGTGGTACAAGTCATCCATCAATTTAAATCTTCGATGTTGGCTTCATTATTTAGCTCAACTAAAGGAAAATGTGGTCTTAAAAAATTGTATGTATACTTTTTGATCAGTACATGTTCGGGGATAGCAATAGTATGCTGTCGTTTTGTGTCGGCATAATTTTTACCTTTAGAATATGTTTTAAATACTATAAAGTGATTTTTGTGAGCTAAATTTTTATCTGATGCACTTCCAATAGAAATAAATAGCGACGAAAATAAAATGAGAATTTGTTTGTAAATGGTGTTCATGTTTTATTAATTTTTATCGATTTAATAATCTTGTCATTAAGCATAATATTTATGATATAGTGGCCTTGCTTTAAATGGTCAACACTTACATAAATGTTTTGTATACTGTTTTGCGTGTCGTCTAATTCTTCTTGATCTAGCATCATATTATATTAGCTTTTTGATAAGACGATTTTATTAGGGGATACAATACAATAGGGAGCTTGTATTATTTGATGGTAAAATTAGATAGCTAAGGAAAATAGTGATGTCAACTATGTAACAAAGTGTGTCAATTATGTAACATTCCTTAGTTAGAGCGTCGATTTTTAATTTTGAGAGGTGTATTCTGCAGGAGTAATTTTATAAACGTCTTTAAAACATTTAATAAAATAAGAAGGTGTATTAAAACCAACCATATATGCAATTTCAGATATGGTTTGGTTCGAATTCTTAATGAGTTTAATGGCCAATTTTAAGCGTTCGTTACGTATAAACTCTGTTGTAGATAATCCAGTAATGGCTTTTAGTTTTCTGTGAAGTTGCATTCTACTCATTAGCATTTTTTTTGCTAATGCCGTTGACGAAAATGAAGCGTCTGTTATATGTTCGTTTAAAACCTTGTTTAATTTGGTTAAAAACTCTTGATCAATAGGAGTGGCTATGACTTCGTTTAATTCAAAATTACTACTATATCGTTTTTGAAGTTTTTGTCTAAGCTCTATCAGTTTTTCAACGCGTATTTTAAGTTTATTGCTATTAAAGGGTTTTACAACATAGTCGTCAGCACCAGTTTGTAACCCCTTTATTTCGTTGGCGTCTCCGCTTTTAGCGGTTAATATAATAATTGGAATATGACTAGTTTTGCTATTATTCTTAAGCGTATTACAAAGTGCAATGCCATCTACCTTTGGCATCATAAGGTCACTAATTATAACATCTGGAATATACTTAATGGCTTTTGAAATGCCTATTTCACCATTTTCAGCTTCTAGTATGGTGTAATCGTTTTTAAAAATTGAACTTATAAACGCTCTAATATCGTGATCATCTTCTACAATAAGAAGTATGGATTTATCTTCTGTTTTTGATATTGTTTTTAATTTGGAATCGGTCGTTGTTTTTGTAACAATTTCGGGTTTAGTGCTATGTTGTTCGTCTTCATGTATTTCAGAAGCACTATAAAAAGAGCGCTCTATGGGTAAGGTTAAAGTAAATTGAATTTCATCCGTATTCATAGTATGAGCTATGATATTGCCATGCGATAAAATGGACAATTCTTTTACCAATGACAGTCCAATCCCCATGCCATCTGTATTTTTGCTGTTTTGATAATATCTTTGGAACAACTTACCAAGTTCTTTATTAGAAATAGTGTTTCCGTTATTAATTACGGTAATAATAAGTTGTCCATTTTTTTCTATAGCCTCAAAATGTATTTTACCATTTATAGGGGTGTATTTTATAGCATTAGAAAGTAGATTGGATGTGATTTTTTCTATAATATCAGCATCAAACCAAGCATTTTCAATCGTTTGAATATGAGAGCTGAAATGTATGGACTTGTCTTTCGATTTAAATTCAAAAGCAGCAATAATTTGTTTTAATAGTGAAGAAAGATCACCTTTAGAAACGACTAGCTTTAGATTGCCAGCCTCTAGTTTTGATAGATCCAACATTTGATTCACTAAATTTAATAGGCGTTTTGAATTGTTTTGGACCAATGTCAATTCTTTTTTGTCTTCTTCAGAAATGTTTGGTTTTGCTAACTGCTTTTCTATAGGACCAGAAATTAATGTAAGTGGAGTACGAAATTCATGTGAAATGTTAGTGTAAATACGGGTTTTAAATTCATCTAGCTTTTTTAAGCGTTCAGTTTCGTTATTTTTATATTGTAATTCCATCTTCATGTGCCATCGCCATTTTAAATACGTGTAAAGGAAAAATAAAGTGATTAGAAAAGCGAGAACATAGCCGATTATAGCAACTTTGCTTAAATACCAAGGTTGTTTTATTGTAAATGAATAAGTGGCAGGTGTAGTATTCCAAATACCATCGTAATTGCTAGATATTACTTTAAAAGTATAGTCATTAGCAGGTAAGTTGGTGTAGTGTGCTGTGTTGTTATTTCCGGCATCAATCCATTCCGTATCATAATTCACTAATTGGTATTTATATAGGTTTCTAGATGGTTGTGAAAAATGTAAACTCGAAAACGTAAATGTTACAGTATTCTTATTGAATTTAAAGGCTGCATTTTGGTTTAACGGCTGTTCTTCAGAATAGACTTCAAATTTTGTAATTATTGTTTTTGGTTTGATAGCGTTGAAAGTGATGTGGTTGGGGTTTAACCAATTAAGTCCTTCGAGGCCACCAAAATAAAGATTGCCACTAGTATCTTTATAATAAGCTCCGGTGTTAAATTCTAAAGCCTGCAAGCCATCATCATTGCTGAAATTTTTAAATTTATTTTCATTTTTATTAGTAAATTTACTTATCCCATAATTCGTGCTTAACCATAAATTATCGTCGTTATCAGGCAGTATACCATAAATCACATTATTAGGTAAACCATCTGTTTTTGTAAACGTTTGCACCGATTTGTTTACCGTATTATATTTTATTAAGCCTTTGCCATTTGTGCCAATCCACAGGATATTGTTGTGATAATACAACGATTTAATATTACTGGTTATGCTTTTAATATTGGTTATTTCACCTGTTGTTATATTTAATTTATACAGGCCATTATTTTCACTACCTATCCACAAATCGTCATATTTTCCTTTAACAACAGTTTTAATATCATTTGTGTTTAGTAAAGAGTTAGTGGTGTTAAATTGTTTTACAATACCTTTATTTATATCAAAGAGCACAATGCCATGACGTTCAGTGCAAAGCCAACTTTGTTGATCGTTTTCTTTAACAATTCTCCAAATAGTAAAATTAGAGATTTCCGGAAATGTCTTGTAACTTCCTAAAGGATCTATAATATTAAGACCAAATCCTTGATGCCCAATCCAAAGGTTATCGTTGTTGTGTAATAAGCTGATAATTCTATCACTTACTAAAGGTAAGTTTTTGGTTGTAAACGTTTTAAAATGGTTTGCTTTAAAATTGATATATGTAAGTCCTTTTCCAGAGGTACCAATCCATAAATTATCATTTTTATCGGTACTGATACTTCTTACCACATCCACATTTACAGATTTAGGTAGTTGCTTGTTAGTAAGTACATTAAATTTAATGAGATGCTCATCGTAATAGTTGGCACCAGCACCATCAGTCCCTAGCCAAATAATATCGGTAATATCTTTATATAAACACAATACATCATTATACTGTATAGCAAAAGGATTTTCCTTATTTGCCTTAAAATTTATAAGATGAGGGCCATCTAAAATATAAGCGCCATTGCCATACGTCGCAATCCATAGCCTATTTTTTGAATCGATTAGAAGGTCCTCAATATTTAAATCTTGTGGTAAATCTTTATGCTTGTATTTTACAAATGAAGTTTTATTTGCAGCTTTGAAATAGAGACCTTGACCATAAGTTCCTAACCAAATATTACCGTTGTGTCCTTTTACTATAGTACTGAAGTTAGCATAATTATGTGTTTCAATTTGAAGAGGTTTGTACGGTTTGTCCTTTTCAAGTTCAAAAACAGAACCTGAAGTTGTTACAAGTAATGATGCCTTGGTTTCAACCAAATCATATACAGTTCTATGTTTGTCAATTGTATTAAAAACTTGAAGCGTATCTTTAGTTTTATAATCAATTTTATATAATCCTTCTCCGTAAGTACCAATAAAGGTGTTTAAGTTTTTGTCTTGAAATATAACACTGACATTTTTGATATTTTTAATTTTAATAAAATCATCTGTTTGTGTATTGTAGAGTTCGAGACGACCAGATTTTGTGATAATCCATAATTGATTTTGTTTGTCTATATAAATCTTACCTAATCTACTAAAGGTTGGTCTCGTAATATCCTCAAACTGTTTGTCGTAGTGTTTAAAACTTCGACCATTATATTTATTTAAACCATCTTGTGTGGCAAGCCATAAATAGCCAATACTATCTTGCGCAATACTTATAACGCTGCTTTGAGATAATCCTTCATTTATGGTTAAACTATTAAATGAGAAAGGCTTTTCGTTTACAGATTCTTGAGCATTTGCTATAAATAGACAAGAACTCAATAAACAAATAGTGAGGCAGATATTAACTATTTTGTAATACAAGGAAGCCATAAATTAATTTATAGTTTCTAAACATTAATAAAATAGGGGGTTTTTAGGGAGTTTATTCAAAGTGCTAATATATAGAATTTTAGTTTCATATTACAATTTAAGAATAAGCATAAAAAAAACCCATCATATCGTTTGATGGGTTTTAACATTAAATATTTTAAAGCTATAAGGTTAGTCCTTTATAATTCCTCTAGAGATCACAATTTTCTGTATTTCTGAAGTGCCTTCATAAATTTGAGTAATTTTTGCATCACGCATTAAACGTTCTACATGGTATTCTTTTACGAATCCATTTCCTCCATGAATTTGAACCGCTTCAACAGTGTGTTCCATAGCGACTTTACTCGCATAGAGTTTAGCCATGGCGCTAGACATATCATAGTTATTACCCTGATCTTTATCCCAAGCAGCTTTCATTACTAACATTCTAGCCGCTTCAATTTCAGTATGCATATCAGCTAACTTAAACGCTATGGCTTGGTGGTTACAAATTTCAGTACCAAAAGCTTTACGCTCTTTAGAATACTTTAAAGCTAATTCATAAGCTCCAGCAGCAATACCTAAGGCTTGTGCAGCAATACCAATTCGTCCGCCAGAAAGTGTTTTCATAGCAAATCTAAAACCAAAACCATCATCACCTATTCTATTTTCTTTTGGAACTTTTACATCATTAAATTGTAAAGTATGTGTATCACTTCCTCTAATTCCTAATTTATCTTCTTTTGGTCCAATATGAAAACCAGGCATTCCTTTTTCAAGAATAAAGGCATTTATACCATGAGAGCCTTTATGCTTGTCTGTTTGAGCTATTACTAAATAGACTTCGGCACGTCCACCGTTTGTAATCCAGTTTTTTGTTCCATTTAAAATGTAATGGTCACCTTTATCTATAGCTGTTGTTTTTTGAGATGTAGCATCACTACCAGCTTCAGGTTCACTTAAACAAAACGCTCCGATGCATTCACCAGTCGCTAATTTTGTTAGATATTTTTCTTTTTGAGCTTCATTGCCATACGCTTCTAATCCATAACAAACCAATGAATTATTTACAGAAACCATAACAGAAGCAGACGCATCCACTTTAGATAACTCTTCCATAATAAGGACATAAGAAATTGCATCCATGCCACTTCCTCCATATTTAGGATCAACCATAATGCCTAAAAACCCTAATTCTCCCATTTTTCGTACCAAGCTGTCCGGAAAAGTTTGTGTATTATCGCGCTCTATAACACCAGGAAGCAATTCTGTTTGTGCAAAATCTCGTGCAGCGTCACGAATCATTAAATGTTCTTCTGTTAAGTTAAAGTCCATATATTATAAATATTATTGATTTCTTAAAAATTTGATGCAAAGATAATTTTTTATTGCGGTATTTTCAATAAGGAATATTATTTTTACTCATATGACAAAATCTGTTTACAACGTTATTGGAGTAATGTCCGGAACTTCTCTCGATGGTATAGACCTTATATATGCAACTTATAAGGTGGATGACTGTTGGGATTTTAAAATTCACGCTGCTGAAACAATAAAGTATTCAAGTGAATGGAAGACCATATTAAGCCAATTGGTAAATCAATCCATGGAACAATTACAGGCTATTGATTTGGATTATTCTAAATATTTAGCAAGCGTCATTTTAGATTTTATCAAGTCGCATAAAATTAAAGGTATCGATTTTATTGCATCGCATGGGCATACCGCTTTACATCAACCAGAAGAAGGGTTAACATACCAAATTGGTAATCTGCAAGTTTTAGCTGAACTCGTAAATGAAAACGTCATCTGTGATTTTAGAGTTGAAGACGTTCAGTTAGGTGGACAAGGGGCGCCCTTGGTACCAATTGGTGACCGTTTACTATTTAATGATTTTGATTATTGTTTAAATTTAGGTGGCTTTGCTAATATTTCTTTTGAAGCTAACACGGAAAGAATCGCTTATGATATCTGTCCTGTAAATATTGTATTGAATCATTATGTGTCTAAATTAAATCTAGAATATGATGATAAAGGACAATTAGCGTCAAAAGGAATTGTAAATGAAACCTTATTATTACAACTAAATGCACTTCACTATTATAATGAAGCTCCTCCTAAGTCATTAGGTTTAGAATGGGTGGAATTAAAGGTTCTTCCGATAATAGAATCTTTTCAACTTAATATTGAAGATATATTGAGAACCTATGTTGAACATGTTGCCATTCAAATATCGAAAGTTTTAGTTGAAAAAAATACTAGAGTTTTGATTACAGGCGGAGGTGTTTATAATGATTTTTTAATAGAACGACTACACCATTTTTCAAGTGTTCAAATTGTAATCCCTCAAAATGATATTATAGAATTTAAAGAAGCTCTGATTTTTGGATTACTCGGAGTACTTAAATATAGGAATGAAATCAATTGCTTAAAAAGCGTGACTGGAGCAAAACAAAATCATTCTTCAGGAAAAATATTAATTCCGAAAAATAAGATTTAATTAACCATTCACTTAGATTGTTTTTTATATTTGTTATTAGATATTAAATGCACTAAAATTGATAAAAGATTTACTTCAAAAATACGAAAATAAGGAACCTGAAATCGTGTTTCATTGGAACGACTCAGAAACAGAAGCTGAGGGTTGGACTGTAATTAACTCATTAAGAGGAGGAGCTGCTGGAGGTGGAACTCGAATGCGAAAAGGATTAGATAAAAATGAAGTGCTTTCCTTAGCAAAAACGATGGAAGTTAAATTTACGGTTTCTGGTCCAGCAATTGGTGGAGCAAAATCAGGAATTAACTTTGATCCTCAAGATCCAAGAAAAAAAGGAGTATTACAACGTTGGTATGCTGCTGTATCTCCATTACTGAAAAGTTATTATGGTACAGGTGGTGATTTGAATGTTGATGAAATTCACGAGGTTATTCCTATTACAGAACAAAGTGGTGTTTGGCATCCGCAAGAAGGCGTTTTTGAAGGCCATTTTAAACCAACTCAAGCCGATAAAATTAACAGAATAGGACAATTAAGGCATGGAGTTATTAAGGTCATCGAAAACCCTAATTATTCTCCTAATGTAGGGAGGAAATATACCGTAGCCGATATGATTACGGGTTATGGTGTTGCCATGGCTGCTAAGCATTTTTACGATATTAATGGCGATGCTATAAAAGGAAAACGTGTTGTTGTACAGGGCTTTGGTAATGTAGGAGCTGCCGCAGCGTTTTATTTTGCGCAAATGGGAGCCAAAATCGTAGGTATTATTGATAGAGATGGTGGACTGATTAATAAAGACGGTTTTTCATTTAAAGAGATAACGGATTTATATCTAGCAAAACAGGGGAACACTTTAGTTGCCGATTCTATAATTCCGTTTGAAGAGATTAATGAACAAATTTGGGCTTTACAAGCTGAAGTTTTTGCACCTTGTGCCGCTTCAAGATTAGTGACTCAAGATCAAATTGATCAAATGATAAACTCAGGTCTAGAGGTTATAACTTGTGGAGCAAATGTTCCTTTTGCAGATAAAGAAATATTCTTTGGGTCTATAATGGAATATACAGATCAAAAAATCAGTTTAATACCAGATTTTATTTCAAACTGTGGTATGGCAAGAGTTTTTGCTTACTTTATGGAGCGAAAAGTACAAATGACTGATGAAGCTATTTTTAATGATACTTCTAATGTGATTAAAAAGGCTTTAAAAGAAGTTCATGAAACTAACCCAACAAAAACAGGTATTAGCGCTACTGCTTTTGAAATTGCACTAAGACAATTAATTTAATTACTATGGAAACAGTTATAATACTTGTATTTGTTATTGGCTACTTAGCAATAACATTAGAACATAATATTAAAATCGATAAATTGATTCCGGCTTTAGTGATGATGGCTATTAGTTGGGCTTTAATATCATTAGGAATCGATGACTTTGCCCAATGGTTTGATTCAGCAAAGCATAACTTAATGGATAATTTTGGTTTACTGGAGCATGAAGAGAAAATGCATATGATGGAAGAAACCTTACTTCATCATCTAGGTAAAACAGCAGAAATATTAATTTTCTTACTTGGTGCTATGACTATAGTAGAGATCATTGATTATTTCGATGGGTTTTCAACAATAAAAGGGTTTATCAAAACAAAAAGCAAAAAGAAAATACTTTGGATTTTTGGTTTCTTAGCATTTTTTCTTTCTGCCATAATAGATAACCTTACAGCAACGATAGTGTTGTTGTCAATTTTACAGAAAATAATCAACAAAAGAGATATTCGTATTTGGTATGCAGGTTTAATTATTATTGCAGCAAATGCAGGTGGTGCTTGGTCTCCTATTGGGGATGTTACCACAACAATGCTTTGGATTGGTAAAAAAGTAACTTCAGGACATCTATTTGTGTACTTGTTTTTACCATCATTAATGTGTATGTTGTTACCAACATTTATAGCGTCTTTTTTACCTGCATTTAAAGGAAATATTGATTCTGAAGAGGATGAAAATGATAAGTCTAAAAGTAAGTACAGTTCAACTATGTTGTATTTAGGTCTTGGAGGTATTGTGTCCGTTCCAATTTTTAAAACCATAACACATTTACCACCTTATGTTGGTATGATGTTAGCATTAGGAGTGGTTGCTATTTTTGCAGAGATATATAGTAATGCTAAGTTTAGTATTTCTAATCACGATTCTGCAGAAAGTGATGCTAATGCACACCATAGTCCTGTTCATTATTCTTTGTCTAAAATAGAATTGCCAAGTATTTTGTTTTTCTTAGGAATTTTAATGGCGGTTGCAGCTTTAGAATCTTTAGGAATCTTATTCGGTTTTGCAGGGACACTTCAAGAAACAATGCCAATGTTAGGAACGGAGTTACATCATGCTGGTGTTTCAGATTTGGTTGTTTTATTATTAGGGGCAGGTTCTGCAGTTATTGATAATGTACCATTAGTTGCGGCAAGTTTAGGAATGTTTACTGAGCCAATTGATAACGAATTATGGCATTTTATAGCGTATTCTGCAGGTACAGGAGGAAGTATGTTGATTATTGGTTCTGCGGCAGGAGTCGTTGCAATGGGCATGGAGAAAATCGACTTCTTTTGGTATTTTAAAAAGATTTCATGGTTAGCTTTATTAGGGTTTTTAGCAGGTGCCATTACCTTTATGTTTACCAGAACTATATTTTAATACACATACTTTTGTTTAAAAACAGACGTTATACAAATAGTTAAAAATAATTTCAATTTTTATAATATGATATCACTAAGTGCTATTCAAGATGAAGTAGAGGTTTTAACTGATGGAGAATCAGTAGAAAAGACTTTATCCATAATAGAATTAATTTCAAGCGGAGGAACATCAGGAATAGTGATTATTCTTATTTTATTCCTACTCTTAATTGTCGCTACGTTTATTTATTTTGAACGTATTTTCGCTATAAAAGCAGCGTCTAAGGTGGATTCAAATTTTATGAATCAAATAAAAGACCACGTGAGTAATGGTAAAATAGATTCGGCACAAATGTTATGTGCACAGCAAAACTCACCAGTATCGCGATTAATAGCAAAAGGTATAACGAGAATAGGTAAACCTTTAGAGGATATAAATACAGCGATTGAGAACGCAGGACGATTGGAAGTCTATAATCTAGAAAAAAATGTTAGTGTACTAGCAACAATTTCAGGTGTCGCTCCAATGATTGGGTTCTTAGGAACTGTTGTTGGTATGATCATTTCAATTTTCGAATTGGCAAATGCAGGTGGAACGATTCAAATGGATGTTTTAGCCAGTGGTTTATACACCGCTATGACAACAACCGTAGCAGGACTAATTGTTGGTATTATTGCTTATGTAACCTATAATCATATCGTGGTTAAAACGAATAAGGTGGTTTACCAAATGGAAGCCAATTCTGTTGAGTTTTTAGATCACTTAAACGAACCTATCTAATATGAACATTAGAGGACGAAATAAAGTAACACCAGAATTCAATATGGCGTCAATGACCGATATTGTATTCTTGTTATTAATCTTTTTTATGATTGCGTCAACTTTAGTAACAACTAATGCTATTGATATTGTGTTGCCTAAAGCAAGTGGTAAGACAGAAAATAAAAAATCAACAGCGGTTAGTATCAAAAAAGATTTGACTTATTATATCGATCAGAAGCGTGTAGGTGAAAGTGTTTTAGAGTCACAATTGATAGCTATAATGGCGTCGCAAGAATCTCCTACAATAGTACTACGTGCAGAAAAATCTGTTCCTGTAGAAAATGTAGTAAAGGTGATGGATATTGCTAACAGAAATAAATTTAAAGTGATATTAGCTGTGCAACCGAATTAAGCGGCATCATTTTTGAAAACAACTTATTCTATCTTGTAAGGTTTTAAAACCTTATAGGTTTACATAAAACAAATGAAATATTTAGAGACCAAACACGAACGTAATTCTGCAAAAATCACAGCCCTTATTGCTTTGATATTACTATTGCTATTGTTTGTTGTAGGGCCTCAATATATGGATCCACCAGAAGAATACGGTGTCTCTGTAAATTTTGGAACTACAGATTTTGGTAGTGGAAATAAACCGCTAAGTGAACCAAAAAAAGCGGTTGAAGATAAAATTGTCGAAGAAAGTGCTGTTGAAGAAGTTGTACCTGAAGAAACACAAGTGGCACCTGCAGAAGCGGCAACAAAAGCAGAAGAGGTAATGACACAAGATAATGCCGAAGCCATTGCAATTAAAAAGCAAAAGGAAGCAGAGGCAAAGGCACAAGCAGCAGAAGCGAAAGCGAAAGCTGAGGCCAAAGCCGCAGCAGAAAAAGTGGAACGTGAAAAACGTGAAGCTGAAGAAAAGAAGCGCGCTGAAGAAGCTGAGAAAAAGAAACAGCTAGACAACCTTATTGGTGGAGTAAAAAATGCCTCTGGTAATACTGATGGAGGAGAAGGGCCAGATAGCAAAGGGGGTAATAAAGGACAACTCGATGGGGATCCTTATGCTACTAGTTATTTTGGAGGTTCTGGCCCAGGAAAAGGTGGAGTCGGTTATGGTTTAGGAGGTAGAGGGGTACCGCAAAAAAAGATTTATAAGCAAGAGTGTAATGAATATGGTCTTGTGGTAGTAAGAATTGAAGTGAACCAACAAGGTAAAGTTACTAAGGCTGTACCGGGTATTAAAGGGTCCACAAATACAGATCCCTGCTTATTAGAGCCGGCAAAAAAAATAGCGTTGTCTCATAAATGGCCGGCAGATGCTGATGCACCAACAACTCAGGTTGGTTTTGTAAGTATTAATTTTGATGTAGGTCAATAGAATGAATTATCAAGATACGGTGAATTGGATGTTTCAACAACTTCCAATGTATCAGAATAAAGGCAACTCAGCTTTTAAAAAGGATTTAACGAATACCATTAATTTAGCGAAGCATTTAAACCATCCTGAAGATCGTTTTAGATCTATTCATGTTGGTGGTACAAATGGTAAAGGATCTACAACGCATATGCTTGCTTCAATTTTGCAAGAAGCGGGTTATAAAGTAGGTTTATATACCTCGCCGCACCTAAAGGATTTTAGAGAGCGTATTCGTATTAATGGTAAGGTTATTAAGGAAGAATCTGTTATTGGGTTTATTGAACGAAATAAAGCATTTCTAGAAGCAAATCAACTGTCTTTCTTTGAAATGACAGTTGGTATGGCATTCGAGTATTTTGCTAACCAAGAAGTCGATATTGCTATTATTGAAGTTGGATTAGGTGGACGTTTAGATTCTACAAATATTATCACCCCAGAATTATCTGTAATTACCAATATTGGATACGATCATATTCAAATGTTAGGAAATACGCTTAAGGATATTGCTGGTGAAAAAGCAGGCATTATCAAACAAAATGTTCCTGTTGTCATTGGTGAAACACATTCTGAAACTGAACCTGTTTTTAGGGCCAAAGCAAAAGAAAAGCAATCAGATATTTATTTCGCGGATCAACTGATTGATACCATTGTAGAAAGTGATTTAAAAGGTGCATATCAAACTCATAACATAAAAACGGTTTTACAATCGGTAAGGGTTTTAAAGAATATGGGATTTAATATTTCTGAAAAGAACTTAGAAAAAGGGCTTTTAAACGTCACTGCAAACACGGGTTTAAAAGGGCGTTGGCAGATTTTAGGAGCTAAACCAAAGATTATTTGTGATACAGCTCATAATAAAGAAGGTTTAACTTCTGTAATGAAACAATTACAAGAGGAGGCATTTAATCAACTTCATATTGTCTTTGGTGTTGTTAATGATAAAGATTTAGAGCATATAATTCCTTTATTGCCAAAGGCGGCTAGGTATTATTTATGCAAACCAAATGTGCAAAGAGGGCTGAATGCTGAAATCTTGAAAAGAAGTTTTGTAAATAATGGTTTAAATGGGGAAGTTTATAATAGTGTTAAATCTGCTTTAAGTATCGCAAAATCAAATGCTAAAGTAACAGATTTAATTTATGTTGGCGGAAGTACTTTTGTGGTTGCAGAAATTATTTGATTTTTATTGCGAAAATATTTTGAGATATTAAAAACTATAGTAACTTTGCAGTCCTAATAAATAGGGCGACTAGCTCAGTTGGTTCAGAGCACTTGGTTTACACCCAAGGGGTCAGGGGTTCGAATCCCTTGTCGCCCACAAAGTTCACAGAAATGTGAGCTTTTTTTATACGTTACTTCATTTATTAGGGCGACTAGCTCAGTTGGTTCAGAGCACTTGGTTTACACCCAAGGGGTCAGGGGTTCGAATCCCTTGTCGCCCACATCAAAAAAAATCCCGATTTACAAAAGTAAATCGGGATTTTAGCTCCAAAAAAGGACCAAGGCAACAGCTTGAGTTGCTTTTTTGGAGTTAAAATTCCTAGAATCGCTCAAACGATTCGGGATTATATTTGAAGGAGTGGTTTCGTATTTTAATTTACAAAAAAACTCGAAATGGTTTTTGAAAACAAAAATAGGGGTCATTAACTCAGTTGGTTCAGAGTGTCACGTCGACAACGTGGAAGTCACTGGTTCGAATCCAGTATGACCCACAAACATTGAAAACGTCTACATGTAAGTGTGGGCGTTTTTTGTTTATACACTGGGTTAAAACTCATTATATAGCCTTTAGAAAATGAGCAATAAAAAGTACGAAAGCAGTTAAGCGTTTATGATAGATTAAGATAATTTTAGATGCACTATTTGTTGAATTAAAATTTAAAATCACGAAAGTACAAGCCTATTTATCCTTTAAAGGAAATTGTTAAGAAGCACTAAAATTCTACAGTAATTTATTTGATGCTGATATTGTTAATCGTCAAACTTATGCCGATAAAAAGATAGATGTTCCATCTGCTTATCGCGAGAAGCTTCAACATGCTGAATTAAAGGGAAATAATGTCTATTTTATGGCGTATGATGTTTCTCCAGATACTACGCTTAATAACAGAAATCAAATTCATATGAGTATTGAAGCTACAGATAAAACTCAGGGCAAAAAACTATTTGAATTGCTGTCAGAAGAAGGTCGAGTTCACCATGATTATCGGGAAAGAGAATGGGGCTATTTTGGACGATGTACTGATCGATTTGGTATGGGTTGGATGGTTAATCATAATGAGTAAAATAGGTAAGGTTACACCTTGTAAAAAAAACGTCTTTTGAATTATTTTGTAAAAGACGTTTTGCTTAGCGTTTTATTGGAAGGTTTATAATATTAAGCGTTAGCGTCTTTTCTGTAAATCTTAATAAATGTAAACATTAATGCGCATAGAATAACCCATATAAAACCTGCAATATAACCTCCTACAATATCAGAAGGAAAGTGTACCCCAAGATAAATGCGGCTTATACCTATGCTTAAAATAAGAAAGATTAATAAGGTAATAATAGTAAACTTTAAAAACGAATTGATTTTAAAACGATAAAAAAGATAAATTAAGAAACCATAAAAAGCCATAGCCGTCATGGCATGTCCGCTAGGGTAGCTTAATGTTTCTACAGAGACTAAGTGTTCTAATTCTGGTCGCGAGCGGTTTATTATTTTTTTTAAAATGATATTAGAGCTTAATGCGAGTAGCATAACGACGCTAAGTTGAACGACATATTGCCACTTCTTTAAAATAAATAGAAATGCCAAATTACATAGTATAAATACAATGGTATAACCGTAAACATCTCCAACATTGGTTATAAATATAAAATATTGTGTAAGTGTAGGGGTTCTATAATTGAGTATATAGGCAGTTGTATTGGTGTCAAATTGAGCTAAGCTCGTTGTTTTAAGGTTTTCTGTTAATTCAATGAATACATTGATACTACCAATGACTACAAATATGGCAATCATCGAAATTATAATGTAAGGTAATTGCTCATTGTCCTTTTTAAATAATCCGGACAGTAATTGCCTAATCTTGTTGATTACTATTTTTATTTCATTTTGCATGGTCTCTTCAAAATCTTGTTTGAGCAGATTGGTAGCTTAAAAATCCAACGTACGAGTTAGAAACAGTGGTATTAGTTCATGGTATTATGAGTTGTGTTTCTTTCTTAAAGGGCACATTGTTGAGGTTTATAGGTGGTCTAAAATTCGCTCTAAAGCCATGCCACGAGAACCTTTAATTAAAATTGTCGCATTATTGAGCTTAAGTGTTTTTAGATGTGTTTTTAAGTCTTCAAAATTAGAAAACTTAAGCGTAGTATCATTTGTTGTGGTTTTGTAAAAATTCTTCCCGATAATAGAACAGTTCGTTCCGAAATAGGATTCAATAAAATCTACAATAAATTGATGCTCCTTTTCGGCATCTGTGCCTAATTCAAACATATCACCAAGAAAAAGGTATTTGTTTTCGGCATTGAGTTGTTTGAAGTTTTTAAGGGCAGCTAGCATACTTGTAGGATTGGCGTTGTATGCATCGAGTACAATCTTAGAGGTTCCTTTTTCTATAATTTCAGAGCGATTGTTATCTGGTTGGTAGAGTTCTATGGCTTCTTTTATGCTTTTAGTATTTACTTTAAAATACTTACCTATGGCAACTGCAACGGCTATGTTTCCATAATTGTAATCACCAATAAGCTGACTGTTAATTAAAGTGTTGTCATAGGATAGGGTTACGTAGGGATTTGCACTTTTAAAAGTGATGTTGCAATCCGTATGTGAACCGTTACCAAACGTGATAATATTTGTGTATTCCCCAATTTGTCTCACCTGTTTTTTGTCATCATTATTTATAAATGCGGTTTTCTGATTGTGTTTTAAATAATCAAATAATTCAGACTTTGCTTTTATAACTCCTTCTACACTTCCAAAGCCTTCAAGATGTGCTTTACCAAAATTAGTGATTAGACCAAAGTCGGGTTGTGCAATTTTACATAGGAATTCAATTTCCTTTTGATGGTTAGCTCCCATTTCTACTATTCCAAAATCTAAAGCTTTTGAAAAACTTAATAAGGTTAGGGGTACACCTATATGGTTGTTTAAGTTTCCAACCGTCGCTTTGACGTTGTATGTGGTTTTAAGAACGGCATTAATAAGTTCTTTGGTGGTTGTTTTTCCGTTACTGCCAGTTAATGCTATAATAGGGATGGTAATCTCTTTTCTATGGTATGTGGCGAGTTCTTGAAGCGTGGTTAATACATCATCAACATAGATGCAGTTTTCATTTATAACGGCGTCAGCACTGTCAACAATACAGTATTTTGCTCCACCAGAAAAAGCTTGGCTAGCAAATTTGTTGCCGTCAAAATTATCACCTTTTAAAGCAAAGTACATACAGTCTTGCTGTAGTTTTCTTGTGTCTGTAGAAATAGAAGAACAGGTCTCAAATTTTTGATATATAGATTCGATTTTCATGTATTTATGTTTAGTGCTCTTCAGCGATCACGTGTGGCTTATTGGTTATCATGTATTATAATGATGGTCATTTCAACACGTTTGTTTGGTAGGCTTAAAAATAAAAAAGTCCTGATAAAATTATCAGGACTTTTTAAAATATTATTTAACGTTTGTTAATTACGTCTTTTTCCACCTTTTTCGCTTTTAGATCCTACTCTAGAAACAGCACATCTAAAACCAATATAGTCTGTAGCCATATCTTGTGGGAAATAACGACGTTGTGCTGGGTCAATCCAGTACGCTCTATCTCTCCAAGAACCACCTTTGTAAACTCTAACTTCATCATTAATTAATGACGTTCTGCTGTTAGATTGGTCATATTCTCTAACCATAGTACCTTCTGTAGAATCAACTTCAACTCTGTGTTTTGGTGAATTGTACATTTTACTAGTGGTGTTTTTATCAACATCAGATTCGTCAAAACTTTCTCTGTAATAACGAGAAGAACGCTTATCACCATCTCTAAAGTTTCGGTTATCACTTTGACTAAAGTTAGTTCTTAAATACGTTTCATTTTCGTCAACTGGAACTTTAGCAATTTCGCCTGGTAAATCTCTAGCTACAATTTTACCGTTACTTAACGTATCGTATACAATTTCATCAACAGTAACAATTTTTACGGTACCATCTTCGTTGATGGCATTTTTAGTGTAGACATTACCTCTATAGTAGTTAAAATCGTTAAATTCATCATCTACAATAGGTCTGTAAACATCGGCTACCCATTCTGCCACGTTCCCTGCCATGTCATATAAACCATAATCATTTGGCTCGTAAGTTTTAACTTCTGCAGTAATATCAGCACCATCGTCAGACCAACCTGCAATTCCACCGTAATCTCCTTTACCTTGTTTAAAGTTAGCTAATTGATCACCACGGTTTACACGTTTTCCAGATCTTGTATATTGACCATCCCAAGGGTATTTTTTACGCCCTCTATAAACATTATATTGACGTAACTCACTCATGCCTAACGCAGCATATTCCCACTCTGCTTCAGTTGGTAGTCTGTATTTTACTGGAATTAATCCAGATTCTCTATTTGCATAAACATTTATAGGGTTTCCTTCTGCATCCACTTGTTGTCTACGTTGTCCACCTTCTAATACTTCAGCGTTACCGCCATAAGTTTGTGATGGGGCATTGATATAGGTGTCAGTGCTAAATGTGCTTTCAGCATTTACATCTGTATATTGTGCATCTCTTTTTATATAACCAGCTTCTTGTAATGATAATTCTGCTACACGGTCAGTTCTCCAATTAGCATATTCTACAGCTTGGATCCAACTCACACCAACTACAGGGTAATTTGCGTAACCTGGGTGACGTAAATAGTTTTCAGTCATCATTTCATTATAACCTAAACGATTTCTCCATACTAACGTGTCTGGAAGTGCTCCTTTGTATATTAAAGCATAATTAGGGTCATCTGGTGGGTATACGTTTTTTAAATAATCTAAATAAAATAGATAATTCACATTCGTAACTTCAGTTTCATCCATGTAGAATGACTGAATATGTTGTTGTGTTGGAGTGTTATTCCAATCATGCATAGGATCATCTTGAACTTTACCCATTGTAAAAGTTCCACCTTCAACGAATGCTGTACCAGGAGGAGTTTCCTGTTCTTTAAATTGTGTGTTGTACTGAAAACCACCTTTTTTATCGTTGATTTTCCAGCCTGTGGCACTATCTACATTGCCAGAATTAGAAGAACGGTTGCAACTTACAATTGTAGCGCAAAGCGTAACTGCTATTAAAAATTTTAGGTTTGAGACATGTTTCATATCCATAGGTTTAAATAAGCTCGTTTAATTTTAGAGTCGCAATATAGTAATTAAAGGTAAACCCACAACTTTTTTTTATGTGTAAATATAAAAAATGGTGCATTTCATCCTTTTTTTTGAACATAACAACGGATATTTTTCAATTTGCCGATGTATTTTGCCCTTTAATAACGAGTGTAGTAATGATTTATTGTTGTATTTTTGAAATAAAAAATGTGAAGTCATAATAACGGTCTTTATTAGTCGTTATTTTATTGTAAAATACAAGAATTTGTTAAAATGATGGTATCTCTTGTTATTCTTATAGAGACTAACACCGAAAATGAATAAATGAAAAATTGTTATTTAATCGCTCTACTCTTATTTACAGCGCTTTGCTTTGGGCAGCAAAAACAATTCAATATAAATTGGAATGGCTATAAAGTTTTAGAAACTGGATATAGTAAAATTGAAGTTCCCGGATTTGATGAGGATCATTTTAGTTATAATGATGAAAACGGAATTGTCTTTTTTGCCCAATGGGAAAGTGACGGAAGTCAAATTGATGAAAACTCGGTGTCGCTTACAAACATCGTTTACGAATCGATTTCTTCTGCTGAATTAAAAGATTTGAATCTAGAACTTATACAAAATACCCCAAAGTTTATATTAAACAACACAAATGCGAGAGGTCAATATGCGCATTATTTTGAATTAACCCCTATTGTAAATGATAGAGGTGTCTATAAGAAAATAACAGCTTTTACTGTAACCTATAATCTTCAATCTAGTCGTTTTAGTAATAGTGTAATGGGGGTAACGGAAATAACAAACTCAGTATTAAGTTCAGGACAGTGGTATCGTTTCTATATTGAGGACTCTGGCGTGTTTAAATTGTCCAAGAGTTTTTTGAATAATTTAGGCGTTAATACTAATTCTGTTGACCCAAGAACGATTAAGATTTATGGAAACGGAGGTCGAATGTTACCTTTAGAGAATGCTGCTAATTATCCTTTTGATGTGGTAGAAAATGCGGTGAAGTTTGTGGGAGAAGAAGATGGTCGCTTTGATAATGCTGACTATATTCTTTTTTATGGTGAAGGGCCTAAAACGTTTAACGAAGAAAGTGATACGAATTTAAATTTATATACCGATAAGACCTATTACTATGTTAATGTGAGTTCTGGTAACGGAAAGCGCATACAAGCCATGCCTACAATTAATGCTGCTGCAGATATTGAAATTAATACATTTCAGGATTATCAATTTTATGAAGTTGATAAGTATAACCTAGCAAAACTTGGACGTCGTTGGTTTGGTGATGATTTTGATATTGAAAACCAACGGTCTTATGAGTTTGAATTTCCAAACTTGGTTACAAGTATTCCAATAGATTTTGAAGTCGCTATAGGTTCTGTTTCAGAAGTGGCAACCACTATGAAGGTTTCTGTAAATGGTAACGAGGTTACGACTATGGGACTAGGAGTGATAAATCCAGGTTCTCTTTTGGGAACGGCAGTACAATACAATCAACCACAAACAGTATCCTCAGATATTGTTACGGTAGATTTTGAGTATAACAATAATGGGAATCCATCTGCAAATGCATATTTGGATTTTATTAATATTACTGCTACTCGCGATTTAAAATACGAAGGAGAACAGTTGGTTTTTAAAAACAAAGATGTTGTACTTACTCCAGGGATTGCTCAGTATAATCTTTCAAATGCTGCCAGTGTTAGAGAAATTTGGGATATAACCGATCGTTTTAATGTGAGAACAACAGTAAATTCGGATAATGCTAGTACGCTTTCTTTTAAAGCACTCTCTGGTGAAAAAAGAGTTTACTTAGCGTTTTCTAATTCTAATGTTTTTATCCCTAAAACAGATTCGAGAACTGTTGTTGCTAATCAAAATTTGAAAGGCACGATTTTTACTAATGCGCAAGGACAGTTTGAAGATATCGATTATATCATTTTAGCTCCGTCTCAATTTTTAACACAAGCCGAACGCTTAGCTGAGATTAATAGAAATCAATATAACCTGAATGTCAAAGTTGTAGATATACAAACCATATACAATGAATTTAGTACAGGAAGTCAAGATATTGCAGCCATACGGAATTTTATTAAATACGTGTATGACAACGCAAGCACTCCTAGTAAACGGTTAAAATACCTTTGCCTATTTGGTGATGGCTCTTATGATTACAAAAATCGAATACGTAATAATACCAATTTAATACCATCTTGGTACACGACTAGTAGTTTTAGTTTAACGAGTTCATTTGTTTCAGATGATTTCTATGCCATGTTAGATGATAACGAAGGAGGAATGTCTACCGCTATAGATCGTATGGATATTGCTGTTGGTCGAATTTTAGCAGAAGATGTGCAGCGCGCTAAAGAAATGGTCGATAAAATAAATACGTATTATCAACCAGAAGCTTATGGTAGTTGGAGAAATAACATCCTTCTTATCTCTGATGATGTAGATGAAGCTTGGGAAGAAAGATTACAACAGACGACAGATGATTTAGGAACCACTTTAGATGAAGAAAAACCATTTTTAAATGTTATAAAGATTCATTCAGATGCCTTTGAACAAGAATCATCGGCTGCCGGAAATAGATATCCTAAAGTTAATGAAGCCATAAAAGATGCTATTGAAGTTGGAGCACTCGTGGTGAACTACTTTGGACATGGAGGTGAAGATGGCATTGCCAAAGAGCGAATTTTTGATAAAATAGACTCTCAAGAAATTAATAATATTTGTAAATATAATTTGTTTATCACAGTAACGTGTGAGTATACCAAATTTGATGATCCCAACAGAGATACTGCAGGTGAATATACCTTTTGGAATACAACAGGTGGTGCTGTTGGCTTAATTACAACAACAAGACAAATAATTGTATCTGTAGGAGAATCTTTAAATAAAGTTTTAGATGACTATTTATTTGGATTCGAATCTAATGATTATGTGTCGATGGCAGAAGCATTACGATTGACCAAGGTAAATAATAGTATAGCTGGTTCTAATCAAAAGCGCTTAGTGTTTTTTATTGGTGATCCTGCAATGAAATTAGCCTTTGCACAGCCAGATATCAGGTTAACAAAGGTTAACGATGTAGAGATTACAGAACCTATCGATGTGCTTAAGGCTTTAAGTTATACAAAACTGGCAGGTGAAGTGGTAGATACTAATGGTAATCTGTTATCTAACTATAATGGTACGTTAACCGCTACAGTGTTCGATAAAGAAATTGCGAGACAAACCTTAGGGAACGATGGTGTTACAGATACGGATGGTAGTCTTATCATTATGGATTTTACAACTTTAGGTGAAGTTATATTTAAAGGTCAAGCAAGTGTTGTAAATGGTCAATTTGAATTTGATTTTATTGTGCCTAAAGATATAGGAATACCAGTAGGGAATGGTAAAGTTAGTTTTTATGCACAAACGGCGAATCCGCTTTCAGATCAGGCAGGTGCTAATTTTGATATTCAAATAGGAGGTATAAATGAAAATGCTCCAGAAGATAATATCGGACCTGTAATTAACTTATATATGAATGACGAAAACTTTGTTTCAGGTGGTATTACAAATGAATCCCCAGTATTACTAGCAAAGCTTCAAGATGATAATGGAATTAATACAGCTAGTGGTATCGGTCATGATATTACGGCCATTATTGATGGTGATGAAACGAATCCAATAATATTAAATAATTATTATCAAGCAAATTTAGATGATTACACTAATGGAACAGTGTCTTATCCTTTTAGAGATTTGGAACCTGGTTTACATACCTTAACATTAAAAGCTTGGGATGTTTATAATAACTCTTCTACTGCAGAAATTCAATTTGTAGTTTATGATAAAGATGAGGAGTTAGTTATAAATAATGTTTTAAACTACCCGAACCCATTTGTTAGTTATACGGAGTTTTGGTTTAATCATAATAGTGTAGAGCCTTTAGATATTTCGGTACAAATATTTACTGTTTCAGGTAAATTAGTACGGACATTAAATGGACAAACTTCGGGAGGAAGTAAGGCTGTAAGTTCGTTGTCTAAAGATATTGTATGGGATGGAAGAGATGATTTTGGTGATAAAATAGGAAAAGGAGTCTATGTTTATAAACTAAAAGTGAAATCTAACCGTTTAAATAAACAGGTTGAAAAAATCCAAAAACTTGTTATACTATAATAATAATTTATATTTGCTAACGAATTAATACGATTGAAGAGGTATTAATATTTGAAAAATTGAACATGAAAAAACATTTTATAACCGCTGTATCATTGGTAATGATTAATTTAGTTTGTAGTCAAGAAACGATACAAATTATACCTAATAGTAACGACAGCCGTGTAATTACAACAGGTTTGCCGTTTATGCTTATTTCTCCAGATGCAAGATCTGCTTCTATGGGAGATATGGGAGTTGCAACGTCAGTAGATGGCTTTTCGCAGCAATACAACCCAGCAAAATATGCGTTTTCAGAAACAAAACAAGGAGTTAGTTTAAGTTACACTCCTTATTTAACACGATTGGTAAATGATATTTCATTAAGTTATGTGACGTATTTTAATCGTTTAAATGATTACAGTGCGTTTTCAGCAAGTCTTAAGTATTTTTCACTTGGAGAAATTGTATTAACACAAGATGCTAATGATCCAGGTGTCGCAGTAAAACCAAACGAATATGCAATTGATGCCGCTTATACATTACGCTTAAGCGATCAATTTGCAATGGCTGTAGCATTACGTTATATGCGTTCTGCACTAAGAATTGATACTGTAGATCCAAATGCAAGTCCAGGAAGTACGTTTGGAGCAGATATTACAGGATATTATCAGAGTGAAGAAGAAGCTTATAATGATTATAATGGCCGTTGGAGAGCTGGTTTTGCTATTCAAAATTTAGGTCCACGATTTAAGTATGATGATGGAGGGCAAGAAGTGTTTCAACCAACAAACTTAAGATTAGGTGCTGGTTTCGATTTTATTTTCGATCAATATAATAAATTAGGTGTGTCTGCAGAGGTTACTAAATACTTAGTACCAACGCCACCTATTTACGGAGATAAAATTAAGTTTATTGATCAAAATGATAACGGTACTTATGAGGAGGACGATGATGAGTTAATTGAGCGTCAAGATGACATTATAATTGATGGTCAAAGTAATGATGTTAGTTTTTTAAATGGAGTTTTTCAATCATTTGGTGATGCGCCAGGTGGTTTTAGTGAAGAGCTAAGAGAGTTTACCTGGGCATTAGGAGCAGAATATACCTATCAAGATAGTTTTTCTTTCAGAACAGGATATTTTAATGAAGCAGATGACAAAGGTGCACGTAAGTTTTTTGCACTTGGCGCAGGGTTTAAATACACTACTATAAATGTCGATTTATCATATTTATTTTCAGCATCTAAAATTCAGAGTCCATTAGAAAATACCTTGCGTTTTTCACTAACGTTTAATTTTGGTGATGGTGCATACGATGAATATTAAAAATTATAACTAAATTTAGATATTAAAAACTATTGTTTACTAAAGCAATAGTTTTTTTGTCTAAAATAAACAGCAAATTATGAAGGAAGTCAAAATAGAAACGAAATTACAAGTCTATGATGATATTAATGAGCTTCCTAAAGCGATTCAGAATTTAATGAATACGGCCATTGAAGCCCGAGAAAATGCGTATGCTCCTTATTCGAAATTTAATGTAGGTGCCGCTATTTTACTCGATAATAGTATTGTCGTGATTGGAAGCAATCAAGAGAATGCATGTTTTCCCTCTGGATTGTGTGCAGAACGTACAGCTATTTATTATGCAGGAGCAAAATATCCTAAAGCAAAAATTTTAAAAATGGCCATAACGGCATCTTCGCAAAATCAAATTACGGATAAACCTATTCCTCCTTGTGGAGCATGTAGACAATCCATTGCAGAATATGAAATAAAACAAGACCAACCCATCGAAATTTATTTCATGGGAGCACAAGGAAAGGTTGTTAAATCTAGTTCTTTAGCTAATTTATTGCCACTTCTTTTTGAAAGTTCAGTATTATAAGGTTTTTATTGCAATAAATTCAGTAATCGCTTATTTTTTTACGATATACTACTTCTTCATTATTTTCTAAAGTGTTATTTTTGTTATTCTATTTTAAAGAACTCATCAAGAAATGCAAAAAATAACCAAAGAAGTATACCTAAAGTGGTATGAGGACATGTTGTTCTGGCGAAAGTTTGAAGATAAACTCGCCGCAGTTTATATTCAGCAAAAAGTTAGAGGATTCCTTCATTTGTATAATGGACAAGAAGCGGTATTAGCAGGAGCTTTACATGCTATGGATTTAACTAAGGACAAAATGATTACAGCCTATCGTAATCACGTGCAGCCAATAGGTATGGGTGTAGATCCAAAACGTGTGATGGCAGAATTGTATGGAAAAGCGACAGGGACATCTCAAGGTCTTGGTGGTTCTATGCATATTTTCTCAAAAGAACACCGTTTTTATGGAGGGCATGGTATTGTTGGTGGTCAAATTCCTTTAGGAGCAGGAATTGCTTTTGGTGATAAATACCACGATAAAGATGCTGTAACTATTTGTTGTTTTGGTGATGGTGCTGCAAGACAAGGCTCATTACATGAGACGTTTAACTTAGCAATGCTTTGGAATTTACCGGTTGTATTCGTTTGTGAAAATAACGGTTACGCTATGGGAACATCAGTAGCACGTACAGCAAATCATACAGATATATGGAAACTTGGACTTGGCTATGATATGCCTTCAGGACCAGTAGATGGTATGAACCCGATTAAAGTAGCAGAAGCGTTTGATGAAGCGATTCAACGTGCAAGAAAAGGTGGTGGACCTTCATTTTTAGAAGTGAAAACCTACCGTTATAGAGGTCATTCGATGTCTGATGCACAACACTACAGAACAAAAGATGAGGTAGAAGAGTACAAGAAAATCGACCCAATTACACAAGTAAAAGATATCATTCTTGAAAATGAATATGCTACAGAAGCGGATTTAAAACTTATAGACAAGGATGTGAAGAAACGCGTTTTAGAATGTGAGAAATTTGCAGACGAATCTCCATATCCTGAAAAGAATGTGATGTACGATGTTGTATATGAACAAGAAGATTACCCATTTATAGACCACAAAATTAAGTAAGCCATGGCAGAAGTAATAAATATGCCGCGTTTGAGCGATACAATGGAAGAAGGAACTGTTGCTACTTGGTTAAAAAAAGTAGGTGACAAAGTTGAGGAAGGCGATATTTTAGCTGAAATCGAGACCGATAAAGCAACCATGGAGTTTGAGTCCTTTAACGAAGGAACATTGCTCCATATTGGTGTGCAAGAAGGTGATACTGCAAAAGTAGATACGCTTTTAGCTATTATTGGTGATGAAGGTGAAGATATTTCTAGTTATTTAAATGGAAGCACAGAAGTTGAAAAATCAGATGCCATTCCAGAAAATAAGGATGAAGAAAAAGATATTTCTGATGTCGATTTTGATTCAAAAGAAAAATTACCAGAAGGAGTTACGGTTGTTACCATGCCACGTTTAAGTGATACCATGGAAGAAGGTACTGTTGCCACATGGTTGAAGAAGGTTGGTGATGAAGTTGAAGAAGGTGATATTCTTGCTGAAATTGAAACCGATAAAGCAACAATGGAATTTGAGTCATTCCAATCTGGATATTTATTACAAATTGGATTAGAAGAAGGTGAATCAGCAAAAGTAGATGCATTATTAGCCATCATAGGTCCAAAAGGGACTGACGTATCTAATATTGCTAAAAACTTTAAAGTAGCAGCAGGAGAAACTAAGAAAGAAACTCCTAAAGTTGAAGCTAAGAAAGAAACGCCAAAAGTAGAACCTAAAAAAGTAGAGGCAAAAAAAGAAGCTCCAAAGGTTTCAACATCAACCTCAGGTAGAATATTTGCTTCACCATTAGCTAAAAAAATGGCTGAGGAAAAAGGTGTCGATTTAAATCAAGTTAAAGGTTCTGGTGAAAACGGAAGAATTATAAAGAAAGATATAGAAAACTTTACTCCTGCAGTGCAAGGAGCTTCGGTCGGTAAATTTGTACCAACAGGACAAGAAGATTTCGATGAAGTACCAAACTCAAACATGCGTAAAGCGATTGCTAAAAACTTAGCAAAATCTAAATTTACGGCACCACATTATTATTTAAATGTAGAGTTTGACATGGAAAACGCAATTGCATTTAGAATGCAATACAACTCTATTCCTGATACAAAGATTTCTTATAATGATATGATTGTTAAAGCATGTGCTTTAGCGTTAAAACAGCATCCTCAAGTTAACTCTCAGTGGTTTGATGATAGAATGCAATTAAACAATCATGTTCATATTGGTGTTGCCGTTGCTGTGCCAGATGGTTTATTAGTCCCAGTGGTTAAATTTGCAAATGAGCAAAGTTTACCTCAAATTGGTGCAGCTGTTAGAGAATATGCAGGTAAAGCAAGAAACAAGAAATTGTCTTTAGAAGAGATGGAAGGCAGTACGTTTACGGTTTCTAATTTAGGAATGTTTGGTATCGATAGTTTTACGTCAATTATCAATCAACCTAATTCAGCGATATTATCTGTTGGAAATATTGTTGAAAAACCAGTAGTTAAAAACGGACAGATTGTTGTTGGTAATACAATGAAACTTTGTTTAGCTTGCGATCATAGAACAGTTGATGGTGCTACAGGAGCTCAATTCTTACAAACATTAAAAGGATATATTGAAAATCCTGTGACGATGTTAGTTTAATGCCTTGACATTCACAGCATAGTGAACATTATATTAAAAACCTATTTCATTAACTTGAAATAGGTTTTTTTTGTTGTTGTATTAACTGTAATATAAAGTTACTTTCGCGGCTAAATTTAACTGCTATTCAGTAGTTTACTAAAAAAAATAAAATGAAAAATTTAAAAGTAGTTGTGTTAATGACATGTCTTACATTATTTATGTTGGGTAATGCACAAAAGAAGAAAGTGGCTGTTGTAACGTTCTATGCAGACAAAATGATAGATTTATCAGCACTTGATGCTTCTGCAGATTTAATTGCAAAAAACACGAACTTAAGTGATAGTCCCAATTTTAATTTAACAGAACCTCTTAATAAATTACATGACGCTTTTTTTAGTGAATACGCTGAAAATTTTGATTTTGAATTTATCGCAGAAGAAGATGTTTGGGGCAATGAAGCATATAAAACGTTTAAACCTACTTATGAAGAAGCTGGAAGTATAAATAAAGATATAGAATCAACTACAACAGTTGAAGGCTATAGGGTTATTCCTAACTACAGACAAAATGTTAAGGATTTAAAAGAAGTTGCGGAAGATTTAGGTGTAGATGCCATAATGTTTATTCATTTAGATTTTGGCTTTGTTAAAACTGGAGTTGGTAGTTTTGGTTATGTTAGCATACAAGCAAGATTCAGTATGGATCTATACTCTAAAGATAATAAGAGTATTTTTCAGTTTCGTGAAATTGCTGGTTCTTCAAAAAAAGCGGCTATGGTAAAAGGTATTCCTGTTATGAGTACAGAGAAAATCCAACCAATGTGCGAAAGTGCAGTAGATAAATTAATGAAAGATTTGAATAAAAAAGTAGCACGTTTAGCTAAAAAAGCAAACAAAAAAATGTAAATCATTTCAATTAAAAATAATCTTTTAAATCCTATGCCATTAGTTTGGTATAGGATTTTTTTATCTTTAAACACAAAATATATAATAATGAAAAAAATACTTTCAATAGTCTCAATCGCATTACTGTATTCATGCGCTCTTAATGTAAATGCACCCGATGGAATTGCTGGAAAAGATGGTGAAAATGCAAAACCTAAAATCACGCAAGAAGCTGTAAAAGCCAGTATGGATTATTTAGCTTCTGACGAATTAAGAGGAAGAGAAACAGGAAGTGAAGGTCTTGAAAAAGCGGCTGTGTTTATTGAAGGGTATTTAAAATCTAATGGGATAGAACCTTATTTTGAGACGTACCGCGATTCATTTAAGCTTAATGGTTTAGATGGTTATAATATTGTGGGAGTTGTAGATGGTAATGATCCTAAACTTAAGAATGAATATGTAATTCTAGGTGGTCATTACGATCATATAGGAATAGGGAAAGTAGTAGCGGGCGACTCAATTGCCAATGGCGCTAATGATGATGCTTCAGGCACTGTTGCTGCTATGGAAATTGGAGCCTATTTTGCCAAAACCAAAACGAATAAACGTAGTCTTTTAATTACCTTATATGATGCAGAAGAGAAAGGACTAAAAGGTTCAGCACATTTAGCAAAACGTTTAAAAAATGAAGGCATTAATGCTTATACTATGATTAATTTTGAAATGATTGGTGTACCAAGAGCTTCAACTGAAGCGATGGCTTATATGAGTGGCTACGAACGCTCTAATTTTGCTGAAACTTTAAATAGATATGCAAGAGAGGAAGTGGTTGGAGCTTTTGCAGGAGCAAAAAAAATGAATTTATTTATGAGGTCAGATAACTTTCCTTTCTTTAAAGAATTAAATATGCCTGCACATGCCATTTCAACTTTCGACTTTACAAATTTTGATTATTATCATCATGTAGAAGACGAAGCCGATAAAATGGATTACCAACATATGGCAAATTTTATAAATAAAATGATTCCTGCTTTAGAAGGAATGATAAATGCACCAACAAAAGAAGTAGTTTTAAATGATGAGTAAAAACATAATTATTACAGGTACAAGTAGAGGTATTGGTTTTGAATTGGTGCATTTATTGGCCAATCAAGGTCACAATGTTTTAGCCTTATCTCGAAACGCAAAACCAATAAGTAACCTTCATTTTGATAATATTTCATCTTTTGCTTTTGATTTATGTAATCAAGGTGATTATGAAAAAGTAGGAGCATTTATAAAAGAGGAATGGAAACATGTTGATGTCTTAATTAATAATGCAGGTGCAATTATCAATAAGCCTTTTGCCGAAACAACATTTCAAGATTTTGAGAAAGTATATCGGACTAACGTGTTTGGTGTATCAGAATTAACGCGAACAGTGTTGCCATTTATGAAGAGTGATGGACATGTGGTAACTATAAGTTCAATGGGAGGCATACAAGGTAGTATGAAGTTTTCTGGCTTATCAGCATATAGTTCTAGTAAAGGTGCTGTAATTACTATGACAGAATTATTGGCAGAAGAGTACAAAGAAACAGGGCCACAGTTTAATGTTCTAGCGCTTGGGGCGGTTCAAACTGAAATGTTAGAAGAAGCCTTTCCAGGTTACAAAGCTCCAACTACAGCTAAGGAAATGGCAGAGTATATTCAAAATTTTGCATTAACCGGTAATAAATATTATAACGGAAAAGTATTGCAAGTATCTAATTCTACCCCTTAATATGGGAGAGGTCGTTGAGTCTTTTTTTTTAAAATTATAAAACTAATTTGTATACGATGCGTTTTTGGTGCTATTGAATACATGCTAATCATGCTAGTATAAGTAAAAGTTAACGAAATGTTAAATCTAATTTTTTATATTTATAAAAAATTAGAAGAATGATAATAAAATTACCTTACAAAACACTTTTCATTGTTCTCTTCACATTTTTTATACTTCAAATGGGAAATGCACAAACCTTTAGCCATGTTGAGAACACCGTTGGTTTGGGCGAACTTCAAGAGAATAATGGCGTGGCAGTAGCCGATTATGATGGTGATAATGATTTAGATATTTTCGTGGTTGCAAAGGCAAAAGACAATCCTAATAGCCCTAAAACTTTAAGTCGCTTATTTCGAAATAATAATAACGGAACATTTACTGATGTTACGGAAATAGCTGGTTTTACTAATTTATTACCCCAAGAAGAAGGTGGTGGAGAATACTTTGGTTTAGCCGGAAATAAAAATGGTGCATTCTGGGGTGATTTTAATAATGATGGATTTCCAGATTTATTCCTAACCTATTCATTGAAAGTGCAATTATGGCAAAATTTAGGTAATGGTATATTTGTGGATATTACAGAAAGTGCTGGATTTACAACATTTAATGGATGTTATAATACAGGCGCTACTTGGTTTGATTATAATAATGATGGCTATTTAGATATTTATATTAATGATTGGTCGGGTTGTGGCACAAATCAGCTCTATCAAAACAATGGGAATAATACATTTACGGATGTAACAGTTCAAACTGGACTTTTAACAGAGGTAAGTAGACCGAGTTACACAGCTTTACCTTTTGATTTTAACGAAGATGGTTTTATGGATTTGCTGGTTTCAAATGATCTTAGTAAACCCAATTACGTTTATATAAATACTAATGGTAATTCATTTGTAGACCAAGCATCAGAATATGGTCTAGCTACTATGGGAGATGATATGGGAATTACAATAGGTGATCATAATAATGATGGTCATTTTGATTTGTTTATAACCACAATAGATCAGAATTTTTTCCTTCGTAATAATGGTGATAATTCATTTAGCGAACAGGCCGAAGCGTATGAGATTAACTCTACAGGATGGTCTTGGGGAACACGATTTTCTGACTTTGATTTAGATGGAGATGAAGATCTGTTTATTGCTAATGGTTTTGATTTTGGCAATAGAAATGCAGAGCAAAATGTCTATTTTAGAAATACTTCAGTACAAGGTGATGATAAATTTGTAAATGTTTCTGCTCTATTGCAATTAGACGATTTAACTATAAGTGTAGAGGCCATTGACTGGGATTATGATAATGATGGAGACATCGATTTATTTGTTACTAATAGCAATAGGTCGTCATTTCTATACGAAAATAGAATCTTGAATTTTGATAGTACGGATCCTGATTTCCATTTTTTTAAAATTCAATTAGAGGGGACAACATCAAATCGTGATGCTATAGGTACAATCATTACTTTAACTACTGAAAACGGAAGTTTAAAACGGTATTATTCTGGTATAGGTTTATTGAGTCAGAGTTTGCAACCTGTCCATTTTGGTCTAGGAGAAGCGACTAATATATCTGAACTCGAAATAAAATGGCCATCGGGTTTAATTGAGACATTTAATAACTTAAATGTTGATACAACAATCAAAGTGACCGAAGCAATGGGGTATGAGGAGTTAAATATTATACCAAGCCAGAAAATTTATGGTTGTACAGACCCTTTGTCTTGTAGTTATAATCCTAATGCCACATTAGAAGATGGCTCTTGTAATTATATTTTACCTAATACTATTGTCGGTAATTTATCTTCATCCTTTTTAACCACAGAGGTGTATAGTTATAGTATTGGACCTGAGTCAACAGCAACTTGGCAAGTTGTTGGTGGAGAAATTTTAAGTGGGCAGGGGACGGATACAATTACCGTGAAATGGCACATAGAAGATTCGGGTTTCATAACGGTAACAGAATCTAACGAAGATTGTATTAGTTTAGGTACTTCAGTTGAGGTCAGCTTAGATGCAGATAATCTTCCTGAGGATATATCTATTGCAAGATTATGGAATGAAGCTTTACTAGAAGCGATAAGACGAGATTATGCAAGACCAACTATACATGCAAGAAATTTATTTCACTCAAGTGTAGCTATGTATGATATTTGGGCGATTTACCATGAGGTTGCTAGACCTTATTTAATTGGGAATACGGTAAATGGGTTCAGTAGTACTTTAGAAGACTTTACCCCAACTGAGAGTATAGAAGAATCAGAAAAAGAGGCGATTAGTTTTGCAATGTATCGTTTGTTGTCTCATCGTTTTCAAAACTCCCCAAATGTTGAAACGACTCAAGCTAGATTTGATTTGTTAATGGACAGGTTAGGTTACGATACATCGTTTACGTCTTTGTTATACGAAAATGGAAGTGCAGCAGCTTTAGGTAATTTTGTTGGTCAGACCTTAATAGATTATGGTTTGCAAGATGGATCAAGAGAAGCTACAGGTTACGATAATGACTATTATCAACCTATAAATGCTCCATATGCTCTAGAAGTATCTTACGAGCAACAAATAAACGATCCTAATAGATGGGAGCCTCTAAGCTTAGAGACCTTTATTGACCAAAGTGGTAATTTAATAGAAGGTAGTGTACCTCCTTTTTTGAGTCCTGAATGGGGAAATGTATCAACTTTTGCATTAAAAGAGGAAGATAAGGTGACTTATGAAAGGGATGGAGATGCATTTAATGTGTATCATGATCCTTCAAATCCACCTTATATAAGTATAACAGAAAATAATTCAGGAAGCGAAGCTTATAAATGGGGATTTTCAATGGTTTCTGTTTGGCAATCGCATTTAGATCCTAGTGATAATGTTATGTGGGACATTTCACCAAGCGCAATTGGAAATGTAGATATTAGCACCTTTCCAACAAATTATGCCGACTATCCAAGTTTTTATAATTTTATAGAAGGAGGTTCTAATAGTAATGGACATGCTATAAATCCGTTTACAGGTAATCCATACGAGCCTAATATTGTACCACGTGGTGATTATACTAGAGTATTAGCAGAGTTTTGGGCAGACGGTCCAGATTCTGAAACTCCACCAGGTCATTGGTTTACACTATTAAATTACGTTAGTGATCATCAGGAATTTGAAAAACGTTTTGAGGGAGAAGGAGACATCTTAGACCCTTTAGAATGGGATGTTAAATCTTATTTTATACTTGGTGGAGGTATGCATGATGCTG
The DNA here is from genome assembly GCF_054366245.1 of Winogradskyella sp. PC D3.3. Taxonomy (NCBI): domain Bacteria; kingdom Pseudomonadati; phylum Bacteroidota; class Flavobacteriia; order Flavobacteriales; family Flavobacteriaceae; genus Winogradskyella; species Winogradskyella sp. PC D3.3. Next base: position 4,172,800 of record NZ_CM135962.1, on the reverse strand, counting down.
CAATTTCTGGTTGGAGTATAAAAGGATGGTATGACTATATCAGACCAATATCTGCCATACGTTATATGGCAACACAAGGGCAAAGTTCCGATCCTTCATTATCTAACTATAGTGTTTCTGGTATCGAATTAATTGATGGTTATATCGAAGTCGTAGAGTTGGGAGATCCTTTAGTGGGTCTTACTAATGAAAATGTAGGTAAAATAAAGATGTATACTTGGAAAGGTCATGACTATATAAGTAATACAGAAACAGATCAAGCAGGAGTAGGTTGGATATTAGCAGAAGATTGGTACCCGTATCAAAGACCAACTTTTGTAACACCTCCATTTGCAGGTTTTGTATCTGGACACTCTACGTATTCTAGAGCAGCAGCAGAACTAATGACTATGATAACAGGTGATGAATTTTTCCCTGGAGGTATAGCCGAATTTGTTGCAAAAAAGAATGAGTTTTTAGTATTTGAAGAAGGACCATCACAAGATGTTGTTTTACAATGGGCAACTTATAGAGATGCTTCAGACCAAACGAGCTTAAGTCGTATTTGGGGTGGAATCCATCCACCAGCAGATGATATTCCCGGACGATTTATTGGTCAAGTGGTAGCTGAAGATGCATTTAGCTTTGCAGTACCTTATTTTGAAGGTGAAGAATTAAGTGTTAATGAGGTTGCTTCAGAAATGGGAGTCTATCCTAATCCAACAACTAATGGTAAATTGCATATTTCAAATACAAAAACGAATGACCGCATTGAAGTGTATGATATGAGAGGACGTAAAATTGAAATACGAGATAGAGGCTATAATGAATTGACAAATACAACAACAATTACGTTGACTAATACTGAAACAGGTTTATACCTGCTGAAAGTAAATACGAGTACCACGATGACTGTCGTTAATAATTAATCATTATAGTTTTTAAAATCAATTTTGATTGCTGTTGTGGTTTGACCTTCAATCGTAATGTGTTGCTTTTTTATAAGAGCCTTTAAAGTATCTCTTTTTATAGCGTTATGTTGTTTTACGGTATAACCAAAATTGATGTTTGTAGTAGAATCATTAATTACTTCTACAGATCCAATTTGATATAAATCTTCTACTATAGGATAATCGTCATGGTCTAAACTATCTAAAATGATATTTGAAATCAGAATAGTGCTTGACTTTCTAGAGGTTCCAAAAGTTGCATTTTTTTTAGATAAGTAAATTAGATCGTATGTTTCTTGTAGTTTTTCTTCAACAATATGTAATTCATTAAAGTAAGGTTTTTCTATAGTTAATGTATTGGCGTCATCGAGTTCTAGACGTTCCATTTCAGAATGCTCAATAGATCTTTCATTGCTATTATTGCAACTACACAAGATTAAAACCAAAAGCGTTAAATAGCGTTTCATTCTACAATAAATTTAAGTTTCACAATTTTACCATCAGCATAGGTTTTGCTCAGAATCTTCATTTGTTTTAAACTTTGCGTTGGTGTTGTGAGTTTAGTAATGAATTCATGTTTTGTGTATAATTCGATACCTATATTATTGGGGAAAATTTGATAAATTAAAGCATCATTAGAAAAGATCTTTTCGAGATTTGCTTTATGTGCTTTCCAGTCAATAAGGTTTTTGCTAGAATAATAATCGAGCATTAAAGCATAATCATCTGTATTTAGTTTGACTTTGCCATTGTCTATGTTTTTTATCGATTTAACAATGGTATCCGTTTTATGATAAGGAGATTGTACCACAAACGTTATATAGTCTGCATCTGTTGTATACGTAAAACAGCCATTATGATCAGATTTTATGTAGGTTGGAGTTTCATCAATATTTAGAATTTTTATATCTAAACGGATTGAATCTATAGGTTGCCCTTTAATGTCATCTATAAAACAAATGGTATAGGTATGACTTCTATTGGTGAACCAAAAGGCGATTAAAATTGTTAGTAGCACAATCGGTAAGAGATAAAATTGTAATGCTTTAGATTTTTGTTTAGAGACTTTGCTGTTCGCAGTTTTAAAATCAGACCAGTTTTTAAATCCAACATAAGTGCTGAGTAAATTAAGCATATCTACTCTTGGTAATTTATCAGTATCGTTTTTAAAATAGGTATAAAACCATTTTTCGCTGACTCGTGTTTTTACACGTTCAAATAAGTCTTCTTGAAACACTACAATGTCATTGCCACTCCAGTCTTTTACAGATTTAGAAGCATTATGCCGTTTCAGAAAGGTTTTTACAACCAATTCTTTAAGGTGAACGAATAATTCTAAGTCGTTAGAAATCAATAGTTGGTTTGCTTTAGTGCTTCTGTTTCAGTATTGTACATGCTTTACAATTGTTTTACAACGGCTTTACAATTGCTAATACATGGTTCAATATAGATTTGGTTTTAAATCTTAAAAATAAAGAATTATGAAACGTAAATCATTAAAAACAGTATTAAAATTATGGGTACTAGCCGTATTATTAGTGGCATGTAATCATTCAGAGTCCTCGGAAAACTTTGCTTTAGAAAGTGTTGAGGTTAAAGCCGATTTTGAAGCCGTTAAAACCGATGATAGCACTACCGAGACTCCAAAATTAGAATTAAAACATTTAAAAATCATTAAATCTGCAAATGTGAGGTACAAAGTTGAAGATGTAAAAATAGCTACAGAACGAGTCAAGCGAATTTCTGAAGCATACAATTCTTATGTCTCAGATTTACGCTTCGAGAATAATCTTTATAAAAAAGAAAACCGGTTCACGTTAAAAGTACCTTCTAAAGATTTTGATGTTATTATGGATTCTATAAGCAGTGTTGCCGAATTTATTGAATATGAAAATATAACCACTAAAGATGTGACTTCCGAATTTATAGATGTGGAAGCTAGATTGAAAACAAAATTAGAGGTTAAGGAGCGCTACGAATCTATTCTTAGAACAAAAGCAAAAAGTGTTGAAGACTTATTAGGTGTTGAAGAAAAATTACAACGTATTCAAGAGGAAATTGAATCCAGTCAAGGGCAATTAAAATATTTAACCAATAAAGTGGCTTTTAGTACCATTCAGATTGATTTATATGAAACGGTAGAATATAAAGAAGAACCAGAGCATTATAAAAAAACATTTTTATCCGAAATTAAAGACGGTTTTATTTCAGGTTGGGAAGTTCTGAAATTGTTTTTTATAGGTCTAGTGTATATTTGGCCATTTGTAATAATAGGAATTGTTGTGTTTATTTTGATTAGAAAAAGACTTAAAAAGTAATAATTTAACGCTTATTTTTGCAGTAATGCAAACACAGCTTTTAAATTTTATTCCTCCTGCGGCACAACCCATGATTACAGAGCTTTTAGCTATTGATCATTTAGTTGTAAAAGTGAAAAATGAGCGTAAAACGCGACACGGAGATTATAGAGAATTACCAAATGGGAAACATCAGATTACGATTAATTCTAATTTAAATGTTTATCGATTTTTAATTACACTAATTCACGAGATAGCCCATTTTGAAGCTTATAAAAGATACGGAAGATTTATTAAACCGCACGGAAAAGAGTGGAAGCATACCTTTCAGCATTTAATGTTGCCGTTTTTAAGACCCGAAATTTTTCCGTTAGAGTTATTACCATTATTAGCTAATCATTTTAAAAATCCAAAAGCGTCTAGCGATACAGATACACAGCTCGCCTATGCCTTAAAGCAATTTGACGAAAGTAACGATAAGACCTATGTTTTTGAAGTACCTTTGAATACAACCTTTAAACTTTACAACGGAAGAGTGTTTAAAAAGGGAAATAAAAGAAGAAAGCGCTACGAATGTGTAGAAATTAATTCGGGTAAATTATATTTGTTTAACCCTAATGCAGAAGTAGAGGTTTTAGATTAAAACATAGATTGATTGATGGATAGCAAAAATTCAAATTATTACGCCATTTTAATGGCAGGAGGAGTTGGTTCGAGGTTTTGGCCTGTAAGTACGCAAGATTTTCCTAAGCAGTTTCACGATATGCTTGGTACAGGTGATACTTTAATACAGAAAACATTTAATCGTTTAGCACAGTTAATTCCAGAAGAGAATATTTTTATATTAACTAACGAGCGTTATAATGATCTTGTTTTTGAACAATTACCAAACGTTACCAAACGTCAAGTGGTTTTAGAACCAGCCATGCGTAATACAGCTCCTTGTATCTTATATGCAGCCTTAAAAATTCAGAAAGAAAATGAAGATGCAGTAATGATTGTAGCACCAAGTGATCATTGGATTGAAGATGAAGAGGCTTTTTCTAATAATGTAAAAACAGCTTTTGAGTATTGCCAATCTAACGATGCTTTAATGACTTTGGGGATTACGCCAACATTTCCTAATACAGGGTATGGTTATATTGAATATGATAAATCGGCTACGACTGAAATTAAACCAGTCAACCAATTTAGAGAGAAGCCAGATTACAACACGGCAAAATCTTTTATAAGTCAAGGAAATTTTTTGTGGAATGCAGGAATTTTTATGTGGAGTGCTAAATCTGTTATTTCGGCTTTTAAAAATAACCAACCTAAATTGTATCAATTATTTGAAAGCGGTTACAGCGTTTATAATACAGAATTTGAAGATGATTTTATTCGCGATAATTACGAAAAAGCAGAAAATATATCTGTAGATTATGCGCTTATGGAAAAGAGTGATAATGTCTATGTGATTCCTGCAACCTTCGATTGGAATGACCTAGGAACTTGGGGAAGCCTTTACGATAAGTTAGATAAAGACGACAATGCTAATGCTGTGGTTAATGCTAAAACCTTATTAGAAGATGCTCATGGTAATATGATTCGTTCTAAGGCAGATAAAATTATTGTTATAGATGGACTAAAAGATTATATCATTGTAGATAAAGACGAAGTTTTACTTATCTTTCCTAAAGCAAAAGAACAGGATATAAAAAAGGTACTTCAAAATGTAAAAGCCAATTTTGGAGAAGAATATGGTTAAAATATGAGTGACGAAAACAAATTCAATTTTTCTGAGGATGAGAATTCTCAGATGACCAATGAAATGAATAAGGAGAATGCTGTCGAAGAAAAGAAAGACGCAATAAAAAAAGATGCTCAAGGTTTATTTGCCAGTTTAAAAACGTTTTTAAGTGAACTGCTCGATTTTAGAGAGGATACAGATAGAGACGCAACAATAACTGCTATAAAAGCAGATATTCCTTTTAAAGGGGCAACAGCTTGGATTTTGGTCTGTTCTATTTTTGTCGCATCAATTGGTCTTAATGCAAACTCTACAGCAGTTGTTATTGGAGCCATGTTAATTTCACCATTAATGGGGCCTATTTTAGGAATAGGTTTATCTATAGCCATTAACGATATTGATACCTTAAGAAAGTCATTAATCAACTTAGCAATTATGATTGTTTTAAGTTTATTAACGGCATTTTTATTCTTTTGGCTTTTTCCATTGAGTGAAGATACAAATGAGTTAATGGGACGAACCCGTCCAGATATACGAGATGTGCTTATTGCGTTTTTTGGTGGCTTAGCCTTAATTATTGCACGTACAAAGAAAGGAACTATTGCCTCGGTTATTTTTGGTGTTGCCATTGCTACTGCGTTAATGCCTCCGTTGTGTACAGCTGGTTATGGTTTAGCTATAGGAAATTGGCAATTTTTTGGAGGAGCCATGTATTTGTTTACTATTAATACCATTTTTATAGCTTTGGCTACATTTTTGGTGTTAAAATTATTACGTTTTCCAATGCTTAAATATGCTAATTCTGCAAAACGGAAACGTATTTCAAGAGTAGCAATGGGTGTGGCTATCATTGTTATGATTCCTGCAATTTGGACATTTTTAACGGTACTTAATGAAAGTAAAATAAACAGAGACTATAAGGCCTTTCTTAAAGCTGAAATAGAGGATAATCGTAGCCTATGGTTGTATGACGAAGATCTTGATATGGATGCCAAAACGATGAATCTGTATTTTAATGGAGAAATTAGTGACGAGATGGTGTCTGCTTTAGAGAATGCTAAAAATGAATCTTTAGATTTAAAAGAGTTTAAACTAATTATTAATGCAAACAAAACAAGAAGTACTGATCGCTTAGCACAGTCATTAGATAGGGCTTATGCCGATTTAGATAGAAAAGATAATATAATTGATGGTCTTCAAAAACAAATAGAGGAGCTACAATCTAATATCTCAAACTTAAATAAAGTTATAGAATCTAAAGATACCAATGAAAAGGCGGTGTCGTTTAGTGAATTATCTCGTGATGCTAAAATTAAATTTAATGATTTAGAGTATTTTGGTTATGCTAAAATGTTAGAGTCAAAAGATTTTATAAATATTGATACGATAACCGTTGCTCATGTAAGATGGAAAGTAAAACTATCCGATAGTTTAGTTTTATCAAAAGAACGCGATTTGCAAAAGTGGTTGAAAAATAAACTGAAAGTCGATACGGTGTTTATAAAACGAAATTAAACGTTATTATTCGCTTTCTTCAAGATACATTTTACGTACTTTTCTAAATAATTCAGAAGAATAAACGAAATTGGTAACCGCTTCATTGTCGGTTCTAAATATGGTTTCACTAGAACCTTCCCATTCTAATAATCCATTTTTTAGAAAAACAATTTTTTCACCAATTTCCATAACAGAGTTCATATCATGTGTGTTAATTACCGTAGTGATATTGAATTCATTAGTAATTTCCTGAATTAAGTTATCAATTACAATCGCCGTTTTGGGATCGAGGCCTGAGTTTGGCTCATCACAAAATAAATATTTAGGACGGTTAACAATGGCTCTAGCTATGGCAACACGTTTTTGCATTCCTCCAGAAGCTTCACTTGGCATTTTGTTGTGAGCATCATCTAAATTAACACGTTTTAAAACTTCATTCACTCGGTCTTCCATTTCGCTTTTACTTTGCTTAGTAAACATGCGGAGCGGAAACATTACGTTTTCGGCAATGGTCATAGAGTCAAATAATGCACTACCTTGAAAAACCATACCCATTTCTGACCGTAGTTTGGTTTTTTCATTTCGTGATAACTTGGAGAAATTTTTGCCTTCGTAAGATATTGAACCACTTTCGTATTCAAACAAACCCAATAAACATTTTAAGAATACGGTTTTACCAGAACCACTTTGACCAATGACTAAATTGGTCTTTCCTTTTTCAAAAGACGTTGTTATTCCTTTTAAAATTTGAGTATCGCCGAACGATTTCTTTAAGTCCTTAACGTCTATCATAATTAGCCGAGTAATAAACTGGTTAGTAAAAAGTTGACGAGTATGATCATCACACTAGTCCAAACAAAAGAAGTCGTACTTGCTTTTCCAACTTCTAAAGCACCACCTTTCATAAAATATCCATAATAGGAAGGAATCGTAGCTAATAAAAAGGCAAATACAAATGTTTTAATAAAGGCATAAAAAAAGTGAAAAGGAATAAAGTCCATCTGAACACCTTCCACATAGTCTTCCATAGTGCCGTAACCTCCATATACACACGCCATAAGTCCACCGAGAATTCCTAAAAACATAGCAATAGAAATGACAAATGGATAAAGTGTTAAAGCAATAAATTTTGGGAAAACGAGATAGTTAATGGCATTAATTCCCATAACTTCAAGAGCATCAATCTGCTCAGTAACTCGCATTGTTCCTATACTCGAAGTAATAAAAGAGCCCACTTTACCTGCCATAATAATGGAGATAAACGTTGGTGCGAATTCTAAAATAATGGATTGGCGTGTTGCAAAACCGACTAAAGACTTTGGCATTAATGGACTCGTCATATTTAGTGACGTTTGAATAGCCACAACACCTCCAACAAAAAATGAAATAAAGGCAACAATTCCGAGTGAGCCAATAATAAGATCGTCGATATCTTTTAAAATTAAAGGTTTCATTACGGACCATTTTGTTGGTCTGCGAAAGATATCTTTAATCATTATGAAATAGGTGCCTATATTATGTAGGTAAATCATGTTATATTTTATTAACGCTAAAGTATAAAAAAGGATTAGTTATTAATGTTAATTTAAACTAAGATAATTTAAAAATCGTATTTTTGAAACTCAAAATAATGTCTTATTCAAATGAAAAATATATTCACTTTAATTGCTGTTTTATTTATGTTTTCCTCTTGTGGGGCACAAAATACAACTACTAACACAAAAACGGAAACTTCAGTTTTAGAATCTAACGATAGACCAAAATTAGTGGTCGGTATTGTTGTAGACCAAATGCGTTATGATTACTTAACACGTTTTGAATCTAAATTTGGAAACGGTGGTTTTAACCGTATGATAAATGAAGGTTTCAACTGTAAAAATAATCATTTTAACTATGTGCCAACTTATACAGGTCCTGGTCATGCTTCAGTATATACAGGTACAACACCAAAGTATCATGGAATTATAGGCAATAATTGGTACGATAAGGAAACTAAAGAAATGGTGTATTGTGCAGGTGATGCTACTGTTACATCTGTTGGAACAAACGATGACGCAGGTCAAATGTCTCCGCACAGAATGCAAACCACAACATTTGGTGATGAAAATAGACTGTTTACGCAAATGCAAGGGAAAACTATTGGGGTTTCTTTAAAAGATAGAGGCGCTATTTTACCAGCAGGTCATACGGCAAATGCAGCGTATTGGTTTCATGGAAAAGATGAAGGGCACTGGATTTCGAGTTCGTTTTATATAAGTGAATTACCAAAATGGGTAAAAGATTTTAATGCCTCAGAAAAGGCAGAATCGTATTTAAGAGAATGGAATACACTGTATGACATTGCAACATATACGGAAAGTGGTGCGGATGAAAATACCTTTGAAGGTGGTTTTAAGGGAAAGGACAAAGCAACGTTTCCTTATGATTTAAAAGCCTTAAGTAAAGACAATAAAGGTTTTGATATTTTAAAGGCAACACCTTATGGAAATAGTTTAACGGCAGATTTTGCAATGGCAGCGATTAAAGGCGAAGGATTAGGACAAGACGAGATTACAGATGTGATTACTGTAAGTTTTTCGGCAACGGATTATGTAGGTCATAATTTTGGTGTTAACTCAAAAGAAGTTCAAGATACGTATATCCGTCTGGATAAGGATTTAGAGCGTTTCTTCGAATTTTTAGATGGTGCAGTTGGTAAAGGTGAGTATACTGTGTTTCTAACAGCAGATCATGGTGCAGTTGATGTCCCTTCTTATTTAACGTCCGTAAAAATACCTTCGGGTTACGTAAGTAATAAGGATAGAAAAACGAAATTAAATGTGTTTTTAAATGAGACTTATGGCACAACTGATATTGTTGAAAATATTAGCAATGGCCAAGTGTTTTTAGATAGAGCTAAAGTAAAATCTTTAGGATTAAACCTCGCAGATGTACAAAATACGATAGCTATGGAAGAATTAAGTTATAAAAACATAACTAAAGTGTATACAGCAACGACGATGAGTACCGCTAGTTTTTCTACAGGAGTTGAAGAATTATTGCAAAATGGGTTTAATCAAAAACGTTCTGGAGATGTAATATTAGTTAATGACACGGCTTTTATTTCATATAGCACAACAGGTTCAACGCATGGAAGTGCCCTAAATTATGATACGCATGTGCCATTATTATTCTTTGGAAAAGGTATTAAGCATGGTCAAACTTTTAACAAAACGGTAATTCCAGATATTGCACCTACAATTTCAGCTTTATTAGGTATTAGTTTTCCTAATGGAGCAACAGGTCAGCCTTTGGGTTTTATTTTAGAATAATAATTTAATTATGATAATAGGCTGTATGTATTTACATACAGCCTATTTTTCTCAGTTTAATTGTATACCTTATCGTAAATGGCAACGTCCATAAGAATCACAACGATAGTTGTAATTCCCATGTCTATGCCCACACTCTTCATGTGAGATACAAGGATCAGGTTTATGTATCAATCTATTAGGTCCACCTCCCTTTACTTGTTTTTGTTCAGCTTTGTTTAAAACTTTTCCTAGTTTTACTAAATTTTTCATAATTAAAATATTTAAAAATTAAATTAACCTTGGTCATTTAAAGACACCCAAGGCTTGTGTCTATTCCTCGCGAGAGAATATTTTAGTTATTGAACACATTCTTTAATTGATAGAAAAAGCGTTCAATAAGTCTTAAGTTTTCTGTAATGATTTCTGCTTGTCCACGCATTTCATGTCTAAACGGTATTTCTTTGTTGTAAGAAGTGATAAGTGTACGAGGAAGTGAAACAGTAACGAGGTAAAAGCCATCTTCATCTGTTAAAAGTGAAATAGACTCAATATTTCCTTTGATAGTTCCAAATTCGTTATCTGGATAATTTTCAAGTTTAATATTTACGGTTTGTCCTATTTTAATTTTTCCAGAATTTTGTGCTGGTGTTTTTAGTTTTGCAATGTAAGATGAGTTTTGTTTTGGGATTATAGTGAATAACAAATCTCCTTGGTTTACAGTTTGATTATTTGTCCAAAGTTTTGAAAACGCGACTTTACCATCAATGTCTGAGGTTATGGTATATGTCATTTCCCAATCTTTCAATGCTCTTTTAAGTTGGTTAAAAGATTGAATAACATTTTTAAGCAAACTTATCTCTTCTTTAGTTTTTTTAATTGAAGTACTGACTTCATTTGTGTTAGCATTAGCAATAGCTTCTTTTATTTGAGATAAGGAAGCATCCATGTTGGCATAATTGCGTTCGGCTTGGAGATAGGTTAATTCTTTGGATTCTAGAGTTTGTTTGGCAATAACACCTTTATTATAAAGTTGTTGTTGCCGTTCTAAATCTTTTTTCTGAAACGCTAATTCGACTTTATTAATTTGCTTTTGAGATTTTAGTGTTTTTAATCTTGAGTACAGTTGCGTTTTTGAATACCGATTTCCTTTTTGTTCATTAGTATAAGGTTGGTATTCCTTGTTTAATTGATATTGTATATAGTTATTTTCGAATAAAGCATATTCAGAATCGACATCACCTAAGAAAAGAATTGGTAACTCGTCTAATGGGAATGTAAAGTTTTTATTATTGAGTTTTAAAGTGTCAACAACAGATTTAAGCAATTGTATATGCTCAAAATTTGCTGTGTTTTCGATGACTGCTAATGTTGTACCTTTTTTTATAGTTTCATTATCCGTAATTAGTATAGAGTCTATTTTTCCTGAAACTTGTGCCTGTTTTTTTTGAGGTGGTAACTTGGTGGTTATTTGTGCTTCAGATGTAATGATGTCAGGATATTTAATAAACCAAGACATCATAAAAAACATCACGATAAAAACTAATATAAGTAAATTCCCATAACGAATCATCCAGCTTGGAACAGCTTCTAAAAGTTCTTGAACATGCTCACTTCTGAGTTCAATATGTTTTTCGTTTTCTTTCATTACCAATATTTACGCTTTGTTCAATTTACTTACTTAGTTCTAATTGATTTTTCACTAGATTATAATAGTTGCCTTTATTTTTTATCAATTCTTCATGGTTACCGACTTCCACAATTTTACCTTCATCTAAAACCACTATTTGATGTGCGTTTTTTACCGTACTTAACCGATGTGCTATCACTATCGCGGTTTTATCTTTAAAAAAGGTGTTTAGTTTTTCCATAATTACCTTTTCATTGTTAGCATCTAAAGCTGAGGTAGCTTCGTCAAAGAATAGGAATTTTGGATTTTTATAAACGGATCGAGCTATGAATAAGCGTTGTTTTTGACCAGTACTCAAACCAGTGCCTTCGCTACCTATTTTGGTGTTATAATTCAATGGTAAATTGTCTATGTAATCTGAGATGTTTGCGACATCTATAGCATGTTTTAGTCGTTCTATATCAATATAGTCTTCGCCTACTGCAATATTATTAGCAATAGTGTCATTAAAAATATAGCCCTCTTGCATTACTACGCCACAGTTTGCTCTCCATGTGCGTTGAGATATATTATTTAAATTAAAGTTCCCAACGGAAATCTCGCCATTATCAATCTCGTAAAACCGTAATAGAAGTTTCATTAAAGTGGTTTTACCGCTTCCACTAACACCTACAATGGCTGTTGTTTTATTGGCAGGTATAGTAAGAGATAAATCATTTATCACAGGTTTTAATCCTCCAACATATCTAAATGAAACATGACTTAGTTTTAAATCTGCATGATTAGGAACATTCTTAATTTTATGGTCTTCTGGTTTTTCTTCATCTTCCATATTATGAATTTCACCCAAGCGTTCAATAGATATTTTGGCGTCTTGGACTTCGCGCATAAAACTAATAAGTTGTACAATAGGTCCATTTAGTTGACCAACCATATAACTAATGGCCATCATCATTCCTAAAGTGATATCGCCTTTAACAACTAATGTAGCTGACAAAACGGTAATAGACATGTTTTTGAGTTCGTTAATTAAATTTGAACCTACACTCTGCGTTTGTTCTAAAGCCAAACTTTTTGATGCAATTTTAAAAAGTTTTGCTTGTACGTATTCCCAATTCCAGCGCATCCTTTTTTCTGCATTATGCAATTTGATTTCTTGCATGCCGTTAATAAGTTGAATAACATTGCTCTGCTCTTCACTAACTTGGGTAAAGCGTTTGTAGTCAAGCTCTTTTCGTTTTTTGAAGAAAAATAAAACCCACCCAATGTAAAGTAGGCTTCCTATTATAAAAACGCCGAATATTTGAAAACTGTAATAAGCTAAAACAAAACTAAAAATGATAAGATTAAAAAATGAAAATAAAATGGTTAAAGAGGATGTCGTTAGAATCCGTTCAATACGTTTATGGTCATTAATGCGTTGTAATAAATCTCCAGTCATTCTTACATCAAAATAGGATATAGGAAGATTCATTAGTTTTATGAAAAAATCAGAAATAAGTGAGATGTTAATTCTTGTGCTTAGGTGCAATAAAATCCAACTTCTTATAATCTCTAAGGAAGCCTTCCCAATAAATAGTGCGAGCTGAGCAAATAGAATTAGATAAATAAAGTTAAGATCTTGATTTTGTATACCAATATCAACAATACTTTGGGTTAAAAAAGGTAACACCAGTTGGAGTAAACTGCCTGCAATTAAACCAATAATAAGCTGGATGATAAATTTTTTGTACTTAAATAAGTATTTAAAGATAAAATTGAATCCAAATTTTTCATCTTCCTCAAATTCGGACTGATAAAATTTTGGAGTAGGATCAATTATTAAAGCAATGCCTTCTTCGGTGTGCTCATTGGCATTTTCGCCTATCCATTGTTTTATAAAGTCTTTGGTGTTATATGTTAACAGTCCATGCGCAGGATCTGAGGTGTAAATGGTATCATTCTTTATTTTGTAAATAACAATATAGTGGTTGTTATTCCAATGAGCTATGCAAGGTAATGGTGCTTCTTTAAGTTTATTGAAAGCTAATTTTATTCCGAGCGTACGGAATCCTATAGATTCAGCAGCATCACTAATTCCCATTAAGCTACTGCCTTCTCGTGTAGTTTCACTAAGTTTTCTTAGTTCTTGCGTATTTATGGTTTTACCATAATATTTGGCAATAATTTTAATACACGTTGGACCACAATCTTTAGCTTCGGTTTGTTGATATGTAGGGAATTTAATTTTCAATTAGATTATATATTCATTAAGTTATATTTGCAAAAGAACATTCAAGACATTACCTAAAGTTGTGTCTATTCTTTGAGAGAGAAGAGTGCCCAATCCAAAGCCCTATTTTAGGGCTTTGTTGTTATGCTATTTGTGTTTTTCGAAATGGTACGTTGTGGTTGTTAGCTTCAAACTGCTCTATTAAATCTTCTATAAAATATATAAGGTCACTTCGTTCATAAAGCCTTGGGTATGATTGACCATTGATGAGTATTTCAGGTGTAAAGTTGATGCTGCTCTTTGTGCACCAAGAGTGTTCATTTTTTAGAGTTAATAGATAGTCTTTTGGTTGAGCACATTCATCCCATTTTTTTAACCATTGTTCAGATGAATAGTTGCCATAGATGTCATTCATTGCTTTTAAACTTAGTTTTGGTTCTTTTGTATGATATAATTCCAAGAGCCTAGTTGTTATTTTTACGGAAGAATTGCTTGGGTCTTTTTGATCTACATTAAATCTAATAATTAACTTAACCGAATCAGAATATTGCTTTAGAATTTGATTTACTAAGTTGTGAACAGCTTTACAATGACCACACATAGGATTGGAAATTATAGTAATGTTGAAATGACTATTTATATTACCATAAACGATTTCTTTTATATCATCTATTTGAGTATTAATAATTTTAGATTTGCTTAATTGATTGTTAAAAAGTTCAAAGTTTCTTTTTAACTTAAAATACTCCAGTTTTACAGTATTGAGTGCTTTATTTTCTTTGTAAGATTTAGATGACAGTAACCAAAGTGCACTTATGCTAGTGAATGAGAGTATGGTAATTAAAATTGATGTAAACTCGTAATTGACGGAGAAGTTAATGGTAGCAAGGCCAGCTTGAAACCACATTAAGCCTATAATGCACAAACACAGAAAACACCATTTTTTTATAACCAAAGATTGGTAGTAAATAGAATAGAGTGTTATAGGTAAAGCTATTAAGCTAATTGTCTGTGGAATAAAAATAGAGATATTACTTATTATTAAAATAGAGGTAGCCAAACCCAGTCCTGTAAAATAGATAAAGCTCAAATCACTCAATTTTAAACCCTTAAGAATTGTTGCGCCTTTTGAAGATAATACTGCATTACAGTTCTTTTTTTCGGTTGGATTAGAACAAAATGCATTCCCAAGTATTGTAGATTCCCCTTGTTCTTGCTTTAAAATAGTAGTTGTGATATACACACCTATTACTGATATAAAAAGAAAAAAGTAGTTTGCTATTTCAGTAGTGGTATTAAAAAGAAGCAAAGTCAATAAAAATATAGAACCAATTGAAAGTCCTTTAATTAGTTTAGAAGTTATACTAGAATTAGTAACTTCAAGATTGGATTCGTCTTTATCAACCGCCAACAGAATTCCAGTAAATTGTTCTAAAAACTGAATTTGAGAAATAGTTTTTTTGTTTTTTGCGTTAAATACTAAGCGGTATTGGTCTTTTATTTTAGTAACGACAGCAAATTGCTTTTCTGAGTCAATTTCTAATTGAGCTAAAAATGTATTTGGAAGTTGATGAAGTGTATTAGCAGTTATTGGAACATCTAATGCTAAATTTTCGATATTAAAGTGATCTAAAACTCCTGTAACAGCATGTAAACTTGGATAAGTAGGATGACTTTTAATTTGAAAGCTTAATTCATCAAAATCGATGATTAACTTATTCTCTTTTAATAGTTGTTCAACCTGGTAACTTAGTGTGTCTTTCACAGCAATAGAGATTTATTGTTTCCCTAATGTTCACTGACTTTACTTTTTGTTACCCTCCGTTAATCACTTTTTTTTCTTTTGAAGTAAAAAATTGTTATAATCAATGTAAAGAAGGCGATTACAATATAATATATAGTAGAAAATTCACTTTCAATTTTAATAACACCAGTGTCACCAATCATAATAAATGAAGCCCAATAATAAGGAGATACAGCACTTAAGGAGTTATTCTTAATATATTTTAATTTTGCATTATGAAGAGATAAAGATTTGTTTTGTCCTTGTTTAATATTCTTGTAAAATGAGTTTAAGATTTGCAATGTCGCTTTATCGTTAACCTCCCAAAGTGTAGGTAAAACACTATGGGTGCCAGTGCTGAAAAAAGCTCTAGACAAACTCATTACACCTTCGCCAATATAAAGCTTGCCAAGAGAAGTATTACAAGCACTTAAAACAACTAGATCAGGAGAGCTTTTAAAGTTATAGATTTGAGCCAATTCTATTTTGTCATTGTAAAATGAAATCCAGGGACTTATACTATCATTTGCACTCGCATGTGAGGCAATGTGGATGATTTTAAAATTATCACTTTCTTTAAAAAAATTTTCACTTGTTGCATTGTCCTTTAAAAAAAGTTGAGCAGAGAACATGTCATTAATAAGGTTTAATTCTTCTTCTGTATTATGAAGTGTTATAAGATCAGATGAAAATTCTACTGGAGCAAAAGCAATAACGTCATTAGTGTTTTTTCTTTCAACTTCATTATTTTTTATTAGAAAAGAGAGTGAGTAGCTATAATTTATTTCATTTTGAAAGAGAAGGTAACTATTATCTTTCTCAGAAGTGAGCAAAGACTCAAAAGGGATATTTTGTAAATAATAATCTGGAATAATTGTTAGTTTTTTCCCACCTATATCAGCTTTTATCTCATCTGGAAACAAAGATTTATATATTTTATTAGAAACAGATTTGTATAAGCTTATTACTTCTTTATCCTGGAAAGGTGTTTCTAATAAACGACGATATTGAGTCGTGTAGTTTTTTAATTCTTTACAGTTTTTAATTTCAAAAAAAATTGTTTTAGTATCTGTTATGAGGAGTCCATATCCTTCCTTATCATCTAGAATATATTCAATATATGCTGTGTTTTTTGTAGGTATATGTTGTTTCAATGCAAACAAATCTATTACTTCAGGAGATTGAAGTGTTTTAAAATAAGATTTATATCCAATGCTCAATGTATTAATAAAATTATTGTAACGATCTTTAGCTATTAATAATTGAGCTTGAACAGAATCCGTTTTTCTTGTGGTAGAAAGTTTTTTAAGTTTATTAATTTTATTTTTTAATTCTTGTTCTTGTTGATTGATTTCTACCGGAATTTTAGAATTATTTTTTGAGATTTTTGTAGAAAGATCTTCAAGTAATAACAAGGCCTTATTTTTTTCCATAAAATAAAAGGCTTTTTGAACGTTGTTTAATAGATAACAGGCTTTAGTAGCTGTAAGATAAATTTCTGAAGCTGTTTTTCTCCAAAATAATTTTGATCTTTGCTCACTGTTGTTAATCCAAGTTTGTTCGGCTAAATAATCGGCAAGGTCTAGGGTTCTAATAGCTTCTTCTAAAAATTCATTTTTATTCGGGTTATTGTCGCTAAGTTTTATCCAAATATTTGCTTTGTCAATTAGTGAAGATATTAATTGAAATTTCACGTTAGAATTAACTAAATCTAATTTAGATGGGAGATTTTTAGAATTAGAAGCATCTAATGGGACAATTGATTTTATTGATATTTGAATATGGTTTAGTGCTTCAGGATAATTTTCAAATTTGGTATGTAGGATGCTAAGATTTCTATGGATTAGCGATGTCATAAAAGGATTTGCATCATAAAGTAGCGCTTTTTCAAAATACAGTTGAGCGGCTTTACTTTCTTCTTTTAGATATAAAACACCGAGATTATTATATGTTTTGTTTAAAAGTGTAACATCATTTAATTCTTTTGCAATCTTCAGTGCTTTTTCGAGGTTTGCTTTTCCTTTTTCAAAATTGTAATCTAATCGATCAATGTATAAATTGCCAAGTTCGTTATACATGTTGTGAAAATAGGTTTTGTTGATTACGAAACCTGACGAAGAATCACTTTTAATAGACTCCGCATATAGTATGGTCCTAGAAAGTATATTAATCCCTTCATTAAGGCTCTTAGTTGAACCAATTAATTTACACGATTCAGCTATACCAATCGTGTTTTTTATAATGTATTCGGAATTATTTTGTTCTTCTGCTATTGTTTTGCTGAGAGAATAATAATCTTTTGCGAAATAATATTGACCGAAATTAAAATAAATTTGAGCAGTATAATTTAAGCCCATTATTGCATATTTATCTGGTTGTTTATAATCTAATAATTTTTTAAATGTAATTAGAGCTTCTTTGAGGTTGTGGTTGTGGAATTGATAATAGCCTAAACTATAGATGCTTTTTCTGTAAAACTCTCTATTGTTAGTATTTAAAGAATCCATGAAGGCTAAATTTTTTTTGCTTAGCTCTATTGCCATATCTGTCCAATTCCATCCTTGTGTCCAATTCCATTTTGCAATTTCGTAGGTGTCGCCAAGTAAGAATTCTAATTTGTTTAGAGATCTATGTTTTTTAAGAAGCTCTTTAAACTTAGCATCTTTTTCATCCACAGTTAATATAGAGTCTTGTCTTATACTAACAAATTCTAAAGATATTTTTTGCGAAAAACAATCCGCAGAGATTAATAAAAATAAAATTATTATAATTTTGTAATGGGTTTTCATAGAATAATTATATAAAAAAAAAGGACAATCGTATATGATTATCCTTTTTTTCTAAGCTTTTAGTTTTTACATCGTAAAGCATGTAGAATAATTAAACAACCATGTTGGTATTTGATCTGGTGCTGGTGGTGGTGGTGTCTTCTTTTTACCCTTAGGGTCAACTACGATTGTCCCAGTACTAGTGTTGCCTCCTGTATTAGGGTCATTATCAAATAGATTATACCAATCACTTCCATAGTAACTAAGTTCAGATATACCAATAGATACTAAATATTGGTTTAGTTCGTCTAAATTAACAATCCATCGTTCAACTTTTCCACAAGTATAGTTTGTACTTTCTGTAAAAAAATAAATTGAAAAATGATTAGACATTAATTCTCTGTAATATATATTAAAAGGACCGCTGAAGCTTGGGTTAGATGAGTCGCTAAGATATTCCTGTTCTATATCATCTATATTTAGATATAAATAATATACTTTGGTCCCAAATGGCATGTAAACAGTAGAATTAGTTTGATTTTCTAGTTCTGTTTCTAAATTTAGAGTTTTTTCATTATTACCAGAACTAAGATCTGTGAATTTACTATTTACTAAAGTGCTTGTATTTTGTTTTTCTACAGATAAGTTTTCCTGGTCACTAACCATTTCTTCTTTAGAACAGCTGAAATTTAGACTGAATAAGACAATTACCATTAAGCATAAATAGAATTTGTTTTTCATTGTTTTTATTTTTATGATTACTTTAATCTGTTAACAAAAAGCAAATTTGTTACCCAATAAATATAAAAGTTTATTTTTGTTTTTGAGAATAAAATTGACAAATGACAGATAATTCTTATTATTTAAAAGCCTTGCTTAAAAGTGATACTGAGGTTATCAATGCTATTTATAAAAACAATTTTTATAAAGTAAGATCTTTTGTAATTAAAAATAATGGGCATCAAGAGGATGCTGAAGATATCTTTCAAAAAGCATTATTACAATTGGCAGTAAGATACAAAAAAGAAAAGTTTGTAATTAAGACAAGTTTTGAGGCCTATATATTTACAGTTTGTAAAAATCTATGGCGTAGAGAGTTAAATAAATCTAAAATTAAGGTAACAAGTGATGGTGTTATTGAACTAAAGGATGAAAACGAAGATATCGCGTTGGCAGCATTAGAACAAAAGCGTTGGGAACTATTTACTGAGAGTTTAGAACTTATCTCAGAGAATTGTAAACAAGTATTAAAGCTTTACTTTGCTAAAGTATCTTATGCTAAAATTGTAAAGGCTTTTGAGTATAAATCAGAAACGGTTGCTAGACAACGTGTTTTTAAATGTAAAAACAAATTAAAGGAATTAGTAAGAAACGATAATAGATTCAAATCTTTGACCGAACTGTAGTGATGGAGGACGATATTTTAATAGATAATTATTTAAAGGGTTTCTTGACTGAAAATGAACAAAAGGCATTTTTAGAACGCATAGCGATTGATGCTAAATTCAAAGAAAATTTTGAATTAGAAAAGCAACTTTTTAATGCTCTAGATGAAAATAATTGGAGTTTTTTAGTGAGTAAAAATACTGAAGTTAATGACTATAAAAATCTATTAGAGCAAGAAGATTTACAAAATTTAAAAAAAACTTTAGTTCAAACTAATACGGAGTTTAAAGTTAAAAATAGTCATAATGATAAGGTTAAATTGTTTTATTATTTGGCAGCTGCTTCAATCGTTGTTTTCTTAGGGTTTCAATTCTTTTTTAATAAAACCGTTTCCAATCAAGAATTGTATTATGAGTATGTGGCTTTAAATGATTTGCCTTCTTTTGTTTCTAGAAGTAATGAGGTTACTCAACTAACTGAAGCACAACAACTTTTTGAAGAGAAGAATTATAATAAAGCCCTAGAAGTTTTTAATTCATTTAAAGAACAAGATGGAGCGTTAGCAATTTATAAAGGGATTGCACAAGCTGAATTAGGGAATTATAATGAAGCCGAAGAAACATTTAATACTCTTATAAATAGTAATCTGTTAGATGCAGAAAAAGGGTATTGGTATAAGGCCTTAATCTTCTTAAAAGCAGATAGGAAATTAGAGACAATAGCGGTTTTAGAAACTATAATTTCTGAAAATTTATATAAAAATAACGAAGCTAAAATACTTTTAGAAAAAATAAAAAATTGAAAAGAAAACCAATATTCACCATAATAGCTATCATCATAGCAATAGCTATCTACAGTTATGACTATTATCTAAATGCCGAACAAAAAGCTGAAGTTGTAAATGAAGGGCAAACTGTAAAAGAAGGTACTAATGAGTACTTTCTACCGACTAGCACAACAAATCAAATAGTTCATCATCAAAATTATTCCTTGTCTTATAGTGAGCCGCATGAACAAGCAGAATGGGTTGCTTATGAGTTAAAAGCATCACATATAAGTTCTACAAATCATAAGCGACCTTATTTTGAAATTGATAATGCCGTAAAAACGGGAGCAGCGCATTGGCGGAATTATAAAAAATCGGGTTACGATAAAGGGCATTTGTGTCCGGCAGGTGACCGAAGATTTACAAAAACGGCACACGATGAAACCTTTTTAACGAGTAATATTAGTCCACAAGAACACCTGTTTAATGCTGGTGTTTGGAATCGATTAGAGCAGAAAGTGCGTTATTGGGCTAAAAAGAATGATGGTGTTTTTGTGGTAACTGGTGGCGTTCTTAAAAATGGATTAAAAACTATTGGAGATGAAGGTGTCGCTGTTCCAAATCAATTTTATAAAGTGATATTGGACAACACAAACGGAACAATAAAAGTACTTGCGTTTATAGTGAATCATGAAGATTCAGATTTACCATTATATAAATTTGTGGTTTCAGTTGATGAGGTTGAAGCTTTAACAGGAATTGATTTTTTTCCGCAGTTAGATGATACAATTGAAGATGCATTAGAAGCCTCAAGTAGTTATAACAACTGGAGTTTTTAACTGAATTTATTTTTAATACCTTTCCAGCGCAACGCTCTAATAAATTGTCCTTCTTCACTTGAAACTAGAAACTCTAAATTATTTGATTTAGCTCTAAAATAGCCAGACATATAATCTCTAAATAATTTAAAACTTCCTTTTTTTAGCGCTAGTTTTAAAGCAGAAATTAAAGTAATCCAAAAGCCATAACGCATTTTATACATGGCTTCACCTTGTAAATATTTAGAGGCTTTGTTGTAGGATTGTCCGGTTGGTTTTAAATGCTTTACATGAAGTGTTTCATCAGTGAGAATGTCCCAGCTATTATATTTCGCTAATAACTCATCAACCGTATCCCATCCCATAGAAGGTTTGAGTTGTCCTATTTGTTTAAAGCAATCCTTTTTATACGCCTTTAAAGCACCTCTAATATGATCTTTGTTGGTTAAATTTTCGAGAACCCATTCGTTATTCTTTTCAACATAACAGAAACCAGAAGCCATACCTAAATTTGTATTCGAATTGAAATGATTGGTTAACTGTTCTAAATAATTTTTAGGAAAAATTAAATCGGCATCAAATTTACAGATAATGTCGTAATTTTCGTCAAGTGAGTCTAAGCCCTTATTAAAGGCATTAATAATTTTAGAACCAGGTAAATGTTTATCTGATGATTCTGAATTTAATAATGAGATCCAAGGGTGTTTTGATGCGTAATCTTCAACAATGTTTTGAGTGGCGTCCGATGAATTGTCATTTACAACAACTAAAGCTTTAGGCAACAATGTTTGTTGCGTCAAAGATTCTAAAGTTTTACCAATGTAATCTTCTTCGTTGTGCGCCGGAATGATAATGTAGAAGTCCAAAATTGAAAGCTGTTTTTTCAAAGTTAAACTCTTTCTGCATATACAATGTAGTAACGCGGCGTAAACCGTCTTAAAATAGGTCTAATCCCTAATTTATTCACAGGATTAGTCCACTGTTGTCGGTCTTTAATGATCCATCCTGTTTTTTCTAAAAGCCAATCGAGTTGCCAATCTTCAAACTCATGATAATGCCTATCACGCATATCGGTTTTACTTCGATAGGCCGGAGCAAACCATAATTTTAAAGGCACACTAATAACTAATTTATTTGTTTTAATAGATTTTAAAATCTCATAAGGTGATAATAAATGTTCGAAAATTTCAAAAGCCGTTACCACCTCAGCAGAAGAGTTTTTAATTGCCGATTGATTTTCATCCAAATCTTCTCCGGTTGTGTTTTTAACAGAAAACCCTTCCGAAATCATAATTTCAGAAAACGGATTTTTTACTCCTAAATCTAAAATAGTTTCTGAAGTATTGATATGTTTTTGTAAAAACTGCAGGGTAAGTTTGAAGCGTTTATTGGGGTATGTTTTTTCGTACATAAATAGGGCTTATAGAAATCTTGTAAATCAATATTTATATACAATAGTATTAATATTCATACCTGCACCAACACTTGCAAACATAATAATATCACCTTTGTTAATCTCTTGATTTTTTAGTTGGCCTTTTAATATCATATCTAATAAGGTTGGGACCGTAGCAACACTAGAGTTTCCGAGCCTACTAATTGTCATAGGCATGATACCTTCGGGCATTTCCATATGGTGCAATTTATAAAACCGCTTTACTATGGCTTCATCCATTTTTTCATTCGCCTGGTGAATCAATATTTTTTTGACATCTTTAATGGAAACTCCACTTTTATCAAGACAAGCTTTTAAAGCATTAGGAACGTTAGACAATGCAAATTCATAAATCTTACGACCATACATTTTTATGTATCGACGCTTATCTGTGATTTCAGGATTGTTGGTTTCTCCGAAGTAAATAAAATGAGCTTCATCTAAGGCGTAAGTTGCAGATTCATGAGCTAAAATACCTCCTTCTTCATCTGTTTTCTCAACGATTACAGCACCAGCTCCATCACTGTAGATCATAGAATCTCTGTCGTGTTTATCGATTACTCTAGATAGGGTTTCTGAGCCAATAACCAGACAGCGTTTTGCAATACCAGAAGCGATAAACGCTTTGGCTTGGATTACTCCTTCAATCCAACCAGGGCATCCAAAAAGTAAATCGTAACCAACACATTTTGGATTTTTAATTTTCAATAAATGTTTTACTCGAGATGCCATACTAGGCACGGTATCACTTTGCTCTGCATTGTGTCTTACATCTCCGTAATTATGAGCTACAATGATGTAATCAATCGTTTCTTTATCAATTTTGGCATCGTTAATAGCCTTTTCTGCAGCATAAAAAGCAATATCAGAATTTAATAGATCGTCTTCAACATAACGTCGTTCTTGAATACCTGTAATAGCTTTAAATTTTTCTACAATGATTTCATTTGGGCTATTAATAGAAGAGCCATCAGCATTTAAAAATAGATTATTATAGAAATCTTCGTTTTTTTTGATATTACTAGGGATATAACTCCCTGTTCCTGTTATTTTAATTGCCATCGCTAATTGTTTTCATAGTTACGAAATTAACTAATAATATATTCATTTTTATAATTTACAGTTCTAAAGCAATAATTTTTAAAGAATTCATAATTATAATGATCTATAATTTTAAAAACATAAAAAAAAGCATCTAATTTAGATACTTTTTTTTATGTTTTTGTACTTGAACTAAGCTTCCATGTAGGCGTCTATAGGGACACAACTACAGATTAAATTTCGATCTCCATAAGCGTCATCTACACGTCTTACACTAGGCCAGAATTTATTGTCTCTCACAAACTCTAATGGAAATGCTGCCGCTTCTCTACTATATGGGAATGACCACTCATCAGAGGTTAACATATTTAACGTATGAGGTGCATTTTTTAATAGGTTATTAGGTTCGTCTTTAGATGTTGTGTCGATTTCTTTTCTAATTGAAATCATGGCATCACAAAAACGATCCATTTCAGCTTTACTTTCACTTTCGGTAGGTTCAATCATCATGGTTCCTGCAACAGGGAACGAAACTGTTGGGGCGTGGAATCCGTAATCCATTAAACGTTTTGCGATGTCCGTAACTTCAACACCATTGGCTTTAAAATCACGACAATCAATAATCATTTCGTGAGCCGCTCTACCGTTTTCACCAGAGTATAACGTTGGATAATATTCGCTTAAACGTTCTTTGATATAGTTTGCATTTAGAATCGCAATTTCGGTTGCTTTTTTTAATCCTCTATAGCCCAACATTTTTATGTAACCATAAGAGATAAGACAAACTAAAGACGATCCATAAGGCGCCCCTGAAACCGCTGTGATAGCTTGATGACCTCCCGTTTTAACGATCGGATTTCCTGGTAAGAACGGCACTAATTGTTTTGCAACGCAGATTGGTCCAACTCCAGGCCCACCACCTCCGTGAGGAATAGCAAAAGTTTTGTGTAAGTTTAAGTGACATACATCGGCACCTATATTTCCTGGGTTAGTTAAGCCTACTTGAGCATTCATATTGGCTCCATCCATATAGACTTGGCCACCATTATCGTGAATAATTTTTGTGATTTCTTTAATGGCTGATTCATAAACTCCATGCGTGGAAGGATAAGTAACCATTAAAGCCGAAAGATTATCTTTATGTAATTCTGCTTTTTCTCTTAAATCTTCAACATCTATATTTCCATCCTCTGAAGCTTTAGTTACCACAACTTTCATTCCTGCCATTACAGCACTTGCCGGATTTGTTCCATGTGCAGACGAAGGAATTAAACAGATATTTCTGTGGTGATCTCCACGAGATTCGTGATATGCTCTAATAACCATTAGTCCGGTAAACTCACCTTGAGCACCAGAATTTGGTTGAAGTGACGTTGCCGCAAAACCAGTAATTTCTGACAATTGATTTTCTAGTGCTTTTAGCATTAGTTTGTAACCTGTGGCTTGTTCAGATGGCGCAAATGGGTGCATATTGCCCCAACTTGGCCAACTTAACGGTAGCATTTCTGAAGCCGCATTTAATTTCATGGTACAAGACCCTAATGAAATCATAGAATGGTTTAATGCTAAATCTTTACGTTCTAAACGTTTTATATAACGCATTAATTCGGTCTCAGAATGATAAGTGTTAAAGATATCAAAAGTTAAAAAGTCGGATTGACGCTTTAGATGATCTGGAATGGTTTTTATATGAGAAACAGCTTCGATTTTTTCTGTAGTCTTTCCTGTTACAGCTTCAAAAATTGAAATAATTTCATTTAAGTCCGAAACATTAGTCGTTTCGTTGATAGATATCGTTACCGTATTAGTATCTGGATAATGAAAGTTGACTTCTTTTTTCTCAGCTTCATATTTTACTTTAACAGCATCAGCCTTTATTTGAATGGTATCGAAGTAATGTGAATTGACTTGTTCTAATCCTAATTGCTCTAAAGCGTGGGCTAGGGTAGATGTAGAGTTCTTTATTTTATCGGCGATAAATGTTAAGCCTTTTGGGCCATGATATACAGCATACATACTAGCCATTACGGCTAAAAGTACTTGAGCGGTACAGATGTTAGAGGTTGCTTTATCGCGTTTTATATGTTGTTCTCTAGTTTGAAGCGCCATACGTAATGCTCTGTTGCCATTGGCGTCTTTAGTAATTCCTATAATACGCCCAGGAATATCACGTTTGTAAGCTTCTTTTGTAGCAAAATAAGCCGCATGAGGGCCACCATATCCCATTGGGATTCCAAAACGTTGAGTTGTTCCAATAACAACATCGGCACCAAATTTCCCTGGTGCTTCAAGTTTTACTAAACTTAAAATATCGGCTGCAACAGCAACTTTAATATTTTGAGCATTTGCTTTTTCAATAAAAGCTTTAATATCTGTAATCTGTCCATTTTTTCCTGGGTATTGAAGTAAGGCCCCAAAATAATCTTCAGATAGTTTGTATTCTGCTTCATTTCCAATAATCAATTCAATACCTATTGGATTCGCTCTTGTTTCAAGTAAAGCAATAGTTTGTGGTAACACTAAATCTGAAACAAAGAATTTATTGACATTGGCTTTCTTTTGTGCACGATCTCTAATAGCAAATAAAAGTCCCATAGCTTCAGCAGCTGCTGTACTTTCATCTAAAAGTGATGCATTGGCAATTTCCATACCTGTTAAATCAATAATCATGGTTTGGAAATTCAATAAGGCTTCTAATCGACCTTGTGCAATTTCTGCTTGATAAGGTGTGTAAGCGGTGTACCAACCTGGGTTTTCTAATATGTTACGTTGAATTACTGCTGGTAAATTAGTAGGGTAGTACCCTAAGCCAATATAGGTTTTGTAAATTTTATTGCGTTGTGAGAGTTGGTTGATATGGGTTAGATACTCTTGCTCACTCATCGCAGCATCAAGATCTAAGTCGTTTTCTAGGCGTATGTTCGTCGGAATTGTTTCGTCAATTAATTGTTCTATATTTTTAACACCTATAGTGTCTAACATGGCTTGTTGTTCGTCCGAATTTGGGCCAATATGTCTGAGTGCAAATGAGGTTGTGTCCATTAAAAAATAATTTATTTAGTTCTGCAAAAGTAAGGATTTAGCCTAATTTTTTAGTTATTGAAAATTAAAGTTTTTAACCGAAACGAGAGGTTATTAACACATTCCTTACTTTTGTGGAATGGGAGTTTTAAAACGCATCTTCAACTTTTATTTGAATAGTAGTATTCATGTTGCTTTAGCCGCTTGTTCTTTAGCTTGGGTAACGTTAATAGAGATGGATATTGCATACGATACATATCTTTTAAGTTTTGTTTTTTTTGCAACGATAACGGGGTATAATTTTGTGAAATATTTTGGGATTGTTAAGTTTCATCATCGCAGTTTGGCAGGTTGGTTAAAAGCATTACAAGTATTTTCTTTTATTGCCTTTTTAGCAATGTGTTATTTTGTGCTAAAGCTAGAGTTTGAGGCTTTAATGCTTATTGTTATTCTTGGGATTATTACATTCTTTTATGCTATTCCTATAATGGTTCCTAAAAAATATTTATTTGATGACCACAAGAATTTAAGGCAAGTCAGTGGTTTGAAGGTTTATCTTATTGCATTGATATGGACCTTTACAACGGTTTTATTACCAATGTTGAATAATGGTGTTTTGGTGAGTTCTGATGGTTTACTTGTTGGGGTACAACGGTTTTGTTATATACTGGTTCTAATGCTGCCGTTTGAGATTAGAGACTTAAATTACGATAGTTTAAAGTTGGCGACAATACCTCAAAAAATAGGAGTTAAAAACACTAAAGTTATCGGAGTAATCCTTTTGGTTGTTTTTCTGACGTTAGAGTTTTTTAAAGATGAATTATTAGACAAATCAATAATTGCTATCGTAATAATTACTGCGGTTACATTATTGTTTTTGCTTTTGTCAAACAAAAATCAATCAAAATATTTTAGTGCGTTTTGGGTAGAAGGTTTGCCTATTGTTTGGCTGTTAATCTTGTTGTTGCTTCGCTAATTCTCTATCAAATTCGGATTGAAGCTTGCTAAGTTCTTCAGTTTTGAGACACTGAACTTTTGATTTTTCTATAGTTTCAGATAATTTGGTATTCTTGCGAGAGTACTTTTTTGTAATGTGACAATACGAAAGACGTAATCTTAGTTTAAATTGTTCCCAAGAAGAAGCCTCATTATATTGTACTTTATCACAAATATGTTTTGCTTCCTCACAGCTTATAAATAAAAAACTTTTTTTCATCTTTAATGTCCTTGTAAACGGAATATCATTTATACCAATTTTCTTCCATGCATTCTGCTAATGCAGTTCGTGCTCTGTGTATAATTACCCATAGGTTAGACGCAGTAATATCTAAATCATTACAAATGGTTTCTGTATCATAACCTAAAATGGTTTTCATCTTAAAAACGTCTGCTTGTTTTTCTGGTAATTTTCCTAAACAATCGTAGATGGCGTCACCTAATTCTGAATTTACTAAATGGTCTTCAGCAGTCTTGTCACTGGCATCTGCTACGCGTTCTTCTAACCAATCACCTTCGCTATCTGTATCACTGTTATAAGTCATTCTAACTTCAGCTTTACCTTTGTTAGAGTTTATTTTTCGGTAATGGTCAATGATTTTGCGCTTTAAAATAGACACTAGCCACGTGCGTTCACTCGCTTCACCCTTAAAGTTTTTCATGGATTTAAGGCCAGCTAAAAATGTTTCAGATATTAAATCTTGCGCAATCTCTCTGCTATTAACACGAGTAATTGTGTAATTAAATAAGTAATCTGAATATGATTTCACCCAATTGTTTGGGTCTATTTGATGCTTAGGCATTGTTCAATTTCATTGCTGACTCAAAAATAGGTTAAAAATTTGAGATATAATTTAGTTCTAAAAATTAAAGTAAAATTATATAGGGTGCATATCTCATTATGTTTTTGTGGCGCTAATGATATAATATCCAAAACTTTTGAGGTGTAATCCTGTTAATAATGCGTAGAATGATCCTTTTAAGTTGTGAAGACTTTCTCTTTTTATAGATTTAAAACTTAGCAATTTTTTGAGTATAAAGCCTGTAATTGCAAATGGGACATATAGTACAGAAGGGGCAACGCAATGGGAGGTGTCTTCAATTGTAATATTTATGAAACCTAAGTCTTGTAACTTTTGCGTTATAAAAGTGTGGGTTTCCAGTTTTTCAAGACTCCAATGATCGCATAATCGGTGGTATGCATATTCTGCTCCTTTGCAAAGTTCTGAATGCTCTTTTTTTAGGAAGGCATCTGCGATGACTAATTTTCCGCCAGGTTTTAAAATACGATACGCTTCTTTTAATGAATTTTCTCCGTGACCGGAATGGCAAAAGCTTTCTATGGCTACAGCCGAATCAAAGGAATGAGATTGAAATGAGGTGTGGTTGTAATTTTCTTTTAGAATAATACCATTTTTTCCTTGTAATAAATCATTCCCATGTTTCACTTGAAAATCAGAAAGTGTGACTCCATAAGTGATAAGATTTTGATGTTGTTTTAAAGCATAGCGCATTGTGCCTCCCATACCACAACCTAAATCGATGAGTCTATGCTTTTTAGTGTTAATTTGAAGTCGTTTTATAACCTGAGCATTCATTTGATTAAGCATGCTGTCGCGTTTAAAAGGATTAGTTTTAAACGGTGTATAATAACCAAAATGCATGTTAAAGTCTTGACTCCAAAATTCGTAATCTTCTGAGGCTTCGTTATAGAAATCTATCATTTCTATTTTGTTTTTTTCAGAATAGCTGTCAATAGGTAGTGTTTGTGTTTTCATAATGGAAATTTATAAGCTTGAACTAAGATTTGTTATTAATAACCATGTGTAAACCACAGCAAATAGTATGAATAAGGTATTCATGACATAACTACCGATCTTAAAAATTAATTTCTGAGGTATGTCATACATGGGATAATACGCAATTTGTGTAGCGACTTTTCCAACCCAATATGCCGCAATAAGTCCGGTTAATGCAATAGCTAAGTTTGATCCGTTTTGTAAATCGTTGGGAATTACGATAGCAATTAATCCAAAAGAAAAATTTAAACCTTGAATATATCGGCCATACGTTTTTGCGATTTCCTGATTTAGAGGTTTTAGCTGTTTTACGTCATTATACCAGTCAAAAACCTTGTGTCTTATATATGGATAAATTAATGCGGTGAATACTTGTCCACAGCCACCTAGAATGATTAACCCATTTGGAATTTGTGTTTTCATGATAATTTAAGTTTATAAGTGATATAGAAATGGAATAGGGCAAGCCCCATTGAAACGAATAGCCATAGGAGGATGAACGGGAATCCTCTAATTCCGAAATAAGCTATAATCCGAAAGAATACAATAATGAATACCGTTGTAATTACATAAGCTTTAAATAGTTTTTTGATCGGTTGAGTGAGTGTTTTAAAATGAACGATAAGCGTGATGCTCATTAAAATTTGAGTCAACCCCAAAACCATTTGGGCTGCAATGCCTCCCCAAAAAGTCAAGTAAAGAAGTGAGGTGCTAAGGATTAATATTTTGTTGATATCGTAAAAATGTTTCATGTTTTCTTTGTTTTTAAACTTTCAGAAAAAATTGAAAGTTTGTTTTAAAAAAATATACCTGCTACTTCATCAGTTTTAAAACCGATTTCGTTAACCAATTTTGTTTTTGATTCACCATCTTATTCATTAAAGTATCTAAATCTTGGGTTAATTGATTTAAAGCCTTGGTTTGTTTAATGAGCTCTTTTGTGTTTTCAGTGCCATCATCTTTTATGGTAGAGACCTCTTCAAGAACTTTAATCACAGGTCTAATTTCTCTTCGACTGCGCTCTTTGGCGACGATGCGTGCTAATTCTTGTACGTCTTTTTCCGTAGTAAAAAACTCTTTACGTTCACCAGAAACCAATACTTTGGTTACAATGCCCCAATCCATGAGTTGTCTTAAATTCATACTGGTATTACCGCGTGAAATTTTAAGATCTTCCATAATGTCTTCCATAGACAAAGGCTGGGTGGAAATAAAAAGTAAGGCTTGTATTTGAGCCATCGCTTTATTGATGCCCCAAAGTGAGCCTAAACTTCCCCAAGTGCTAATAAATTTTTCTTTTGCTTCTTGATATTCCATAATACAAATATATAATAATTTTTAAACTTTCAATAATTTGTGAAAGTTTTGTTTAAATAAAAAGAGAGTTTTTCATTTGCTCTCTTTTTATTGATTTATTTCAACAAGCCTGCACGTCTTAATAAGGCTTCAGGTTTTGGTTCTTGTCCTCTAAACTTTTTATACAAAGTCATTGGGTTATCGGTACCTCCTTGAGATAATACAAAGGTTTTAAACTTATCTGCCACGGTTTTATTAAAAATGCCTTCTTCTTTAAAATATTCAAAGGCATCTGCATCTAAAACTTCTGCCCATTTGTAACTGTAATATCCCGAAGAATAGCCTCCTTGAAAAATATGCGAAAACGACGTGCTCATACAATTTTCTGCGACATCAGGATACAGACTTGTATCTCCAAAGGCTTCAACTTCATGAGACTTTACATTTGTAATATTTGAAGGATCAATACCATGCCACGACATATCTAATAATCCAAAACTCAATTGACGTAAGGTTTGCATACCTTCATGAAACGTTGCGGAAGCTTTTATTTTTTTAACCAGCTCCATTGGGATGACTTCGCCTGTTTCGTAATGTGTTGCAAATAACTCTAAAGCTTCTTTTTCGTAGCACCAATTTTCTAATACCTGACTTGGCAATTCAACAAAATCCCAATACACACTGGTTCCCGATAGACTTGGATACGTGGTGTTGGCTAACATACCGTGTAAGGCGTGACCAAATTCATGAAACAATGTTGTGACTTCATTAAAGGTTAATAATGAGGGTTTACTTTTTGTTGGTTTTGTAAAGTTACATACGATAGATACATGTGGTCTTTCATTTTTACCATCTTTTATCATCTGTGGTTTAAAAGACGTCATCCAAGCACCATTTCGTTTTCCTGCTCTTGGGAAAAAGTCGGCATAGAAAATGGAAACTAATTCTCCTTCGCTATCCGTAACTTTATACGTTAAAACGTCCTCGTGATATTTATCGATAGTATTAATTTCTTCAAACTGTAGACCGAATAATTTATGAGCTACTGTAAAAGCACCATTGATTACATTTTCTAGTTTGAAATACGGTTTTAATTGCTCATCATCCAAGTCGAATAATTTTTGCTTCAACTTTTCAGCATAATAACCAGAATCCCATTTTTGTAATTGATCGATGTTGTCTAATTCTTTTGCGAAAGCTTCTAATTCTTCAAATTCTGCTTTAGCCGCTGGTTTTGCTTTTTCTAATAATTCGTTTAAAAATGACGTTACTTTTTCTGGCGTTTCTGCCATACGCTCTTCCAACACAAAGTGAGCATGTGTTTTGTAGCCTAGAAGTTGAGCACGCTCAAAACGCAATTGCGCGATTTTAAGAACAATGTTTTGATTGTCTAGTTCATCGTTTTGAAATCCTTTTCTACCAAAGGCTTTAGATAATTTTTCTCTTAAAGCTCTGTTGTCTGCATAGGTCATAAACGGAATATAACTTGGATAATCTAAGGTGATTAACCAACCGTCTTTGTCTTTGCTTTCGGCTAATTGTTTAGCGGCTTCTTTGGCTCCTTCTGGTAAACCTGAAAGCTCAGACTCGTCTGTAAGGTGCATTTCAAATTTATTTGTTTCCGCTAAAATATGTTCTCCGAATTTTAATTTTAATTGACTTAATTCCTTATCAATGGCACGAAGTTTTTCTTTTTTATCTTCTGGTAAATTAGCACCATTACGAGAAAACCCTTTGTATTTTTTATCGAGAAGGGTTTGCTGCTCAGTAGTTAAATCTAAACTAGCTTTAGCGTCGTAAACGGCTTTTACGCGTTTAAATAAGGCTTCATTTAACGTGATATCATTGCTGAAATCTGAAAGTAAAGGTGAAACCTCTTGTGCAATTTTCTGAATCTCATCATTAGTTTCAGCAGAATTCAAATTGAAGAAAATACTAGAGATACGATCAAGCTCTTCTCCAGAAAAATCTAAGGCTTCAATAGTGTTTTCAAAACTAGGTGTTTCTTTGTTTGCTGTGATTGCGT
Organism: Winogradskyella sp. PC D3.3; assembly: GCF_054366245.1. Lineage (NCBI taxonomy): Bacteria > Pseudomonadati > Bacteroidota > Flavobacteriia > Flavobacteriales > Flavobacteriaceae > Winogradskyella > Winogradskyella sp. PC D3.3. Next base: position 4,140,081 of record NZ_CM135962.1, on the reverse strand, counting down.
CAATCTCAGCTTTTGCTTTTATTATCCCTTCTTTAATTGCAGGTAAAAAATCTTCAGATTTAAGTTTTGAAAATGGAGCAGTATTATATAAGGTGTTGAACGGTTTATTAAGAATTGTCATGTCGTGTAGATTTGAATTAAGTATTTGATTATCTGAATTTTAACGTTTGAATATGATAATCTGTAATATGGTGTTTTGTACCTTTGCTTAATATTTTACATATTAAATGATGTTAAAGTAGAATTGATTAATAGCTAAAAGCCTTAACGAGAGTTGAGGCTTTTTTATAAGTCTTTTGCAGAATCAATAACCTTTGCTTTCAATCCTTCTTTATAAACGATTATTTTATCTAATACACATTGGTCAGCGCTGCCTAAAATCTGAGCCGCTAAAATTCCTGCATTTTTGGCTCCGTTTAAAGCTACAGTAGCTACAGGTACTCCTCCTGGCATTTGTAAAATGGATAATACAGAATCCCAACCATCTATTGAATTACTGCTTTTTACAGGAACACCAATAACTGGTAACGGAGACATAGAGGCTACCATTCCTGGTAAATGAGCTGCTCCACCTGCGCCAGCTATAATTACTTTGATGCCTCTTTTATGAGCATTTTTACTAAAATCGAATAATTTTTCAGGGGTTCTGTGTGCCGAAACGATATCAACTTCAATTTCAATATCAAAACCGTTTAATATATCTATAGCGTCTTGCATTACTGGCATGTCGCTTTTACTTCCCATTATTATGGCTACTTTACTCATTTTTTATTCGCTAATTACTTCGATTGTTTGTTTTACTTGTTCTGCTATTTTACGAGCAACAGTAATATCTTTATTTACAATAGTTACATGACCCATTTTTCGGAAGGGTCTGGTTTGTTTTTTGCCGTAAATGTGTGGTGTCACTCCTTCCATTGCAAGAATGTTTTCAATATTTTTATAAACCACGTTTCCAGTATAACCTTCTGCACCAACAAGATTTACCATCACTCCTGCAACTTTACTTGCTGTATGGCCTAGGGGCAAATCTAAAATACATCTAATCTGTTGTTCAAATTGTGAGGTGTAACTGGCTTCAATACTATAATGACCAGAATTGTGTGGTCTTGGTGCAACTTCGTTAACTAGGATGTCGTCATTTTCAGTCTGAAACATTTCCACAGCTAATAAGCCCACATGTTTAAATGCTTCAGCAGTTTTTAAGGCTACTAATTCAGCTTTTTTAGCAATAGCATCAGGTATTCTTGCCGGACAAATGACATATTCAACTTGATTGGCTTCTGGATGAAATTCCATTTCAACAACAGGATAGGTCTTAAGATCTCCTTGTGCGTTTCTAGCCACAATTACAGCCAATTCATTTTTAAATGGAATCAATTTCTCAGTAATACATTCCACATTTGGTAAATCCGTTAAATCAGAAAGATTTCTAACCACTTTTACACCTGTACCATCATAACCAAATCGTGCACTTTTCCATACAAAAGGATAGCTTAAGCCTCCATGATCTACAGCCTCATCAATTTCTGAGGTATATGCAAATCTTGTAAAATCTGCTGTCGGAATATTGTGATCGCGATAAAATAATTTTTGAGTGGCTTTATTTTGGATTATTCGTAATGTTTTAGACGACGGAAAAACTTTTACACCTTGCTTTTCAAGCGTTTCTAAAGCATCTACATTAACATTTTCAATCTCAAAAGTTAATACGTCAACCTGTTTTCCGAAGTTAATTACAGTGTCGTAATCTAATAAATCACCAACGGTGAATTCGTCGCAGGCTAGTCGTGATGGTGCTTCTGGGCTTGGGTCTAAGACGCAAGTGTAAATATCAAACTTACGTGTGTCGTATAGCATCATTTTGCCAAGTTGGCCACCACCAAGAATACCGAGTTTAAAATTAGAAGAAAAATAGTTCATCAATTTTTATTGTTCCCGTGCAAATGGGAATCTTATTTAAGATTAAAAATTCTGCTTTTCAATAGCAAAAATACGCTAAATATGGTATATAATTCGAAATTCGTAAATCAAAAAATGGTCAATCCTCGTTCAAATATGTATCTTTGCAATTCTAAAATAAAAAGAAAGTGATTAAGCTTCACGATTTATACTTTAAACCTTTTATCTCTGAACAAGAAATAGATGCTGCCGTCCAAAAGATGGTAGATGGTATTGCTGCAGACTTAGGTGATGAAGTACCCGTATTTATTGGTATATTAAATGGTTCGTTTATGTTAGTAAGCGATTTTGTAAAAAAATATCCCAAACCATGTGAAGTTACTTTTATTAAACTGGCCTCTTATGAAGGGGTGAAGTCTACCGAAGATATTCAACGCTTAATTGGTTTAACCCAAGATTTAACAGGGCGTACAGTTGTTATTTTAGAAGACATTATAGATTCAGGAAACACTTTGGAAGAAGTGCATCGTATTTTTGAAAACGAAAATGTAAAGCAATTAATTATTGCAACGTTGTTTTACAAACCCGAAGCTTATAATAAAGATTTTAAACTTCATTACGTCGGTATAGAAATTCCTAATAAGTTCATCGTTGGTTATGGACTTGATTATAATGGATTAGGAAGAGATCTACCAGATGTATATCAATTAAAAACAACACAACATATGACGAACATAGTACTATTTGGCCCTCCAGGAGCAGGTAAAGGAACACAAGCTAATTTTCTAAAAGAGAAATACGATTTAATACACATCTCTACAGGTGACGTTTTTAGATTTAATATTAAAAACGAAACCGCTTTAGGAATGTTAGCTAAGTCTTATATGGATAAAGGAGAGTTGGTGCCAGATCAGGTAACTATTGATATGTTGAATAAAGAGGTGGAGAAAAATGCAGGTGCTAATGGTTTTATCTTTGATGGTTTTCCAAGAACTAATGCACAAGCAAAAGCCTTAGATGCGTTAATGGAAGATAAAGATTCTCAAATTGACGCTATGGTGGCTCTAGAGGTTGATGATGAGGTTTTAGTAGAGCGTTTACTTAAACGTGGAGAAACGAGTGGAAGAACTGATGATGCGGACGAGAGTATCATAAGAAATAGAATAAAACAATACTATACAAAAACGGCTATTTTAAAAGATTACTATACCGATCAGAATAAATATTTTGGTGTTGATGGTGTTGGTAGTGTTGAAGCTATTACAGTGCGTTTAAGTTCTGTAATTGATAAATTATAAATTGCCATTCCTGTTAAAATAGGAATTAACTAAAAAAGATTCCCACTTTGGTGGGAAAGGAATATGACTGAAGGAAATTTTGTTGACTACGTAAAAATGCACGTATCTTCTGGAAACGGAGGAAAAGGTTCTGCGCATTTACATCGCGAAAAATATATACAAAAAGGTGGACCAGATGGAGGAGATGGTGGTCGTGGTGGCCATGTGATTTTACGAGGTAATTCTAACCTTTGGACACTTATTCATTTAAAATTTAAACGTCACTTTAAAGCAGGCCATGGAGCACATGGAAGTAGCGGAAGAAGCACTGGTGCTGATGGTGAAGATGTTTACGTAGAAGTCCCTTTAGGAACTGTTGTTCGTGATTCGGAATCGGATACTATTATGTTCGAAATCACTGAAGATGGTGAAGAACGAATCGTTGCACAAGGTGGTATGGGTGGACGTGGTAACTGGCATTTTAAGAATTCAGTAAATCAAACACCACGTTATGCACAACCTGGTATTCCTCATGAAGAAAGAGATATTACTTTAGAACTTAAAGTATTGGCTGATGTTGGATTGGTTGGATTCCCAAATGCAGGAAAATCTACTTTATTGTCTGTTTTAACTTCAGCAAAGCCTAAAATTGCAGATTATGAGTTTACCACCTTAAAGCCTAATTTAGGGATTGTAGAATATCGCGATTTTAAATCGTTTGTAATGGCAGATATTCCTGGTATTATTGAAGGGGCTGCCGAAGGAAAAGGTTTAGGGTATTACTTTTTAAGGCATATAGAACGAAATTCAATACTATTGTTTTTAATTCCTGCGGATGCTAAGGATATTGTAGAGCAATACGAAATTCTTGTAGATGAGTTAAGACGTTATAATCCAGAAATGTTAGATAAAGATCGCTTTGTGGTGATTTCAAAATCTGATATGTTGGATGACGAATTAAAGTCTGAAATATCTGAGATTTTAGATAAAAATTTAGAGTCTAAGTATATGTTTATATCTTCTTTAGCGCACCAAGGACTTACGGAATTAAAAGATGAACTTTGGAAGATGTTGAATGATTAACGTCTAAACCTCACAATGAAGGCCTATCTTAAAAATCTTGTAGAACTTAATGGCACAAAGCGCAGTAAGCGTTTTGCTTATTTTATACAATTTTTAATTATCTTTTCTGTGATTACGTTTTCTATAGAAACGTTACCAGATTTAAAGCCTCAAACAAAAGTGGTATTAAAGGCTGTAGAAGCGTTTTGTGTCATCGTTTTTACATTCGAATATGTGGCACGTATTTATGTGGCCGATAGTAAGCCGAAATTCATTTTTAGTTTTTTCGGAATTATAGACCTACTCGCAATTTTGCCATTCTATTTGTCTTTTGGAATAGACTTACGCTCATTGCGTTTGTTAAGAATGTTCCGATTATTTAGGCTCTTCAAACTTGTACGTTACAATAAAGCGATGCATCATTTTGCGAATGCGATGAAGTTGGCAAAAGAACAGATTATCTTATTTATGATCATTACATTGATGCTCATTTATTTCGCTGCGGTAGGTATTTATTATTTTGAAAATGAAGCACAACCAGAGCATTTTTCTTCCATATTCTCTAGTCTCTGGTGGTCTATTGTAACGCTAACTACGGTTGGTTATGGTGATGTATATCCTGTAACTGTTGGTGGTCGTGTCTTTACATTCTTTATTCTTATGATTGGTTTGGGAATTGTTGCTATTCCAACGGGTATTATCTCATCCTCTTTAACCAAGGCGGTTGAGCCTCAAGACGAAGAAGCTTAAGTTTTAAAATTTAGTCATTAGATTTGGTTATCTTTAAATAAAAAAAGGATGAAAAATTTTAAATACTTATGTCTCGCACTTTTTATAACCTCATGTGGAGCTGTAGTCAACTATGATTACGAAAAATCAGCTGATTTTAGTAACTACAAAACCTATAATTACTTCGGTGATATGCAAACGGGTTTAAGCCAGTTTGATAGCTTACGTTTAATACGTGCCATTGATGCTAAACTGACTACTATTGGACTCACTCGTTCTGATAATCCAGATTTTTATATTGATATTCAAAGTCAAGAACTGATGAACAGAAACACGCCTAATGTTGGTGTTGGAGTTGGTGGTGGCGGAGGTGGAGGCTTTGGAGGAGTCTCTGTAGGTGTTCCAATAGGTACAAATCAGAAAACAAGAGAGATTGTTATTGATTTTGTAGATAAAAAGCAAAATGAAAGATTATTTTGGCAAGCTGTGAGCAAGAGTAATTATAAGTTAAATGCTTTACCCGAAAAAAGAGAGGCAACACTAGTAAAATTAGTTGATAAGATATTTTCAGGATACCCGCCAAAAACGAAATAAAGGCCCGTCTATTTAATTTTTAATTAGCTTTTTACTCGTAATTAAAGTTTTGTTTGAATAAAAATTGGTGATGTATAAGCCACTACTTAGAGCACTAATGTCTATTGCTGTATTTTGATTATTAGAAAGCTGAGCTGATTTAATTAGCTTTCCATCTAGACTAATAATCTCTATAATAATAGCTTCGTTTAAGGTATTTTCTAATTTTAAATTTAGAATGGTTTGAGCAGGATTTGGATACATGGTTAAGCTAAAATCGTTAGCGGTAATATCTTGAATCCCTAAGGTGTTATCTATGGTCCAAGTTACAGTTGCAATATGAATTGTGTCATGGTTGTCAATATTAATTAAAGGAGTTGCGTCTTGCACAACAACCGTTAAATTATTTGTGTTAGTTGTTAAATCACTGGCTTCTAAAGTAACCGTGTCTGTGTTAGACGCAATGGTAGTACTATTTAATGTCCATGTACTTTCAATAGTATTCGTTGGAAGTGTTTGTATGGTGTTTAATTGAAAGTTTAGAGGAAAGTTAGGAGCGTTAATTGTCGCTTCCATAGGAGAATAAGAATCTATTGGAGAGATTAAATCGTGAATTTTTTCAATAATTCCTTCCTTACAAACAGAACAAAAATCATATCCAAGATAACGCATTTTACAAGATTGATGTGGTCGGTTCCAAGTAGCAGCCGTTCCTGAATTAGCATACGGAAAAATACCAATGTTGTTAGTGTTAATCCAGTTTTTCCATTTAACCAAAGTAGGGTCCGTTTGTTGCGTCATATTAATACCTTCTTCAGCAAGAATATCGCCAGGGTAATACTCGTCTTTTAGGTCTACAAAAGAATGACCTATTTCGTGGATAGCAATTTCACCAGCACTCGTTCCTGTTGACGCTATGGGAAATGGGCCACCACTACCTCCATAATAAGGCGAATTTACTAAAATAAGGGCTTGATCGTACTCAGGAAAATTATTCGCTAAAACTGTGCTAATTAAAGCCGTATTAGAAGTGTAGAGTAATCGGTGTACATCATAGCTGTCATAAGCCGTGCCGAAATAATTATCTACCGTTAGTATTGGAACAGTGACACTAGATTCATCTAACGCTGTTCCGGGATGGGTGGCACCGCTTTCGTTAGATGGTACTTTTATGATATAAACATTGAAGTAATTTTCATAGTTAGCAAATGGCTCTTGGGAGAACATGTCATTCATAAAATTATTAGCATCGGTTTCAAATTGTGACATTTCATTGGCTTGATACCCTTCGCTTAAAATTACAAGATTTATACGTTTGTCATTATCACCAGAACTTTTTATGCTTTGTACCTCAAAATTTTGAGCAAAAGTCAATTGGAAATGATAAGTAAAAAGGAATAATAGTAAGATTTTTTTCATGCTTATTTAATTTTTACAGTGTCCAATTGTTTTATTCCCGATGCTTTTATTTCATTAATTACAATATAGTTCGCTTTAGGTGGTAGTTGTAATTTAATAGAAAACTGTGCACTGTCTAAATCTAATATTTTTTTTTCAAGATTCCCTGAATCATTTATAAACTCTACGGTTTTTTTTAGTGGATCTTTTATTGAATATTCTTCTAATAAAGTGAAGTCTTTATCTAAAATGTGATATTCTAAATCCCCAATGCTGTTGTGCTTCTCAATAGGCTTTATTTTTAATTTGCCATCCGCCTGTATTTGATTAATTAACGAAATCATTGTTTCGGTATTCATACGATTAATAGTGTAATTTAAGAAAAGAAGTTTGGGATGTGTTTTTACAGGAACGGCTTCCGTAAGACCTTTTTGTTTACTGATACAAGATAAAAATAGCATTGCAAGAAGTAATGAAATTATGGGCTTTATGATGTGTAGCGTTTTCATCTATATAAACATTAGGTGTTTTGAAGGGGTAAAGTTAGATAATATAGCCGTTGTGCACAAAGAACAACTTAATTAACAATTTCCGATTTCTATTACAGTTTTGTAAATTTGGGTAAAAGAGAATATATGCAAGATTTAAAAGGAAAAGTAGCGCTTATTACAGGTGGTACCAAAGGCATTGGTTATGGAGTTGCTGAAGCTTTGCTTCGTCAAGGATTAAAAGTTGTTATTACAAGTAGAACAAAGACATCTGCAGATGAAGCTGCAAAAGATTTGGCTTCTAGAACAAATCGTGTTGGGTCGGTGATTGGTATTCAGGCCGATGTGAGGCAGCTTGAGAGTCAACAAAAGGCTGTTGCACAAGCTTTAAACACCTTTGGTCAGTTAGATATCGTTATTGCTAATGCGGGTTTAGGACATTTTGCTAGTATTGAAAACTTAACTGTAGAGCAATGGAATGATACCATAGATACTAATTTAACAGGTGTATTTAATTCAATAAAGGCTAGTGTTAATGCGCTCAAGGCATCTAAAGGCTATTATATTACAATATCAAGTTTGGCTGGTGCTAATTTTTTTGCAAGTGGATCAGCTTATAACGCAAGTAAATTTGGAGTTACCGGTTTTACACAGGCTGTAATGTTAGATTTACGTCAATATGGAATTAAAGTGAGTACCATTATGCCAGGATCTGTGTCTACTCATTTTAATGGAAATAAACCTACAGAAGAACAATCATGGAAAATACAGATTGAAGATATTGGTGAATTGGTCGTCGATTTATTAAAAATGAATCCAAGAACATTGCCTAGCAAAATAGAAGTGAGGCCAACGACTCCTCCAAATAAATAATTTAAAAGGACTCGTCAAAGTAGTTGTTTAAACGAGTTAGGTTATAAAGAAAAAGAGGTTTCAATTTGAAACCTCTTTTTCTTTATAATCAATATTGGGGCCTTTGTAGACTCTAGGTTTATAGATTAGTTTACAGAAATCCTTAAACCTTCACTATGACTACTAAACTCTGGTGCATACATACTCTGAATGGTGCTAATGCCATTACTCATATCACCAGCATTGTTTACGCGTAAATCATATTCAAAAACATAGACACCTTTTGGTAAATAATCCATAAAGAAATTGGTGGCTGCGTCTTTAATGCTTTCATAATACCCCAAGCCATCTTGCCATTTATATTGTGATAATACATTTATAGGTTCAAAACCTGCGGCACGCATATCTTTTAGATGCACAAATTCCATATTGCGATCCGAACGTAATTCTATTCTAACTCTAACCAAGTCACCAACTTTTAAGATTGTTTCCGGTGTGATTTCTGAAATTTCTTCACCTTTATCGGTATTCGATTTTAAGAACAACTTTTTACTTAACTTTAAAGGAGTTTCAGCTGAAGTTATTTTGTCTAAATCTTCAAAATATTGCCAATATAAAGCTCCCCAAGCAATACCTTCTCCTTTTTTAGTAATCGTTACATCAGCTTGTTCTGGTTTAATTTCAGAACCATTCCAAGAGGTTTTATAATACCCTGTGCCAGCTTCTACTTTTACGTTTTCTAATGCTGAAGGTGAAATAGTTTCATTACCAACTTTAACGTCTACTTGTTCTGTAACACTTAACCAATCGCTGCCTTGTAATAATAAAGCATATACAGCTTCGGTTGTAGCTTTAGTCGTTTTCCATTGATTGGTTTGCTTGTTCTTTAATAGCCAAATCTTTAAATTGTCGATATCTTCAAGATTCTTCGCTTCGTTTTGAATAATTTCTCCAGCCTCCGAAAAGACTTCAACCATTAAAGCTTGTGTTTCAATTGGTGCCTGGTACCAATGCCAAGAGTTCATATTTGCTAACCAATACATACCTAATTCCTCTGAAGTAATACTGTTTTCTTTTAATGATTTTAAAATCTTAGCTGCTGTTTTAGAATCGCCAAAACGATGCATGGTTAAAGCCATTAAGCCTTTCGCGTATATTGAACGCGATAACCAATATTTCTGAATCTGTCCTTGGTAATAATCCATGATGTTTTGAACCTCTTTAGAAGGAGTCATTTCAGAATAAAAACTTCGTGTGTATAAATAATGCAATTGGGTATGCGATAAATGATCTTTGTTTAAATCTGCATCCTTATTATACTTTCTGATGTCTTTATATTCTTTAACAAATTCGGCATCTAAATAGTCTATGGCGTTTTCGATCATAGAACCTTCGACTGCGCTCAGGCTGACATTTAGTTGTTTTAAATGCCCAAACCCAGCAATAATATGTTGGGTAATAAATCGATTATCACGACCACCATTAAACCAAGGCCAAGCTCCAGAACTGTGTTGGTTGTTCTTTAGTTTTCTCATGGCAGATTGCAATTCGTTATTCATCTTATTAAGATCGAATAACAACCCAATGCGTTTTTTCTGTTCTGTCTCAGATTCTGCATCACGAAGCCAAGGTGTTTCTTGAATCAAAAGTGATTTCAATTCTTGATTCTTTTCTAAATTTGAGAGCAAGGCATCAGTCGATTTCCATTGGTTAAAAACAGCTTCAATTCTTGGATTTGATTGTACAATGTGTTGTGCTAATGCATTTGCATAATAACGCGAGAAAGTCTGCTCATTACACTCATAAGGATATTCCATTAAATACGGTAAAGCCTGTACAGCATACCACGCTGGATTCGATGTCATTTCTAAGGTTAACTTATGGTGACTGAGCGTCGTGGAAGTCTGATTCTTCAACTTCTCTAAAGTAAACGTTTTGGTTTGGTTAGAACGAATCCACATTGGAAGCGTTTCCGTAACTAGCATTCTGTTAGATAAAACAGGTAAGGCATTTTGCTCACCATCACTATAATCGCCAGCTTTAGCAATAATTTTATATTGTACTGCTTGTATACCTTCCGGAATCTCTAAATTCCAAGTTACTTGTGTATTGCCTTTGGCATCAACTACAAAAGGAGAGGTGTTACTAGAATTTGAAAGTTCTGCATCAATGGACTTCCCGGTCACAGCATCAGTTAATATCAATTGAGCCATTCCAGATAATTCATTGTCGGTAAGATTTGCAATTTTAGTACTAATTGTAATTTGATCTCCTTCTCTTAAAAAACGTGGTGCGTTTGGTATCACCATTAATTCTTTTTGAGTTACAGCTTCCATCTGTGTCAAGGCACTTTCTAACGTTTTAGTATGCGCTAAGAGTTGTAGTTTCCATTTGGTTAAAGCTTCTGGTGCTTTAAAATTGAAACTTACGTTGCCGTCTTTATCGGTTTGTAATTGTGAAAAGAAGAAAGCCGTTTCGTTGAGGTTTTTTCGGACTATAATTTCTTGTAAGTCATTTGCACTAGCGCTAGTAGTTATTAGTATAACACCATTTTTACCTTTTGTTCCATATGCTTTCAGTTCTTCAATATCTTTTAAAACCTTAACTTCTAAAATGTCTGATGGATTTATTTTAGAGAACTCTTTTGAGCTAATGATTTTTCCATTTAAAACATATAAAACACTACCTCCAGTACCAGACATAGAAGCCACACCTCTAATTATTATACTAGCGTCTTGGCTAGGTTGACCTGATCCAGCAGATACACGTATGCCAGCCCCTCGGCCATTCAATATTTCGCTTACATTTCCAATAGAAACTTTGTTCACTTCCTCTGAATCCGCCATAATTTCCATAGCAAGAGGTGCGTAAGATTTATTCCTCTTCTTATAACGATAATGATTCCCAAAATAAAACCCAAACCAATTTAATGCATCGCGTCTTTGGTTTGGATAATAGCTAGAAGTATTAAAACTATTAAATAATTTAAAATTAGTATTCCCAAAACTTTGTCTAGAATTTTTGTTGATGCTTCCATAATAAACAGGATTCTTAATTGGGTTAAAATTCCAGTTATGTTCTTTAAAATTATCTAATGACGCATCGTACATACTTGCCAACAATTCCGCAGAAACTTTATCACCTTGTGGTCCTTTAATTTTAAAACTCCAAGTTTCATCTTGTCCTGGTTGTAATTTATCTCTAAAAGTGATGGTTTCAATGTCTAAATCCGTTTTTGGATATGGCACATTAACTCTAAAACTTTGCGATTTAAATTCATTAAAAGCAGCAAAAGACGTATGTACAACAAAGCCACCTAAGTCACTGTCTAAAACAGGAATCGAAATGGTTGCTTTCGTATTGTTTAGGGTAACTAACTGCGTCATTATAATCTTGTCGTCCTTTTCAATTTCAACCGTAACGGTTATGTTTTTTGCAGCAGAACCTAAAGTTAGTTTGGCCATAGAATTAATGTTATAACTAGTTTTGTCTAATTGCGCATCATATAATTGATTGTCAGCAACAGTCTTGTCTTTATCACTAAAAAATGCTATAAAAAATTGATCTTTTACAATTTGCCCAAATTTATCTTTGCTTTCTGCAACAATAATATATTGACCAGAATCCCATTTCTTAAGTTTTTTTAACGAAATGTTTTTTTTCTTTTCAGTATCAAATGTTGTACTAAAGACTTCAGCTCCTTTTTTCCAATTAGTTAATTGATTCTCATCATCGTAAGGGTCGTGCGGAAATAGTTTTATAAATTCTTCTTCAGAAAGCGTTTGGTAATCTGGTGCTTGCCAAGGTCTGGTTCTTAAAACACGGTTTGGTGCATTTAGTTTATAGATCTTTAATTCGCCTTTTGCGGGTGCAAATTCGCCATTTAGGTTTTGTGATGCTAAACTAATTTCTATTTCTTTTTGAGCTTTATCAATTTTTTGAGGCGCAACAATGTTTAGTGTCATGGCATGATAACCTACATTAACAATGGTAGACGTAGAGCGTGTTTCTCCATTAACATCTGTAACATCTGCGGTGATTTCATAATTAAAAACAGGAAGATTGTCTTTAGAAACACTTTCATCAGGAAGTGCTTTAAATGTAATTTCAAATTCTCCTTTAGCATTTGTTTTGGTCTCTCCAAAAGTGATTTCTTGGGCTTCCGCATTAAAATATGGACGTCTCCAATAATACCAACTCGGAAATCTTACATTTCGTTTTACACGATATGCTACTTTCGCATCTGTAATATTACTACCTGCAAAAGCGATTGCCGTTCCGTTTACCGTAATGCTATCGTTTACTTTGTAAGTTTCTGTAATCGGTTGAAATTCTGGTTTGAATTTTGGTCGTTTGTATTCTTCAACTGAAATATATGTGTAGCCGTAACTATGTGAAAACATATCAATGCTAAAATTACCAGTTAAGCCATCATTAGGTAAAATAAACTCACCATGTACTGAGCCAAAAGCATTGGTTTTTAATAAAAGTTCGCTTATAACTTCACCATTCACATTTTTCAATCTTAATTTTGAAACCTCATGAGCTGATACTTCCGTTTTTCCGTCTTTAGATTTGGTTGCGATACCTTTAAAATAAACGGTTTGGCCTGGTCTGTATATACTTCTGTCTGTGAATAAAAAGTTATGGTATTGTGTGTCGTTATTTTTGTTTTGGTCGTATTTTCTATTGATGTAGAAGTCTCCAAAGTAACCCGTTTCATCCTTAGTTTTAACCTTAATTTGAACATTTCTATAGTAGTTGGTGCTCTTTTTAAATTCGAACTTACCAAAACGATCTGTTGTAAAATACTTTGTTGAACGCTTATTATTTCTGTTGTTTGAATATGATAATTCAACATCAGCATAGGCTGAAGGTTTACCATTTTGTCTATGGATAACTTGATACAAATGTGTGTCATTTTCTGAGCTTTCAACCAATGCTAAATTTGTAGCTTGAATATGGGCTGTTGCAAAAACGTCATGTTCAGAATTTGTATTTGTTTTAATTAAGTATAGACCATTTTCTAGGTGTGGTAATACAATTTCTGTGCTGTGGCTTTGATAATCCCCTTCGGTTTTTAATGCTCTTGAAAATGTTTCAACAGGATTCAGTTTGTTGAAAAAATCACGCTTCTCTTTCGCTCTGTAAATTTGATTATAACGTTCTAATTGGTTTTGTGAAATTTTATATATATTAAAATCTAAAGCGTCTAAATTCTTGTAGGTCACTAAGATTTTTGAAGGAGCGTTACTACTAATAAATTCTTCAGTTTGTAATTGTAAATTAGCTTGTCGTATTTGCTCAATTAAAACCTTGCATTTTAGAGAACCAACACTATTTGGGAATTTAGAAATTGCCAAATTACAAAGTTGTAGTGCTTCTTTTAATTTCCAGCGGTTTTTGGTGTTGTCTTCACTGTCTTTAATAGTGTTATTGTAAGCGTTGCCTTGTGTATAATATACTGTAGCAATTTCAAAATCATATAAAGTCGATAATTCAGAAGATGCTAATGCGTTTGATTTAGACCTTAAAGTTTCCAGAAGTAAATGGTCTACATTAGAAAATACAGCATGTTGTTTTACAAAATTTAGTCGTTCAATGTCTATTTCTACAAAAGCTTTAGTCGCTTTATTCTTTTTATGAAACTTTATTAAATTTTGATAGATTTTTAAGGCATTGCGTTGAAGTGATAATGTGTCTTTAGATGATAAATCTATAGTGATAAAAGGTTCACTATCTGAAATAAATGCTTCGTTATCAATACTAAATTTGTATGCAGGCTGTGTAATACTATTTTCGTCTGTTTTATAAAAGTTTAGTGCATTATGACTTAATAAATCATATAATGTAGGGCGAAAGTCTTTAGAGTTTTCGGCTTCATTTAATAATAAACTATAGTTGATCAACGGTTCTTGTTGCAACAAAATACCATTTTCTAGAGAGCGTTGGTAATAGGTATGGATTTCATTAAAAATGGTTTCTAAATCCCAGGTTCTAAAATCATCGCTTACTTTTTCAGAGGTTTTAGTTCTATTGTAAAATTGGTAACGACTTTGTTGAAAATATTGCCAATACATAGTGGCTAACATATTTTCTAACAGATGTTTGGTAACCACGTTTTTTGTAATGTCGATTTCAGATTTAAAGCGATTTACAATGTGTAGTTGTGCATCTTCTTCAAGTACAAGCATGTATTTACTGATATGCAGTAAAGCTTTAATGCGTTGCTCCGTGTTTTCTGCTTTAACGGCTTTTTTGTAAATGTCTTCCGCTAAATCAGAAGCGCTTTTTGTGAGCCCTTCATTTTCTAGTTTAGTGACTTCTTTCCATTGATTTTCAAAATCATTTTGAGCGTTAGAAAAAGAAGCAAAACAGATGAGCATTAGTAGTGGTATATAGTTTTTCATGATTAATTTTTTTCTACAAAATACCAACAAAAGGTATTCCAAAAATAGTAGTAAGTAGTGAACGTATGATTTCGATGAGTGAAGTTAATCAAATTACAAGTGAAACAAAACGTTATTAAATTAAGATTTTACGACTAAAGCATTAATTGTACTTTTGCTTTATAAGGATAATTCTATGTATAAGTTTTTTTGGATATTTTTATGGTCTTCACTCTGTTTTTCGCAAACGTCTAAAGAAAAGGCGGAAGTATTTATAGCAAATAAAGAGTTTGTAAAGGCTCAGGACGAAATGCGTTTATTTTTAAAGTCAAACCCTGAGGATAAGCTTGCTATAGAACTTTTGGGTGATGCTTTTGCTTATCAGGAAAAATGGGATCAAGCCATAAAACAATATAAAACATTAGTAGAACGAGAACCTAACAATGCGAATTACCATTATAAATATGGTGGTGCTTTAGGGATGAAAGCTTTGAACATTAGTAAAATTAAGGCACTTGGAATTATAGGTGATGTCAAAGAAGCATTTTTGAAAGCCGCTGAATTAGATCCTAATCACATTGATGCCCGTTGGGCTTTAGTAGAATTGTATATCTCATTACCTGGAATTATAGGAGGAAGTACAGCGAAGGCCTTAGTATATGCAGGTGAATTAGAAAATTTATCTAAGGTTGATGGTTATTTGGCAAAAGGTTATGTTTATGAATATGATGAGGAGCCTGAATTGGCTGAAAAGTATTACAGACAAGCCATAGCTGTTGGTGGATCTGTAACCTGTTACGAAAAGTTAACTAGTTTCTATGAAGGACAAGCACAGCCAGAAAAGGCCATTGGGAATATTGAAGCAGCACAAAAAATACACCAGCGTAACGCAATGCACTATCAAATTGGTAAGGTGTGCGCAGATTATAATATTCAATTAGAGAAAGGTGAAAAATGCCTTAAAACGTATTTGTCTAACCATTCGGCAAAAGATGGTGTACCCAAAGAATGGGCCTATTATCGCTTAGCACAAATCTATAAACACAAGAATAATAAAACAGAAGCTTTAGTTTGGATAAATAAAGCGATTGACGGTTTACCTGATATTGATGTGTTTAAGGAATTTAAGGAGACGATTTAATTTATACCTTCTTCTCAATACATTTATTTGTTTTTTTTACTTTGAATTAAGAAACATTCGTACTGACGTATAGATTATGTTTCGTATTTCGTTTTTGTGTCAGTGCGAGTGATTTTTGTGGAACGAGAAAATCGTATCGAGAACCTTGTTTGATAAATTCTCATTTCAAAAAACTTATAGTATTTTTACGGTATACATTTAAGGATACTATGAACGTACATTTTATCGCTATTGGTGGTGCAGCAATGCACAATTTGGCCTTAGCACTTCACAATAAAGGTTATAAAGTTACAGGAAGCGACGATACCATTTTCGAACCTTCAAAATCGAGATTAGAAGCTAAAGGCTTATTGCCAGATGCTTTTGGTTGGTATCCTGAAAAAATCACTTCAGATTTAGAGGCGATAGTTTTAGGAATGCACGCTAAAGCAGATAATCCTGAATTATTAAAAGCCCAAGAACTCGGCTTAAAAATCTACAGTTATCCTGAATTTTTATACGAACAAGCCAAAAATAAAACACGTGTGGTTATTGGCGGAAGTCATGGGAAAACAACCATTACTTCTATGATTTTGCACGTGATGCATTATCATAATAGAGATGTGGATTATATGGTTGGTGCACAGCTTGAAGGTTTTGATGTGATGGTAAAACTCACAGAAGACAATGATTTTATGGTGTTAGAAGGTGATGAATATTTAAGTTCGCCTATAGATATGCGACCAAAATTTCATTTGTACAAACCAAATATTGCGTTGTTGAGTGGTATTGCTTGGGATCATATTAATGTGTTTCCTACGTATGAAAACTACGTGGAGCAGTTTAGCATCTTTGTAGATTCTATTGTGACAGGTGGAAGTATTAATTATAACGAAGAAGATCCTGAAGTCAAGCGTGTAGTGGAAGCTTCAGAAAATCAGATTCGAAAAATAGCTTACAAAACTCCAGAATACACGGTTGAAGATGGAGAAACCTTATTAGAAACTCCAGAAGGGCCAATGCCAATTGAAGTTTTTGGTGCACACAATTTAAATAACTTAGCTGGAGCCAAATGGATTTGCCAACATATGGGCATCGATGAAGACGATTTCTACGAAGCTATTTCTACGTTTAAAGGAGCAAGCAAACGTTTAGAGAAAATTGCCGAATCTAAGACAAGCGTAGCTTATAAAGATTTTGCCCACTCTCCAAGCAAAGTAGAAGCCACAACCAAAGCGGTAAAAGAACAGTTTAGTGATAGGACTTTAGTCGCGTGTTTAGAGTTGCATACCTATAGCAGTCTTAATGCCGAATTCCTAAAAGAATATAAAGGTGCTTTAGATGCTGCAGATGTTGCTGTCGTTTTCTATTCACCACATGCTGTAGAAATTAAGAAACTAGAGGAAGTTACACAAGACCAAATTGCGAATGCTTTTGAGCGCGATGACTTAATCATTTATACCAATCCAGAAGACTTTAAAAACTTCTTGTTCTCTCAGAAATTTGATAATAAGAGTTTGCTATTAATGAGTTCTGGTAATTATGGAGGCTTGGATTTTGATGAGGTGAAAACACTTTTTTAGGTTAGTTATAATACTATTCTATTTTAGAACATAAAAAAGCCATAATAGAGAAGTGGTTCTATCATGGCTTTTTATATATAGGATTTCTTTAGAATTTGATGACGTTTTTAGTCATTATCAATTCTAATAAAGTCTCCATTCATATCAAACTCCAATTCAATATGGTTATCTAATTCAACTTGTTGATAATTTAATTCTAATTCCCAATCTGTAATAAAATTAGTCGGATAGTTTGTAGCTACGTAGTTTAGTATGTCTTCTGGTATTACAGAATCTGGAAGTTGAGTGGCGCTATCAATGTCAATAATAGCAAAGCTGTTATTAAATTCTAACGCTATATTTCCAGAGAGATAAATATCATATGTTACTGTATTACCTTCGGTTTCTTGTTCTGCTAGTACGATCGAATTAGAGCTGAAATGAGTGGCAATGTAGGTCTGAATGGCTTCAGGGATTTCTTCTTCACTTAAAATAATCTCATTCGAATTATTGTCGTCATCACTACTACAAGATGTAAAGAATGCGAACAGTGTTACAATTGCAAAGAGTGGTAAATTTATTATTGTTTTCATGGTTTTGTAGGTGTTAAATTAATATGCCGTTTTTAGTGAAAATAAGGTCAAGTTCCTCTTTTCCTTTTTCTAATTCTACGCTATAAGTATCGATTCCATTTTCAATGATTTTTTCGGCATCATCGATATGGTAATCTGGATATTGGTTTTTAATAGTATTTAGGACGTTAATAGGTAAATCGCGTTGAGAAATTTCTATGGTGTATTTTATGAGCTTACCAGAATTAGTAAACCAAGCCTCATAGTCGTTATCCCAACCTATTTCAAATTCAACATTGTAGCGCTCGCCTTGTAATTCCCATTCAATATCATTCGCTTTAGGAAATTCTTTTTTAAAGGTGTTTAAAACCACAGACGGCACTTTGTCTGTTGGAATATCTTGTGCCGAAGCCATTGCTGTAATAAAAAGGAGCATGGCTAGAAATGGGATTGTTTTTGTCTTCATATTTATGTTTTTTAATTAATAATAATACAAATGTAGAAGTCAAAACTGGAAAGAATTTGGAATTTAGTTGTGGGTGATTATATTTTTAAAATTTATTTTAAAAGAATGTTTATGTTCTGTAAAATCGTAGGTGATACTAATGTTATAAGCATCGCAAATTGTCTTACAAATAGCCAATCCTAAGCCTGTGCTATTCGTTTTAGAAGCATCTTTTTCAAAGCGATTAAAAATAAGTTTTGAGTCTAATGCAGTGGTGTCTCCTTGGTTTGAAATAATAAATTCTTGTTTGGTAATTTTAATAGTAATATCACTATGGGGTTTATTGTGAAAAACAGCATTTTTAATGAGATTTGAAATTAGAATTTCGGCTAAAGCACTGTTCATATTAACAGAACAATGATCAGTTTCTTCAAGTTGAAATGCCAACTTTCTATAATCAGTTAATTCTTTATAATGGGCTAGGAAGTCTTTAGAAACCTTATTTATAGAAACGGTGTTGATGTCTAAAAACTGTTTGTTTTCTATTTTAGCCATAAGTAATAGCGAATTGTTTAGCCTTTTCATTCTGTCTGCTATCGTTATGACTTCAGCAATAGTTTTTGCGTCGTTTTCAGTGAGGTGCTCAGATTCTAATAACAATTCTAATTTATTAATGATTATAGCTATCGGAGTTTGAAGCTCGTGTGATGCATTTTCTGTAAATTGTTTTTGTGCAGTGAAAGATTTTTTAGCATGAAGAAACAAAGCATTGGATGCATGTTGTAGCTGAATAAATTCCTTGGTTTTTGTAGGGATGTTTAGTGCAGCTTCGTCTTTATCTAAACGATATGTTTTTAAGCGCTCTAGAATCTCATAGAACGGTTTCCATATTTTACCTAATACAATATTATTTATAATGATAACACTGGTAATTAAAATGAGAAACAGCCATATAATACTCCAAAATGAATCTTCAATTAAGTCATCTTCTTCTATTAATGAAGAGATGATTTTAAGGTGGTAATAGTGGTCGTGATGTTCAAAAGCAGAATGTAAAATCCGAACGGGCTCTAGATCATCTTCATTTAGCCTATACATTAAAGTGTCTTTGTAGATATCTCTAAAAGCAAGGGCTTTTTGTTTTGAAATAGGATGGATTTCAAAGTTATTTCCGCTAAACTCATTCTGTAAAAAAAGAGAAGCATCGGTTTTTGTTTTTTGTAGAATTAATAGTCTGTTATTGTCTAATCCATCATCGATACTATCTCGTATTTCATCTTTTATGTTAAGATAAAAAATAACGGACCATACACCAATAATTACTAAAAATGTAAGGGAGAGATAGAGTAATGACCGGTTAAGTAGTTTCATTTTTCAGATAGTTTATAACCTACACCATAAATGGTATTTATAAGGATTGAGGCCTCAGCGCTTTCTAGTTTTTTACGCAAATTTTTAATTTGATAATAAATAAAATCAAAATTATCAGATTCATCGATATGGTCTCCCCAAACATATTCGGCTAAGGCTGTTTTGGTAATGAGGCGGTTTTTATTAAGCAAGAAATAATAGAGGATATCAAATTCTTTTCTGTTGAGATGAATTAAGTTACCATTTATGGTTAATGTTCTGTCTTGTATATGAAGCAAAATATTGCCAACCTCTATATAGTTTTTGCCATTTAAATTATTTCGTCTAATAACAGCTTTTATGCGTGCTGTAAGTTCTGCAATATGAAATGGTTTAGTGAGGTAATCATCAGCTCCGAGTTCTAATCCTTTTATTTTATCGTTAACCGAGTTTTTAGCCGAAATGATAATAACATTCCCAGATTTGTCCATTTTTTTTAATTCCTGAAGCAAATCCATGCCGCTTCCATTAGGCAACATGATATCTAGTAAAATACAATCGTAGTCGTAGATTGATATTTTGTCTTGAGCTGCATAATAATCTGAAGCCAATTCTACGGTATATTGTTCCTTTAGAAGTGATGCTTTTATTATGTTTTGTAATTCTATTTCGTCTTCAATTACTAAAATTTTCATAGGGCAAAAATAAAACTGAATTTTGGAAAGACTTGGGAATTTTAACTCCTAATTTTAGTAACTTTTATAAAGGAGTGTTGTATAATGACTTTAATCTAACCCTAACGAAGTTCGTGGAATTTTTTGAAAATATCAAAAGAAACCAAGCGTTTTTATAAGATTAGAATATAACGGATAGGTAGCTCCAAAGTTTTAAAACCGACCAACAGTAATCTTATAATAGGAGTAACATTCAATGTTATTGAGAGCCTCAGTTTTAAGAATAAACATGACTGTTATAAATCCGTTTTTCGTGTAATTACGAGAAGTTAGGTTTTGTTTATGGGAGCATAAAGCTTAGGATTTTAAAGCAATAAAGGAGCTTGTTTAAAGCTCCTTTATGTTGATATATGTAAAAGAGGAGTGTACTAGGGCTGTTTTAATAGTTAACTAGAATATCAGCTACCTTTTGTAAATCTGATTCTACAATTTCAGTTTTTGGTGCTAATGGAAATAATTGTTGACTAGGTCTGCTGATAAAAGCAGCTCTCCAACCCGCCCAAACGGCTCCAGCGACGTCCCAACCATGTGCGGCAATAAGCATACATTCTTCGGGTTTTGTGTTCATTTTATGGGCTGCCCAATAATAAACATCGGTAAATGGCTTGAATTTACCAACAGACTCAATACTTAATAATGCATCAAAATAAGGTGTTAAGCCTACGTTTTCAAATTTGTTTTTTAAGCTTTCTGTGTCCGAATTAGTGAGTGCTACCAAAGTATATCCTTCCTTTTTTAATAGTGCTAAAGCATCCTTAACTTCTGGATGCGGCGGTAAATTCTGCATGGCACTTGCAACAATTTTTCTTGCTTCATCTTCAGAAATTAGAATATCATTATTTGCAGCAACCATTTGCAGAGCGGCAGCACCAATATGACCAAACGGTTTGTATTGTCCGCTTGCTGAAACCACTAACGAATAGTGTAACATCGTTGTAAACCATAAAGATAGTAAATTGTCTTTTCCGCCTAAAGCGTCACCAACTTGCTTATTCATTATAGTTAAATCTAATAACGTTTCGTTTACATCAAAGAATAATACTTTAGGTTTGTTTTTCATTTTATGAAGATATGTAATGTTTTACTTTCGGTTTACGCCAGAAGCATCAAAAACTAATTTGCTAATGCAATTTTATTAACGGTAAATTTCATTTCAGAAATATCTGCAGTTACCTCATTAATCCTAGAGTTGGTGAAATATAAATAACCATCGTATATGCTAAAGGTATCTGCCCATTTAATGGCATCACCTTCCACTAAAGTATGTATACTACCATCTGGTTTGCGATACTTGATTTTGTTGTGTTCTAAATCTGCGTAATATAAGTTTCCGTTTTCGTCAAAAATCATTCCATCGGGTGCAGAAGTTTTAGCTTCAAAAGTTACCGCATTTTCAATTTCTTTTTCATCATCCAAAATTAATGCTTTTGTTGGTATGCTGAATAAACTATAACCAGAAAGGGCATGGTAGTATAACTTGTCATTCTTGGTGTCTAAAGCAATTCCATCGGAATTTACAGCATTTGTCCATTTCTTATTTTCAAAAGTTAAAAAATCTACCTCTGCTGCTGTCGAAGGATGATTATCTAAAACTCTAGTGAACTTTTCCGTTGTTAAATCTAAAATGACTAAACCAGAATTACCAGAATCTGTGAAGTAGATTTTGTTATTCTTTTTGTCAAGACGTAAATCGTTTATGTAAGAATTAGGATGATAAGCCTCTTTATTTAAAATATACGTATGTTCTAAATTTTTGGTGTTTATATCAAAAACAAAAATTCTAGGTGCATCTAAAACTTCTTGAAAAAGGGGACTTCTAGTATCTAAAACATAGATAAGATGGTCATAAACAACTACAGATTGAACCCCAATAAATTTATTGGTTTCTATTTTGTCTCCTATTTTCCAAGAGTTCCACTCTTCATTTGGAAAAGCAGTGTTTGTACTATTTATTATTTCAGCTACAGCATTTTTAACGCCTTCTCTCCATCTAGGAAAATTCACAAAAATACGACCCTCATTACTCACGGAAACTCCAGTTACTTGTTGCCCTTTAAAAGATGCTATTTGCGTAATTTTTGGAGTTTCTGATTGTATTGTAACAGGAGTTGCTTGTAATTTGTTTTCTGTTTTTTCTTTACAAGAAATAAATAAAATAGAAAGGATAATGATGTAGCTGAAATTTTTCATTGATATGTTTTTCTTAATAAAAATACACTATTTTAATTTACGTAAAGCAGATAATATTTCTAAAGGTTCCGCACGCGCTGTATAATCTGCATCTAAAAAAGCATATGCAATAATTCCGTTAGTATCAATAACATAAGTGGCCGCTAATGGTAATTCATTACTAGTATCACCGTTTTGTTCATTCAAACCAAAACCAGCATTATAACTTTTAGCAACATCGTCTGTTAACGTGTAAACGACACCATATTCTTTTCCTATAGTATTCCCTAAATCACTTAAAACGGTGAATTCTAAATTGTTTTTTTCTGAAGTACTCAAAGAATTATCAGGCAATTCTGGTGTTAAAGCTAAAAGTGTAGCACCTTCGTTTTTAAAGTCTGGTAATTTTTCTTGTAAAGCGTGCAATGTGATATTGCAATACGGACACCAACCACCTCTGTACCAGGTTAAAACTACAGGTCCATTTTTAAGTTGGTCAAATAAAGTAACAGCTTCGTTTAAAGCATTTTTTAACGTAAAGTTAGGTGCTTTGTCTCCAACATTTAAAGCAGAATGTAAAACTCCAGAGTTTGCAACACTAGTAATTCCGTCTGCATATATTTTTTTCGTTTCGTCTGTAAATTTGGCAGCACTTGCTTTTCGGACTTCATCTAACAAAACGTCTAATTCTCCTGTGTTTTTATTGTTGTCCATGTGTTATGTTTTTAACAATCGGTTGTATTAAACCGATTGCTGTTCTTTAATTAATTCAGTTAAAACTTGTTTAAACGTTTCTACAGGTTGTGCGCCTGTAACCGCGCTTTTTCTATTAAAAACAATAGTTGGCACAGAGTTTACACCCATATTTTTCCAATAGTCTTGTTTTGTTCTTACTTCTTTACGGGCTTCTTCAATGTCTATTTTAGCTAAAGCTTCGTCTGCATTTAAACCAACACTAAAAAGGGCTTCTTTTAAAATGGCTCTTTTAGATACATCTTTTCTATCGCTAAAAAAGGCTTTAGTTAATGCCATTTTTAGTTCGGTTTGCTTACCAAAATCTTTAGCATATTCTAATAAAACGTGTGCATCAAAAGTGTTCACCATACGCATCTCATCAAAATAATCGAATTTAAAACCCAGTTCATCACCAGCATCAATCATATGTTGTTGAGAAGCCTTTTGTTGTTCTAGAGTAGATCCGTATTTTTCTGAAATGTGCTCTATAACATTCTGACCTTCGGCTGGCATATTCGGATTTAACTCAAAGGGTTGCCATTCTATTTCTATTTGATCTTGAATACCAAGTTCTTGGATTGCTTTTTCTAGACGTTTGTATCCAATGGTACACTAAGGACAAACCACATCTGAAACGATATCTATTTTTAATTTATTAGCCATAACTTTATTTTTTAATTGAATTTTATATTGATTTCTAGAACCTTAATCAATTTATTTGCTGATTATATTTGTGTTTAGAAAGTTGTTTTCCTTTTGTTGATCTTCTGTGATTTTGTCATTTGACACAAGATTTAAAACCATAGAATTAACGATTCTACTTTTGCTTAAATCCACCTTCATTATTAAAGCTTTATGAAACAAACCTAAAGTATCAACATCTGATTTTGGACTGCTATTATTAATTATAACAATAGAATAATTATCGTTATTAGCTGACTTTATTTTTGAAATGAAAGGCAATAATACGTCCTCATTATCTTTAAAAACAGGTGAAAAATTATTAAAATAATCTTCAGGCTTTTTATATGCTTTCTTAGCGTAGGCATGATAATCTGCCAAATGTAATTCACTTTTAATAGTACTAGGTTCATAACCCAGCATTAATATAGATTGCTCTGCAGCATTATCTACATGAAAAGGTGTATTTACTTGCTGATCAAAACGAACTAGCCAATGATAGCTTAATTTTTTGTTGAATTTTGAAACACTAAGTTTTGATAATTCTTTTTTTAGATCTATCATAATAGACCTGAATTGATAAGGTGTTATTTCTTTTTTACTGAAAACTAAGTGCATAAAGCCATGCGCTTCTGTAGTCGTTCTAAAAACCGCTTGGAAGCTCTTATTGGCTATTTGTTTTATCGTTTGGTCTTCAATCTTCATTAAGACACCTCTTAAGTTTCTAATCTTTAGTTTTTAAAAATAACCAATTCACTAATTTGAAGTATACCTTGTACATTACTATAATTTTTCACATCAGCAGCAAAGGTTGCGGCATGAGGACCAAAAGCCTCTTGAAAAGACGCTACATCATCAAATAGTAAATGTGCAATAGCGACATAAGGAGCAGGTTCTTTAGGAATTCTGCTTGCAATACCTAAATCTAGTTCTAAACCTTTTAAGGCGCTACCAACGTGTTTTGCAATCATTGGTAAATGCTTAGTTTGGTAATAGTCCGCATCAAATTGTACGTCTTTACTGTTAGGGTACATTACTGAAACTTTTATCATAATTGTAAATGTTTAAAGATTATAAACCTTCCGAATTAACGGAAGGTTTATTGCTATTAATCAACCTGTGGCTTATTTATAGGGATTATTTAGCCACATTCTCTTTAGACCATGCAAACTTTTTAAATCCTGCATCAACAGGTGTATTTGCTATATGGTTTACATAGTTACTTATTGTTTTTTGAGATAATCCTAAAATGATCTCTAAGACTTGTGCTTCACCGTAACCAACAGCATAAAATGCGTCTAAATCATCTTGTGTTACGTGACCACGATTTCTAACAATAGTTAAAGTCATGGTACGTAAAGCTTCTAGTTTTGAGCTTTCAAGAGGTGTTTCATTACGTAAAGCTTCGGTAATAGCATCATCAACTTTCATCATTTTTGCGATACCTGTATGTGCCGGAACACAGTAATGACAAGCATGTTCTACGTTGATGGTTTGCCACACTACTGTTAATTCTTCTTCGTTAAATGAAGAGTCAACAAATAATTGGTGTAAAGCTTGGTAAGCCTCTAGTATTTTTGGTGCTCCAGCTAAAACTCCATGTAAACCAGGAATCATTCCGTAAGCTTTTTGAGAGTTCTCTAATAATGCTTTACTCCCTTCTGGTGCGCTTTCAATATTGTGAATTTTTAAAGTTGTCATAAGTTTTCGTTTTATTATTTGTTAATTTTATCTAAACGTTTGTTTAGTTATAGTGTAAAAAAAAGGATTATAAATTTTTGAAGATCATTTCAATGTAATCTTCAATTTCTTGTGGTGTGTTAACTCTTGATGCGGCTGCTAAACCATGTTTTGCTAAAAGTAAATAATTGGCTTGTTTTAAAATGGTGCCTTCATCTTTTGAAGGATCCATTTGTAATTTTTCTATGATAATGGCTTTTAAATTATCCATAAAAGAAGTCATTTGTTCTTTTATAAGTTGGTCTTCGTTTTCGGAAAACTCGTTGTAGGTATTGGTAACAAAACAACCTTTTTGGTTACCTGATTTGAAATTAGAGTTTATAGAGTCGTAAAAAAACTGTTTAATGTCTTCAACTCCATTAGTGCCATTTTTAAACTTTAACAACGTTGAACTGACTAGTGCTTTATAGTGTTTTAAACTTTCAAGGAACAGACCGTGTTTATTGCCGAAACTAGAATATATAGAAAATTTGTTGATGCCCATTGCTTTTTCGAGCATTTGCATAGATGTTCCTTCATAACCATTTTTCCAAAAAAGGATCATGGCTTTTTCTACGACTTCGTCTTCGTTATATTGTTTTTTTCTTGCCATTATTTCTAACTACTAGACAAAGCTAAACAATCAGTTAGATATAAAATAATTTTTAACGTTTTATTTAGTTTTTTGAATCTTGGACGATAAAATTCATTACTGTAGTTTATAATCTAGTATATGGTACAGTAATTGTAAATTTGTTGGCATGAAGACACTATACTTATCAATGCTATTAATTTTTACGATTGTGCTTTCTTATGCACAGCAGGAATTTCATGTATTTCCTAAGAATGATGCTAAAACACCTGGGTCTGAAATAGGAAACGGTAGTTTGCAAAATCCTTGGGATTTACAGACGGCATTAAGTCAGAAATCTGAGGTCGTCAATGGTAAGGATATCATTTGGTTGCATGAAGGAGTCTATGATGGTCGGTTTGCATGCACTTTAAGTTCTACTATAGCTAATCAGTATATAACCGTGAGTGCTTTTAAAAACGATAAGGTGGTACTTAATGGTAATGTGGCTTCGGATCAAGAGCAAACCTTAAGTGTACGAAGTACTCGAGTGATATTTCAAAATTTTGAAATCACATGGTTGGGAGAATACTCAAGGCAAATTCAAAAGACTAAAGGGCTAACGAAGCCCATAGCAGGTATTGCACATTTAAGTGGTAAAAACTGCAAGTTTATTAATTTGATGATTTATAATAATCCAGGACTTGGTTTTGGTAGTTGGAAACATACAGGAGGTACTGTAATAGCTAACTGTATGGTGTTTAATAATGGAGCAATTAGGGCGAATGGAAAAGCAGTAGGAGAGGGGTTTTATGTGCAGAACAATAGCGATACTGAAATACGATTGATAAAGGATAATATTATTTTTAATAACTACTACAAAGGTATAGAGGTATGGTCTGCATCTAAACACGCAACAACCGAATGGGTTAAAAATATAACCCTAGATAATAACGTGATTTTTAATAGTGGTTTGCCTTCTAAAGATCGTATTGTAGATAATATTATTGTGGCTACAGACGATAGGGAAGGTATTAATATAGCAAAGAATATTACGGTTAAAAATAATATTCTGTATCATAATACCAATTTTAAAACAAATGAAGTGAACGGTGACGCTGCTTCATTAACCCTTGGGTTTCATAAAAATGCAGCTATAGAAAATGTTGTTGTAGATCATAATATTATTATAGGAAGAAATAATGCCTTTCGGATTTTATACGCCAATTCATTAACCTTAACCAATAATAAAGTTTACACTGGATACGTTCATATTTTTGATTTCAAAACAGCGCATTGGAATTTTAATGACAATTTATACTATACTAAAAACAGTAAGCCTTTCAGGACAACAGATAACGGGAGTTTTGATTTTAAAACCTGGCAATCAAGGTTCGATTTAGATGCCAACAGTCAATGGAAACATATAAAGGAATTTGATTTAGATAAGGTTTTAGATATTACAGAAAACACGTATCAACCCAATTCTTTTAGAGTTGTACTGTTCGATAAAAATGAAGCAGATGTCATTGTTGATTTCTCAAAATATCAGATAAAAGAAGGAACACGTTATACTATTAGAGATGTAGAGCGTTATAAGGAAATTTTAAAAACAGGACATACAAATGAGACGTCTCAAATTATATTTCCTATGACCTTAAATAAAGGTGATGTCAATAAAACCTCTAACAATTTTGGTGTGTTTACTATTGATTTTCAGGAGGATAAAATAGTTGAAACGACAACAGAAAAACCTGAGGGCTTTTTTAAACAATTATTTCGTTTTCTGGGTTTTTAAGAACGAACGACTTTGAGAAGCATAGTTTTTTTAGTGCTGTGGATTTTACTCGTTTTCAATCTTATCAATCATCTGCTTGAAAAGATCTAATAAGAAAATAAGTTTTCCAGCATCACCTGCTGCGAGAAATTTTGCGTTTTCAACTTTTACACCATACCAATCTTGTCGATTGATTTCGTTAAGAATCCACTTGATTTCTAAATTAGCAATAGAGGTTTTTGAAATGTCAATTTCAACTTCCCAACCTGGCGTAGCTAATGTTGTAATTTGAATCACTTCATCTTTTTCCCAGTCGCCATCGCAATGACTTTTGAACCAATCTTGTATCCAGTCTAAAATTTCCATTTGTGTTGAGGTATTGAATTTGATTATTTATGTTGTTGTTAGTTTTAGTGTTTATTCATTTGAAGTGTAACGAAAAATGAATAAATGTATCGAGAACCATTTGTAAACCTTAAGGTTCTCGATACAATTTTTCTAAAAATAAAAATCACTTGAACTGACGACTCGGTTTTCAAAATGATTTAATATGTTATTTGATAGCACTTTTGTCACATTGAGTCCAGTCGAAATGCAATGTAACTAAAGTTTAAATGCCTACGACAGCCCTTAGACTGACATGCGATTAAATACTCTCCACAAACTCTAAAAACACCGCTTTATGCTTTTCCAAATCTAAATCTGGAGATAAGGACACACGTGCAATATAATCTTTGTCACCTTCTTTGGTAGTACCTTGTGTTGAGGTTGCAGGAATCGTCCAATAACAGCCTTTTAATTGTCCGTAACTCACGCAATACTTGCTTTCGTTAGGGATTTCGGTAATCATTAAATTGATTAACCTGTGATTTAAAGCACGTTTATAAGTTTCTTTTTCTTCAGGAGTATTTCCTTTGGTTGGAAGGTCTAATGAAAACACCGAAGGAGTAAATCCTTGTGCTGCCAATTCTTCTGAAACAAAATTGATTTTCGCTTCTGGTAAGGTGTCATGAATAAAATTTACAAACTCACGTGTGTTTTTATAAGCCTCCGCAATACGCTGATTCATAGATGGTAATTGCTTAGCCAATATCTCGTATTGAAGCGCAGTCGCCTCATTATCGCAAAGCGTGAGATGTAATGCGATTTTATCCATTAAAGCATCTACTTTAGCATTTCCTACAATATAACCCGCTGTACATATTCCACCACTCGGGAATTTAGAACCACTCGCATAAGAAATTGTGCGTACTGTAGATAATATTTCACCTTCACCTAAAAAGTGCACATTCGGACAAAAAGTTTGATCTAATATAAACACAGGATCTATCGCGATGTCTCCAGAAGCCGTTTTACGTTCTTCACTCAAAGCTTCTTTTAATTTTTGTAAATCCGGAACTTCAACACGTGGGTTGGTTGGGATTTCTGCAATGATATAAGGAATGGCATCGTCGTGGGCAATTTTATCTAAAATGGTATGGATACTTTGCACCATATCATTATCACCATCGACTGGTAAATCGACTACTTCCACATGATCTAAACAAGCCGCAACACGTCTGGCTTGGTCATTGGTGCCTCCATAACAATTTGGTGGTACTACAAATTTAATTGCTTTGCCTTTATGGTGTTCTAAGGAATAGTCCACCAAGCCCATCATAATGGCATACTGCACCGACAATCCGCTAGAACCGACTAAAGGCTGAGACGTTGTGCCATTTATTTCCTTTATAGAGTTTAACACACTTGCTTTATTTGCTCCAAGATGACTGTCTTCATTGGTAATCGGAGTGTGTTCGGTTAACGCTTTTAAAGCGACTAGACAATTGGCAGGAGTCATGGCAATTGTTTCACGACGTCTTACATGCTGAATATCTGAAATGTAATCCGCGTTTTGTTCTCCATTCACTATTAAAACACTTCCAAGCTGATTGTATAGATTGATTTGAAAATCAATATTTAAATTTTGCTCAACAGTAGAAATGTGCTTTGGTTCCGAAATAAAAATGGTACTGCCTTCAAATTTCAGAATGGCATCGATAGCATCTATTTGTATAACCTCGAAATCATAACCATAAACACGCTTGATAAGCTCAGCATCAAAAGATTCTGGTAAGCTATCCGTGTAAATGATTTGCGTCTTTTTATCATGTAATAAATTATGTCGAAGAATAGACAACACAGGAACCGTTTGTGATGAAAAACTAATCACGTTTTCTGAGTCTAATGCATTCAAATTCGCAATTCCCCATTCTAAAACACAAGATAAGGGATGCCCCAAACGAATATAATCGTAAGCCGTTGGCAACGCTTTTAATTCCGAAGATGCTGAATTATGGTCTTTATATAAGGTTTCAAACTGATCTAAAAACTGCGTTTTAGCTAAGCTTTCATTGTAAATATCTAAACGATGTGTAGTTAGATTTAACCAATCTGTTGGCCTGTTTTTTAGAACGTCTTTTATATAACTTAAAGTTTTGTTGTCTTGCATGATTTTCAATTTTCAATATGCAAAAATATGGATTAATTAGACGGATGAGAAAGGTTTAACAAGACGTTTTGATATTGTTTATATATTTCAAAGGCTACGTAATTAAAAGTCCGAATCACAGATAATAGCAACATGCTTGGTGTACCAAAACAATCAAAACCCTATTTCCCAGAACCAAAAACCTTTTGCCATACCAAACCAACCTTATGCTTAATTTTAGAAGAATTTGAAACCACAAAACTAAAGCCCATAGTAGTAACCAAAGCAATAAAAGCAAGTGCGCCAAGTGCACCTCCATAACCATCAAAGACATTATTTTTATGAATGTAAATGGCAGTGAATAGTGCTCCTGCTATGGCAAGCAATGGAAAACTTTTTAAGGTTTTTGAAGATACCATACCAATGAAAGACGTGCCAACAAAGACAATCGGTAAATGTGCTGTTAAATACATGTTGAGAAGATTAGGGAACGCGTAGAAAAACAAACCCACAATTAATGATAGTGAGGCTGATGCTTTTACAGTTCCGAATCGTAATTGTTCACTTACAAAATAGGTGAGTGTAGATCCTAAAATTCCGGTGATGATGAGTATCAATGTATTCATACCAATAATGAATATATTAGAGTTGCGGTGATAACACCAGCGAATGCCATGGTGCCTAGTTTTCCGCCAACACCAAGAAATAAATTCTTAGAAATCATAAAAAATACTCCTGCCAAAGTACCAGCTGCAAGAACAAAACCAATAGATGGAGAGGTTGCTACACTAGACATACCTACAAAAGCACCACAATAGATACTTGCTGGTAGTTGTTGTAAGTAGTTCGATTTTTTATTGAGCGATGGTATAAATGAAGCCAAAGTCCCCACAATACCCATGGCTAAAATACTTCCTAAACCTCCATGGATATTTAAGAGGTAACACAATACGGCTCCAATAGGCACCCAAATAACGACAGCTATTTTTTCGTAGGCGTAATCTTCGTGGTGTAAATCTAAATATTTGTAACCAAAAATGATGGTGGCTATAATGACAAGCGCAACAATAATTAATGTCGCATTGGTTTCATAATTCGCATTTACAATCATGGACAAGAATGTAATCTGCGTAAATAAAACAGTAGCGACCATTAAAAATCGAATGGCTTTATGTTTTCTCATTAAGAATTTTTGGTTTTTTACTTTAGAGTTAAGTCTGAAACTTAGTATTAGAAGTTACAAAGGTCTAAGAAATTTTGAAGAGGGCAAATTGTGAGGTGGAAATTTTGTATTATTCTCTTATAGAAACAACTATAAAAAACACCCCTAATGAGCTACGCTCGGTAGTTTCAAAACAAAATATATTTTATTTCTCACTAATCCTCAAGGGGACAATCTAAAGATTCAACTTTTTAGTTAAATAAGATTCAATTACAACACCAACAACCCATAACCACGTAAAACATCGATAGGTTTAGAATGCCAAAACAATTCGAAATCTTCAAATTCAATTTCAAAACGCGTTTTTAATTGTTTAAACGATTGTGGTTTATGTTGCGGTGATATTTGCTCCAAGCAATCTAAAAGCCAAAGACCTTTTTCTTTTTCGAGTGAAATTTGATAGCTTTCAACCGTATCATGAAATGTGAATTCTAAAAACTCTTTAGTGGTTCCTTTTTTCGTTTTAGAAAATTCAGATACTAAAGGCATAGTACCTAACCAAACAATTTTTGCTGTGGGTTTAATATTGAAAATAGGTTCTTGCGCTAAAGCATTATATATAAAATCAGGATCAATTTCAGTTTCTGGAATTTCAAAGTCGAACCAATCTTGTAACGGAATATCAAACCCAATACCATGCATAAAATTAAAGAGTGATTTCTTTAATCCGAAACTAAACTGCGAATGATCAATGCCTGTTGCATGGGTAAAATCAACATCATTATTAGCAAAACTGATGTTTTTATAGTTGGGTGTGATGCCATAATCCTCAGGATGTAAACCCACAGGACTATGCGCTGTTAAGGCAAATTGATGCCAAAAACCTGATTGTAAAACACCAACTTCAAATAGTTGACGCACCATTTCGAGACTATCAACCGTTTCTTGAACCGTTTGCGTTGGGTAACCATACATTAAGTATGAGTGCACCATAATATTAGCTTCGGTAAAATTGCGAGTCACTTGCGCGACTTGCTCAACAGTGACACCTTTGTCTATTAGTTTTAATAAACGATCTGAAGCCACTTCTAATCCGCCTGAAACAGCAATACAACCAGAAGCTTTCAACAAAATACAAAGATCTTGTGTAAAGTTTTTTTCGAATCTAATGTTGGTCCACCACGTAACGCTGAGGTTGCGTTTTAAAATTTCGAGCGCCAAGGCTTTCATTAAGGATGGAGGAGCCGCTTCATCGACATAATGAAATCCGGTTTCGCCAGTTTGGGCAATCAGCGTTTCCATGCGATCTACTAATAGCGATGCCGCAACAGGTTCGTAAATTTTAATATAGTCTAAAGAAATATCGCAAAAGGTGCATTTTCCCCAATAACAGCCGTGAGCCATGGTGAGTTTGTTCCATCTGCCATCGCTCCATAAACTGTGCATGGGATTGGCAATTTCTATGACTGAGATATAACGATCTAATAATAAATCTGAATAATCTGGAGTGCCAAGATCTGCTTGTTTATAATCGGTTTGAGTGGTATTATTTTTATAAACGATGGTTCCGTTTTTGAGAATAAAGGTGCGTTTGAATGTGGTGTCGTTTTTAAGAACCGCATTGTAAAGTAACTCAATCGGCAATTCACCATCATCTAAGGTGATAAAATCGAAAAATTCAAATACTCTAATGTCTGTTACAGACCGTAATTCGGTATTTGGAAATCCGCCTCCCATCGCAATTTTAATCTCAGGATAATTCGCTTTTATAAATTGTGCACAGCGAAACGCACTGTATAAATTTCCAGGAAACGGCACAGAAAAACAAATGAGTTTGGGTTGGGTGTCTTTAATCCGAGCGTCTAATAATTCTAATGAGATTTGATCGATATACGTTTCATCATCTTGCAGCTGTGTATAAAGGGCATCAAATGAATTGGCGCTTTGTCCTAAACGTTCAGCATAACGACTAAATCCAAAATCGGGATCGATACATTCCACAATAAAATCGGATAAATCTTCAATATAAAGCGTTGCCAAATGTTTGGCTTTGTCTTGCATGCCCATCGCACCAAAGGCATAATCCATATCGTCTAATTGTGCAAAACGCGAGGCTTGCGGTAAAAAGTTGGTGGTGCAAATCTGTCTTGCAAAAGTTTGGTTTTTACCTTGTAGAAATAAGATGATATCATCTAAAGACTTTAAATAATGGTCTTTTAAAGCATAGATACGTTCACAATTTTCAGTTTGAATACGATCATTATCATAAGCCAATTGAAATATTTCTTCGAATGTCGATTTTGAAAAGAGCTCTAAAATCACTTCAATTCCCAAATCCATTTGAAACGATCCAATACCTTTTGTGTTCAAAAACCCTTTGAGGTAGGCTGTGCCAGGATATGGAGTGTTTAATTGCGTGAATGGAGGTGTTATGAGTAAGAGATCTTTCAACTTTTGGATTTATGTGTTTGCAAATATAAAGGTAATATCGTTGGTTAGTTTTAATTTGAATAGAAGTTGATACGTCAGTTCGAGTGATTTTAGAGGTGCGATAAAATTGTATCGAGAACATTTGTCGTATAGAAGGTTCTCGATACATTTATTCATTTTTCGTTGCACTTCAAATGAATAAACACTCGAACTGACGTAAGAATTTCGTTTGATTGTTTTGTATTTTCAATTTTACTTTGCTGTCAGTTCGAGTGATTTTGAGGCACGAGAAAATTGTATCGAGAACATTTGTTGTACAGAAGGTTCTCGATACATTTATTCATTTTTCGTTGCACTTCAAATGAATAAACACTCGAACAGACGTAAGAATTTCGTTTGATTGTTTTGTATTTTCAATTTTACTTTGCTGTCAGTTCGAGTGATTTTTGAGGCACGAGAAAATTGTATCGAGAACATTTTTCGTACAGAAGGTTCTCGATACATTTATTCATTTTTCGTTGCACTTCAAATGAATAAACACTCGAACAGACGTAAGAATTTCGTTTGATTGTTTTGTATTTTCAATTTTACTTTGCTGTCAGTTCGAGTGATTTTTGAGGCACGAGAAAATTGTATCGAGAACATTTGTTGTACAGAAGGTTCTCGATACATTTATTCATTTTTCGTTGCACTTCAAATGAATAAACACTCGAACTGACGTAAGAATTTCGTTTGATTGTTTTGTGTTTTCAATTTTACTTTGCTGTCAGTTCGAGTGATTTATGAGGCACGAGAAAATTGTATCGAGAACATTTGTCGTATAGAAGGTTCTCGATACATTTATTCATTTTTTCGTTGCACTTCAAATGAATAAACACTCGAACTGACGTAAGAATTTCGTTTGATTGTTTTGTGTTTTCAATTTTACTTTGCTGTCAGTTCGAGTGATTTTTGAGGTGCGAGAAAATTGTATCGAGAACATTTGTCGTATAGAAGGTTCTCGATACATTTATTCATTTTTTCGTTGCACTTCAAATGAATAAACACTCGAACAGACGTAAGAATTTCGTTTGATTGTTTTGTATTTTCAATTTTACTTTGCTGTCAGTTCGAGTGATTTTTGAGGTGCGAGAAAATTGTATCGAGAACATTTGTCGTATAGAAGGTTCTCGATACATTTATTCATTTTTCGTTGCACATCAAATGAATAAACACTCGAACTGACGTAAGAATTTCGTTTGATTGTTTTGTATTTTCAATTTTACTTTGCTGTCAGTTCGAGTGATTTTTGAGGCACGATAAAAT
The DNA here is from genome assembly GCF_054366245.1 of Winogradskyella sp. PC D3.3. Lineage (NCBI taxonomy): Bacteria > Pseudomonadati > Bacteroidota > Flavobacteriia > Flavobacteriales > Flavobacteriaceae > Winogradskyella > Winogradskyella sp. PC D3.3. The sequence goes on along the minus strand of NZ_CM135962.1, from coordinate 4,104,609 downwards.
TGTATCGAGAACATTTGTCGTATAGAAGGTTCTCGATACATTTATTCATTTTTCGTTGCACTTCAAATGAATAAACACTCGAACTGACGTAAGAATTTCGTTTGATTGTTTTGTATTTTCAATTTTATTTTGCTGTCAGTTCGAGTGATTTTAGAGGTGCGATAAAATTGTATCGAGAACATTTGTCGTATAGAAGGTTCTCGATACATTTATTCTTTTTCCGTTCCACTTTGAATAAATAAACACTCGAACTGACGATTGTGTAAAGCGAGATAAATAGTTTTACCCATTCTTCAAAATCTCAGAAACAGCTTGCTGATATGCTCTCGGATTATTCGCTTTTTTAATTTTCTTAAATGCTTTCTGTGGATTTGAAAACGACTGCGCAAAGTATTCCCAGAACCCTTGCATTTTCATTTTAATTGGAGTAGGACCAGAAAGCGTAGCATCATATTGCTGATATATGGTGTCATGAAATTCTCTAAAAATGTCCCATCGATTTTCTGGATATTCGGTCGTATCCTTTTTAATCATACTTGGTAAAAACGGATCTGCAATGAGTCCTCTGCCAATCATAAAATGATCGATACTTGGAAAACGAGCTTGTATTTCTTTCAACTTTGTAACAGAAGTAATATCACCATTGTAATACAATTTGTGTTTGGTGCTTTCTATACATTTTTGAAAAGCCTCAAGATTCACTCCTCCTTTATAAAGTTGTTTGCCAATACGTGCATGAATGGCAATATTTTTTAGTGGATAAGCGTCTAGAATAGGGAAAGTGTCTAGAATTTCTTCAGGATGTTCGTAACCCATTCGCATTTTCATAGACACCAAAATGTCTGTTTCTTTATGCACACGCTCTAAAATATGATTAATTTTTTCTGGGTGGCAAATGAGTCCAGAACCCATACCACGATTGGTTACCATTGGATAGGGACAACCTAAATTCCAGTTCAACTCTTTATACCCTAATTCCTGAATATAGTCGACCACGAATAAAAACTCATCAGCACTATTGGTCATAATTTGTGGAATGACTTCGAGTTCTGTATTGTTTTCGAGTTGTAAATCGAGTTTATAAGAGTTTTTAATAATCAACTTATTATTAAACCGAATGTAAGGAGCATAAAACGTGTCAATGCCGCCAAAATAGTGGTTAAAAGCATTCCGAAATCGGAAGTCTGTAAACCCTTGTAATGGTGATGATAAAAGCGTAATGGGCATTTCGTTTTATGTTTTTATGTTGATTTTTTTGCAACCGCTAAATAACAAAAAACTAATGTATTATTCCGATGAACGTCTGTGGTTTATTATTTTAAATGTTTATTGAAAAATGTAATGGTGCGTTCCCAAGATAAAGTTGCCGCTGCTTTGTCGTATCGAGGCGTGGTGTTATTGTGAAAACCATGATTCACTCCAGGATAAATATAAGCTGTGTATTCAATCTTGTTAGCTTTTAAAATGTCTTCAAACGCTGGCCAACCAGCATTGACTCTAGTGTCTAATTCTCCATATTGGAGTAGAAGTGGCGCTTTGATTTTTTTAGCATCTTCAGCTTCTGGCTGTCTACCATAATACGGCACTGCAGCTCCTAAATCGGGTAAGCGTACGGCCATCATATTTGAAATCCAACCTCCAAAACAAAAACCAACAACACCAACATTACCATCACAGTTGTCGTGATTTTTAAGATGATGATAGGCGGCAATAAAATCTTCGAGCATTTCCTGTTGGTTGCGTTCTTTTTGCATCGTTCTGCCGTCATCATCATTTCCAGGATAACCACCAAGTGGACTTAAAGCATCTGGAGCTAAAGAAATAAAACCTTCTTTTGCGGTGCGTCGTCCAACATCTTCAATATACGGATTTAAACCTCTGTTTTCATGAACCACAATAACACCAGGTAATTTAGTTTTGTTATCTTTTGGTTGCGATAATAAACCCTTTATGGTACCACCTCCTTTTGGAGATTCATAAGTGATAAAATCAGAATCTAAAGTGGGGTCATTGGGTTGTACCAATAAACTATTGATATAGTCCGGAGACATAAAACTCAATAAGGAAGAAACGGTTAAGCCGCCTACGGCGTATAATGATAGCTTTTCAACAAATTGCCTTCGGTTGAGTTTGTTGTGTGCATAATCATCGTATAGGTCAAAAACTTCTTGTTTAATATCTTCTTTTTTCAGGTCTTTCATAATGCCAAGTTTAAATTAAAAATCAATGTTTTAATTTACGAATTTTTGACATACAAAAAGACGTGAAATTAAAAGCTACTTTACACGTTTTAAGGTGATTGAATTGTCACTGAATTCAGTAGGTCGTTCAGCATCAAAACTCATATCAAAAATTAAAACATCTTTGTCTGTAAATTCAGCAATACCAAGTATTTTTTTTGCTTCTCCAGATTGAATTTTTGTAATTGTGAAATCAACTTCAATAGGATTAGTGTCATAATTAATGGTATAGGTCATTTTTCCTTTTTGGCCTTTCATATAAAACTCTTTGCCTCCCATAACTTCTCCATCAATTTCAAAAGCGGCATAACCTTCATGGTCAAACATTACATACCCTATTTGGCTTTGGTCTTCACCAATCCATTTGCCAAGAAAATTTTCCTTTTGAGATGTTGTATTCAGTAGAAAAAACGGAATAATAAAAAATGTAAATAGATACTTCATAGTCTTTGGGTTTAAAATACTTTATTTAAAAATTGTGTTATACTTTCTTTATTGGCGCTTACGAGTTGTTCGCGAGCCGCTTTTATGTCTTTTGGTTTTTTATTTTGCGAGAGTTTAAATTTTCCTTCCCAGTGGGTGATTTCAATTTCAAACATCACAATATAATCAAGATTTTTATCTAAACGTGGATTTTCTGCATTTAAAATGTACTTATGATCTGGCGCTTCTAAAAATTCTGTCATAGAAATTAAGGACTGTTTTAAGGCCGTTTTGTCAGTATTGGTATTTACTTTTCCTTTGAGGTGAACCTTTATGTAATTCCATGTAGGTAATTGAGGTGTTGTGTAAATACTTGGAGAAATATAACATTGTGGTCCGCTAAAAATAAGAGTGACGGCATTGCCATCGGCTAACAATTTTGCTTGTGGATTGTTAATATCAATATGACCAATGAGTTTTTTATTTTCGTAAATTAACGGTAAATGCGTAATTAGTGGTTGATTATCGTGTACTGAAATTACAGTGGCTAAGGGATAGGTTTTTATCGCTTCAATCATGTGATTGATGTTATGATCTTGATGGATTTGTGGAGGATAATTCATGTTTCTCAGCCTAAATGGATTACCGACGTTCCATTTGTTTAAGTTGCAGTTTAATTTATGTCAATTTAATAACACTCTAAATTTACAATTTTTTATCTTTATTGCATGTCTGATAAATTAACTTCATTTTCAATTAAAAATTGGTCGCAAGATGATCAACCTAGAGAGAAACTAAGAGACAAAGGTAAAATGGCGCTTAGTGATGCGGAATTGATTGCGATTTTAATTGGGTCTGGAAGTAGAGATGAAAGTGCTGTGGCTTTATGTAAGCGCATTTTTGCAAGCGTTGATAATAATTTAAATGCTTTAGGTAAACTTTCTATCGCACAATTAATGGAATTTAAAGGTATTGGAGAAGCTAAAGCCATATCTATTGTGGCTGCTTTAGAGTTAGGACGCCGTCGTCGGTTAGAAGATGCTAGGCAATTGGATAAAATAACATCGAGCCGTTCGGTTTTTGATCTAATGCAACCCATTATTGGAGATTTACCACATGAGGAATTTTGGATTTTATATCTGAACAACTCAAATAAAGTCATTCATAAAAACCAATTAAGTAAAGGAGGAATTACAGGGACTTTAGTCGATGTGAGATTGGTTCTTAAAAATGCACTAGAGGTTGGGGCAGTAGCGTTAATATTATGTCATAACCATCCTTCAGGTACTTTAAAACCAAGTCAAGCCGATTTAAACATCACCAAAAAGTTGAAGGTGGCGGCTTTAAGCTTAGATATTTCTGTTTTAGATCACCTTATTATTACTGAGAATGCCTATTATAGTTTTGCAGATGAAAACCAAATGGGATAACCTTTGAACTTAAATGAACAGACAACCGTTATAATTAGAATGTTTACGGTTGGAATTTGTTACTTTTAACCTCTAGAATTTGCAATACCTATGCTATTAGTCTACACACATAAAATCACACCACGAGTGACATACACGTTTAAGCATATATGCAAACGTATTTTGGGTATTGAGGTGCGTTTTACGTCTAAGGTTGAAGACTTTATTGCTCATGATAGTCTTAAGATGTCGTATACAAAGCAACCATTAAGTAATGAGTTGTTTATACGAAGCAACGAACTGTTGTTTGAAAACGGTCTGTCAGATATAGATATAAATGTACAGCAGTGGGACACCACCAAAGGTTTTTTTTCAACAGGAGAGCGTAGTGATTTGCCTTTCGATATCTTTGCCGCTTCGTTTTATTTATTAAGTAGATATGAAGAATATTTGCCACATGTAAAAGACGATTATGGTCGGTTTTTAGCATCTGAAAGTTTAGCGTATGAAAACAAATTTTTACATCAACCTGTAGTAGATATTTGGGCTTATAAACTTAAAGCTGTTTTGAGTGTACGCTTTCCAAATTATGTGTTTTCGGAGCGTCAATATACCGTGCAACCCGTTATAGATGTTCCTACAGCATATTATTTTAAATACAAAGGATTTTTAAGGACTATTGGAGGGACGATAAATGATTTAAGACGCTTGCGAATAAAGCAATTGTATTTTCGTTATTTGGTGCTCTTTGGTTTTAAACGCGATCCTTACGATACGTTTAAATGGATTATTAGAAAACAGAAACAGCACCACTTTAAGTTTATGGTATTGTTCTTAATAGGCGATTATTCAACCTATGATAAAAACATAAATACAAATAAAAAAGAATTTGTATCGCTTATAAAAGCAGTCGCAGATTATTGTGATGTGGGTATAAAGGCTTCTTATTTTTCGTTAAATGATGTGGCGATTCTTAAAAAGGAAAAGATTAAAATGGAATCCATAACGCATAAGGATTTAAAAGCGGTGCGGCATTCGTTTTCAAAGTTGAATTTACCAACTTCGTATCGTAATTTGGTAGAATTGGAAATTCATCAAGATTTTACTATGGGTTATATAAATACTTTAGGGTTTAGAGCCGGAACATGTACGCCATTTCAATTTTACGATTTGGATTATGAAGTGCAAACACCACTGCAAATTAACCCTTATAATTGCCTAGATTTTGGATTGTTAAAATATAATTCGCTCTTAGATAAAACAGAGCATTTACAAAAGTTAATTAACGAAATTAAGGCTGTAAATGGTACGTTTATTCCTGTGTTTCACAACTATACATTTAGTGATTTAGACCGCTGGAAAGGGTTTAGGTCATTGTTTAATTTAATATTAGAGTCTGCAGAATGAAAAGCCATATAAAACATGTTTTTTTCGACTTAGATCATACACTTTGGGATTTTGACAAAAATTCAAGTTTAACCTTTGAAAAGATTTTTAGTCAACATCAAATTGAAGTCAACCTCGATAAGTTTTTACAAGTTTACGAGCCTATAAACTTTAAATATTGGAAACAGTATAGAGAAGAGAAAGTTACAAAATCGGAGTTGCGTTATGGAAGATTAAAAGATGCTTTTGATGAAGTAGGAGTTAAGGTTGATGATGTGGTTATTCATCTTTTGTCTGATGCTTATATTGATCAATTGACAACATTTAATCACCTTTTTGATGGAACTTTAGAAATTCTCGATTATCTAAAAGGAAAATATCAGTTGCATATTATAACTAATGGATTTGAAGAGGCGCAAGAGAAAAAAATGACGACCTCTAATATTAGATCGTATTTTCAAACCGTAACCAATTCGGAAATGGTTGGTGTTAAAAAACCTAACCCTAAAATTTTTAATTTTGCCTTAAATTTAGCTCAGGCAAATGCTAATGAAAGTTTAATGATTGGAGATAATATTGAAGCTGATATTGAGGGGGCGCATAATATAGGGATGCATACCATACACTTTGATTATAAAGACGCTTATACAAATCATAACTATAAGCGAATTACAAATTTAAAAACAATTACAAATTATCTTTAAAAAAATAAATCATGTTTAAGAAATTACTTTTTACAATTTCATTGGGTGTCCTAAGTCTTTTGGGATATGCGCAGAAAAATATAAATGAATATAAGTATATCATTATTCCCACATCATTTGAGTTTTCTAAAAGTGAAGATCAATACCAATTGAATTCACTGACGAAGTTTTTATTTAATAAATATGGGTATGATGCTTATTTTATTAATGAATTACCTGAGGATTTAAAAAAAGAGCGATGTTTAGGGCTCAGAGCTGACGTGTCTAATGCTAAAAGTGGCATGTTTAAAACCAAAGTAGAGATTACACTTAAAGATTGTTATGATGTTGTTGTTATGACATCTAAAGTAGGTGACTCACGATTAAAGGAGTATGGTAAAGCTTATAATGAAGCGATAAGAGAAGCATTTGAAACGTTTCAGAATATGGATTATAAATATGTTGCCAAACAAGACCTTGTTGAAACTATTAAAGAAGAAAGCCAACCCGTAATGGATCCGGTTAACGCTGAAACAAAACCTAAGGTTGTGGACTCTAAGCAAGCGCCTGTAGAAAATTCAAAAGAAGTAACAACTAAAGTGTCTAATAACGTAAAGTCAGAATTGTATTATGCACAATCTATAACCAACGGATATCAACTGGTAAATTCAGAGCCAAAGGTTGTGATGATTTTATTGAATTCTTCAGCAAAAGACGTGTTTATCGTAAAAGATAAAAATGCCATCGTTTTTAAGAAGGAAGGGCAGTGGATCTATTCTGAAAATAATGGAAGGTCTGCATCGCAGAACGTTTTAAATATTAAATTTTAATATTCGCAACAACCAACAACCAACAACCAACAACCAACAACTAACAACTAATATCCATACTTATCTTTCCAAAGCATTTTTAAATGATTGCGTTGGGCTTGCTCACGCGGATTGTTTCCTGGGTTATACAATTTGGTGTTTGCAATTTCTTTAGGTAAGAATTCTTGTGGTGCAAAGTTATTTTCGTAATTGTGTGAATATTTGTAGCTGTCACCATAACCTAATTCTTTCATAAGTTTTGTTGGTGCATTTCTCATGGCTATTGGAACAGATAAATCTCCGGTGTCTCTTACTAATTGTTGCGCTTTACCTATAGCTTCATAAGCGGCGTTACTTTTTGGAGAACTCGCTAAATAGGTTGCACATTGACTTAGTATAATTCGAGATTCTGGATTGCCAATTACCGATACTGCCTGAAACGTGTTGTTTGCAATCACTAAAGCGGTGGGGTTGGCGTTACCAATATCTTCACTAGCTAAAATTAATAATCGTCTTGCGATAAACTTAACGTCTTCTCCTCCTTCAATCATTCGTGCTAAATAGTAAACAGCAGCGTTAGGGTCGCTACCACGAATCGATTTTATAAATGCCGAAATAATATCGTAATGCTGTTCACCCGTTTTGTCATAGCGCGCAGCTTGGTTTTGAACTTGTTTTGTAACTAAATCATTCGTGATGATAATATGATCACCTTCAAAAGAAGCTACTAATAATTCAAAAATATTAAGCAATTTTCTGGCATCTCCTCCAGAGATACGGAGTAGGGCTTCAGTTTCTTTTAATTCAATATTTAATTTAGAAAGTGTAGTATCTTCTTTGAGAGCACGCTCTAGTAAGGCTTCTAAATCGGATTTGCTAAAGGCATTTAAAGTGTATACTTGACAACGTGATAATAAGGCCGATATGACTTCGAAACTTGGATTTTCTGTTGTTGCCCCAATTAGTGTAACCCATCCTTTTTCAACAGCTTCTAAAAGCGAATCTTGTTGTGATTTGCTAAATCTGTGAATTTCATCTATAAATAAAATGGGGTTTTTTGCCGTAAACAAACCTCCACTTTTTTTAGCTTTATCAATAACGTCTCTAATGTCTTTAACACCAGAATTTATTGCACTTAGTTTAAAAAAAGGACGTCCAGATTCGTTAGCAATGATATTTGCTAAGGTTGTTTTTCCAATTCCTGGTGGTCCCCAAAAAATCATAGAAGGGATGACGCCACTTTTAATTTGCTGATACAACATGCCATCTTTACCCACTAAATGTTGTTGACTTAAATAGTCATCTAATGAGTTTGGTCTTAAACGTTCGGCTAATGGAATATTCATATGTCAAAATTACGAAATGCTTTTGTGATGTATTAATGAAATCCATGAAATTCACCTTAAAAAGTAATTGTTTTTAGAGTCTGGTTCTGCCATTATTACATACAATACTATTTTGGATTCAAATTTGAATGACTTTCTTTAAATTTGAATATGAGCAAACCACAGCAATTTAAGTACTCTAACAATATCATTATATATCCCTTAATGATTTTGTTTACGATGTGGTTGGTGTTTTGGTATCAAGTTAGAATAGATAGTGGTATAAAAACATTTGGGATTAGACCTCAAAAGCTAGAAGGGCTTTTAGGGATTGTAACAAGTCCATTTTTGCATGGTGATATCAATCATATTTATAACAATTCAATTCCTCTTTTTGTATTAAGTGTCGCCTTATTTTATTTTTATAATAAGATAGCGTGGAAAGTTATTGGCTTTGGGATTTTGTTTTCTGGATTTTTAACTTGGCTAATTGCAAGTTCTGGAAATCATATCGGAGCAAGTGGATTAGTTTATGTCTTAGTGAGTTTTATGTTTTTTAAAGGTATTTTTGCTAAACATTACCGACTAATAGCCTTGTCTTTAGTTGTTATTTTTCTTTATGGAAGTATGATTTGGTATGTATTTCCTATAAAAAGTGGCATGTCTTGGGAAGGGCATCTAAGTGGCTTAATTACGGGTTTAGTGTTCTCTTTAATTTTCAGAAAACAAATAGCAAAACCAGAAAGGTACACTTGGGAGCAACCCGATTATAACGAGGAAAATGATCCGTTTATGAAACATTTTGATGAAAACGGAAACTTTATAGAATTTGAGCCGAAAATTGAAACTGAGCCTGAGATTGAATCTGAAAAAATTCAAACTTTAAAAATTAATTATATTTATAAGAAGAAGGAAAATTAAATTTTATACTAAACTATATCGGTTGCTGCATACATTCTTATATCTGCTGATAATTGTATGTGTAAAACATCATGTTTAATATGATCCACCTTTTTTTTATATAATAATACATATTCAGCTATTCCTACGTTTGAGTCAAAATGACTCTGATATCACTTAGTTGATCTAGCAAATAAAATAATAGCGATTTACTAGATTCTATAACGTTAGTTACATAGTTATTGATATTATGTAATGTAAATGGTGAAAACGGAACTATAACACCTTGATAATTTGAATGTGTTAAATGAGTCATTTTTTTCAGCAGTTAACTAATTATTATCTATATGTTCAGAATATATTAAGCATTTTAATTCTTTTAAAGATTATGATTTCTTGTTGTATTTAGCTACAACAAGAAATCAGTCTCCAATAGGGTTGCTTTTTTGTGATAAAATTATATTTAATTTCTATGGTAAATCATCTACTTGTGCTGTGCTTTTGTAACCTGAATATATCCATATTTCTCCCGGAATATCAGAAAATTCAACTTCAAAATATATGCTGTCAACTATGTCACCTGTTGGAGTCGTGGCTCCATTTTTTACTATTTGACCATTAGTTACGTTTACAGTGACGCCATAATAAAGTTCATCTAGATTGCTTCCGGAAAAGGTTAAGGCATTTATATCTGCATTTACTTGTGTTTTTAATCCCCATCCATGCTCTAAATCATCAATCCACATGACATCATTGTCATTATATGAGTTGTTATACGTGCTAATCGTATTGCTGCTATAAAAATCACCATCCCAAGTCATATCAACAACCCATGTACCTCCCATTTTTTTAATTGCAATATCACTTTGATCTGCAACTGTATCAGTATCACAAGAAGTAAAAACCATCATAAATGTTATTGTTACAAATAGATAGCTGATTTTTTTAATTATTTTATTATTTATCATTTTTCCTATGTTTAATAATTAATCAATGTTCAATACTAGTAGACTATTGTATTTGGGTTAAGGTTACTTCAAATACGTATCCAGAACTCCAAGTAGTCTCAAATTCAATAGTTCCGGTATTTGGATTTACAGAGAACGAATCCATAGACAATGCACCTCCAAAAGCCCCTACACCTATGACATCATCGTGAGTAAAATCATTCGCTGAAATATCATTGGCAGTAACCGTCATTCCTAAAGCTGCGTAATCAGCACCATAACCGTATTCATATTGATACCAACCAGCAATTGCGTCTGAAATGGCATAAACGTCATTACCCAAATCTTTAATAAGGATAGGACCTATATCGGTAGTGGAATAACCAGGTGTTCTGGTTAAACTAGCAGTATAAATGCCAGCAATACTTGTTATTAAATCTCCGTTACAAGGCGGCCATAATACCTCACGAAATGCAGTAGCTGGAATTCCATCACTATTAAACGCGGAGTAAGAAACATTATATAGATCAGGGCTATTTATAGCATCACTTCCAAAATATGTTCCAGAGGTTACGGTATTTAAGTCTATTTCATTTCCTGCGACAGATGCCACAGCACCAGGATCCGTATATAATGTGGTATCGCAATCTAATTCAAGGCTTGTAGCGCCTTCAAGTGTGATTAAAGGTAGGTAAGTAATTTCGGACTTATCATTAGAACCTGGTTCATCGACACTTGGGTCGCAGCTTGACAACATTAATCCTAAGATTAAAAATGCGTAAAATTTAAATTTTAGTTTTTTCATATCATTTTTTATTAGTTATCCCAAAAGATATTATCAGTTATAGTTCGCTGTGCAGGAGCATTTGGGTTTAAGCTTCTTTCAGTTGATGGATAGAGCCATACAGAAGGAAACTCTCCACTGGGTAATACAGATAATGGTGGTGTTTGCCAAATCCCATCAGTAAATATTCTGCTTGCAGGTCTATCGAAACGACGTGCTTCAATCCAGCCTTCGTCTTCCTGTGTTCCGTTTAAGGATATCCATTTTTGGATACCTATTACATCTAGTTTGTCATCCAAAGATTCAGAACTAGAATAGCCAAGTGCATTAATATAGGAAGAGGCATCTAATCCCATATAAGTGAAATTCAGGTTAATTGCAGTTTCAAAGGCATTGGTCTCGTCATCGCTTGTACCATATCTGGCATCAGCTTCTGCTCTAAGAAACCAAACCTCCCACGGACTCATTAAAATAACTGAGTTAGCTTCACCATAGGCATAATCACTCGCCAAGCTATAATCAGAATCAGATGCTGTAAAATCCTCATCATCAATAGTGCCTTGGTCTATACCGTGTAAGTTATCTGCAAATGTTCCTGTTGTAGCGAGTGTGTAAAACACTTCATCTCTAGGGTCATTCAAATTTTGTAATACATTTAATGTTGAATTACTTGCAAAATAAAACATTCCAACACCAGCTTCCGCTAGGGCAAACATAGGATTTTGATTACCCGTAGCACCAGAATAAGTGATAGAAGGCATGTCATCAACTGTTTCTATAAACGTTCCACTGCTAATTAAATCTTGTACAGCAGATGACTGTGGAGATACTTCAGAAGTTCTCATAAGTACTCTTAATTTTAAAGAGTTGGCGAATTTCATCCATTTCGATATATCTCCTTGATAAAGTAAATCATCAGAACCTATTACATCAATATCATCATCATCAGCCGTACTTAATTCTTCTATAGCATCATCTAACATTGTAATCAATGCTGGGTATATAACTGTCTCAGCAGAATCATATTTAGGTGAAAAATTAGAACCATCTTCTATAGCACCTAAAAGGGCCTCTGTAAAAGGTATATCACCGAAATGATCTACTAAACCTTGAAAAATATATACTTTTAAAACTTTAGAGATACCTCTATAAGCTTTGTTAGTACTATTTCTATCTATGTAATCCAAATCGGCAAGTGAGCTGGCATAAGCACGTGACCAATAGCCATCATGGTCACCAGCTTGTTGTACATAGCGTTCTGAATTTCCAATGGCAACTCCAATGCCCCAAGTATAGTATTGGCTCCATACAAATGAATCGCTGTAATTCAAATCCGCATCAACAATATAACCCAAGAATCCGAGTGATGATGTTAACACTTGTGGGTCATCAGCAGAAGGGAATGTGTTAGGGTCTACGTTTATCTCATCTAAGCTATCGTCACAAGAAAAGTGAAAGAGCATTAGACAGCATACTATTATTTTTATCGTATTTTTCATATTCTTTTTTTTTAAAATGACAATTGTACATTAAGACCAAGACTTCTTGAAGAAGGTGTCTGAGAGGTTTCTATCCCTTGTGCATTACCTGTTAAAGCAGGTCCATTAACTTCTGGGTCAGCATATTTATTTTCATCAGGTAACCAATACCAGAGATTCTTACCATATATGGATAATTTAACATTGGTAAAAAATGTATTCTCTAATAGTTTTTGTGAAATGTTATAACTTAATTCTACTTCTCTCAACTTTAAATAACTAGCATCGATTAATTGTGTTGAGACTGGAGCGTCATAGTTAGTGAAATAATCCTGTTCCGTTATAGCTACCGTATTTTCTGAATAAGTGCCATCTCCATTATCTACTACAGAATTAGGAAAGATAAAAGATTCTCTATTATAAATTGTGGTGTTAATTCCAGTTCCATTAAATTCACCATTGTATTTGGATTGGGAAGCAAATAGACCTCCTTTTTTCATGTCAAACAATACACTTAATCCGAAACCTTTATAGTTAATGTTTGTACCAAAACTCAATAAATAATCGGGTTGGGAATTACCTAAATATTGATCATCATCAGGATAAACTGGAAAACCTGTATTTGGATCAACAATAACTTGCCCATCCTCATTATATTTGAAGTCGTTACCTTTAAAGGTACCATATGGCAAACCTTCTTTTGCAACCAATGTTACGGTTGTGCCTGCAGCAAAGCCAAACGTACCCAATGATAATTCATCTAAATCGTCTGTAATTTTAACGACCTCATTCTCATTTTTGGAAAAAGATCCAAACAGTTCAAAATCTAGTCCATCCACCACGCCATTAAGCGGTTTTAAGCTTAGCGTAAGTTCGTGCCCTTTGTTTTCCATTCTACCTATGTTCAAGGCAGTTGAGGTATATCCTGTTGATCGTGGAAGATCTACAGTTACAATTTGGTCATCATGAATGGAATGGTAATAGGTATAAGCAATATTAATTTTATTCTTAAAGAAACTTAGGTCTGCCCCAACCTCATAGGTTGTTGTTAATTCTGGTTTAAGGCTTGGGTTCCCTATTTGATTTCCTAATGAAAAACCAGGAATATCGCCAATTGGAAAGGTAAGGGCATAGTCGCCTAAATCAGCAATAGTAGGATTTCCATCAAAATAAGATTCTAAAAGATATATACTTGCGTCTTTACCCGATGTACCATAACTTCCTCTAAGTTTACCATAATTTAAAACATCATTTTTGATATCAAAAAAGTCAGTAAATATCAATGAACCACCTACAGCACCGTATAAAAAGGAATTGTTTTCGGATGGTAGAGTAGAAGACCAATCATTACGTGCAGAAAGCTCTAAAAATGCAGCGTTTTTATAACCTAAAGTCGCATTTGCCAAAAATCCATATATTCTATATTTACTAATATACATTTCGGATGTTGGGGACTGTACACTATTTGATAAGTTATAAACTCCGTCAACCACTAAACCGCCTACCGTACTGCCTGTTAATGACTTAAATTCTCTTTGAAAGAAATTGTATCCCGCTGTAACGTTTAAATTAAGATTATCGCTTAATTCATTGGAGTAATTGGCTAACACTGAGGCATCTAAATTTATGCTTCTACTGCTGTAATTGGTATAATCTCCAATGGAACTATGTTTAGTGTCTCTAACTGATTGCTGTAAATCATCGGTCCAGACAATTTGTTGTGCTGGAGTATATGACGGTGTCCATACGTCGGTTTGAGTAGATACAATATTTCCACCAAAACGACCAGTAAGAGATAAATTCTTGAAAAGTTCATATGTTATAGAAGCATTGGCAAGAAAGTTGTCAATATTCGCCTCGTTACCGTATTCGTTTAAGATGTAATACGGGTTAACTGAAGAATAAGATCCCCAATACCCATCTATGTCATGAAATGGACTTGTATAATTTCTTAGTTCAGTTAATGGAATATTTACTGGAGATTGTAAGGCCATAGCGTAAGCATTGTTTCCTTCAAAGGCGCGGGATCCCTCTTGTGCTGTGTTTTGTCTTACATTAGCATAACTTATTTTAAAGTCAGATTTTAATTTATCACTTAATTTTGCAGAAGAGTTAAATGTAAGGTTATTTCTTTTGTAATATGTATTATCCAAAGTACCAGTTTGATCCGTGTTGCCAAAAGAAGCAAAATAATTATAATTATCATTAGATCCTGAAACGCTAACGTTATGACTAGTCGTATGACCCGTATTGAAAAAATCTTTAATTTGATTCTTTACAGCGCTATAAGGTCTAGTTAGGGCTTCTAAAGATCCATCTCCATCCGAATCTATTGGACTTGTCCATGGACGAACAACTCCATCAAACGCTGGTCCCCACGACCAGTTTTCCCCTGAATCTAAATGTGAGTTATCGTAGCCTTGGCCAAATTCGCTTTGACGTTGTAAAACGATAATAGCATTCTCCATTGAAGTTGAACCGTTGTAATTCACTTTCATCTTACTGCCTTTTCCACTTTTAGTTGTAACTAAAACCACACCAGATGCTCCACGCGACCCATAAAGTGAAGTAGCTGATGGTCCTTTGAGAACTGTTACAGATTCAATATCATCAGGATTAATGTCATTAAATCTGTTACCAAAATCTGAATATCCAGTAGTGGAGGCGCCTGCACCACCTCTTGTGGACGTGTTATCAATGGCAATACCATCAACTATAATTAAAGCATTATTATTTCCGGTAAGTGAACCTTCACCTCTTAAGACTATTCTTGTAGAGGCTCCTACTGAACCCGAACCTGTTGACAGCTTTACCCCTGCGGCTTTACCTCTCAATGCTTCCAGTGCATTTTTGTTTGGGGTGGATAACAAATCTTCTGATTTTAAGGTTTGATTGGCATAAACAACTTGTCTGGCATTTCGATCACCAGTGCCTAATGCCGTTATTAAAACCTCATCGAGAGTTGAGGTATCTTCAAAAAGTTGCACGTCGATGACGTTTGAAGCGCTGACGGTTATTTCTTGTGTTACATATCCAATGTAACTAAACACTAATGACTTTCCTGTAACGATGTCAATTGAATACTTGCCATCAAAATCTGTTGAGACGCCACTGGTAGTGCCTTTAATTATAACAGTTGCTCCCGGTAAAGGTAAGCCAGCTTCATCGGTTACTGTGCCCGAAACTGTTTTTTCTTGCGCAAAGGTTAGTTGCACCATAAACGCCAAGAATAACGTTAAGACTCCTTTAAGTTTTGCTTTCATAGTTTCCTTGTTAAAATTTTAACAAAAATGCAACAAAAAAGCGAAATATCCTATATAAATCTTAAATAAAGCGTATTAAACACTAAGAGTATGTTAAATTTTAGGTTCTTTTTTAATTATGTCGTAATACTGGGTTTATTCTGTATTAATATTGGTGAGTGTGGATATGTCTTTTAAAACTTCATAAAAACCTATACCTATTTTAGGTGTGTGCTAAGTTATTGACGTTGTCTAACGGCTTCATACAAAAACGCACCACAAGCGACAGAAACATTTAAGGATTCAATTTCACCTAATATAGGAAGCTTCGCTTGGTCGTCTACCACTTTTAATACTGAAGGATTAATACCTCTACCTTCAGATCCCATAATTATAGCACAAGGTTCTTTAAAAGAAACATCGTATACATAGTTTTCTGCTTTTTCTGTTGCAGCAATAACTCTTATACCTGAAGATTGCATATGAAAAACAGCATCTTTTATATGGTCCACTTTACAAATAGGCATTTTAAAAATAGCTCCTGCACTAGTCTTAATTGTATCTCCGTTAATTGGTGCTCCTCCTTTTTTCTGAATAATAATACCATTAACACCTGTACATTCAGCAGTACGCACAATGGCACCAAAATTACGAACATCACTTAATTGATCTAATAAAAGAAATAATGGGGTTTTACCAGATTCAATGACGCTCATTACTAAGTCGTCAATATCGTGAAATTCAATTGGTGAAATTTGAGCAACAGCTCCTTGGTGATTGCCTCGTGTTAATCGATTTAATTTTTCAATAGGAACATATGATGAATTGATGCCTCCAGAACGTATAGCTTGCTCTAATTCTTGAAACAAATCTCCATGCAATCCTTTTTGCATAAAAACCTTATCTATAGTTTCACCAGATTTGATGGCTTCTATAATTGCTCTTATGCCAAAAATTGTAGTTTCATTTTTCATGGTGCAAAGTTATGTAAAGTATTTATTAATAAATAAAATATATGTAGTTTAAGATGATAGAATTAAAAGTAAAAAATCTCCAACAATATATGAATCGTTGGAGATTTTTATTTTAATAGCTGTTAACTATTGGTGCTTTAGTTTAATTTTGATCAGAAGACGTTAAATTAGGATTAGCATCAATTTCTGCTTGAGGAATTTTAAAAATCCAATTATTATTGATAGATGGTTTTGCTTGTGTAAATCCATCCTGATATAATGTCGCAGAGGCACCAGAACCACCATTAGCAGCATGGTCAATACCTTCATCCCAACGTATTTTATCGGCATATAAGAAGCCTTCTCCCCATAATTCGATACCACGTTGAAATTTAATATGCTCCATTAAGCTCGCTTGTGTGTTGTAAATGCTTGCATCGTAAGCACTATCTCTAGCACTTCCTAAAGGTGTTAGTGCTGCTTGAGCACCAGGAATGTCAGTTAACATGGCTTTTGCTTCAGCTTCAATTAAATACATTTCAGAACTACGCATATAAATTATATCATCTGGATCTGTGGTTCCTGGATTGGCATTTCTTAGTTTAACATGCATGTATGGATGTAAGTTAAAACTTGAAGAGAGTCCATATTGATTGCGAATTTCATCTCTTCTGGTATTAAAGGCAGTCTCATCTGTATAATTTGGATCATTTCCAAATCCTCCTTCACCATTTGATGCCGATGTGTTGGTATTTGGTGCATCCGCTAAGAATAAATCTTTTCTGTAATCTGTGTCAGGGATTTGATTATATAACCTTTTGTCTATCAGTTTTGGATTGTTTCTAACTTGACTTCCATTAAATGTGTTTCCGGCTAGATAAAAATAAGAACGGAAGAATGTAGTTTCTGTTCCTATAACATTACTTCCCCAAATAACTTCAGATAAACTTGTAGTGTTAAATCCAGATTTATAATCTTCTTCATTCATCAATGGGTAGTTTTGGCGTGCTTGTACTGCAGCAGCAGCCGCAATTCCCCAATCACCTTTGTTTAATGCAATACGAGCTTTAAGACCGTAAGCGACATCTATATTTATTTGTGATTTAAATTTAGGGTCTCCTGTTGGTCTTGCTGTAGCATTTTCAAAATATTCTATTGCTGTATTTATATCTGCTTGACATTGGTCGTAAATCTCTTGTACTGTAGATCTTGCTTCACTTTCAAAAGGTGCTTCAGATGAAAATAATAGTGGTACTCCAGGATCTGTTGCAGGATTACCTATTAAGTATCCTTTGGCGTAATGTGTAACTAAAGAATGATATGCAAATGCCCTGTAAGCATAAGCTTGCCCAATGATTTCATTTAATCTATCACTTGGGGGTATACTACCATCAGTGGCTTTTTTTATAATAGCATTGACACTGGCAATAACATGATAGCGTTGGTACCATAATTGCTCGGTAGTTAACGATGTTTCTAGATTGTGAGATGTCCATCTTGTTTCATCTTGCCATCCTAGATTATTAGCGGGTGCACTATGAATAAGGCCACCGGCTAAATTATCGCCTAGAGGCACCCAATAATGATTACCAGATCTGCTACTATCTCCACCTGAAATTAACGTTTGCGGTTGTGCATATTGTAGACGGTGTAATCCGTTTAATATCAGTGCCATGTTTTCAGCAGTCGCTAATGCATCTGCAGAAGAAATCGCGTCTGTTGGTTTCGTTTCTAGATAGTCTTCGTCACACGAAGCTATTGTCAGTGCTAGACTTACCAATAATGTTATTTTTATTTTTCGTAACATGATTATATGTTTTTAAATTATTTTAATTAAAATGATACATTTAAACCAACAGAGAATATTCTTCCTGGACTATAGTCATTTCCTGAACCTGTTCCTGCTAAGTTATATTGAGGATCTAAACCTGTTCTTTTACTTTTAAGGTATAAGTTTTCTCCAGATACGTAAACTCTCAAATTATCCATTTTAAGCGCATCAGTAATGCTACTATCAAAATTGTAGCCTAGATTTACATTTTTTAGAGACCAGAAAGAGGCATCTGTTAAGAATCTAGTTGACTGTGTTAATACTAAATCGTTGTTTCCATTTTCTAATCTAGGAACATTAGTTATGTCTCCTGGTTCGCGCCAAGCATTTAAAATGTCTGGGTGAAAAGAACGTCCATAACTACCGCTATGCATCATTGCTGAATATGCGTTGTCTAAAACTTTTCCTCCAATACCATAAGTAATTAAGAAATCTAAAGAGAAACCTTTGTAGGTTATGCTGTTTGAAATAGATCCTAAAAAGTCAGGGATTGAAGAGTCTCCTGTATAAGCTCTTTCAGTATCTTCCCAGTCATTTGTAGTCTCTTGATTTCCATTAGCATCTAATACAGGAATACTATTTCCATTATCGTCTAATTCAAACATCAAAAATAATTGATCTCCGTTGTCAGGATCAACACCAGCTGTGTGAAGTAGGTAAAAATCATAACGAGAACGTCCTATTTCCCAACGCTTAGAACCATTTACAAAAGGATCGGGTAAATCTGTTATCTCATTTTTAAATGTTGATCCTTGTAAGGTCATATCCCATTTAAAATCTTGAGTATTCATAAGATGAGCCGTTAAACCTATTTCAATACCAGAGTTAGACATGTCACCTATATTTGTAGGAAACTCGTTTAGTCCATTACTTAATGCAATTGGTAAGTTGTAAAGTAGGTCTGTGGAGTTTTTCTTGTAGTATTCAACAGAACCTTCCAAGAAATTATTGAATAATGCAAACTCTAATGCAACATCAAAACTTTCAGAAGTTTCCCATTGTAAGTCAGCATTACCTATTTCTTGCCATACAAGTGCAGGGTCAGCAGCGTTTGACGTTAAACCGTATCTTGGTTGTGATAAGAAAAAGTCTAATAAGTTGTCATTTCCAACCTCTCCATATGATCCTCTAAGTTTTAGACGATCAACAAAAGATACATTTTCCATAAATGTTTCTTGATCTAAACGCCAAGAAGCACCTACAGAGTAGAATGTTCCCCATCGTGATTGAGCATCAAATACCGAGGTTGCATCTCTTCTAACAGAACCACTTATATAGTATTTGTTATCATAATTATAATTGGCACGAAATAAATAACCTTCGAGTCTTTTATTTGTCGTAGATCCACCTAAAGTAACAGGTTCAGAGAAGTTGTCAAATTCATAAATACCTTCTACAACTTGGGTAATTGCAGTACCATTATTACTTGAATATTTTCTGGCACTACTTTCGTGACCAGCTGTAATGTCTATATTATGGACATCACCAAAGGTTTTAGTATAGGTAAAAAGTTGATTGAAAGTTTCAAATTCTCTTCTAAATCTAGTTTCTCCATATCTACCTGTTGGTTGTGCATCACCAATGATATTATTTTCATAGCTTTTGTTGATACCTTCATTAATATCTCGACCGTAATTTACTCTAAAATTAAGACCATCAATTATTTTAGCATCTGCATAGTATCTAAAGCCGTAGGTGTTATTTCTATTGTTTTCGTCATTTAAAAGTAGTTCTTGTAAAGCATGACGATCTTGATTGGTAGGTCTAGAACCTATGTTGTATTCTGGATATCCTGAGCCGTTATCAAATATACGTCTTCCAGCAGCATCTCTAACGATATTTCCATTGAGGTCATTGACATATACCGGATAAATAGATCCAATGTTTTTAGCAAAAGCAAAAGGATTGTTGATGTTTCCGGTTCCTCCAGAATCAGGGCCATTAGATTCGGAAATCGATATATTGGCACTTCCACCCATTGTTAACCAATCGCTAACATCAAAATCGCCATTTAAACGCGTTGTTAAACGGTCATAGTTTGATGTAATTACATAACCTTCTTCATCTAAATAGGATGCTGAAAAGAAGACTTTGTGGTTCTCTCCACCACCAGCTACATTTACGTTATAATTTGTTCTTATACCTGTTCTACGTAATACGTCGTACCAGTCTAAAGAATTGTAAATAACACTAGCATTTGGGTTTAGACGTCCATCGGTTCCAACAATTTCATCATTAGGTACATTAAAAGGATTGTAACCTAATTGATTATAGATATTTGCAGAAGCAAAACTAGGGTCTCCACCAGCAGCACTCGAATTTTTAAGTGCCTCCCACATCGTTTCGTAATATTGACCTGGGCCTAAATAATCATACTCAGGAATTGCATTAGTTACAAATCCGGTTTGGATACTTAGGTTTGTTTTAATACGTCCTTTTGTACCACTTTTAGTCGTAATAATAACCACACCATTTGCTGCTCTAGACCCATACAATGATGTTGAAGCTGCATCTTTAAGAATGGTGAAAGAAGCAATGTCTTCTTGATTAATTGTGCTTAACGCACCTTCGTATTGTATACCATCAACTATGAATAACGGATCAGCGGATCCATTAAGTGTACCTACACCTCTTATGACAATATTTGGTGAGATCCTGGTTGGCCCGATGGTGATGTAAATTGCACACCAGTTGCTCTACCTTCTATGGCTGCAACAGGCGATGTTACAGACCTAAGCGCTAAATCTTTTTCGCTAATAACACTAGCTGAGCCTGTAAAAGCCTCGAGACTTGATGTACCATAAGCAACGACTAATACTTCGTCGAGAGTAGAAGAGTCTTCTTCCAAGGTTACATTAATGGTAGTTGAGCTACCTACTTTAACTTCTTTAGTTTTAAGCCCTACGTAGCTTATAACTATAGTATTTCCTACGCTAGTGGTTATTGTAAATTTGCCATCAAAGTCGGTTTGTGTACCTGTTGTTGTTCCTTTGATAACAATGTTTACTCCAGGTAAGGGAAGTCCGGATTCATCGGACACCACGCCCGAAATTGTTTTTTCTTGTGCAAACGTAAGTTGTACAAGAAACACTAGTAAAAGTGTTAAAAGTCCTTTGGATTTTGTTTTCATATCTGTATTGATTAGTTGTGATTGTTATCAAAAATGCTAAAATTCTGTTAAAAAACCTACAAATTTATCATAAATAATATTTATTATTAAGTAAATGATATTCTCATGTGTTGGCTTTATGGCAATTTGATTGATGTAAATGTTACATAACATCACTGTGACGGTAATAAATTGTGAATAAGGGAGTTGTTGTCGTTAGGCTTGTATGGGGGTAATTATGTAATTGAGGTAAAAGCAAGTGGATCTGGTGGTGCTTTTGTTGATAGATTGTTACTTTACTAATTAATCATAAATCCTAAATGACGTTCTATAGTGTTTAATTTGTTTGTAATTTCTTACGAAATGGATACTATAGGCTAGGATGTATGATGCTTAGGGTGTGTTGGATTTAG
This sequence comes from Winogradskyella sp. PC D3.3, assembly GCF_054366245.1. Lineage (NCBI taxonomy): Bacteria > Pseudomonadati > Bacteroidota > Flavobacteriia > Flavobacteriales > Flavobacteriaceae > Winogradskyella > Winogradskyella sp. PC D3.3. The sequence goes on along the minus strand of NZ_CM135962.1, from coordinate 4,082,677 downwards.
ATTAAAATGTTGCTGTTAAGCTAAGGTGAACTTTAGAATCCGATAATTTAAATGGCCTGTTTTCGGTCTTTCCGCTTGAATAATTTAACCGAAATAATCCAGCATTAGTCAATAGACCAAGACCAAAACCAAAGCCAAAGAGTTTTTCCTTATTATTGGTGAGTTTGTTTTCAAAATAGGCCGCATCTAAAACGGAGTGTACGTATATGCTTGTGCTAAGTCGGTAGCGGTATTCGGAACTAAAAACTCCATATAGATTAGCGACTAAACTGTTTTCTTCAAATCCACGAATAGAGTTAATCCCTCCAAAGCGAAATAATTCATTATCTAAATAATTATCAGAGTTAAGTGTTGCTCCATTTAGTCTAGTGTAAATACTGTTTTTAGCATTAAGATTGAAAATTTTATAGGTATCAACAGAAAATACATTTTGTTTTTGTTTTTCGGAGTCATTTGTTCTGTGTCCAAAACCAGAGGAAAAATCGAACCAGAAATTAACGGGAAATAATGGATCGTAAAATTGAGGTTTTGTGTAATTATAATGAACCGTGTAATAGCTCGATGTGTAATCGTTTAAAATGTCGGTATCGTTTTCTAATAAATTGGTCGAGGTGGTGGAGGTAATTCCAAAGCCTGCTTTGTGTTGTGCGTTAATCTGATAATTAATTTTAGCGTATTGGTTGGCATTCAAAAATGTGGAATCTTTTCTGAATATATTCAGACCAACTTGGACTCCTATCGGAGAGCTAAATAGATAAGGTAAATCGACATCTACTTTAAAGGTTTGCTGGTCAATTTCGTCACTTTTATATAAGAGATTTAGTGTTTCGCCATAATTAAGGTTATTAATTAGGCTCAAATCTAAATAGCCGTCAAATTCAATTTTGTTTGTGTTTTCGTTGGTGCCAAAACCTAAAAATCCGTCAAAGTTATTCGTTTGTGTTTTTTCTACATATATATATAGTGTAGTAGAATCTTGAGTAAAAAGGACTTCAGGATCTTTTATCTTAGAAGCAAAACGTAATTCATTTAGTAATTCAATCTTTTCTCTTATGGCGTTTAAGTTAAAGGATTTGCCTGTTTTTAATTTAAGAAAATGTTTGACATATGATTTTGGAAAATTTTCATAGCCTTTAATGATAATCTTATCAATTTGTCTTTTCTGATTGGTGACCACTTTTAAATCTGCAGAAATTATTTCAGGTGTGAGCTTTGATATATTAATAAGTTGTAAGCTTGAAAACGGGTCTCCTTGTTCTGCAATTCTATAATTTAACTCTTTTAAAAAGCTTTCGGTCTCGGTTAGTTTAAGTTCAAAGAAATTTTCACCCGTTGATTTATTGGTTAGTTTTAGGGAATCAATATTAAAATGAGCGTCATAGTAAACGCGAATTCTATTAACCTTTTGTCCTAATATGAATTCTGCGACAAAGCATGTGTCATTGGATTGGGTTACCGTTTTAATAGTGGTATCAATAAAGCCTTTCCTGGTTAATTTTTCTTTTAAGAGATGGATTTCGTTTTGTAAACCATTATAATTGCTGAATGTTTTTGGGTAGCCAATGGAATCAATAGTTTGAGTTGAAGCTTCGTTTTCTCCTGTAATTTTTAAGTTAATTGATTGGGCGAAGCATTGATTTGAGAAAATCAGAAGCAAAGCAAAAAAAATAATTCGACTAAAAATTAGCATGGGCATTAAATAGAATAACTCATATATGGTAACGTAAAAATAGGGTATAATATATAGGACTTTAAAAAAAGTTTATATTTAATTGAAAAATTAATTCACAACTGTTTGAATTATAGATATTAATTTCTACCTTTGCAGCCCTCAAAAGTGAGGGTTAATAAAATTTTATATAGAAATATATGCCAACAATTTCACAATTAGTACGAAAAGGAAGAGCCAAAATAACCAAGAAGAGTAAATCGGCTGCTTTAGATTCGTGTCCTCAAAGACGTGGTGTATGTACTCGTGTTTATACAACGACACCTAAAAAACCTAACTCAGCAATGCGTAAGGTGGCAAGGGTTCGTTTAACAAACGGAAACGAAGTAAATGCATACATTGGTGGAGAAGGTCACAATTTACAAGAGCACTCGATAGTATTGGTTAGAGGTGGAAGGGTAAAAGATTTACCGGGAGTTAGATATCACATCGTTCGTGGTGCTTTAGATACAGCAGGTGTATCAGGAAGAACACAACGTAGATCTAAGTATGGTGCAAAACGCCCTAAGAAGTAATTAAAAACTTTAAGAAGAAGACATGAGAAAAAGAGCAGCAAAAAAGAGACCGCTTTTACCAGATCCAAGGTTTAATGATCAGTTAGTAACACGTTTTGTTAACATGATGATGTGGGATGGTAAGAAGTCTATCGCTTTTAAAGTATTCTATGATGCAATTGATATTGTTGAAGAGAAAAAGAATGATGACGAAAAAACAGCTTTAGAGATTTGGAAAGAAGCTTTATCTAACGTAATGCCTCACGTAGAAGTACGTAGTCGTCGTGTTGGTGGTGCTACATTCCAGATTCCAATGCAGATTCGTCCAGACCGTAAGGTTTCAACTGCGATGAAATGGTTAATTAGCTTTTCACGTAAAAGAAACGAAAAATCTATGGCGCAACGTTTAGCAGCAGAAGTATTAGCTGCAGCTAAAGAAGAAGGAGCGGCTGTTAAGAAAAGAACAGATACTCATAAGATGGCAGAAGCAAATAAAGCATTCTCACACTTTAGATTTTAAGAAATGGCAAGAGATTTAAAACTTACAAGAAATATAGGGATTGCTGCTCACATTGATGCTGGTAAAACAACAACAACGGAGCGTATCCTTTTTTATACGGGAGTTTCACACAAAATTGGAGAGGTGCATGATGGTGCTTCTACAATGGATTGGATGGAGCAAGAAGCAGAAAGAGGTATTACAATTACTTCTGCAGCAACAACTTGTGACTGGACGTTCCCAAAAGAAAATGGTGAGCCAACAGCAGATGCTCAGGATTACCATTTTAACATTATTGATACTCCTGGTCACGTGGATTTTACGGTTGAAGTTAACCGTTCATTGCGTGTACTAGATGGTTTAGTGTTTTTGTTTAGTGCGGTTGATGGTGTTGAGCCACAATCTGAAACAAACTGGAGACTAGCCGATAATTATAAGGTGCCTAGAATTGGTTTCGTTAATAAAATGGACCGTCAGGGCTCTGACTTTTTAGGAGTTTGTCAGCAAGTAAAAGACATGTTGAAGTCTAACGCAGTGCCAATCGTTTTAAATATTGGTGATGAAGATAACTTCAAAGGTATTGTAGATTTAGTTAAAAATAGGGCTATTGTTTGGCACGATGATAACTACGGATCTACTTTTGATGTTGTTGATATTCCGGAAGATATGAAAGATGAAGTACGTAAGTATCGTGCTTTATTAATTGAAGAAGTTGCTGGTTACGACGAGAACTTACTTGAGAAATTCATGGAAGATGAAGATTCTATTACAGAAGAAGAAGTGCATACTGCACTTAGAGCTGCTGTAATGGATATGGCTATTATACCAATGGTATGTGGTTCTTCATTTAAGAATAAAGGTGTACAGTTCTTGTTAGATGCTGTTTGTCGTTATTTGCCTTCTCCAATGGATAGAGAAAGTGTAGTAGGAGTTAATCCAGAAACAGATAAAGAAGAAAGACGTAAGCCAAGTGTAAACGAACCTTTTGCAGCTTTAGCATTTAAGATTGCTACAGATCCTTTTGTTGGTCGTTTAGCTTTCTTTAGAGCATATTCTGGTCGTTTAGATGCAGGGTCTTATATCTTGAACAACCGTTCAGGTAAAAAAGAACGTATCTCACGTATTTACCAAATGCACTCTAATAAGCAAAATGCTATCGATTTTATTGAAGCAGGAGATATTGGAGCAGCTGTAGGATTTAAAGATATCAAGACAGGTGATACCATGTCTGATGAAAAACATCCTATTGTTTTAGAATCTATGGACTTCCCTGATCCAGTAATTGGTATCGCGGTAGAACCTAAGACTAAAGCAGATGTTGATAAGTTAGGTATGGCTTTAGCTAAATTAGCAGAAGAGGATCCTACATTTACAGCAAGAACAGACGAAGCTTCAGGACAGACTATTATTTCTGGAATGGGAGAGCTTCACTTAGATATTATTGTAGATCGTTTAAAAAGAGAATTCAAAGTTGAGGTGAACCAAGGTCAACCACAAGTTGAATACAAAGAAGCGATTACACAAGCTGCAGATCATAGAGAAGTTTATAAAAAACAATCAGGTGGTCGTGGTAAATTTGCTGATATCGTATTTACGATTGAGCCAGCAGATGAAGGTGTAGTAGGACTTCAGTTTGAATCTGTAATTAAAGGTGGTAACGTTCCTAAAGAATTTATACCTTCTATAGAAAAAGGATTCAAAGCAGCTATGGCAAATGGTCCATTAGCAGGTTTTGAGGTAGACGCTATGAAAGTGACATTAAAAGATGGATCTTATCACGATGTGGATTCTGATCAACTATCTTTTGAATTAGCAGCGAAATTAGGATTTAAAAATTCTGCAAAAGCAGCTAAGGCAGTTATAATGGAACCTATTATGAAACTTGAGGTGATTACACCAGAAGAAAACATGGGGGATATTGTAGGTGACTTAAACAGAAGAAGAGGTCAGATGACTAGTATGGGAGATAGAGCTGGTGCTAAAACGGTAAAAGCTACAGTGCCATTATCTGAAATGTTTGGTTATGTTACAACATTAAGAACCTTATCTTCAGGTAGAGCTACATCTACAATGGAATTTTCACACTATGCAGAAACTCCTTCTAATGTTTCAGAAGAAGTAATAAAAGCAGCTAAAGGAGTTGAATCGTAAATCTTAAGAAAATGAGTCAAAAAATCAGAATAAAATTAAAATCTTACGATCACAACTTAGTGGATAAGTCTGCTGATAAGATTGTAAAAACAGTAAAAAGTACAGGTGCAGTAGTAACAGGACCAATTCCTTTACCAACACATAAGAAAATTTTCACTGTATTACGTTCACCACACGTAAACAAGAAGTCAAGAGAACAATTTCAATTAAGCTCTTATAAGCGTTTATTAGATATTTACTCTTCATCTTCTAAGACAATTGATGCTTTAATGAAACTTGAATTGCCAAGTGGGGTTGAAGTTGAGATTAAAGTGTAATTACACACTAACATGTCCTGAGCTGCGAGCGAGGGAAAAACGGTAAAAATACAATTCAAGGCTGAAACGTATTTTCGGCCTTGTATTTTATATACTTATGGACAATTCGCGAGTTGTCCCAAAAAAAACAAACAAAAAATGGCAAGTCGCGAATTGTCACAACAAAAACTAAATATTATGTCTGGGTTAATTGGAAAAAAAATCGGTATGACCAGCATTTTCGATGAAAATGGGAAGAACATTCCTTGTACAGTAATCGAAGCTGGACCATGTATCGTTACCCAAGTCAGAACTGAAGAAGTGGATGGTTATTCTGCCCTTCAATTAGGTTTCGATGACGCGACAGAAAAAAGCGCTACTAAAGCAGACTTAGGTCATGCTAAAAAGGCGGGTACTTCTGTAAAACGCAAAGTTGTTGAATTCAAAGGTTTTGATGCGGAGTACAAATTAGGTGATGCTATTACAGTAGAACAATTTATTGAAGGAGAATTTGTGGATATCGCAGGTACATCTAAAGGTAAAGGTTTTCAAGGTGTAGTAAAACGTCATGGATTCGGTGGTGTAGGTCAAGCAACGCATGGTCAACATAACCGTTTAAGAGCTCCAGGTTCTATTGGTGCAGCTTCTTATCCTGCGAGAGTATTCAAAGGAATGAAGATGGCAGGAAGAATGGGTGGTGACACAGTTAAAGTTCAAAATTTAAGAGTTTACAAAGTAGTTCCAGAAAAGAACTTACTAGTGGTAAAAGGATGTGTTCCTGGTCACAAGAATTCTTATGTAATCATTGAGAAGTAATGAAGATAGCAGTTTTAGATATAAACGGAAAAGATACGGGTAGACAAGCTGAGCTTTCTAAAGACGTATTCGCTATAGAGCCTAATAATCACGCTGTCTATTTAGATGTTAAGCAATACTTAGCAAATCAAAGACAGGGAACGCATAAGGCAAAAGAAAGAGCAGAAATCTCTGGAAGTACACGTAAGATTAAAAAACAGAAAGGTACTGGTACTGCAAGAGCAGGTAGTATTAAGTCTGGTGTATTTAAAGGTGGTGGTCGTATGTTCGGTCCTAGACCAAGAAATTACGGTTTTAAATTAAATAAAAACGTAAAACGATTAGCACGTAAATCTGCATTAAGTATTAAAGCAAATGACAAGTCAATTGTAGTGTTAGAAGATTTCAATTTTGAATCTCCAAAGACTAAAAACTTTGTCAGTGTTTTAAAGGCTTTAGAGGTTGAAAACAAAAAATCTCTTATTGTGTTGGGTGGTACAAATAATAATGTATATTTGTCCTCACGCAATTTTAAAGGTTCTGAAGTTATAACTGCTTCGGAGTTAAGTACTTACAAAATTATGAATGCTAGTAAAGTAATTCTAATTGAGAGTGCGTTAGAAGGAATTGAATCGAATTTAAGTAAATAGAACAGATGAGTATCTTAAAAAAACCTATAATCACAGAAAAGGCAACCATGCAAAGTGAGTTGTTAAATGCGTATGCATTTGAAGTGAACACAAAGGCGAACAAGGTAGAAATCAAAAAAGCGGTGGAAGCTGCTTATGGAGTTTCTGTTGAAAAAGTTCGTACAATAAATGTCCGTCCAGATCGTAAGACCAAGTTTACAAAAACTGGTGTTCAACATGGTAAAACAAATGCTGTTAAAAAAGCAATTGTACAGCTGGCGGAAGGTGAAACAATAGATTTATACACTAACATGTAATTTTAGACATTAATGTCAGTAAGAAAATTAAAACCGATCACATCAGGTCAGCGATTTAGAGTAGTAAATGGATTCGATGCCATTACTACTGATAAGCCGGAGAAAAGCTTGCTTGCTCCGAACAAAAGATCTGGTGGTAGAAACAGTCGAGGAAAAATGACGATGCGCCATATTGGTGGAGGTCATAAAAAGAAATATCGTATTATCGATTTCAAACGTAACAAAACGGGTATACCTGCGGAAGTTAAGACAATTGAATACGATCCGAACAGAACAGCATTTATTGCGCTACTAAACTATCAAGATGGTGAGAAACGTTACGTTATCGCTCAGAATGGTTTACAAGTAGGGCAAAATATTGTGTCTGGTGAAACGGGTATTGCTCCTGAAATAGGAAATGCGATGCCATTAAGTGAAATACCTTTGGGTACTATTATCTCTTGTATTGAGTTACGTCCTGGTCAAGGTGCTGTAATGGCGCGTAGTGCTGGTGCATTTGCTCAATTAATGGCGAGAGGTGATAAGTTTGCTACTGTAAAATTACCATCAGGTGAAACTAGAATGATTCTAGTAACATGTATGGCAACTGTAGGTGCGATTTCAAATTCAGATCATCAATTACTAGTATCTGGTAAAGCGGGTAGAAGTAGATGGTTAGGAAGACGTCCAAGAGTAAGACCAGTAGTAATGAACCCAGTCGATCACCCAATGGGTGGTGGTGAAGGTAAATCTTCAGGTGGTCATCCAAGATCTAGAAACGGTATTCCTGCTAAAGGATTTAGAACACGTTCTAAGACGAAAGCGAGTAATAAGTATATTGTAGAACGTAGAAAGAAATAATTAAGATAGTATGGCACGTTCATTAAAAAAAGGACCTTATATCCACTATAAATTAGACAAGAAAGTTGCAGAAAATGTAGCTTCAAACAAAAAGACGGTAATCAAGACTTGGTCTAGAGCATCAATGATCTCTCCGGATTTTGTTGGACAAACTATAGCAGTTCATAACGGTCGTCAATTTGTTCCAGTATTTGTTACTGAAAACATGGTAGGACATAAGTTAGGAGAATTTTCACCAACACGATCTTTTAGAGGTCATGCAGGTGCTAAGAATAAAGGTAAAAAATAAGAATCATGGGAAGTCGTAAAAAACAAATGGCGGAAGCTATTAAAGCCGAGAAAAAGCAGGTTGCTTTTGCAAAGCTAAATAACTGTCCTACATCTCCAAGAAAAATGCGTTTAGTAGCGGATTTAGTAAGAGGAGAAAAGGCAGATAAAGCTCTTCAGATTCTTAGATTTAGTCAAAAAGAAGCGTCACGTCGTTTAGAAAAACTTGTAATGTCTGCAATTGCAAACTGGCAAGCTAAAAACGAAGATGCTGATGTTGAAGAAGCTAAATTGTTTATCAAAGAAATTAGAGTAGATGGTGGTTCTATGTTAAAGAGATTGCGTCCAGCACCTCAAGGTAGAGCACATAGAATTAGAAAGAGATCTAATCACGTAACTGTGGTAGTAGATGCAATAAATAAAACACAAAGCTAAGATAGAGATATGGGACAAAAGACAAATCCAATCGGAAATCGCTTAGGAATTATCAGAGGATGGGAATCTAACTGGTACGGAGGAAACGATTATGGTGATAAACTTGCCGAAGACGATAAGATTAGAAAGTATATTCATGCTCGTCTATCTAAAGCTAGTGTAAGTAGAGTAATTATTGAGCGTACGCTTAAACTTGTAACCGTTACTATCACTACTGCTAGACCTGGTATTATTATCGGAAAAGGTGGCCAAGAGGTAGATAAGTTAAAAGAAGAGCTTAAGAAAATTACTGGCAAAGAAGTTCAATTGAACATCTTTGAAATTAAAAGACCTGAACTAGATGCATTTTTAGTAGCAGCAAGTGTAGCTCGTCAAATAGAAAGCCGAATTTCTTATAGACGTGCTATAAAAATGGCTATTGCCGCTGCCATGCGTATGAATGCTGAAGGAATTAAAATTCAGATTAGTGGTCGTTTAAATGGTGCTGAAATGGCACGATCAGAACACTATAAAGAAGGACGTATTCCTTTGTCTACTTTTAGAGCAGATATTGATTATGCTTTAGTAGAAGCACATACTACTTATGGTAGATTGGGCATCAAAGTTTGGATAATGAAAGGCGAAGTATATGGAAAAAGAGAACTTTCTCCATTAGTCGGTTTATCTAAACAACAAAAAGGTAAAGGTGGACGTGGTGGAAACAAGAACCAATCTCGTCGTAGAAAGTAATTTTTTAAAGAAAAGACAAAATGTTACAGCCTAAAAGAACAAAATTTCGTAAGCAGCAAAAAGGACGTATGAAAGGAAATGCGGGAAGAGGTCATTTGTTATCAAATGGTACTTTCGGTATTAAATCATTAGAATCAACTTTTATTACTGCACGTCAAATAGAAGCAGCGCGTATTGCAGCTACTCGTTACATGAAAAGAGAAGGATCGTTATGGATTAAAATTTTTCCAGACAAGCCTATTACAAAGAAACCTCTTGAAGTACGTATGGGTAAAGGTAAAGGTGCCGTAGAATATTGGGCAGCAGTGGTAAAACCAGGACGTATGTTATTTGAAATAAGCGGTGTGCCATTAGAAACAGCTCAAGAAGCACTTCGATTGGCAGCACAGAAACTTCCTGTAAAAACTAAGTTTATCATAGCTAGAGATTACGAAGCTTAATAGAAAGATATTATGAAGCAATCAGAAATTAAACAGCTTTCAACAGCTGAGTTACAAGAGAAACTTAGTGAATCTAAGAAGAGTTATACGGACCTGAAAATGGCTCATACGATTTCTCCTTTAGATAACCCAATTCAGTTACGAGTAGCACGTCGCACAGTAGCTAGAGTGGCAACAGAATTAACTAATAGAGACGTACAATAATTGTATTCTGCTGAAAGATGGAAAAAAGAAACTTAAGAAAAGAACGTATAGGGATCGTAACTAGTAACAAAATGGAGAAATCTATTGTTGTTTCAGAAGTTAAGAAAGTAAAACACCCTATGTATGGAAAATTCGTGTTAAAGACTAAGAAATATGTCGCACACGATGAGACAAACGACTGCAACGAAGGAGATACAGTAAAGATCATGGAAACACGACCTTTAAGTAAATCTAAATGTTGGAGATTAGTAGAAATAATTGAAAGAGCGAAGTAATTATGTTACAACAAGAATCAAGATTAAAAGTAGCTGATAACACTGGTGCAAAGGAAGTTTTAACTATCCGTGTACTAGGTGGAACCAAAAGAAGATATGCTTCTGTAGGGGATAAAATTGTAGTATCTGTTAAAGATGCTACACCAAACGGTAGCATTAAGAAAGGTGCTGTTTCTACAGCAGTTGTTGTACGTACAGCTAAGGAGGTAAGACGTCCTGATGGATCTTATATTAGATTTGACGACAATGCATGTGTGCTTTTAAACCCTCAAGGGGAGATGAGAGGAACTCGTGTTTTTGGTCCTGTAGCAAGAGAACTTCGTGATAAACAATTCATGAAAATAGTATCATTAGCACCAGAAGTGCTTTAATTGATAAATAAAATGACAAAGCTTAAAATAAAATCAGGCGATACAGTAAAAGTAATTGCTGGTGATCATAAAGGGTCAGAAGGTAAAGTACTTAAGGTATTAATAGATAAGAACAAAGCCATCGTGGAAGGTGTAAATATGGTTAAGAAACATACTAAACCAAGTGCACAAAGTCCTCAAGGTGGTATTGTAGAGAAAGAAGCATCTATTCATATTTCTAACTTATCGTTGTTAACTTCAAAAGGAGAAACAACTAGAGTTGGTTATAAAATGGATGGCGATAATAAAGTGAGATTTTCTAAAAAATCTAATGAAGTAATTTAACTATGGCTTACGTTGCAAGATTAAAACAAGAGTACAAGGACAAAGTTGTTCCTGCTCTTACGGAAGAATTTGGATATAAAAATGTAATGCAAGTGCCTAAGCTTACTAAGATAGTAATATCTAAAGGTGTTGGTGCTGCTGTTGCGGATAAGAAATTAATCGATCACGCAGTAGAAGAACTTACAAAAATATCAGGACAGAAAGCTATACATACAATGTCTAAGAAAGATGTTGCTTCTTTTAAGTTACGTAAAGGGATGCCAATTGGTGCCAAAGTAACATTAAGAGGAGAACAAATGTATGAGTTCTTAGATCGTTTAGTGACTTCAGCTTTACCTCGAGTTAGAGATTTTAACGGTATCAAAGCTACTGGTTTTGATGGTCGTGGTAACTATAACTTAGGTATTGTAGAGCAAATCATTTTCCCAGAAATTGATATTGATAAAGTCAATAAAATTTCAGGAATGGATATCACATTTGTGACTTCTGCTGAAACCGATAAGGAAGCGAAGTCTTTATTAACAGAACTAGGATTACCTTTTAAAAAGAATTAATTATGGCTAAAGAATCAATGAAAGCCCGTGAGGTTAAGCGTTCTAAAACGGTAGCTAAATATGCAGAAAAACGTAAAGCTTTAAAAGAAGCTGGCGATTATGAAGCATTACAAAAGTTACCTAAAAATGCTTCACCTATACGTCAGCATAACCGTTGTAAACTAACAGGAAGACCAAAAGGTTATATGAGACAATTTGGAATTTCTCGTGTAATGTTTAGAGAAATGGCTAACCAAGGTCTAATTCCAGGTGTTAGAAAGGCAAGTTGGTAAAATTATAAATTGGTTTCAGGTTTGACAATGGTGTCGAAAACCGCTACCGCAAATTAATAAATATGAACACAGATCCAATAGCGGATTATTTAACGCGAGTTAGAAATGCAGTAAAGGCAAACCACAGAGTGGTTGAAATTCCTGCTTCTAACTTAAAAAAAGAAATAACTAAGATATTATTCGATCAAGGATTTATCTTAAGTTATAAGTTTGACGATTCTACAGTCCAAGGTACTATCAAAATTGCTTTGAAGTACAGTAAAGAGACTAAAGAGTCTGTCATCAAAAAAATTCAAAGAATCAGTAAACCAGGTTTACGTAAATATGCTTCTTCTAACGAAATGCCAAGAATTCTTAACGGATTAGGTATTGCAATTGTTTCTACATCTCACGGAGTGATGACAGGAAAACAAGCGCAGAGAGAAAATGTTGGTGGTGAAGTTTTATGTTACGTATACTAAAAACAGGAAATTATGTCAAGAATAGGTAATAACCCAATAACAGTTCCTGAAGGTGTAACACTTGAGATTAAAGACAACACTATTACTGCAAAAGGTAAATTAGGTGAGTTAACTCAAGAGTATTCAGATATTCAGATTAAATTAGAAGATGGTACTATAACTTTAGTACGTCCATCTGATAAGAAAGATATTAGAGCAAAACATGGTCTATACAGATCATTAATTGCTAACATGATTGAAGGTGTTTCAAAAGGCTGGACCAAAGAACTAGAATTAGTTGGTGTAGGATATAGAGCATCTCATCAAGGACAAAAATTAGATTTAGCCGTAGGTTTTTCTCACAATATTGTTATGGACATCGCTCCAGAAGTAACGGTTGAGACAATCTCAGAAAAAGGTAAAAATCCAAGAGTTAAATTAACGTCTTTTGACAAACAATTAGTAGGCCAAGTTGCTGCAAAGATACGTGGCTTTAGAAGACCAGAACCTTACAAAGGAAAAGGTATCAAGTTTGTTGGTGAAGAAATTAGAAGAAAAGCAGGTAAATCAGCTTAATAATTAAGTTATGGCATTGACAAAGAACGAAAGAAGAATAAGAATAAAAAGCAGAATCCGTAAGGTAGTATCTGGGACTGGAACAAGACCAAGATTAGCTGTTTTTAGAAGTAATAGAGAAATTTATGCTCAGGTCGTAGATGATGTAACTGGTAAAACTTTAGCTGCTGCATCTTCAAGAGATAAGGACATTGTAAAGTCTAAAGGGAACAAGACAGAAATAGCTGCGTTAGTTGGTAAGTCTGTTGGTGAAAAAGCTATGAAGGCTGGTGTTGAAACTATTTCTTTTGATAGAGGTGGTTACTTGTATCATGGAAGAGTAAAATCATTAGCAGAAGGTGCTAGAGAAGCAGGACTTAAATTTTAAGACATTATGTATCAAAAATATAAAAACGCAGAGCTTGTAAAACCAAGCGGATTAGAATTAAAAGATCGCTTAGTTGGCGTTCAGCGTGTAACTAAAGTAACAAAAGGTGGTAGAGCATTTGGTTTTTCTGCAATTGTTGTTGTTGGTGACGAAACAAATGTTGTAGGACAAGGTTTAGGTAAGTCTAAAGATGTTGCTACTGCAATTGCTAAAGCTGTTGAAGATGCTAAGAAGAATTTAGTAAGAATTCCTATTCTTAACGGAACTATACCACATGAGCAAAAAGGTAAATATGGTGGAGCAAGAGTTAACATTATTCCAGCTGCACCTGGTACAGGAGTAATTGCAGGTGGAGCGGTAAGAGTTGTTCTTGAAGCAGTAGGTATACATGATGTATTATCTAAGTCGCAAGGATCTTCTAACCCTCATAACGTAGTAAAAGCAACTTTTGATGCTTTATTACAATTGAGAGATGCTAAATCTGTAGCCAAAGAGCGTGGGATTTCACTTGAAAAAGTATTTAACGGATAATCGATAGGATAAGATGGCAAAGATTAAAGTAAAGAAAGTAAAAAGCGCAATCAATCGTAGTAAAAGACAAAAGCTTACATTAGAGGCTTTAGGTTTAAGAAAGATTGGTCAAGTTGTAGAGCACGACGCCACACCAAACATCCTTGGTATGGTTAAGAAAGTTGAACATTTAGTTTCTGTAGAAGAAGCTTAAAAATATAACTTAAAAATGGATTTAAGTAATTTAAAACCTGCAGAAGGTTCAGTAAAAAATCAGGGAAAACGTATAGGACGTGGACAAGGATCTGGTAAAGGTGGTACTGCAACTCGTGGTCACAAAGGTGCAAAGTCGCGTTCAGGTTATTCTAAGAAATTAGGATTTGAAGGTGGTCAAATGCCATTACAAAGACGTGTTCCTAAATTTGGATTTACAAATATTAACAGAGTAGAATATCAAGGTATTAACTTAGATACATTACAGAAGTTGGTAGATGAAAAAGTAATTAAGGATAATGTTGATTTTGATACGCTTGTATCTTTGGGATTAGCTGGCAAAAATGAGCTAGTAAAAATCTTAGGAAGAGGTGAGTTAAAAACAAAATTAACAGTAACTGCTCATAAATTTACTGCTACAGCAAAAGCTGCTATTGAAGCTGCTGGTGGTGAAGCTGTAACTTTATAAGATTATAGGATGAAAATAATAGAAACATTAAAAAACGTTTGGAAAATCACAGAACTTAAGGATAGGATTATCCTAACCTTAGGTTTGTTATTGGTTTATCGTTTTGGTGCTCAGGTCGTATTGCCTGGTATTAATATTGATGCCTTAGGTGGTTTACAAGCTGGTATGGACGGTGGTATTTTAGGATTGTTAAATGCATTTACGGGTGGAGCGTTTGCTAATGCCTCAGTATTTGCTTTAGGTATTATGCCTTACATTTCGGCTTCCATTGTAGTTCAATTAATGGGTATTGCGATTCCTTATTTACAGAAGCTTCAGAAAGAAGGAGCTAGTGGTCAGAAGAAAATTACGCAAATTACACGTTGGTTAACCATAGGAATTTGTTTAGTTCAAGCTCCTGGTTATTTAGCAAGTATTCCATCGTTATCTGGATCAACATCAATGGGTGCTATGTTAGTGCCTGGTTTTAGTGAAAATATTTTCTACTTTTCGTCAGTAATTATTCTAGTAACTGGTTGTGTATTTGCAATGTGGTTAGGTGAAAAAATTACAGATAAAGGTATTGGGAATGGTATTTCATTATTAATTATGGTAGGGATTATTGCAAAGTTACCACAATCATTTATCCAAAATGCAGCTTCTAGAATTGAAGGTGGTAATGGTGGATTTATGATGATATTGATTGAAATGGTAATATGGTTCTTAATAATAATGGGTGCTGTATTCTTAGTAATGGCGGTTAGAAAAATTGCTGTTCAATACGCAAGAAGAACTGCTTCCGGTGGCTATGAAAAGAATGTTTTCGGATCACGTCAATTCTTACCATTAAAGTTAAATGCTTCTGGTGTAATGCCAATTATCTTTGCACAAGCAATTATGTTTGTTCCTAGCTTAATCGGTAGTTCTGCTTGGTTAAAAGACACAAGTACTGGATTATGGATGCAATCTAATTTTCAAGATATGTTTGGATTTTGGTACAACTTAATATTCGCTTTATTAATTATTGTTTTCACATATTTTTATACAGCAATTACGGTTCCAACCAATAAGATGGCAGATGATTTAAAACGTAGTGGAGGATTTATTCCAGGGATACGTCCAGGATCTGAAACTTCTGAGTATTTAGACAAAATCATGTCACAAATTACATTACCAGGTTCTATATTCTTGGCTTTAGTTGCTATTTTTCCAGCTTTCGTTCATAAATTAATGGACGTACAACCAGGTTGGGCATTATTTTTTGGAGGAACATCTCTTTTAATTATGGTTGGTGTAGCAATAGATACTATGCAACAGATTAATTCTTATTTATTAAATAAGCATTATGATGGTTTAATGAAAACGGGAAAGAACAGAAAAGCGGTGGCGCAATAAGATAAGATTATGGCAAAACAAGCAGCAATAGAACAAGACGGAACAATTATAGAAGCATTATCAAATGCGATGTTTCGTGTTGAATTAGAAAATGGTCATATAGTGACCGCACATATCTCTGGTAAGATGCGTATGCATTACATTAAACTATTACCAGGAGATAAAGTGAAATTAGAAATGAGCCCATACGATTTAACGAAGGCTCGCATAACCTATAGATACTAATACGATGAAAGTTAGAGCATCAGTAAAGAAAAGAAGCGCAGACTGTAAGTTAGTGCGCAGAAAAGGTAGACTTTACGTCATTAACAAAAAGAATCCTAGATTCAAACAAAGACAAGGGTAATTATGGCAAGAATTGCAGGTGTAGACATACCAAAACAGAAAAGAGGAGTTATCTCTTTAACTTATATCTACGGAGTAGGTAGAAGTAGAGCAAAAGAAATTTTAGCAGCAGCTAAAGTTGACGAAAACACAAAAGTTCAAGATTGGACTGACGATGAAATTGGAGCAATCCGTGAAACTGTTGGTACTTTTAAGATTGAAGGTGAATTACGTTCTGAAACACAAATGAACATTAAGCGATTAATGGATATTGGATGTTACAGAGGTATCCGTCATAGAGTTGGTCTTCCATTAAGAGGACAACGTACTAAGAATAACTCACGTACAAGAAAAGGAAGACGTAAAACAGTTGCTAACAAAAAGAAAGTAACTAAGTAATAAATAGTCTTTAGTCTTTAGACGTTGGAAAGAATCTGTTTGAAATTTAACGGTTTAGGATTCTAGCGACTATAAACTAATACTAAAAGCTAAAAATAAAATGGCAAAAGCAAGTACTAAAAAACGTAAAGTTATAGTTGACGCAATAGGTGAAGCTCACATTACAGCTTCATTTAACAACATCATTATTTCTTTAACAAACAAAAAAGGTGACGTGATTTCTTGGTCATCAGCTGGTAAAATGGGCTTCAGAGGCTCTAAAAAGAATACACCTTATGCTGCACAATTGGCAGCAGAAGATGCTTCAGCAGTAGCTAAAGAAGCTGGATTAAAGAAAGTAAAAGTATACGTTAAAGGACCTGGTAACGGTAGAGAATCTGCTATAAGATCTATACATAATGCAGGTATTGAAGTTTCAGAAATTATTGATGTAACTCCATTACCACATAACGGTTGTCGTCCACCAAAAAGACGTAGAGTTTAATCTAAATTCTATATAGATTTCTAACGTATTTGAGTTAGAAGTACTTAGTAAAATTATCAAATAAACTAATATCACACATTTATGTGCTGATATTAGTTTATTTTGTATAAATTTGCAAACTGAAAAATATTAACAAGTATTAATAAGAGATCAACGATTCATGAAGGATAAGATTAAGACCTTAATTCATTTATCACTCTTAAAAAACAATTTAAAATGGCAAGATATACTGGTCCTAAAACTAAAATAGCTCGTAAATTTGGACAAGCTATCTTCGGAGACGACAAAGCCTTCGAAAAAAGAAATTATCCTCCAGGACAACACGGAAATAACCGTCGTCGTGGTAAAAAATCTGAATACTCTATTCAGTTAATGGAGAAGCAAAAAGCTAAATATACTTATGGTATTTTAGAAAAGCAATTCAGAAACATGTTTAAAAGAGCAACATCTGCTAAAGGAATTACTGGTGAAGTTTTACTTCAATTATGTGAATCGCGTTTAGACAATGTTGTATTTAGAATGGGAATTGCTCCTTCTAGAAGTGCTGCAAGACAATTAGTATCTCACAGACATATTACAGTTAATGGTGAAAAGGTAAACATTCCTTCTTACCAATTAAAAGCTGGTGATGTTGTAGGTGTAAGAGAAAAATCTAAATCATTAGAAGCTATTCAGAATTCATTAGCTAATTCTAGTAATGTTTTTGAATGGATTACTTGGAATACAAACACCATGGAAGGTACTTATGTCGCTGTTCCTGCGAGAATCCAGATTCCAGAACAAATCAACGAGCAATTAATCGTTGAACTTTACTCTAAATAATAATTAATATTGGTATTTAGCCAAAGGTTTTATTAGTCTTCTTCATACTTTTAAATCGCGCAACTAAATAACAATTAAAACGAAGAAAAATATGGCAATATTAAATTTTCAGAAGCCTGATAAAGTAATCATGATTGATTCTACTGATTTCGAAGGCAAATTTGAGTTTAGACCTTTAGAACCTGGATATGGTTTAACAGTAGGAAATGCTTTAAGAAGAGTTTTATTATCTTCTTTAGAGGGTTTCGCAATCACCTCTATAAGAATTGAAGGTGTAGATCATGAATTTTCTACAATTTCAGGTGTAGTTGAGGATGTTACTGAAATGATTTTGAACTTAAAGCAAGTTAACTTTAAGCGTCAAATTGATGAAGTTGATAACGAAACGGTTACGATTTCTATCTCAGGACAAAATCAAATTACGGCTGGTGATTTTCAGAAGTTTATTTCTGGTTTCCAAGTCTTAAATACAGATTTAGTCATCTGTAACTTAGATCCTAAAGTAAACATCAATATGGAATTGACTATTGAAAAAGGAAGAGGTTATGTTCCTGCAGAAGAAAATAAGAAAGCTTCAGCAGCAATAGGAACCATCTTTACGGATTCAATTTTTACACCAATCCAGAATGTAAAATATGCTATTGAAAACTTCCGTGTTGAGCAAAAAACGGATTACGAAAAATTAGTTTTTGAAATTAGAACTGATGGATCTATCAATCCTAAAGATGCTTTAACAGAAGCGGCTAAAATATTAATTCACCACTTCATGTTATTCTCAGATGAGCGTATCACTTTAGAAGCTGATGAAATTGCACAAACTGAAACTTATGATGAAGAATCACTTCACATGAGACAACTATTGAAAACTAAATTAGTTGATATGGATCTTTCTGTACGTGCGCTTAATTGTTTAAAAGCAGCAGAAGTAGATACTTTAGGAGATTTAGTATCATTCAATAAAAATGATTTAATGAAATTCAGAAACTTCGGTAAGAAGTCATTAACTGAGCTAGAAGAACTAGTGAACGTTAAAGGTTTAAACTTCGGAATGGATTTAAGTAAATATAAATTAGATAAAGACTAAATATAGCTTGCCATTTCTGTTTTTATGGAAATGGCATTCATATTTAAAATAATTATTAATTAATCATATTTTGCTCCTCAAAAAGAGTTTGGTAGCAAGATGATAAAACAAAGGTCATGAGACACGGAAAAAAATTCAACCACTTAGGAAGACAAACGGCACACAGAAAGTCAATGTTAGCAAATATGGCTTGTTCTTTAATAGAGCACAAACGTATTAACACTACTGTTGCTAAAGCAAAAGCTTTAAAGCAGTTTGTAGAGCCTATGATTACAAAATCTAAAACAGATACAACTCACAACAGACGTATTGTTATGGCTAAGCTAAGACAATCGAATGTAGTTGCAGAATTGTTTAGAGATGTAGCACCTAAAATTGGTGATCGTCCAGGTGGTTACACACGTATCATCAAATTAGGAAACAGACTTGGTGATAATGCTGATATGGCAATGATAGAGCTAGTTGATTACAACGAAATCTACAATGCTGACAAAGCACCTAAGAAAACAACGCGTAGAAGTAGAAGAGGAGGTAGCAAAGCGACTACGGCACCAGCTGCTGAAACGAAAGCTTCAAACGAAGAAGAATAGTAAAGATGCTAACGAAAGTTCGAGAAGATTTTCAATTCAATGTGAATAAAAAATTTGCACTGACTTTCGCATTATACAAATCTCGATTATCGAGTGTTAATAAGCATTAATAAATATAAAGGATAGACTGTTTCAGTTTATCCTTTTTTTTTGGATTTTTGTAAAATATTGAAGAATAGTTTTGAGGTGCCCAATTAGTTTATTAAAAATTAATGATGTCGTACTGCTGCTTATCACTTTAGATGAGAACATAGAAAAGACTATCAGGTTGACTGTGATAAAAAACGTCTGACCAAAGTTGAAATAACATTGAACAAAATAATATAGTAGCTCTAAACTACACACAACACACATGAAATATAAACAAAGAAAAAAAGCACTTATTCTATTAGCAGATGGAACAATTTTTCATGGTAAGTCTATAGGTAAAGAAGGTTCAGCTTTTGGAGAAGTCTGTTTTAATACAGGAACTACTGGTTATCAAGAAATCTTTACAGACCCTTCGTATTATGGGCAATTAATGGTAACCACCAATGCACACATTGGAAACTATGGAACGAAAGCAGATGAAGTAGAGTCTGATAGTGTTAAAATAGCAGGTTTAATTTGTAAAAACTTTAGTTTTAATTATTCTAGACCAGCTGCAGATACGTCTTTAGAAGAATTCTTCGAAAAATATAATACTTTAGCTATCGCAGATGTAGATACTAGAGCATTAGTAAGCTATATTAGAGATAATGGCGCTATGAATGCCGTAATTACCACAGAAGTTGATGATTTAGAATCGCTAAAAGAACAATTAGCAGAATCACCTTCTATGAAAGGTTTAGAGTTGGCCTCGAAAGTATCTACTAAGGAACCATACTTTTTTGGTGATGAAAATGCTACCTATAAGATTGCAGCTTTAGATCTTGGGATTAAAAAGAATATCTTAAGAAATTTAGCGAAACGCGATGCTTACATTAAAGTCTTTCCATATAATTCTACATATAAAAAATTAGAAGCTTTTAATCCGGATGGCTATTTCTTGTCTAATGGACCTGGTGATCCAGAACCATTAGAAGATGCGATTAATGTAGCTAAAGAGATCATAGCAAATAATAAGCCATTATTTGGTATCTGTTTAGGGCATCAGGTTATTGCGTTAGCTAATGGGATTTCAACATACAAAATGCATAATGGACATCGAGGGATTAACCATCCTGTGAAAAATTTACTAACAGGTAAAGGTGAAATTACATCTCAGAATCATGGGTTTGCTATTAACCGTGAAGAAACTGAAGCCAATGATAATGTAGAAATTACGCATGTGCATTTAAATGATCATACGGTTGCCGGGATAAAGCTAAAAGATAAAAACTGTTTTTCAGTTCAGTACCATCCGGAAGCAAGTCCTGGACCAAATGATTCGCTGTATTTGTTTGACCAATTTATAGAGAATATTAAGAATAAATAATAAAGAAAACGCAATAAATCAGACCTTTTATTGCGTTTTTTTAGTTACGAAAACATTATAGTAAATAGTAATCATAATTATGATTTTTGTTCTGTTTTAAGCTGTAGATTTTCGTAAATTTGGGTAACTCATAAGGTTTAAAAACCTTATTTGCTTTAAAATAATAGATAACTTAAATTAAGAAATAATGAGCATTATTATCAATGTACACGCAAGACAAATTTTTGATTCCAGAGGAAATCCTACAGTAGAAGTTGATGTCACTACTGAAAATGGTATTATGGGAAGAGCAGCTGTGCCATCTGGTGCATCTACTGGTGAGCATGAAGCTGTTGAGTTAAGAGATGGTGGAGATACTTATATGGGTAAGGGAGTTTTAAAAGCCGTAGACAATGTAAATTCTACAATTGCTCAAGAATTATTAGGAGTTTCTGTTTTTGAACAGAATGCTATAGATCAAATGATGATTGATTTAGATGGTACAAAAAACAAATCAAAATTAGGGGCTAACGCCATTTTAGGGGTGTCTTTAGCCGTTGCTAAAGCAGCAGCTAATGAATTAGGGATGCCATTATATAGATATGTAGGTGGAGTTTCTGCAAATACATTACCATTACCAATGATGAACATTATTAATGGTGGTTCTCATAGTGATGCGCCAATCGCATTTCAAGAGTTTATGATTATGCCTGTGAAAGCTAAAAACTTTACACACGCTATGCAAATGGGAACTGAGATTTTCCATAATCTTAAAAAAGTATTACACGATAGAGATTTAAGTACAGCAGTTGGTGATGAAGGCGGATTTGCACCAAACTTACCAGGTGGAACTGAAGATGCATTAGATACTATAGCAAAAGCAGTAGAAAACGCTGGATATAAATTTGGCGACGAAGTAAAAATCGCTTTAGATTGTGCAGCCGCAGAATTCTTTGTTGATGGCAAGTACGATTATAAGAAATTTGAAGGTGATTCAGGTGTGATCAGAACAAGTAAAGAACAAGCTGAATATTTAGCTGAATTAGCTGGTAAATATCCTATTATTTCTATTGAGGATGGTATGGATGAAAACGATTGGGAAGGCTTTAAATATTTAACCGAATTAATTGGAGATAAAGTACAATTAGTTGGTGATGATTTATTTGTTACTAATGTAGAGCGTTTAGAAAGAGGTATCAAAGAAGGTATTGCTAACTCTATTTTAATTAAAGTAAACCAAATTGGTACTTTAACTGAAACAATTGCAGCGGTGAACATGGCACATAATGCAGGTTACACTTCAGTAATGTCTCATAGATCTGGTGAAACAGAAGATAATACTATTGCAGATTTAGCAGTAGCATTAAACTGTGGACAAATTAAAACAGGTTCTGCGTCTCGTAGTGATCGTATGGCAAAATACAACCAGTTATTACGTATTGAAGAAGAATTAGGGAGTGTTGCTTATTTCCCTGGTGCGAATGCTTTTAAGGTGAAAGCATAAGTTTCTGAACTTAATATAAATACTAAACCATCTAAAAAATTAAATTTTAGATGGTTTTTTTATGGACTAAAGCTATATACTATTATTACTTCAGTGTAAAAATGAAGTTAGATAGCTGGAATAATATCTTTAATTACAATATTATTATTATTTGTAAGAAAAAAGTAGTAATTTTATACCAATTCTTACCTTAAGGATTAATTAATTCATTGTTGATTACACGTATTTAATTATTTGATAGCCTAAATATTAGGCTCTAAAAACTGTGCAATATTGATGAATAAAAAATCCATTAACGTCTTAATCATAGACGACCATCCCATTATTATTGAAGCGGTTATTAACACGCTTCAATATATGCAAGACCAATCAGACAGGTTCTGTTTTAAAACCGAAAGTGCTAGGGATTGCGAAACCGCTCATCAAAAAATTCAAAGCTATTCTGCAGCAAAACCTTTAGATTTGGTCATCTTAGATTTAAGTCTACCACCAGCACCACAGCTTAATTTATATTCTGGTGATGATTTGGGTATTAGCATTAGAAAACAATTTCCAAATACTAAAATATTGGTCATTACGTCATATACCAATAGTCTAAGGATTAGGCAGACTATTAATGCCTATAACCCGTTGGGCTTTTTAAATAAACAAGATGTAGGTTTTACAAATTATATTAGTGCTATCAATAAGGTGTTATTAGGAGAAACACATTATAGCAAAACAATTATCAATGCTATTAGGCAAAAATCATTCAATAATATTCAATTAGATACTTATGATCTTATAGTACTTAAAGAACTTGCCAATGGCTCTAATATGAGAGATTTGTTAAAGTTAGTGCATTTGTCTAAATCTGCGATAGATAAGAGAAAACGGCTTTTAAAACGAAAATTTAATATTGAAAGTAATAGCGATAGAGATTTAGTGTTGGCTGCTAAATCTAAAGGGTTTATTTAGATTTCCGTTTTTGCTTACTTTAAAGTAAGTTTTTGTGTACTAGATTTTGTTTTTAATGCATTAATTTTAAGCTTCTTAAAAGATTAAGGATTTGAAAGATGCATCTGTTTTTTTACTTGCACAGCTTCTAAAAGAATTTAAGTATTCTATCAGTAAGCAGCAATTGGCATTACGGCTTCTTAGTGATCCAGATAATTTAGTTTTAAGTTTTACAAATACATTAGATTATTTTAATGTAGAGTATATTGCTGCCAATGTGCCAAAAACGGCATTAGAGCAACTGCCTCAACATTTTATTGCACAAGTAAGTAATGGTAAAACGGAATATATTGTTTTAGCATCTAAAGAAACTAACAACACCATAAAAATTCAGTTAAGTGAAGAAAAAATAGTAACGCTTACTGAAAACGAATTTTTAAATGACTGGACAGGTTTTATAATTGCTATTGAAGAGAACAAATCGATTGATAAAGCTTCTTTATCAAAGGATTCTATTACTAAACTTTTTCTGCTATTGTTTTCCTTATCATTTTTGGGATATATATTTCTCGTCACAAACTCAATATTGTTAACTACATATTTTGCATTATCGCTTATTGGTCTCGGTTTAGGGTATCTTATTATTAAGGAGAAAATTGGGCAACAAACCTTTGCTTCCAAATACTGTAAAATAACAACAATTACGAATTGCGTAAATGTACTTAACTCAAAAAGTGCCAAGGTTTTTAAAACTATAGACCTTAGTGATACGGTTATAATGTATTTTACAGTTATTACTGTCTATAGCCTTTTACGGCCTTTTAGTATATTGGCTTTAATTATCTCAGCAATTGCGTTACCTGTAGTTTTATATTCAATTTACCAACAATATTTTACGATTAAAAAGTGGTGTCCTTTATGTTTAGGTGTGGCTTTTGTTTTGGTATTACAATTTTCTACACTCTTAGCAACTTATGAAACGACTCTATTTCAATACAGCGATATTTTATTGCTAACAACAGTTTTAGCTATAACAATAATAGGTTGGTTAGCACTTAAACCACTATTATTATTATTATTAGAACAAAAAAATATTACGCTCGAAATTGAAAATCTAAGTTTTAGAAGAAATCATAAATTGTTTATTCCTTATTATAACGCGTTAACACAACTTGACACAGAAGATTGTACTATACCGCAAATTGTACTAGGAGCTGAAAACCCAATCATAAAACTTACAATTATTACCAATCCTTTATGCAAAAGCTGTATCGAAGCTCATAAAACATATATAGATTTATTACAAAAGTATAAGGATAGCATTCAGTTAAACTTTAGGTTTTTAGTTCCAAATAAAGATAGAGCAGACAATAAAACTATAATCTCAGAACGCTTACTGCAATTGTATTTTGAAAACGATACAGAAGTTTTTTTAAACGCTTTTAATGATTGGTATAGCAATGGCAATACAAAAATATGGACTAAAAAATGGGGGAAATGTAAAGATTTAAAGTATAATAAAATACTAAGTCAACAAATATATTGGTGCTTAAAACAAGGGATAGAAAGCACACCTATAATTTTAATTAACAAAAAACTTTTTCCAAAAAATTATAGCTTTAAAGACATTGAGCATTTTGTTGAACCAATCTTAGAACACGAGATGTTAAAAACTAAAAAAGAGATTAATAATATTCATGCATGAATGAGACATAACTTGAGTGTCTTAAATGGTTCAAGATTTTTAAACAATTAAATATTAAAATTATGTTACAAAACATTTTAAATTTAGAAGGAGTTACTGTACTTGGTAAAAAACAGCTATTAAAAGTAAATGGTGGTGGTCATTGTATTCTCACATTAGGAAATGGGCAAACAATTGCTTTACTCACTAGTGCAGATGATTCATCAGCATCTGATGCAGCCAATGCTGAATGCGTTAATCAAATAATCAATGAAGGTGCAAGAAGCTGCAGATATGATTGCGATCATGACGGATGGGGACAATAAATGATATAAGATGATAAACCATTTAAAAAAAGCTTTTTTATGCAACAAGCCTATTGGCTTGTTGCTTTTTATGAGTTTTACGTTACTTACTTGTAAAAAGGAAATTAAGAAATTGCAAATAAAAGCTAACGAAGAAAACCAAAAGCTAAGTGATTCTATAAAATTTTCAATCAATTTTACGGACAAAGGTTATGCCTTCTTAAGTGTGCCAGATCGTTTTTTATATAGTTACCCACTAACATTTAATGATAAAAAAACATCACATACTATATCTAGAGATTTTGATTCATTTATAGTAAGTTATTCTGTATCGATACCTTCAGAAAATGGTAAAAGAGAATTTGTCCAACAAAATTATTTGATATCTGATGATAGTATTATTAATCTAAAGTATAACTCACGAACATATAGGTTTGAAAATCACAAACTAAATATAGATTCGATTAATAATACCTATAGCGCGATAAAAAAGAAAATATTAACATCTAAAAAAAAGAAAATATTTTATAAAAATGAATTAGATACACTCTACACTTATTACAGAAATAAGTTTAATGATAGAAAGGAATTCTTAAAATACAACTTGAATGAGCTTTATTATTATGATAGACTTCAGTTAATAGATTCTTTAAATGATAAAGTTGACGGTTTCTTAAAAAATGAATTAAATACAAATAATTTTATAGCTAGTAGTATATTATATGACTTCCTAAATCGTTATATAGAGTATAGAATTACTACAATTGATTTTGATAAAATTGATTCATTAAATTATTCTAAATCTTATGTGGAGTTCGTTTCTTTAGGAGTATTTGCGTTTTTAAGAAATGAAGAAAATAAAGGCTACAACAAATTTTTAAATGCTAAAAATTGGTTGAGAGGAACAAAAATGTATGCAGAAAACAAAGAAGCTATTGAAAAAGAAATTGAACCATTAGACAATGAAAATTTCAAAAAAAAATTAGCAGAATTAAATTTTTCGGATACGAAAAATAAACAATTAAGTTTTTCACAAATTACTAAACAAAGCCCGACCCAATATTTTCTCATAGATTTTTGGGCTACATGGTGTGCACCGTGTATTCAAGGAGTTAAAACTATGAATAAGATGGGGTTACCGAAAAACATAAAGGTAATTAGCATAAGTGTAGATAAAGAGAAGGATAAACAGAAATGGAAAACTAAGACTAAAGAATTAGAGCAATCTCTTTCTTATTGGATAGATGAAACAGATAGTGACACTAAGGAATTCATGAAATTTATTGAAATGAAATCCATCCCAAGATATATCTTAATAGATAAAGATATGAATTTAATAGACCAAGCATTTTATCATCCACAAGAGCCTCAGTTTTTATCAAAATTACAGAATATTAAAAACCACAAGTATTGGTAAATCTAGTCTTAAATTCTTATTTCATTGATAACTAATAATTTCCCTCATTACAAACAAAAAGACGCCAAAGACTGCGGCCCAACCTGCCTTAAAATAATTGCCAAGCACTATAAAAAGGCTATTTCTATACAGAAATTGAGAGAGGTTAGCGAAACCACAAGAGCAGGCAGCAGTCTTTTAGGTTTAAGCGATGCATCAGAAAAAATTGGATTTAGAAGTTTAGGTGTAAAATTAAAACTAGAGAGTTTATCAGAAGCACCATTGCCATGTATTTTACATTGGAATAAAAACCACTATGCGGTTTTATACAAGATTTCAAATGGAACACGTTACAAGTTTCTTCTCTTAGGGAAGACGGAAGATGGGAATAGGACATTTTACATCTCAGACCCAGCACACGGCTTACTCAAGTACAACAAACAAGAATTCCTTAAACATTGGATAGGCAACAACGCCACAGACCAAACAGAAGAAGGCATTGCTTTACTCTTAGAGCCAACCGCAAAATTCTACAAATCAGATTTTGATAAAGACAAACAAGAATTTGGTTTCAGTTTTCTTTCAAAATATTTATTCAAATACAAACGCTTCTTATGGCAACTAGTTATAGGCTTAATCTCAGCCAGTTTACTACAACTTATTTTTCCGTTTTTAACCCAAAGTGTTGTAGACGTTGGTATTAAAAACCAAGACATCCATTTTATATACTTAATCCTTTTTGCACAATTAGCCTTGTTTATTGGCAGAACAGCTATAGAGGTGATTAGAAGTTGGATTTTGCTACATCTAAGTACACGGATAAATATTTCCTTGGTTTCAGATTTCTTTATTAAGCTAATGAATTTGCCTATTGCCTTTTTTGATACGCGTATGACAGGAGATATTCTGCAACGTATCAACGACCATAAACGTATAGAGCAGATATTAACAACATCGTCGCTTAATGTGCTGTTTTCTATGGTTAATTTATTGGTCTTTAGTTTTGTATTGGCTTATTATAATTTAATGCTATTTGGGATATTTCTATTAGGCAGCTTCTTATATTTTTTATGGATTATCATTTTTCTTAAAAAGCGAAGAGATTTAGATTATAAACGTTTTTCAGAAGTCAGCCAAGAACAAAGTAAAGTCATAGAGCTTATTAATGGAATGCAAGAAATAAAATTGCACAACGCAGAAAAACAAAAACGTTGGTCTTGGGAGTTTGTGCAAGCGCGTTTATTTAGAGTTTCTATTGAAGGTTTGGCACTAGAGCAATACCAAAGTGTCGGTTCTGGCTTTATCAATGAAGTTAAAAATATTTTAATCACAGTCTTATCTGCAAAACTGGTTATAGATGGTGATATTACTTTGGGTATGATGTTAGCCATAAGTTATATTGTTGGGCAACTCAACTCGCCAATTGCACAGCTCATTAATTTTATAAGAGAAGTACAAGATGCCAAAATATCTTTAGAGCGTTTAGCAGAAATACACAATAAAGAAGACGAAGAACAACAAGATGCTGAGAAAATTACAGACATTCCTTTAGATGTTAATTTAGAATTATCTAAAGTGTCTTTTCGGTATATAGGTTCAGAACAAATGGTTTTAGAGGATTTAGATTTAACCATTCCATCTAATAAAGTAACGGCTATTGTTGGTGTCAGTGGCAGTGGAAAAACCACCTTAATGAAACTACTGCTTAAATTTTATGACCCAAACAGCGGACAGATAAAAATCGGTAACCACGATTTACAAAATGTATCTCAAAAAACATGGAGACATCAATGTGGAGTCGTCATGCAAGAAGGCTATATTTTTAATGATACTATAGCCAATAATATTGCAGTTGGCGAAGATTATGTCAATAAACAAAAATTAGCACATGCTGTAGATGTTGCTAATATTAAAGAGTTTATAGAATCTTTGCCATTAACCTATAATACAAAAATTGGTATGGAAGGTGTTGGTGTCAGCACAGGACAAAAACAAAGGCTATTAATCGCTAGGGCAGTTTATAAAAACCCAAATTTCTTATTCTTTGATGAAGCTACATCGGCTTTAGATGCCAATAATGAAAAAGTGATAATGGAAAAACTAAATACATTTTTTGAAAATAAAACAGTTGTTGTTATAGCACATCGCTTAAGTACGGTAAAAAATGCACACCAAATTGTGGTTTTAGATAAAGGAAAAATTGTAGAAGTTGGGAATCATGAGGCTTTGGTGAAGCAGAAAGGGAATTACTTTCATTTGGTAAAGAATCAGTTAGAATTGGGGAACTAGACATTCAAATTTTTTAAAACACCCCTAAGAGCTACGCTCGGTAGCTTCAAAACAAAAACTATTTTGTTTCTCTCTAATCCTCAAAGGGACAGTCTCACTGTTGCGGAAAAAAATCTAAAAGATTTTTTTAAAATGTCCCTTTAGTGAATAGGTTAAAAACAAAATATTTTTTTTGATGATTACAAATTAATGTAAGCTCAAAATAAGCATTATTGCATTTATAAAGTTTAATATAAAAATAAATTTTAATCGTACAATTGTCCCCTTGAGGGGACTTTAGGGGGTGTTTTTTGATTGAATACAATGAAATAAATGGAAAACAAACTAGACAACATACAACTAAGAAGCGAAGAAGTACAAGAAATACTCACCAGAGTACCACATTGGATGATACGTTGGGGAAATGTATTGTTTCTATTTTTAATTCTGATGCTGTTAGGCATTTCTTGGTTTGTAAAATATCCAGATATTATTGTGTCCGAAGCTTTGGTAACTACACAAGTGCCACCTCAAAAAGAGTATGCAAAAATTACTGGTAAACTGAATATTATTTTAGTTACAGATAATGAAAGTGTAAATGAGAACCAACCTTTAGCGATACTAGAGAATACAGCTAATTATGAAGATGTGTTTAAGTTAAAATCTGTAATCGATACTATTACTGTGAATAGTAAAGCGTTTCACTTTCCAATAGACAGTTTGCCAATATTATTTTTAGGAGATATAGAATCTCAATTTGCCTTGTTTGAGAACAGCTACATTCAATACAAATTAAATAAAGAATTAGAACCATTTTCTAATGAAGCTTTAGCAAATCGGTATTCAATTTCAGAACTCAAAAGACGATTACAAAGTTTAAAATCTCAACGCGACATCAACAAAACTGAACTGGAATTCAACTTAAAAGACCTAAACCGGCAAACCACCTTATTTGAAAAAGGGGTGATTTCAGCGCAAGAATACGAAAACAAGCAATTGCAATACGCACAAGCCGAACGTAATTACAAAAATTTTGAAGCGTCTATTTCTCAAATTAGAGAAGGTATCAGTAATGCGAACATGACTTCAAAAGGAACAGAAATCAATCGTGTTAAAGAGGAAATGACATTGTTGAAAAATGTAATTCAATCGTTTAATCAACTAAAAAAAGCGGTTAAAGACTGGGAATTTCAATATGTATTAAGTTCAAATATTAATGGTAAAGTATCTTTCTTAAATTATTGGAATATCAATCAAACCGTTAATCAAGGAGATTTGGTGTTTACTATCATTCCAATTGAGAATACGGCATACATTGCAAAGCTAAAGACACCAGCACAAAATTCAGGTAAAATTAAAGTCGGACAAAACGTAAATATAAAATTAGAAAACTATCCAGATACTGAGTTTGGAGTGTTAAACGGAAAAGTAGAAAACATATCTCTAATTCCTGATAAAGAAGGTTTGTATTTTATTGATGTTTCGCTACCAGAAAAAATGATAACATCTTATAATAAGGAAATAGAATTCAAACAAGAAATGCGAGGTAGTGCAGAAATTATTACCGAAGATTTGAGATTAATAGAGCGTTTCTTTTATCAGTTTAGGGATCTTTTAAACCGAAATTAGTTTTTATTCACAATTATCTTAGTTCTATTTGTACCATCATTACATCAGTTAGTTACAATGGAGTCTTGACTTTTAGATCTAACAGCAAAACGCTCTTATATCTTTTTTCAATCAAAGGTATAAACAATACCATTTGTTAACTCATATTGTGTTTTCGGAATACCAATAATAGGATTGGCATCAAAATTATAGGTGAACGCCGTTTTAAAAAGTAGATTTTTTAAGACTTTAATACCAAGAGACGTTTGATTAGAAATTCTATAATCTGAGAATTTTTTTAATAACGGCTGGTAATAGGTCGTACTTACTAAAGAAATATTGTCTACGGGATATAAACTGAAAGAAAAATAGGTGCTTCCTCTAAAATCTCTTAGGATGTCAATAGTTTTATCTGATGCTTCTTCATGTTCAAACATTAATAATGTTCCTAAATAAAACCTGTAATCTTTACTTTTAGACAACTTAAACCGTGGTCCAGCACCTAATAATCCTCTGAATTTAATATCCGAAATAGCATCATACTGACTTTGAGCAAAGATTTCAAGCTTTAAACGTTCTGTGATTTTCCTATTATATCTAAAATGCTGAATGCCTTTATTGACAAAAGAATTGTCTTCAATTTGTTCAAGCTTTAAATCATTAATAAAAAGATAGAGGTTCTTTTCTGTATTGTATTGAAGTCTTAAATTGTTGGTGATTTTAAAGATGGACTGCGTGTTTTTTATGAGTCCAATATCTAAACTTGCAGATCCCGACCATTTAGAGGTGTCAGAAACACGTCGTAAAGATTCTACATTTACAATCTGTGCATTGCTAAAATGCCAACCAAACAGTGAAAAAAAAGCGAGGAATATATAACGTTTCATAGATGTAAATAAGGACAAAAATAGCACCATTTTTTATCTTTCAAGATTCTAATAGGTTGTCCTTTTTTTTTAACGTTTTCAAATTGTTAAAACCATTATAAATCTCCTTTCTAAATCGTTTGATATTTCGTAAATTTACAATCCTTATAATTCATTAAAATCCGAAAAGAAAATATGTCAGATAAAGCTACATTAGAAATTAATGGCGAAAAGTACGAGTTTCCTATTATAACAGGAACAGAAAAGGAAGTCGCTATAGATATTAAAAGTTTAAGAGGTACAACAGGTGGTGTCATTACCTTAGATCCGGGCTATAAAAATACAGGAAGTTGTGAAAGTGCTATTACATTTCTAGATGGCGAAAAAGGCATTTTAAGATATAGAGGATATTCTATTGAAGAATTAGCTGAGAAAGCAGATTTTTTAGAAGTAGTGTATCTCCTTATATTCGGTGAATTACCAAATAAAGAACAATTAGATAAGTTTCATGCAGATATAAAGTCGCATTCTGTTGTCGATGATGACCTTAAAAAAATATTAGATGCTTTTCCTAAATCGGCACACCCAATGGGTGTCTTGTCTTCATTAACAAGTGCACTTACGGCATTTTATCCATCTTCTGTAAATGTGGCATCTGAAGAAGCGATGTATAATTCAATAGTGACGATTTTGGGTAAATTCCCTGTTATTGTTGCTTGGACCATGCGTAAAAAACAAGGTTTACCATTAGAATATGGTGATGATAAATTAAGCTATGTTGAGAATATCTTGAAAATGATGTTTAAGAGTCCAAATAGCGAATACAAACAAAATCCAATTCTTGTAAATGCTTTAGATAAACTTTTAATCTTACACGCAGATCATGAGCAAAATTGTTCTACATCAACGGTAAGAATTACAGGATCGTCACATGCAGGGCTTTTTGTATCATTAGCTTCAGGTATTTCTGCACTTTGGGGACCATTACATGGAGGTGCTAACCAGGCCGTTTTAGAAATGTTAGAAGCCATAAAAGCAGATGGTGGTGATACCAAGAAATATATGGCTAAAGCTAAGGATAAAAATGACCCTTTCCGTTTAATGGGCTTTGGACACCGTGTATATAAAAACTTTGATCCAAGAGCTAAGATTATTAAAGTTGCCGCTGATGAAGTATTATCAGATTTAGGAATTAAAGATCCTATTTTAGATATCGCAAAAGCTCTAGAAAAAGAAGCTTTAGAAGATCCATATTTTGTTGATAGAAAATTGTATCCAAACGTAGATTTCTATTCTGGTATTATTTATAGAGCTATGGGAATTCCTGTAGAGATGTTTACTGTAATGTTTGCATTAGGACGTTTACCTGGCTGGATAGCACAATGGAAAGAAATGAGACGAAATAACGAGCCAATCGGTCGTCCAAGACAATTATATATTGGTGAAACATATAGACCATTTAAGACTATTGATAAAAGATAATTTAAAATAATATAGTTATAAAAGCTTCATACATATTATGGAGCTTTTTCTATTTTGAGGCATATGAAATTAAACGTACAAAACGAAACATCACGGTTAAGAGCTGTGGTTCTTGGAACCGCAGAAAGCATTGGAGCTATTCCTTCAATAGATGAGGCCTACGACCCTAAATCTATTCAGCATATAAAAGCAGGGACCTATCCTAAAGAAAGCGATATGGTGAATGAAATGGAAGCTGTTGCTAAGGTGTTTGAAAATTATGATATTACGGTTTATAGACCAAAAATAATTAAGGACTATAATCAAATATTCTCTAGAGATATTGCATTTGTAATTGAAGATAAATTGATTAAAGCCAATATTTTACCCAATCGCGAACGTGAGTACACAGCAATTCAACATGTGCTAGATAAAATAGGGGAGGAGAATATTATTGTACTTCCAGAAGAATGCCACGTAGAAGGAGGTGATGTAATGCCATGGAACGATTATATTTTTATTGGTACTTACTCTGGTGATGATTATTCAGATTATATAACAGCAAGAACAAATATGGATGCCGTTATTGCCATTCAGGAATTATTTCCACATAAAACGGTTAAAGCTTTTGAATTGCGTAAATCTAATACAGATCCTAAAGAGAATGCATTGCATTTAGATTGTTGCTTTCAACCAATAGGAAAAGATAAGGCCATACTTCATAAAAATGGTTTCTTAATTGAAAGGGAATATGAATGGTTGTTGAATTTCTTTGGTAAGGATAATGTATTCGAAATAACAAAAGAAGAGATGTATAATATGAATAGTAACGTGTTTTCAATTTCTGAAGACGTTGTTGTTTCTGAAAAGAACTTTACAAGATTAAACACCTGGTTACGTGAAAAAGGATTTACAGTAGAAGAAGTGGCTTATACTGAGATAGCGAAGCAAGAAGGCTTATTGCGTTGCTCTACGATGCCTTTGATTAGAGACTAATTTTTTTTATTGATTTAAATTAAAGTAAGAGTCAAGACAAAAATAAAGATAAAATAAGACTGGATTAAATGTAAGAAAGCTTTAGGTGGTTATTTCATTAACCACCTAAAGCTTTGTTTTTATTTCTAATAGTGCAGCAGTTTTACGTCTTTTATATTCACTTCCGATACAAAAAGTAATTGCTAACAAGATTAATATACGCTTGTTTAGCTTCATCCTTAGAAATATCTTTTACTTGAAATAAGGCATTGGCCTTAAACGCATTAATTATGGGTTTACGGCTACTCGGCTGATCATAATTATTTGTTGCTTTTTTGAAATAGGCATATAGACGTAATAGAAAATCCGCCGGAAACGGTTCAGTATGATCGTTTACAAGATCTACAGCGTCTTTAAATTTTATATCTAATTCTTTAGAAGTCATTATTTTATTTGAGCAATGATGCTTTCACCACCACGAACTTTTTGGTTAAGTTCAACTTTAATTTCAGCATCTAAAGGTAAGAATAAATCAACACGTGACCCAAATTTAATAAATCCAGAATCGCTTCCTTGTTCTACGCTTGTATTAATTTTAGCATAATTAACAATTCGTCTAGCTAATGCACCAGCGATTTGACGGTATAATACTTTGCCAAAATTTTCATTTTCAACCACTACAGTGGTACGTTCATTTTCTTCACTAGACTTTGGGTGCCATGCTACTAAATATTTACCTGGATGGTATTTACTATAGGTGATGTTACCTGAAATGGGATAACGGGTCACATGAACATTAATAGGAGACATGAACACAGAAACTTGAATTCTTCGGTCTTTAAAAACTTCAGTTTCATCAACCTCTTCAATGACTACGACTTTCCCATCAACAGGAGATAAGGCTTGTTTAGTATTTGAATGTGTATGGCGTTTAGGATTTCTAAAAAATTGTAGAATTAAAATGAAGAACACTAAAACAGCTAGCATTAGTCCTTTTCGCAACCACTCATTAGTAATAAATTCATCAATTAAAAAAAATGAACCCACAACTACAACTAGAGTGATGAATATAATTTTATGACCTTCTTTATGAAACATAGCTAAACTTCTTAAAAGTGTATAATCCTTAAAAATAAATATATAAATGGTGATGCAAAGATAATACTATCTAGTCTATCTAAAAGACCTCCATGTCCTGGCATTATTACACCACTATCTTTTACGCTTGCTTGGCGTTTAAATTTAGATTCAATTAAATCCCCAAACGTACCAAAGACGCTAACAATTATGGCTAAAATTAACCATGGTGTAAAGGTTAGTGTTTCGGTATATAAGGCAATAAAATAACTTGAAATACAGGCGAAAAATAAACCTCCTAGAAAACCTTCTACTGTTTTTTTTGGTGATATACTTGGGAACAATTTTTGTTTTCCAAAATTCTTACCAACAATGTATGCAGCACTATCATTTACCCAAATGAGTATGAAGCCTCCTAATAATAATAGTGGTGAAAATTTATTATGGTAATTGGCAATGAGTAACATAAACACAAAACCACTGGCTAAATAAAACGCGGCCACAATGTAGCGTTTGGATTCAAATAGCGGTATTCGTTTCGATGTAAATAAGTCCTTAATTAAAATAAGATTAACAAATATGGTAATTACTAATAAGATTTGAATGGCTTCGTCACTTATTAAACTTGTAGAATTATAAACACTCAAGTACCAGAATGCGCCATATAAAACAAGGAAAATAACGTATTGTATAAACGATTTCAGTTTTATAAGACGAGACAGTTCAGTTAAGCAAATAATACCAAATAGGCCTATTAAAATAACAGATGCAACTTGTGAATAGAGTGAACCTATAAGAAGTAAAACATAGATAGCACCAGAAATGGCTCTTATTGCTAATTCTTTCATTATAGATCTTCTAATAGAAGTAGGTATAGGTTTTTAGAACTACTTCCGTAGGTTAAAAAGTCTTTATCGTCAGCTGTTTTAAAATGTTTAATAGTAGTGATATTTGTAGGTATCTTAGTTTTACTTTTAGCTTTAATACCTTTTAGACCTTCACCTATTGTTTCTACAAATTGACTTGTAGTAGCATAAATTATAAAGTGATCTGGTAATTCTATCAATTTTTTTTCAGCAATCTGGTTCGATGAAATTAATAAAGAACCATCATCAGAGATTAAATACTCACAAGTGGATAAGAAATAAGCACTTTCTGAGAGTTTTGTTGTGCTGTTTAGGTTGAAATCTTTGAATAATTCGGTCAATCGCTGATCAATTAGAAAAACTTTATCATCATGCCAATTGTTTTCACCTAGAATAGCATTAAAGCTCTCCTTTACTTCTTCAATATTTTCACAATATAAAAATTTACCACCGTTACCTTTGAAGTTGATGGTAAAGCGTTCATCAACAGGTAGCTTAACTTCTGGCATATATTTGCCACGCTCTTGATTCGGTATGTGTTCTTCAGTCGGTTCTGACTTTTTTCTGAAGAATTTACTAAAAAAGCTCATTCTATAAGTTGCTATTAATACTACATTTCCGTGATTTCCAAATATAAAAAAACTTAAATTAACATAAGGTCAATTTAAGTTTTTTATATGATTGTATCTAATGTAAGATTTATTCTTCTTCTTCGTTATTAACTACAGGTTTTTCAAAAGCACGTTTGCCAAATATTTTTTCGAGATTATCTTTAAAAATAACTTCTTTATCTAGAAGTACTTCTGCTAATTCTGTAAGTTTATCTTTATTTTTTTCTAATAAATCGATAGCACGTTGATATTGCTCTTCTATAATATCAGAAATTTCTCTATCTATAAGTTCTGCTGTTTTTTCACTATAAGGTTTGGTGAAGCCATATTCTGATTGTCCAGAAGAATCATAATACGTTAAGTTTCCTACTTTGTCGCTAAGACCATAAACGGTAACCATAGCTCTAGCTTGTTTCGTTACCTTTTCTAAGTCACTTAAAGCACCAGTAGAAATCTTATCGAAAATAACTTTTTCTGCGGCTCTACCACCTAATGCGGCACACATTTCGTCTAACATTTGTTCTGGGTGAACAATTAAGCGCTCTTCTGGTAAATACCAAGCAGCACCTAAAGAACGTCCTCTAGGAACGATAGTTACTTTTACTAACGGCGCAGCATGCTCTAGCATCCAACTTACAGTAGCGTGACCAGCTTCGTGGAAGGCAACAGCTCGTTTTTCTGCAGGAGTTATAATTTTGTTTTTCTTCTCTAAACCTCCAATGATTCTATCTACAGCATCTAAGAAATCTTGTTTGTTTACGGCTTTCTTTCCTTTTCGTGCAGCAATTAAAGCGGCTTCATTACAAACATTAGCAATATCTGCACCAGAAAAACCAGGGGTTTGTTTAGCTAAGAAATCAATATCTAAAGTTTCTTCTTTTTTAAGTGGACGTAAATGCACTTCAAAAATTTCTTTACGTTCTCTAACATCTGGAAGATCAACATAAATCTGACGGTCAAAACGACCAGCTCTCATTAATGCGCTATCTAAAACATCAGCTCGGTTTGTTGCAGCTAATACAATAACATTTGTATTTGTGCCAAAACCATCCATTTCTGTTAAGAGTTGGTTTAAAGTGTTCTCGCGTTCGTCATTAGAACCAGACATATTATTTTTACCTCTAGCTCTACCAATCGCATCAATTTCATCAATAAAGATGATAGATGGAGATTTTTCTTTAGCTTGTTTAAATAAATCTCTTACTCTTGAGGCTCCAACTCCAACAAACATTTCAACAAAATCTGAACCAGATAGTGAAAAGAAAGGTACTTTTGCTTCGCCCGCAACAGCTTTTGCTAATAAGGTTTTACCTGTTCCTGGAGGTCCTACTAATAATGCACCTTTTGGGATTTTTCCACCTAAAGCGGTGTATTTTTCAGGGAATTTCAAGAAATCTACAATTTCTTGTACTTCTTCTTTAGCTCCTTCTAAACCTGCAACATCTTTAAATGATGTTTTAGTGTCTATTTTTTCATCGAAGAGTTTTGCTTTAGATTTTCCAATATTGAAAATCTGTCCTCCAGCTCCTCCGCCACCGCCACCAGACAT
Organism: Winogradskyella sp. PC D3.3; assembly: GCF_054366245.1. Classification (NCBI taxonomy): domain Bacteria; kingdom Pseudomonadati; phylum Bacteroidota; class Flavobacteriia; order Flavobacteriales; family Flavobacteriaceae; genus Winogradskyella; species Winogradskyella sp. PC D3.3. The sequence continues at coordinate 4,044,863 of NZ_CM135962.1, read as the reverse complement.
ACGACGCATTATAAAAATCCATACACCAATAATTAGCACAAATGGTAATAATGTTAAAATAAAATCTCCCCAAACATTATGCTCGGTTTCATAAACTAATTCAGTGTTTAAGTTATTCGCTTTAATAATATCATTCACTTCTTTTTCAAAGTTCTGAAGATCACCAAATTCAAACTTATAGTTTGGTACCGGTGTTACAGAGGGAATGATAGATTTAGAATTTGTTTTTTTATGTGGTGCCTGCTCTTTTGCTTCTTTAGTTAAGTAAACTCTAGCTTCTCTTTTATTAACGATTTCAACTTTAGAAACCTCACCTTGACTTAAATAATTTAAGAATTGTGCTGGAGTGGTTTGAGTACCTGTGGAATCCCCAAATCCTCCAGAAAAAATCTGGATAGATAGAAATATAGCAATGATAATTCCGTAAATCCAATACGGATTTAGTTTTGGTTTTTTGTTTAAATTTTTATTGTCTTTAGCCATTCGTAGCGTTTCTCGTTTTAGTAACTCGTTTCTATTTGGGTTATTTTAGCATCGCCCCAAAGCTCTTCAATATTGTAATACTCTCTGATATGTTTTTGAAACACATGCACAACAACATTAACATAATCCATTAAAACCCATTCAGCATTATCTGTACCTTCAACATGCCAAGGTTTGTCTTTAAGGGCTTTGCTAACTTGTTTTTGTATGGAACCGACTATTGCATTTACCTGCGTATTTGAAGATCCTTCGCAGATAATAAAATAATCACAAACAGTATTTTCTATGTCTCGTAAATCTAAAATTGTTATCTCTTTTCCTTTTACTTCTTCAATACCTCCAATAATAGTTGTAATGAGTTGGTCTGTAGGGATTTTATCTTTCGTCATTAAATTGTATTAATTTTGTGCAAAGTTATTATTTTTTTAGTTCTTGTATGCGCATATTGTCATAAGAAAACCATAAAATAAATTTGCCTATTAAATGTACATAATCAAACTTAATGCCATTGACTCTACAAATACGTATCTAAAAGATATGTCAACCGTAGCATTGCCTAAAGATTATACTGTTGTCGTTGCCGAATTTCAGACTAAAGGAAGAGGGCAAATGGGCGCAAAATGGAACGCGCAAAATGGTAAAAACCTTACAGTGAGTGTGTTTAAGAGGTTGCCCTTGTTTAATGTTAGTGAACAATTCTATATTAGTATGACTGTTGCCCTTGCTATTATTAAGGCTTTAAGAGTCTTTAAAATACCGCAATTACATATTAAATGGCCTAACGACATTTTGTCAGCAGACACTAAATTGTGTGGGATTTTAATAGAAAATGTCATAAAAAACAATAATCTACAAGGTTCTATAATAGGATTTGGTCTTAATGTCAATCAGAAATTTTTTAATAATCTGCCTCAGGCTTCTTCAATGAGTTTATTAACTGGCGTTATTTTTAATAAAGACGAAGTCCTTTCTGAAGTTTTAAATCAATTACAAATTTATTTTGAATTGTTAGAAGCTAAAGAACATCTTTTGATTAAATCGGAGTACGAAAGTCTCTTGTTTAGAAAAAATAAGCCATCCACTTTTTTGACATCAAAAGAAGATAGCTTTTCTGGAATTATTCAAGGTGTTTCTGAAAATGGCCAATTACAAGTCTGGACAGAGGATGATATAATTAAAAGCTTCGACCTTAAAGAAATTAAGTTGTTGTATTAAGGAGGATTGCTTTTAAATGTCCTTAAACGTTGGTTTTCATATTAGTCACTAAGGTTTCAATGAATTTGCTAATAGGGCCTTTAATCATCATACCCATCATGGCATTAAATTCACCTTCAAAATTTAATTTAACAGCCGTTTTGTTTGGTTCAAGTTCTGTAATATCGGCAATTAAAGCAAAATCTAATTTTCCGCCTGCCGCGCCTAAAACGATTTTACTGTTTGGAAGGGCCTCTTTTTTCTTTAGTATAATTTCGGGCATTCCTTTTAATGCAAATAGAAATTTATCGTTTTCTAAAACTTCAAATTTACTAATGTTTTCAGGCATTAAACGTTCAAAATTTTTAACATCAGAAAGAAATCTAAAGGTTTCTTCTGCCGATTTATCTAAGGTTACTTTTGGTGATTCTAATTTCATTGTATTTTTTATTAATGTGTTTGTTGTGGTATTGCTTAGTTGTTATTCAACTTAACAATGTCACCTTAATAGGCTATCAATTAGCGTTCCATTCACTAGGATTGGCATTCCACTGTGCTAAAATGTCTTGTTGTTCTTTGGTGATGTAAAACGTGTCTACGGCTTGTTCTAACAAGTTGTCGTAATTACCAAGGGTGTGTAACTCTACATTAGCCTTTTTAAAATTCTCAGCGGCAATATCAAAACCATAAGAGAAAATAGCAACCATACCTTTAACGTTAACTTCAGCGTCGTTAAGTGCTTTTACTGCATTGAGACTGCTCATTCCAGTACTAATTAGATCTTCAACGACAACCACTGTTTGTCCTTTTTCTATATAGCCTTCAATTTGGTTCTGGCGACCATGCTTTTTGGCTTCAGGTCTTACATAAACAAAAGGAATGTTTAAGTAGTCGGCTACTAAAGCTCCAATACCAATGGCTCCTGTAGCCACACCAGCAATAACATCTGGTTTTCCATATAGTGATTCTATATTTCGGGCAATAGATTCCCTAATATAATTTCTAATGGTTGGAAATGATAATACAATTCGATTATCGCAATAAATGGGCGATTTCCATCCAGAAGCCCAAGTGAAAGGGTCGTTTGGTTGCAACTTTATTGCATTAATTTGCAGTAAAACTTCTGCTGTTTTTTTGGCAGTATCTTTGTTAAAAATCATGATACAAAAATAATGAATTTTAAAGTTTAGAAAATTTTAATCGAAAATAAATTTCATTTCAAATACTTTGTCATAAAAAATAATATTTTTACAAAAGGAATGCTGAAACAGATCCAAACGATGTACACTATTTATGTAGGCGATAAACCTATTATTTTAACGACTGAAACGACAAAGGAAACTGATTTTAAATCTTTTCTGTTAAAGTCGGTAAATATTGGAAAGGTTATTAAAACCTTAAACAATACAGATTTAAAAGCAGTACACTTAATTCATAAGAATGAAGACAAATTGCTTAAAAAGTTTTTAAAGCTTCTGCCTAATGTTGTTGCGGGTGGAGGAAAGGCTTATAACTCTAAAAATGAAATTCTTTTCATTTTTAGAAACGATAAGTGGGACTTACCTAAAGGAAAAGCCGAACGTAAAGAAACGATTGAAGAAACGGCTATACGTGAAGTTGAAGAGGAGACGGGAGTACAAGGGTTAAAAATCATAAAGCCGTTACCAACTACATATCATATTTTTAAACGCAATGGTAAGCATCGCATCAAAGTAACCTATTGGTTTGAAATGAAAACAGATTTTGAAGGGGAATTGTTTCCTCAAGAAAACGAAGGTATTACTAAGGTCGAGTGGTTAGATGCCGAAGCCTCTCAAAAAGCTTTGGAGAATAGTTATGCTAATATTAGAATATTGGTTTAGTTATATTTAATAGTTCAGAGATATAAGATTGCAATTTTTTATATGTAACTCTAGATGTTTTTAACTTGAAGTTTTTTCGCTATTTTGTATTCAACGTCAGTTCTATGAGGTATATAATATTTTTGTAGAATTTCTGATTTTTGATTTTTAGATAAATTTTTACTAAATTCTGAAAACAAAGACTTACTAAATAAAGAACGATTGAGTTCTACCAGTAAGCGACTTGTTGTACTATAAAACGAAGCATTAGACAAAGGTTTTAAATATTGAAATACATCTAGTGCACCCAAATCATAAGCACGATGCGTCTTTAAAACGGCTTTATTATTGAATTGTTTATTATAATTATCAGGAATGTCATTTCCGCCATGTTCACAAGTTAAAACGAGTTTCATGGTTGAAATTACATAAATCATAATCTTATTTTAGTCTATAAACAGGATACTGTAAGTGGGCCTTCTCGTAATGTTTACTCTGTTTATGTAGCCAATCCAATTGTTTATACGAATTATTAGCAAAATCTTCATCGTAACTAATTTTTACATTGTATTCCATTTGAAGTTTTGGGTTGTCATCTAAAAGTTGTTTCGCTTTATCTTCCCATACATATGGAGAAAATCCTTCTTTTTGTTGTAAGATTGTATCAAAGAAATTCCAGTTAAAAAATGAATCTGGGGCAGACGGTTCTAGTGTTTCTAATAAATAGCGAATTGCTGTTTGATGGGTCGGAATTAAATAATCTCCTTTTCTAAAACTTACTTTGCGAATTGAAGTATTGACGTTTGTGTTGTAATGTGTATAATGGCCTTCGTAGGGAGTTGTACGGGTTTCGTAGCTTCCAATTTTATAGGCTTCAACGGATAAGATTGTGTCGTTTTTTAATTGTGTGAATTCTACGGCATTTAACTTTAATAAATCAATGACATTGTGCCATCCTTGAGGAATAATATAGGCTTTCGGAATTGTGATAGAATCCGTTGCTTTAAAATAATTTTGATAGGATACGTCTTTTGTAAATGGTTTTGAACGATCGTATTTTAGGCGTTTGGCTCCTGTAAATTCACTTGGAATCATTTCTCCTTCGTAACCCTTAAATTTTAGAGTTGAGGTTAAGCTTGTGTCAACAGCCCAAGTTAATGGGTAGGTGTCGCCTGCGGCCCATAATTTGGCCTGTGCTTTTCTGAGTTCTGTGATTTTTTCTCCTTGCTCTTCGGTAATCTCAATAATACTTTTCATAAGTTCGTAAGTGCCTTCCACACGTTGTTTGTATGGTTTTAGCATGTGTGTTTCAACCATCATACCAAGCGTATTAAACAAGGTTGTATATCCTGTAGAATATCTTGGAGTATCTAAAAATTGTGTAAATCCAGCATCTGGTGTGCGATTAAATACATTAACATAAGGGGTAATAGACCAAGATTTTGCTTCTAGTTTTTGTTCTAAAGTTGGCATCATTTCGGTATGTATAAATTCACCCATAGGTCCCCCTAGTTTATTGTGTTGTGTAAATAAATGTGTCAAGGTGTATTGATAATCTGCTCCATTACTTACATGGTTATCAATAAAGACATCAGGCTGTACCAAATGAAAAATTTGAGTAAAAGTTTTGGCGTTTTTGGTATCGGCTTTTATGAAATCTCGATTTAAATCATAGTTTCTTGCATTGCCTCTAAAACCGTATGCTTTTGGGCCATTTTGATTGGTTCGTGTTGTTGTGTTTCTATTCAAACTACCACCTACATTATAGATGGGTATAGTTACTAAAACCGTATTTTCTGGGGGCACAATTTTCCCTTGAACCAAATCTCTATAAAGCATCATGGTAGCATCAATACCATCCGATTCACCAGGATGAATACCATTATTAATCAATACTATTCTGTTGGTTTGTCGAAGGGTTTCAAAATGATCACCAGAACCTTTCATATTTAAAGTGACTATATGAAGTGGTTTTCCAGAATCAGTAGAGCCAATTTCCCGAATTGAAACTTCAGGATAGCGGTTAGCTAAATCATCGTAGTATTTTATGGTTTCTTGGTAAGTTGCAGTTTCAAAACCTTCACTTTTTTCGAAAATAGTGGTAAAATCGATTTCAATAGTCTTGTTTTTAGTAATTTGTTTTTCGGTATTGTTGTCACAAGCCACTAGTAACAAGGCTAGTACTAATAGTTTTTTCATAGTCTAGAAATTTAGCTAAAATTACTTATATTTATTAACATGAAAACATATAAACTTAGCTTTGGTAGTATAGCCATACTTAAAGCTAATCTTGCTGAGGTTATTATAGATGAAGGTGTAGTGATGGATATGAAAATGGTAGAACAATACCATGCTTTTCTTACTGAAAAATTAGAAATCCCAATGTCTTTATTAATTAACAAAAAGTATTCTTACACTTATACTTTTGAAGCACAAAAATCTATTGTCAATAAAGATATTATGAAAACCTTGGCTGTTGTGACGCACGCTTATGTTTCTAAATTAGCTACCGATATTTTAATTAATATGAATCGCGATAACGGTTGGAATATAAAGATGTTCAAGAATCGGGAAGAGGCTTTGGAATGGTTAGAAAATCAGGCCTAATTTTATAGCTGTTTTGATATAAAAAAATAATAACTTTGCATTTCATTTTACTATTCTATTCGTAAATAAATGCAACAAACTACAAATACTATCTTAATGATTCGTCCTGTAAAGTTTAGGATGAACGAGCAAACAGCTGTCAATAATTATTTTCAGGAAGATTTAGATTTAAAAAATGCAGAGATCAATGCAAAAGCACAAGAGGAGTTCGATGCTTTTGTGCAAAAATTGAAAGCTGTTGGTATTAATGTCATTGTTGAAGAAGATGACGTTGTAAATGATACTCCAGATTCTATTTTTCCAAATAATTGGGTGAGTTTTCATGCTAATGGAGACATCGCAAAATATCCAATGTTTGCAGAAAATAGAAGACGTGAGCGTAGAGATGAAATTTTTATTAGACTAGAAGACGAAGGTTTTAAGATTGAAAACATTGTTGATTATACGTCAGCTGAACATGAAGGTGTCTTTTTGGAAGGTACAGGAAGCATTATATTAGATCGGGTTAATAGAAAGGCGTATTGTGCTTTATCTCCAAGAGCAGACGAAGATTTATTTATAGAATTCTGTGAAGATTTTGAATATAGTCCTGTGATTTTTACAGCCTATCAAACTGTAGACGATAAACGCTTGCCAATATATCATACTAATGTAATGATGTGCATTGCTAAGGATTTTGCTGTGATTTGTTTGGATAGTATTGATGATAAAAAAGAGCGTAAAAATGTCGTAAAGCATCTTAAGAATGATGGTAAAGAAATCATTTCAATTAGTGAAAAACAGATGCATCATTTTGCAGGTAACATGCTACAATTACAGGGGCATAATGGCCAAGATTATTTAATTATGAGTGCGGCTGCACATAAGATTTTAACACCAAACCAAATTGCAGCTATAGAAAAGCATTGTCCTATTATTTCTAGTTCTTTAGAAACCATTGAAACTTGTGGTGGTGGAAGTGCACGATGCATGATGGCAGAGGTCTTTCTTCCAAAAGTTTAAAGCAGAAACTCTTAAATCGCTGAGTTAAAGTTGAGGGATCTCAATTTTAATGTTTAGTCTATTTTATTAAAAATATAGCCACTTTTTTCAGCTCCCCAAACATAGTTTCCATTGGCATCAAAACCGCGATCCCAAGAAATAACTTTGTCTTCTAAGATCTCTACTTCACTACGTGCAAATGAAGCGCCTCTCATAGTACTAGAGCAAGTATTATCACCTGTTTTTCCCATAAAATGATTTGGGCTTATGCGTTTAAGAATGACTTCACAACCTTCTTTTAAGGCAATGTTTTTTAAATTGATAGAGTCAAATGCCTTTGGTGTTTTCCATTTGCCAACCCAAATAGAATCCACATCTAATTTGTAGATGGCAGAACTAAATGTGCTATCAGATTCTCTTTTAACTTCATAAATACGTTGACGATAAGGCTTTTCAGGAGTGCTAGTTAACGCTTGTTCAACATAGAGGAAGTGGCCTTTGTCTTCCCAAATCGGATACATATGTAGAGAAATATTATAGTAAGACGAATCGATTTGTGCTTGTAATTCTGAATTAAAAGATCCTTGCATTAAGCTAAATAATTCTTTGAGTTCAGTATCTTCTTTAACTTCTGATTTTGTATCGTTTTTACAACTCAAAACTGAAATTAAAAGGACTAAAAAAGGAAGTAAATGTTTCATAAATCTATATTTGAAATCAAATATAGATAAATTATGGCATTATAGCTCTTTTAGGAAGTTCAACAAAGAATTTACTTCCAATGTGTTCTGTACTTTCTACCCAGATTCTACCGTTATTCAATTCTACTAAATCTTTAGCAATAGATAATCCTAAACCAGTTCCTTTTTCATTTTTAGTACCAGCAGTTGTAAAGTTTTTATGTGCAGCAAATAATTTGTCAATATTGCCTTTAGAAATACCAACACCTGTGTCTTCTATGCAAATTAAAGATTTACCATTGGCATCGACATTAGAAATAGTAATAACATCACCTGTCCTGCTAAACTTAACAGCATTGGTAATTAAATTCTGAATGACAATTTCGACCATACTGCGATCGGCGTAAATGAAATCGCTTTGAGACTCATCAATCAATACAATGCGTTTATCTTCAACTTTTTGTTCTACTAAAGCAATTTTGGCCTGAAATACATCTTGAATATTAAAACGTTCGGGTTTAGGCTCTAAATTTTGCATTTGTGATTTAGACCAATTCAATAAATTAAATAGTAATGAAGATGCATTATTGGCATTTTCGCTTAGCTCAGGAATTAATTCATAAAATTCATCTTTAGAAATACTATCTTCTTTTAATAAGTCTAAAAATGCTTTAATTGAAGAAATCGAATCTTTTAAATCGTGAGATACTATAGAGAATAGTTTGTCTTTTACTTGATTGACTTCTTCTAAATGATGCGTTTGCTCTAAAATAGCTTCTGTTCTTATGTGCTCTTCAGCTAATTTGTTCGTTTGTTTTATTAGCGCTTCTTTATGAGCTTTAGTTTTTAAAAGACTATATATAAGAAGTGCTAATAACAAGGTAAAAGCGGCTATAATTCCATAGAAAACATAGGGGCTGTTAAGCCATGTAGACACTGTGTTAGCCTGTTGGACATCTTGAAGTAATGGTTGTTGAGTAATAGGCGTATCCTCAATTAAATCGATATGCTCCAAATGTGTTGGGAAAACCGGTTGATCAATTTTAGAAAGCGAGTCTTTTAAGTTATAATATTTATTTTGCCAGAAAAAGGCATTCTGATAATAACCACGAGTAGAATCTAAAGCAATATGAAGCTTGTAGTTTACTAAAAGTTCAGTTTTATCATCTATTTTCTGTGCTATTATATAAGCCTCGCTCAATTGTTGTTCCGCTAATTTTAACTTTTTGTTTTGAAGGTTAAGATGACCAATAGCATTTAAGGCTCTTAAAAGGCCTTCTTTATTGTCTTGCTCTCGGTTGTACTTTAAGCCTTCAGTTAAGTATTCTGAAGCTTTTTCATATTCTTTAAAACGCAAGTACTCGTTACCTAGCTTAGGTAGTATTTCACCTCTTAAATCTTGGTCTGTTTCCGGGTTTAAAATATCTAATACGTTTTCGTAATATTCAATAGCCTTGCGATGTTCTTTTAATTTCGAGTAAAGTTCAGCAATGTTTTTAGTAGATAATTTAATGCCTTCTTGGTCATTGATTTGTTTGCGGACTTCTAAGGCTTTAAAGTTGTACTCTATAGCCTTATCAATTTGATTAGTTTTATAATAGGCTTCTGCAAGATTATTATACGCGGCACTTAATTCATCATTTAGATGTTGCTTTTCAAAAATATCTATTGCAGATAATGAATTTTGTAAGCCTACTTTATAGTTTCCTTGTTTTATTTCAATTAAACCAATACTGTTGCTCACTTTGGCGACACCAAGGGTATCTCTTATTTGTAAGTAGAGATTTCTAGATTTTTTGTAGTTGTCAATAGCATTAAAATAATCGTTACGTTCTGTAAAGATAAGTGCTCTAAAATAACTGCTTTCGGCCAATCCCTTAGTATAACTAAGATCTTCAGAAAGTTTTGAAGTTTCATTAATATAAAGTAATGCTTTGGTAAAGTCTTTGTTTTTATAAAGTTCATTTATAAGTATAAGCGACTTGTCCACTTTTGTAGAGTCAGCGTTTAAATAGGCTATTTGTACCGTAAGCTTATCTATTTTTTCATTTTGAGAAAAAACAAAAAACGATATAAGACAGACAGCTAGTGTAAGTAACTGTTTCATCTTAAAATAGCGTTAAAACGAATTGCGCTGTTTTGGTTTGAAAAACTTTTATAGAGGGACAAAAAAGTAAGTTAACACAAAACAATAACAACTGGGTTAATGTTTGATTATTAAGCCTCATTAATGATTGGGACATTGATTAATAGCCCTTCAAAAGTGCTATTATGAATGCAAATATGCTAATTATTAGGATTTAATGCCGATTTATTAGTTGAACAGACAAATATAATAATTTTTAAAATTAGCTTATCGACCAATGGTAAATTTAAAGGGGGTAATACTGTTTTGTCGACGAAATGCACGTTTAGTTTATAACGCTGGTGTTTAGTTAGTTATTGTTAAATACCTCTAAAACAGGTAGGGCTTTTAAGTTAAAATCAAACACACATTGGTTTTCCCAAGAAGAGCCGTTTGTCGATGTATTTTCATTACCATTAAATGCAACCCAATCTGGTGCCCAATAACAAAAGCCTATACCTTTTTTATTCGGAATGGCTTTAAGCGTTGCAATCAACCATTCCATATAGGCTTTTTGGCCTTGAGGCGTTGGTAGAAATTCTGGAATCGTTTGATTTAAGCTTCCCACATAGTTGGTTAAGTCATCATTCCATTGCAATGTAAAAGGGTAGGCAACCTCTACCATTAAAATATCTTTGTTAAATGTATTGGCTAGAGTGTTTAATTTAGAAGCAATTAAGTCTAAATCTTTGGTTTGAAATTGTGGATAGTAAGAGAGACCAATAATATCAAAATCAACATTAAAGGTTTGCAATTCATTAAAGAAGTAAATCGAATGTTCTACGTTAGAATGATGTAACATCACTTTGGTTATATTGTTGGTATCAACCTCTCTTATAGCTCTTATGGCTTCTGAGACTAAACCTGCATAATTAATCCAGTTGTCATTAAATTCATTCCAAACTTTACCATAATTCCAAAGGAAGCCACTATCGGTTTCATTACCAATTTGAATTATATCTGGCATAGTCTGTTGTGCTTTTAATTGCTGAACAACATTTTTAGTATAATTATAAACAGCCGCCTTTAAATCGGTAAAAGAAAGGTTTTGCCATGCGGCTGGTGGTGTTTGGGTTTCTGGATCTGCCCAATAGTCGCTATAATGAAAATCGAGTAGGAAATCCATGTCCTTGGCTTTGATGCGTTGCGCATAAGTTTTTACATCTTCTAATCCGTTTTGTCCATCCTGTGGAGTATGCCAAAGTTTTAGTCTGATGAGATTAGTGCCTTTAGACTTTACGAAATCTAAAAGTTCTACCGAGTGGCCATTAATATCTTTATAATCAATATCGTAATTTTCTAATTCACTTTGAAATGATAAATCCATACCCTTGTAAAATGAATTCGTATTAATAATACCGTCCTCATTATCTGAATTGTCATTTTTAGAACAAGACAGTGTTAAAAGCAGACTTATGGAAAGCAAGTATTTTAATGATTTCATTTGTCTTAGGGGTTAATTCTTAGAAATGTGTTATTTCTTTTTCGTTTCACACTTTTTCAATGGTTATCAAAGTTAAGTAATTATGTCTGCTTAGAACTCTAATAAAACAATAAAACTGCTATCTTTGCCAACGTTTTAAAATACCAAAATAAAGCAGATTATGACCCTTCAAGAGACTTTAGAATTACATGTAAAAGCAGCCATAAAAGCGTTGTTTGAATCGGAATTAGAATCAGTAGAATTTCAAGCAACTCGTAAAGAGTTTGCAGGTGATGTAACGGTTGTGGTATTCCCAATGTTACGTGTCGTTAAAGGAAACCCTGTGGTTATTGGAGAACAAGTAGGTCAATATTTATTAGATAATGTAGATTTAGTTAAAGGTTTTAACGTTGTTAAAGGCTTTTTAAATATTGAGATTAATGATTCGTATTACTTAGATTTTTTTCAATCTATAAAAAACAAAACGAATTATGGTTTTGTAGAAGAAAAAGATAACAAAGCCGTAATGGTGGAATATTCTTCTCCAAACACTAATAAACCGTTGCATTTAGGGCATGTTAGAAATGTACTTTTAGGCTATAGTGTTGCTGAAATTTTAAAAGCTTCAGGAAAAAACGTTTACAAAACTCAAATTATTAACGATAGAGGTATTCATATTTGTAAGAGTATGTTGGCTTATCAGAAATTTGGTAATAATGAAGTGCCAACTGAAGCATTGAAAGGGGATAAGTTGGTCGGAAATTATTATGTGAAGTTTGATCAAGAGTATAAAGCTCAAATTTCAGAATTAATGGCTCAAGGCCAATCTGAAGAAGCGGCTAAAAAGAATGCTCCTTTATTATTAGAGGCACAACAAATGCTGCTTAAGTGGGAAGCTGGAGATGAAGAGGTGGTTGCACTTTGGGAAAAAATGAACCAATGGGTTTATGATGGTTTTGAAGTTACCTATAAAAATATTGGTGTCGATTTTGATACGTATTATTACGAAAGTAATACCTATTTACTAGGAAAGGAATTTGTTGCTGAAGGTTTAAATACTGGAGTCTTTTTTAAAAAAGAAGATGGTTCCGTTTGGTGTGATTTAACCGAAGATGGTTTAGACGAAAAAATTGTGTTGCGAAGCGACGGAACAGCCGTTTATATGACACAAGATATTGGTACAGCCATTCAACGTATTAAAGATTATCCTGATGTTGGAGGTATGGTTTACACCGTTGGTAACGAACAAGATTACCATTTTAAAGTTTTATTCTTAATCTTAAAAAAATTAGGTTTTGATTGGGCGAAAAATCTATTCCATTTAAGTTATGGTATGGTAGATTTACCAAGTGGAAAAATGAAGAGTAGAGAAGGAACTGTTGTAGATGCTGATGACTTAATCAAAGAAATGGCAGATACGGCTGAAGAGATTTCTAAAGAATTAGGAAAACTTGAAGAATACTCAGAAGAAGAGAAAAAAGAATTATATAAAACGATTGGTCTAGGAGCTTTAAAATATTACATCTTGAAAGTAGACCCTAAAAAACGAATTCTATTTGACCCAAAAGAATCTATCGATTTTCAAGGGAATACAGGACCGTTTATTCAATATACATATGCTAGAATTCAGTCTATTCTAAGAAAGGCTAATAGCGATGGTGATGACACAACAAGCACCGTAGAGGTGTCACTTCACGATAAGGAAAAGCAACTTATCAAGCAATTAGAGCAATTTCCTGAAGTTATTCAAAATGCAGCAGAACAACATAGTCCTGCTTTAATTGCAAATTATACTTACGATTTAGTGAAGGATTTTAATTCGTTTTACCAAAATGTGTCTATACTTGGTGCAGACACAGATGGCGAAAAGAAGTTTAGAGTGGAGTTGTCTAAAACCGTTAGTCAAACTATAAAAAATGCCTTTAGAATGTTAGGAATTGAAGTTCCTGAACGTATGTAGTTTCTACGATTAACAAGGTGATTTTTTTATTGCATTTTGCGGTCATTTTAAGAATTGAATTGACGGCTTGATAGTAGGGGTTTGGAATTTAACATATTGAATATAAGAGTGTTCTAGCCTTTTTTGTAACTTAGGAAGAGTTAAAATGTTCATTAAATCTTATGGTTATGGAAAAATCGCACACTTTTAAACGCTACGCAAGTACATTACTCGTCATGGTATTTGTATTATTTTCTCTGAACGCTCAAACCGATTTTAAGGAGTATCAAGGCAAAGTTATCGATGGTAAAACACATAAAATCTTAGAGGCAGCCAGTCTTAGTATTAATAAGACTAATATTAGTACGATTACAAATTCTGAAGGTCAGTTTACCTTAAAAGTACCAAACAACTATTTAGATTCAAAAGTTCTGGTGTCTTTTTTAGGTTATAACACTTATGCTGTGCCGTTGTCTGAATTAACAAATACTAATTCTGTAATTGAGTTGTATACAGCCGTTACAGAATTATCAATGGTTAGTATTTCTGCGTATAAAGATGCTGAAAGTTTAGTAAGAAAAGTGTTTAATGATAAAACTAAAAATGTTGATGAAGCGTCTGTTTTTATGACCGCATTTTATCGAGAAACCATTAAACGTCGTAATAGAAATGTGTCATTGACAGAAGCTGTTGTTAATATTTTAAAACAACCAAACGCTTCGCAACAACGTGATGCTATTCAGCTAGGAAAAGCTCGTAAAAGTACAGATTATAAACGCTTAGATACAGTTTCTGTAAAGTTGCAAGGAGGACCGTTTTCAACGGTTTATTTAGATATTATGAAATATCCTGAATATATTTTTACAGATGAAAGTATTACAGGCTATAATTTTTCTTTTGATACACCTTCTACTATTAATAACAGAACAGTTTATGTGGTTAATTTCAACCCTAAGCATAATGATCTTAAGGTGAACTATAATGGGAAGCTTTTTATTGATTCTGAATCGTTGGCTTTAGTCAGTGCGAATTATGTTTTAGACGTTAGTAACTCTGATAAAACTAAAAATCTATTGGTTAAAAAAAAACCGAGTGATATAGAGGTTTATCCGTTAGAAGCCATCTATAAAGTAGACTATAGACAAAAAGGGAATAAATGGTATTATAGTTATTCTAATTTAAGCCTAACATTTAAGGTGAATAAAAAACGTCAACTCTTTAATAAAGTATATACGCTGTCTAGTGAAATGGCAGTTACCGATTGGGAAGTGAATCGTACCGATAAGAAAATTAGGAATAAAGATAAACTCAGACCGTCTGTAATTATTACGGATGCTATTTCTGGTTTTTCGGATCCAAATTTCTGGGGTAAATATAATCTTATAGAACCCGATAAGTCTATCGAGTCTGCTATAAACAAAATAAAGAAGAATATAGAAAAGCAGAAAGCAAAAGAAAAAACGGTTAACGGCTAATTTTATTTGAAGAACTTTTTAAATAACCCTAGAGGTGTTTTAGGGTTGTTTTTTTGTAAATACTTAGGAGAGGTTGTGTTACTATTCGCTATTAAAAACGCGCTCTAAAACTAAGATTTGGTGTGAATTTTAAAGAGCGATTATCGACTTTTATAATAGCGTTTTCGGAATCTAAAGTATAGTAACGATTAATTATGTTGGTTTGGTTGAAGATATTCCAAACTGAAGCGCCAATGTTAGCTTTTATAGTTTTTGAGATATTGAAATTATAAATTGCAGAAATGTCTGTTCTAAAATAACCATCAAGTCTAGAACTATTTGGAGCATGGTATTCTATGGTAGAATTACTCTCATCTTGAATCTCTAATGGTGAAGTGAAAGGTCTGCCGGAATGCCAGTTTAAACCAATACCTATTTTAAAATCATCGCGGTTATAGGTTAAGGACGTATTAATCACATGTCTTAAATCTAAAGTGTTGGGGAAGGGGTTTTTATGGTTTAAATTATCAAATTCATAATCGTTTTTACTATAAGAATAACTTAGCCATGTACTAAAATCATTAATACGTTTGTTAATAAGGAAGTCAATGCCTTTAACCGTATAATAACCTGTATCGTTGGTAAACTGAAACTGATTTTGGAAACCTTGGCTACGCGCCGTAATGTTATTAACTCCTTTGTAATAACCTTCTACAGAAACTAATAAATTGTTTTGATTATAACTGAGTCCAATAGAGGCTTGTTCGCTTGTTATTAAGGGAACGTCATTGCCATTGGCCAATTGCCACCGTCGCTTTTCTATGCCGAAAAAATCTTGTTGTAAGTCTATAATCTGTGTAATGGATTGACTTTTTAGTTCACCTAAAACTTCTAATCTAAAATAATCTAAGAACTTATAATTTACAGTGAATCTAGGTTCTATTAAAAATTCAGATAGTTTTTCATAGTAACTAATTCTTGAGCCTAAACGAATATAAGTATCACGAGAAGTTGAGTACCATTCTATTTCTCCAAATAAGGCATGTGTTCTAATAATTTCTTTTATTAAACTCGTGTAATTCGGATTGGTAACATCTTCAAAATTGGTGACTCCAACTTCGTTAAGCTGATAGCCTCCATTAAAATTAATATCATCACTCACGGTTTTTGAAATATCCAATCGAAAACCAAAATCCTCTACTTTGTTTTCCTGTGTTAATAATTGATTATTAGAAACGTTGTTGTTTTTTGCATCTAAATCATAATTAGAAAAATAAGCTTGTGCAGATAAATTTAAGTCCTTATTAATTTGCTTTGAAAACGTGGCACTAGCTCCGTAGCTCGTTTGATTCAATTCGCTTTGAGTCTCTTGAAAATTATTGTCTGTAGTGGTAAAAACTTGATTGTAATCTAAATCATTAGACATGTTCATTATATTAACCCGTAACTTAGAACTTGAGTTGATATCATATAAAAACTTAGCATTAAAGTCGTAAAAAAGAAAACGTTCATTTTGGGCGAGTAAGGTATTTACGTTTGAAGAGGTGTTGAGTTCCGAATCATTAAAAATACGGTCGAAATAAGCGTCGTAGGTTTTGGAAACCAAAATGTCAGTATAAGAGCGCCTAGCAGATAATTGTAGCTCTGTTTTTTGTGTTAGTGGGATTTTTGTAAAAGCATCAACACTCAATAAGTTTCCTCCGAAACCACCGCTAATGTTTTTATCTAATTTATCCGCATTTTTTATGGCAATTGTACTGGAGACTGCATTCCCGAATTTTGCACTGGTACCGTTTTTAGAAATGGTAATGTCTTCTGATAAGTAGGGGTTAAAGGCTGATATCAATCCAAAGAAATGTCCAGATTGATACATTCTTATGCCTTCATATAAAATTAAATTTTGGTCATTGGTACCACCTCTAACGTTAATGTTAGATATGCGTTCGTCTACACTCATAATTCCTGGTAAATTTTGTACTATTTGCAATACATCAGGTTCTATTAGTCCAGGTAAAATATCAAAAGCTTTAGTGTTAGTTTTAATCGTTCCATTATTCGTCTTAGATATACCTTTAGTTAGATAATTTGTGATTATAACTTCTTTTAAACGTTGTATTTTATTTTTAATTTCTGTTTCGGTCTTAGGAGTAATGGCTATAAAACGATTGCTCAACATTTCAAAATTTAGATTGGTTTCTAGGTTTAATTTAGCTAATATTTGTTTTATTGAAAGCTTGTGAGAAAGTGGACTAATAGAAATACCTTCAATTGTCTTGGTTTCAAAAGAAAATCTAACACGGTATGTTTTTTCTAATTCTGGTAGGACTTGAGCAAGCGGTTTTTCTTCCAGTTGTTCCTGACCGAACGTTAGGTTACAAAAGGCAACTGATAAAAAGTAGAAAATGAAACAAAGTAGTTTTTTATTCACGCTTTAGTAAAATAGATTTTCCTGATTTGCTGTAGCTTAAATTTAATGGTATGGTGACAGACTTCAATGCTAAATCTAAATTATTGTGTGTAAAGCTTCCGGTAAACAAACGTGAAAGATCAATGTCTTCTGTTATTATGTTTTGGCTGTAATGGTTTTCAAATTCAGCAATAACATATTTAAGTGGTACACCTTTAAAGCTACTTTCACCACGCAACCATTGTGGTTGCGTAGCGTTTTCTTTTTCATTTACAAGTAGTTTCCCATCTATGATTTCGAAGGTGTGCCCTGGCTTTAATTGTACTGTGTTGTCATTGTGTGTTACCGCGACTAAACCTTCGTAACAAGTGACTTTAAAGTATGAATCGCGTTGTTTTACATTAAATTGTGTGCCTAAAACACTAATAATTCCATCTGTTGTAACGACGTCAAATTTCTTGCCTTTAGCAACTTTAAAAAATGCTTCACCTTGTAGTTTTACTTCTCTAGTTGTATTCCAATGACTTTCATTAAAAGATATTGTTGAGTTTGCATTTAAATCTACTGTAGATGCATCTGGCAACTTCACTGTTGTTTGCTGTGCTATAAGTGTGCCTACTTCAGTGTCTAAGGTTGAGGTATAATAGTATACACTAAATCCGATGGCTAAAATGGCGGCAATTCTAAGTAATGGCTTTAACCATTGATTTAAATGTGTTTTCTTAGGTGTAAGATTTGGTTTTAATGTTTGATAGGTTTGGTCAACAGAAAAATCTGGAGCTTTAAACGTTTTTAAAGCGGTATCCATTTGGATTAATGTATTATAATCCTCTAACTGCTCAAAAGCGTTTTGCTCTTCTGTGCTTAGGTTATTATCTAACCATTTTTTTATGAGTTCTTCTTTTTGCATAATATGATTTCAACTATATAACAGCTTCGGACTAAAAATCCCTACGTTATTTTTAAATTAGCGTAAATACGTTATTTCTATCTCCACCAATTTTTGTTTTTAAAGCCCCTCTATTTCTTCTCGTAATTTTTTAAGCGCTCCATAAATGCGTTTTTCTACACCTTTTACAGAAATATCTAAGAGCTCGGCTATTTCTTTAAAGCGTTTGCCTTCAACTCTATTCATTAAAAAAGCAACACGTTGCGCTTCTGTTAATTTGCTTAAGGCCATTTGTAATTTTTGATGATATTCTTTTTCTTCTAAAACAAACTCAGGGGTTTCGTTGGTGGTATGTTTTTGTGGTTGGTTACTATGTTTTAAAACAACTTTTTGGTGCGCCACGGCATTAAGCATTAGATTATTGGCTGTTGTAAATAAATAACTCTTTGCTTTTGCTGGTGCTATTTTACCGCAATTCTGCCATAGTTTAATAAACGCTTCTTGTACTTTGTCTTGTGGATTTAAATGATCTCCAAACTTGTAATACAAAAAATCATGCAAGTTTTTGGCGTGTTTTTTATAAAGACGTTCAAATAATTGCGATTCGCAGATGTTATCGTGTAAAGGTGTGCTCATGGTTTTTAATAGGTGCACAAATTATAAATAATATTTTAGATTATTGTAGTAGGTAATTTTCAAAGCAAACTGTTTTATAATAAATAGAAAGCCTGATTGCTATGAAAATTAAATTTAAGTATCTATTTGTTTATTCCCTTTTTGCCCTTTTTTGCTTGTCATCTTGTCAAGATGAGATTACTGAAATTGATAACTTAGACGGACAAGAGATAATTGTTCCAAGTTCTAATTTAGCAAATCTTATAAGCAGAACAACAGCCAACTTTGGTGCTGCGGATGATGTTTTAGATGGGGCAAGTTGCTTTTCCGTAGAGTTACCAGTAACCATTGTTGTTAGTGATATCTCAGTACTTATTGAAACAGAATCCGATTTACACCAATTAGAAAGTTTAATAAATGGAGTAAATAATAGCGATGATGATTTAGATTTTGTATTCCCAATTGTCATCATTTTTAGCGATTATAGCCAAATGGTGATTGAAAATGAAGATGAACTTGACGGTTTAATAAATGAATGTGTTAGCGATGACTATGATAGTATTGACTGTGTAGATTTCGTTTATCCAATTTCTTTTTCTGTATTTAATTCTGGATTTAATCTTATTGATACAGTCATTATTGAAAATGATGAGACATTATACAGTTTTTTAAATGACTTAGAAGCTGATGAAAATGCGGTTATAGTGAGTTTGAATTTTCCAGTAAGTCTACAATATGCAACAGGAGAAAGTCTAGACGTTTATACGAATCAGGAACTTGCAGAAGCTATTGAATCAGCTGATCAATTCTGTGAGGACCATTGTGATGATGAGTCTATTACATTAGCATTAATAGAGTGTCAGTGGAAGTTAGAACTTTATTCAAGTTTTCCAGAGTTTGAAGGGTTTTTATTAAATTTTAATACCGATGGTAGTTTTGATATTATTATGGATAATGATCAGGTATTCTCAGAAGAGAATTCGTGGTCCATGGTGTCTAATGCCACAGGTTCGTTCTTAGTGTTATCTACCAGTTTTGAAGACTTAGGTGGAGATTGGATGATTACAGAATGTGGTCTGGACAACTTTCAATTAACGAAGAACAATCAAAATATGATTATCGATCAAGAATGTGAAGATGATTTAAATTGTACACTTAGTGACCTCAGTGCTATTTTACAAGAATGCCCTTGGGATTTTAGTAACGGATCGGGTAATTTCGAAAATGATCAAATGATTTTTAATGGGAATGGAGATTTACAAATTTCTGAAGGAATGGCGGCTTCTGCTATTGGAGGAGGTTGGAATTTATCGCTAACAGATAACGGCATTATATTGACCTTTTTAGAATTAACCGCATTCCAAAATACGTTAGAAGGAGGTTGGTTAATTGTTGAATGTGACGTGGATAGGTTAGAGTTGGTTAAAGGAGATCAAACATTAGTATTAGAGCGAAATTGTAGTATTAATATAAGTGATTGTGATTACGGCCAGGTTCAAAATTATTTGTTAGGTTGCTCAGCGCAGATCCCGACATTGAATGGATATATTCCTTCGTTTACAGTCTTTAATTTTCTAAGTTCAAATGTGCTTTCAACATTATATGAAGGAGATATGCTGTTTGATGGCACTTGGGATATCGCGTTAATTGAAAATCAAATTACCGTATTTATTAATTTGAATGGTTTACCAGAATATAATGGAGAATGGATTGTGTATGAGTGTTCTTCCGAGTTTATAAGCTTGCAAAAAGGTGATGAAACCTTGGTTTTAACAGCAAATTGTAATCAAAATAATCCTTTTGATTGTTTTGGGAATGTTGAAATCGCGGTGTGTGATGATGAGGTATATGACGGTATTACGACATTCAATTTAAATGAAATTTATACAAATTGTCCACAAGATAATGTAGATGTTTACTTCTACAGTACCTTGATGGATGCCGAAAATGCAACAAACGCATTAGGTTCATCTTACACAAACCTGTATCATTCACAAACAATTTATTCAAGAATTCAACAGCTAAGTAATCCAAGTAGTTTTGAGATTTTTGAAATTCTTCTAGTTGTTGAAGACTGTAGTAATACATGTTCTGAAGCCGAAGTAGATGCGTTCTTGGAAGATTGTATTTGGAATGCCGTAAACTATAATGGCAGTGATAATTTAATGGATTATAATTTTGATTTTGAAAGCACAAGTTCAATTGTTGTCATTTATACAGATACTTTAATTATAGATGCAACTTGGTCGACTTCTCAATCTAGCGAAGGAGTGGTTGTGACATTTTCCAATATTTCAGGTCCAAATATCCAAGCCATCACAGGAAATTGGTTGGTTGTAGAATGTGAAGTAGATAGGCTAGAACTACATCGCGGTGATGATGTTTTGGTTTTAGAAAGCACATGTAATTAATTAAGAGAATTAGGCAATAGTTAGTAATTATAGTAAGTTAAGTTGATTAAAAAGAGTTGCTCCGCCATGAGTAACTCTTTTTTTTAGGCTTTGATCACTGAAAATTAAAAACAGCTTTCAGCAGTTCTTCGCTAAGCTTTAAGGTTTGTTATAATTCTTAGATAAATATCATTTTTTAATCAAAAATCATTTTATCAATATCCCATTCATAAATCCCTCATAAATTCTTAAATTTGCAACTTATTAAAATAACACAGACTGCTTAGTTGCAGACTGCAAACAGAATACTAGAAACATGTTCAATAATTTAAGTGATAAGTTAGATAAAGCGTTACACGTATTAAAAGGTCATGGTAGCATTACAGAGGTAAATGTTGCTGAAACTTTAAAAGAAGTAAGACGTGCGCTTTTAGATGCCGATGTTAACTTTAAAATTGCAAAGGAATTTACCGTACGTGTAAAAGAAAAGGCACTTGGTCAAGATGTATTAACGACATTACAGCCAGGTCAATTAATGGTTAAAATCGTTAAAGATGAATTAACCGAATTGATGGGAGGAGATGTTGAAGGTATAAATCTTTCTGGCCATCCAAGTGTTATTTTAATGTCTGGTTTACAAGGGTCTGGTAAAACGACCTTTTCTGGTAAACTAGCTAATTATTTAAAAAATAAAAAAACGAAAAAACCTTTATTGGTGGCTTGTGATGTGTATCGTCCTGCGGCTATAGATCAGTTACATGTTGTAGGTGATCAAATAGGGGTTGAAGTTTTTAGTGATAGAGGAAATACAGATCCTGTTGCCATTTCGCAAGCTGGTATAGCATATGCAAAAGCAAACGGTCATAATGTCGTGATTATTGATACCGCTGGTCGTTTAGCTGTAGATGAAGCGATGATGACAGAAATCTCTAATATCCACAAAGCAATTCAACCACAAGAAACTTTGTTTGTTGTCGATTCTATGACAGGTCAAGATGCGGTGAATACAGCAAAAGCGTTTAACGATATCTTAAATTTTGATGGTGTTATCCTTACCAAATTAGATGGGGATACACGAGGTGGAGCAGCAATTTCTATTAAATCGGTTGTTAACAAGCCAATTAAATTTATCGGAACAGGTGAGAAGATGGAAGCAATTGATGTCTTCTATCCATCACGTATGGCAGATCGTATTTTAGGCATGGGAGATGTGGTCTCTTTAGTTGAACGTGCTCAAGAGCAGTTTGATGAAGAAGAAGCGCGTAAACTTCAAAAGAAAATTGCTAAAAACCAGTTTGGATTTGATGATTTCTTAAAACAGATTCAGCAAATCAAGAAAATGGGTAATATGAAAGATTTAGTAGGCATGATTCCTGGAGCAGGAAAAATGATGAAAGATATTGATATCGATGACGATGCTTTTAAAGGTATTGAAGCAATTATCCATTCGATGACACCCGAAGAACGTTCTAATCCATCAGTAATAAACGCAAGTCGTAAAAAAAGAATTGGTAAAGGTTCTGGTACATCTGTACAGGAAGTTAATCAACTCTTAAAGCAATTTACACAAATGAGTAAAATGATGAAAATGATGCAAGGAGGAGGAGGAAAGCGTATGATGCAGATGATGCAAAATATGCCTAAATAAGTTTACAGTGTTCAGTCTTTAGTAGGCAGTTTTAGTACGCTGTCTTCTGCTGGCTTTTAGAAATATAAAATTAATCCAATAGAGCTTTGCGCCATAGCGTCTTTGCTAGAAAACAATAACCAAAAGCATGACAATTTTAGACGGAAAAAAAGTAAGTAACGACATTAAAAACGAAATCAAAGCCGAAGTCGATAAGATGAAAGCTAATGATGAAAAAGTTCCGCATTTGGCAGCTGTAATTGTTGGTAACGATGGAGCGAGCTTAACCTATGTTGGTAGTAAAGTTAGAGCTTGTGAGCGCGTAGGTTTTGAATCTACTATGGTGCGCATGTCTAATACAACTAGCGAGGTTGAGTTGTTAGACAAAATAGAGGAGCTTAATAACAACGATGATATTGATGGTTTTATAATTCAATTGCCATTGCCACCACAAATTAATACGCAAAAAGTATTGATGGCTGTAAATCCAGACAAAGATGTTGATGGTTTTCATCCGATGAACTTTGGGAAAATGGCTTTAGATATGTCTACATTTATTCCGGCTACACCATTTGGAATTTTAGAATTATTAGAGCGCTACGAAGTTGAAACCAAAGGAAAGCATACCGTTGTTATTGGTCGATCTCATATTGTAGGGCGTCCGATGAGTATTTTAATGGGAAGAAAAGGCTTTCCAGGAAACTCAACAGTGACTTTAACGCATAGTCATACTAAAAATATTACGCAGATTACATCGCAAGCAGATATTATTATTTCAGCTTTAGGAGTGCCTAAATTTTTAAAAGCTGAAATGGTAAAAGATGATGTTGTGATTATTGATGTTGGAATTACAAGAGTACCTGATGATTCTGAAAAAGGCTATTATATTACTGGAGATGTCGATTTTGAAAATGTAAGTAAAAAGGCTAGCTTTATTACTCCGGTTCCTGGTGGCGTAGGGCCAATGACGATTGCAATGTTATTAAAAAACACCTTATTAGCAAGAGAGCAACACAGAAAAAGTCATAGATAATTTATGCTATGAGTTTAATGATGCTATGTGTTGTCTTATCAAAAGTAACGATAGGTAGTTTTCAACATGTATTTCCAATTCTTTTCGGATTTATTGTAACGGTTGTTATCATTAAATACACAAACAAGATGTTTAGCTTGCTTCAAAAGCAAAAGGCTATTCATTGTTTAGGCTGGTTGGTTTCTCTAACGGTTATAGCGTTTCATGTGTATCGGATGGTATTTGGTAATTATAATTTTAAAACCGATTTGCCACTATACCTCTGTAGTTTAATCGCATTGTTAATTCCGATATTGACCTACTACAGGAAATATTGGATGTTTGAGATTTTAGTGTTTTGGATAATAGGGGGGACGTTACAAGGTGTTATTACACCCGATATCACCAATGGATTTCCTAGTTTTGATTATTTTAGATACTGGACTGTTCATTTGGGCTTACTATCTATAATATTCTATTTCATTTTTGTCTTTAAGATGAGGCCAACTTTAAGGAGTGTTTTTAAATCTTTCTTAGCGCTTCAGGTTTACGTGGCTCTGATGGTAGGGTTAAACTATTTATTGGATGCTAATTATTTCTACTTAAATGAAAAGCCAAAATCGGCTTCATTATTAGATTATTTTGGAGAATGGCCTTATTATATTATGGTAGGGCAGTTGATAATTATACCTTTATTTCTGTTGATTTACTTGCCGTTTTTTCTTTCAAATAAACGTATTAAATTACTTAGTAAATAACTGATTCATGTCTTTAAAAGCCTTAAATTCTATGGCATTCCCTGATGGATATTTAAAAAACATAGTAGCTTGCTCTCCAACTAATCCTTCAAATCGAATATAGGGTTCAATAATAAAAGCGATGCCTTTTGATTTTAATAATTCTGAAAATTCTTGAAATGCTTCCCATTCTAAAACCACACCAAAATGTGGTACAGGAACAGCTTTGCCATCTACAGCATTGGTTATAGCGTCTTTATCTGAATGCGCTTTGAAGTGAATAACTAATTGGTGTCCAAAAAAGTTATAATCTACCCATTGGTCACTGCTTCTCCCTTCTTCGAGATTTAGTGTATTGGTGTAAAAATCTCTAGCGATATCTAAATTATGAACAGGAATGGCTAAATGAAAAGGTGTTAATGCCATAACTAAAGGTATTAAGTTCTGTCTATGGTCTTAGGTTGAAAGGTTTTTATAGAATCACTAATAAGATTATTGAGGGTTTCAAACTCGCTTTTAGTGAGCTCTCTGTATTGGCCTAATGGTATGTCTAAATTTATATTCATTATCCGAATACGCTTTAAAGTTTGTACTTCGTAATTCAGATACTCGCACATTCTTCGGATTTGTCTATTCAATCCTTGAGTTAAAATGATACTGAAGGTGAATTTATCTATCTTTTTAACCTCACATTTTTTGGTGCGCTTGTTTAAGTCTTCAAGATAAATACCTCCAGACATGCGTTCAATAAAAGTTTGTGAGATTGGTTGGTCTACAGTTACAATGTATTCCTTTTCGTGGTTGTTACTAGCTCTTAAAATTTTATTGACGATATCTCCATCATCTGTAAGCAGAATTAACCCTTCGCTAGGTTTGTCTAATCGACCAATAGGGAAAATGCGTTTAGGATAGTTGATGTAATCAATAATATTGTCCTTTTCAACACGTGTATCTGTGGTACAAACTATGCCGATAGGTTTATTAAACGCTAAATACACAAAGTCTTGTTTGCGTTCGCCAATAATTTCACCGTCTACTTTTACAATATCGTTAGACGCGACTTTTGTTCCCATTTCAGGAACGACGTCATTAATGGTTACTCGTCCAGCTTCAATGAGTCGGTCTGCTGCTCTACGTGAGCAATAACCTGCTTCGCTGAGGTATTTGTTTAGGCGTTTTAATTCTTGTGACATATTGCAAAAGTACGATAAAGATTAATCATTTATAAACTGAATAATCTTTGGTGTTAAGGACGCATCTTTCAAGCCATGCCCAAAACCTGTAGTAGATATGAATTTCGAATTTTTAAAACGATTGGCAATTAATTGTCCGTCTTCATAAGGAATAATTCGATCTTTTTTATCATGAATAATTAAGCCTTGAGCTTCAATGCTTTCAGTAAAATCTGCTGTTGAAAAATAAGATACAGGTTGGTTAAATCGTTCTAAAATAATAGAATCTAATCCGTTTGAAATCTTTTTATTAAACCCCATCATGCGCTTGTAGCGTTCAAAGACACCAGTAAAATGTGCAGGAGCACCAAGTAAAACCAATTTTTTTATAGAAGGTAATTGATAATTGTGCAAAGAAAACACACTAGCCATGGCGCCTACAGAATGTCCTATTAATACATCGGGTTGAAACCTTTTGGCAATTACACTGATGTACTCTGCATACAAAATAGCATTAAATTGTTTGCCATCAAATCTGCCATGTGCAGGCGCATCTAAAGCAATTATATTATAATCTTGAGCTTTTAAATCTGCTAAGATATAATCCCAACGCGATGAATTGCTTTCCCAACCATGTGCTAATAAAATAGTTTTTCCTTTTCCGAGCCAACGGTAGGTCGCAATCTCTAAATTATTATGTTTTATTTCTTCATAAAAAGCGGTTTCTATAATACGTTTTTGGTCATCATTATATCGCCCTTTTCTAGGTGATGCAAATAGATTTATAGCTTTTTTAGATGCGTATTTAGACGAAATTAAACTTGTTGCATTAAGTGCACTTCCAATAGATTTAATAACAAAACTCCCCATACTTAGTTGTCTTCTCTGTTTACAGCTTCAATTGAAAATGCAGGTAAGCAAATAGCTATATACTCACAAGGTTCAGTAAAAGGATTAGAATATTGTAATCTTGTGTTTTTTTCTACTTTAATGGATTGACCCGCTTCTAAAACAATGGTTTCACCATCAATAATAAATTGCTTTTTTCCTTTAATGATAAACGTGTATTCGTCAAATTCAGGAGTCTGAAATGGTTCAGACCAACCAGCAGGAGCAATCATATGTGCAATGCTTATTTCTGAATTACCATCTGTTGCATTCCCAAAATGCTCTTTTATAATTTTACCATCTTCAGTCGGAACTACAAATGGTGCGTTTTGAATTTTATATCTTTTCATTTTTACTTACGGCTTTTACCAATGGATCATAAAGTATTTGATTTTAGCCTTTCCTGGAATTTGAATTGGGTCAATCGTCATACCCATATCAAAACGCATACTGGCTGGTAATTCTTTTTTATCAATAGTAAAAGAGGCATTTATTTCATTTACAGAAACTACAATTACATTAATAAGGTTATCAACTTTTGAAATTTTGTAAGCTTCCTTTATGTCTTTAAACGTACTTAAGGTTGATATGTTTTTCTCTGTTTTATAGCGGTTATCAATAATGTTAACGCTCGAGATTACAGATGTAGAGTCTAAAGCCTCTTTTGGAGACAAGTCTAATAATTTTTTGCCTCCTTTTTCATAAACTTCAATGGTGTTTACTGAGCCTATAAACTCATCTCCTGCAATATAACGTACTATTGAATCATTGCTGAAAATAGCATCTAATTCTTTTACTTGTGTAGAATCGGTTAGTAATCCGATATGATTTTTAGCAATCGCAAATGGGTTTGACGCCTTGTTGTTGGTACAACTAGTTATTGATAGGCCACAAATTAATACAGCAAATAGGGTGTTCTTCATTTTGGTTTTAGACATTATTTTATTTAATCATTTTACTTAATATTCCCAAAACTCCTCTTATGACCGTTGCGCTTGTTAGAACTTTTACAATCGGATTCATTCGTGTGCTTTGTCTTCTAGTTGATCTTGATTTCCTTTTACTCTCTGCGCGTTTTAGGGCTTCTTTTTCCTCTTTGGCTTTTTGTTTAGCGTCTTCGGCTTCGGCTTGTTCAATTTTTTTATTCAACATTTCGTAAGCGCTTTCTCTGTCAATCTCTTGGTTATATTTCTTGGCCAGTTTTGATTGCGCTAATAGGCTGCTCAATTCCGTTTCAGATAAAACATCCATTCTACTCATTGGTGCACGCATCATGGTTGCAGCCAAAGGAGTGGGTTTTCCTTTTTCATCTAAGGCAGAAACTAAAGCTTCACCAATTCCCAACGATGTTAGAACTTCTGCAGTATCGTAATAATCCGTATCAGGATAGTTTTGGGCCGTTAGCTTAATGGCCTTTCTATCTTTTGCGGTAAAAGCTCGTAGAGCGTGTTGTACTTTTAGCCCTAACTGTCCTAAGACGGCTTCTGGTACATCGGTTGGGTTTTGAGTTACAAAATATAATCCAACACCTTTACTACGTATTAGTTTTACTATACTTTCAATTTGGCTTAATAGGGCATCAGAAGCTTCATTAAAGATTAAATGTGCTTCGTCAATAAACATAATTAATTCTGGTCGTCCACTATCTCCTTGTTCTGGGAATGTAGAGTAGATTTCGGCCAATAAACTCAACATAAATGTTGAAAACAACTTAGGTTTATCTTGTATGTCTGTTAATCTGATAATATTGATGTAACCGCGACCATTTTCGTCAATACGCAATAAATCTTGAGTGTCAAAAGAGGTTTCGCCAAAGAATAAATCTCCACCTTGTTGTTCTATTTCTATTAATTTTCGAAGAATAGCACCTGTAGATGCTGTTGAAATTCGACCATAAGATGCTTCAAATTCTTTTTTGCCTTCACTTGTGGCATATTGCAATATTTTCTTGAAATCTTTAAGGTCTAATAGTGGTAAATGGTTATCGTCACAGTACTTAAAAATTACCGAAATAATTCCAGCTTGGGTTTCGGTAACATCTAGTATTCTCGAAATTAAAACCGGACCAAATTCACTAATAGTTGCTCTAAGTCGTACTCCGTCTTGCTCGGATAAGGTCATTACTTCTACAGGGAATCCTTTGGCTTCAAATGGCAAGCCAATTTTTTCCATTCTTTCATCAATCTTAGCGTGTCCAGGACTCGGTTTTGCTAAACCACTTAAATCACCTTTGATGTCCATTAATAAAACAGGAATCCCTTTGTCAGAAAGATTTTCCGCTAAAACCTGTAGCGTTTTTGTTTTCCCGGTACCTGTTGCTCCTGCAATAAGGCCATGTCTATTCATGGTTTTTAGAGGAACATTCACAAAAGTATTAGTCATAGTTTCTCCATCTAGCATAGCAGAACCTAAGGTGATATAATCGCCTTTAAAGGTGTTACCGTCATTGATGTCTTTTATGAAAGCTTCAGAATTCGTCATTAGTCAGAAAATTTGGATAAAAATAATGTAATTTTAATCAAGTATGAAATAGTTTTATGTCACAGTCTTAGTATTTAACAGCAATTTATACTGAATCTTAGTTTGATATTATAGGATTGTTTAATTATTACTTAGAGTTTACTGCTTACTGCAACTGAATACTGCCTACTTATTAATATATTTGTAGCCTTATGACAAGACGAGAACGACAAGAGTTAATAGATAAAGGATTACTATTGCCTTTAATGGAAGAGTTTTATACCATTCAAGGAGAAGGTTTCCATAAAGGAACTGCTGCCTATTTTATACGAATTGGTGGTTGTGATGTAGGTTGCCATTGGTGTGATGTTAAGGAAAGCTGGTTGGCAGAATTACACCCACCAACAGAAACTGAAAAAATTGTAGAAAACGCTGTGAAATATAGCGACACTATTATTGTTACAGGTGGAGAGCCTTTAACTTGGGATATGGGGCCTTTAACAGCACAGTTAAAAGCCAAAGGCGTACAAACGCATATTGAAACCTCAGGTGCTTTTAAATTAACAGGTGAGTGGGATTGGATTTGTCTTTCACCAAAAAAAATGAAACTCCCGACGGAAGAAGTTTCTAAAAAAGCACACGAGTTAAAATGTATTATTTACAATAAAGACGATTTTAAGTTTGCAGAAGAACAAGCCGCTAAAGTAAATGTGGATTGTATTTTGTATCTTCAACCAGAATGGAGCAAACGCGATAAAATGATGCCATTAATTGTAGACTATGTAATGAATAATCCTAAATGGAAAGTTTCCTTACAAACACATAAATATTTGAATATACCTTAGAAACTTAGATAAACTAGTTTTTATTATTTTTTTTAGAAACCCTAATTTTTATAAAATGATAAGAGATTTATGGAAGGAACAATGGAAAACCGTTGTTTTTGATGATACTGTGCATCCAGACGAGAAATATGAATTATCTAATTACGGTCGATTAGCCCGAATTAGAAATGGAAAAAAAGTTCTTTTTGAACCCTATAAGATGAATGGTTACTTGTATTTTAAGGTAAAAAAAACCGAAAAGGGAAAATTCAAAACATATTACTTACATAAAATACTAGCGCAACACTTTTTAGAGCAAAATAATGGTGTATATGTCATTCATTTAGATTACGATAAATTGAATAATCACATAGATAATCTTAAATGGGCTACAAAACGCGAAAAAGAAATCCATCAATTTAGTAATCCAAACTATAAAAAGCCCAAGAATTTGACTTCTGCTAAACTAACCGAAAATGACGTTAGACGCATAAAAAAAATGCTTAATAATCCTAAAAGAAGGACAAGATTGAAAATGATTGCAAAGCAGTTTGGTGTTACAACAATGCAACTACAAAGAATTAAAACAGGAGAAAATTGGGCGCATGTGCCCTCACTATAGGTTATGTTTCTTTGAATTTTGGTGCAGCTTTATAATAACTTAAACATTATTGTTTAATATAAAATAAGCGATATCAGTTGTGTTGCTATTAAATTTAATTCGCACTTATATATTTAATTGAAGTTTTAACCTAAAGGCGAGTCTATGTCATTTTTTTGGGTGA
This sequence comes from Winogradskyella sp. PC D3.3, assembly GCF_054366245.1. Lineage (NCBI taxonomy): Bacteria > Pseudomonadati > Bacteroidota > Flavobacteriia > Flavobacteriales > Flavobacteriaceae > Winogradskyella > Winogradskyella sp. PC D3.3. The sequence goes on along the minus strand of NZ_CM135962.1, from coordinate 4,014,330 downwards.
TTAAGAAGTCATCGGATATTGACAATCTCAAAAGAAAGGAGGGGTTTTAGCGCCATAAGCATGTTGAGTATCCCTTAATTTATCTGAAATTTTGATTAGAATCTTAAAATATAGTCATAAAAAAAGTTCCGAATAGAATTACTTACTATATCGGAACTTAATGTTTTTTGTAGGTAATAACTACAATTTAAAAGGCACGGCAACTCTCACGGTTCCCAACCTAAATGCATCTCAATGCCATTATCAGCTTTATCAAAAGCGATTGAAAAAGCTTCTAAAGATTCTTTGCCTTCTGTAACAGGTACTTTTAAACGTGCAACATCATTCTTTTCATTATAAAAATAACTTCCCCAAACATTTAGGTCTGTGCTAATAATTGCAGTCCATTCTTTTTTACCAGGAATCATGTAAAACGTATAAGTTCCGGCTTTTACGTTTTTATCCCCAAATTTCATGTCTTTGTAAAGTGTAAGCTCTGCCGCTTCATTGGCTCCTGTTCTCCATACTTCACCTTCTTTTGCTAATTCATCTACAGAACGATCATTTAATTGTGGACGACCATAAGTGATTTTAATGAGTTTGTTAGCGTCTTTGTAGTCCGAAGGGAATGAAGCGGCATCCATAGGGCTTTTGTCTAAGCCTTTAAAGTCTTGCGCATTCACGTTGAACGATAATAACATTGTAATTGCAAAAGCAACAGCTGTAAGTAATTTTGTGGTTTTCATAATTGATAATTAATTTTTTTTGTTTGGTTAAAAATAGAGTTTATTATGGGTGCTCAGTCGTAAGGAAATACTAAAATTTACAGATTAACAGCTAAACTATTTATTTAAGTAGGTCTTTGTTTTGATGTTAGTGTTTTTTGTTATTTTTTATTTCAAATTGTAACCATTATCGTTTTATCTGTTTTTAATATGAAAGTTTAATTTCATATTTGTCCTGTAATTAATAATGTAAGGTTTAATTAAAGCCTAATTAAAAAGATAATAGTTATGTGCGGAATAGTATGTGCGTTTGATATAAAGCAAAAAGTTGAAGATTTAAGACCTCAAATTTTAGAGATGGCAAAAACCATTCGTCATCGTGGACCAGATTGGAGCGGAATTTATAGTGATGATAAAGTGATCATGGCGCATGAGCGTTTGGCTATTGTTGATCCAGCCTCAGGGAAGCAACCTTTGTTGAGTCCTGACCAAAAACTAATTCTTGCAGCTAATGGAGAAATATATAACCATAGAGCATTGCGACAACAATTTGAAGGAAAATACGATTTCCAAACTCAAAGTGATTGTGAAGTGATTTTGGCCTTATACCAAGAAAAAGGAGTGGATTTCGTAGATGAAATGAACGGTATCTTTGGTTTTGCTATATACGACGTAGAAAAAGATGAGTATTTTATCGCTAGAGATCATATGGGAATTATTCCTTTATATATAGGTTGGGATAAAAACGGAACATTCTATGTGGCTTCAGAATTAAAAGCACTAGAAGGTATTTGTACTAAAATTGAATTATTTCCTCCAGGACACTACATGTCTAGTAAAGATGGAGAATTTGTAAAATGGTATAAACGCGATTGGACGGACTATGATGCTGTAAAAGATAACGAAACAAGTGTTGCAGAAGTAAAACAGGCCTTAGAAGATGCCGTGCACAGACAATTAATGAGTGATGTACCTTACGGTGTGTTATTATCTGGTGGTTTAGATTCTTCGGTAACATCTGCCATTGCTAAAAAATACTCTGAAAGACGTATTGAAGCGGATGATAAAGAAAAAGCGTGGTATCCCCAACTACACTCGTTTTCAGTAGGATTAGAAGGCTCACCAGATTTGGTGGCAGCAAAGAAGGTGGCTGATCATATTGGTACAGTTCATCATGAAATAAAATTCACAATCCAAGAAGGATTAGATGCGATAAAAGATGTGATTTATAACATCGAAACTTATGATATTACTACGATTCGTTCTTCTACACCAATGTATTTAATGGCACGAGTTATTAAATCTATGGGAATTAAAATGGTATTATCTGGTGAAGGTGCCGATGAGTTATTTGGTGGGTATTTATATTTTCATAAAGCGCCAAGTGCACAAGAGTTTCATGAAGAAACGGTTCGTAAACTAGATAAGTTACACATGTACGATTGTTTAAGAGCAAACAAAAGTTTGGCGGCTTGGGGAATTGAAGGTCGTGTACCATTTTTAGATAAAGAATTTATGGATGTGGCTATGCGTATCAACCCAGAAGACAAAATGATTAATGGAGAGCGCATGGAAAAATGGGTCGTTCGTAAAGCATTTGAAGACATGATACCTGAAAGCGTAGCATGGAGACAAAAAGAACAATTTTCTGATGGAGTAGGTTACAGTTGGATTGATACCTTAAAAGAACTTGTAGATAAAGAAGTCACTGATGAACAAATAAAAAATGCAGCATTCCGTTTTCCAATTAACACACCTCTTAACAAAGAAGAATATTATTACAGAAGTATTTTTGAAGGTCATTTTCCAAGTGACGCAGCAGCGTTAAGTGTGCCTCAAGAAGCAAGTGTAGCTTGTAGTACGGCAACGGCTTTAGAATGGGATGAAGCTTTTAAGAATATGAATGATCCTTCTGGTAGAGCGATTGCTAATGTGCATGATAAAGCTTATTAACAGGATATATAAAAGGTCGATTTTATTAAAACCGACCTTTTATTGACTTAAATACGCTAAGTAATCTCAATTTTATAACAGCTCTTTAGTAAGCTAAAGAGCTGTTTTTTTTGCTAGATTATTTATTTTATAATAATCTTTTGACTGAATGTTCCCGTCGTAGTCTTCACTTTAACTATATATACTCCTAGAGAAATATTTTTTATAGGGATTGAAATTTCGACTTCATTGCTATTTAACTCCCAAGTATGTAAGGATTGTCCTAAAATACTGAATAATGAAACAGACGTCACTGTCGTTTCAGGTTTAATATTAGATAGGGTTAAGTTATCATTCCTATTGTTAAAGAAAATGGTTAACCCATTAAGTGGTTCAGCGTCATCTATTCCGAGAGTTTCAGCACTAAATCTTAGCGAAAATCGATTTTTAAGTGTTCCTTCAGGAATCATAATTTCTAATGGTGCTACTTTTATATTGTGATATAATCCTGTTAAAGAGTCGTATAGGTAAATAGGTTGATTTTCATCAAAATTTTCCGTGCCATCTAATGTGAATTTTACGATGCCTTCTTCAGCGGAAATCACTTCAATAGGATATATGTGGTCTGGGTTGAAATAGCCATCTCCTTGAATTACAAATTTAGAACCATCAATTGTAAAATACATATCATTAGTGAACTCATCGAAAAGTAAGGCATCATATCCAATGTCTATTCCTTTTGTGGCATGTTCGTTCATAAATCCTAATAATAGTTGCCTGTGAAAATTGTTAGAGGTATCAAAACCTAATCTAATTTTAGCATAATTATCATCGGTAAATTCATCTTCTTGATTATTAACAATCTCACTTTGTCTCATAAGTGTGCCAGATTGGGAATTATCTTCTTTAATAAAAGCTCTCTGGTTATTGTTGAAATTTATGGTGCCTCCAGTTGTACTTCCTTTAATAAAAAAACCTTGACCAACAGGGATAAAACGGTTAGGGATTCTAGAGCTTGTCCCTAAGCCTCCAATACCATTAGGTACAACAGGGCCGACACCACCTGTTAAATTTCGAGTTGAATATCCACCTTCATAATCTGATAGATTATGGGATGAATTTGTTGGTGAATGTTCCCAGAAATAGAGTGTACCATCCGTAGTACTTAAGTTGTCTGAGATAAAAGTGTTTGCGTCTAATGCAGAAGCATAAGGATTACCAGATAAGTTGAGGTAGTTAGCCGCAATTGGGACATCAATAGAGCCGTTAAATGGTTTTCCAATAAATGTGTAATTTTGATTAGTACTAATAGTTCCGCTGCCTTTTAGTGTAAATCCATTGGCCGGCTTTAAATCTCCTGTTTCGTAAATTTGTTCCCAATTAGCATAGTTGTCGTTTAAGTTTTGAAATTTGTAAATCCAATGACGTGCCAAACTGATTGGTATGCCCGAAGCTCCATCGTAACCTCCAATCCAATTAATAACTTTTGGGTCATCAGGATCTGTACCATCTCTTAAAACAGTTTCAACCGTGTAAGTAGTGTTGTTTGTAGTGTTATTTGGTGTTCCAACTGGTGAAGACCAATAATTATAGTTGTATTTATTTTTCGTTCCTTGTTGATCTCTTTCTAGTAATCCGCTGCTTGTAGCATCAATATCACTTCCTAGAGTTTGTACAAGTTGTGATTTTCCTACCAAATCTATTTTTCCGTTTAATTTTAAATAATGTGAAACTTCTACTTTAGAATCTAAAGTTGCATTGAGTTGTCCGCTGTTAACAAGTAAGCCTAATACAGTTTTATTTCCTCCGGTATCAATGTCATGGTTGGTTTCAACAATATTCCAATTTATAGGTGTGTGATCTACTATTGATAAGCTATTAGGAAGTGTTTGCAATGCTCCATTTAACCAAGTTGAATTATTTGACCAAACATTATTGGAACGGCTTTGATATGGTAAAGGAGCTGTTTGATGAGTTAAACTCGTTTTATTAGTGTTTTTATAATTAATTCTCAAGAGGTTTTTATTGTCTGATTTTCCAATGAAGGTAGTTCCTATAATAGAGTTTAAATCGAAATAAGCATTCAATTCGCTCCAAGGAATGGCTTGAATTTCGTTTTTAGAAATTGAATGCGGTATTATTCTTCCGTTTACAGTATTGTCTGAGAACTTTTCAATTTCCTGATTCATAATATAACGTATTTGGTTTACTGTTAATGCGAGGTTCCAAACAAGGACTTCGTCTATGTTGCCAACAAAATAATCTGAAATAGAATTCTTATTATAATAAATTGCTCCTATGGCAAATTTATGATTTGTTGCCACTGGGGTTGGTAAAGAACTTACTGTTCTTTCAATTACCCCATCGATCAGTAAAGTAGCAGTTCCTTCATTAAAAGTCACAGCAATATGATGCCATTTACCGTCAGTAATACGAGTGCTAGAGGTCATTCTAATTGCATTGTTCCAGGAAACTTGTATTCTGTTTGAAGGATTTAATTTTAAGTCGTATGCGGTTCCTTTAGAAACAAAACTTCGATTACCAGATGTATTCCCATTGCGAATCCATGAAGAAATAGTAAAAGAAGAATTTAAGTTGATTTTAGAATTACTTACTAAATAATCTCCACCAGCATTTTGGATTTGAATAGGGGTTTCTATTAAACGGCTTTTAGCAAAGGTGAAATAATTTGTACCATCGAAATCATACCAAGTTTGAAGATTTTGACCTGATATTTTTAAAGGAACTACATCAATGATATCTGTATTTGCAAAAGTATCAGTTGTAGAAACCACTAACACGTATTCTTCGTTAGGGTTTAATGCAAAGTTACTAAATGCAGCAGAAGGGATGGATAAAAGTACATCACTAACATCGCCTCCTGTTTCTACTATTTTCCACTTTTTATCTGTAAGACGTAATTTGGTTTGGATTCCAGGTCCTAGATCAATAATGCGATCAGCAGAGGCTCCAGGATCATTTATATCACCGTTATTGTTTCCCCAAATTAAAAAACTTTTATCGACTGAGAATACAGATGAATTTGCAGAATTAGTAGGTTCAATTGTTCCTAATCCAATGGTAACATCTATGTTGTTATTGGCGCTCTTAGATTGTTTTTGATTGAGTAGTGAACTCGCAAGTGCATCGTCTTTACCAATACCTGCGATATCAAAGTTATAGTTTAAATTAGCAGCAGTATCCCAAATAATATGACTATTAGAATCTACATAGTTTTGACTAATACCATTGACTCCTAAAGTGATTCCATATTTTATGGCTAAATAAGATTCTATTTTGGCGCGCTCTGAGTCACTTTGACGTGATGCGTAGGTGATGATTTCAGCAATTCTTCCGTTAAAACTACCAGAGGAGTCAGATTTATTTTTCCCTAACCAATATTGTCCACCACTAATGTTCTTAAAATCATTTCCTGATGAAGCATTGTCTATTTGAAGCGCATTATAGAAAAGCTCCATGCCATTACCAAAACTATTGTTTCTAGCATTGATAATTCCAATATTAGAATAAATTTTAGAAGCACTGACCTCAGAAACTCTATAAGAGCTTTCGTCACCTTGAGCGTAGGTTAAAATTTCGTTTGAAATTGCTCCAGTATAATTTCCATATCCAATTCCAGTTATGTCATTAATACTTTCAGATGAAGTTTCTCCAGATAAAACAGTCATTTTAGGGGTGGTATTACTAGCAGAAGCATTTGGAATTACAACGACAAACATATCTTGACTAAAAAATCCGGTTGAATATTTCCCAAGCATTGATTTGTTTCCAGAAAAATCTAAAACAGGGTTGTAGTTGAGGTTATCATTACTATTGTTCTTATAAATAGGATTTTGTCCGGAAGTGCTTGATGCATCTGATGCTTTACCTTGGTCTATCCACGAATTAATAGCAACTCCGTCAGTATTTGTTTGTGTACCTATGTCTGCACGTAACCATAACCTTAAATCTTGTCTTACTCCACCGGGACCATAGTTAGAAAGCCCATAAATATCTTCTAAGCATAAAGTAAATGTACCAGTAAGATATGAGGCGGCGGCGTCAACAGAAATGTAATAGGTAGCCCCAGGGATTAGGTTTAGAGCTCCAATTGTAACGTCATCATAATAATAAGCATAACGTGCGCTTTCTACTTCTGTTACACCATCTTCTTGCCAAAGTGCTAATTGTGTAGCACGTTGTGTTCCTTTAGAGTTTTCTGTATCAACAGTGATATTGATTTCGCCTGTTGCTGGTGCGGTAAATTTGAACCAACGGTTGTTTTTAGGACTTGTACTGGACCAGTTGTTACCTTTGTTTCTGTCTGGTGTAGCACCTGTAGTTGTATAGATGGCGTCAGTAGAACAACTGTTAATAATGTTTGTAACATCGATAGCCCCTTCATAAAAGTCATAACCCACAGTATTTTCTATGCATAAAGTAAATGTACCTTTATGATAGTTTAGTGCATCAACAGATATGTAATAAGTAGTTCCAGGTGTTAGGTTTACGGCTTCAATGGTAAGGTGTTCAGCGGCAGAAGTATAGCGTTTGCTTTGTATTTCTGTCACTCCATCTGCTTGCCAGAGCGCTAATTGCGTATATCGTAATGTTCCTTTAGAGCCTCCTATGTCAACAGTGATACTGATGTTACCTGTCGCTGGTGCGGTAAATTTGAACCACCGGTTAGCTATAGGTCCGTTATTGCTCCAGTTACTACCTTTAACTCTGTCAGGTGTAGCTCCGACAGTTGTATAGATGGCATCAGCTGAACAGCCATTTATAATATTAGTAACGTCGATCGCACCTTCGTAAAAGTCATAATCTACAGTATCTTCTAGACATAAAGTAAATGTACCTCTAAAACTTGAAGCATAAGTATCGACAGAAATGTAATACGTATTTCCAGGTGTTAGGTTTACGCCTCCAATGGTAATGTCTTCGTCACCGAACGCGTATCTTTCACTTTGTACTTCTGTAATGCCATCTGCTTGCCAGAGCGCTAATTGTGTATATCGTTGTGTTCCTTTAGAACCGCCTCTATCAACAGTGATATTGATTTGACCAGTTGCAGGTGCTGTGAATTTAAACCAACGGTTATATTTAGGTCCGTTGTTGTTCCAGTTACTACCTTTAATTTTATCTGGTGAAGCGCCTATAGTCGTATAGATGGCATCAGGGGAGCAACTATTAATAATGTTGGTAACATCGATAGCTCCTTCATAAAAATCATAGTCTACGGCATCCTGTAAACATAACGTAAATGTACCTGCATATCCTGAAGACTGCGTATCTACAGATATGTAATACGTGTTTCCTGGTGTTAGGTTTACTCCTCCAATAGTGACGTCTTCGTCTCTGAATGCATAGCTTTTACTTTGTACTTCTGTAATGCCATCTGCTTGCCAGAGCGCTAATTGTGTAGATTTCTGTGTTCCTTTAGAGTCTCCTCTATCAACAGTGATATTGATTTGACCAGTTGCAGGTGCTGTGAATTTAAACCAACGGTTATATTTAGGTCCGTTGTTGTTCCAGTTACTACCTTCGTTCTTGTCCGGAGTAGCGCCTACAGTTGTATAGATGGCATCATCTGAACAGCTGTTTATAATACTTGTAACGTCGATAGCTCCTTCATAAAAATCATAGTCTACGGCATCCTGTAAACATAACGTAAATGTACCTGCATAACCAGAAGACTGCGTATCTACAGAAATGTAATACGTGTTCCCAGGTGTTAGGTTTACACCTCCAATGGTGACGTCTTCTTCATTGTATGCATAGCTTTCACTTTGTACTTCTGTAATGCCATCTGCTTGCCAGAGCGCTAATTGTGTAGATTTCTGTGTTCCTTTAGAACCGCCTCTATCAACAGTGATATTGATTTCACCAGTTGCAGGTGCTGTGAATTTAAACCAACGGTTATATTTAGGTCCGTTATTGCTCCAATTACTACCTTTGTTCTTGTCCGGAGTAGCGCCTACAGTTGTATAGATGGCATCATCTGAACAGCTGTTTATAATACTTGTAACGTCGATAGCTCCTTCATAAAAATCATAGTCTACGGCATCCTGTAAACATAACGTAAATGTGCCTGTGTAACCTGAGTTGTAAGTGTCTACAGAAATGTAATACGTATTTCCTGGTGTTAGGTTTACACCGCCAATGGTGACGTCTTCGTCACTGAACGCATAGCTTTCACTTTGTACTTCTGTAATGCCATCAGCTTGCCATAGTGCTAATTGCGTATGTCGTTGTGTTCCTTTAGAACCGCCTCTATCAACAGTGATATTGATTTCACCAGTTGCAGGTGCTGTGAATTTAAACCAACGGTTATATTTAGGTCCGTTGTTGTTCCAGTTACTACCTTTAATTTTATCTGGTGAAGCACCTTTAGTTGTATAGATGGCATCAGGGGAGCAACTGTTAATAATGCTGGTAACGTCGATAGCTCCTTCATAAAAATCATAGTCTACGGTATCCTGTAGACATAACGTAAATGTGCCTGTATAGCCTGAGTTGTAGGTGTCTACAGAAATGTAATACGTATTTCCTGGTGTTAGGTTTACACCGCCAATGGTGACGTCTTCTTCATTGTATGCATATCTTTTACTTTGTACTTCTGTAATGCCATCTGCTTGCCAGAGCGCTAATTGTGTAAGTTGTTGTGTTCCTTTAGAGTCACCTCTATCAACAGTGATATTGATTTCACCAGTTGCAGGTGCTGTGAATTTAAACCAACGGTTATATTTAGGTCCGTTATTGTTCCAGTTACTACCTTTAATTTTATCTGGTGAAGCACCTTTAGTTGTATAGATGGCATCAGGGGAGCAACTGTTAATAATGCTGGTAACGTCGATAGCTCCTTCATAAAAATCATAGTCTACGGTATCCTGTAGACATAACGTAAATGTGCCTGTATAGCCTGAGTTGTAAGTATCTACAGAAATGTAATACGTGTTTCCTGGTGTTAGGTTTACACTGCCAATGGTGACGTCTTCTTCATTGTATGCATATCTTTTACTTTGTACTTCTGTAATGCCATCTGCTTGCCAGAGCGCTAATTGTGTAAGTTGTTGTGTTCCTTTAGAGTCACCTCTATCAACAGTGATATTGATTTCACCAGTTGCAGGTGCTGTGAATTTAAACCAACGGTTATATTTAGGTCCGTTATTGTTCCAGTTACTACCTTTAATTTTATCTGGTGAAGCACCTTTAGTTGTATAGATGGCATCAGGGGAGCAACTGTTAATAATGCTGGTAACGTCGATAGCTCCTTCATAAAAATCATAGTCTACGGTATCCTGTAGACATAACGTAAATGTGCCTGTATAGCCTGAATTGTAAGTGTCTACAGATATGTAATACGTGTTCCCTGGTGTTAGGTTTACGCTGCCAAGGGTGACGTCTTCTTCATTGTATGCATACCTTTTACTTTGTACTTCTGTAATGCCATCTGCTTGCCAGAGCGCTAATTGTGTAAGTCGTTGTGTTCCTTTAGAGTCACCTCTATCAACAGTGATATTGATTTGGCCAGTTGTAGGCGCTGTGAATTTAAACCAAACATTATGTTTAGGTCCGTAATTGTTCCAATTGCTACCTTTATTAAGGTCAGGTGTTGCTCCTATTGTTGTATAGGCGGCATCAGCAGAACAACTGTTTATAATTATTGTCGCATCTATGGCGTTTGTGAAATCATCGTTTATAGGTGTCTGTGAAAATATAAAATTCACCATTAGGGTACATGAAATCATAAAAACTGATTTCAATCCAAAGTTCAATTTTGAGGAAATTATTTTCTCAAATTTAATATTTTCTATAAATTTTGTTTTCGGATTGATTAAATACAACATTTTTAATAATATTTTTTATTTTGATTCAGGAAACAAATATAAAATAGAATCTTTAAACGGCAAGAATAATCGACAAAGTGCAATATTTTGTACTCTTTTGTCATTTTTAGAGAAAAAACTTACGTATATCGGAGTTTTTATTGTTGAAGGATAATTAAAAACAGGTACACTATTGTTAGTGAGCTTTCTTTAAGAAATTTATAAAAAAGAGGTGTTTTTAGTTATTATATTTAAAAAAATAGAGCTAAAAAAAATAGCTCCTAAGCGGTTTTGTGTTTTTTTTGCAATCAGGAGGATTAAAAAAAACAGAAAATCGATTTTAAGGTGGTTTTTAATCGATTTAAGGCACTTTTTGAAAATTAACAAATGTTGATAATTCTTATCTTAATTCGATAAAAAGCATTTAAAATGCGTTAAAAATCCTTATATTTGTTGGTATTCAAAAATGATACGCTTGTGTCATTTTTTTTATGTTAAAGAAGCTCTTAATTTACGTAATGAACATGAAGGGAATTAAGATAGCTGAATTGATTCCGTTGAAGAACGGGACCTTTTTTTAATAAAGATTCGAACTAAAATTTATTCAAAATAATGAGCGAGAAAAGAGAAGAATTTAATAAGGATAATTATTCTGCGGATAGTATTCAGGCTTTAGAAGGTATGGAGCATGTACGTATGCGTCCTTCCATGTATATTGGAGATGTAGGTGTTCGTGGTTTGCACCATTTGGTGTATGAGGTAGTCGATAACTCTATTGATGAAGCCTTAGCGGGTCACTGTGATAATATTACCGTTATCATTAACGAAGATAACTCAATTACTACAGAAGATGATGGTCGTGGTATTCCTGTAGATTTACATAAAAAAGAAGGAGTTTCTGCATTAGAGGTTGTAATGACTAAAATTGGTGCAGGTGGTAAATTCGATAAAGATTCGTATAAAGTGTCTGGTGGATTACACGGTGTTGGTGTAAGTTGTGTGAATGCATTATCGGAACATTTAACCGCAACAGTTTATAGAAAAGGTGAAGTTTGGGAACAAGAGTACGAGCGTGGTAAAGCGATGTACCCTGTTAAGAAAATTGGCGAAACGGAAAAGAGAGGTACGATTGTAACTTTTAAACCAGATCCAACAATTTTTACACAAACCTTAGAGTATAGTTATGATACGTTAGCAAGTCGTTTACGTGAGTTAGCTTACCTTAATAAAGGTATTACTATTCATTTGGTAGATAAGCGTCACAAAAAAGAGGATGGCGAATTTGAAGGGGAAACGTTTCATTCTGAAGAAGGACTTAAAGAATTTATTAAGTTTTTAGATGGTAACAGAGAGCCTTTAATGAAAGATGTTATTTCTTTTGAAGGTGAAAAAAATGGAGTTCCTGTTGAGGTTGCGATGATTTATAACACATCTTATGCAGAAAACTTACACTCGTATGTAAACAATATTAATACACATGAAGGGGAACACACCTTTCAGGATTTCGTCGTGGTTTAACGCATACACTTAAAAAGTATGCTGATGAGTCTGGTATGTTAGACAAGTTAAAGTTTGATATTGCTGGTGATGATTTCCGTGAAGGTTTAACGGCTATTATTTCGGTAAAAGTTCAAGAGCCACAATTTGAAGGGCAAACTAAAACTAAGTTAGGTAACCGAGAAGTTTCAGCTGCGGTAAGTCAGTCTGTATCTGAAATGCTAACGGATTATCTTGAAGAAAACCCTGAGGATGCTAAAACTATCGTTCAGAAAGTCATTCTTGCGGCTCAAGCACGTCATGCAGCTCAGAAAGCTCGTGAAATGGTTCAGCGTAAAACCGTTATGAGTATTGGAGGTTTACCTGGTAAATTATCAGATTGTTCTGAACAAGATCCTTCAAAATGTGAAGTTTATCTTGTTGAGGGAGATTCGGCAGGTGGAACTGCAAAACAAGGTAGAGATCGAATGTTTCAAGCTATTTTACCATTGAGAGGTAAGATTCTTAATGTGGAAAAAGCTATGACACATAAGGTTTTTGAAAACGAAGAAATTAAAAATATCTTTACAGCATTAGGGGTTACTATCGGAACTGATGAAGATAGTAAAGAACTTAACCTTTCTAAACTAAGATATCATAAAATTGTAATAATGTGTGATGCCGATATCGATGGTTCGCATATTGAAACTTTAATCCTAACATTCTTCTTCCGTTATATGAGGGAGTTGATTGAAAATGGACATATTTATATTGCAACACCACCTTTATTCTTAGTGAAAAAAGGAGCTAAAAAGGAATATGCTTGGAATGATGAAGAGCGTTTAGCGTTAATGGAGCGCTATGGTGATGGTGCTAAAATTCAACGTTATAAAGGTCTTGGAGAGATGAATGCAGAGCAACTATGGGATACAACTATGAATCCTGAGTTTAGAACATTGCGTCAAATCCATATAGAGAATGGTGCCGAAGCTGATCGTGTATTCTCTATGTTAATGGGAGACGAAGTGCCACCTCGTAGAGAGTTTATAGAGAAAAATGCTATTTACGCTAATATTGATGCGTAACTAAAGCAACAAAATGAATGAATATAAAAAGCAATTATGAATTAACATAGTTGCTTTTTTTTATGTGCTTATTTTGAAGGTAGTTCCATGAGGAAATTGAAGACTTTCTTCTTTAACGGTAATTTTATTCGTAAATTTACGCTCGTATTTAACACATCATTTACACGTTAAAAATCACATAATTATGAAATGGGCTTAGGTGCTATTTAAATTATAAGAATAGTTTTAAGTGCGTTCCATTTGACATTAATTTAAAACAAAAATAACAAATGAAAGTTACCGTAGTTGGCGCTGGTGCAGTTGGCGCAAGTTGTGCAGAGTATATTGCAATTAAAAATTTTGCTTCTGAAGTTGTAATCTTAGATATTAAAGAAGGTTATGCAGAAGGTAAAGCAATGGACTTAATGCAGTGTGCATCTTTAAATGGTTTTGATACTAAAATAACAGGAAGTACTAATGATTATTCTAAGACCGCAAATAGTGATATTTGTGTTATTACTTCGGGTATTCCTCGTAAACCCGGAATGACACGTGAAGAATTAATTGGAATTAATGCAGGTATTGTAAAAACGGTATCCTCTAGCTTAGTAGAGCATTCTCCTAATACAATCATCATTATTGTTAGTAACCCTATGGATACAATGACGTATTTAGTGCATAAAACTACAGGCTTACCAAAACATAGAATTATTGGTATGGGTGGAGCATTAGATTCTGCACGTTTCAAATACAGATTGGCTGAAGCTTTAGAAGCACCTATTAGTGATGTAGACGGAATGGTAATTGGTGGACATAGCGATACAGGTATGGTACCATTAATTTCTCATGCAACACGAAACAGTATTAAAGTTTCTGAATTTTTATCAGAAGAACGTTTAGCTCAGGTTGCTGAAGATACTAAAGTAGGTGGTGCGACATTAACTAAATTATTAGGAACTTCAGCTTGGTATGCGCCAGGAGCAGCTGTAAGTGGATTAGTTCAAGCAATTGCTTGCGACCAAAAGAAAATTTACCCTTGTTCTACATTATTAGATGGTGAATATGGCTTAAGTGATCTATGTATTGGTGTGCCAGTTGTTTTAGGTCGTAATGGAATTGAAAAAATTGTAAATGTACCTTTAAGTGATGCAGAAAAAGAACATATGAAAGCAAGTGCTGAAGGTGTTAAGAAAACCAATGGATTATTAGAATTATAGATTCTAATTTAAATACCAAATTAATAAGAGCCTTACTGACATATTTTTTGTTGGTAAGGTTTTTGTTTTATAACAATTAATAAAAATATAAAAACATGAAAAAAATATTATTATTTAGTTTTGCTGTATTGATAAGTGTCGTTGCAGTAGCCCAAGACCAAATTAAAGAAGGGGTTCTTATTGCTAAACAAACTATGGCAAGCGATAATCCACAGATGAATTCGCAACTGCAAGCTATGGGAGACTCAAGAGCGATAACCTATTTTAAAGGAGAAAAATCCAGAAGCGAAACAAGTAGTCCAATGACAGGCGATATGGTTATAATTGTGGATGCTATAGAAAAGCAAATGTTGATGCTCGTTGATCAACCTGGAATGGGTAAAAAATATGTATTACAATCTTTTGTGCCTAGCGAAGAAGATTTAAAAAATGTAATCGTTAAAAAAGGGGATGAAACAAAAAACGTATTAGGTTATGAATGTCAACAATATTTTATCAATATGAAACAAAATGGGCAGGATGTTGAAATGCAAATGTTTACTACAAATCAAATATCTGCATTTAGTCATAATACAACTGCTATGGGCGATAAAGTAGAAGGGTATCCTTTATATTTTATAATGACATTGAAGCAGATGGGAGCAAATATTAAAGTTACATCCGAAATCACAGAGATTAAAGAAGAGACTGTTTCAGATGACAAACTAAGCTTAACTCCGCCAGAGGGTTACACAAAAATCGAGGGTATGTAATGGTATAATATATCCAATTGTTAATTTTAGATAAGACTGTAGAAATACAGTCTTTATTTTTTGTCTATATTTGGCGCATGAAACGTAGACTGCATTTTGGGCTATTGGTTATACTCTTGACATTTTTAGGAATGTATTTAGAGCAAAACACCTTACCTAATCAGCAGATTATAATACAATTTTCTGAAAATAATATTTCTTCAGACGATACAGAAAGTGCTATTGAAACCATTCAACATAAACTTCAAAGCATTGGTGTTACACATATTCAAATCGGTCAAAATCAAGAAGGTCAACTGAGAATAACCTATCATAGTTATGCGGATGTTGAGCATATTCAAAATATACTTTTCAATGTAGAAGATTTAAACTTCGCATACAATTCTACTCAAAATCAATCGGATCATTTTCCTGAACAAAAAAAACATAAGAATTACGAACTGAATATTTCAGAAATTAAGACAAGTACGGATGTAAATTGGGATTTTGAAAGAACTCAAGTTA
Source organism: Winogradskyella sp. PC D3.3 (assembly GCF_054366245.1). Lineage (NCBI taxonomy): Bacteria > Pseudomonadati > Bacteroidota > Flavobacteriia > Flavobacteriales > Flavobacteriaceae > Winogradskyella > Winogradskyella sp. PC D3.3. Next base: position 3,998,852 of record NZ_CM135962.1, on the reverse strand, counting down.
TAGAGCTTAATCAGAAAATAGATCGTTTTTCATGTGCAAAAACCAACAGTTTTGGTCATCAGTTTAATGATTTTGAAAATAATTGTTCTATTAAGGTTGCTGTTTTTATTAACCAAAATGCAACGATAGCAATACCTAATATTTCTTACATCATTCCTGAAGTTCGGGCTGGTCCAACAGCATCAATAGGGATTATATAATCTGAAATAATTCCAGGTCACTTATTATAGCTTTATCAATCAAAAGGCTAATAATCAATTCATAAAAAAACATTGTCGAATTATAGTGTAAACTCTATATTTGCGCGTTAAAAAAATCGACATTAAATAACAATTACAATGCAAAACAAAGGAATAATTAAGCTTTTTGCGCTTTTATTTGGTTTAGTAAGTATTTATCAATTATCATTTACTTTCAAAGCTGGTCAAATAGAAGATGACGCAAAAAATGCAGCAATAGCAAAATATGCTGACACAGAAGATGATTATCAATCTAAAAGAAATGCAGAAGCACTTCGCTATTTAGATTCTTTAAAAACTTCAAAAATTAAAGTAGGTGATAAATTTGAGCCTATTGAAGTGTACAACATGGGTATTGCAAAATATTCATATACTGAAGTTGAAAATAATGCCATGAACCTTGGTTTAGACCTTAAAGGTGGTATTAACGTTATTCTTCAAATTTCAGTTAGAGACATCTTAAAAGGATTAGCAAATAATAGTAAAGATCCTATTTTTAATAAGGCTTTAGACAATGCTGAAGAATTACAAAAAGATTCGCAAGATTCTTATTTACAATCGTTCTTCAAGGCGTTTGATGCTATTAAAGGTGATACCAAATTAGCATCTCCTGATATCTTTGCTAATAGAACGTTAAGTGACGAGATTAAATTCGACATGTCAGATAGCGAAGTTAAGAGCATTATCGAAACAAAAATTGATGAGTCTATCGTTTCTGCCTTCGAAGTATTACGTAAGCGTATTGATAAATTTGGTGTAACATCTCCAAACATTCAACGTTTAGGAAATTCAGGTCGTATTCTATTAGAATTGCCTGGAGCTAAAGATATTGAGCGTGTTAAAGATTTAGTGACTAAAACTGCACAGTTACAGTTTTGGGAAACGTACAAACCTCAAGATGTGGTACCTTATTTATTAGAGGTGAATCAAAAGTTGGTTGAAGCTAATAAAAAAGAAAAAGAAAAGAACGACGTTGTTGATGCCACTGAGGATAAAGAAGATGATACTTCAGATGCTATTGATGAGCTTACAGGACAGATAGAAACGGATTCTACAAATGTTGCTGAGGTAAATCCTTTAGGTATTCAAGGCTACGGAAATGGTGGTGCTGTAGTAGGGATGTTCTTATCTAAGGATAAAGAAAAAGTAATGGCGCATTTAAATGCACCAAAAAACAGAGCGTCTTTACCTGCAGAAATGCGCTATGTAAGATTTGTTTGGGGATTACAAAATGAAGAATCTGAATATTCAGAACTTTATGCGATTAAAGGTAATAGAGATGGTGAACCAGAATTAAGTGGTGCTGTTATTACTGATGCTAGTCAAGATTATGATCCACGAAGTAGACCGGCAGTAAGCATGCAAATGGACGCTAGAGGATCTAAGATTTGGGAAGAAATGACCAAAAACGCTTATGAAACTCAAGGGTATATTGCTATTGTATTAGATAATACAGTGTATTCTGCACCAAGTGTGTCTTCAGGACCAATTGAAGGAGGTCGATCTCAAATATCAGGATCGTTTTCATTGACAGAAGCTGTCGATTTAGCAAACGTTTTAAGAGCTGGTAAATTACCTGCTTCTGCTCAAATTATTCAAGCCGATGAGGTAGGGCCGTCTTTAGGACAAGAAGCTATTGATAGTGGAATGCAATCGTTCCTTATTGCTTTGGCATTTGTATTACTTTGGATGATTTTTTACTACGGAAAAGCTGGTGGTTTTGCAGATATAGCATTATTATTAAACATCTTATTAATTTTTGGGGTACTAGCAAGTTTAGGTGCGGTATTAACCTTACCTGGTATTGCTGGTATTGTATTGACAATTGGTATGTCGGTCGATGCAAACGTTCTGATTTTTGAGCGGATTAAAGAAGAAATTGCAAAAGGTAAGACCCAAAAAGAGGCTATTAAAGATGGTTTCTCTAACGCCTTATCTTCAATTTTGGATGCGAATATTACGACAGGTTTAACAGCTTTAATTTTGTTTGTATTTGGTACAGGACCAATTAAAGGTTTCGCAACAACATTAATCATTGGTATTTTAACCTCATTATTTACAGCAATTTTTATCACACGTCTATTAGTAGATTGGTATATAAATAGAGGTGGTAAATTAGATTTCTCTACAGGTTTAACTAAAAACTTGTTTACGAACTTGAATATCGATTTCTTGAAGAAACGTAAGATGGCTTACATTATTTCGGGTGTATTTATCGTAGCAAGTTTAGGTTCGCTTTTCACAACAGGGTTAGATCAAGGTATTGATTTTGTCGGTGGACGAACTTACCAAGTGCGTTTTGATCAAGATATGAGTGTTGAAGAAGTGAAATCTGATCTTCATGCTGTTTTTGAAAGTGCAGAAGTAAAAACTATTGGTGGGCCAAACCAATTAAAAATTTCTACAAAATATAAAGTAGAAGATAGTTCTATTGAAGCTGATGAAGAGGTGCAATCTATGTTGTTTACGGCACTTCAAAAATACCTTCCAGAAGGTATGACTTATCAAGAGTTCTTAGATGGCTCTGGAGATAAGAAAATTGGAAAAATGCTATCTAGTAAAGTGAGTCCAACGATTGCAGATGATATTAAAAAATCCTCTATATGGGCAATCCTAGGATCGTTGGTTGTTGTATTCTTATATATCTTATTAAGATTTAAGAAATGGCAATTCTCTCTTGGTGCTGTTTCTGCAGTTTTCCATGATGTTTTAATTGTATTAGGTATCTATTCTATAACATGGAGATTTATGCCATTTAGCATGGAGGTTGATCAAACGTTTATTGCGGCAATCTTAACGGTAATTGGTTACTCACTGAATGATACGGTTGTTGTATTCGATAGAATTAGAGAATACTTTAACGAAAACTTAGGTTGGACGTTTGATACAACAATTAATAAATCGATTAATAGTACTATTAGTAGAACATTAAATACATCATTAACAACTTTAGTTGTGTTATTGGCAATGTTCTTATTTGGTGCAGATTCACTTAAAGATTTATTGTTTGCATTAATCGTTGGTGTCATTGTAGGTACTTATTCTTCTGTATTTATTGCAACACCTATAATGTACGATACAGCTAAAAAAGGTAATGCAACGGAAGCACTTAAGAATAAAGTAAAAGAAGATACTGAGGAAGCTTAGGTCTTTATAGTAAGTATGATTCTGAATCGTTTTCAGAATGTAAAAAATGCCTTTCTTAATTGAAAGGCATTTTTTTGTTTTCAAGTTGCTTTGTTATGGCTAGAATTAGTAGTTCAAACAACATTGTGTCATTAAAATCTTAAGGCTATGATCTAAATCATTTGAATACCGTATGATATAAAACTAATAGTATGGCTTAGGAAAAATGATATCTAATAGTTGATTTTATAAAAGAAGGGGACCTAGTGTATATTATAAATAGGAGGATCTATAACATAAAGTTGTAATAAACTATCAAGAAAGGGATAGTAGTCGTCGTTTTAGGCCAAATTTAACGTAAAAACGAGTAAGGCTATAAGGATGATTACCGCTTTGGGTAATGATGTGTTGTAATAAATAGTTATTTTATTGTAGTAAAATGAATTTTATCACCAACAGCAAGTTGCCATTCATCAGAAAGGCCTGCGTTAATCTCTAAAACATATTTTGCCGGCGCTTCAGATGGAAGTGAAGTCTCATCCATAGGCTTAGCATTCTTTTGAAAACTTACAATAGATAAGGCTTCATCAATATAAATAATGTCCAAAGGAATTTTAGTGTTCTTCATATAGAAACTTCGCATTTGTACATTTGGAAATATAAATAACATTCCATGGTTATTTTGAAGTTCAGTTCTATACATTAATCCCGTTTGGGTAGAGTATTCGTCATCTGCGATTTCAATATCTATTGATTTAATTATAGAATCCGTATCTGCTTTTAAAAGATTTAAAATACCTTCTTTTTTGAAGTTTACAACAACTTTGTCTTCAGGTTTTGATTGTTTGTCTTCATTACAAGACGAAAGAAACCCAACGACAAAAATAAGTAGTACAGATTTTGAAAACAGAGGAAATCGCATTAGTTCAGTTTTGTTTTGGGTTTGTAGATAAACATAAAATAGAGTCCAATTAATATAAATGGAATACTTAATAGTTGTCCTGTGTTTAATAACCAGTCTGCACGTTCTGGATTTTGAGCTTCTTTAACAAATTCAACAAAGAATCTTACCGTCCAAAGTAATACTAAAAATAAGCCGAATAAAAAGCCTTGTTGTTCAGATTTCTTTGTTTTCCAATAGACATAAAAGAGAATTAAAAATACAAATACATAACAGAATGCTTCGTACAATTGCGCAGGATGTCTAGGTTGGGTTTCTCCTAATTGTTTAAATACAATTCCAAAATCACTACCTGTATATTTTCCAATAATTTCTGAATTAATAAAGTTTCCAATTCTAACAAACACGGCACCAAGGGCTACAGGAACCACAACGCGGTCTAAAATCCAAAGAACTGTTTTGTGTAATACTTTTTTATTGTAGAGGTACATCGAAATAATCATAGCAATAGCGGCACCATGACTAGCTAAACCTTGAAAACCAGTAAACTCAAAGCCACCTTTAAATTTGAAAGGTAAAAAGATGCTGAAAAAATCTTCAGTTATTAGTTCTGGTTGGTAGAAAATCACATGGCCTAAGCGTGCACCAAGCATAATTCCTAGTACAGAATAGATGAATAAGGAATCTAAAGATTCTTCAGATTCTCCTTCGTTTTTGAAAATGCGTTTAGTGATTTGAAAGCCTAAAATAAATGCGGTAATCCACATAAGGCTATAAAAATGAAGCTTAAAAAATCCTAAATCAATATATTTAATAGGATCCCAATTAATCTGTAATAAAAACATAGATATTCTCTTTATGCTGTAAATATAATATTTTGATGGCGATTGAAAATAGGATTAACGTAATATTAATTTTCTTTTGGATGAAGAGGGTTAAAAACACTTTTCCCCAGGAACTATAGTGCGTAAAAAAATGTATGGAGTACATTTTTAGAGAACGGGCGAGCTTGCGCGTAGGCAACATTTTTAGTTGTCATCCTTTCTTGGAACAGGGTCGAAACCACTACCTCCCCAGGGATGACAACTAAAAATCCGTTTGATAGCTAACCAACCTCCTTTAAAAAAACCATGAACCTCTAAGGCTTCTTTAGCGTAATGGGAACATGTAGGTTGGTACCTGCATGTCGCTGGAGTAAAAGGAGATATGAAGGTCTGATAAATTTTAATCAGCAATAAAAAAGGATATGTTAAGATTTTTTTCACGCTTAGTTAGTCGTAAACGTGGTGCCTTCTCTACTATCATTTAATTGAATACCTGCTTCAGCTAACTCATTTCTTATTTTGTCAGATAATGCAAAGTCTTTATTTAATCGTGCTTCTTTTCTAAGGTTAATTAAAATTTCAACTGCAGCAGCTAGTTTATCACTTCCCGTGTGTTCTTTTGAAATATTAACCAAACCTAAAACATCAAAAACAAAGATGCCAATAGTTTCTTTTAACACGGCTAAGTCTTCTGGAGACACTGTTGCGCTTCCATCTTTTATTTGATTAATATATTTTACCGCTTCAAAAAGAGTCGCAATTAAAATAGGAGTATTAAAATCATCATTCATGGCATCATAGCATCGCTGTTTCCATTCTGAAACATTGAATGACGATGTCAGTCCTGTTTTTAAGTTGTCAATTAAGCCAATAGCATCCATAAGTCTATGGAATCCTTTTTCGGCAGCAGCCAAGCCATCATCCGTTAAATCTAAAATGCTTCTATAAGATGCTTGCATCATAAAAAAGCGAATGACACTTGGATTGTAGGCTTTAGACATAATATCATTGTCGCCAGAAAGTAATTCTGCAGGATTAATATAATTCCCAGTAGATTTACTCATGCGGGCTCCATTCAGTTCTAACATATTGGCATGCATCCAATACTTTACAGGAGCTTGCCCTTTTGCAGCTTGATTTTGTGCAATTTCACATTCGTGATGTGGGAATTTTAAATCCATACCTCCACCATGAATATCAAAATACTCACCGAGATATTTAGTGCTCATAGCCGTACATTCTAAATGCCAGCCAGGAAAGCCATCACTCCACGGGGAAGGCCAACGCATAATATGACTAGGCTCGGCTTTTTTCCAAAGGGCAAAATCTTGTGGGTTTTTCTTATCGCTTTGGCCATCAAGCGTTCGTGTATTGTGTATTAAGTCATCTAATTTACGTTTGCTTAAAATGCCGTATTCATTAGATTCATTGTATTTATGCACATCAAAATACACAGAGCCGTTTACCACATAAGCAAAACCATTATCTATAATAGATTGAATTAATTCAATTTGTTCTATAATATGACCAGTGGCAGTCGGTTCAATACTTGGCGGCAAAAAATTAAAAGTATTGAGAACATTGTGAAAATCTACCGTATAACGCTGAACGATTTCCATAGGTTCTATCGCTTCTAATCGGGCTTTTTTAGTGATTTTATCTTCTCCAACGTCGGCATCATTTTCTAAATGTCCTGCATCAGTAATGTTTCGCACATAGCGGACTTTATAACCTAGGTGTTTTAAGTACCGGAAGATCATATCGAACGACATAAACGTTCTAACATTACCCAAATGCACATTACTATAAACGGTAGGCCCGCAAACATACATTCCGACATAACCAGCTGTTATGGGTTGAAAAACTTCTTTTTCACCAGTAAGTGTATTGTATAATTTTATGTGATTTGTATTATATAAGGACATGATGCGATTTTTGAAAAATAAATCAATAATTTTTGTAATTTAATTTTAGCATTTTGAATTAGAATTGCGTTTCTAATTTAATGTATTCTAAAAGTTCTCTTCGCGTTTCTTTTTCTTTGAATTTACCTCCAAATTCTGAAGTCACGGTACTACTTTCAATATCTCTAATGCCACGAGAATTTACACATAAATGTTTCGCGTCAATAACACAAGCAACATCTTCTGTACCTAAAACGTTTTGAAGTTCTTTTACAACTTGAATTGTTAGTCGTTCTTGTACTTGTGGGCGTTTCGCATAATAATCGACGATGCGGTTCATTTTAGATAACCCCACAACAGTTCCATTCGAAATATAGGCAATATGTGCTCTTCCTACAATAGGTAATAAATGATGCTCACAAGTAGAATATACCGTAATGTTTTTTTCTACAAGCATTTCGCCATATTTGTATTTATTGTCAAAAGTTGAAGCCTTGGGTTTTTTATTAGGGTCTAAGCCACCGAAAATCTCATTAACAAACATTTTAGCAACTCTATTTGGCGTGCCCTTTAGGCTGTCGTCAGTTAAGTCTAAACCTAATGTTTCTAATATATGTTTAACATCACTTTTAATGCTTTCTATTTTTTCTGTATTGGAAAGCTTAAAAGCGTCAGGTCTCAATGGAGTTTCGCTCGATGATCCTATGTGGTCATCTCCTAAAGCGTCAATATCGTTAAAATCACTTTCGATTTTCATTGTATATTAATTGTTATCAGTTTTTAAAAACGAGAGGCAAAGATAAACAATAAAAATAGTTTGAATAAGGTAGGGGTTTTATAATTATAGCTGTTATATAAGTAAAACCGTTAAAACACCAATATCCTTGATAAACTAACCATTGATGTCCTAAAATTTTCTTAATTTTCGAAATTCTAATATTCAGAACACACTATGAAAAAATTATTATTTATTACTACATTGATACTCATGCCGTTTTGCATGTTTAGTCAGAAATCTAACCATAAAAATCCGCTGCCTTTAGCGAAATTTGACGACAATGTTAAAATGCCTTTAACGGCAAAAGAACGCGCTCAAATAATTGAGGTTTATGGAGAATCTGCGGAAAAACTTGTTTTTAGTAATCCAAATCGTCTTAAAAATATAAAACACATTCTTAGAAATAGAGTGGTGATTGAGTCGATAACAGATGAAAATCTTAAAAAGCCTTGTCCTAAATTATCGGAGATGGCTGAAGCAGTGGGTTTAGATTATAATAAAGAAGGGGATTTTAATCCTAAGGATTTTAATCCTTTAAAATATGGCTTAAATTTTTATTCGAGAGCGGCAGCTATGTATCACGTAGATAATACCGATTATTATATAATTATTAAGTCTCAATACCAATAAAATTACATAACATGAAATATATTTTTACAATAATCCCTCTTTTATTTTCATCGGTTTTGTTTGCGCAAGATATTAATATGCAAACAGCAACAGTTAACCAATGTGGTGGTGTTTTTTATGATTCTGGTGGAGAATTTGGGAACTATGACAGTGATGAAAATTTTGTTTTAACGATTTGTCCAGAAAGTCCTGGTCAAAAAGTTGAAATAGATTTTGTCTCATTTGCAACGCAATTAGGGACGAGCCCTGATGTATTGAGTCTTTTTGATGGTGACAGTGTTGCCGCGCCCCTTTTCGGAACTTTTTCTGGTATAACCGGCCCTGGGTTAGTGCAAGCTACAGCAGATAATGCTTCGGGGTGTATTACAATTCAATTTGTTTCTAACGAATCAGGTAGTACAGAAGGATGGGTCGCAAATATATCGTGCTTAACACCTTGTCAGACAATTAATTCTCAAATAGACTCTAGTTCTCCTGCGCCGAATGCAGATGGTTATATTAGAGTATGTCCTAATGAAGACATTACTTTATCTGGTAGTGGCGTTTTTTCCATTGATGGAACAGGTGCAACTTACGAATGGGATTTAGGTGATGGTAATACGATGGCTGGTCAAACAGCAACATTTTCGTATCCTGATCCTGGGGTATATATTGTAAATCTTAATATACGTGATGCAAACACATCCATTGATCCTTTAGGATGTAATAATAATAACTTAATCAACCAAGTGATTCAGGTGGCAACCGAACCCGATTTTACAGGTACAGAGGCTGCTAATGATACGCTCTGTTTTGGCGAGAGTACAACCATTACAGCGGAAGTTGAAGCTGTAGAGTATCTTAATGATTGTACACCACCTGTCAGTGGTGTTACCTTTTTACCCGATGGGAATGGAGTAACTTATGAAACTTCTATCACTGTAGATTGTTATGATTCAGCACAAACGATAACAGATATTAATCAATTAGTGAGTATATGTGCCACTATGGAGCATTCATATTTAGGAGATCTTATTATTGAAATCGTTTCACCTAATGGACAAGTCGTTCGATTACATAATAGAGGTGGTGGGTCTGCTAATTTAGGAACACCTTGGGCTACAGGTGGAGTTGATGGAAGTACAGGGAGTTCCAATACAACACCAGGACGAGGATTTCAATATTGCTTTGTTCCAGATGGAGGTTTCCCAACTTTAGTCGGTGGGATTTTATCAGGCGGTGTATTTCTTAATGGAGATGGGCCTGATACGTATACTGATACTTATGTTCCTGCTGGGACTTACAGTTCTGTAAATCCTTTAGATGGACTTGTTGGTTCTCCTTTAAATGGAGACTGGACCATAAGAGTTAGTGATAATGCAGGTTTAGATAACGGACATATATTTTCTTGGGGTATTGAGTTTGATCCTAATTTGCAACCGCCAGAACTTTCATTTACACCTGTAATTGATTCTGAAGCTTGGGATGTTGATCCTACGATAACGAGTACTGCTGGAAATGTTATTACAGTTCAGCCCCCAACAGCAGGACAGTTTTGTTATACTTATAGAGTTACAGATGATTTTGGGTGTGAGTATACTGAAGAAGTTTGTATCGATGTACTGCCTGAGCTTATTACTGACGTACCAAATAATTTATATGTTTGTGATACAGGTATTCCACCTTATATTTTTGATTTAGAATCTAATACATCAGTGGTTCTTGCTAGTGCAACTAATGCATCAGATTTGAGGGTTACTTATCATAATTCGCTCGCAGATGCAGAAGGCGACCTTGCTGCAATTCCTGATTCAGGAAGTTATTCTGGTACTGACGGAGAAACCATATTTGTTAGAATCGAATATCTTGAGTCTGGATGTTATGATGTGTATTCTTTTACTTTAAATGTATCAGGTCAGCCTACAATAAACCCAGTATCTGATTTAGAGTTATGTGATGATGATAGTAACGATGGTTTTGAGGAATTTGATTTAAGCAGTCAAACTTTAGCAATTTTAGGATCACAATCAGCAACAGATTATACGGTAACGTATCATTTAAGTTTTGCTGATGCGGATTCCGGTGATAATGCGTTGCCATTAGATTATACAAATACAGTAAATGCCCAACCTATTTTTGTTAGAGTTTCTAGTTCAGGGGATTCAAATTGTTACAATGCCTCAGCAACGGCACTATTTAATTTGGTTGTAAATACGAGAGCTATAGCTACAACACCAGGTACCATGGAAGTCTGTGACGACGTTAGTAATGACGGATTTGCAACGTTCGATTTAAGCAGTCAAGAAAGTGTTATTCTAGGAGGCCAAGACCCAGCGATTTATAATGTTACGTTCCACAGTAGTCAAGATGATGCTGATAACAATGCAGGGGCTTTACCAACCAATTACACAAATACAACTCCCAATTTAGAGACGATTTACGTTAGAGTAGAGATCCGTTACATCCAAGTTGTTACGGAACAACAAGTTTTGATTTGATCGTTAATGCTTTACCAACAGTTGTTGCAGTTCCAGCATTACAAGTTTGTGATGATGACACCGATGGTTTTGCAAGTTTTCCATTAAGTACCAAAGAAGCTGAGTTCTTAAATGGACAAACAGGAGTGGTTGTTTCTTTCCATGAAAGCATGTTGGGAGCAGAAACCAATAGTGGAGAACTATTTGATGGCTATGTGAATACAACGATGACCAGTCAAACGATATTTGTACGTTTAGAAAACACCACAACAAACTGTTATAATGTAAATAGTTTGGTTTTAGAGGTGTTAGAAAATCCAGTAGCAAATGTAACGACAGCCTTAGAGGTTTGTGACGATAATGCTGATGGTATTGCAGTATTTGATCTTAGCGTAAAAGATGCTGAAGTTATAGGGACGCAAACGGGTATGATTGTTCGTTATTACGACAGTCAAGCGAGTGCAGAAGCAGGCGGGAGTCCATTACTAACAAATTACACCAACACCCAAGCAGGATCTCAAGAAATTATAGCACGTATCGAAAATAGCACAACAGGCTGTTATGATACAACACCGCTTCAATTGATTGTAAATCCAAAGCCAGCCGTTATCGCAGTAACAAACTATGAATTGTGTGATGATAATGCGACAGGCGACGAAGAAGAAATCTTTGATCTATCGACAAAAACAGCAGAGATTTTAAACGGTCAGGTAAATGTAGCAGTAAGTTATTATGCTAATGCAGCAGATGCAAGTGCAGAAACCAACCCAATATTAGGAGGTTATACCAATACAAGTAACCCACAACCTATAATAGCTGTACTAACTAATACATTAACAGGTTGTACTTCAAATGTAACCTTTGATTTAGTGGTTAACCCATTACCTGCTTTGGTTGTTCCCACAGCCTTAGAAGTTTGTGATGATGGTACACCAGATGGTCTAACAGAAATGGATTTAAGTCTAAAGAATACAGAAATTACAGGGAGTAATCCTGCTTATTCTGTAAGCTATTATGAGACCTTGGTAGATTTAGAGGCAGAGACCAATCCATTACCAACATTGTATACAAATACAAGTAATGGACAATTTATATTTGCACGTGTAGAAAATATAAACACAGGCTGTTATGATACTACTAGTTTAGAACTCATAGTACAACAAGCACCTATAGCATTTACACCACAACCATTGAGATACTGTGACCCAGACAATGATGGTTTTGGTGAGTTTACACTTACCGATGCGGATAATGAAATTACAGGAGGAGCTTCAGGACTTGAGGTGACTTATCACGAAACAGAAATCAACGCCATTAATGGAGTTGATGCTATCGATACAACAGTGAGCTATAACAATATTGTTCAAAATGCACAAACGTTATATGCAAGAATAGAAAGTCCAACGATAGCTACGGACTGTGCTACCATTGTTGTTTTAGAATTAATAGTGGAGCCAACACCTCAGTTAATTGCGCCAACACCATTAGAGGCCTGTGATGATATCTCAGCTGATGGTTATGCAACTTTTGACTTAACGACTAAAGCAACAGAAGTATTGAACGGTCAAGATCCTACTCAGTATATTCTAAGCTATTACGAGAGTGAAGCGAATGCCGAAGCATCCAACAACCCGATAAACAACCCTTTGGCTTATACTAATACAGACGATTTTAATCAAATTATTTGGATACGTGTAGAGGATAATACTACGGTAGAAGGCTGTTATAAAATTACAAGTTTAGAATTAATTGTGAACCCATTACCTGTATTAGTAACACCATCACCATTAGAGTTGTGTGATGTGAATAACCCAGGGGATGAGCAAGAAGGCTTTACCTTAGAAGACGCCAATGAAGAAATTTTAAATGGTCAAACAGGAATTACCTTAAGCTACTATGAGACGCAATTGGATGCCGACAATGCAACAAACCCAATCTCAAGTCCATATATAAACACAAGCAATGCACAAACTGTTTTTGTAAGAGCAGAAAATGATGTCACAGGCTGTTACAATACGGTGACTGTCACCTTACGAGTAGATCCAATTCCTTCACCAGAACCCAATCCAACACCAATAGAAGTTTGTGATGATGATAATGATGGTTTTGCGGAATTTGATTTAACGCAACGTACCATAGAAATCACTAATGGCGAAGCTAATGTAGCAATTAGCTATCACGAGACACAGACCGATGCAGAGAATGGTGATAACCCAATCACAGGGTTGTATACAAACATTGTAGCGAACAACCAAATGATTTATGTGCGTTCAGAGAACACCATAACGGGTTGTTTTAGTTTAACTGCAAATACATTAGAATTAATTGTATTGCCGTCACCAGAAGTGCCAACAAGTATAGATACTTACACTATATGTGACACCGATGATAATGGTATCACCCAATTTGATCTGACCACTAAAGATGATGAGATTTTAAACGGACAAGATCCATTAGCAGTCCTATTGACTTACCATGTTAGTGAATTAGATGCGTCAAGTGGAAATAATCCAATCATCAATGTTGGTAATTATACTAATACAGCAAATCCACAAACCATTTATGTGCGTTTGTTTAATCCAATCACAGGCTGTCAAGATACAGGTCAGTTTGAGTTAGAGGTTAATTTACCACCAGTAGCGGTACAGCCAACACAATTGAGTGTGTGTGATGATTTAGGAGAGACACCAGGAGATGAGTTCACTTCATTTGATTTAACGGTAAAAGATGATGAGATTACAGGAGGTAATGCGAGTTATTCCGTAGCGTATTATGAGACCAATGCAGATGCACAATCTCAGACGAATGCTATAGCAGATCCAACCCAGTATACCAATACATCTATAAACGGATTAGGCGCTAACCCACAAACACTTTACGTGGTTGTTACCGATACGGATACCGGTTGTGTTGATTTTGCAACCTTAACCATAAGAGTGTTACCAAATCCAACGCCAACCCCAAGTGATCAATTACCAAACTTAGAGTTGTGTGATGATATCAATACCGGAGATGGAGTAGAGGTTTTTGATCTTACTGAAAATGAAATACTCATTCTTAATGGGGAAGCAGGAGTGACTGCAAGTTATTATGAAACGATAGAAGATGCGAACTCAGGCAGCAATGCTATAGCAGATCCAACGCAGTATACTAATACAGAAACACCAGAGCAAGAGATTTATGTAAGAGTAACCAATGATGTTACAGGCTGTTATGCACTCGTTGATTTTACGATTATAGTACATCCTCTACCAACGGTTGTGGCTGTAACGGACTTTATACAATGTGAATTAAACACCGATGGTATTGATAGTTTTGATTTAACGACTAAAGATGCTGAAGTTTTAAATGGTCAAGATCCATCACAGTTTATAGTAAGCTATCACGATAATTTAGCTGATGCTGAGGCAGGTATTAACGGCTTGGTAAGTTTATATACTAACCAAAGGAACCCACAGCAAATCTTTGTGACCATTACAAACAATGTCACCGGATGTTCAATCAGCACACAAAGTTTTAATATTGAAGTGCAAGAAGCGGCACAAGCCAATCCAAATATGGCACCAATCGTTTATGAAACTTGTGATGATGAAATGGAAACGGATGGAGATCCAACGAATGATAGTGCTCAGTTTGATTTAACCACGAGAGACCCAGAAGTTTTAGACGGACAAGATGCAGCAAACTACATTGTAACGTATTATGAAACGCAAGAGGATGCAGATTTAAAGGTAAATCCATTACCAACGTTGTATGAGAATATCATTAACCCACAAGTCATTTATGCAAGAGTGGATAATGATACACCAGATGGAACAACAGGTAATGATACTTCTATCTGTTATGCTGTAGCCGAAGTAACCTTACAAGTTAATCCATTGCCAGAATTTAATTTAGAAGAGGATTACATCTTATGTTTAAACACTAATGGCACAGAAGTATTAGACCCGTTAGTTATCGATACAGGTTTGTCAGCAACGGATTATAGTTTTGAATGGAGTTATAATAACACGGTATTACCAACAGAGACAGGTCCTAGTATAATGCCAACTCAAGGAGGAAGCTACAGTGTTTTAGTAACAGATATGAGCACATCAACAATGACCAATTGTACTAATGTTGATACAACTGACGTTATAGAAAGTGAACCACCAAGTTTAACGATAGAACTCTTAACGCAAGCTTTTGCCGATAATCACAGTTTAGAAGCATTTGCCGTAGGTATAGGTAATTATGAATACAGTTTAGACGGAGGTCCATGGCAAGATGAAAGCATCTTTACAGGCTTATCAGCAGGAGACCATGAGATCACGGCAAGAGATAAAAATGGTTGTGGCTTAACCACAACATCAAAGTTTATTATCGACTATCCGCTGTATTTTACGCCCAATGGCGATGGAAATAATGAAACTTGGAACATTGAAGGTGTTGGAAGTAATGCAAAAATTTATATATTTGACCGGTACGGAAAGTTACTTAAACAATTAAGTCCTGATGGAGATGGTTGGGATGGAACGTTTAATGGTGAAGCCATGCCAACGAGTGATTACTGGTTTACAGTAGAGTACGACGAACCAAGTAATGGTGTTCGTAAAGAATTTAAAGCCCATTTTACCTTGAAACGATAGGTTTACTTTTAATAAAAAAAAGCCTGAACATTAATATGTTCAGGCTTTTTTTATGGATTTAAATATTTAAATAAGTGGATCGTAGTTTACTTTATAAGGTGTTCAAAAAAACAAACTATAATATTCCAATATTTAAGTTATAACCATTGTAGATGAATATACAGAAGGATATAAAATACGACCAAGTATTAGGTGTTGGGTTATAAACTGTTCTAAGCTAATAATTGTTGCGTGTGATTATAAGCTGAATATTCTAATAAGCTCTTGTAAGCTGAGCTTTTATTAATATTGAAACCTTTTGATATAAAAATAAAACAAACAAAATAGGAGCATAGTCATAGGGTTGTAATAGAATTTCAGGGCTAGGTACTTTGTTGAGGATATACGCCATAAAAAAAATCCAGCAAGGCTATGTTTGCTGGATTTTTTTAATCATGTAATGGTTTACATATTTAAGATGATTTAATTCTTAACATGCATTATAGATTAAAAGCTAATGTTAAAATAAAGTCAGTATACTTAGATTCAATTTGAGTAGTATCTGTTAAACCTTCAGAATATAATTGATAATTATAATCCCGTTCAGATTGACTGAATGCAAAATCTAAAGTAATATCTCCAAAATTATAACCAAGTCCTAAAGAATAACCATTGAGATCACCATAAAAATTATCATCTTTATAAGGGCTTTCTTCAAAACGATAGCCACCTCTAAAACTAATTTGTTTAAAGCGATATTCACCTCCTAATCGGTATGATGCAGCAGAGTCTAAAGTATTACTTATACTATTGTTTAAGCTTGAGAAAAGAGCATCTGTTGTTGGTTTAAATTTTGATTTGCTATAATCTTTTACAGTATAATCAAAACTTAATAAACCTTTTTTGCCAAAAACATAAGCTAAACTACCAGTAACTTTACTCGGAGTTTGTAATTTGTACTCTTCATAAACATTAATCACATTTGGATTTACCACTTGAGGGATGTAAGAACCACTTTCTAGTCTTGAAGTTGCTAAATATTGTGATGTCTCGTCAGAAATTCTATACCAAGTAGGAGAGTTGTAAGATAAACCAACTCTTAATTCTTTTGTTATTTTTGCTATTCCACCAAGTTGAAACGAAAATCCACTACCAGTCGTTAGTAAATTGTTTTTAAAATCCACAGCTCTAATAATTGAACTTGTATTAGTGTTCGATTCATTAAGTAGAGTCGTTTGTTCATAGTTAATGAAATGTGAATTCAGATTTAATCCAAAGTAGAATTTGTCCTTATAGCTTGTTGCTACATTAAATGCTAGCTTTCCATTATATCCTGTGCTAGCATATGCATAGCGTTGTCTATAGTTGCCTCCCTTTATATTTGTGTCATAGTCTATATTTTCATTAGTGTTATCTAACGGTTCAATAATATAACCTTCATAACCTAAAAACGCTTGTTGATTTCTATAACCATAAAAAGACCCTATCTCTGAGTAAGCTTCTGAAAAAGATTCTCCTGGTAAAGCTGAAATTTCATCTAAACGTAACCCTTGCGCATTAGATAGAAAAAAATCACCAATGGTATTGTCGCGATTAACACCTTGAGCAACCCAGTCATTATCAAAATCTGCAGAACGATCATAGGCGAAACTTAGTGAGAATTTATTCCAACCTGAATTTACATTTGTGTTTTTGAAGATAAAAGCAGCACCTAACTGATTTAAGTTTACATTAGAATTGGAAGAAGAATTAACACCATTGAAATAGTTCGTATCATTATTAGTATTAAATAGGCCTAAGGATATTGAGGCATGGCTATTGTTAAATATCGCAGAACCTGCAGGGTTAATATTAACACTAGACATATCTCCTCCTAAAGCGCCAAAAGCACCGCTCATAGCTCTATAACGAGCAGTTCCTTGTATTTCATCCATAGAATATCTTAGAGCATCTGTAAGATCTTGCGCTAAAATATAAGATGAGCATAGTAAGCCCATGCTTAACATAAGTAACTTTTTCATATATAATTTTTTAGAATTTTAGAATTTTGATTCAAGTTTATCCTCTACCACGTCTACTGCTGCTAGATGAGCTACTACCACTACTAGAAGATCTAGAGCTTCCTGATGACCTTGTAGTGCTACTAGATGATCTTGAACTACTAGAGCTCGAACGAACAGCTCCTGAAGATCTTGTACTTCTTGTAGGAGTTGTAGATCTAGTTGATGTTCTGGTTGTAGACCTCGTTGTGGTAGGTCTCGTAACTCTAGTGTTGGTGCTAGATCTCGTTGTTGGTGATGAATTTCTAATCGTACGAGTAGTTCTTGTTGGTGTTGTACTTCTTACCGTTCTTGTTGAAGAATTTCTCGATAAACTAGTAGAATTTGATAATCTTCGTGTGGAATAATTGTTTCTAGAAAGAGCCGAATTACTACGGCGATTTAAGTTGTTATTATAAAGCAAAGATCCTCTTCTAGTATTGCTATAGCTATATCTGTTATTTCTATAATACCCTGTATTCCATCCATAGTTATAATGTCCGTAACCATAACGCCATGGAGAATAAAGTGTATATCCATAATAGCCACCATAAGCCCAATTGTTCCAGCCGTAACCGTAACCATAGTTATATCCCCAAGGTCTTGACCAACCGTAATAGCCATAACCTCCATTCCACATCCATGGGCTATTGTAGCCATACCATCCGTTATCTATATAATTAATAGTAACGGTATTGCTATTTTGTCCCCAACCGCCATAAGAAGGTCGTTGTTCTAAAGTGTCTATTGTTTGGTCTGTATAATTCCCTTCATAAGAATCTATATCTGTAAAAATCTCAGATTCTTCTTGTATAGCATCAACTTCCGCTGAATTTTCAGCAAAATAATTTTTATAATAATTAGAATCGTTGGTTGATGTTGTAACTACAGCTTCTTCAACAACTGTATCAGAGTCATTAGTGCTGTATATCCCGTCATTGTCGTAACCTACATACTGAAACGAACCACAAGAAGTTAACACGGTTAGTAAACCGAGTGCAACAAAAAATGGCAATTTTTGAGTTATAATAGTTTTAAATTGCATATCTCTTTTATTTTATTGTTGAACATAGCAAAAATAGTTAGTTTTGCTGTATTATTTAATACATTTAACATAAGCACAATATTTGTGCCAAAACACTAGAAATGAGCAAAAATCTTACGAGTAGAGCTGAAGATTATTCAAAATGGTACAATGAATTGGTCGTGAAGGCTGATTTAGCAGAAAATTCTGCTGTTAGAGGTTGTATGGTTATTAAACCTTATGGGTATGCTATATGGGAAAAAATGCAAGCGGAATTAGATAGAATGTTTAAAGAGACGGGGCATCAAAACGCTTATTTTCCATTGTTTGTTCCTAAAAGTTTATTTGAAGCAGAGGAAAAAAATGCTGAAGGTTTTGCTAAAGAATGTGCCGTTGTGACACACTACAGGTTACAAAATGATCCAGATAATGAAGGGAAACTTAGGGTGGATCCTGAAGCTAAATTAGAGGAAGAATTGGTTGTAAGACCTACAAGTGAAGCTATTATATGGAATACATATAAAGGTTGGATTCAAAGTTATAGAGATTTACCAATTTTAATAAACCAATGGGCAAATGTTGTGCGTTGGGAAATGCGAACACGGTTATTTTTGCGTACTGCTGAGTTTTTATGGCAAGAAGGGCATACGGCTCATGCTACAGAAGCAGAAGCATTAGTAGAAGCAGAACAAATGAATGATGTTTATGCAGATTTTGCTCAAAACTTTATGGCTATTCCTGTTATTAAAGGAGTGAAAACAGAAAGTGAACGTTTTGCAGGTGCTATAGAAACCTATTGTATTGAAGCTTTAATGCAAGATGGAAAGGCGCTTCAAGCAGGAACCTCTCATTTCTTAGGACAAAATTTTGCAAAAGCTTTTGATGTTAAGTTTACTAATAACGAAGGTAAGTTAGATTATGTTTGGGCAACATCTTGGGGTGTTTCTACAAGATTAGTAGGCGCGTTGATTATGACGCATAGTGATGATAAAGGTTTAGTATTACCTCCAAATTTAGCACCATCACAGGTTGTTATCGTTCCTATATTTAAAACAGATGAACAATTTGAAGCTATTTCAGAGAAAGCCGAAACTATAATTAAAGAACTAAAAGCATTAGGGGTTAGTTGTAAGTTCGATAAAAGAACGACACATAGGCCAGGAGCTAAATTTGCACAACATGAATTACAAGGTGTGCCATTACGTATTGCGATTGGACCAAAAGATTTAGAAAATAATACTGTTGAATTAGCAAGACGTGATACTTTAACAAAAGAGATCGTTCAGATTGATGGTTTAGCATCTACTATTAAAGATCTTTTAGAAGTCATCCAAGACGAATTATTTACAAAAGCATTAAATTTTAGAGATACCCATACTACCGAAGTTGACGATTTTGAAACATTTAAAAAAGTTTTAGAAACAAAAACAGGATTTATTTCAGCACATTGGGATGGAACTGCAGAGACAGAGCAAAAGATTAAAGAACTAACAAAAGCAACGATTAGATGCATTCCTATGGGGAATAATAAGGAAAATGGTAAGTGTGTATTTAGTGGGAAACCATCTCAACAACGTGTGCTTTTTGCAAAAGCATATTAATTTTTTAATTTTTTTTTCAAAAAAAATAATTTGGTATTGGAAAAGTGAAAAATAGTTGTATATTTGCACCCGCAATGCAAACATTGTAGGTTCATTTAAATATTATAACAACCAAAATGGCCCGTTCGTCTATCGGCTAGGACGCATGGTTTTCATCCATGTAAGAGGGGTTCGATTCCCCTACGGGCTACAATTTTTAATAAGAAAATAATATAATGGCAAATCATAAGTCAGCTTTAAAAAGAATTAGAAGTAACGAGAAAAGACGTGTACTTAATAAATATCATCACAAGACAACTCGTAATGCTATAAAAAAATTACGTGATACTACTGATGCTAAAGAGGCACAAACAATGTTGCCTTCTGTTATCAGTATGTTAGATAAATTAGCAAAGAAAAATATTATTCATGCTAATAAGGCAAGTAATTTAAAGTCTAAGTTAACAAAACATGTAGCT
The DNA here is from genome assembly GCF_054366245.1 of Winogradskyella sp. PC D3.3. Lineage (NCBI taxonomy): Bacteria > Pseudomonadati > Bacteroidota > Flavobacteriia > Flavobacteriales > Flavobacteriaceae > Winogradskyella > Winogradskyella sp. PC D3.3. The sequence continues at coordinate 3,978,265 of NZ_CM135962.1, read as the reverse complement.
GCAATTTAAACTATTGTAGTTTTATAAATATATATGAAAAGTCTTTCCTTTTGGAAGGGCTTTTTTTGTTTCTAGAATTGAGATGTGTTAAGGGGTGTAATTTTTGTTTTAATTAAACTCTATGGCATTTTCATTGACTTTAGTGCTCATAACTACTAAAGATAAAAAGAATTAATTCGAAGGTCTAGAATGAGGGAGGGAGCGTTAGTGTTTTGATATTTATTATAGCAATAAATAAAAGCGAAACAATAATTAGTGAACTCTATATAGTTAGTTGGTATTATAGATAGAAAACAACATTGGTTATTTATATCTAGGCCGATCCTTAAAGTGCGATATCCATACATAAATGCGATAGGTGTATCAGAAACATTTGGATACAGCATTAATTTCCACCAATCTTGGCAGATAGTGAAAATTATAGACAAGCGTTATAAATAAGTAGAGAAGTGATTTTTTATAGTATTTGATTGATAGAGTTAGAGGTTGTTAACACGCTTAGAGTGTAGTTATAGAGATTCTTTATGGATACAACCATTAATAATCTTAACTTTGCATCAAAATAATTAAAATGCACAAAGCAGGTTTTGTAAATATTATCGGTAATCCTAATGTTGGGAAGTCAACATTAATGAATGCTTTTATTGGTGAAAAATTATCAATAATTACTTCAAAAGCACAAACAACAAGGCATCGAATTTTAGGAATTGTAAATGGTGATGATTTTCAGGTGATATTAAGTGATACTCCTGGAATCATAAAACCCGCTTATGAATTGCAAGAATCTATGATGGATTTTGTAAAATCAGCTTTCGATGATGCAGATGTGTTAATCTACATGGTTGAAATAGGTGAGAAGGAATTAAAAGACGAAGCGTTTTTTAATAAAATCACCAATTCTAAAATACCTGTACTATTATTGTTGAATAAGATTGATACATCAAATCAAGAGCAATTAGAAGCGCAGTCAGAGTTATGGCAAAGTAAAGTGCCAAATGCTGAATTTTTCCCAATTTCAGCTACTGAAGGTTTTAATATTCAGAATGTATTTGATAGAATTATAGAATTATTACCAATGTCTCCTGCATTTTATCCGAAAGATCAATTAACGGATAAACCAGAACGATTTTTTGTAAATGAAGCCATTAGAGAAAAAATCTTAATGCATTACAAAAAGGAAATTCCTTATGCTGTTGAAGTCGATACTGAAGAGTTTTTTGAAGAAGATGATATTATTAGAATGCGTTCTGTAATTATGGTTGAACGTGAAACTCAAAAAGGTATTATCATTGGACATAAAGGTTCTGCGTTAAAACGAGTTGGAGTAGAAGCGCGTAAAGATTTAGAAAAATTTTTCGGAAAACAAGTACACTTAGAATTGTATGTAAAGGTGAATAAAAACTGGAGAAGTAATCAGAATCAGTTGAAACGTTTTGGTTATAATCAACGATAAGGACTTAAGGTCTTTTTCATGAAATTATTCAATATGTGCATTTCGGGTTTGCCTTTAGCACGACCTAGTCGACCTGCAAAATAAAGAATAAACCAAATAACTATCATGGATAGTGAGGCAAACAATTGTATCGCATAGGAATTTCCTAAGTTAGCATTTGTGTAGGCCCAAACTCCAAAGCCAAAACATAAAGCTGCTACAATAAAATGAAAGAACATAAACATGGTCCATACGGTTGGATTGGGACCAAATAAACCATGAACAATGGCTTTGTTGTGTTCTAATTCATTTATTTCTAAATGTAATTGCGGAGACCAGAAGTGTAGCTCTTTTTTAGGGAATTTTATAAAAATGTGGTCGTCTATTCTTGAAATAATAAGTTCTTTTTGAGTGTTTTTTTTATCCTCAAAAGCTTTTAATATATGGTCATGGCTAGAGTTGACTTCAAATTTGAAGCGTGGTCTTAAAACAATTTCATTAGACAGTGCCATATGTTATTTTAATACACTCATTATCTATCGTAAAATAAGGAATTCGCAACGTCTATTTATTGAAAATTCAGTTTCGGTACAGTTTTCGCCACAAGGAACTAAGGGTTTGGTTTCACCATAACCTTTAGAAGTTAAGCGCTCTCTAGATATACCATTTTCTACAAGGTATTCTAAAGTAGCTCGTGCTCGTTTTTCTGAAAGATCCATGTTAAATTCAAATCCTGCTCTAGAATCAGTATGTGCTCCAAGTTGTATTTCCATTCTTGGGTATTTATTAAGTAAGGCAACCAATACATCTAGTGTTTTTGCAGCTTGTGGTTTAATATCCCATTTTGCAAAATCGAAATAGATATTTTCTAACTCAATAAAAGTATTACCTTCATCATCATCGGTAACAATTTCTTCTGCATCTTTATAGGACTCGATTTCTAGTTCTATATTAAACTCAATATTACCCTTGTCGTTGGTATCAAAAAATTCTACCTGTGGAATGTATTTTGGTTGAAATCCTTCTAGTGAATATTTCTGACTTGGTTTTGTTGCCAGTTTATATCTTCCATCTTCTCCAACTAATTGTTCGGCTACCACGTTGCCATCTTTATCAAATAATGTTACAGTAGTATTTGGTAGTATTTTACCAGTTACTTTATCTGTAACTAAGCCTTCAATAAAATATTCGCGGTCGTTTTCTATGCGTTTGAACGTATAAATATTGTCTAAACCAGATCTGTTAGAGGATATGTAACCGGTGTTAATAGAATCTACAACTACAAATGCGAAATCATCTTTTTCACTATTTATAGTTTCGCCTAGGTTGAGAGCGTCTAAAAATTCATTATTTTTTACACTACTTGCAAAAATATCTAAGCCTCCAAATCCATGTTTACCATTGGATGCAAAATAGAGGGTGCTATCGTTAGCAATAAAAGGGAATTGCTCTCTATGAATTGTATTAACGTTTTCACCTAAGTTAATAGGTGTGCCAAAAGTGTTATCGTCATAAATATCGACATAGAAAATATCAAATGACCCTAAAGTATTTGGCATATCGCTAGAAAAATACAACCGAGTTTCATCACTATTTAACGCAGGATGCATTGTAGAATACATTTCACTAGAAAAAGAGACAGGTTCGACATTTGTCCATTCGTTGTCAATAAGCTCTGCTTTAAAAATGCTAACAACCGCAATTTTTGTTGAATCTAGATCAATACGTTTTTTGAGGTTTCTAGAAAAGTACATGGTTTTACCGTCTTTAGTAAATATAGCATTGCTTTCATGTTGTTTTACCGTATTTATTTCATCATTAAGTGGTTGTATGCTGTCTAATGAAACATCGTTATTTTCATTTGTAGTTACAACTCCTTCATATAGATCTAAATAAGGTTTGCCATTCCAAGTGTAATTAGGGTTTTCTATGTTTTTAGTTGAAGAAAACACAATTTTATCGCCATATAGGCCAACTCCAAAACAAGACCCACCAACGTCCTCTGTAATATTTTTTAGTTCATATTTATAAGGAACAATACGTTTTAGTAACTCCTTTAATTCTTGTGTATTGATAGTGTCGTTTAAATGAAGTGTGGATATTTCGTCTGCTTTATCATAATTTTTTGTGCCTTTTAAGACATCAAAATATTTAAAATAGAATGCTTCGGTTAATTGGCTTTTATCTTTTAAATCATAAACTTGAGTATATGCTTTTTTTGCTTTTTCAAATTCAGAGTTATAATAATAACAGTCTCCTAATTTTTCTAAATTATCAGCCGTTTTAGGGAGACTTGAAAAAATTTCAGCAGCCTCTACATAAGCTCTATTTTCATAAAGAGTGATGGCTTTTTTAGCAGATTGAGGAAAGCACAGGTGACTAGTTAAAATAGTCGCTAATATGATATATAGTTTAAACGTTTTCATTTGTCTTCAATTAGAAAAATCTTGGGGATTTGTCATAGCCTTTTCCGAGTTTACCAATATTAAATAATAGCATTAACTCGTGTGAACCAGAATTAAATCGGCCTAAGTTAGAAAGTGTATGATCGTATGCATAACCGATACGGACTGCTGAGGATATAGAGAAATTTATCATACCAGTTACCGAATCATCATAGCGATAGCCTAGACCAAATTCTATCTTTTCATACATTAATACGTTGGCCGTGACGTCTATTGATAAAGGCGCACTATTAACGTACTTGGCCATAAATGCAGGTTTAAATTTAAAATTATCACCAAAGTTTAGAACGTAGCCTCCAGTGAAAAATAAATGGATGTTTTCTGCTGCTTCAGAAACAATGCCGCTGTCATCTTGAAGATGTTTTGATTGCAATAAATTAGGTGCTGACATTCCTAAATAATAATTTTCTGAAAAATAGTATAGACCAGCTCCAACATTAGGAAAGGTTCTATTTATGTTTTCTGCAAAAGCGGGATCTGGCAAAGGGTCTGAATAAACGAAACCGTCAAAATTAGTACTGTAAAAAGTGGCTCCTGCTTTAATTCCAAAAGATATTTTTGATGTATTACCTAGGGGTAAGACATATGCAATATCTGCATAAGCACTAGATTGTTTTACAACATCACCAATTTCATCATGTACTATAGATAGGCCTCCTTCTAAACGATCTGTAATTGTTGAATGTATAAATAAGGAAGCTGTTGTTGGTCCTCCAATTGATCTCGCCCACTGTGATCTATACAGTAGACCAATGTTCATTGAAGACTCATCATCAGTTGCATATGCAGGATTAATGACGCTCATATTGTACATATACTGTGTGTATTGTGGATCTTGTTGTGCATGTACAGATAGCCCTAAAAATAGAGTCATTAGTAAAATGCTATATGTTGTTAGTTTACTTATCATTATAATAATTACCTGTTTAGATAGACACGTCCTTGTTGTGCTTTGCGTTCGCCATCGTTAAACTCTAAGACATAAAAATAGACGCCTGCAGGAAGTACGGAATTATTGTTTTTCCCTGTTCCATCCCATTTAGGTGTATTAATATCTCCTTCATAAAGTATATTTCCGTACCTATTATAAACGCTTAATTTAAAATTTGGATAGAGTTCATCTAACCACAAAATATTAAAAACGTCATTAATACCATCATCATTTGGTGAAAAACCATCAGGTATTAAAAGTTCTCCAATACACGAAATAAAAGTGATTGATACCTCTAATCTCGTATGGCTTTCACAACCAAATTCTGATGTTAAGGCACCATAATAAATAACCCCTTCTTGTAAAACATCATCACTATTGTAAGGCATACCATCAATGGGTTCGTCATACCAAATCACGATGTCATCATTAATAATATTATTTGATAAATCTTGAATGGTTGGATTGTCTTCCAAACAAAATTCAGTGCCATCAGCAATGAGCTCTGGCTCTGGTAATTCTTCAACTAATATTTTGATAGGTTCTACTTCACTAGTAATGGCACTACAATTTTGACCTAAGACAAATAATTGAGTAAGGGTAACAAGTGTTAAACCAGAATTCGGTATTAATGTTTGAGGAATTGTAAAAGTCGCATTTCCTCCGGTTATTGTAATTGCTACTGTATTTACTGAGTTGTTCGCTTCTGTAAGTGCATAAACGATAGAATAATCTCCATCTGGTAATTGATTAGCTCCGGTAATGTCTATAATGGCATCTTCTAAGCCCACGCAAATCACATTATCAACGATAGACATTGTTAAGCCTGTAACATCAGGAAGGTCAAGAATTGTAACGGTTACCGTAGCGGAATTTGTAATACCACATTCTGCAGAGGTGACAGTATAAGTGTAAACACCTGCAGGATCGACTAAAGGATCGAAAATGCCAGTTCCGCTTGTAAGTGCAGGTGTCCAAGTTCCTCCAGTATCTGGTGATCCGCCAAGACTGTCGAAAAGATCCACAGAAACTGTTTCATCGATACATAAATTAAGTGTATTATCAGTGCCTGCGTTTGGTTCTGCTAAAATTGTAACGGTAACAGTTGCTGTTGCTTCTGGACAAGAAGATGTACTATCTGAAACGGCATAGGTGTAAATCCCCGCAGCATCAATACTTGGATCAAAAATTCCTGTTCCACTCGCAAGAGCTGGTGTCCAAGTACCTCCGATATCAGGTGTACCTCCTAAACTATCAAATAAATCAACAGAGGCATCATTACTACAGAACTCTATAGAGCCATCACTACCAGCATCATTAGTATTTGAAATAGAAACGGTAACTGTTGCAGAGCTATTTCCACATAGATTACTTACTGAATATGTATAGACGCCAGGGGTGTCAAGCGTTAAATTAAACATACCTGTACCACTATTAAGAGCAGGAGACCAAGTTCCTCCAGCATCAGGATTACCTCCTAAACTATCAATTAAATCAACTAAACTCGTATCACTTGAACATAAATCTAAAGTCCCATCATTTCCAGCATTTGGTTCTTGTAAAACAGAAACAACAACAGTAGCTGTTGCATCAGGACAAGCAGCACTAGGACTCGAAACGGTATATGTGTATGTGCCAGCAGCATCAATACTAGGATCAAATAGTCCTGTTCCGCTGGTAAGTGTTGGTGTCCATGTTCCTCCAATATCAGGAGTTCCACCTAAACTATTGAATAAATCGATACTTGAATCTGTACTACATAAATCAATTGTACCATCTGTACCTGCATCGTTAGAACCAGAAAAAGAAACGGTCACTGTAGCAGAACTCGTACCACATGCATTGTTTAATGTATAGGTATAGACGCCTTCTGAATCTATGTTAGGATCTAAAATGCCTGTACCACTATTTAAAGCAGGTGACCATGTTCCTCCGACTTCTGGAGTTCCTGCTAAACTGTCAAATAAGTTTACTGTATTGGTTGAGTTACATAAATTTAATGTTCCATCATTCCCAGCGTTTGGCTCTTCCAAAATTGTAACTGTGACGGTAGCAGAATCATCTGGACATGGAGTTGCACTATTAGAAACGGTATAGGTATATGTGTTTGCTGTATCTACAGTTGGATCAAAAATTCCAGTTCCACTAGTTAGTGCTGGTGTCCAAGTTCCTCCAGTATCTGGAGCTCCTCCTAAATGATCAAATAGGTCTATACTAGTCGTGTCTGAACTACAAATCTCTACGGTACCATTAGTTCCAGCACTATTGGCGTCAATAGCTGTAACGGATACTGTTGCAGAACTACTACCACATATAGAGTTGATTGTGTAGGTGTAAATTCCATCTGAATCTATGTTGGGATCAAATATTCCAGTACCACTTGAAAGCGCAGGAGACCATGTGCCTCCAGTTTGAGGTGTTCCGTTGAGACTGTCAAATAAATTCACTGTATTTGAAAGACTGCATATAAGTAGTGTCCCATCTGTTCCGGCATCAGGAGATTGCTCTACTGTGACAACTACAATTGCGGAGTCGTCTAAACAAGGTTCTGTTCCAAAAGTTGAATAAGTATAAGTACCTTCGGTATCTACATTTGGGTCAAAGACTCCAGTTCCACTCGCAAGTGTAGGTGACCATGTACCTCCTAGTTCAGGTGTGCCTCCTAGACTGTCAAAAAGATCAATGGTTCCATCATCAGTACAGACTGTAACAGCGCCATCAGTTCCAGCACTTAGGAAAGGAGTAACCGTTATCGTAATTGTTGCCGTAGCATCAGCACATGGATTTGTTCCTGAAACCGTGTACGTGTAAGTCTCATTTGTATCAACTAAGGGGTCAAAAAGTCCTGACCCACTTGCAAGTGCAGGTGACCATGTTCCACCAATTTCAGGTGTACCTCCGAGACTATTAAATAAGTCAATAGTTCCGTTGTTAGTACAAATGTCTATAACAGCATCTAATCCTGCATCTGGTTCTTGTGCAATTATAACGTTAACATTGGCTGAAGCATCAGAACAAGGTGGAATACCTACAACAGTATAAGTATATACACCAGCGGTATCAATTGAAGGATTAAAAACTCCAGTTCCACTATTCAGAGCAGGAAACCAAGTACCGCCAGTATCAGGATTACCGCCAAGACTATCGAATAAGTCTATTGTAGCTAAATCATTACTGCAAATTTCGATTATGCCATCAGAGCCTGCATTTGGCAATGGGTTTATGGTGACAGTAACCGTTGCTGATTCGTCTGGACAAGGAGAATTTCCTGTGAATGCATAAGTATAAACACCAGGACTGTCAATGGCTGGATCAAATACTCCTGTTCCACTAGATAGTGCAGGCGACCAAACACCACCAGAATCTGGGGTGCCTTCTAAACTATCAAATAAATCTATTAGTGCACTATTATCACAAAGGTCTATACTTCCGTCTTCACCGGCATCTTTAAAAGGGTTTACTGTAACATTTACTGTTGCCGTAGCATCAACACATGGTGGGTTACCACTCACTGTATATGTATATATTCCATCGGAGTCTAAAGCGGGATTAAATTCACCTGTACCACTAGCAAGTGAAGGTGACCATACCCCACCAGTTTCGGGCGTTCCTCCTAAGCTTAAAAATAAATCGATAGCATCGCTATTGCTACAGACGTTTAAAACGCCATCTGTACCAGCATTAGGTTCTGGTATTAAGGTTACGGTAACGGTTGCAGAATCATCAGGACAACTATTATTAGAACTTACAGTATAAGTATATACACCTTCAGGATCAATAGCTGGGTCAAAGACTCCTGTTCCACTATTTAATGTAGGTGTCCAAGTTCCACCAGCGTCGGGATTTCCTCCGAGTTCCGCAAACAAATCGATGGTAGAATTGGTGTTATCACATAAATTTAATGTATTATCATCACCAGCATTTGGAGCTATATCTAAAATTGCTAGAACACTTAATCGCCCGGTGCTTTCGCAAGGAGGATCTAAAGTTGTTGCATAATAGGTTTGTCCATTTATTAAAGGAGTTGAAGGAGGTAGGGGTAGTGCTGAAAATAAGGAGATATACCAATTGTTAGTGCCACTTGCTTCAAGATCTCCAACGGTGGGTGTATACTGAGGTGTGACACAAAAATTTTGAATCATATCACCAGTAGGAATAGGTGTAGCACCTACAAGAACTAAAACAGAGAGTCTTGATGTTCTACAACTTCCATCTGGACTTGCTTGATCGGCATAGTATATGGTGTTATCCATTAAGATGTCAGTATCATTTAATGGTGTGCCTCCAGTTGGTGATAAATACCACTGTACGTCATTTCCCGCTGCAACTAAGTTGCCAACTGTTGCTAATGATGGATCATCTAAACAAACTCCTTGAAAGTTATCTCCAATAGGCGGACCATATATTGTAATGTCGACTCTAGCTCTTGTGCCGCAAGTACCTGAACTACTATCAGCATAATAGTCTTCACCACTTATTAAGCTATCGGTATTAAGTAATGGGACTGTTGAGGTTGGGGAATCGTACCAAACAATACCGCCTCCATTATCAATGGCTTGTAAATCGCCAACGAGAAGAGATTGCACGTCACAAAGTGTTTGTGAACTGTTAATCACTGTAGGACACTGGGCGTTAAGCTTTGTTAATCCACAGAAAATTGAAATAATAAGAAATGCTAATAGTATAGGATATCTTTTAAAACTGTACTGTTTGGCTTTCATTAAAAAAATTTAAAATAATTACTTTTGTTGAAATCAATGCCATGTATTTAAGAACAGCAAGTCTGTTTTACAACTAAAGACTTGCTTAATTGAGAGATAGTGGGCAAAAACAAATATATGTAAATAGCCCATAGATAACAAAATTAAAACCTACAGTTTTATAGTTTTTTTAGTGGTTTTTAAATGTTAATTAAAACAAGGTGTGTAAAGCTTTTCGATACAACATTGAATTAGTCTTAGCTATTTAATGGGTTGATTTTCTTAAGTTTATTTATTAATCTAGATATAGATTGCCTTAGGGAAACAACTTATAAGTCTATTTTATTAATAGTGTAGCTATTGTTCTGATGTTTTTCAACAGAATAAATACTACTCAAGTTCTATTATGCCTTTGTCAGAATTGTATTGCATCAAATAAATGCCAGTGTTAGAATAGTCGCTATCTTTTGTTTTTTGATAATCAAACTTGAGATGTGATTGTTCTGAAATGGTTGCATTTATAGCGTCTTCTAGTGATGAGTTTTGAGAAATCCTTAATAATATATCAAATGTAACATCAAATCCTATGTTGGCATGTCGAGATGGTTTTGAGCCGAATTCGTCTTCATATTTATGATCAAAATCAGTAATAATAGTTTTACTTTTAGGATTCGTAATCGCAGGATATATGAGTTGTAAAATACGGAACCTCATGTCAGATACTTCAGATTGATCTCGAAATAATGATGATTCAAGCATTACAAGTTGAATCTTGTACTTTGATAATTTACCCATTAACGCTGTCGTTGTATTAAGGAGGATAATCGTTTTTTCGCTATCAAAAATGATATAGTTGAGTTTGTTTTTGTTGAGAGCCTTATCTAAGGCGTCTGATTTGAAAAAACCAGCATTATCTGCTTTTAGGAATTTAGCATCCGGAAATGAACTTTGAATTAATCCCTTATTTCTAGCTTCGTCAAGATCACTGATTACAACAACTTGAGCATCTTGTTTTGCTAAATAATGTAAGGTTTTGATTTTTTGAAAACCATCAGAAGGAATAGATCTGTAAATTGTAATACTATCATTTGATACGATATTAGATTCAATATCGATTATAGAAATAGGATTATTAGATTCAATATTTGGGAAACTAGAACTGTTTTCGCTAAATGGAACAAGAATAACATTTTTGTTATGAGGACTGTCGATTGTTATTTTCGATTTTCCAATGTTCTTTTTAATTAATGTGATATCAAAATTTAGATTAAGAGCTTTGGCAGAATCGATAGCTATTTGGGCTCCTTGGAAAAAATCGATATACTTTTTGAAATCGGCATTGATGCTAAGCATTTTTTTTCTTTCTTTGGGAGAACTCAATTCTTCGCTAGAAAACGGAGTATAGAAATATAGACCATTTGGAGTTTCTGTAACTAAGTTAGTTAATAAGGCTTCATTCTTAGTTGTGTGTGTATTTGTTGTAGGTTTTTTAGTTTCAGTATCAACAGTATCAACAGTATCAACAGTATCAACAGTATCAACAGTATCAACAGTATCAACAGTATCAGTGTTTGATGTGTTAGTGGTATCCGTAATTGTTTGAGAGCTGTTGGTTGGCATTTTAATAATGTCACCCGCATTCACGGAAGTAAGAAGTTTTGGGTTTAAATCAGTCAACTGATTAATGGTTATTCCTGCTTTTTTAGCCAAGCCAAAAAGTGTTTCTTTTGGTTGTATCACATAATCTTCATACGCACTAACAGCGTTTGTAGAATCGATGTTAGTTACCGTGCCGTTATTGATTTCTGGTATTTGTTCTGTTTGAGGAGACGTGGTGTTGTCTACATTTAATATATGACCAGCCATGAGCATGGCTACAATATGTGGGTTTTTTTCTTCTAGCTCGGCAATGGTCATGTTAAAGCGTTTTGCTAATCGAAACTTTGTGTCTCCTCGTTTTACCAAGTATTCACCTTTAACTGTGGGTGTGGCATTTTTATCGGGAATAACTAATATTTGTCCGATTTGTAAGAATTCAGATAATCTATCGGAGTTTGCCGCTTCTAATTGTGCAAGGCTAATTCCATTTTCTCTAGCAATTCCCCAAAGGGTTTCACCTTTAACAACAGCATGTTCCCCTGCTTTTAGCGTTTTATCCACATTTATAATGTGTCCTGCCTGAAGCATTCTTACAATATGAGGGTTTTGTTGTTCTAACATAGCAATGCTGACTCCAAAGCGACGTGAAAGACCAGATTTTGTTTCTCCGCGTTTTACAACATAATTGCTAATAATGTTATCTGTTATTACGGTGTTATCTGAAGGGGTATGTATAGGGGGTGAAGCGCTAGTGCTATTGCTTGATTTTGGAATACGTAAAATGTTTCCAGCATAAATTATTTTCTCTGAACCAGGGTTGAGTTCAAAAATAGACTTTACACTTACGCCATATAACCTCGAAATCATATAAACGCTTTCTCCTTTTTTTATGGGATGCTCTATATAGCTTTCTTGAGCTAAACCGAGGTTTAAACCTATAACCATAATTAAGATTAGCGTAAAATATCTCCCCATTCTGTTTTGTAATTTAATTTTAAAATATTGTTATTAAGAGGTTTAAATAGGTTTTTTTGTGAACTAATGTAAGCTTACAAGAAAGGGGCTATTCTTGACAAAGATACCTAATTAATTTAGTACAAAACGTGTAGATGAAATCCTATTTAATACACGCAATAAAAATACTAAAAATTAATGCGACCTACACTAATTTAAGACTTGTTATCAACAGGATGTTAACAATATGATCTGTTCATTTTGTTTTACTTTTTTTAGCTTTGTGTAGTTTTTGAAATATGAAGTGAAAAGTGTATAATAGTGCATTAAAACACGTAAGTATATAGTATCTTTGTAGCCTTAAATAAAAATCAATGAGCAATATAGTAGCTGTAGTAGGTCGTCCTAATGTAGGGAAATCGACATTTTTTAACCGTCTAATAAAAAGACGTGAAGCTATTGTTGATGCTGTTAGTGGTGTCACAAGAGATCGTCATTACGGTAAAACAGATTGGAATGGTAAAGAGTTTTCGTTAATTGATACTGGTGGTTATGTCGTTGGTAGTGATGATGTTTTTGAAGCCGAAATAGATAAGCAAGTAGAATTAGCTATTGATGAAGCGGACGCCATTATTTTTATGGTTGATGTTGAATCTGGTGTTACTGGCATGGATGAAGACGTGGCTCAGTTATTAAGAAAAGTAAAAAAGCCTGTTTTTTTAGTTGTAAATAAAGTTGATAATAATAAACGTTTAGAAGATGCTGTTGAGTTTTATTCACTTGGTTTGGGTGAATATTTTGCCATTGCAAGTATTAACGGAAGTGGAACAGGAGATTTATTAGATGCTGTTGTTGAAGCGTTACCAGAAAAAGAAGAGGTAGAGGAAGATGAATTGCCGCGCTTTGCTGTGGTTGGAAGACCTAACGCTGGAAAATCGTCATTCATTAATGCGTTAATTGGTGAGGAGCGTTATATTGTTACTGATATTGCTGGGACGACACGAGATTCGATAGATACAAAATACAATCGTTTTGGATTTGAATTTAATTTGGTTGATACGGCAGGTATACGTCGTAAATCTAAAGTAAAAGAAGATTTAGAGTTTTATTCTGTTATGCGAAGCGTAAGAGCTATAGAGCATTGTGATGTTTGTTTGGTTGTTTTAGATGCTACCCGTGGGTTTGATGGCCAAGTTCAAAATATTTTTTGGTTAGCAGAACGTAACCGAAAAGGTATTGTCATTCTTGTTAATAAATGGGATTTAATAGAAAAAGACACTAAAACGGCAAAAGAATTTGAGCAGCATATTAGAAAAGAGATTGCTCCGTTTACAGATGTGCCAATTGTTTTTATTTCGGTATTAAACAAGCAACGTATTTTTAAGGCTATTGAAACTGCGGTTGAGGTCTATAAAAATAGAACTAAACGTATTAAAACAAGTGTACTTAACGAAGCTTTGTTGCCTATAATAGAGCATCAACCACCTCCAGCTTACAAAGGTAAGTTTGTTAAAATAAAGTACATTATGCAACTGCCAACTCCGCAACCTCAATTTGCATTTTTCTGTAATTTACCGCAATACGTTAAGGATCCGTATAGACGATTTTTAGAAAATAAATTAAGAGAACAGTTCGATTTTAATGGTGTTCCAGTAAGTGTTTATATGAGAAAAAAATAATAGCTTTAATTTTTTTATAAAAAAAATTAAAAGCTTCATTTTGCTCTTATGCTTTTGGATTTGTCATTTTTATGGATTTTCACAAAACCTACCGCCTGAAATAATTGTTTCGGGCGGACAGGTATATTGTCCTCAGTCACAAGTCCCAATAGTAACTTCTACTTTTATAACCGATCCCAATCCTGAAGATATAGCATTATCTGAAATTTTTATACAGATAGCAGAAGGGTATCAAAACGGTCAAGATACTTTAGAACTTATTGGAGTCAATCCAAATATCACGTCAAATTGGAATGCTACAGAAGGACTTTTAACGTTAACTGGACCAGCTAGCTTCGCTGAGTTTAATAACGCTATTGAAAATGTGGTTTTTCAAACCACCCAAGTTGTATTTACTCAAGATCGACAGTTTTCAATCAATTTAGGAGATGCTAATTACTTACCTAGTACAGGGCACTATTATTTTTATGTTGCAGATTCTGGTGTTACTTGGACGGAAGCAAGAGATGCAGCAGCACAACAAACTTATTTTGGATTACAAGGTTATTTGGCCACATTAACATCGCAAGAAGAATCGCAATTGGCAGGTGAGCAAAGTGCAGGAACAGGATGGATTGGAGGAACTGATGCCGAAACTGAAGGGGTTTGGAAATGGGTAACAGGACCAGAGGCAGGTACCGTATTTTGGCAAGGTAATGTTAATGGAAGTGCGCCTAATGGTGCCTTTTCGTTTTGGAAAGACAGTGTATGCTCAAGTTACTAATACCTTAACGGGTTGTGTAGCTATTGCAGAGCTGCTTTTGTCTGTAAATACAAATGCCGTAAATAGTGCTGCAATATCAGTTTGCGATAATCTAGATGAGACAGGTTTGGTGAGCTTTGATTTATCATTGGCCGAAAGTCAAATTTTGAATACAGAGAGTGCTGATATTACAATTTTAGGTTACTACGCAACTCATAACGATGCCTTGCTTCAAGCGAATCAACTAACAACGAACGATACCAATACACAAACGTATAACCAAACGATTTTTGCAAGATTAGAACAAAGTGGTAGTTGTTATAATATTGCGGAAGTCAACTTAAGTGTAGAGCGTTTGCCAAGTCTTCTTGAAGATGAGACGGTGTTTTATTGTACAAATACATTTCCAGATACTATTTCACTGACTGCTGGTGTTGTTGGTGATATTCCTAATAACTATTATTACAATTGGTCTACAGGAGAAACAACGATTAACATTGCGATTAATGAGCCCGGAAGTTACACTGTAGAAGTTACCAAGCCTTTTGGCTGTTCTAATACTAGAACTATTACCGTTTTGCCTTCAAATACTGCAACTTTTGAAACTATTGATGTTACCGATTTGTCAGAGAACAATATTGTTTCTGTTAGTGTTTCAGGAGATGGGGATTATATGTATGCTTTAGATAGTGAAAATGGCCCATATCAAGATTCCAATAGTTTTGAAAATGTGGCCTCAGGAATTCATACTGTATATGTTAAAGACCTTAAAGCCAATTGCGGAATTGTATCAACAGATATTTCTGTTTTAGGATTTCCAAAATTCTTTACACCAAATGGAGATACTGTAAATGATACTTGGCAGATTAAAGGATTCTCTTCAGAATTTGAAATTATGGCTCGCGTAGATATTTTTAATCGGTATGGGAAACGAGTTGGTACATTAAATAGAAATCAACCAAAATGGGAGGGGACTTATAATGGAAAATTATTACCTACGGATGATTATTGGTTTGTGGCAGAGTTTGCAGATGGTAGAATTATTAAAGGTCATTTGACGCTGAAACGGTAATTTTATAAAAATTTTAAGAAATTTCATACGATTTCTAACTTTCTTGCGTTTTTAAATCGGCTAACCATCAATCAACCAATCAATCACATGAAAAAACTAAGTTTAGTTTTTGCAATTTTACTTGCGCTACAATCATTTTCTCAAGAAAAATCATTCGAAATTATAGGAACACTAAAAGCAGAGGATACAGAGTTGCCTTTAGAATCTGCAACAGTTTATTTAGAACGTGTAAAAGACAGTTCGGTAGTGACTTATACAATTACAGATAAAAATGGGAAATTTAAAATTGAAAATTCAACCTACGATAAAAGTTTAAATTTCTACGTGTCTTATGTAGGTTACAAAACGTATTTTAAGGAAATCGTAATAGATAAAGACAAGATAGATTTAGGTACCATAGTAATGCCTTTAGATAATCAATTAGGTGAAGTTTTAGTAAAATCTACGGCTCCGATAACGATTAAAAAAGACACCTTAGAGTTTAATGTAAAATCGTTTAAAACAAAAAAAGACGCCAACGTTGAAGATTTATTAAAGCAATTACCAGGAGTAGAAGTTGATGAAGAAGGTAACATTACAGTTAATGGTAAAAGTGTCAATAAAATTTTAGTGAATGGCAAGCCCTTTTTTGGTGACGATCCAACTATTACCACCAAGAATTTAACGAAAGATATAATTGAAAAAATTCAAGTTGTAGATACAAAAACCAAATCGGAAGCCTTTACAGGAGAAGAAGGCGATAAACAAAATAAAACCATAAATCTTACCATTAAAGAAGAAAACAATAAAGGAGTTTTTGGACGTGTCTCTGCAGGAGCAGGAACCGATGAGCGTTATGAGCTTGCCGGAATGATAAACTTGTTTGATAATGATAGGCGTATAAGTGTGCTTGCAGGAGGTAATAATACTAATACACCAGGTTTTAGCTTTGGCGAGATTTCTAAAATGTTTGGTCGTGGAGGCGGAGTTTCGTTTAGTAGTAATGGTTCTTTTACGTTAGGAGGACGATCTTTTGGCGGAGGAGAAGGGATTACCACATCGCAAAATGCAGGGGTTAACTATGCCGATGTTATAGGTGAAAAAACAGATGTGTCTGCCGATTATTTTTTCTCTTCAAGTAATTCTGAAAATGAAACGTCATCTGAGCGCGAAACTATTTTATCGGATTCACGTTTTTTTACCAATTCAAATTCTAAATCTGATAACGATACCGATAATCATTCTTTTAATTTGGAATTTGAAATTGAAACAGATTCTACTTTTCAAATTAATATAGAACCTTCGTTTGGATACTCAACATCGCGAACGAGATATCGTAGTTATGAAGAAACCTTAGATGAAGATTTATTACTAACCAATCAATCTAATGTAAATTCCAATGTAGAGAGTGTAGTAAGACGGTTTTCGAATCAAATTTCTGTGACTAAGCGTTTAGGAAATAAAGGAGCTTTTATTAAAGCCGAATTAGAAACGCGTATCAATCAACAAGACAGTGATGATTTTTTAGATTCAAATACCGAAGTTTTTGGTAGCAATCCAGAAATTATTGATAGAAATCAGTTTACTGATGGAGAAAATAACAGCTATGGTGTGTCCACAAAATTATCTTATAGATTACCAATAATAACGAAAAAATTCTTCTTGAATTTCGATTATAAATACGCTAGAGATAAAGACAATAACAGAGAAAGTACTTTCGATTTTAATAATATCACACAGGGTTTTACGGATTTTAATACGGATCTAAGTACAGATTTTCAATACACAGATTATAGAAGTATTCCATCGGTAGGCTTATCGTATCGAGGTGAAAAATTATCTACAAGTTTCGGTTTAGGTTACAATATGAGAACTTTAAAAAATCAAGATTTATTACGACCAGAATTTAATGTCGAACGCAATTTTGAAAATATAGAAGCGAATTCTTATGTTAGCTATACGTTTAGTCCAAAGTCTTCCATTTATGCTAATTATTGGTTAGAAAATCAGCCACCAGGATTAAGTCAACTTCAAGCCTACGAAGACGTATCAAACCCACTTCAAACTATCATTGGTAATCCTAATTTAGAACCTGCAAACAACCATAGTTTTTATCTTGGATATAATGGGTTTGATTGGCAAAAACGTACGGGCTTTTATGTTGGAGTTAATGCTAGTGTTTCAGATAATGAAGTGGTGTCTAAAACCATTATAGATGAAGAAACACTTAAGCGAACGACGACTTATGTTAACGTTGATGGTAATTATAATATTGGTTCTTGGATAAATTATAATAAAGACTTTAAGATTGATACCTTAAGAACTATTAAATTAAAATTCAGGGGAAGTTATAATACGTCTGAAAGTATTAATTTTAATAACGATGTAAAATATGCCAGTAAGTCTGATAGAATCTCACCAAGACTTGGTATCGATTTTATATGGGATAAAGTATTAGAGTTTAAACCTTATTACCAGATAAGTTATACCAATACGGCCTATGATATTGAGGCGTTTGACGATAGACAATTTACAAGTCATAATGCAGGAGTCAGAACCGCTACGTTTTTACCTAAAAACTTTGAGTGGAGAAATGATGTTAGCTTTAATTATAATCCTAATGTCGCCGATGGTTTTCAGAAAAGTGCTTGGTTTTGGAATTCAACTTTAGCCTATAGTATGTTTAATGATAAGGCTGTTGTAACCTTAAAAGTGTACGATTTATTAAATCAAAATACCAATGCTATGCGCATAGCAACACAAGATTATATTGAAGACAAGCAGAGTACCGTTTTAAGACAATACTTTATGCTAAGCCTAAGTTATAAGTTTAATAGCTTGGGAAGTAAAGGAGAAACTGATGATGGAGGTGTTATCTTTTTCGATTAATCCCAAAGTTGAATTAAAGAATCTATAGCTTTATCTATACCTTTATAATAATTACGTGTTCTAAATTCCGGAACCATAATATTGTCAATTATAACTTTACACTCGTAATCAGAAATGGTTTGTTCTGTGCCAGATCCTGTTGAAATGGCAACTTTTCTATCGTAATTAGAAATTGTTATGAGTAAACCATTGTTCTTTTCTTTTGTGCCAACTCCCCATTTTTGCCCCACTTCAGTTCCAAATTTCTGAATGTTTGTAGTATTTGGTAAGGAGTCTATGGTAAGAATAGCAATTTGATTTGTGGTGCGTTTTTCGTACCCAATGATTTTATAAGTTAAAGAGTCGCTTTCAACGTTTGAAAATAAATGGGCTAAATCTACAACTCGTTTTTGAGATGTGTTTAATGGAATATACGAGGATGACGTTTCAACATCAGCTTGCTTTTCTTTACAATTTAAAAACAAAAAGAAGACAAGTGTAATTTGAAAGACAAATTTGAATCGCATAAATAAATTTTTGAATAGAAAAAAAATACTGATTACTGCAACTAAAAACCGTGGCTAAATTTACCAGCCACCAGAAGCACCTCCGCCTCCAAAGCTTCCGCCTCCAAAGCCGCCACCAAAACCACCTCCGCCAAAGCTTCCACCTCCAGAGCTGCCACCAAAGCCTCCAAATCCGCCAGACGATGAACCTTTAGAATAGCTACCACGTCCCATATTGCTTAAAATAATGGCTTCTAATAAGCTTCTGCTATCTGAGTGGTTGCCTCCATTACCACCACTTCCGCCACCACGACTTTTGGAAATTGCTATGATAAATATTACAAAAATGATGAATAGAAAAAAGAGGACTTCAAAAGGGAATTCATTTTCTGTTTGTCTTGTGCCTTTATATTCACCAGTCATCACTTCAAAAATGACGTCAGTAGCACGGTTTAATCCGCCGTAATAATCATTTTTTTTAAAGTAAGGAATAATATCATTATTTATAATGCGCTTACTTAAAGCATCTGTAAGTAAATGCTCAACACCTTTACCTGTACTGATGTTTATTTTTCGATCGTTTCTTGCTAAAAGAATAAAAATACCATTGTCCTTGTCTGCTTGTCCAATGCCCCATTTTTCACCCCATTGTGCTCCTAAATAATTGATATATTCACCATTGGTTGAACCAATAATAGCAATCACTATTTGCGTTGAGGTAGAGTCAGAATAGCGTATTAGTTTTTGTTCTAAATTGCTTTTTTCTGATGCCGATAATAAATGAATATCATCATCGTAAACACTAGTTTGAAATTTAGGTTTTTCAGGAATATTATATTGTGCTAGTCCTATTAGTGGACTAGTTAAAAGTAGTAGTACTAAAACCTTAAATGCGATGTGTTTTATGTTTTGCATTATCCTTTTGAGATTGTATTGTCCAGCTCGTTTTTATCGTTATGATCCCAAGGGAAATGTTGCGCCAATGCTTTACCTGCTTCTCTAACGCCATCAATTATACCTTGCTTAAAGTTTCCTGATTTAAATTGAGTTGCAATTTTATCACGTGTAGAATTCCAAAAATCTGCACCTACAATATGGTTTATGCCTTGGTCTCCGCAAATGACAAATGATTTATTATCTACGGCAACATAGATGAGCACACCATTTCGTTGGGCAGTATTATCCATTTTTAAAAAATGAAAAACCTCTAAAGCATGCTCGTAGATATCACTGTCACATTTCTGTTCTATATGCACTCGGATTTCACCAGAAGTATCACATTCAGCAATTCTAATCGCTTCAACAATTTCTGCTTCTTCGTTAGAAGTAAGGAACTGTTCAATATTTGGCATAATTAAATTTTATTTAAAGTCGAAATCAACATCTGGTGCATTTTCACTTCCAGCATCTGCTTTATATCTAGGCATTTCTTCAAATCCAAACCAACCAGCTAAAACTGATCCTGGGAATTTTGAAGTATGTATGTCATAAATATTTACTTTTTCGTTGTAGCGATCTCTAGCGATATTAATTCGATTTTCAGTGCCTTCTAATTGACTTTGAAGCTCTAAGAAATTTTGATTCGCTTTTAATTCAGGATAACGCTCTACAGACACTAATAATTTTGATAATGCTCCGCTTAAGCCACTTTGTGCTTGTTGAAATTGTGCCATGTTATCAGCAGTTAAATTGCTTGCATCAATTGTTGTTGACGTTGCTTTTGCTCTAGCTTCAATGACAGCTGTTAAAGTTGATTTTTCAAAATCAGCCGCTCCTTGTACTGTTTTAACTAAGTTACCTATAAGGTCATTTCGTCTTTGGTAAGAACTTTCAACATTAGACCAGGCTGTTTTAGCATTAGCTTCATATTCTACAGCAGTATTGTTAAATCCTACAGCCCATTGATAAATTGCAAACGCTAATAGTGCAATAATAATAACAGGAATTAGCCATTTTTTCATAATAGTTTAGTTTTAAAGTTGTGTTTTAATTTTGTTAAGTTGTGCTTTTATGCTTTCAAGCTTTTCGATAATTTCAAATTTCTCTAAAGTCTGTTTTTTTTCTTCTTTGAGATGAGTTTTTGCACCTTCAAGTGTAAAGCCTCTTTCTTTTACTAAATGGTAAATAAACTTGAGGTTTTTAATATCTTCAGGAGTAAATTTACGGTTACCTTTTGCGTTTTTCTTCGGTTTTAAAACATCAAATTCTTTTTCCCAAAAACGAATCAAGGAGGCATTTACTTTAAAAGCCTTAGCTACTTCTCCAATGCCGTAATATCGTTTTTCTGGTAAGTCTATATGCATTTTAATCGAGGGATTGGTTTTCTAATGACGCTTTCTTAAGTAATATATCGTATTCTTCAGCGGATAAGTTACCATAATAAAAATTAATAGGATTGATGCGTTCACCATCTTTAAATATTTCATAATGCAAATGTGGCGCTTCTGAACGTCCTGTACTACCTACAAAAGCAATTAAGTCACCACGTTTTACACGCTGATTTACTTTAACATTGTACTTATACAAGTGTGCATATAAAGAAATATAACCGTAACCATGATCTATTCGTATGTGATTTCCATAACCCGTAGACCGGCTATCTGCACGTACAACGACACCATCACCAGAAGCATAAACAGGAGTGCCTCGTGGTGCTGTAAAATCCATGCCATAATGAAATTTTCGAACCTTTGTAAAGGGGTCTGTTCTATAGCCATAACCAGAGGCCATACGTGTTAAATTTACGTTGTTTATTGGTTGAATGGCAGGTATGGCTTCTAAAAACTTTTCTTTGTCTTCTGCCAATTTTGCGATTTCATCTAAAGATTTAGACTGTACAACTATAGCTTTTTCTAAAATATCTAAGCGTTTGTTACTTTCTGCTATTAATTTACTATTGTCAAAACCTTCATATTTTTTATAACGGTTAATACCTCCAAAACCAGCTCTGCGTTGTTCGGTTGGTATTGGGTTCGCTTCAAAATAAAGTCTGTAAATGGCATTGTCGCGTTCTTCTACATTTTCTAGTGCAGCAATGGCATCGTCCATACGTTTATTTATCAATTCGTATTGGAGTTCCATGTTTTGCAATTCTCTAGCCATTTGTCGCTCTTTTGGCGACTGAATATATTGACTAGCAATAAAGAACGATAATACTCCAAATAGTGCAGCAGCACTTAAGAACACCATTGCGTACTTTATGGTTGTCGCTTTTTTTCGCTTTATTCTGCGATAAGAAAGCGTTTCTGAATCATAATAATATTTTACTTTAGCCATGTTTGAATTTATACTATTTTTGCAGGGTTATAAACATAATTAGTGTCTATCATTTATTCGCAAAGCAACCAAAGATAAAAAATTGTTTTGCATTTGCGGTAATTAAATACAAACAAGCTTTAAATTCAGTATATGAAGTCTCAAGACATACGCTCTAAATTTTTGAATTTCTTTGAAGGAAAACAACATCTTATTGTGCCTTCTGCACCAATGGTACTTAAGAATGACCCAACATTAATGTTCGTTAATGCTGGTATGGTGCCTTTTAAAGAATACTTTTTAGGGAATTCAGAACCTAAGAACAATAGAATTTCTGATTCTCAGAAATGTTTAAGAGTTTCTGGTAAACATAACGATTTGGAAGAAGTTGGTTACGATACCTATCATCATACATTGTTTGAAATGTTGGGTAATTGGAGTTTTGGGGATTACTTTAAAAAAGAAGCCATTGCTTGGGCTTGGGAGTTGCTAACTGAAGTTTATGGTATTGATAAAAACATACTTTATGTTACTGTTTTTGAAGGTAGTGATGACAATGACAACCTTGAAATGGATACAGAAGCTTATGATATTTGGAAACAATACATTTCTGAGGACCGTATTTTAAAAGGTAATAAAAAAGATAATTTCTGGGAAATGGGAGATCAAGGACCTTGTGGCCCTTGTAGTGAAATTCACGTAGACATTAGATCTGCTGAAGAAAAGGCAAAGGTTGATGGAAAGACTTTAATAAACATGGATCATCCACATGTGGTTGAAGTATGGAATTTGGTTTTTATGGAATACAACCGAAAAGCAAATGGTACACTAGAACCTTTACCAAATAAGCATATTGATACAGGAATGGGTTTTGAACGTTTGTGTATGGTGCTGCAAGGAGTACAATCTAATTATGACACTGACGTTTTTACACCAATTATTCGTGAAATAGAAATCATTACAGGAAAGCGCTATGGTGATAATGAGGAAGTTGATATTGCAATTCGCGTTATTTCAGATCATGTTAGAGCGGTAGCATTTTCGATTGCAGATGGACAATTACCAAGTAACACAGGGGCTGGTTATGTTATTCGTAGAATTTTACGGAGAGCTGTGCGTTATGGATTTACGTTCTTAGATAAAAAAGAGCCTTTAATATATCGTTTAGTTGATGTGTTAAGTAAAAAAATGGGGGATGCGTTTCCTGAAATTAGAGCACAAAAAGTATTAATTGAAAACGTTATAAAAGAAGAAGAAGCATCTTTTTTAAGAACTTTAGATCAAGGTTTAGTATTGCTTAATCGCATAGTTGAAGAAACAAAAGGTGATACCGTTTCTGGTGAAAAAGCTTTTGAGTTGTATGATACTTATGGTTTTCCAATTGATTTAACGGCTTTGATTTTATCCGAAAAACATTTAAAATTAGACGAAAAAGGCTTTAACGATCAGTTACAGAAGCAGAAAGAACGATCGCGTTCGGCAAGTGAAACTTCTACCGAAGATTGGGTGGTTTTGGCAGAAGATGATGTTGAAGAATTTATTGGTTATGATGCCTTAGAGGCTAATGTAAAAATTACCAGATACCGAAAAGTAACCTCTAAAAAAGATGGAGAAATGTATCAGTTAGTTTTCAATTTAACACCATTTTATCCTGAAGGAGGTGGGCAAGTTGGAGACAAAGGCGTGTTACAAGATGTGCATGGAGATGTGATTTATATTTTAGACACTAAAAAGGAGAATAATGTTATTATCCATATTAGTAAAAATTTACCAGAACATCTAAACGAAAGTTTTAAGGCTGTAGTGAATAGTGAACACCGCGCATTGTCTTCTAGCAATCATACGGCAACACATTTATTACACCAAGCACTACGAACAATATTAGGTGAGCATGTTGAACAAAAAGGGTCTTTGGTAAAACCAAAATCCTTACGATTCGATTTTTCGCATTTTTCAAAAGTAACACCAGAGCAATTACAAGAAATAGAAGATTTTGTAAATGCCAGAATTGAAGGTAAATTACCTTTAGAAGAACAACGCAATATTCCAATGGAAAAAGCTCTTGAAGAAGGAGCTATGGCATTATTTGGTGAGAAATATGGTGACACGGTGAGAACAATTCGTTTTGGTAAATCTATGGAATTGTGTGGAGGAATTCATGTAAAAAATACGTCTGATATTTGGCATTTTAAAATTGTATCTGAAGGAGCAGTTGCGGCTGGTATACGACGTATCGAAGCTATTACAAATAAAGCGGTTAGAGATTATTTTTCTGAGAATAATACAGCATACCTTGAAATGAAAGGCTTGCTAAATAATGCTAAAGAACCTGTAAAAGCATTAGAAAATCTTCAACATGAAAATAACGATTTAAAAAAGCAAATTGAAGCCCTATTAAAAGATAAAGCCAAAAATATTAAAGGAGAATTGAAAAACGAATTAACCGAAATTAATGGTATTCAATTTTTAGCTAAGAAATTAGATTTAGATGCGTCAGGAATTAAAGATGTCTGTTTTGAATTGGGAAGTCAATTTGATAATTTATTCTTGTTATTTGGTGCTGAAAATGATGGTAAGGCAATTTTGTCTTGTTATATTTCTAAGGAATTAGTAGCGAGTAAAGGTTTAAATGCCGGAACTATTGTTAGAGAATTAGGCAAACACATCCAAGGTGGAGGTGGAGGACAGCCGTTCTTCGCCACTGCAGGAGGTAAAAATGCAGATGGGATTGAGGCTGCTTTGGAGGCTGCGAAAAACTATTTGTAAGATCGAAATTACTCAGAGATTCGCAAAGGAAAAACGCAGATACTCACAGAGAATAAGGTTTTAGTTTCGTGCTTTTTTTGAATTAAAGTCATTTAGTTAATAAGAAGAATAATGTTAAATTATAAGCTCTTCTTTCTCTGTGCGACTTTGTGGGACTCCGTGAATCTCTGTGTAAAATTATAACATGAAACTACTAACGCAACTACCATTAAAACCACAACAGCATAACCAAATAGATTACAACTCTAAATTGTTGTTACTTGGTTCGTGCTTTTCTGAAAATATAGGTGAGAAGTTTAGTTATTTTAAGTTTCAATCTGCAGTTAATCCTTTTGGTATTTTATTTCAGCCTTTAGCAATCGAAAATTTAATTACCAATGCGATTAACGAAAAAGTATATACAGAAAACGATATCTTTTTTCAAAATGAACAATGGCATTGTTTTGAAGCGCATTCTCAATTAAGTTCAGCGTCAAAAGCCGAATTATTAGATGGTTTGAATGCTCAAATTAAATGCACTCATCAACATATAAATGAAGCAAGTCATTTTATAATTACATTAGGCACCTCTTGGGTTTATAGAGAGATAGAGACGGATACTATTGTAGCCAATTGTCATAAAGTTTCACAAAAGAAATTTTTAAAAGAATTACTTTCTGTAGAAGCGATTACAGAGTCCCTTCAAGCGATTATTGCTTTAGTTAAAAGTGTGAATCCTAAAGGAAATGTTCTTTTTACAGTGTCTCCTGTAAGACATATTAAGGATGGTTTTGTTGAAAATACACAGAGTAAATCGCATTTAATTGCTGCAATCCACAATGTTGTTGAACCTAGAAAAGGACTTTATTATTTTCCATCATACGGAGATCATAATGGATGAACTGCGAGATTATCGATTCTATGCTGAAGATATGATTCATCCTAACCGAACTGCTATTAATTACATTTGGGAACGCTTCCAAGAAGTGTGGATTTCAGAAACGGCTTCAAGTACTATGGAAACCGTGAAAACTATACAAAAAGGACTTCAACATAAACCATTTCATCCAGAGTCTGAAGCCCATCAAAAGTTTCTTCAAAAACTAACAGAAAAAAAAGCTAAGCTGCAGATTGAATTTCCCCATATCACATTTTAACGTTTGAAATGTAGAATTATAACCTATACGATTTTCAGAAAAAAAGAATTTAATAGGTGAGTGCGCAGTCGTGATAACACAAATTTAACGAGCTAATAGAGTAGTAGATTTTTTTGTATTAAAGTTTAAATGGTGAGGTGCTTTATGCAGGTCGTTTACGTCATAATTTTATTTAGAATCAATCCTTACACTTTTTGGTACTAAAACAGTATAGTCGCCATTATTTCTAATTACATCACGAACAATAGATGACGAAATAAATGAGGTTTTAGCCGCAGTTAATAAAAATACAGTTTCAATCTTTGATAATCTTCTATTCGTATGAGCAATAGCTTTTTCAAATTCAAAATCAGCGGGGTTTCTTAAACCTCTTAAAATAAATTGAGCATCTATTTCTTTACAAAAATCAATAGTCAATCCTTTATAGGTAACGACTTTTACATTAGGCGTACCTTTAAAAGCTTCTTTAATAAATGCTTTTCTTTCTTCTAATGAAAACATGTATTTTTTATCGGCATTAATCCCTATGGCAACAACAACTTCATCAAACAATTTAATGCCACGTTCTATAATATCGTAGTGACCGTTTGTTATGGGATCAAAAGATCCAGGAAATATGGCTCGTTTCATTATGATGTTTTTTTTGGGGTTTCCGTAATGAATTAGAAACCGTTATGATTTCAAATATAATTATTATTTATTCAAAGCTTCTTCAATAGCATTTCCAAATAAGTCCTTCAAACTAATACCAGCTTCTGCGGCTTGTTGAGGTAAAATACTTTCTTTGGTTAATCCGGGAACGGTATTTACTTCTAATAAAAAAGGTTCATCATTTTTAAAAATAAATTCACTTCGAGAGAAGCCTTTCATACCAAGGATTTCATAAATCCTTTTAGCTTCAGTTCTCACTTTGTTAGCATAGTCCTCCGAAATACGAGCAGGAGTAATTTCTTGTGATTGTCCCAAATATTTTGCTTCATAATCAAAGAAGTCATTTTCAGAAACGATTTCTGTGATTGGTAACACAAGTGTTTCACCTTTATAAGAAATCACACCAACAGAAACTTCAACACCATCTAAAAACTGCTCAATAATAATTTCATTATCTTCTTTAAAAGAGTTTTCAATGGCAGCTTGCAAGTCTTCTTTTTTGTACACTTTAGAGATTCCAAAACTACTACCCGCTTTGTTAGCTTTTACAAAACAAGGGAGGCCTACTTTTGCAACTATCGCATCTTCATTAATAGTGTCTCCAAAATTAAGATAATAGCTTTCTGCGGTTTTTATACCGTAAGGTTTTAAAGTCGCTAACAAATCACGCTTATTAAATGTTAATGCAGCTTGGTACATTGCACAACTGGTTTGCGGCATACCTAATAATTCAAAATAGGCCTGCATATAACCATCTTCACCCGGTGAACCGTGAATAGCGTTAAAAACACAATCAAACTGTATTTTGGTTTCATTCACTAAAACCGAAAAATCATTTTTATCTATGGGAAACGCTTCGTCCATATCATTAACAAAAACCCATTTATTTTCAAAAATATGAATGCGATAAGCATTGTATTTTTCTTTGTCTAACGTGTTGTAAACCACGTTGCCACTTTTGAGGGAGATCTTATATTCACTAGAATAACCGCCCATTATAATTGCAATATTTTTCTTCATCTTTAGTGCCCACAAAAGTGGGTATCTTTTAGTTTAAAAAAGCCACAGCGTAAAAGTATCAATTATTTTCAAGAATCTAATTCTCTTATTCATACGTATTTTATTTTTGTGTCGTTATTATTTCTTAGTTTTGTCAACAATTATTTGCATATGAGTTTTGTTAAGTTTCTTACGAGTAAAGTATTTTTTAAACAATTGGCCTTAGCCATTGTAGCCCTTGTTGTATTAGGGTTTGTAACCTTAAAATGGTTAAATGTATCTACCAAGCATGGTAAATTTATAATTGTTCCGGATTTAAAAGGTAAATCTATAGAGACGGTTAGTATAGAGTTAAAGGATTATGATTTAGCTATGGAAATACAGGATTCCGCCAATTATAATCCGAAGTATCCGAAGTATTCAGTTATTGAACAAAATCCAATAGCAGGATCAGAAGTTAAAGAAAATCGCAAAATATATTTAATCTTAAATCCTTCAGGTTATCGCAAGGTAGAAGTGCCTAATATTTTGAAACGTACGTTTAGGCAAGCTAAACCTCAATTGGAGGCTTTGGGGTTTGAGATTGGTGAAATAACCTATAAAGATGCCATAGGTGAGGGTGTAATTTCTATATCCCATAAAGGCAAGACATTAAAACCAGGCACATTATTACCCTTAACATCTAAGATCGACTTGGTATTAGGTAATGGTAAACTATAATTTAAGATAATGCCAAATATTCCTGATATTTCAGAAGAAGAAAACGAACTTTATGAGCATCACGCTTTTAAAGTTGTAGCGGGGCAACAACCGTTACGTATCGATAAATACTTAATGAATTTTATTGAAAACGCCACGCGTAATAAAATTCAAGCCGCTGCAAAAGATGGCAGCATCTTTGTAAATGATGTTCCTGTTAAATCGAATTACAAGGTAAAACCCAATGATTATATTACCGTTAAATTTGAACATCCGCCTCATGAGAATCTTCTCATAGCAGAAGATATTCCAATTGACGTGGTGTACGAAGATGATGACTTGCTAGTCGTTAATAAACCAGCAGGTATGGTAGTGCATCCTGGACATGGTAATTATTCTGGAACCTTAATAAATGCTTTAATTTTTCATTTCGAAAACCTACCAAATAACTCAAGTGAGCGACCAGGATTGGTTCATAGAATAGATAAGGATACCAGTGGTTTATTGGTGGTTGCTAAAACGGAACATGCCATGGCACATCTCTCTAATCAGTTTGCTAAAAAAACAAGTGAGCGCGAGTATGTTGCACTTGTTTGGGGAAATATGGAAGAAGATGAAGGCACTATAGAAGGTAATATTGGGCGTCACCCAAAAAATAGATTGCAAAACACGGTATTCTTAGATGATGAAGAAGAACTAGGTAAACCAGCTGTAACACATTATAAGGTCATAGAACGTTTAGGTTATGTAACGTTAGTGAGTTGTAAGCTTGAAACAGGTCGTACACACCAAATTCGTGTACACATGAAGCATATTGGCCATACGCTTTTTAATGACGAACGTTATGGTGGAGAACGCATTTTAAAAGGTACAACATTTACAAAATACAAGCAGTTTGTAGATAATTGTTTTAAGATCTTACCACGACAAGCCTTGCATGCCAAAACCTTAGGTTTTGTGCATCCAACGACGAATGAATTCATGAGATTTGAATCTGAAATTCCTGAAGATATTGCGCAATGTGTAGAAAAATGGAGGCATTACGCTAAGCACATGGATTAATATCTTAACCAAAATTTTAAATAGACTATCGTTATATCACTATCAAGATTAGTTCTCACTAATATTTGAAACACGAGCATTTACATTGTATTTTTACAATGAGAAAGAAAAATTGTTTAACTTTTAATGAGAGCCACTTTTGTGGGCATTATTATGAAACTAGTACTATCACCAGCAAAATCTTTAGATTACGAAACCAAATTGCCAACAACAAAAACCACGCAAGGTGTATTTTTAAATGAAGCAGAGCGTTTAAATAAGGTATTAAAAAAGAAATCGGCTAAGAGCTTATCTCAATTGATGCATATCTCAGATAATTTGGGGCAACTGAATTACGAGCGTAATCAAGAATGGGAATTACCTTTTACAAAAGATAACGCAAGACAAGCCATTTATGCATTTAGTGGTGATGTATATAGAGGTTTAGATGCTTATTCGATAGATTCTAGTAAATTAGATAAGGTAGAAGACACCGTTCGGATTTTATCAGGATTATATGGTGTTTTAAAACCCTTCGATTTAATACAACCTTACCGATTGGAAATGGGAACAAAAATGCCAGTTGGTAAAAACAAAAACCTTTATGAATTTTGGCAGAAGAAAGTGACCAAAGCTTTAAATGAAGAGTTGGAAGATGACGAAATTTTTCTCAATTTGGCAAGTCAAGAGTATTTTAAAGCGATAGATACCAAAACTTTAAAAGTACCAGTTGTAAATGTAGCCTTCAAAGAGTTTAAAAACGATAAATATAAAATCATAGCCATCTTTGCAAAATTAGCTAGAGGATTAATGACGAGATATATTATTGATACGGATGCAAAAACCATTGACGATATTAAAGGTTTTAATTATGAAAACTATGGTTTTAGCGAAGCATTATCTTCAGAGAATGAATTGGTGTTTACAAGATAAATAAATCCGTAGTGCCTTAAATTGAATATATGTATTACTTACTTATAGTTGTTCAGGTGTATTGTTTATATCATGCCTATAAAAACAATAAACCTTTTTACTGGTATTTTGTTATCTTTTTTGTTCCTGCCATTGGATCTTTGATTTATATCGTGACTCAGATGTTTAACAAAAGTGATGCAGAAAAAATTCAAGAGGAAATCACAACGGTTCTTAATCCGACTAAAAAAATAAAAGATTTAGAAAAGAAGCTTCAATTTGTTGATACCTACACCAACAGAATTGAATTAGCTGATGCTTATTTTATAAATAAAGATATTCCTAATGCGATTATCAATTATAAGAAAACGCTAGAAGATACAGTTCAAGATGGTTTGTATGCAAGGCAAAATTTAGTATTGTGTTATTTTCAACTTAAGGATTATAACGCAGTAATTGAGCAGGCAGAACGGATAAAAGGAAAATCAGAATTTAAAGGTTCAAAACAACAATTCTGTTATGGTTTAGCGTTAAATGCATTAGGAAGAACGGATGAAGCCGAAGCCCAATTAATACAAATAGACAGGCCATACTCAAATTATGCAGAACGTTTAGCGCTGGCTAAATTTTATTTAGAAAATAATAGAAGGTCAGAAGGGAAGGAGCTATTAGAAGAAATCGCAACAGAATCAAAACGCTTAACAAAACCCAACAGAAAACTTTACGGCGCAACCATTGCTGAGGTTGAACGTATGTTGTCTGCATTATAAGGTTTTACTTTAAAATCCAAACCAACGATTTATAATACTCACTAAGGTCGTTTTATTCAATCTTCAGTTCCCCAAGGCGCATCTGGTGTTTCGATAGTTTTAGTTAAATCAAAACGCACCGTAAATAAACGATCAGTACCTAAACGACGTAAGTTGTAGGTTAGACTTGTTTCGTCTATGGTAAACCACCAAATGTTGGTTGAGGCCGCCGGTAATATTTTTGCTGTATGAGCATCGGCAGGAAACATTTGTAAATTGGCCAAACCTTGATTAGCACTCGTGCCGCCATATTGGGTTAAATCTTCTTCCGATCCGTCTTCATGTCTATGGTCGTGCTTTAATCGTATTATTTTTTCGTCATTCATATGTAACACCCAAGTACGCGATTTGTTCTCACCTACAAAGAATGGAATTCTAATATCATTAGTATTGCAAGAACGCACATGCATGACTAATTTTTCACCTGTAAAGCCATCACCTGCTTTTCCACCTTCAATAATTTCGCCTTCGTAAGCCTTACCACAATGTGCTTTGAGTTGCGCCCAAAACTTCTCTGAATTCGTTTGTTCTTGTGCAAAAAGGTGTAGTGGTAATACAAGTAAAAAAAAGAGTAGTGCTTTCATAGTTGAATTTTGTTAATGTGTGTTTCTCTAACAGCTAATATACATGAATTCTTAACGTTAAATAATTTTATAAATCCATGAAATATTCATGGAAAATCTAATAATAGAGCAGTTTTAAAGTTTGAAAAAGAGCGATGAACAAGTTGAATGAATTATTATTTAGGTTAAATAATGGCGAGAATAAGTTAATCTTATGCGTCATAAGTCTTAAATTAGAGAAAAATTAAAGCATGAAAAAGACGCTTCAAATAGGGAATATAATAGCTTTACTTCTAACGCTATTCATCAATTACCTCTCTAATACAGGAACTTTAAATAATACCACTATTGGTGCAGTTTCCAATAGTTATAGGTCTTTGTTTACACCTGCAGGTTATACGTTTGCCATTTGGGGAGTTATTTATTTACTGCTAGTAGGTTTTGTTATTTATCAAGGGCGCGGTTTGTTTAAAGACGTTAAAAATGACGATGTTGTCTTAAAAACGGGTTGGTGGTTTATACTCTCATGTTTATTTAATTCGCTTTGGGTATTTGCTTGGATCTATGAATATACAGGAGTGTCTTGTATTTTTATTTTCTTATTACTGTTTTCATTATTAAAAATTGTAGTCAACAACAGAATGGCATTAGACGATGAGCCCTTACCTATTATTGCTTTTGTTTGGTGGCCTTTTGTGATCTATTCGGGTTGGGTAACCGTGGCTAGTATTGCTAATGTTTCAACGTATTTAGTAAAAATGGGTTGGGACGGTTTTGGATTGTCTGATGTAATTTGGACTATTATACTCATTGCCATTGCCGTGTTTATAAATGTCATAATTACCTGGAAACGTAATATGAGAGAATTTGCACTTGTCGGAGCTTGGGCCTTAATTGGCATAGGAAATGCTAATAAATTAAACAACGAAACACTAATGTATATTGCCTTTATAAGTGCAGCTTTATTAATAATAAGTAGTTCGATACATGGTTTTAAAAACCGTGACACAAGTCCGTTAATTAAGTTACAGGAACGCGATAATTCATAGTATTTAGAAGATAATAGGCATTTTTTTAGAGTCAAGCTTAAAATAGCCGTAACTTTGCATCAAATTAAAGGAGTGACCTAAATAAATAGAGTTTGCTTCATAAACACTATTTATGTCATTTAAATCATTGGGCCTATCTGAGCCTTTACTTCAAGCTATCCAGAAAAAAGGATACGAAACACCTTCACCAATTCAAGCAAAAGCCATTCCTCCTGTATTAGAAGGAAGAGATGTTTTAGCCTCAGCACAAACCGGAACTGGAAAAACAGCAGGTTTTACATTACCACTACTACATTTATTATCTAATGGTTCTCAGCAAAGGCACAGACCAATTAGAGCTTTAATATTAACTCCAACACGTGAGCTAGCAGCGCAAGTTTATGCCAATGTTAAAGAGTACAGTGAGTTTTTAAACCTAAGAAGCACGGTTATTTTTGGTGGAGTCAATCAGAAACCACAAGTTAATAAATTGAGTCAAGGAGTCGATGTTTTGGTGGCAACACCAGGACGTTTAATCGATTTAGAAAACCAGGGAGTTTTATCTTTAAATAAGGTAGAGATATTTGTTTTAGATGAAGCTGATCGTATGTTAGATATGGGTTTTTTACGCGATATAGAACGCGTTATGAAACTTATGCCAGCTAAACGTCAGAACCTTATGTTTTCGGCAACCTTTTCTAAAGATATTAAGAAACTAGCGTATTCTATTTTAAATAATCCTGTTCAAGTTGAAGCCACTCCAGAAAATACAGCGGTTGAGGTTATACAGCAAAAAGTTTATCGTGTTGCCAAAGGCAAAAAAACAGGACTGATTATAAAATTAATTTCCGAAGGAGATTGGAAACAAGTTTTAGTGTTTACAAGAACCAAACACGGAGCCAATAAGCTTTGTAAAAAGATGATTAGCGATGGCATTACAGCCGCAGCGATCCATGGAAATAAAAGTCAAGGAGCAAGAACCAAAGCATTAGCAGGATTCAAAAATGGATCGGTCAGAGTTTTAGTAGCTACAGATATTGCAGCAAGAGGTTTAGATATACCATTGTTGCCACATGTTATTAATTTTGAATTGCCTAATATTTCTGAAGACTACGTTCATAGAATAGGTAGAACAGGTAGAGCAGGAGCTAGTGGAGAAGCGATTTCTTTAGTAAGTGCAGATGAAACGACTTTCTTGCGTGATATTGAGAAATTAATTGCGATGAAGATTGAAGTTGAAATCCTTGAAGGTTTTGAGCCAGATCCTAATGCTTCAACAGAACCAATTAAACCAGGTCAGAATAGAAATCAAGGTCGTGGAAGAGGTTCTAATAATAAAAATTCGGGGAATTCAGGAAAGTCTAAAAGTACGAGTTCAGACCGAAATAAAAGTAGAAGCCGTAGTCGAAATAACGATAGTAGACGTTAAGCTATGACATCAGCTCTAAAAGATAAAATCATAGCGGTTTGCGATAAAAAGATTGCCCAAAAAGGCACTAATGTTGGCATTTCTTTCTATGCGTTTTTTAAAAACAAAAATGACAATCCAGAGTTATTAATGGAAGCTGCAACGTGGTGGATTAAAACGCACCAATTAGATCATTTTGAAAAAGCGGTTAAGATTAAAGAATTAGTTAAAAGTTTATAGTTTGTCAACGCAACCTAATAATCCACTTCACGGAGTCAAATTAGAACAGATCATAGTAGAACTGCAAGCACATTATGGCTGGGAATATATGGGCTATCAAATTAATATTCGCTGTTTTACGGATAATCCTTCAGTAAAATCGAGTTTAAAGTTTTTAAGACGTACACCTTGGGCAAGAACCAAGGTAGAAAATATGTATTTAGACTATTTAAAAAAGAATAAAAGGGATTGATTTTATCATCCTTTTTTTTGCTTTATAGTATTTTAATATTTTCAGATAGTTTATAATTTACCACCTAAAGTCTTACCTTTTTTCTTATCGAGATAGTGTCGTAATACACCACCTTTAACATTGTTTACATCAAACTCTACGATAAAAGCGTTTTCATCTATGTCTTCAATGATACGGTGCATTTTCTTTATGTCAATACGGTTAATAATGGTATGAATAATATCAAAATCTTGCTGAGGTCCATTGCTTCCAAAGCCTTTAGAACCTTTGTAGGTGGTTAGGCCTACGCCCAATTCAATCATAATGGCATGCTTAATTGCGGCATATTCATTAGACACAATAGTGACACCAATAAAATCTTCAAACCCTTCAATCGTCATATCAGTCACTTTTGCAGTAACAATGTATGTAAGAATGGAGTAAAGCGCTACTTCTAGTGAAACCACCATTGCAGTAATACTGAATAATAAAATGTTAAACATAAGGATGACTCTACCAATACTTAGTCCAAATTTATCATTAAGGTAGATTCCTAGAATTTCTGAGCCATCTAAAACGGATCCATTTCTAATAGCAATACCAATTCCACCACCCAAACATAAACCACCAAAGATGGAGATGAGGAGTTTGTCGTCCGTAATGGTATCATAATTTCCAAAATGAATTAATAAAGCAAAGGCAAGGATACTAAGTATAGATTTTATAACAATTCGTATCGAAACCGTATAATAACCCAAAATTAAAAAGGGTAAACTGAAGATGACTAAGAGTAATGAAATGTCTACTCCAATTAGTCTATTAACTAATAGGGCTATACCTGTGACGCCTCCATCCATAAAACCATTGGGTAGCAAAAAGGCTTTTAAACCAATACTGGCTAAGATAATCCCAAGGGTGATTTGAGCAAATTCAGAGAAAAAATTATAGGTTTTTGAGTGTTTCAATGTTTAGGTTTTAATTCAGGAAAAGTTACAAAAACCATTTAAAACGGATGTATTTTACGTTTTTTTTTATTTATCAGAATTGAATTTTTTTTAATTCGAACTGATCTTAACTTTCTTGAATCAGACCTCAAGATTTAAATACATACTTATTTACTCCTGAATAAAAAGGAAAGTTGTAAGGTTGAAGCCACTATTTGATTTGCCTCAAGCCTTCATATACAATAATGCCTACAGCATTAGCTAAATTGAGACTTCGTATAGATTCGCTGTACAATGGAATTTGGAATAATTGCGTTGCATGCTCTTCCAATAATGGTTTTGGTAAGCCCACAGATTCTTTGCCAAAGACTAAGAACATATCATCTTCAAAGGTAATATCCCAATGCGATTTGGTACCATGACTAGATAGGAACACCATTTTAGCAGCTTTATTTTTTGAGAAGAAATCGTCGATATTATCGTAATATATAACTTCTAAATGTTGCCAATAATCGAGACCTGCACGTTTTAAACGTTTGTCATCAATTTCAAATCCAAAAGGTTTTACTAAATGTAATTTGGAACCTGAAGCTAAAGCTAAACGACCAATATTACCAGTGTTATTTGGGATTTCGGGTTCTATAAGAACGATGTTAAGTGGCATTTTTTCGTGTTAGGTTGATAAGAATTAATCGTATTAGTAATACAAAAGGAAAGCCATGAAAGACCACATCAAACCAATCCTTAAAAGTCATTCCGTTTGCTCCTCCGGCAATCCATCGTAATTTGCCTAGCAGATGTGGTTCAGGAAAAAAAGGTGCTAAGCCTAAGGTTAAGCAAAGTAGAATTATTAACTTCCAGTCGTTGAGCAATTTCATATTATAAGATTGAGCTTACAAAATCATCAATAGCGTCTATTCCGTTTTCAGTTAAATGTTTGATAAAAGCACTTCCAATAATAGCGCCTTTCCCATATTGTGTCGCTTGCTTAAAGGTTTTATTATTTGAAATACCAAAACCTACAATTTGAGGATTTTTTAATTTCATGTTTGCAATACGCTTAAAATAATCAGTTTGTTCATCTCCAAAGCCAGAATTACTTCCTGTAACACTTGCAGAACTTACCATATAAATAAAACCGTTAGAAACCGAATCGATATAACGAATGCGTTCCTCTGATGTTTGTGGTGTAATTAAAAACACGTTTATTAGACCATACTTTTCAAAAGTTGCTTTGTATTCTGAATGATAGACATCGACAGGTAAATCAGGAATTATGAGTCCGTCAATGCCAACCTCTTGACATTTTTTGCAAAAGGCTTCAACACCATATTGTAATATTGGATTAAAATACCCCATAATAATTAAGGGAATAGAAACCGTTTTCCGGATGTCTTTGAGTTGTTCAAATAACAATGCGCTTGTCATGCCATTTTTTAAAGCTTCTGTAGAACTGGCTTGTATGGTTGGTCCATCTGCTAAAGGATCACTAAACGGTAAGCCTATTTCTAGCATATCGACTCCACTTTTTTCTAAGCGTTCTATGATAGTAACAGTATCGTTTGTATTGGGATAGCCAGCTGTAAAATAGATAGATAACAGCTTCTGGCTTTCGTTTAATTTTTGGTTTATTCTATTCAAAATATAGGTCTTTATCAACCAATTCTGTAGTTTTTTTGATGTTCAGAAATGGTTAGGATGTTTGAAATCAATTATGAGAAAAATCAGTAGTTATCATGGATAAAAGCACTGATTTAACGAGATGTAAAAATAGAACTTAAAAATCGAATCTCCCAATGTCATTATAAACTTCTATAATGGCTTGCTGACCGTTTTACTTGCGAATATCTATAGATCACAATTGAAAATAAATATTTAATAAGTCCGTGTATAATTATAACCATTTTCTATCGTTATAGATTTGGTATTGAATTATATTTGCCACAACATAAAATCATCAATAAAACACTCAACAAATGATGTTCTTTAAAAAACAATTAATCATCGTTTTTCTTGTATTTTCTTCACTTGCTATAGCGCAAAAATCTGCGATTTATACCAATGAGTTTCAAGATTATCAAAAGGCATTGACTTTATATAATAACAATCAATTTAAAGCAGCCCAAACTTTATTTGACGATGTAAAGTTGAATACAAGCGATGCCACCATAGAATCTGATTGCGCTTATTATATAGCGAATTGCGCAGTGCGTTTAAATCAAAATAACGCAGACAATCTTATCACAGAATTTGTAGAAGATTACCCAACAAGCACTAAAAAGAATACCGCTTTTTTAGATGTAGCGGATTATTATTTCAACAACGGAAAATACGCATACGCACGTAAGTGGTACGATAGAGTTGATGAGCGCAATATGGCGCAAGCCGAAAAGGAACGCTTCAATTTTAATTATGGCTATACTTTATATTCGACTAAAGATGAAAAGAAAGCCACTAAGTATTTTAATCGTGTTGTAAATTCTAAAGAATACGGCTCGCAAGCGAAGTACTACATAGGTTTTATGGCCTATCAAGGTGATGATTATGATAAAGCAAATGAGTATTTTGACCAAGTTAGCGATAACGAAAAGTACAAAGAGAAGTTGTCTTATTATCAGGCCGATTTAAATTTCAAATTAGGAAAGTTTGAAAAGGCGATTGAACTTGCCGAAGCACAATTACCAAAAAGTAATGCGGCTGAAAAGTCTGAATTATCTAAAATTATTGGAGAAAGCTATTTTAATCTTGAGAAGTATGCCGAAGCTATTCCGTATTTAAAAGCGTATAAAGGCAAAGACCGAAAGTGGAATAATACCGATTACTACCAATTAGGGTATGCGTATTACAAGCAAAATGATTATGAAAGTGCGATTTCAGAATTCAATAAAATTATAGGAGGCGATAATCCAGTAGCTCAGAATGCCTACTACCATTTAGGTGAGAGTTATATCAATTTAGAGAAAAAGCAAGAAGCTTTAAATGCGTTTAGAAATGCGTCGCAAATGGATTATGATTTAAAAATTCAAGAAGATGCGTGGTTAAATTACGCTAAGATTAGTTATGATATTGGAAATCCATACCAATCCGTACCTCAGGTTTTAACAGGGTATTTAAAGCAATATCCAAACACGAGTTATAAAGATGAGGTTGAAACCTTATTAATCGATTCATACATCACATCAAAGAACTATAAGGAAGCCTTAGAACTTTTAAAGGGGAAGAACAGTTTTGAAAACAAAGCGGCTTATCAAAAAGTAGCCTTTTTTAGAGCGGTGGAATTATATAATGAGAATAAGTATAATGAAGCCTTAACGCTTTTTAATGGATCGCTAAAAGAACCTATAGATCCCGTTTTTGTGGCTAAAGCCACCTTCTGGAAAGCTGAAACGGAATACAATTTAGGCAATTATAACGATGCGTTAATTGGGTTTAAACAGTTTGATGGTTTTAGTGAATCTTCAAGTTTAGCAGAAAATGAAAACCTGAATTACAATTTAGCATACACGTATTTTAAGTTGAAAGATTATACGAATGCTTCAAACTATTTTGAGAAATTCATTAAAAATAAATCAAATGACAAACTGCGCCAAAACGATGCTTATTTAAGATTGGCAGATGGTTATTTTGTGTCTAGTAAATATGATGATGCGATTGATGCTTATAAAAAAGCCATTCAGATTAATCAAATTGAATCGGATTATGCTGCATTTCAAGTGGCTATGAGTGAAGGCTATTTAGGAAAAGGTTCTGATAAGATTTCAGCATTAAATTCTTTTATAAATAGGTATCCTAAATCAGCATTACGAGATGATGCGATGTATGAGTTGGCTAATTCTTATGTAAAATCTAACGATACAGACAAAGCCATGCAAATGTATGATCGCTTAAATTCTGAATACAAAACAAGTGCCTTTACTTCAAA
Organism: Winogradskyella sp. PC D3.3; assembly: GCF_054366245.1. NCBI lineage: Bacteria > Pseudomonadati > Bacteroidota > Flavobacteriia > Flavobacteriales > Flavobacteriaceae > Winogradskyella > Winogradskyella sp. PC D3.3. Next base: position 3,938,754 of record NZ_CM135962.1, on the reverse strand, counting down.
AGCTTTATTACGTCAAGGTTTAGTGTATTATAATGGAAATGATAATACACGCGCATTGGCAAAATTCAAAAAAGTAGCGACGGATTTCCCAGGGTCTGGTGAAGCCGTTCAGGCAGTTTCTACAGTGCGTTTAATTTATATCGATTTAGGTAAGGTAGATGAATACGCTGCTTGGGTTAGAACTTTAGATTATGTTGAGGTTTCTGATGTGGACTTAGATAATACCACCTATTTAGCAGCAGAAAAGCCGTACTTAGACAATGAAACCGATAAAGCCATTCGTCAGTTTAATAAATATTTGACGCAGTTTCCAAAAGGGATTCATAACCTAAAAGCGCATTTTTATTTAGCACAATTATATTATAAAAAAGACTTATTTGATAATGCACAGCCACATTATAAGGCCGTTGTTGAGGCTTCAAAAAGTGAGTACACTGAACAAGCTATTGTGAAACTTTGTGAGATTTACTTAAGCACCTCTAATTGGGAAAAAGCTATTCCGGTATTAAAACGTTTAGAGCTAGAAGCTGATTATCCTCAGAATGTGGTTTATGCGCAGTCGAATTTAATGAATGCCTATTACCAAACCGAAGATTACGTTAAGGCAGAACGTTATGCTGAAAAAGTATTGAGCAATTCAAAATTAGATAACAAAGTTAAGAGTGATGCTAAATTAACGATTGCACGTTCTGCGATTGAAACAGGTAATGAAGCCAAAGCCAAAATAGCTTATGCCGAAGTTGAAAAGATTGCTACAGGAAGCGTTGCTGCAGAAGCTTTATTCTACAATGGTTATTTTAAAAATAAAGCAGGAGAGTACGAAGCATCAAATACAACCATTCAAAAATTAGCTAAAGATTATGGTAGCTATAAATTGTTTAGTGCAAAAGGTTTGGTAGTTATGGCGAAGAACTTCTACGCTTTAGGAGATGCGTTTCAGGCGACTTATATCTTAGAAAGCGTGATTAGTAACTTCCCAGATTTTACAGAGGTTGTAAGTGAAGCTAAAGTAGAATTAAACAAAATAAAAGTAGAAGAAGCGAAAACGAATTCATCAATCGAAACAGACGATAATTAATAAAATAACAAGACAATTTAATTAGCGTTAAACTTATTTTCAATCAAATTAATACACATGAAAATTAAATATATAGTATTAGCAATGTTTACTTTGAGTCTGACATTTAGTTATGCTCAAGAACGTACCAAAGACACTATTGGAGACCAAACGGTTAACGTTATAAAACCATATACTCCAACAATTTCGGATGCCTTTAAAATTAAAGATAACCCAAAGTTGAACGATTCTAATGCCGTAAAGAAAAAGGAAATTAAGTACAATATTTTCTCAATTCCTGTGGCTTCAACGTTTACACCAGCTAAAGGAAAAGCAGCAACGGTTGATAAAGCCAAAGCGATAAAATTATACGATAATTATGCCTCATTAGGATTTGGTAGTTATACTACTATTTTGGGTGAAGTTTACTTAAACCATGAGTTGAGTAGAGATGAAAATGTCGGTGGTTATTTTAGTCATCATTCGTCTCAAGGTGGTATTGACGATGTGCTTTTGGATGATAATTTTTCAAAAACCAAGTTAAATGCCTATTATAAAAAAAGCGATAGAGATTTTACATGGCAAGTTGATGGGGGTTTTAATTTACAAACCTATAATTGGTATGGTGTGCCTCAAGATTTTTATGATGAAAGTGACTTAGATGGTATTGATGCAGGTCAGACGTATAACGATCTGTATGTTGGAGGGAAAATTGATTTTGAAGACGCTATAGTTAAAGATGCAAGTCTTCGTTTTAGACGTTTTGGAGGTGTTCATGATTCTGGTGAGAACAGATTAGTAGCCAAGACTAGCTTTGATTTTGTGGTACAAGATGCTGTTATTAAGTCAGAGTTTTCTATAGATTATATTAGCGGGACTTTCGATCGCGATTATTCTAATGTTGGTGAAATTAATTACGGGAATGTTACGTTTGGATTTGCACCATCGTATCAATTGGTACAAGATGATTTAACAATTGATTTAGGTGTGAAATTAGCCTACCTTAACGACACAGAATTTAGTGAGAATAAATTTTTCATCTATCCAAACATAGAAGCATCTTATCGATTGGTGGATGATATTTTAATTGCATTTGGTGGACTTAAAGGAGATCTAATTCAGAATTCGTATTACGATTTTGTAAACGAAAATCCATTTGTATCACCAACACTTTTGGTAACTCCAACAGATCAGCAGTACAAAATGTTTGTAGGGGCTAAGGGGAAACTTTCTAGTAATATTGGCTATAGCTTAAAAGGAAGTTATAGTTCTGAAAAGAATAAAGCCTTATACAAGTCTAATGACGTGCCGAGTGATGCCTTAACAGAATATCAATATGGTAATTCATTTTTTGTCGCTTATGATGATGTGACTACGTTTTCTGTAGCAGGTGAGTTGAATGTAGATTTAAATAGAAACTTTACCTTAGGAGTAAAAGCGGAATACTTTGGTTACAGCACAGATAATGAATCTGAAGCGTGGAATTTACCAGACCTTACAGCCTCTGTATTTGTAGATTATCAAATTTCAGAACAATGGTTTGCAGGAGCAAGTGTGTTCTTTGTAGGTGAACGTGAAGATCAAAGTACTTATTTTGAAATTTTGAATCCTTTGAATACAACCACGACAGCTATAACTTTAGATAGTTATTTTGATGCTAACGCGCATGTTGGTTATAAAGCAAATGATCAATTATCCTTTTTTGTTAAAGCCAATAACATAGCGAGTCAAAATTATAACCGTTGGTCAAATTTCCCTGTGCAAGGTATACAACTTCTTGGAGGGGCGACTTACCAGTTTGATTTTTAGTAGAGCATGATCTTCTGAATTTAACTCAGAATTTCATTAAATAACATAGATGCTATTTAAAAGCGTTCCTATTTGGAGCGCTTTTCTTATTTTTACAATATTCGTTACTTCGAATAATATCAGTTTTATAAAATCGTTCGCGATGGATTTATAATCAAAACGATAAGACTGATAGCGAAGATTCACGGATACATAAAAACCTAATAGAATCACCATGAGTAAAAAACTATTCACAATCCTAGTATTACTAAGCATTTTTGCTTGTCAAGAAAACAAAGAACAAGCTGATTTAATTGTAACAAATGCCAATATTTATACAGTTGATGATAGCTTTAGTAAGGCCGAATCATTCGCTGTTAAAGATGGAAAAATAATTGCTGTTGGCACAACTTCTGAAATCGATAATACATACAAAGCTAACGATACCCTTAATGCTGAAGGCAAAACTATTGTACCGGGATTAATAGATGCACATTGTCACTTTTTAGGTTTAGGACTAGACCAACTAGCTGTAGATTTAGTTGGAACAAAAAGTTTTGAGGACGTTGTAAAACGGGTTTTAGATTTTCAGAATGAAAGAAATAACGAATTTATTTTTGGTCGAGGTTGGGACCAAAATGACTGGGAAGAGAAGGAATTTCCAAATAAACGCTTATTAGATAAACTTTACCCCAATACACCTATTGCATTAGTACGTATTGATGGCCATGCCATATTAGCAAATCAAGCTGCTTTAGATTTAGGAAATGTAACCGTAAATTCTAAAATTGAAGGAGGAGAAGTTGTTGTTGAGAATGGTGAACTTACTGGTATTTTAGTAGATAATGCAGAAATGTTGGTGATGGAACATTGGCCACAACCTACACGAAACGATGTGACTAATGCTTTATTAGAAGCACAAAAATTATGTTTCGATTTGGGGTTAACAACGGTTGATGATGCCGGATTAAATAAAGAAGCTATTGAACTTATTGATAGTCTTCACAAATCAGGAGAATTAAAAATGCGTATTTATGCCATGGTTTCTGCGTCTGAAGATAATCTGGATTACTTTTTAGATAAAGGAGTTACTAAAACAGATTACCTAAATGTACGTTCGTTTAAGTTTTACGCAGATGGAGCTTTAGGGTCTCGAGGAGCGATGTTAAGAGAACCGTATTCAGATAAACCTGGCCATTTCGGATTACTAGTTACAGATTTAGAAACTCTAAGCAAGTCGGCCGAACGTATTGCTAATTCAGAATTTCAAATGAATACACATGCTATTGGCGATTCAGCTAATCATGCCGTTTTACAATCCTATACTAAAGTATTAGAAGGAAAAGACGATAGACGTTGGCGTGTAGAACATGCGCAAATTGTATCACCTGAGGATTTTGAATTGTATAAAAACATTATGCCTTCCATACAACCAACTCATGCTACAAGTGATATGTATTGGGCAGAAGATAGAGTCGGATCAGAACGATTAAAAGGAGCTTATGCTTATAAGCAATTATTAGAAGCTTATGGTAAGGTGGCTCTAGGAACCGATTTTCCTGTGGAGCGTGTTAGTCCGTTTTTAACCTTTTATGCCGCTGTGGCAAGACAAGATTTAGAAGGATTTCCGGAAGGAGGTTTTCAAATGGAAAATGTTCTAAGCAGAGAGGAAGCTTTAAGAGGCATGACGATTTGGGCGGCCTATTCTAATTTTGAGGAAAATGAAAAAGGAAGTATTGAAGTTGGGAAGTTTGCTGATTTTATAATCTTAGATAAAGACATCATGACTGTTGATGCTAAAAAGATACCAAATATTAAAGTTTTGAAGACTGTTGTTGGTGGTGAGGTGCAGTGATTATAAGTTGTAGCACAAAGTTCCACAAAGAAGGCACAAAGTTTCACAAAGATAATGCCTCTTGAGTGAGAATTTTTATAGAATCACGCGTCGGATTCCATTTTTTAGTGTTGTAACATGGAAATTTAAAAGCAATCCTAATTTATAATTTCCAAGTTTTAAGTAGGTTAATACTTGTGCTAAATGAACATCAGAGAATGCTTCAACAGTTTAATTTCTATGACTACCTTGTTTTCGACAAGTAAATCGATTCTATAGCTGTGATCTAACTTTATCTCTTTATAAATTATAGGTAATGCTTTTTCTTTTAGAACTGAAAGACCAGCTTTCTTCAATTCATATAATAAACACTCTTGATAAGCCGATTCTAATAACCCTGGGCCAAGTTGTTTGTGCACTTCTATTGCACAACCTAAAATGATATTTGATAATTTATTCTCATGCATAAGTATAAAAGTATCTAATTAATTTTAAATTGAACTTGGTGTCTTTTGTGCCTTCTTTGTGGAACTTTGTGTAATATACACTCTTGATAAGCCGATTCTAATAATTCTGGGCCAAGTTGTTTGTGTACGTCTATTGCACAACCTAAAATGTATTTGATAATTTATTCTCATCCATAAGTATAAAAGTATCTAATTAATTTTAAATTGAATTTGGTGTCTTTTGTGCCTTCTTTGTGGAACTTTGTGCAATAACCTCTAAAATACCCGAGCCAAATAATCAAAATGCTCACCATCCATGACCTTCTCACACTTCAAACCAACTGTTAAACAAGCAGTTTTCAAGGTTTCAAAATCGAGATACAACCATTTCATAGGGACTTCTTTTTCGCCTTTATACGATAAGAAATAATCTAATTCACCTGGATAACCTTGGTTGAGGTCTAGCCACATACCGCCATCGTCATCTTCATACATATATGAAATATCCGAAGAGTCAATTAAAATTTGACCATCAGGATTTAAAAGTGACTTTAAATGCTTTAAGTAGTTAGCTACTTCAGATAATTCTTGGAAAATTCCTGTACCATTCATCAATAGTAAAATAGTATCAAAACTTTCGGTTTCTTCTAAAAGTGGTTTTAATTCAACATTTAAAACACCACGTTTCATAGCGACTTCAACTGCACCTTTAGAACTATCAATAGCTTTTACTTTGACACCGCGTTCTTGTAGCCACAACGCATGACTTCCAGAACCACAGCCAACATCTAAAATTCGTCCTTTAGCCAACAGTAATGCTTTCTGTTCTAGTTTTGGCATTTCAGAATAGCCTCTAAATAAATACGGTAATGGTAAGACATCCTCGTCTGATATATTAGTAGATGTGATAATGTCTTCTGAATAATTTCCGTTTTGATAGTCTAATAATGCGTTTCCGAATAGGTCTTTCATATATAATTGGTGTTGAATGCGAGTTCTATTGATTTCAATTTTTCTCTAAGTTGTATCGAGAACTTTACTTAAATTTGTTACATGCAAGACCAAATTAATAATCTTCCTAAGCTCGCCAAAGATAAGCATAAGGAGAATAAAACCTTTTTTACCAAGCTAAAAAAGAAACCACCAAAACAGTTAGATTATCTTATGCAAGAATTGCATGAGGAAGAATTTGAACGTACCGACTGTTTAAAGTGTGCCAATTGTTGTAAAACAACTGGGCCATTATTTACGGCAAAGGATATTCAACGGATAGCCAAATTCTTCAAAATGAAAGAACGGCAGTTTATTGAAACCTACTTGCGCTTGGATGAAGAAAACGATTATGTGTTGCAATCGGTGCCTTGTACATTTTTAGGAGCAGATAATTACTGTTCTATTTATGATGTACGACCAAAGGCATGTAGTGAATTTCCCCATACAGATCGGAAAAAGTTTCAACAGATCTCTAATTTAACGTTGAAGAATGTTGCTATTTGTCCTGCCGCTTATAATATTGTAGAGGAAATGAAAAAGAGAATTCAGTTGTAATGGGTATTGTATTCGGAATAATTTTTGATACTTAACAGATAAAACCAATGCTATGAAGAATTTAGTTATAAAATTACTGTTTCTACTGTTTGCTTTCAATTTATCGCATTCGCAAGCTTGGATGACCAATTTAGATATTGCTCAGAAATTAGCCTTAACTCAGAATAAAATGGTATTGATGGTTTGGGAAGAAAGTACCAAGTACCCTTATACGGTTTTAGTTAATGATGATGCTGGAAAAACTGTTTTTGTTGAAAATTTATTCGAAAGTGAAATCCTAAGCCCTCTAATCTGGAAGCATTTTGTGCCCGTAATTGTTAGTGAGTATAAGTATGCAGACTTATATGCAAAAATTAAGGACAATCGATCGCAAAAATATATTGATAAGTTTAATGATGATTCTATTAAAATCATGGATGTTAATGGAAATATTTTAAATCTTTCTAGTGATCCAGATAATTATCAGAATATTACCACTTTAATTCAAGATTACTCGCTAGATACGTCGTTTTTATCGGCTGAACTAATAGGTTATAAAACAGAAAAAGATTTTTATTCGGCCTATTATTTAGCCTCTAAATATTTCGATTTTGCGATGTATATGAGAGAAACGATTAGACCAGCGTTAATCGATTTAGGAATTATTTATTTAAATGAAGCTTCTGAACTAGCAGCAATTAGCACAACTGAAAATCAGCAAGTCTTAACACAGCGCGTCGAACTTCTTAGTATTCAACAATACTTAATAGAAAAACGACCAAAAAAGGTGCTTAGGCTACTAAAACGTATGGATGCTGAACATGTAGAAGCGAATAATACGGCCTTTGCTGCTTTTTTATATTATACAGCTTATCAAATCTTAAACGATGAAACTCGTGCTGCATTATGGAAGTCTAAAATTTCTTCAGTAAATTTGAAGAAAGCCCAATTGCTGATTAATCTTAATTCTTAAACCTGATTGGAAAATATTATCACATATTTCGAAACCATTCCTTCGTCTCACCGAAGTCTTATTTTAGTTGGAGGATTGACATTCTTTTGGTTACTAGAAGGAGGTATTCCATTATTTAAGTTTAAATACAAAAAATGGAAACATGCGATTCCAAATCTCTTTTTTACCCTTACAACAATAATTATAAATTTTGCTTTGGCATTTTTACTGTTATGGATGTCAGATTGGGTAACAGCCCATAATTTCGGCATTATAAATTGGTTACCACAAATGCCGTTATGGTTGTATGCGTTGCTAGGAGTTGTGTTACTCGATTTTTTTGGGGCCTATTTAGCACATTATGTAGAGCATAGAGTTAAACCACTTTGGATGGTGCATTTAGTGCATCATACGGATCATAGTGTAGATACAACTACAGGAAATCGGCATCACCCAATAGAAAGTGTCATTCGGTTTTCGTTTACGTTACTTGGTGTTTTTATCGTTGGGACTCCAATTGCCTTAGTTATGATCTACCAAGCACTATCACTTATATTTACCCAGCTTACACATGCTAATATTAAAATGCCAAAAGGTTTAGATAAAGCATTAAGTTATGTGATTGTTTCACCAGATATGCATAAAATCCATCACCATTACAGATTGCCATATACCGATTCTAACTATGGAAATATCTTTAGTATTTGGGACCGTATGTTAGGCACCTATAGGTATATGGATCGCGAAAAGTTGATTTATGGAGTGGATGTGTTTCCAGATGAAGTTAAAAATGGAAATATTAAAGAGCTATTAAAACAACCCTTTCAGAACTATGAAAAATCAACGCTTTCAGCAGATGAAAACTAATACCATTATCGTCTTAATAATCTTATGTATGAGTTGTAATTCTAGTAAGCAAATTGATATTCAAGGCCACAGAGGTTGTAGAGGTATGTTGCCAGAAAATTCGTTGCCTGCTTTTGAAAAGGCTATTGATTTAGGAGTGCATACTTTGGAATTAGACATTGTAATTTCTAAAGATCATAAGGTTGTAGTTTCTCACGAACCTTATATGAATCCAATTATATGTCTAAATCCTAAAGGAGAAATTCTGCCTGATAACTCAGAAGACACATATAATTTATATCACATGAATTATGATGAAATTAAACAATTTGATTGTGGTTCAAAATTTCATCCAACGTATCCTCAGCAAGAAAAATTAAAGACTTACAAGCCATTATTGTCTGAAGTTTTTGATTTGGTTAAAACTAAAGATTCAGAGGTTAGGTTGAATATTGAAATTAAATCTGAAACTTCATATTATGATGTTTTTACGCCACAACCTGAAGCTTATGTGAAATTAGTTCTAGACGAAATTAAAAAAAACGAAATGCTCAATCGTGTAAATTTGCAATCCTTTGATGTGGTTATTCTCGAAGAAATTAAAAAACAATCACCAAAAATGAAGGTGGCCTTGTTAGTTGAAGATAACGAAACGATTGATGAAAAACTTAAAATGGTATCCTTCAAACCAGAAATTATTAGTCCCTATTTTAAACTTCTTACCGAAGCATCTGTTGCAAACTATCAAAATAATGGGTTTAAAGTAATTCCTTGGACTATTAACGCAGAAGAAGACATGAAGCTCATGCAATCTTGGGCTGTAGATGGTATTATTACAGACTATCCAGATCGGCTTATTAAAATCCTAAAACAATAGATTTATTTATAAAGTAAATACTGACGGCGTACTTTTTTATAAGCATCTAAATCGTTTTGCCAAGTTGCTTTAATTTCAGCTTCACTTAAACCTGCTTCAATCTGTTTTTGTAAGGTTGCAGTTCCGGCATGAGTCGTAAAATTAGCTGTATTAAATACTTTGGTTTTATCAGTAGCATGGTGATAAGCATCCATAATATATTTCAAAGTAAAATGACGTTCTGCCTTTACTTTAGATAAATCAACTCCATAGCAAACTTCATTTTTATGTTTTGGATGTTTAGATCCAAAATTAGGAACAGGCGTATAATTAAACGTATAATAGTTTTTATCTAAAAACGAAGCTCCGTAACGTTGAAACTGAAACTCAGTACCTCTACCAGCATTGATATTGGTGCCTTCAAACAAACCTAAACTCGGATATAGTGCAATAGATTGGTCGTTTGGTAAATTTGGAGACGGTCTTATGGGTAAGTTATACCTGCTATTGTGATTATAGTTTTGCATTTCAACAATAGTAATATCACAAGTGATACCATTAGTTAACCACGCTTCTCCATTTATCATTTTTGCATATTCGCCAATGGTCATACCATGAACCAAAGGAATGGGATGCATCCCTAAAAAACTACTGTGCTTTTGTTCTAAAACAGGACCATCAATATAATTACCATTCGGGTTTGGTCGATCTAATATTAAAAGCGGAATATTTTGTTCGGCACAAGCTTCCATAATATAATGCAACGTAGAGATGTAAGTATAAAATCGAACACCCACATCCTGAATGTCAAAAACCATCATGTCGACATCTTCGAGTTGTGCTTTGGTTGGTTTTTTGTGTTTGCCATGTAGTGAATATATGGCTAAACCTGTTTTGGTGTCTTTACCATCTTTTACCAATTCACCAGCATCTGCTGTACCTCTAAAACCATGTTCTGGTGAAAATACTTTCGCTATATCAATATCTAAACGCAGTAACGAATCTACGATATGCGTATAGCTTTTAGCTTTAAAAACCACGCTTGTCTGATTAGCAACCACAGCCACACGCTTTCCTTTTAAAAGGGGTAAATATGTGGATGTTCTGTTGGCTCCAACAATAATTGGTTGATTGGTGTCATTGTTTACTGGGTAGGTTGTAAATGTGCCCTTATCTGCTAAGTCCTTTTGCGTTGTGCTTCCAACATCTCGCTTTACACTATTTCCACATGAAAATGTTACAACGAAAATCCCAATAATTATAGAGAATAAAACTGTATTTTTGAAAACCTTTAAAAGCATATCTAAGAGTGAATTTCGAGTTATTTATAGCTAAACGTATAATTGGCAATAAAACGTATAAAAGTAGTGTTTCGGCACCAATAATTAAAATTGGTATCGCGGCAATTGCTATAGGTATTATTGTAATGCTCATTGCAATTGCCACAGGTATTGGCTTGCAACAAAAGATTAGAGATAAAGTTGTGGCATTTAACGGTCATGTAGAAATTACAAATTACGATACCAATGCGTCAGACGAATCGCAAGTGCCCATTTCTATAAATCAAGATTTTTATCCAAATTTCACAGCTGTAGAAGGCATCAAACACATACAAGGTGTGGCTCAGAAATTTGCGGTGATTAGAACAGAAACGGATTTTGAAGGAGTCATTGTAAAAGGAGTCGGAGCGGATTACAGTTGGGATTATTTTAAAGAGTTTTTAATTGAAGGCCGACTTCCAGACTTTACAAAAGAACGTAACGAAGAAATTTTAATCTCTAATTATTTAGCAAATAGATTAGATTTTAAAGTTGGAGATAAATTTCAAACCTTATTCGGTAACCCATTAAATGATAGACCACGTATTATTAATTTTGAAATTGTTGGGATTTATAATTCGGGTTTTCAGGAGCTTGATGAAAAGTTTTGTATTGCAGACTTAAGGCATATTCAGCGTATTAATAAATGGGAACCTGATCAAATAGGGAGTTTTGAGGTTTTTATAGATGACTTTTCTAAAATTGAAGAAAAAACGGTAGAAATCTACAAGGAGGTGCCTTCTTTAATGAATGCAACCTCTATTACCCGAAAATATTATACCATTTTTGAATGGATTAAGATTTTTGATAACAATACGTATGGTATTATAGCTATTATGATTATTGTCGCTGGTATCAATATGATTACCGCATTGCTCGTTTTAATTTTAGAACGTACGCAAATGATTGGTATATTAAAAGCCTTAGGAAGTTCTAATTGGACCATTAGAAAAGTGTTTCTTTATAACGCGTCTTACTTAATTGGTTTAGGTTTACTTTGGGGGAATACAATAGGTTTAGGTTTATTATTTGCACAGAAATATTTTAAATTATTTCCGTTAAATCCAGATACCTATTATGTCAATAATGCTCCTGTTTATATCAGTTGGGATTATATAATTCTACTAAACATAGGCACGTTTGTAGCCTGTTTGTTAATGCTCTTAATTCCTTCTATAATTATTTCTAAAATTTCGCCAGTAAAAGCGATTCGATTTGATTAATATCTCATTTTTTTTTGCAAAAGGCAAAAGGCAAAAGGCAAAAGGTAAAAAGCAAAAAAAAACATAACGAACTTTTAACTTTATACTTTTAAGATTTCACTTATTTTTGCACCTTCGAAAAAACAACTATGGACTACGCAGAAAATATATTAGGTACAATAGGAAATACACCATTAGTTAAAATGAATAAACTAGTGGAAGATTTACCTTGTTTAGTACTTGCTAAATACGAAACTTTTAACCCAGGAAATTCAGTTAAAGACCGTATGGCCTTACAGATGATTGAAGATGCAGAAGCAGATGGACGATTGAAGCCTGGAGGAACAATCATTGAAGGAACATCTGGAAACACAGGCATGGGATTGGCCTTAGCTGCTATAGTAAAAGGTTACAAATGTATTTTTGTAATGGCAGATAAACAATCTAAAGAAAAGGTAGATATAATGCGTGCTGTTGGTGCGGAAGTTATTGTATGTCCAACTGCAGTAGAACCAGATGATCCAAGAAGTTATTATTCTGTATCAAAACGATTAGGAGAAGAAACACCAAATTCTTGGTATGTAAACCAATATGACAATCCAAGTAATGCCAAAGCGCATTACGAAAGTACAGGGCCAGAAATCTGGAAACAAACAGATGGCAAGGTTACGCATTTTGTGGTTGGTGTTGGTACTGGTGGAACGATTTCTGGTGTTGGAAAATACCTAAAAGAACAAAACCCAAATATTAAAGTTTGGGGAGTAGATACTTATGGTTCGGTATTTAAAAAATACCACGAAACTGGAATATTTGATGAAAAAGAAATCTATCCTTATGTGACAGAAGGTATAGGTGAAGATATCTTACCTAAGAATGTAGATTTTGATATTATTGATGGTTTTACTAAAGTGACTGATAAAGATGCTTGTGTTTACACACAACGTTTAGCAAAAGAAGAAGGGATGTTTTTAGGGAATTCTGCAGGTTCTGCTATAAAAGGAGTGTTGCAATTAAAAGAGCATTTTAAACCAGATGATGTCGTTGTGGTCTTATTTCATGATCATGGAAGTCGTTATGTTGGTAAAATGTTTAATGACGATTGGATGCGTGAGATGGGGTATATCGATTAATACAATTGCTGCGAAGGCAGGAATCTCATTATATAAAAAATAAAAATCCTGATTTCATTATCAGGATTTTTTTGGTTTAACCCCTTTTGAAAGGGTTAGTTGTTACTATTTGTCTTATTTTCAATTTAATAGAAAATAATTCAATGTTATTTCCTTCTTAATTTATCATAGTTGGCAGAAGCATTTACCTACCTTCACCCAAAAGGGAAACCAATTATAATGACAGATCTTAAAATAAATAAACCACAACCATTTTTGCCGCTAAAAGATGTCACTATATATAATAGAGGAGAAGACATAAAAAGTATTATTAATGTACTAGAAGCAGGTAATCCTGTTTTAATTACTGAGTTTTATAATAACGGATCTGTATTGCTAAGTGGTTTACAAGAACATCTAAACAGAACATTACCTAATACATCATTTAAGGAGCAACGTGCATATCGTGCCATTTATCGTAAGCTTTCCAACCTTATAATTGTAGAAATTGAAAATCATAAATTAGTAGCAAAGAAGGCTCCTGTTGTTGGCTGGTTTAAAAAATTATATCCAGAAACGAGCGATTTTTTATTAACCCTTCCCCAAGTACAAGGTTTAAACAGTGCTTGGCAATGGTACACAAACGGGATAACAATACCAGGATTGCGAAATAAAATTCATCCGTATTACGGAACGTATTTTCCAACACGCTTTGAGCATTTAGAATTGTTTGATAATTGGCTAAAACGTTACAGCGGTCCTAAAAAATCCGCCATAGATGTTGGTGTTGGTAGCGGTGTTTTAGCACTACAAATGGTAAAGTATGGATTTCAAAAGATTTTTGCAACAGATACAAATCCTAATGCTATAATTGGTTTAACAGAAATGATGGGAGATACCAAACTCTCTCGAAAAATAGAACTCGACTTTGGATCGCTTTTTGGCAAATGGACAAATAAAACAGAACTCATTGTTTTTAATCCGCCTTGGTTAGCCGAAACCCGAGATCTAAATAATTTAGATGCAGCGATTTATTATAATGATACTTTGTTTTCAGACTTTTTCCAAGCCGCAAAGCAACTATTATTGCCAGATGGAAAGTTGGTACTTATCTTCTCTAATTTTGCACAAATTACAGGTGTCGCCAAATCCAATCCTATTGAACAAGAAATTGCTAAAGGCGGACGGTTTCAATTAGAAAAGTGTTATAAGAAAAACGTTAAAAAAGGATCAGAAAAAACGAAGCGAAGCTTAGAGTATCGTAAGACTGAAGCGGTAGAACTTTGGGTGTTGACTCATATTTAAGTCCTGTAAAATATAAATTAGTTTAGCTCTTTTTTTTTGCCATTTAATAGTCTTCTAGTCTTTATTTTGAGATGTATTCTACAAGTTTAAAATTTGGAATTTATTATATGAAAATCATAAGTTCAGAGGGGTTGATATGACTAAGAAGTTGGTAAAAGCCTGGGGTATAGTGTTTTTAATATTAAAAGTGATATAAGTTATTTGCAGAGTGCTCAATGTAAATTATCTTAGAGGAATAAAAATTCATGCTTTATGAAAACGTCTAAATATCAATCACACAAAAAAATCTATTGGGTTTTAATCATACTATCCTTAGTTATTGAGTATCTCTTTTATAGTGTTCTAAAAAATGAGTTCTCGTTATTCTTTCTTGTTTGTTTTTCAGGTGTACCTTTCTTATTATTTGCAACGGGGTGTTTTGGCTTATTATGGCCAAAAATTAAACCAGAAGGAGATGATGAGGTTTATATTAGTCACTCTTTAATTATAGGATTACTTTTTATAATTATGTTTTTTATGCATGTTTGGATTATTTTACCAAATATTTGTCCTGAATTTGGAACCCTTTTAGGGATATAGGAGTCATGATTAAGAGTGATTTAAGATTAATTTATGTTTTTTGTGGTATAAATTTTATTTTAGCTATATGCAAGAAGACTTCCTTCATTACATATGGAAATATAAAGCCTTCAATACATCTTTGTTAAAAACAACAAAAGATGAGTCTATTGCTATTGCTAATTTAGGTCAGCACAATCATAATGCTGGTCCAGATTTTTTCAATGCGCAATTAAGTATTGCAAATCAACTTTGGGCAGGTAATGTTGAGATTCATATTAAATCTTCAGATTGGTATGTGCATAATCATGAAACGGATAAAGCCTATGATAACGTCATTCTTCATGTCGTTTGGGAACACGATACCGAAATCTTTAGAAAAGACAATTCAGAAATTCCTACTTTAGAACTAAAACACTACGTTGATAAAACCTTACTTTATAAGTATCAAAAACTGATGCAATCAAAATCGTGGATTAATTGCGAATCTGATTTCAACAATGTTGATGATTTTCTACTTACTAATTGGCTAGAGCGTTTGTATATAGAACGCCTAGAGCAAAAATCAGAAACCATTCGGTACTTATTAAAGTCTTCTAATAATGATTGGGAAGCGGTCTTATTCAAGATGCTATTGAAAAACTTTGGATTGAAAGTAAATGGTGAGCCTTTCCTAAGTTTAGCCAATTCTATTGATTTTTCAATAATAAGAAAATTGCAAAATGATGTTCTAAATCTGGAAGCCTTGTTTTTTGGACAATCGCGTTTACTAGAAGAAAACGACATTGAAGATATTTATTTCATAGACCTTAAACAACGATATGGATTCCTAAAACGGAAATTTAATCTAGATAACAAAGGGGTTATGCCTTTACAATTTTTTAGATTGAGGCCACCAAATTTTCCAACCATACGTTTATCGCAATTTGCCAATTTGTACAATTCAGAACCAAATTTGTTCTCAAAAGTGATGGATTTAAATACACTTGAGGAGTTGTATAAATTCTTTGGTAAAGGAGTGACGCAATTTTGGATGACCCATTATACGTTTGCCAAATCTTCAAAGCCTTATAAAAAAGGAATGACCAAGTCGTTTATAGATTTATTAATCCTCAATACGCTTATACCATTGAAATTTAGCTATGCTAAAGCAAAAGGGAAGTCAATTGAAGATCATATATTTGAGCTTATAAAAGACATTAAGATGGAAACTAATAGTATTGTTTCTAAATTTCTAGACTTAAAAACTATAGAGAAAAACGCGCTAAATTCTCAAGCTTTATTGCAGTTAAAGCATCAGTACTGCGATAAAAATAAGTGTTTACAATGTGCTATTGGTAATAGCTTTATTGTGAAAATTAAGTAACTTGCAACTTCAAGAGCACATGTTAAACGTTTTATCATCCAGTGGAATGATGATAACGAACAACAGGCATCCTAAATAAACAATAGATATAAACTCATGAAATGGTTCTATAATCTCTTATTGTATTTCCAAAAACGTGGCTATTACGTTTGTCAACGTATAGCCGATCGTTTAGGGATTAGAGCAAAAATTGTAAGAACTTCTTTTATATACCTTACATTTGTTACGGTAGGTTTTGGATTTGCACTCTATTTGTTCTTAGCATTTTGGATGCGTATTAAGGATATCGTTTATACAAAACGATCTTCAGTTTTCGATTTATGATTTTAGAGGTATACCATGGATAATCCGCTTTTAAGACTTTACAGGTCTAAGATTTACACTGCTATACTGATGTTGGCCTTGTTGCTTTGTATAGGTGTCTTTGGCTATAGATTTATTTCTGGCTACGAGTGGCTCGATGCCGTTTATATGACGGTAATTACAGTTACAACTGTTGGGTTTGCAGAAGTCATACCTCTTGATCCACAATCTAAAATTTTTACTATTTTTTTAATTTTAACCAGTGTCGTAATTGTGGGTTATGCCATTTCTATCATAACCGATTATATTCTCAATAGAAATAATTTTGAAGACATAAAACAACGTAAGATGCAGAAGAAAATAGATGCCATGACCAATCATATTATCATTTGCGGTTATGGACGCAATGGTAAACAGGCAGCCAAGAAATTATTAGCTTATAATAAGCCTTTTGTTATTATTGAGCGCAATAAAGAAGTGATTGAAAAATTTGAAGACGAAGCAATTCTATTTGTCCTAGGAAATGCGAATGAAGATGAAATACTTTTTACAGCAGGTATTGAAAAAGCGAGTACTTTAATTTGTGCTTTACCAAATGATGCGGATAATTTATTTGTGGTGTTATCTGCAAGGCAGATTAATAAAAATCTTAAAATAATTAGTAGGGCTTCTGAAGAGACATCTTATAATAAACTAAAATTGGCAGGTGCAGATAATGTTATTCTGCCAGATAAAATAGGTGGTGATCATATGGCTTCCTTAGTGGTAATCCCAGATTTAGTAGAGTTTATAGATAATTTAGGTGTTATTGGAGAACGAAATATCAACATTGAAGAAGTAAAAGTAGAGTTGCTTTATAATGCCCAACAAGCCAAAACAATTAGAGACCTAGATTTACGTAAAAAATCAGGGTGTACTGTCATTGGTTTTAAAGATGCTAAAGGCGAATACATTGTTAACCCAGAAGCAGATACCAAGTTGGTTCCTGGTTCTAAAATAATTGTATTAGGACGGCCTGAACAGATTATGAGATTGAATTCTGAATACAAAATTGAATAATCATTACATTCATTTTATGAGTCTATACTTTACAGGCTCATTTTTTTTTTGCATCTTGTCATCTTTAAAATGCAATAACTAACCATTAAACTAACTAATAACTATAACTCATGAAGAAATATCTTCTATCAATTTTTACAATTTTAATACCGTTTTTGACTTTTGCCCAAGAAACAACTTCCGAAAAAATTGATGCTATTTTTAAGGATTACACGGGCTGGTTTGTTGAGGCTGTTTTTTATGAAATTCCATTTTCAGAAACTTATAAAATTCCTTGGGTACTTATCGTGCTAATTGGTGGGGCATTGTTTTTTACTATTTATTTTAAATTTATCAATATCACAGGTTTTAGAATGGCTATTAGAGTTGTTAGAGGACAGTATGAAGATATTGAAAAACATGGTGCAGATACATTATATGGTGATAATACAGCCAATGAAGGTGAAAACATAATTGAAACCATGAGAGATGATGGTGCAGATGGGGAAGTATCGCATTTTCAGGCTTTAACAGCGGCTTTGTCTGCAACCGTAGGCTTAGGGAATATTGCTGGTGTTGCTGTTGCATTATCTATTGGTGGACCAGGAGCTACCTTTTGGATGATTTTTGCAGGATTATTAGGGATGGCTTCAAAGTTTGCTGAATGTACACTTGGTGTAAAATATAGAGATGTTGGAGAAGATGGTACTGTTTATGGTGGTCCAATGTATTACCTAACCAAAGGATTAAAATCTAAAGGTATGGGAGGTTTTGGTAAAGTATTAGCTGTGCTATTTGCCATATTTGTTATAGGTGGCTCTTTTGGTGGAGGAAACATGTTTCAAGCTAATCAAGCAGCTGCACAATTTGTTAAAGTATTCGATTTAGATCCAGCATCTAACGCAGGGATGTATTTTGGTTTAGTTATGGCTGCTCTTGTAGCGGTTGTGATTATTGGTGGAATTAAGCGTATTGCTAAGGTGACCGAAAAAGTTGTGCCTTTTATGGCAGGAATATATGTGTTAGCTTCCTTAATTATATTAGGAGCGAATTTTAGCTTAATCGACGATGCGTTTGCATTGATATATGAAGGTGCATTCTCAGGATTGGGAATAGCAGGTGGTCTTGTTGGTGTGATGATTCAAGGTATTAGAAGAGGAGCTTTTTCTAACGAAGCAGGTGTTGGGTCTGCTGCAATTGCACATTCAGCTGTTCGTACAAAATATCCGGCGTCTGAAGGGATTGTTGCCCTTTTAGAACCTTTTGTAGATACCGTTGTAATTTGTACAATGACTGCGTTAGTAATTGTAATTACTAATTTTGATGGTGGTTTTATGGAATATGGTGTTGAGATTAAAGAAGGTGTCGAAATTACAGCAACCGCATTTGATTCTGTGATTCCTCACTTCTCAATTGTACTTACTATTGCAGTAATCTTATTTGCATTCTCAACAATGATTTCTTGGTCTTACTACGGAATGCAAGGTTGGGTATTCTTATTTGGAAAAGGAAAAATATCAGATTTAGCGTATAAAATATTATTTTTATTCTTTGTAGTTGTTGGTGCTTCTATTAGTTTGGGAGCTGTTATTAATTTTTCAGATGCTATGATCTTTGCGATGGTAGTTCCTAATATTATAGGTGTTGTAATATTATCTCCAATTATTAAAATGGAATTGAAGAAATATTATAAAGCAATTAATGTTAAACACGATGCCATAGAAGAAGGTGCAGATGATTTAAACGAGATGTTATAAAAAAAACGATTATACATATGAAATCCCATTTCCAGTTTTCTAATAAACAACGGAGTGGGATTTTTTTGTTGTTAGCTATCATTCTAATTGTACAATGTCTCTATTGGTTTGCACCAAATATCTTCTCTCCGACAGCTAATGACCTTCCTGAAAATCGAAAGCAATTAGATGCTTTTAAAAAAGAATTAGATTCCCTTCGTTTAGTAGAAATTGAGAAGAGAAAACCGAAGATTTACCCATTCAATCCCAATTATATTACGGATTATAAAGGGTATACTTTAGGGCTGAGTAATGAGGAAATTGATAGACTTCATAAGTTTAGAGAAAGCGACCAATGGGTGAATTCTGCCAAGCAATTTCAAGAGGTTACTAAAGTGTCAGACTCTTTATTAGACGCTATTTCTCCATATTTTAAGTTTCCAGTTTGGGTGACAAAACCTAAAGTTAAGTATCAAGAGTACACTAAGGCGCATTCAAACGCAACAAAACCTAAATCATTTACTCAGAAAATCGATCTAAATATAGCCACGGCTGATCAATTAAAGAGAGTGTATGGTGTTGGTGAAAAATTATCGGAGCGGATTATTAAATATAGAAATCGACTTAAAGGAGGGTTTGCTGCAGATATAGAATTGAGTGAAATTTATGGTTTGTCGCCAGAAGTCATTGAACGTATTAAAGAAGATTTTACGGTTAAGACACCTCGAGCAATTAAAACGCTTAATCTTAATACGGCAACTCGAGATGAATTAGTAACTATAAAGTATATCGATTACGAAATCGCACATAGTATTATTGAAGAACGAACTTTAAGAGAAGGCTTTAGATATTTAGATGAATTATCAAAAGTTCAAGATTTTCCCATCAAAAAAATAGAGATAATTAAGTTATATTTGCATCTATAACAAACACTAATTTATGTCTAATTTATATTTCACAGAAGAGCACAATTTATTCAGAGAGAGTCTCCGAAATTTCTTGCAAAAGGAAGTAGTACCACATATTGATAAATGGGAAGAAACGGGTCATATAGAACGTTTCATCTGGAAAAAATTTGGCGATATGGGCTATTTTGGATTAGCTTATCCAGAAAAATATGGAGGATTAGATTTAGATTTATTTTATACCGTTATCTTTTTAGAAGAATTACAACGCATTAACTCTGGCGGATTTGCTGCAGCAATGTGGGCGCATGCCTATTTAGCAATGACGCATTTGAATAAAGAAGGAGATGAAGCGATTAAAGAAAAATATTTGGCGGATAGTATTTCTGGTGATCAAATAGGATGTCTTTGTATTACAGAACCTTTTGGAGGTAGTGATGTTGCGGGTATGCGTACAACAGCGGTTAAAGAAGGAGATACCTATGTTATTAATGGATCTAAAACCTTTATTACAAATGGGGTTTATAGTGATTATTTAGTTGTTGCCGCTAAAACAAATCCAGAATTAGGAAATAAAGGCATTAGTATTTTTGTAATGGATAGAGATACGCCTGGTATTTCAGCTACCAAATTAGATAAGTTGGGTTGGAGAGCGTCAGATACAGGAGAGATTGCCTTTGATAATGTGGTAATCCCAGCATCAAACTTAATGGGAGTAGAAGGACAAGGGTTTCCATATATTATGCAGCACTTTTCGTTAGAACGTTTAATTATGGGAGTCAATTCGCATGCTAGAGCAGAATATGCTTTAGAATACGCAAAGCAATACATGTCAGAAAGAACAGCTTTTGGAAGAACGATAGATAAGTTTCAAGCCTTAAGACATACCTATGCCGATTGCGAAACACAAATGGAAATTTGTAAGCAGTTTAACTATTACGTAGCAAAACGTTTAGATATGGGAGATTATGTGGTTAAAGAAGCAACGATGTCTAAACTACAATCCACTAAGATGGCAGATGATGTTATTTATCAGTGTCTTCAGTTTTTGGGAGGTTATGGTTATATGGAAGAATATCCATTAGCACGTATGTCTAGAGATAGTCGTTTAGGTCCAATTGGTGGTGGAACATCTGAGATATTAAAAGAAATTATAGCAAAAATGGTTATCGACAATAAGGATTATAAACCAGCAACATAATAAATAAGACCTATAACAAAATTAAAATCCTGCTTTACAGCGGGATTTTTTTGTGTTATAATCAAATTAGTTGGAGTTAATAGTTATATTTAAAATTCTTCAAATTGTAGTCATGAGTCTAAAATCGTTTTCAGATTATTTATTATTAGAAAAGAATTATTCTAAGCATACTGTATTAGCTTATACAAAAGATATCGAAAACTTTCAAGATTTCTTAAAGCAGCATCACAATTCTGAAAAAGTAGCACAAGTTGGTTATTCTGAAATACGACAATGGATTGTTACATTAGTAGATCGTAAAATTTCGAATAGAACCATTAATAGAAAAGTGTCATCATTGAACACCTATTATAAATTTTTACTAAAAACGGAAGACATTGATAGTAATCCTTTAAAAAAACATAAAGCTTTAAAAGTAGGAAAGAAGGTTCAACTTCCATTTTCAGAGCAAGAATTAAAGATTGTACTAGAAGACGCAATAGAAATTAATGATTTTGAAAGTGCTAGAAATCATTTGATAATTGAATTGTTTTATGCCACAGGAATTAGACGGATTGAACTGGTTAATTTGAAGTTGTCAGATATTGATAGTGGCAATAATCAAATAAAAGTAATTGGCAAACGCAATAAAGAGCGTTACATTCCTCTAATAGATACTATATCTAAATCTTTAAGGCGTTATTTAGGTTACAGGAGCAAATTGGAAAGGATAGAAGATAGAGAGGTTCTGTTTTTAACAAAAAAAGGTCTTAAAATTTACGAAAAGCTTGTTTACAGAATAATAAATAAGTATTTTAGTATTGCATCAACGAAAGCAAAATGTAGCCCTCATGTATTAAGGCATTCGTTTGCAACGCACTTACTGAACCAAGGTGCAGATTTAAACGCAATAAAAGAACTTCTTGGTCATACTAGCTTGGCAGCAACTCAAGTGTATACACACAATAGTATTGCCGAATTAAAAAAAGTGCATGCTAAAGCACATCCAAGAAATCAGCGTTAAACTAACTTATGATTTATGAATTGGTGTTAAAACCAATAATTATACATGTTTAATTTAAAATAAACTAAATGAAAGTAAACACACAATCCGTTAATTTTACGGCAGATAGCAAGCTAATTGATTTTATTCAGAAACGAATGGATAAGCTAGAGATGTTCTATGATAAAATAATTCAGTCCGATGTATATTTAAAAGTCGAAAATACCAGCGATAAAGAGAATAAAATCTTTGAAGTTAAGCTAAGTGTACCTGGAGATAGCTTTGTAGTGAAGAAACAATGTAAATCTTTTGAGGAAGGTGCAGATGCCGCAATAGCCTCATTAGGAAGACAAATCAAAAAACGAAAAGAAAAATTAAGAGCACATAGTTAAATTTTTTTCAAAAAATGTTTTGATTAAAAAAATAAAATCTTACATTTGCAGTCCGTTAGAAATAGCGGGCTTTTTTGTACTCTCTTTTTTGAGGTGAAAAAGTAAGAAAAAGCCGATGTAGCTCAGCTGGCTAGAGCAGCTGATTTGTAATCAGCAGGTCGTGGGTTCGAGTCCCTCCATCGGCTCTTTAAGAGTTTAGTTTTTGAAATATTGAAATTGTGTTTTGGGGAGATACTCAAGCGGCCAACGAGGGCAGACTGTAAATCTGCTGACTACGTCTTCGCAGGTTCGAATCCTGCTCTCCCCACAATAATTTTAGATATGTGATTTTAAAATTGCATTTTTATAATTGAAAGGATTGGTCATTAATCCTAGATTGCTAATTAAAGCAAAGTAATCTAAGTAGAAAATGATATTTGAAATATTGAAACCCTTAGTTAAGGAAACTTAATTATAAATGCGAGAGTAGCTCAGTTGGTAGAGCGTCAGCCTTCCAAGCTGAATGTCGCCGGTTCGAACCCGGTCTCTCGCTCTAAAATTTACGAGTATAATACGCGTGATTTTCACTTCGTAAATCTAACCAATCGGTAATCGTAAATGAAAAGCCGGTGTAGCTCAGGGGTAGAGCGTTTCCTTGGTAAGGAAGAGGTCACGAGTTCAATTCTCGTCATTGGCTCTTTTTTTTCTAAGATACATTTAGAATAACAATTGAACACTAATAATAAAATTAAGATTAAAATAAATTAAACATGGCAAAGGCAACTTTCGATCGTTCAAAACCACACTTGAATATTGGTACTATTGGACACGTAGATCACGGTAAAACAACTTTAACTGCTGCTATTACTAAAGTATTAGCTGATGCAGGTTATTCAGAAGCAAGATCATTCGATCAGATTGATAATGCACCTGAAGAAAAAGAAAGAGGTATTACAATTAATACTTCACACGTAGAATATGCAACTAATAATCGTCACTACGCTCACGTTGACTGTCCAGGTCACGCGGATTACGTAAAGAACATGGTTACTGGTGCTGCTCAGATGGATGGTGCTATTTTAGTTGTTGCTGCAACAGATGGTCCTATGCCTCAAACTCGTGAGCATATCTTACTTGGTCGTCAGGTAGGTATTCCTCGTATCGTTGTATTCATGAATAAAGTGGATATGGTTGATGATGAAGAGTTATTAGAATTAGTTGAAATGGAAATCAGAGATTTATTATCATTCTATGAGTATGATGGTGATAATGGTCCTGTAATTGCAGGTTCTGCTTTAGGTGCACTTAATGGTGAACAAAAATGGGTTGATACAGTTTTAGAATTAATGGAAGCTGTTGATAACTGGATTGAAGAGCCTACTCGTGATATGGATAAGCCTTTCTTAATGCCTATCGAAGATGTATTCTCTATTACAGGTCGTGGTACTGTTGCAACTGGTCGTATTGAAACTGGTGTAGCTAACACAGGAGATCCTGTTGAGATCATTGGTATGGGTGCTGAGAAATTAACATCTACTATTACTGGTATTGAAATGTTCCGTCAAATATTAGATAGAGGAGAAGCTGGTGATAATGCTGGTATCTTATTAAGAGGTATTGAGAAATCTCAAATCTCTAGAGGTATGGTAATCTGTAAGCCAGGTTCTGTAACACCACACGCTAAATTTAAAGCTGAGGTTTATATCCTTAAAAAAGAAGAAGGTGGACGTCACACTCCATTCCATAATAACTATCGTCCACAGTTCTACGTACGTACAACTGACGTAACTGGAAACATTGCGCTTCCTGATGGAGTTGAAATGGTAATGCCAGGTGATAACTTAACAATTACTGTTGAGTTGATTAACACAATTGCAATGAACGTAGGTTTACGTTTCGCTATCCGTGAAGGTGGTAGAACAGTTGGTGCTGGTCAGGTTACTGAGATATTAGACTAAATAATATAGTTAAATAATTAATTAAGGTGTCTCGATATTTCGGGACGCCTTGATTATTGTTTACAGGTTTGGCTGATCTGATAGAGATATTAGAAGGATAAAGCGAAATCTTAATACGGGTTTAGCTCAGTTGGTAGAGCACTGGTCTCCAAAACCAGGTGTCGTGAGTTCGAGTCTCTCAACCCGTGCAAAGAAATATAAACGGATTAATGTTTAATCCTTAATAAAAGTAATAATCAAATGGCAGGATTAATAACATATATAAAAGAATCGTTTGCAGAGTTAAAGAACAATGTGTCATGGACACCATGGCCCGAAGCTCAAAAGTTAACGGTGATTGTAGCTGTGTTTTCAATTATTTTTTCATTAGCTATTTGGGGTGTTGATACTGTTTTTAGTAGAGCAGTAAAAGCTTATTTTGAAATGATTCACTAACAAGTATACACGAAGAGGATATGTCTGATAAAAAATGGTATGTTGTTAGAGCGGTAAGCGGTCAAGAAAACAAAATCAAGTCTTATATTGAAAGTGAAATTTCAAGATTAGGTTTAGAGGATTATGTTGATCAGGTTTTAGTACCAACCGAAAAAGTAATTCAAATACGTAACGGAAAAAAAATTAACAAAGAAAAAGTTTATTTTCCAGGTTATATTATGGTTCAAGCCAATTTAAGTGGTGAGATCCCTCACATTATCAAATCAATTACTAATGTGATTGGTTTCTTAGGTGAAACAAAAGGTGGTGATCCTGTGCCACTAAGACAGTCTGAAGTTAACAGAATGTTAGGTAAGGTAGATGAATTGTCTGTTGAAGCAGATGCTAATGTAGCAATTCCGTTTACAAAAGGTGAAACTGTTAAAGTTATCGATGGTCCATTTAACGGATTTGATGGTACTATTGAGAAAATTAATGAAGAAAAGCGTAAGCTTGAGGTAATGGTTAAGATATTTGGAAGAAAAACACCATTAGAATTGAGTTATATGCAAGTAGAAAAAGTTTAATAATTGTTACATAAAGAGCGTTTTATCTATGCTTCCAATATAGATAGGCGTAATAAACATTAAGAAATGGCAAAAGAAATAGACAAAGTAGTTAAGCTACAAGTTCGGGGAGGTGCTGCGAATCCATCGCCACCGGTAGGACCCGCTTTAGGTGCCGCTGGAGTTAATATCATGGAGTTCTGTAAGCAGTTTAATGCGAGAACACAAGATAAACAAGGTAAAGTTTTACCTGTGGCAATCTCTGTTTACAAAGACAAATCATTTGATTTTGTAATCAAGACCCCACCAGCAGCAGTACAATTATTAGAAGCGGCCAAAGTAAAGAAAGGATCAGGAGAACCTAACCGACGTAAAGTAGCAAAAGTAACTTGGGATCAAATCAAAGCAATTGCTGAAGACAAAATGGTAGATTTAAATGCCTTTGAAATCGGATCAGCTATGAAAATGGTTGCCGGTACAGCAAGATCGATGGGTATCACTGTTAAAGGAGGTGAAGCTCCAAACTAAATTTTTAGAAATGGCAAGATTAACAAAGAAGCAAAAAGAAGCAAGAGCAAAGGTTGATAATAACAAGGTTTACTCTTTAGAAGAAGCTTCAGCTTTACTAAAAGAAATTACATATACAAAGTTTGATGCTTCTATCGATTTAGCAATCAGATTAGGTGTAGATCCACGTAAAGCCAATCAAATGGTACGTGGTGTAGTTTCATTACCACACGGTACTGGTAAAGACATGAAGGTTCTTGCACTTGTAACTCCAGATAAAGAAGCAGAAGCTAAAGAAGCGGGTGCTGATTATGTTGGGTTAGATGAATACTTACAAAAAATTAAAGATGGTTGGACAGATGTTGACGTTATCGTTACTATGCCAAGCATTATGGGTAAGTTAGGACCATTAGGTAGAGTATTAGGACCAAGAGGTCTTATGCCTAACCCTAAGACAGGAACAGTAACTATGGATGTAGCTAAAGCAGTTGCAGAAGTAAAAGCTGGTAAGATCGATTTTAAAGTAGATAAAACAGGTATTGTACATGCACCAATAGGTAAAGCATCGTTTAGTACTGATAAAATTATTGGGAATGCTCAAGAATTATTATCTACAATTATGAAATTAAAGCCAACCGCTTCAAAAGGAACTTATGTAAAGAGCATTTATATGTCTAGTACTATGAGCCCAAGTATAGCAGTTGATACAAAAATAGGATAGTAGTTAAACTTAGAACATTATGACAAGAGAAGAAAAATCCCAAGTAATTGAAGAGTTGACTGCTCAATTAGCAGATAATACAAATATCTATTTAACTGATATTTCTGGATTAGATGCAGCAACAACTTCTAACTTAAGAAGAGCATGTTTCAAAGCTAATATTAAATTAGCTGTTGTAAAGAATACGCTTTTAGAGAAAGCAATGGAAGCATCGGATAAAGAATTCGGTGATTTACCATCTACTTTAAAAGGAAATACATCAGTAATGTATTCTGAAACTGGAAACGGGCCAGCTAAAGTAATTAAAGAATTCCGTAAAAAATCTGAAAAGCCTTTATTAAAAGGAGCTTTTATAGAGGAATCTATTTACATTGGCGATGATTTATTAGATGCTTTAGTAGATATTAAGTCTAGAGAAGAACTTATCGGTGAAATTGTAGGCTTACTACAGTCTCCAGCTAAGAATGTGATCTCAGCACTTAAATCTAGTGGAGGTACTATAGCAGGCATCGTTAAAACATTATCCGAAAGAGAAGGATAATTTTAAAATTACACAATAGAAAATTATATTATAACACACATTATTAAACAATAGAAAAATGGCAGATTTAAAAGATTTCGCAGAACAATTAGTTAACTTAACAGTAAAAGAAGTTAATGAATTAGCAACAATATTAAAAGATGAGTACGGTATTGAGCCTGCTGCTGCTGCAGTAGCTGTGGCTGGTCCAGCTGCTGGTGGTGGAGACGCTGCTGAAGAGCAAACTGAATTTGATGTGATCTTAAAAGCGGCAGGTGCTTCTAAACTTGCTGTAGTAAAATTAGTTAAAGAATTAACTGGTTTAGGTTTAAAAGAAGCTAAAGGTTTAGTTGATGATGCACCAAGCCCAATTAAAGAAGGTGTTTCTAAAGATGAAGCAGAAGCTTTAAAATCGCAATTAGAAGACGCTGGAGCTGAGGTTGAGCTTAAGTAAGCTTACTCATTCAACAATACAAGGTTTAGGTCTAGAGTCGTACTCTAAGACCTAAACCCTTTTGTGTATATAAACGTTATATACATTTTTTAGTTTTTATTTAATAAAAATCTCGTTCATCAATGTTAGCAAAAAAGGCTGAAAGAATTAATTTCTCTTCTATTGTAAATAGGACAGATTACCCAGACTTTTTGGATATCCAAATTAAATCCTTCCAGGATTTTTTCCAATTAGAAACAAAGTCAGAAGAAAGAGGTACTGAAGGTTTATACAATACCTTCATGGAGAACTTCCCAATAACAGACACGCGTAATCAATTCGTACTAGAATTTTTAGATTACTTTATCGATCCACCTAGATATTCTATAGAAGAATGTATTGAAAGGGGATTAACATATAGTGTGCCTTTAAAAGCAAGATTGAAATTGTATTGTACGGATCCAGAACATGAGGATTTCGAAACAATAGTTCAAGATGTATATTTAGGTACTATTCCTTACATGACTCCAAGTGGTACATTTTGTATCAATGGTGCAGAGCGTGTTGTAGTTTCTCAACTGCATAGATCACCTGGTGTATTCTTTAGCCAGTCTTTCCATGCTAATGGAACCAAATTATATTCTGCTAGAGTTATTCCTTTTAAAGGATCTTGGATAGAATTTGCCACAGATATCAATCAAGTAATGTATGCTTATATTGATAGAAAGAAAAAATTACCTGTTACAACGCTTTTCCGTGCTATAGGATTTGAGCGTGATAAAGATATTTTAGAAATTTTTGATCTTGCAGAAGAAGTCAAAGTTTCTAAGTCTGGATTAAAGAAAGTTATCGGTCGTAAATTAGCTGCACGTGTATTGAATACATGGCATGAGGATTTCGTTGATGAAGATACTGGTGAAGTAGTGTCTATTGAGCGTAACGAAATTGTATTAGATCGTGACACAATCATTGATAAAGATAATATTGAAGAAATTCTTGAAGCTGAAGTTAAAACCATTCTTTTACATAAAGAAAGTGCGCAACAAGGAGATTACGCAATTATTCACAATACATTACAAAAAGATCCAACAAACTCTGAAAAAGAAGCTGTTGAACATATTTACCGTCAACTACGTAATGCTGAGCCGCCTGATGAGGAAACAGCACGTGGTATTATTGACAAATTATTCTTTTCTGACCAACGTTACTCTTTAGGTGAAGTAGGCCGTTACAGAATGAACAAAAAATTACAGTTAGATATCGGTATGGATAAGCAAGTGCTTACCAAAGAAGATATTATAACAATCATAAAGTATTTAATTGAGCTTATCAATTCTAAAGCAGAGATTGATGATATTGACCACTTATCTAACCGTCGTGTACGTACAGTTGGTGAGCAATTATCTTCTCAGTTTGGTGTTGGTTTAGCACGTATGGCACGTACTATTCGTGAACGTATGAACGTTCGTGATAATGAAGTGTTTACTCCAATAGATTTAATTAATGCTAAGACCTTATCGTCTGTTATTAATTCATTCTTTGGAACAAATCAGCTGTCTCAATTTATGGACCAAACGAATCCTCTAGCAGAGATTACGCATAAGCGTCGTCTTTCAGCATTAGGACCAGGTGGTTTGTCAAGAGAAAGAGCAGGTTTCGAAGTGCGTGATGTTCACTATACACACTACGGACGTTTATGTCCTATTGAAACACCAGAAGGACCAAACATTGGTTTAATTTCGTCTTTATCAGTATTCGCAAAAGTGAATGCAATGGGATTCATTGAAACTCCATACCGTAAAGTTGATAATGGTGTGGTTGATATTAAGAATACTCCAGTATATTTAAGTGCTGAAGAGGAAGAAGATATGTTAATCGCTCAAGCAACTATTAAAGTTGATAAGGATGGAAAGATATTAGCAGATAAAATTATCTCTCGTCAAGAAGGTGATTTCCCTGTTATTGAACCAACAAGTGTTAACTATACCGATGTTGCGCCAAACCAAATTGCATCGATTTCAGCATCTTTAATTCCATTCTTGGAACATGATGATGCCAACCGTGCATTGATGGGATCTAACATGATGCGTCAGGCTGTACCATTATTACGTCCTGAAGCACCAATTGTAGGTACTGGTTTAGAACGTCAAGTAGCATCAGATTCAAGAGTCTTAATTAATGCAGAAGGACCTGGTACAGTAGAATATGTAGACGCTCAGAAAATTACTATTAGATACGAGCGTTCGGAAGAAGCTGCTATGGTGAGCTTCGATAGCGATACTAAAACATATCCATTAGTAAAATTCAGAAAAACGAACCAAGGGACATCTATTAACTTAAAACCAATCGTTGAGAAAGGTGATAAAGTTGAAAAAGGACAAGTACTTTGTGAAGGTTATGCAACTGAAAATGGAGAATTAGCACTTGGTAGAAATATGAAAGTAGCCTTTATGCCTTGGAAAGGGTATAACTTTGAGGATGCAATTGTAATTTCTGAAAAAGTAGTGAGAGAAGATGTCTTTACATCTATCCATATTGATGAATATTCTTTAGAAGTTAGAGATACAAAATTAGGTAACGAAGAGTTAACTAATGATATTCCTAATGTTTCTGAAGAAGCAACTAAAGATTTAGATGAAAATGGTATGATTCGCATTGGTGCGGAAATTAAGCCAGGTGACATCTTAATTGGTAAAATTACACCTAAAGGGGAGTCAGATCCTACACCAGAAGAAAAACTTTTAAGAGCAATCTTTGGTGATAAAGCAGGTGATGTAAAAGATGCCTCTTTAAAAGCATCTCCATCGCTTCATGGTGTGGTTATCGATAAAAAATTATTTGCTAGAGCCGTTAAAGATAAACGTAAGAGAGCACAAGATAAAGAAGATATCGAAAAGCTAGAAGATGCTTACGATAACAGATTCGATGATCTTAAAAATGTTCTTGTTGATAAATTATTCAACATCGTTAATGGAAAAACTGCTCAAGGTATCTATAATGACTTAGGGGAGGAAATTATTCCTAAAGGTAAGAAGTATACATTGAAAATGTTAAATGCTGTGGATGATTATACACATTTAACTTCTGGAAAATGGACTACTGACGACCATACAAATGAACTTGTTGCCGATTTAATCCATAATTACAAGATTAAGGAAAATGATCTTCAAGGATCTTTAAGACGTGAGAAGTTTACAATCTCTGTTGGTGATGAATTACCTGCAGGTATCATTAAGTTAGCTAAAGTTTATATTGCTAAGAAGCGTAAGCTAAAAGTAGGTGATAAAATGGCAGGTCGTCATGGTAACAAAGGTATTGTTGCTCGTATCGTTCGTCAAGAAGATATGCCTTTCTTAGAAGATGGAACTCCAGTTGATATTGTATTAAATCCACTTGGTGTACCTTCTCGTATGAACATTGGTCAGATTTATGAAACCGTTTTAGGTTGGGCTGGTAAAGATTTAGGTAAAAAGTATGCCACTCCAATTTTCGATGGTGCAACTTTAGATCAAATTAACGCTTATACAGATGAAGCTGGTATTCCAAGATTTGGTCATACTTATCTTTATGATGGTGGAACAGGTGATCGTTTTGATCAACCAGCAACAGTTGGTGTCATCTATATGATTAAGCTTGGTCACATGATTGATGATAAAATGCACGCACGTTCTATTGGACCATACTCATTAATTACGCAACAACCATTAGGTGGTAAAGCACAATTTGGTGGTCAACGTTTTGGTGAGATGGAAGTTTGGGCACTTGAGGCATATGGAGCATCAAGTACACTACGTGAGATCCTTACTGTAAAATCAGATGATGTTATTGGTAGAGCTAAAACTTACGAAGCAATCGTTAAGGGAGAGCCAATGCCAGAACCAGGACTTCCAGAATCATTCAACGTACTTATGCACGAATTGAAAGGTTTAGGATTAGATATTAGATTAGAAGAATAATGTAAGGGCAACTTTCGAGTTGCCCATACATAACAAAAAATAACATGGCAAGAAGACAAGATAAAAATACAGTGCAGAAATTTAATAAAATTTCTATTGGTTTAGCGTCACCTGAGTCTGTTTTAGGAGCGTCTCGTGGTGAGGTATTAAAGCCAGAAACTATTAATTATCGAACACACAAACCAGAAAGAGATGGTTTGTTCTGTGAGCGTATTTTTGGTCCTGTAAAGGATTTTGAATGTGCTTGTGGTAAATATAAAAGAATACGTTACAAAGGTATTGTTTGTGATCGTTGTGGTGTAGAAGTAACAGAAAAGAAAGTACGTAGAGATAGAGTAGGGCACATTAATTTAGTGGTGCCTGTTGCGCATATCTGGTATTTCCGTTCGTTACCAAATAAAATAGGTTACCTTCTTGGATTACCCTCTAAGAAATTAGATATGATTATCTATTATGAGCGTTACGTGGTTATTCAACCAGGTATCGCCATGAATGCTGAAGGAGAACCCGTTCAAAAAATGGATTTCTTAACAGAAGAAGAATATCTAAACATTTTAGAATCTATTCCTCAAGAAAACCAATACTTAGATGATACAGACCCTAACAAATTCATCGCTAAGATGGGAGCGGAGTGTCTTATCGATTTATTAGCGCGTATTGACCTAGATCAGTTATCTTATGATTTAAGACATAAAGCTAATAATGAAACCTCTAAGCAACGTAAAACGGAAGCCTTAAAACGTTTGCAAGTTGTTGAAGCGTTTAGAGATTCAAACTTAAACAGAGAAAATAGACCTGAGTGGATGATTATGAAGGCTATTCCTGTAATTCCACCAGAATTAAGACCATTAGTGCCTTTAGATGGTGGTCGTTTTGCAACTTCAGATTTAAATGATTTATACCGTCGTGTTATTATCCGTAACAACCGTCTTAAGAGATTAGTTGAGATAAAAGCGCCGGAAGTGATTTTACGTAATGAAAAACGTATGTTACAAGAATCAGTAGATTCATTGTTTGATAACACACGTAAATCATCTGCAGTTAAAACAGATTCTAACAGACCATTAAAATCATTATCAGATTCACTTAAAGGTAAGCAAGGACGTTTCCGTCAAAACTTACTTGGTAAGCGTGTGGATTATTCAGCACGTTCTGTAATTGTTGTTGGACCAGAATTAAGATTATTTGAATGTGGATTGCCAAAAGGAATGGCTGCAGAACTTTATAAGCCTTTCATCATTAGAAAACTGATTGAAAGAGGTATTGTAAAAACTGTAAAATCGGCAAAGAAAATTATAGATAGAAAAGAACCTGTAGTTTGGGATATCTTAGAGAATGTTTTAAAAGGACATCCAGTGCTTTTAAACCGTGCTCCTACGTTACACAGACTTGGTATCCAAGCGTTCCAACCTAAGCTTATCGAAGGTAAAGCGATTCAGTTACACCCATTAGTATGTACGGCTTTTAATGCCGATTTTGATGGTGACCAGATGGCTGTGCACTTACCTTTAGGCCCAGAAGCAATTTTGGAGTCACAACTTTTAATGTTAGCATCACATAATATTTTGAACCCAGCTAATGGTTCTCCTGTTACTGTACCTTCTCAGGATATGGTACTTGGTTTATATTATATGACTAAGTTGCGTAAAACAGATGAGACTTATAAGGTTAAAGGTGAAGGCTTAACATTCTATTCTCCAGAAGAAGTAAATATTGCTTATAACGAGAAGAAAGTTGACTTAAATGCAGGAATTAAGGTTAGAACAAGAGACTTTAACGAAGAAGGTGAGTTAACAACACAAATTATTGAAACAACTGTAGGTCGTGTCCTTTTTAACGAACACGTACCTGAAGCAGCTGGTTATATAAATGAGGTTTTAACCAAAAAATCTTTAAGAGAAATTATTCATGGTATTCTTAAGAAAACAAGTGTACCGGAAACAGCCGATTTCCTAGATGCAATTAAAACTTTAGGTTATAAGTTTGCATTCCAAGGGGGATTATCATTTAGTTTGGGTGATATTATTATTCCTCAAGAGAAGCAAAGTATGATTGATGCTGCTAACACGCAGGTCGATGGTATTATGGGGAACTATAATATGGGACTTATTACTAACAATGAACGTTATAACCAAGTTATTGATATCTGGACGTCTACCAATGCTGAATTGACAGAATTGTCAATGAAACGTATTCGTGAAGATCAGCAAGGATTTAACTCGGTATTTATGATGCTTGATTCTGGTGCAAGGGGTTCTAAAGAACAAATTCGTCAGTTAACAGGTATGCGTGGATTAATGGCTAAGCCTAAAAAATCGAATGCAGGTGGTGGTGAAATTATTGAAAATCCAATTCTTTCTAACTTTAAGGAGGGACTTTCAATTTTAGAATACTTTATCTCTACTCACGGTGCACGTAAAGGTCTTGCGGATACGGCTCTTAAAACGGCCGATGCTGGTTACTTAACACGTCGTTTGGTAGATGTTTCACAAGATGTTATTGTATATGAAGAGGATTGTGGTACATTAAGAGGTATTGAAGTTTCTGCACTTAAGAAAAACGAAGAAATCGTTGAAAGCTTAGAAGGTAGAATCGTTGGTAGAACATCACTTAATGATGTTTATCATCCTTTAACTGAAGAATTAATAGTAGAAGCAGGTGGTCATATTGATGATGATATCGCTAAGAAGATTGGAGAGTTTCCAATTGACTCTATTGAAGTGCGTTCTGCTTTAACTTGTGAAGCTAAAAAAGGTATTTGTGTTAAATGTTATGGTCGTAACCTTGCTACTGGTAAATTAGTACAACGAGGTGAAGCTGTAGGTGTTGTTGCTGCCCAGTCTATTGGAGAGCCAGGTACACAGTTAACATTACGTACATTCCACGTAGGTGGTATTGCAGGTAACATTTCTGAGGACAATAAATTAACGGTTAAGTTTGATGGTATTGCAGAAATTGAAGATTTAAAAACAGTTAAATCTAAAGATAATGAAGGTAATGAGGTTGATGTAGTAATCTCTAGAACTTCAGAATTGAAATTAATGGATGCTAAAACAGGAATTGTTTTAAGTACAAACAATATCCCTTATGGATCATTTATTTATGTGAAACCAGGAGATAAACTTAAGAAAAACGATGTTGTTTGTTCTTGGGATCCATATAACGGTGTTATCATTTCAGAGTTTGCCGGTCAAGTAAAGTATGAAAACATCGAACAAGGTATCACATACCAAGTAGAGATTGATGAACAAACAGGTTTCCAAGAAAAAGTAATTTCAGAATCTAGAAACAAGAAGTTGATTCCAACGTTATTGATTGTAGATAAGAAAGGTGAAACGATTCGTTCGTACAACTTACCTGTTGGTGCCCATATTATGATTGATGATGGTGATAAAATTGACATCGGTAAGATTTTAGTTAAGATACCTCGTAAATCTGCAAAAGCGGGTGATATTACAGGGGGTCTTCCTCGTGTAACTGAATTGTTTGAAGCACGTAACCCTTCTAATCCTGCTGTTGTTAGTGAGATTGATGGTGTTGTTTCTTTTGGTAAAATTAAACGTGGTAACCGTGAAATCATAATTGAGTCTAAGTTGGGTGAGGTTAAGAAATACTTAGTGAAATTATCTAATCAGATTCTTGTACAAGAGAATGATTATGTAAAAGCTGGTATGCCTTTATCTGATGGATCAATTACACCAAACGACATACTTAACATTAAAGGGCCTTCAGCGGTTCAACAATACTTAGTAAATGAGGTACAGGAAGTATATCGTTTACAAGGTGTAAAAATTAATGATAAGCACTTCGAAGTTGTTGTAAGACAGATGATGCGTAAAGTTAGAATCATTGATTCTGGAGATACTATTTTCTTAGAAAACCAATTAGTTCATAAGTCAGATTTCATTGAAGAAAATGATAAAATTTTCGGAATGAAAGTAATTGAAGATGCTGGTGATTCTGATAATATGAAATCTGGTCAAATCGTAACGGTAAGAGATTTAAGAGATGAAAACTCAAGTTTACGAAGAGAAGATAAGAATCTTGTAACTGCAAGAGATGCTAGTCCAGCGACTGCAACTCCGATATTACAAGGTATTACTAGAGCTTCATTACAAACTAAGTCGTTTATATCTGCGGCATCGTTCCAAGAAACGACTAAAGTTCTTAACGAAGCAGCTGTAAGTGGTAAGGTAGATTCACTTGAAGGACTTAAAGAAAATGTAATTGTTGGTCATAGAATTCCAGCAGGTACAGGTGTTAGAGAATACGAAAACATCATTGTAGGTTCTAGAGAAGAGTTTAATGAAATGATGAAGGCTAAAGAAGAAATGAACTTCAATTAGTATTTGTCATTCCTGTAAAATACAAGATTTACTAATTCATTATATTTGAATTGTAAATCGGTAAATAAGGCAGGAATCTATATAATCAAAAGCCTTCACGCATTTATTTGCATGAAGGCTTTTTAATTTAAATTAATAAACAAAAACAGGTTTTCAAAAGTTTGGAAACATAAAATACATTTACAATGGCAGACGAAAAAAACAATCCTAGTAAAAAAGGACAAATTAATATCGAGCTAGACGAAAAAATAGCGGAAGGTACATATTCTAACTTAGCTATAATTAACCATTCTGTATCAGAATTTGTGGTTGATTTTGTGAGTATAATGCCAGGAACACCAAAAAGTAAAGTCAAGTCTAGAATTATCTTAACTCCACAGCACGCCAAACGCTTATTAAAAGCACTAGGTGAAAATGTAACACGTTTTGAA
Organism: Winogradskyella sp. PC D3.3; assembly: GCF_054366245.1. Taxonomy (NCBI): domain Bacteria; kingdom Pseudomonadati; phylum Bacteroidota; class Flavobacteriia; order Flavobacteriales; family Flavobacteriaceae; genus Winogradskyella; species Winogradskyella sp. PC D3.3. The sequence continues at coordinate 3,902,201 of NZ_CM135962.1, read as the reverse complement.
AATGCCCATGGTGAAATAAAAGACTATGAGCAACCGCCAATACCGTTAAATTTTGGACCTACTGGTCAGGCTTAAGAGAACTAATTTTTTAAGACTTAAGTGATTAACTTTTTATAAATTTAATGACTTGAGTCTTATTAGTTTTAGTGTCTTTGATAGTTATAAAGTACAATCCTTTTTCAATCTTAGGAAGGTGAAGTTGCTGGTTAATCAGTTTAATATTCGTAACCACGGATGTACCGTTGATATTGTAAATATCAATTGTAGCTGAATCTTGCAACTGAGTTGAAAAGACTATTGTTTCATGTTGAACAGGGTTGTTTATAATTCTTATTTCTGTAAATGTTGGATCTGTAGTAGAAAGGTTTTCATTACAATTTACTGAGTTAGAATTAACATCTTCTATAATAGCTCCTGGTGTGAGATCTAAATCATTAAAGCCAATATAATCTAAAGGATACTTTTCTGCTTTAAATAAAGTATTGAATATTATTTCTGATTCTGTTGAATATTGATTAATTATGCTTTCTCCAGATGGATTTCTATAAATCCAAACGATGTCTCCATCTAGAGTAATCTCAGTTAGCCGACCTTTAATAGCTTCAGAAAAAATTAAATTACCATTTTGCAATGCCGTAACTCCACTCATTTTTGGCTGAAATACAGTTTGGTTTATAACCTCACCCTCCCAACTAAAGAAAAAATCTGTAGGGCTATATTTATCGTTACTAATTTCATAACCCGAAGCAGTAGGTACTGGTGCAATAATATTAATGGAACTATGCGTATTAGTGGCTCCTACGTCATTATTAAAAACTGTTATTTTACCGGCATTAGGAAATCCTTCTGGAATCCACTTAGGATCATGCTGTTCAAAGAGCTTACGATCTAACGGACTTCCTTTTCTGTAAACTTCAGGATTACCCCATCGCCATAAAAAATCACCCCCTTTATTATAGTTACCACCAGTGCTTGAGGCAGCTTCTGCCGTAGTTGTACTATGATCAATAATATAAATTTCTCCTAAGCTTTTACAGGACATTACAATCTGATCTAATTCGGCATTATAATCTATACCGTTCATGTGCATAAAATCTGCGTGTATCATGTTATGGTCTTCATAGTTAATATCAATTAATTCGGGATGATTTTCTATAACCCCATAATTAGATTTTGTAGCATCGAAATCTTGAATAAAACGATCAGCGAAGCGCCATTCCCAAACAATTTCAATTTCATTTGTTCCTATGGGTTTAACTTCAATTATCTTTTCTGATGATAGCCTGTTACTAATTAGTGCTGGGTTTTTTCCTAAATCAATTAGTTCGTTTTCTTCAATAAATTCTTTTACAATGAGGAGTATATGTCCGTTAGGTAAAGGTTCTATATCATGATGTTGTTGTATATTTAACTCCCCCATAAGATTATAAGACCATATTAGGGTATTGTTCCAATTTCTAATTTCTAAACCTTCGCTTCCAGCTCTTAGTATGGTTCCATTTTCTAGGATATAAGGCACTGATTTAGGTAGTCCGTTAAAACTCCATTCGTTAATTGTATTACCACAGTTATCAATTAAATATGCTGATGAGTTTTTAAGAGGTGAGAATAAGGTATAGCCTTCAGCAACTTCCGTCGCGTTATGATATAATAAACCTAGAGTTTCTTGAGCGGTAATAGAATTAGTGTACTGTATAATTATAAAGAATAAACTAATAAATAATTTATGTTTCATAGCGGTTTTTGGTTTAAAATTACGCTTTATATACTAAGTCGTATGGCAAATGGTATAATATATTATAACTTATCTGTGCTTCTAATGACATTTTGAATGTATAATTGTAATGCTTAAATTACAATATGTAGTTTTAGTGCACATAAAAAAAACCTTTGAATTATGTATTCAAAGGTTTTTGTGTGTTATAAGTTTTAAAATTTAAGCAACTTCCTTTTGATTTAAGTGATATTTTAAAGCACCAGAAGGACATTTATTTATCTGATTTATGATAACATCAGTTTGTGCACCTTCCAAATCAATCCAAGGAATGACAGAGTTTCTAAATACACTTGATAATTGCTTTGCACAATATTCTGCATTTGTACAACATCGAGGCTCGTAAGTAACAGTAATTTCATTGTTACTGAAAACGTTTTCGTTATTATCCATAATAAGTAGATTAGTTTGGGGTTAATCTTAAATTTAAGCTAATACTAGTCAAGTAAACCTAATTAAAACCTAGTCTTAAACCTAAAAAGTTCGATAAAGTGCATTCTATTTTAACATTTAACAGTAGAATTACTACGGTAATTTACTCAAATTCTGACGTCATATGAAAAGTAATACTTGGATATTTTTGCTGGGTCATCTGTAAAGAAAACATTGAATCGGCAAGAAATACAAGTTGATTTTGCTTGTCTCTAGCTAAGAAACGCTGTTTTACACGTAAAAATTCTTTAAATTCTTCACTTTTTTTGTCATTGGTCTCAACCCAACATGCTTTATGTACATTTAGGTTTTCATAGGTACATTTGGCGCCATATTCATGTTCTAATCGGTATTGAATAACTTCATATTGTAATGCACCAACAGTACCTATGACTTTTCTACCGTTAAAATCTAAGGTGAATAATTGTGCAACTCCTTCATCCATTAGCTGATCTATACCCTTATAGAGTTGTTTTGCCTTCATCGGATCTGCATTATTGATATATCTAAAATGTTCTGGAGAGAAGCTAGGGACTCCTTTATAGTTTAATATTTCTCCTTCTGTCAAGGTATCACCAATTTTAAAACTTCCGGTATCTTGTAAACCAACAATGTCACCAGGATACGAAATGTCAACAATTTCCTTCTTTTCTGCAAAAAAGGCATTTGGACTAGAAAACTTCATTTTTTTATTATGCCTTACATGCAAATAAGAGGTATTACGTTTAAACTCACCTGAAACAATTTTAACAAATGCTAATCGGTTTCTGTGATTAGGATCCATGTTGGCATGAATTTTAAAAACAAAACCACTAAACTGTTCTTCTTCTGGTTTAACTAAACGTTCTTCACTGCGTTTTGGTCTAGGTTTTGGAGCAATCTCTACAAAACAATCTAATAATTCTCTGACTCCAAAATTATTTAAGGCAGAACCAAAGAATACGGGTTGTTGTTTACCACTTAAATAATCTTCTTTATTAAAATGAGGATAAATTCCATCGACTAATTCAATTTCCTCTCTTAACGTATTGGCTGCTTTTTCTCCAACGAGTTTATCTAATTCTGGTGATGACAAATCTGATATTTCAATTGTTTCTTCAATATCTTTTCGATTATCTCCAGAAAATAGGTTAATATTTTTTTCCCAAATATTATAGATCCCTTTAAAATCGTAACCCATACCTATTGGAAAGCTTAAAGGCACTACATTTAAACCTAATTTTTGTTCAATTTCATCTAACAGATCAAATGCATCTTTACCTTCTCTATCCATTTTATTGATAAAGACAATCATGGGTATGTTGCGCATTCTACAAACTTCCACTAATTTTTCAGTTTGCTCCTCAACACCTTTAGCGACATCAATTACAACAATCACACTATCTACGGCGGTTAAGGTTCTAAAAGTATCTTCAGCAAAATCTTTATGACCAGGTGTATCTAGAATATTAATTTTTATGCCGTTGTACTCAAAGGCTAAAACAGAAGTCGCAACAGAAATACCACGCTGACGTTCTATTTCCATAAAATCACTCGTCGCGCCTTTTTTTATTTTATTACTTTTTACAGCTCCAGCTTCTTGTATAGCGCCACCAAATAATAGTAATTTTTCAGTTAAGGTTGTTTTTCCGGCATCTGGATGTGAGATGATTCCAAAGGTACGACGTCTGTTAATTTCTTTTATAAAACTCATAATAAACTTAAAAATGACTGCGAAGATACTATTATTAAAGACAATTAAAATAGATGACAGTTGAGCTTTTTGAAAATTACTAAAAAAAGTGAATTATGAACAAAATGGCTCGATGTTTTTTGAATTCAGAATGATGAATTGTTTGAAGCTAGAGTTTTAAATGTTAAAAAAAAGTGTATTTTGTCGAATAAAATTGCGTTTTTATGTTATTCTAAGCAATTGGGATACTTTTGCAAAGTATTGTTTGAATAAATAGTTTTAGGCTAAATTTAATTCAGTGTTTAATGTTATTTTAACATAATTTACCCCATTGTCCCTGTTTTTTTGATTATTTCCCTAACGAATAATTTTTAAGAAGCACATTTATACATTTTGTAATAGTAGAATAATAGTACTATAAAGGAAGCGATGTGTTTTTTTTTGATTAGCAAGTTCACCAATAGTTATTGGTTTATGACTCGTTAAATAATATTAGATAATACTAATCTTATATAATTATAATTATGGATCTACCTACCTACTCACTCCTAATTCTTAGAAGGTGTTTTGTGCGTTCTAAAACAACGCTATTTTCAATAGCCTTAATGTTAACCTTATTTTCTTTTACTAGTGCTAATCATGCTAATCGTCATGAGAAAATAATTAATTATTTCAGTCCTGTAAATATTCCATGTAATACGGATGTTCCTGTAGCAATTACAGCATTAAACCATACCGATTTAGAAGTGACGTCTAGCACATCTGGTTTGTGTATTTTAGGATGTGGTATAGATAATAAGAATCGTATAATTGATTCAAATGAGGAGAATTATGCAACAGTAAGTACAGGACTAGGAGTTGTTGTTACTCATACGTTAAGGGTTACAGATACGGCGACAGATGAGTTTTATAATGCGGGTAGTTTTGCTGGTTTTTTAATTGAAAATACATCTGTTTTACAAATTGAGTTACTTAATAGTATTGTTATTAAGACGTATTTAGATGGAGTAGAACAAGAGTTTAACGCGAGTAGTTCTTTAGCTGTTATAGATACTGATTTGTTAACTAGTAATCAATTTTATGTTGGCTTTTATACGACAGAAAATTTTGATGCCATTCAAATTTCTATATCAAGTGTTGCGGGTGTTTTTTCAACAACAAAGGTCTATCATGCGGTAACTAATAGTGTTTGTGCTGGACCAGATTTAGTATGTAATACGCCAACTATGTTGATGAAACCAGATTTTCCAGCTAAAATAGTAGAGGCGCATACTGGGTTTGGTGGGCTTTTAGGGGTAGGTAGTATTGTTGATGCTGATGCCGCTATAGATTCTAATGCAAATTCTTATGCGCATATAGATTTTACTTTAGGCTTATTAGCAACAGGTAGTCTTGCAATAAAGGATGAGTTTACAGATTATCCGGCTCATACTTATGTGGGGTTTGATATTGAAAATACATCGGTATTAAATTTAGATTTATTAGATAGTGTTACGATTACAACTTATTTAGATGGTGTATTACAAGAGAGTGAAACAGGAAGTTCTGAATTAATATCTGTAGATAGTGCTCTGTTATTGACAGGGACAGAACGCTCTCAGGTTGGTTTTGTTACAAGTTTGCCTTTTAACGAAGTACAAATTACCATTAATCAAACTTTGTCATTAGACCTAGGAAGCACTAGAATTTACGGGTTGGTTTTAGAGTCGTTTTGCGAAGGTGATTTAGAGTGTAGTACAGCAACAGTGTTAAGTAATCCAGTACAACCTGTAATTATTGATAATTCTAATACAGGAGTTAATGGTTTGGCTTGTGTAGGCTGTGAAGTGGATAACGCTACAAATGTAATTAGTGAAAGTCCTTCTGATTTTGCCATGATAAATGTTGTAGCAGGTGTTGCTAATACAGCATCTATAGCGGTGGAAAATGTATTAAACACATTTCCGGCAGGAAGTACGGCAGGATTTATAATTAGAGATACCAATGATTTATTAGAAGTTGATTTATTAAATTCTTTAACCGTTAGCACGTATTTAGACGGTGTTGAATTGGAATCCGAAACGTCAAATAATTTATTAGCGCTTGAGGCCTTAGGAATCATAAATATTACCCCTTCAGCAACGGATGGATTTTACTTAATAGGGTTTGAAACAAGTTTAGCTTATGATGAAGTGAAACTTACTGTTGGCGCATTAGTTGGAGTTATTAATAGTATAGAAGTTTATGGTAGTTATGTAGATACCTCTATTCATATTGAAGGAACCGTTATTAATGAAACTGTTCTCGGGCTTTCGGATGGAAGTTTATCTGTATCTGTATCAGGAGGAACACCCCCATACACGTATGCATGGAGTCCAGGAGGTGAAACTTCAAATGCAATTAATGGATTATCACCAGGAACTTATACAGTTACGGTTACAGATGCTTTAGGTTGTGAGGCTATGGTAGAATATATTGTTAATACAGATGGCGTTCAATATCCTGTACCGTGTAATACTCTAGACCCAGTTGCAATTACCTCAATGGGTTTTACAGATTTAACAGTGACTAAAAATACGACAGGTGCTTGTGTTTTAGGATGTGGTATTGCTAATGAAGGCAATTTGTTAGATCAAGATAATAATAATTACGCCACCATAGCAACAGTCGTTGGTTTAGGAGTAACACATTCGTTAACAGTAGCGGATGAAACGGTTGATGAATTTTTTGTAGGTGGTGGTTATGCAGGTATGTTAATTGAAAACAGTTCCATTTTACAAGCAGATTTATTAGAAGCTATTGTAATGACAACGTATTTAGATGGTGTAGAACAAGAATCAAAAACAAGTACAGCGTTAGCGGTGGTAAATAGTGCCTTATTAGGAACAGATAAATATTATGTTGGGTTTTATACAACAATGGATTATGATGCTATCGAGATTTCCATTTCAAGTTTATTGAATGTACTTTCAACGACTAATGTTTATCATGCGGTGACCAATAGTTTTTGTGCAGGCCCAGATTTAATATGTAATACCCCAACAGCATTAACTAAACCAGAGTTTCCTGTAAGAATTGTAGATGAGCATACAGGAACAGGTGGCTTATTAGGAGTTGGAAGTGTTAATAATACAAGCAATCTTTTTGATTCTAATGCTGGTAATTATGCAACAATCGACCTGCTTACAGGTATTGCTGCAACAGCATCATTAGCAGTAAAAGATGAAATAACGGATTATCCAGCAATGACTTATGCTGGTTTTGATATTGAAAATGCAACATTGTTAAATACACAATTGTTAGATGCCATAACAGTGTCGACCTATTTGGATGGAACATTTGTTGAGTCGCGTACAGGGACAACTGAGCTCGTTCCAGTGAATTCAGGTTTATTATTAACGAGTAACGAAGCTTTAAGAGTAGGTTTTGTTTCAACGGCGCCTTTTGATGAAGTACAAATCACCGTTTCTCAACTTGTTTCTTTAAATTTAGGAAGTACACGCGTCTATAGTATGGTATTAGAATCGTTTTGTCCAGGAACTATAAATTGTGACGAACCTTATGTATTATCTAATCCAAACGATTCTGTAATTATCAATTCATATAGAACAGGAACAGATGGTATAGCTTGTGTAGCATGTGAAGTTGATAATTCTCAAAATGTTATTTCTCAAGATGGAAGTGATTTTGCCTTAATTAATATTGTTGCTGGCGTTGCTGGTAATGCTTCTATTTCAGTACAGGATGTACTGATGGATTATCCGGTTGGGACTAGAGCAGGTTTTGTAATTAGAGATACGAATGATTTATTGGAAGTTGATTTATTAAACTCAATTACGCTTACGACTTATTTAGATGGGCTTCAACAAGAACAAAGAACAGCAGGGAATTTATTAGCCTTAGAAGCTTTAGGTTTAATTAATATCACACCATTAACTACTGATGGTTTGTATATTGTGGCTTTTAACGCGACGTTAAGTTTTGATGAAATACAAATTACCATAGCATCACTTGTAGGTGTCATTAATTCAATTGAAGTATATGGAGGTTATATTGATGCCACAAATTCAAATTTATGTGATACGGCAAAAATTGCAGTCGTTAAAACAGGTGTGTTTAATGATGAGAATAATGATAGCTGTAGTGATGTTGGCGAAACCATAACTTATAATTTTAGTGTAACCAATGAAGGAAGTGTTGATTTGGCTTCAGTGGAATTAACAGATGTAATGTTAGGAGGAGTGCTTACTTTAGTTTCAGGAGATGATGATTTAGATAATGAATTAGATGGAGATGAAACTTGGATTTACACAGCAGATTATACCTTGACTCCATCAGATATAGATGCTGGTGTAGTCAGTAATCAAGCTACAGTTGAAGCGCTAAACGTTATTGATGGGACAACAGAAACCGATCTTTCAGATAATGAAAGTGTTTTTGAAAATAGACCAACCGAAACAATTTTATGTCAATCAGCGAATATTGCAGTAATTAAAACAGCCGTTTTTAATGATGAAAATAATGATAGTTGTAGTGATTCTGGAGAAACCATTACTTATACGTTTACAGTAACTAACCAAGGGAATACGACTATCACAGCAGTTGAATTATCCGATACCATGTTAGGTGGAGTTATCGCTTTAGAGTCAGGAGATGATGATTCAGATAATGAATTAGATGTCGATGAAACTTGGATTTACACAGCAGATTATATATTAACCCAGTCTGATATTGATGCTGGTTTTGTAAACAATCAAGCCACGGTTACCGGTTTAGATAGTATAGATGGTTCTATCGTATCAGATCTTTCAGATGATGATAGTGTTTTAGAAGATGATATTACAGAAACATCCGTTTGTCAATCCGCAGCAATCGCCTTAATAAAAACAGGATCTGTTAACGACGCAAACAATGATGGTTGTGGCAATGTAGGTGAAACCATTACATATACGTTTACAGTAACTAACCAAGGGAATACGACTATCACAGCAGTTGAATTATCCGATACCATGTTAGGTGGAGTTATCGCTTTAGAGTCAGGAGATGATGATTCAGATAATGAATTAGATGTTGATGAAACTTGGATTTACACAGCAGATTATATATTAACCCAGTCTGATATTGATGCTGGTTTTGTAAACAATCAAGCCACGGTTACCGGTTTAGATAGTATAGATGGTTCTATCGTATCAGATCTTTCAGATGATGATAGTGTTTTAGAAGATGATATTACAGAAACATCCGTTTGTCAATCCGCAGCAATCGCCTTAATAAAAACAGGATCTGTTAACGACGCAAACAATGATGGTTGTGGCAATGTAGGTGAAACCATTACATATACGTTTACAGTAACTAACCAAGGGAATACGACTATCACGGCAGTTGAATTATCCGATACCATGTTAGGTGGAGTTATCGCTTTAGAGTCAGGAGATGATGATTTAGATAATGAATTAGATGTTGATGAAACTTGGATTTACACAGCAGATTATATAGTAACCCAGTCTGATATTGATGCTGGTTTTGTAAACAATCAAGCCACGGTTACTGGTTTAGATAGTATAGATGGTTCTATCGTATCAGATCTTTCAGATGATGATAGTGTTTTAGAAGATGATATTACAGAAACATCCGTTTGTCAATCCACAGCAATCGCCTTAATAAAAACAGGATCTGTTAACGACGCAAACAATGATGGTTGTGGCAATGTAGGTGAAACTATTACATATACGTTTACAGTAACTAACCAAGGGAATACGACTATCACAGCAGTTGAATTATCCGATACCATGTTAGGTGGAGTTATCGCTTTAGAGTCAGGAGATGATGATTTAGATAATGAATTAGATGTCGATGAAACTTGGATTTACACAGCAGATTATATAGTAACCCAGTCTGATATTGATGCTGGTTTTGTAAACAATCAAGCCACGGTTACTGGTTTAGATAGTATAGATGGTTCTATCGTATCAGATCTTTCAGATGATGATAGTGTTTTAGAAGATGATATTACGGAAACAGATTTATGCCAATCAGCAGCAATCGCCTTAATAAAAACAGGATCTGTTAACGACGCAAACAATGATGGTTGTGGCAATGTAGGTGAAACAATTACTTATACGTTTACAGTAACTAACCAAGGGAATACGACTATTACAGCAGTTGAGTTATCCGATACCATGTTAGGTGGAATAATCGCTTTAGAGTCAGGAGATGATGATTCAGATAATGAATTAGATGTTGATGAAACTTGGATTTACACAGCAGATTATATAGTAACCCAGTCTGATATTGATGCTGGTTTTGTAAACAATCAAGCCACGGTTACCGGTTTAGATAGTATAGATGGTTCTATCGTATCAGATCTTTCAGATGATGATAGTGTTTTAGAAGATGATATTACAGAAACATCCGTTTGTCAATCCGCAGCAATCGCCTTAATAAAAACAGGAGCCGTTAATGATGCAAACAATGATGGTTGTGGCAATGTAGGTGAAACCATTACTTATACGTTTACAGTAACTAACCAAGGGAATACGACTATCACGGCAGTTGAGTTATCCGATACCATGTTAGGTGGAGTTATCGCTTTAGAGTCAGGAGATGATGATTCAGATAATGAATTAGATGTCGATGAAACTTGGATTTACACAGCAGATTATATAGTAACCCAGTCTGATATTGATGCAGGCTTTGTAAACAATCAAGCCACGGTTACCGGTTTAGATAGTATAGATGGTTCTATCGTATCAGATCTTTCAGATGATGATAGTGTTTTAGAAGATGATATTACGGAAACAGATTTATGCCAATCAGCAGCAATCGCCTTAATAAAAACAGGATCTGTTAACGACGCAAACAATGATGGTTGTGGCAATGTAGGTGAAACCATTACTTATACGTTTACAGTAACTAACCAAGGGAATACGACTATTACAGCAGTTGAGTTATCCGATACCATGTTAGGTGGAATAATCGCTTTAGAGTCAGGAGATGATGATTCAGATAATGAATTAGATGTCGATGAAACTTGGATTTACACAGCAGATTATATAGTAACCCAGTCTGATATTGATGCTGGTTTTGTAAACAATCAAGCCACGGTTACTGGTTTAGATAGTATAGATGGTTCTATCGTTGTCGATCTTTCAGATGATGATAGTGTTATGGAAGATGATATTACAGAAACATCCGTTTGTCAATCCGCAGCAATCGCCTTAATAAAAACAGGATCTGTTAACGACGCAAACAATGATGGTTGTGGCAATGTAGGTGAAACAATTACTTATACGTTTACAGTAACTAACCAAGGGAATACGACTATCACGGCAGTTGAGTTGTCCGATACCATGTTAGGTGGAGTTATCGCTTTAGAGTCAGGAGATGATGATTCAGATAATGAATTAGATGTCGATGAAACTTGGATTTACACAGCAGATTATATATTAACCCAGTCTGATATTGATGCTGGTTTTGTAAACAATCAAGCCACGGTTACCGGTTTAGATAGTATAGATGGTTCTATCGTATCAGATCTTTCAGATGATGATAGTGTTTTAGAAGATGATATTACAGAAACATCCGTTTGTCAATCCGCAGCAATCGCCTTAATAAAAACAGGAGCCGTTAATGATGCAAACAATGATGGTTGTGGCAATGTAGGTGAAACCATTACTTATACGTTTACAGTAACTAACCAAGGGAATACGACTATCACAGCAGTTGAGTTATCCGATACCATGTTAGGTGGAATAATCGCTTTAGAGTCAGGAGATGATGATTCAGATAATGAATTAGATGTCGATGAAACTTGGATTTACACAGCAGATTATATAGTAACCCAGTCTGATATTGATGCAGGCTTTGTAAACAATCAAGCCACGGTTACCGGTTTAGATAGTATAGATGGTTCTATCGTATCAGATCTTTCAGATGATGATAGTATTTCAGAAGATGATATTACAGAAACAGATTTATGTCAATCCGCAGCAATCGCCTTAATAAAAACAGGATCTGTTAACGACGCAAATAATGATGGTTGTGGCAATGTAGGTGAAACTATTACATATACGTTTACAGTAACTAACCAAGGGAATACGACTATCACGGCAGTTGAATTATCCGATACCATGTTAGGTGGAGTTATCGCTTTAGAGTCCGGTGATGATGATTCAGATAATGAATTAGATGTCGATGAAACTTGGATTTACACAGCAGATTATATAGTAACCCAGTCTGATATTGACGCTGGTTTTGTAAACAATCAAGCCACGGTTACCGGTTTAGATAGTATAGATGGTTCTATCGTATCAGATCTTTCAGATGATGATAGTGTTTTAGAAGATGATATTACAGAAACATCCGTTTGTCAATCCGCAGCAATCGCCTTAATAAAAACAGGAGCCGTTAATGATGCAAACAATGATGGTTGTGGCAATGCAGGTGAAACTATTACATATACGTTTACAGTAACTAACGAAGGGAATACGACTATCACGGCAGTTGAGTTATCCGATACCATGTTAGGTGGAGTTATCGCTTTAGAGTCAGGAGATGATGATTCAGATAATGAATTAGATGTCGATGAAACTTGGATTTACACAGCAGATTATATAGTAACCCAGTCTGATATTGATGCTGGTTTTGTAAACAATCAAGCCACGGTTACTGGTTTAGATAGTATAGATGGTTCTATCGTTGTCGATCTTTCAGATGATGATAGTATTTCAGAAGATGATGTAACGGTAATGTTATTGTGTAATACTGGGTCAATATCGCTTGAAAAAGTAGGAGTATTTAATGATGAAAATGGAACTGGTGTCGCAGAAGTAGGTGAGACCATAACCTATACGTTTACGGTTTATAATACAGGTTTAACCACACTTTATAATATTACTATTGAAGATCCTCTTCCAGGTGTGATTATAGAAGGTGGGCCTATAGCGCAATTAGCGCCAGGTGAAATTGATGATTCTACATTTAGTGCAACCTACACATTAACAGAAGAAGATATAGCTAATGGGGAAATAACAAATCAGGCTATTGTATCTGGTACAAATGAGAGTGGAACAACTTTTACAGATACATCTGATGATCCAAATAATTTTGATGATGTAGATCTTAACAATGATGATGAGCCAGATGATCCTACAGTGACAGATTTACCTCAGGTATTGAGTGCAGAGTTTGAAATATTTAACGGAATTACACCAGATGGTGATGGAGATAATGATTTCTTTAAAATAGTTGGAATAGAGGATTACCCTGAGAATAACCTAAAAATATACAATCGTTGGGGAATATTAATTTATGAAATGGATGGCTATGGTATTAATGGAAAAGTTTTTAAGGGATTCTCAGATGGTCGTGGTACTATTAATAGAAATGAGGAATTACCAACAGGAACTTATTACTATATATTAAGACGATTTGTTGGTAGAGAGACGTTAACGAATCAAGGATATTTATATATAAAAAATAACTAAACCCCAAAAATCTTATGAAATATTATTTTTTATTACTACTAGTTTTTATGAGTGTTCGTTTAAGCTTTTCTCAACAAGATTCGCAATACACGCAATACATGTATAATACTCAGGTTGTTAATCCTGGTTATATTGGGTCAAAAGACGTGCTTAGTTTTGGGTTGTTATATAGATCGCAATGGGTGGGGTTTGAAGGCGCACCAAAAACAGGGACTTTTACTATTAGTTCGCCAATAGGTGAAACTAAAAAAATGGGAATAGGACTTTCTGTTGTAAGTGATCAAATTGGTCCGGCTACAGAAACAAATATAGTTGTTGATTATTCGTATGCTTTAAAGTTTTCTGAAGTATCAAAATTATCGTTTGGAGTAAAGGGAGGGGTTAATTTCTTAGATGTAGATTATACAAAACTTAATATTTATGATGTTAATGATTCGCAATTTTTAGAGAATATAAATAACAGGCTTTATCCACAAATAGGTGCTGGTATCTATTATAATACAGATAAAATGTATGTAGGGCTATCGGTTCCTAACTTTCTAAATTCAAAACACTATAATGCTGATAATATAGACGATATAAATGTAGATGAATTTGCAATAGAACGCTTACATTATTTTTTAATTGCAGGATACGTGTTTGATATTAATGATCATTTAAAATTTAAACCAGCAACGATGATTAAGATGGTGGATGGGTCTCCACTTCAAGTCGATGTTTCGGCAAACTTTCTGATTAATGATAAATTCACATTGGGTGCTGCCTATCGATTTGATGCCGCCATTACGGCCATGGCAGGATTCCAAGTTACCAATAAGCTATTTATAGGTATGGGATATGATTATCAAACTACAGATATTGAAACGTATAGTGATGGCTCATATGAGGTATTCTTGAAATTTGATGTTTTCAAAAATGTTGAACGTATACTAACCCCTAGATTTTTCTAAACTTTTCATATTATGAATACACGTATATATAAAATAATACTATGTTTTTTAACGCTCATGTGCTTTGGTAATTCTTTTGCACAAACGGGAAAATTAGAAAAAGCAAATGCGAAATACGATAAATATCATTATATCGATGCTCGGGAAATTTATTTACAAGTTGTAGCTAATGGTTACCGGTCTGCAGAAGTTTATAGGAAATTAAGTGATACTTATTATTTTAATAGTGAGTATTCTGGAGCTTCTAAATGGTATTATAAATTGTTAAATGAATTCCCTGAAGATTTGATTCCTATAGATTACTTTAGAGCAGCGCAATGCTTTAAAAGTGCAGGTGAATTAGAAGAAGCACAACGATTAATGAAAATTTATAGAGCTAAAGGAGGAACGGCTTTAACAGTCGATTCTTATAAAAACGTAGCAGATACACTTTTTGAAAAAGGAGTGAATAATAAATTATTTGAGATCGAAAAAATATCGGTAAATACCGAATATTCAGATTTTGGACCCGCATTTTATGGCAATAAAATTGTTTTTGCTTCAAGTGATAAATCTATTAATGAATTTGAAGAGAAATCCGTTGATCTGGCCGGATGGGATAAACAACCGTTTTTAGATTTATATCAGGTTGTCGTTGATGAAGAAATGAATTTAAAAGAAGTGGAGCCTTTAAAGGGAGAAATCAACACTAAATATCATGAGTCTACAGCCGTTTTTTCTAGCGATGGCAATACAATGTATTTTACAAGAAATAATTTTTTAGATGGAAAGAAAAGAAGAGATAAAGATTTTGTCATTCGACTTAAAATATACAAGGCAACTAAAGTTGGAGATGCTTGGGGAAATGTGAAAGAACTACCATTTAATAGCGATAGTTATTCTGTTGGTCATCCAGCATTAAACCCCGAGGAAAATAGACTTTATTTTGCTTCTGATATGCCTGGTACATTCGGAATGTCTGATATTTGGTATGTTAATATTTTGGGCGATGATAGTTATTCAAATCCTGTAAATATGGGCAATGAAATTAATACAGCGGCTAGAGAGACATTTCCATTTATAAGCACAGAGAATAACTTGTATTTTTCTAGTGATGGTCATAAAGGTTTTGGCGGTTTAGATATTTTTGTAACAAAACTAAAAGAAGATAAACATGGAGAGATCGTAACCTTTGGAGCGCCTATTAATAGTAGTAAAGATGATTTTAGTTTTATTATAAAAGAGGGGAGAATTGGGTATTTTACCTCTAATAGAGATGGTGAAGAAGGTAGTAAGAGTGATGACATTTATCAAATTTGGGAACGTTGTGAAATTACAATCCAAGGGCCAGTAACCGATGAAGAAACAGGTGAATTGTTGCCAAATGCTGAGGTCACACTTTTAGATAGTAATAATGAGGTTATTCAGTCACTAACTCTTGGAGAAGATGGGCTTTTTACTTTTACCTTAGATTGTAATGAACAGTATGTTATTAGAGCAAAAAAAGAAGGCTATAATCCAAAAGAAGAAATTTTTGAAACTCCAAAAAATCCTAAAACTATTGAGATGCCAATTGTCTTAAATATGCCATTAACGCTTAAGGTTATGGATCCATGCCCACCAAATGATTTAGGATGTAAATTAACTTTACAGCCCATTTATTTCGATTATGATCAGTCTAATATTCGATTAGATGCAGAAATCGAATTAGCTAAGATATTAGCCGCTTTAAATCAATATCCACAATTAAAAATTCATATAGAATCACATACAGATTCTAGAGGTAGAGATGGCTATAATCTAAAATTGTCCCAACGTAGAGCTAAATCTACATTGCAATGGTTATTAGATAAAGGGGTTGCTAAAAACAGGTTAACCGCAAAGGGTTATGGTGAATCTCAATTAATAAATGAATGCTCTAATGGTGTGGACTGTAGTGAAGAGGAGCATCAGTTAAATCGTAGGTCAATGTTTATTATTAAAGAATAACTAGTAATTATTATTCCAAAAAGAACGCCTTGTTTGTATTATACAGACAAGGTGTTTTTGGTTTTTACAATACCTTTTTATGAAAACATTAATGTATTTTTAAAGTTTTACTTGGTATTTTTGTGATATGATCGAAGAACAAGTCATCTTAGTAGATGAAAATGATAATAAAATTGGTTTAATGCCAAAACTAGAGGCGCATGAGAAAGCGCTTTTGCATCGTGCATTTTCCGTGTTTGTGTTTAATGATAAGAATGAACTCATGCTGCAGCAACGGGCTATGCATAAGTATCATACTCCGGGTTTATGGACGAATACCTGTTGCAGTCATCAGCGTGATGGCGAGACCAACATCGAAGCAGGTAAACGACGTTTGCAAGAGGAGATGGGGTTTGTAACGGAGCTTCAAGAAAAAACAGCGTTTATCTATAAAGCCCCTTTTGATAATGGTTTAACCGAGCATGAGTACGATCATATTATGGTTGGGTATTTTAACGGTAGTCCTCATATAAATGAAGACGAGGTAGCGAGTTGGAAATGGATGTCTTTAGATGCGGTAAAGGTAGATATTGCTGAAAACCCACAACGTTATACCGCTTGGTTTAAAATAATTTTCGAAAAATTTTATGAATTCATAAACGTTAATAAATAATGCGAGTTACAGTTCATAGAAAAGCACATTTTAATGCCGCACACAGGCTTTATAGAAAAGACTGGAGTTTTGAGAAAAATGATGCCGTTTTTGGTTTGTGTAATAACCCAAATTTTCATGGGCACAATTATGAGTTAATTGCAAGTGTTACAGGTGAAATTGACCCCGAAACAGGCTATGTAATTGATATTAAGACCTTAAAAGATATTATTAAATTAGAAGTTGAAGATGCCTTTGATCACAAGAACTTAAATGTTGAAGTTCCTGAATTTAAAGACCTAAATCCTACAGCAGAGAATATAGCTGTAGTTATCTATAATAAAATTAAGCCAAAACTCGATCCTAAGTTTCATCTAGAAATTACACTTTACGAAACGCCTCGTAATTTTGTAACGTATTCTGGAAATTAATAAAGAAAACATGTTATATCCGCTAAAATTTCAACCGATTCTTAAAGATAAAATTTGGGGAGGAGAAAAGTTAAATCAGTATTTTAATAAAGCTTCTACTTCTAAAATTTTAGGTGAGAGCTGGGAGATTAGTACAGTACCTAATGATATTTCTATTGTTAGTAATGGAGAATTAAAAGGACAATCACTTCAAGATTTAGTCGATATCTATAACTCTAAGCTTTTAGGAGATAAAAATTGGAAGCGTTTTGGGAATGCATTTCCATTACTGATTAAATTTATTGACGCTAAAGAAGATTTAAGTATTCAGTTACATCCTAATGATGAATTGGCAAAAAAACGACACAATTCATTTGGTAAAACCGAGATGTGGTATGTTATGCAAGCGGACAAAGATGCAAACTTAATTGTAGGGTTTAAAGGAAAGGTAGATAAAGCCACCTATTTAGAGCATTTAGAACATCATAAGCTTACTGAAATTTTAAATTTTGATACCGTAAAAGAAGGGGATACGTATTTTATAGAAGCCGGCAGAGTGCATGCTATTGGTGCTGGAGTGTTATTAGCAGAAATTCAGCAAACAAGTGATGTAACATATCGTGTTTACGATTGGGATCGTGTTGATGCTAATGGTAATGGACGCGAATTGCATAACGATATTGCTATTGATGCTTTTGATTTTGAAATGGAAAACGATTTTAGAATCGACTACAAAAAACAAAAAAATGTAACTAACGAAATGGTAAGTTGCCCTTTCTTTACGACAAATTTTATAGAAATAACCTCTAAAATTGAAATTCAAAATACTCACGATTCGTTTTTGATATATATGTGTGTCGATGGAGATGTTGAAGTTTCTACCAAAAATTCGAAAGAATATATTTCAAAAGGAGAAACCATTTTGATTCCGGCAGAAATTGAAAATTTTAAATTAAAATCTGATTACGGAAAACTTCTAGAGGTCTACGTTTAAAACTTTAGATAAAAAGTAACAATGAGATCGAATAACTAAAAGGATTTAGTATTTTTGCGGTTATTATAAAAAATAATTATCATGGCAAACAAAAGAGAATTAAAAAAAGATATCAATTACGTCTTAGGAGATATTATTGAAGCAGTGTATGTTTGGGAATTAGCGAATGCAGAAAAGCCAACTAAAGAAAGTGAAGCTGTTATAGATGAAGCTATCGTAACGTTTGATGAGTTAATTGCTCGTGTGAATGACAGAAGTGTAGAAAATAAGAAAGCTCATTTTAAAGCAATTAGCGCAGACCTTGAAACCAAAGGAAGAGCACTTATCGAAAAAATCAATAAATTAAAGTAAATTGGTTTGCATATTTAAAAATCTATTTTAAATTTGCGCTCGCTTACCGATATAAGGTAAGCATTTTATTGCCGATGTAGCTCAGCTGGCTAGAGCAGCTGATTTGTAATCAGCAGGTCGTGGGTTCGAGTCCCTCCATCGGCTCTTAATTAAAACTTCAATTACTGTAAAGTACTTGGAGTTTTTTTTGTTTAGACCACAATGATGAATAAAGTAGAAGAAATACGAGTACAGAATTTGTTAAGGTTGTGTCGTTCTATATGCTTTATAAAATAAAAAAAATCCAATCATAAACATGATTGGATTTTTTAATAATATTTATTGAAAATCATACGGTATTTTGGACTTCTTACTAATTGGCAGAATTCCTATGTTCTATAAAGTCACTTAATTTTTTGCCATAAAGTGAATTTTTAATTTCAGGTGTAAGATTATTATAAATAGAATCAATATAGACTGGATTAGCATTTCGTGCCTCGTATAAGGCCAAATAAGGTGCAATTTCGCTATCCTTATTGTTCATTGCATATTGTATGGTATAGGCATATTTACGCTTTATAAGGTGATCTGCTAGTTTATTCAATGAATCGAGTGCAATACTATCCTTTTTTTCTTGAGCCTTAAAACTTGCTTCAATAATATCTAGGTTTCTATTATTATAATTAGACATAACACTAATATACGCATCTAAAAGTTCTTGTTGTTTAGAGCCTTTAATTTTAGAGTCAAAATTAAAATTCTTTAATGTAGACGTGATTTCTGTAACTCCTTTATCTGCAAAGAATGGAATATAATGTTCTTCTCCGTCGTTTTTAAATAATTTCAAATAAAGAAGAATGGGTTCGTCTATATTAGCTTGTAAAGTAAATTCTGGTTGCCCAGTAATACGCATAGAATCTAAATTTACAATACTAGAATCCCCATCTTTTTGAAGATAGACAACTCCTTTTTTTAACCCTTTAATATGACCTTTTAGGGTGAAATTGGAGTCATTGTTTTTACCGCAAGAAACGGCCAATATTACTAAAATTATGAGGCTTAGAGCTTTGTTTAATTTTGTCATGGTTTACTAAATAATTAGGTGCGCAAATATCTTATAATAGTTTAATAAATACTAACCTGCAGCTGCTATTTTCATAAGTTCTGCACAAAGAATCGCTCCATAAGTTCCAACAACATAACCAAACACCGCTAATAATGCCCCAACAGTTGCTAGAGACGGGTGAAAAGCAGCAGCAACAACAGGAGCAGAAGCAGCTCCTCCAACATTTGCTTGGCTACCAACTGCTAAAAAGAAGAATGGTGCTTTTATAAGTTTAGCTACTAATATTAATAATAAAGCATGAATAGTCATCCAAACTAATCCGATTAATATAAGTCCAGGATTTTCAAAGATTTTACCTAAATCCATTTTCATTCCAATAGTTGCAACAAGAATATATATAAATACACTTCCTATTTTGCTAGCACCGGCTCCTTCGTAATTTTTAGCTTTCGTAAATGATAATAAAACTCCAATTAGTGTGGCAATAGAGATAAGCCAAAAGAAACCACTTCCAAAAGATGATAAAGCACTTTTAGGATTACTTACAGCTTCAAAGTTGTCTTTTAGATACACTGATATATTGTCGGCCCCAAAATGTGCAATTCCAACAGCGCCAAAGGCAAAAGCTAGAATTACAATGATATCGGTTAATGATGGATTCCGTGTGATTTTATCACTAAAATTCTGCACCTTATTTTGAAGTTCATTAATTGCTGTATTATCTGCTTTTAACCAATTGTCAATCTTTTTTCGTTTCCCAATGCCTAGTAGAATTATTGCCATCCAAATATTAGCAACGACAATGTCTACTAAAACCATTCCCCCATAAAGTTCTTGGTTAAATTCATAAATTTCTAACATTGCCGCTTGGTTGGCTCCGCCACCAATCCAACTTCCGGCTAGGGTTGCTAATCCTCTCCATGTGGCATCAAATCCTGCGCCACCAACAGTTTCGGGAGAGAACGATGAGATTAATAAAATGGCTATAGGTCCTCCAATTACAATTCCTATGGTTCCAGTGAAGAACATAACTAATGCTTTCCATCCTAGGTTAAAAATAGCTTTTAAATCGATACTTAAAGTTAAAAGTACGAGCGAAGCAGGTAATAAATAACGACTTGCAATAAAATAACTTTGAGAGATTTCATCTGAAATTAATCCGAATGAGTTAAATATAGCAGGAACTAAATAACACATTAATAGGGCAGGTACAATACGATAGAATTTGTACCAGAATCCTGTTTTCTTAGATTCTGTGAAAAAGACAAATCCTAATGCAATCATTAATAAACCAAAGACAATAGCATCGTTTTTAAATAACACCCATTGATTGGCTGTTGCTTTTTCAATCTTTTGTTTTTTTAATGGCACATTAGTGTCATCTAAAATAAAGTTGGTAGATATTAATTTTATAAGTTCTCTATCCTTGAAACGATTTTCTGTTTTCATCTTTAAATCGAATAAAGATGCTTTTTTTTCAAATTTTATAGGTGATGAATGGTTATATTCAATACTGTAAATCTTATTGGTGTTGTTATACTTGTAGGTGCCTTCTGTAATCTTTTTACTAGGAATAAATTGAACAACTTCAGCTAAATCGTCGGAAATGGTAAATTCAATTTTAAAGGCATTGAAGGATATAGAATCTAGTTTTACTGGTATTGTAAATTCTTCGGAATGATTGGTATTGGATTTTTCAAACGTCAAGGTTTGAGCGAATGAAAAATTGATACTAAATAAGAATAAGGATAGTATTAATAGTGTCTTAAATAATGATTTCATATTCTAGCTTTATTTCAGCGCAAAATACAAAAATTTAAAACTAAAAAAAGTGACCGTTTCCGGTCACTTTTTTTCTGTGGGTTTATCTTTTAGTTTGGGTTGTCTATTGTGTTCTTTGAGATATTGCATTAGCATCCATTCTATCTGACCATTAGTACTACGAAATTCGTCCGAAGCCCATTTTTCAACGGCTTTCAGCATATCTTCATTCATTCGTAGTGCAAAGGCTTTCTTTTTAGACATTATAGTTTTGTTATTTTAATTTCGATTTATAAGTCGCTATGACGTTTTTTACTTCGTCCTGTTTCTGTGTGCCGATGAGTATTTTTTTTTCGTTCTTCAAAATTAAT
Organism: Winogradskyella sp. PC D3.3; assembly: GCF_054366245.1. Lineage (NCBI taxonomy): Bacteria > Pseudomonadati > Bacteroidota > Flavobacteriia > Flavobacteriales > Flavobacteriaceae > Winogradskyella > Winogradskyella sp. PC D3.3. The sequence continues at coordinate 3,880,378 of NZ_CM135962.1, read as the reverse complement.
TGAATTCCGATGTCTCCTGAAACGTTTATGGCTTTACCTTTCGATTTATTCCAAAGTATGCCGCCTTTTAGTCCCCAACCTCCATATTCGCCTATGGGATCATACGTTCTGACATAAACCTTATGGATTTCATCCCATTTGATGACCTTAAAGCTCCAATGAAAAGGAAAGAATTTATAATGAATTCCTTTTTCGTCTATACGCGTCGTTAGTTTAAAGAAAAATATTAATCCTGTAACTAAAATTACGACAAGTATTAATCCAGTTAATTCTAAAACAGAAGATTTAGAAGGGTCTTCTAAATACTCATTTATATAAACGGAAATTGGAACGATTGCACTTACCATTAAAACTATAATAAGCCACACTTGATTAAAACGTTGTTCTTCTTTAAAGATTCTCATTATCTATTTTTATCACGTTCAAAAACGACTGAAGACCAATTAACAGCAATATTCTTAACAACCCATCCTTCTCGTGCATACTGATTGAGAAGATCTTCAAAATTTTGAATACGATTTCTGAAGCCTAATTTAAGCATAACGACTTTATATTCTTTCATAACGTATCTGTTTTAAAAATCACGAAGGCAAATATAATACCTATTATGGTTCCGATAATTGAACCAAATATCAAGCTGGTTGCAATGCTGTCTGTTATGGCCCCAATTGTGGTCCCAATACTACTTCCAATAGCTGATCCTATACCGATGCTATAAACTTGTTTTTGATTCATATTTATTAATGGTTTAAAGTTCCTGCGTTTAAAACAGGTGACGCATCTTTGTCACCACATAGTACAACCATAAGATTACTTACCATTGCAGCTTTGCGTTCTTCGTCTAAATCGACAACATTTTTTTTGCTGAGTTGCTCAATGGCCATTTCTACCATACTTACGGCACCTTCTACAATTTTATGCCGCGCTGCAACAATAGCAGTAGCTTGTTGACGCTTTAACATGGCATTAGCGATTTCTTGCGCATAGGCTAAATAGCCTATTCTAGCTTCTAAAACTTCGATACCAGCAATGGATAAACGCTCGTCTATCTCTTTTTCTAAGGCGTTGCTGACTTCATTAACGCTTGAGCGTAAGGTGATATCTTCGTCAACACCTTCGTCAGCAAAATTGTCATAAGGGTACATACTTGCCAATTTACGAACAGCGGCATCGGTTTGTACACGTACAAAGTTTTCGTAATTATCAACGTCAAATGCGGCTTTGTAGGTGTTTTGAACACGCCAAACTAAAATGGTGCTAATCATTATAGGGTTTCCTAGTTTGTCGTTCACTTTTAAACGTTCACTATCAAAATTGCTCGCTCTAAGTGAAATTTTCTTTTTGGTATAAAAAGGATTTACCCAATAGAAGCCATTCTTTTTAACTGTACCAACATATTTTCCAAATAAAAGCAAAACTCTAGAGCCGTTAGGTTGTACCATTAAAAAGCCAAAAGCTAAAAGTAATGCTATAGCAATACCAAACACAGGCCAGCCGGTTTCTGTTATAGTGATAAGTGCAATACTACCAAAGAAGAGTAGTATAAATAAGAACAACATTAGGTATCCGTTTGCTGGGATAATGATTTTTTCTTCTTTCATGATTTAAAAAATTTGATTGGTTAATAATTTTAATTAATCAATATGATATTAAAATGATATCATAAAGATATGGTTTAAAATATAAGTATCCAAATAGAATTTTTTGTTACAGTTTTCTTAAAAAGAATTAAAATATAAAGTTTGGCACAAGGTTTGCATATTACTAATTGTAATGCTTATTACAGCTGTTATCAACTGATAGCAGTACTACAAAGTCGTAACATTACATTGGTTGGTTAGTTAGAAAATGCATCTCGTGGTTGGGATGCTTTTCATTATTATTTAGTTGGTTAAGTAGAAAAAGCATCTCATTTCTGATTATGATCAGGCGAGATGCTTTTCTTTTTAAGTAGATATAAAGTCCTTAAGACTTTATAAAGTCGGTTAAACCAGTCATAAGTTGTGGAGAAATCGCTCTAAACGATTCGTTATACGATTTTGAATTTTCTAAATCATCACCTTCAATTTCAAAAAGCACATGATTCATGTTTTCTATAATTAGCAGTTCCGCTTTAGTATTGGCTTCTTTTAAAACTTTAGCTTCATCAACTGAGACTTGAAGATCTTTTGTGCCATTTACAATAAGTATTGGCATTTTTAATTCTTTTATAATTTTGGTAGGGTAGTAGGTCATCCAATTTATCATAAAGTCTTGAATGTTTGGACCAAATAATGATCCTAATGCCTCAGGGTAATCTGTTGTTGTTTTACCTTGTTTTAATATCGTAACCACACGTTGTGTTTCTTCACCTAGTTTTGGTGCCATTTTAGTCACTTGTTCTATTAGAACATCTCCTATATTGTTGCCAGCACCGGCTAGAGAAATAAACCCATCGGCTTTATCCTTCGCGGCTAACATTCCGACTAAACTACCTTGACTATGGCCAATGACATAGATTTTACCGTAAGCATCCTTTTCCTTAAAAAAGCTAATGATTTCTGATGCGTCGTTTACAAAATCATCAAACATAATGTTTTTGTCTACTTGGTTTTTAAGTATTTGTTTTACAATGCGTTTGTCGTATCTAAAAGTGGCAATACCATTTTCTGTAAGACCCTCTGCTAATTTTTTTAAAGAGTTATTTTTTAGAAAATTTTGATTACCGTTCCGGTTGGTAGGGCCCGATCCTGCAATAATAATGGCTAAATTAGGTTTATTACTCGCTATTGGTGTTAGTAATGTACCATCTATCCATTGGGTTATTGACAATTCTTCCTCGTTATATGTTTTGTCTTGACTAAAGCCAAGCATGCTAACTAAACAGAGAATAAGTATTAAATAGTGTTTCATTTTTAATTTTTTAAGAGGTATAAAGTTAATTCATAATCACTGAATTCAATGTTTGTTTTAAATATTATACCAAATTTATAGGTTATTTATTGAAATATCAATTTTGTTAAAACCGCATTTCATCGTTCAAATGCGTTATTTTGTCTTTAAACGTTAAAATTGTATGTATTTCGTCGATTAAATATGTTTTTTAGCGACACCATTCAAAATGAATTATATATTTGACCCGTACTAAAATTTAGTTTTTAGTTCAATGGATTAATTAATTAATATTTGCCTTATGTTGAGTTGGCTTAGAGACCCTGAATCTACCAGCATAGAAAAAAGCAAATAAACGAAAACCGAGATTGAGGGATCTCGGTTTTTTGTTTTTTATAATGTCAAGTTTGTCGGTGTTCAACTTCAATTTTAGATTGTTTTAACTCCAGGAATATATTTTGGAGACTAGTTTAATTTCTTTTTTTTTGACACATTAATTGTTATTATTAGGTTTTTAATTTCTATGATTATAATGTTGTTTTATTAAAATAAGTTTCTACTGTATTTTTTATTAATTTAGTATTTTGATATGAATTACAAAACGCTACTATATATTGGGAGTTTAATCCTTTTGACTTTCGGGTTTCAACAAAAGCAAACTTTGCCAGATGGTTTTGTGTATGCTAAATCTATGATTCCTGATTTGGATGTGGAATTGAGATACTTTTCGCAAAACAATTTTGTTGGAGATACGATTGATGGTTATAATGCTAACCGCTTAATCTTAACCACAGGTGCTGTTGAAAAATTAAAACGGGTTCAAGATGAATTGCAATCACAAAATTTATGTTTAAAAATTTATGATGGCTACAGACCACAAAGGGCTGTAAATCATTTTATTCGATGGGCAAAAGATCTAAATGATACCATTAATAAACAACAATTTTATCCAGAAGTTAATAAGAGAAACTTATTTAAAGCAGGATATATTGCATCGCGATCTGGTCATAGTAGAGGTAGTACTGTGGACTTAACGATTATAGATGGGGAAACAGGCGAGCCTTTAGATATGGGCAGTCCTTATGATTTTTTTGGTGAAGCTTCTTGGATTGCACATGATGCTTTAACTGTTGAGCAAAAGAAAAATAGACAGTTATTACAAACTGTAATGTTGAAACATAATTTTAGAAATTACCCAAAAGAGTGGTGGCATTTTACGTTGCGATGGGAGCCTTTTCCTAAGACTTATTTTGATTTTGAGGTAGAGTAATTCTTATTTTTTAAGTTGTAAATCAACGGCAACATCTTGTGTGCCATGATATTTGGCTCCAAAGTAAATCGTTATATCATATTTAATATTATAAATCTTTAGAACAGCATCTAAATCATCTTTTTTTGCTTTAGCTAATTTTAAATCATTTCTATACGTATTTAGTGGCCCTACAGCAAGAGGAAGAATGACTAATAAACCTACTGATGATATGATAAAGGGGGCTGCTGCAATAACCCTAAAATTTAATAGATATTGAGCTAAAAAATAGCCAGCTAAAATAACAGAAATGGCTATCGTAAGGAATACAACAAAATTAGTATAGACTAATAATTTTGTTTTAAGTACGGCTTCATACGTAATGTTTATAGCTTTAATTTTTGCTTCTAATTTATCATCTAGTTTGGCATTTACGCATGTTGTCTTAAAGTCGGGTTTTCTATCAGTTAAGGCACAAATTGTACCTGTTTTAAAATCAATTTTTTGATGATCGCAGAATTGGCAATGTTTGGTAATAATCATAGCTATTAACTTATAAATATATCCAAGCCCAATACATCAACCCAAACTGTAGTGGTAAGCGTATAAGTAATATCCATTTTGGAATTCCAGCAGAAGCTTTTTCTCCAGAAAGCATATAAACATGTACCAAAAGAAATACAGCCAACATTAGAATAATACCATAGATAGAAATTACTTTTAATGTAGGGATACACAAACCAATACCTAAAAAGACTTCTGCGATACCACTTAAGTAAACCAATATTTTATGATTTGGTAAATACTTTGGCATAATACGCATATAAGATTTTGGTCGTATAAAGTGCATAAACCCTGCAATTATATACATTGCAGCCATAAGGTATAAACCAATGGGATCATTCATCTTTATATGTTTTGTAGGTTAAGCCTATACCATAATTAAAAAGATTCTTGTCTAATAAACTCGATTTAAATTGATGGCCTTTGTCAAACTTTACCCAATTATTTCCATTAATAAATACGCGCTTAATATAGGTGTTTTTGCTTTCAATTTCATCTGTAAAAGGCAATAATGGTCTAAAATTAGTTGGGATTTTAACAACACCACCAGTTTTAGAAACAATCTCTTTATATTTTTTGTTAGGTAGTAGTTTTCCGTCTTTATTAGTATAGCCTAAAACTTGTAGTGATACAAAAAAACCATTTTCAGGAATATAGATATCATAATCATTTACATTTAAATCATAAGCATCTCCATCTTTTTCAGTAGCTCTAAAAACGATGGTTTCATTGGTTAGTACGTTACCAGGAACACCATTATTGTTGGTGTAAAATTTCACTTTAAATAAGGTGGAAAACTTTTTCTTATCGCTATTAGAACGGTTGCGTTTTTTCCAATCTTTAGATTCTAGTGCAATAGGAAATAATACGTTAGTTAGCTTTTGATCTTTGGTTGTCGTTTTAGGAAAATAAACCGCAATTTCAGATTCTATAGTAGGCAGCCAACAATTATAATAATCGTCATCTAAAGAGGGTTTCAGTTTTTCTTCTTTAAATTTCCGATCTATTTTATTAGCAATCATAACCGCATCTAGTTGATGCGCTTCGGGTTGCATTAACAATTGACTGGGTAAATTATGAGTGGCAATATTTAAGTCTTTAAAACCTAAAGCCGAAATAAATAAGGAATCAATATCTGGATATAATTTTTTTGTAAAAACAAATTGACCTTCATCATCAGCAAAAAGACCGTTGCCATTGCCAAAAGAAATGGTGGCATAACTCACAGGGTATTTGGTAATACTATCTTTAATAGTTATTTGAGCAAACGAGATTTGCCCAATAAATGCTAGAATAAATAAAATTTTATGCATGGTTAAGTGTATAGATTTTAAAGATACATTATTTATACTGTATGCTAATTTGGATAATACCAAAATGGTATAGAAGCTTGAGTTATAGATAGGGTATCAGATGCTTTTAGTTCCCTGCGTTTTACATGTAGCATATGCTTACCTTCATCTATGTTTTTTAAACCAATATAGGTTTCAAAGCCGTTTTGTTTTTTTATAGTTTTACCGAGTAAAAATTCGGTTTTATATAAAGTAGAATCAATTTCAACAGAATAGAGTGAATTAAATGTATCCAAATAGTTGTTTTTTAATGCATTAGTGTTGGAGTCATAATTGATTGTGCTGATTTCTGATGTAATACCTCTAGCATCTTCATCAACTTTTAAACTTGGGTTGAAGAGGTAAATTTCATCCTCTATATATTTATCAAAAGCTATAAATACTTTGATGTACGGATCGCTTATAACTTTACTATTGATAGCAATGTTTTTAATAAAATCAGATTCCTCAATTAACATATCTTCGTAATTTGCAGAATTAGAAATGTTAGTACTCGAGTCCTCAATAAAATTAAAATAGTTAGATTGATTGTAATATAAAGAGGTCATCCATACCAATAAAATATAAATAGGAACTAAAAAGAGACTCAGGCGTTTTCCGAATTTATTGTCTAGAAAATTATAAACTAATGGTCGGTATAAAAAGGAAAGTGTGATAATACTAAAAACCCAGTAGAAAGGGAAATATACTTTGCTGAGCCATTTTTTCTTTTTTAAATAACCGAGTGTAATAAAGTCGATAAACGTTAATAGCATACCAATAATTACAAATGCTAAAAGGATAATGCCAACATACGTAGAAAAATCACGAAAAGTATGACCATTTAAAAACACTGAAATTATTGTAGCAATTGACCCTATGATTAGAACAAGAGCGAGTAAATAAAAGATGAGCAAAAACGTGATTGCGAAAATGATGCTACAGTAGTCTTCTAATCTTGCAATGTACCTATCAAAAGAACCAACTTTTATTTTTAGATAGTTGCTAAATCGTTTAGTGTAATTTAAGGTATCGTATTCAATGTCGCCAGAAACATACCGTAATCCTAAGGCACCAATCCATAAGCCTCGTAGAAGAACGTGAAGAAGTAAGTTGAAAATTAATATGGAACATGCAGAAATCGCAAGAATTAAAATCAGCGTAAAAAACAGATTATTATCGTTTTGAGACTGGTGATAGGCCATTTTTATTTCTAAAGCAGGATAGGCTGAGAATAATCCAAAAATAGCAAAACCAGAAATCAGCAATTCTAATTGCCAGCTCTCTTCTTGTAATCGATCTAATAATTTTTTAAACGCAGGTTTCTTGTAATCGTCGCTCATCTTTATATTGGGTAGATTGAAATTCAGGTTAAAATTAGACATATTCAATTAAAATCAATCGTTTTTATTCTATTTTGAAACTCTTTACAAATTCTGTCGTTTTTATAATAGAAACCGCTAACCAACCCAATGCACAAATTAGAGACGAAACTTATTAAGCTTTGCAAAAAAGGAAATGACGTTGCGCAAATGCAAGTCTATGATAAATATAGTCAAGCTATGTATACCGTTGCTTGTCGTTATTTGAATGAAGAAGATGCGAAGGATGCGATGCAAGACGGTTTTTTAAAAGCGTTTAGACATATTGATAGCTATAAACCCGAAGCCACTTTTGGAGCTTGGTTAAAACGTATTATCATTAACCAGTGTTTAGACGTTTTAAAGAAAAATAAACTAGAGTTTGAAGCGGTTGAAGTTTCAGAATTGCAAATCTCAAATGAAGACGATTGGCAATTTGATATTGCAATTACAAAGCAAGAGATTTTATGTGCTATTGATCAGATCACTGAAAAACATAGAGTAGTAGTGAAGCTTTATTTATTAGAGGGCTACGATCATGAAGAGATTTCAGACATCTTAGAAATTCCCGTAAAAACCTCACGTACACATCTAAGACGTGGGAAATTAAAGTTACAAGACCTATTAAAACAAAAGTACAATGAAGCAAGATATTAGAACTTTATTTACAGAGGAAGACGATTTAAAACCGCTTCCTAAAAATCATAGAAGTGAATTTGCAGATAAGCTTAAAAAGCAATCCAAACCAAAGCAAAATCCTTATACTTGGTTAGGTGCTGCAGCTATTTTAATTATGGCATTAACTATAGGGTTTAATGCTCTGGAAATGGAAACAAAACTAGAACAAAATCAGGTGTCACCAATAGTAGCACAAGTAGAAGCTGTTGAGGCAGCATATCTTAAAGATATTGAAACCGAATGGCAGAGTTTTGTAGCTATTGCAGATGATGCTGTTTTGGTAGAACGGTTTAGAAAAAAATTGAAAGACTTAGATGCAGATTATCAAGATATTTCTCTTCAGTTTAAAGACGATGCTAATAATATTTTAGTCATTGAAGCATTAGTTGAAAACCTTCAAACACGATTACAGATTTTAAAAGACATTCAAAAACACATCAACATATTAAATCAAAAAAACGGACATAATGAAAACACCATTTAAAATTTTAGCATTGATGCTCATCACATCATTGCAGGTTCAGTCTCAAATTAAAGAGATATTTAAAGAAAGCTTTGATGCTGCAAATCTGAATAACTTAGTTTTAAATTTAGAAGGAACTTATGTAGAAATAGAAGCATCAGAAGACAATAAAGTTCATTTTGATTATACGATCGAATTTGAAAACTATTCAAATAAGGAAATTGAGAAAATTTTAAATGCCGTTAAGCCTGAATCACAAATTGTAAATGATAAATTAGAGTTTAAAAGTAAAGGGAACAATATAGCGAGTGATGTTACTTATTCTATTGAAACACTTTATGGAATTACTTTTGAAGGTGATTATATTAATTTTAAAGAACCAACAACTAGGATGTTTAGGAAGTCTAAACAGTATTTTTTAGATATTAATAGTGGTTCTAGAGGAAAAAGCTTAAAAGAGTATTTAAAGAATTTAAGAGAGGTTGATAATAAGGGGGAAAAAAGGAAAATTAATTCTAAAAGTGTAAAAGTATTAAGAACTAAATTCATAATAAAAATACCTTCTCATATTAACTTAAGGATTATGGCTGTAAATTCTAGTATGACATTCAAACTAGATTTAGACAGTCAGTTAAATGTAAATGCAAGAAATACGAGTTTGAAATTCCAAAGTATTAAGAATCCTTTAAATAATCTTGATATTGTTAACGGGAGTTTCAGATGTAATACTTTAAATGGTGGTTCATACAAATTTAATCATGCAGAGGTAGTTCAAATAGCAGAGGTGAAAAACCTGACTATTGATGGTGAATTTTCAACAACAAAAATTGGAGAAGTAGGGGAGCATGTGAAAATAGTAGATTTTAATGGGAAATTTTGGCTTCATAATTTCTCAAATAATTTTAAAGATTTTCAAATGGATACAGAATATTCAGAAATCAATCTTTTTTATCCGGAAGACATGAAATATTATATTGAAACTTACGGGAACGATACAGTACATTCTCATGATAGTGTCACGTTTGAAATAGAGCCAAGTCGAAAAAATAGACTATCAAAAATGATGGTGATAGGTGAGGAATCAAACCCAAACAAAATTCAAATTAATTCAGTTCACGGAATTATAAGATTTGGAGAGGATTTTATTGATCTAAAAGAGTAATTCAGAATATATATTAAAACAAAAAAAGCACTTAGTTTATCCAAGTGCTTTTTATTTTTTCTAACAGCTAACAGCTAACAGCTAACAGCTAACAGCTATTCTAATACCAACGTTTTTTCTTCTTCTTAGAGGCTTCACTCTTACGACCTTTTTTATACTTGCTACCTTGTCGTTTATGCACAATAGGTTCTGCTTTAGGATCTAAAGGATAAGGATGTTCGGTTTCTACAGGAATCTGAACATTAATAGCTTGTTCTATCTTTTTTACATAATTTTTCTCATCAGCAGAACACAGCGAATAAGCGTTACCTGTATGTCCAGCTCTACCAGTTCTACCAATTCTATGTACATAAGTTTCTGGTATGCCTGGCATATCAAAATTAAGAACGTTATCTAGTTCGTTTATATCAATACCACGTGCAGCAACATCTGTAGCAATCAGTATTTTAACGTAACCGTTTTTAAATTTGTTTAAAGCCGTTTGTCTTTCGCTTTGTGGTTTATCTCCATGAATACTATTTACAGAGAATCCGTTTTTTAATAAGGTAGCTTCAAGTTTATCTACGCCATTTCTAGTACGTCTAAAAATAAGAACGTTACCTTCAATTGTGTTGCGCATTAAATGTAAACACAATTCAATTTTATTTTGCTTTGGTACATAGTACAATACCTGATTCACATTTTTAGCAACCGATTTTGTCGGAGTCACATCAATACGTTCTGGATATTTAAGCAAGGTGTTGGCTAATTCTTCAATTTTAAATGGAATCGTTGCCGAGAATAATAAGGTTTGCTTGTCTTGAGGACAAAGACGTTCAATCTTTTTTACATCATCAATAAAACCCATAGCTAACATTAAATCCGCTTCATCTAAAACAAAGGTTTCAACAAAATCGAGATTGATATAATCTTGCTTGTGTAAATCGAGTAAACGACCAGGTGTTGCCACTAAAATATCAACGCCTTTCTTTAACGTATCTATTTGTGGCTCTATAGATGCACCACCAAAAACGACTAACGACGTTAGATTAGTAAACTCAGCATAGGTTTTAAAATTCTTTTGAATTTGAATGGCTAATTCTCGTGTAGGACTTATTATCAGCGCTCTTATTCTTTTACCTTTTTTAGGAGCATCTTGTTTATCGTACAATTGCTGAAGAATAGGTAAGGCAAAAGCTGCCGTTTTTCCTGTACCGGTTTGTGCAGAAACAATAACGTCTTTACGGTCTAAAACCAATGGAATAGTACGTTGTTGTACTAAGGTCGGTTCTGTATAACCAGAAGCTGCAACAGCTTTTAATATTGGTTTTATTAGGCTTAAGTCTTTAAATGACATGTGTTTTGTATTTATGGCAAAGGTAGAATAAATGTTTTACCAACGTTCTTGTATCCAATCGTTTTGTTCTTGTTCGGTTAAAAAAGTCCAAGCTATAAATCTACTGATTTTATGACCTTGTCCCATTTCAATAGTTTTTACAACAGTAGCATTCACTTTGTCTAAAACTTTATAGGTGGGTTTTAGTGTCGCTTCCTTAGAAATTAAACTTGTAAACCAATAACATTGTTTGCCAAAATGCTTGCTCTCATAAATCATGTCTTTTACAAAGCGTGCTTCACCACCTTTGGTCCATAATTCATTATGTTGCCCACCAAAATTTAAAAGTGCTTTATTAGGTCTTTTCCCTTTAAGATTCCTTTGTTTTTTCAAGCTTGCTTTTTGAGCATCTTCGGCAGAGGCATGAAATGGTGGATTACAAATGGTAAAATCTACTTTTTCTTCGGGTTTTAAGATGTCATAAAAAAAGTTGTTTGCTTTGTCTTGACGTCTAATTTCTAGAGTAGATCTTAATTTGTAATTTTTTTGCTCTATAGTTTTAGCAGATATAATAGCGGCTTCATCAGTATCACTTCCTATAAAGGACCAGCCATATTCATGCTGACCAATAATGGGGTAAATGCAATTGGCACCAACTCCAATATCTAAGCCTTTAATGTGATTTCCCTTTGGAATAACAGTACCATCTCCTTTTAATAAATCGGCGATATTATGAATATAATCGGCTCTGCCAGGAATAGGTGGGCATAAATAATGCTCAGGAATATCCCAATAGTCTAATCCGTAATGGTGAATTAATAAAGCTTTATTAAGTGCCTTTACAGCTGCAGGATTGAAAAAATCTACAGAATCATCACCATAGGTGTTTGGTGCCACATACTTGGCTAATTCTGGAGAACTTTTGATAAGTGCGTCAAAATTGTAGCGAGATCTATGCTGACTTCTTGGATGAAGTTCTGATTTTACTTGAGGATGTTGTTTTTTCTTTTCCAATGCTTAATAATTTAATAGGGGCAAAGGTAATGGAAAACAAATTGGGTTATTAAAACCTAAGCTTAAATAACCCAATAAATTAAATAAATAATGATAATGTGATTAATCTACTTTTTTAAACCGTAGAACCTCATCTCTATTAACGCTTCACGTTTTATAAGAAGCACAAAGATGATGCGTTTTTACTATTCCATGGTTACTACTAAATCATCTTGTTTTACCATACTGCCTTCAGCTAAAGTTACCGATTTTATTTTTCCAGATTTATGTGCTGTAACGGTTGTTTCCATTTTCATGGCTTCAATTATAAACAGAGGGTCGTTTTCTTTAACAGTTGTGCCTTTCTTCACTAAAACCTTATATAAGGATCCTTGTAAAGGTGCTCCAATTTGGTTGGAATCCTCATGATCGATTTTTATATGTTCAACCTTTTTTATATTTAAAGAGGTATCAAAAATTTCAACAAATCGGTTTTCACCATTGACCTTAAAAAATACAGTTCTTACTCCATCGTCATTTGGAATACTTACTGAAAGTAATTTTACAATTATCGTTTTTCCTGGTTCAAGCGTAATGTTGGTTTCTTCTTGAAGCTTCATACCAAAAAAGAAATCTTTAGTTGGTATTAGTGCTATATTTCCGTAAAGTTTATAGTTTTCATGGGCTTTCTCAAATACTTTTGGATATAACATAAACGATAAGAAATCTTCTATTTCAATAGGTCTTGTAAAGCCTTGCTGGAACTTCTTTTTAAAAGCAGCAAATTCTTTAGTAAAATCTACAGGTTTTAAATGGGCATTTGGTCGGTCGGTGTAAGGGGTTTTATTTTTTAATATAATTTTTTGAAGGTCTTTAGGAAAGCCGCCAACAGGTTGGCCTAAATCTCCTTTAAAGAAATTGATTACCGATTCTGGAAACGAAATCGTTTCGCCACGTTGCATGACATCTTCTGGCGTGAGATTATTAGTCACCATAAAAATAGCCATGTCACCAACCACTTTTGAGCTTGGTGTGACTTTTATGAGGTTGCCAAACATAGTATTCACTTGGGCGTACATTTTCTTTACCTCATCAAAGCGGTCTCCAAGACCTAAGGCAATGGCCTGTGGTCTTAAATTTGAATATTGACCACCAGGAATTTCATGTTGATACACCTCAGCTGTTCCTGCTTTTAATCCGGATTCAAAAGGATAGTACATTTCTCGGGTATCTTCCCAATAGTTTGAAAACTGATTGAGCGTATTCATATCAAAATCATGAGCGCGTTTTTGCCCTTTCATCATTTCAATAATGGCATTAAAATTGGGTTGAGAGGTCAATCCTGATAAACCGCCAAGTGCTACATCAACCACATCAACTCCAACTTCAATGGCTTTTAAGTATGTTGCGGTTTGTAAGGATGAGGTATCGTGCGTATGAAGATGAATCGGGATATTTACAGTGTCTTTCAAAGCACCAACTAATTCCGTTGCAGCATAAGGTTTTAATAAACCAGCCATATCTTTAATCGCAATCATATGCGCGCCTGCATTTTCTAAATCTTTGGCGAGTTGCGTATAATAGTTGAGGTTGTATTTGCTTTGCTTTGGGTCTAAAATATCTCCTGTATAACTAATGGCAGCTTGCGCAATTCCACCTGTTTTATCACGAACATAATTTATGCTAGGTTCCATAGCTTTTACCCAATTGAGTGAGTCGAAAATTCTAAAAATATCAACTCCATTTTCCCAAGATTTTTCAACAAATTTCTCAATTAAATTATCAGGATAGGCTTTATAGCCCACAGCATTAGAGCCACGTAATAACATTTGAAACAAAATGTTTGGAACGGCTTTACGTAATTCCCTTAAGCGTGTCCAAGGACTTTCGTGTAAAAAGCGGTAACAGACATCAAAAGTAGCGCCTCCCCAAACTTCCATACTAAAGGTATTAGGATGATTTTTAGCAAAGCTTTCGGCCACTTTAAGCATATCATAACTTCGCATACGTGTTGCTAAAAGTGATTGATGCGCATCGCGCATGGTGGTATCTGTATAATGTATTTTATTGTCGTCTTTAAGCCATTGGCAAAAGGCTTCAGGACCTAATTCTGTTAATAGATCTTTAGTGCCTTTTGGAAATGCCTCAGAGCGATTATACTTAGGAACTTTAGCTGTTCTAAACACTTTGGTTTTATCAATATTTTTGACATCAGAATTACCGTTAACAATTACTTCAGCTAAGAAGTTCACTGCTTTAGTGGTTCGGTCTTGAGGTAGTTTTATTTCGAATAATGAAGGCGTATTTTGAATAAAATTTACCGTGACTTTTCCTTCTTTAAAGGTGTCATGCTGAATGACATTTTGAAGAAAATGAATATTGGTTTTTACACCTCTAATTCTAAATTCTTTTAAGGCACGTGTCATTTTCCGAACCGCTCCATCGAGTGTTCTACCATGTGCAGACACTTTTACAAGCATAGAATCGAAAAACGGACTCACGTTATACCCTTGATAAATACTACCAGCATCTAAACGAATTCCCATTCCCGAAGCACTTCGGTAAGTGGTAATATTACCGTAATCTGGAGTGAAATTGTTTTCAGGATCTTCCGTAGTTAATCGACATTGCAAAGCAAAACCATAGGTTTGTAAGGATTCTTGATCGTATATTTTTATTTGCTGATCCGATAATTTATAACCACCAGCAATGAATATTTGGGTTTTTACCAAATCAATTCCAGTAACCATTTCGGTAACCGTATGTTCTACTTGAATTCTTGGGTTGACTTCAATAAAATAGATATTGTCTTGTTGATCTACCAAAAATTCAACCGTACCAATGTTATTATAGTTGACTTCAGAGGTAATGGCAACAGCATAGTTGTATAAGGCATCTTTTACCTTTTGAGATATATTATAAGATGGAGCAACTTCAACAACTTTTTGATGGCGACGTTGCACAGAACAGTCACGTTCAAATAAATGTCTAATATTACCATGTCTGTCGGCTACAATTTGTACTTCAATATGTTTAGGGTTCTCGACATACTTTTCTAAAAACATGGTATCGTCACCAAAAGCGTTTAAGGCTTCGTTTTTAGCGGAATCAAAATGTTGTTCTAGGTCTTTATCATTTCTAACCACGCGCATTCCACGTCCACCACCTCCAGAAGCAGCTTTTAGCATTAATGGATAACCGATGGTATTAGCTTCTGAAAGTGCAATTTGTAAAGAACTAAGGTCTTTTTTATTACTTTCTATAATGGGAACATTACATTTTACAGCGATTTTCTTAGCGGTAATTTTATCGCCCAAAGCATCCATAACTTCAGGGTCTGGACCAATAAAAATAATGTCGTTTTCTGCACATCGTCTCGCAAATTCTGAATTTTCAGATAAAAAACCATAACCAGGATGAATAGCATCGACATTTTTTTCTTTTGCTAAAGCCACAATTTCATCAATATCTAAATAAGGCTTTAGGGGATCGTTGTCTTCACCTATTTGATATGATTCATCTGCTTTATTTCTGTGTTGCGAATAGCGATCTTCATAGGTGTAAATAGCAACTGTTGCGATATTAAGTTCCGCACATGCACGTAGAATACGGATGGCAATTTCACTACGATTGGCAACTAGAATTTTTTTGATTTTCATGACTGGTAGAATGTTTTTATTTGCTTTATTTTGAGTCGTTGTAAAGGTATTAAAAGATTAACTACAACGTTTGCGTAAAAAGGATATTATTTAATAATATTCTGCTTTTTAGGTGCTTATAATAAAATAAAGATAGTAGTGTGAATTAGCTTAAATCTAGTGTGATTTGAAGATTTAAGTGCTTGTAAGCGGTTATCGCGCAAAGAACGTTAAGCGTTTTCTAAAGCGTTTTGGTAAGGCATCATTATCTAGAAGTAAGTTGATATGCGATATGTTTTTGTTTTCTGTGTAGCGTAATTCAAACAGTTGAAAAATAGAAATACTATCTTTTCCTCGTTCTAGTAATTCAAATGTATCTCCCACTTTGACGTCTCCTTCTTTTAAAACTTTTACATAAGTTCCGGAGTAGCCATGTGCAATAAATTGTTTTATAACGGTATTGGAACCAAACTTATGGGCGAATTTAAAGCAGGGTTCTCTCGGTTGTGTAATTTGAACTATGGCATCCCCCAATTTATAAATGTCACCGATATATAGTTGCCTTTCGTCTAAGTCTTCAACCGTTAAATTTTCACCAAGCATACCATAAGTCCAATCTAAATTAGGGTATAAATCTTGCCAATAGGGATATTGGTTTGCAGAAAATAAGTAGCACGCTTTAAACTCACCTCCATGTACTTTTCGATCTGACACTTCATCTCCTTTAACATCGGATTGCCCTAAGTATATTGAGTGTTCCGTTGGTTGTTTATATATGCCTGTTGTAATTTCAGTGCCATTCCAAATAAAAGTGATTGGTTCTGCTATATTCGTTGAAATGACATGCATAGTTTATGGATTAATTATTTTCCAAAGCGGTAATAGTAATAGCTAACGTATTTAGATGTGCTAGATATGCTAATTTAAATAAAAAAAAGCGCAAGTTTAATAAACTTGCGCTTTTAGGGCTATTAATCTTAGGGATAATATTTACCCTAGTTAGGGTTGAACAAAAATAAAATTTTTTTTAAATAAAAAAATTGATGTATGTTAATAAAACTTAAGTATTTAATAATTCTTTTCTAATTCGGCTTAAGCTTTCTGTAGTGATGCCTAAGTAAGATGCTATATGGTAGTTTTTTACGTTTTGTTCAATATCTGGATAGGTGGTAATAAAGTTGAGATATTGCTCAGTTGCTGTTTGAGAAAGATTGGCTAAAATGCGTTTTTGGAGATTAGAGAATGCTAATTCTAACTTTTTAATAATAAATGGTTGAATTTGTGGAACTTGGTGGATTAAATAATCCTTGTCTTTTGCAGATAGTTTATAAATCGTTGCGTCTTTAAGTACTTCAATATTTAAAAGTGCTTTTGAATTTGAGAAAAATGCTGTAAAATCGGTAATCCACGAATCCTTAAGTGCGAATTGTAACGTGTGTTTTTTGCCGTTTTTGTCGATATGATATGTTCTTAGACAACCCTCATAGATGTAATAAATAGTATCTGCAATATCACCAGCATGGAGAAGTGTAGTCCCTTTCTTTACATTTACTTTCTGCAATGTCGATTCAATAATCTTAATTTCTTTTTTTGAAAATGTAAGACCATTAAAAATAACTTGAATTTTAGAATTGTCTGATTGCACTTTAAATTTACTTAGTTGGGAGTAAAGTACGTATAAGCTTTTGAATACGTGTTTTAATCCGTTGATATTATTTAAAATGCAGTTAATCCGTTACTATCACATAAAAAAACCACTTTAAACGAATAAAGTGGTTTTTTAATTTTTATAGAGATTCCTGTTAAAATCAGGAATTAGGTTATTTAATCATCTCGTAACTACGTTTGATAAAGTTGGTTAACTCTTCACCTTTTAGAAGGCCTTGAGATAAACGTGCTAAATCTAAACTTTGGTTTATTAAACGTTCTTGCTTCTTTTTGGTTTTGGTTTCTAAAATTTCACCAACCAATGGAGCGTTTGTATTTACGATAAGGTTGTACATCTCTGGCATATTGCCAAACATGTGCATGCCACCACCACCAGTCTGTTGCATCTCTTTCATACGACGCATAAATTCTGGTTGTGTGATAATAAACGGAGACGCATCGCTATCCATTGCTTCTAATTGTACCGTAAATTTTTCAGAAGGGATAACTTCTTTTAATATCGTATCTAATTCTGTTTGTTGCTCTTCTGATAATTTAGAAATGGTATTTTCTTCTTTCTTAATTAAGTTATCAATATGGTCACCATCAACTCTTGCAAAAGAAATATTCTCTTTAGTCGTTTCTAACTTCTGAATTAAATGCGAAACAATAGGAGAGTCTAATAATAATACTTCATAGCCTTTAGCTTTTGCAGCTTCAATGTAGCTATGTTGCTGATCTTTGTTCGAAGCATAAAGTAATACTAACTTACCATCTTTATCAGTTTGCGTTGCTTTCGTTTTATTGAAAAGCTCTTCATAAGTGTAAAATTTACCATCAACGGTTGGGTATAAGGCAAAGGCATCTGCTTTTTCGAAGAACTTCTCTTCAGATAACATTCCGTATTCAATGACTATTTTGATGTCATCCCATTTCTTTTCGAAATCTTCGCGATTTGCGTTGAATAATGATTTCAACTTATCAGCAACTTTACGAGTGATGTAAGATGAAATTTTCTTCACCGCACCATCTGCTTGTAAATACGAACGAGATACGTTTAATGGAATATCTGGCGAATCAATAACACCACGTAACATGGTTAAGAATTCAGGAACAATCCCTTCAACGTTATCCGTTACGTATACTTGGTTTTGGTACAGTTGAATTTTATCCTTCTGTATGTTCATATCATTCGTCATCTTAGGGAAATACAAGATTCCTGTTAAGTTGAACGGATAATCTACATTGAGATGAATGTGGAATAATGGCTCTTCAAATTGCATTGGATACAATTCTCTGTAGAAACTACTATAATCTTCATCTTTTAAATCGGCTGGTTGTTTTGTCCAAGCCGGATTAGGATTATTGATAATATTATCAACGGTAATTTTTTTATGTGGCTCAGTCGTTTCTTTGCCATCTTTATCTTTAGTAGTTTTTGGAGTAAAATCTGGATCGTCTATTTCCTTAGTTCCAAATTTAATTGGCACAGGCATAAACTTGTTATACTTATTCAATAACTCACGGATTCTAGAGTCTTCTAAAAATTCAGTAGAATCTTCTGCAATATGAAGGATGATTTCAGTTCCTCTATCGGCTTTATCAGAAGGCTCTAATGTAAATTCTGGAGAGCCATCACATGTCCAATGTGCAGCTTCAGCACCTGTATGTGATTTGGTAATAATTTCAACTTTTTCTGCAACCATAAATGCAGAATAAAAACCAAGACCAAAGTGCCCAATAATACCTGAATCTTTTGCAGAGTCTTTGTATTTATCTAAAAATTCTTCAGCACCAGAAAATGCCACTTGGTTAATATATTTTTCAACCTCTTCGGCTGTCATTCCTAAACCTTGATCAATGATGTGAAGTTTTTTTCCTTCTTTATCAATCTTAACTTCAATGATCGGATTTCCGTATTCAGCTTTAGATTCCCCTATACTTGTAAGGTGTTTTAATTTTAGTGTGGCATCTGTACCATTACTAATAAGTTCACGTAAAAAGATTTCGTGATCAGAGTATAAGAATTTTTTAATTAACGGAAAGATATTCTCTACCGATACATTAATACTTCCTTTTGTCATGATATATAGTTTTTTGTATAATTAATTTGAATGCTTAGGTATAGTCAAATAAAATACCAAGAGTTAAAATGTGACAAAGTGACACTATTAAAAGATTGCCAAAATTAAAAACATTATGTTTGCCCAAACTACCCAAACTATCTAAATATGAAAAACATCTACGTATTACTCTTTACACTTTTATCTTTTGCGCTAAGCCAGGCTCAAATTGTAAATATTCCTGACTCCACTTTTAAGAATGCATTACTTAATAGAAATGTAGCTGATCTTGATGGAGACCATATTCCAGATGGATCTGTAGATACTAATGGTGATTCAGAAATACAAGTATCAGAGGCCTTGGCTGTAAAAGGAATAATCCTTATAGATAGTTGGTTTTCATCAGATATGGAATCTTTTGAAGGTATTGAGGAATTTGTTAATCTAACATATTTGTCATGTCCTGATATCGGACTTAACACGCTAGATTTAAGTTCTAATGTGAATTTAAAATATTTGAATTGTTCTGGAAATGATGATTTGGTCAGTTTAGATTTAACGCAAAACACGAATTTAGAAGTGTTAACTTGTAAGCGTAATTATGATATAGTCGGTTTAGATTTGACACAAAACACCAATTTGGTAGACTTAAATTTAGGAAGTTTAAATTGGCAATTTAATGCTATAGACCTTACTCAAAATACAAACCTCGTTAGATTAATAACTGAAGGTGTTGCATTGGAAGCTTTAGATTTAACCCAGAACATTAATTTAGAAGTGTTGGCAATAACTGGTTCGCCTTTGATAACACTAGATCTAAGTCAGAATGTTAACTTAATTGAGTTGGATTTAACTTCTTCACAAAATCTTACAAGTATAGATGTTTCAAATAACCTTAATTTAGAAAAATTGACTTTTGATCATTATATGGATTCTTTAAATCCGAATACCGTAGATGTCTCTAATAACTTAAATTTAAGGGAATTAAATTGTACTAAGGCCGGTATAGATTTTTTAGATGTGAGTAATAATATAAATTTAGAACGACTTTATCTTGCTGAAAATAATTTAACCGAATTAGATGTGTCTAATTTGGTAAATCTCGAATATTTATATGTTGAGGAAAATAAGCTTGAAGTTTTAGATATCACTCACAACCCTAATATTACACGATTAGACTGCTCTGAAAATAATAGTGCTCTTACTCAGTTGTACCTTAAGAACGGAGTAAATTGGCAAGACAATGGAGTGTCAGCCCATGTAGGGTCTAATAATGCATTGCAATATGCGTGTATTAATGATTATAACAATTTGTATGTTACAACAGGCACAATAACAACTGCTGGTTTTGTCTATAATTCGTATTGCTCATTTGATCCGGGTGGTGATTTTTTTGAGATAAGCGGAAACGTTACATTAGACCTTAATGCTAATGGTTGTGATGTTGCAGATATTAGTTTTCCTGAGTTGAAATTTGATATTACCGATGGCTCAAATAATGGTACGTATATAGCCAATACGTCTGGGCAATATTATATTCCGGTTGGTTCTGGTAGCCATACTGTAACACCCGTTTTAGAAAACCCAAGTTACTTTGATGTTTCTCCAAGTAGTTTTACGGTAGATTTCCCAACAGATGGTAGTGCTTTTATCCAAGATTTTTGTGTGACTCCTGTTGGTGTAAAAAATGATTTAGAAATTGTTATTATGCCTTATGAGCAAGCGCGGCCTGGTTTTGATACATATTACGGTATAATTTATAAAAATAAAGGAAATACGACCTTGTCTGGAATGCTCTCTTTAAATTTTCAAGATGAATTAATGGATTTAGTAAGTTCTAATCCCGCTGTAAATACACAAACGATTGGTAATTTATCATGGAATTTTAGTGACTTACAACCTTTTGAAACTCGAAGTGTTCATTTTACAATGAATATCAACACACCAACAGATCCAAATTTCCCTGTTAATGGTAATGATGTGTTAAGCTTTACGTCAAATATTAGCCCTTTATCAGGAGATGAAACTCCAGAAGATAATGTTTTTATATTGAATCAAAATGTCGTCAACTCATACGATCCTAATGATAAAACTTGTTTAGAAGGGGATACTATTGATCCATCAGAAGTCGGAGATTATGTCCATTATATGATTCGCTTTGAAAACACAGGTTCTGCAAGTGCCGTTAATATTGTTGTAAAGGATGAAATAGATAAGTTTAAATATGATATTTCTACTCTAAAACCAGTAATGGGAAGTCATGATTTTGTAACAAGAATTAAGGATACCGATGTGGTAGAGTTTATTTTTGAAGATATAAACTTGCCAGAAGACGATGCAAACAACGATGGTTATGTGGCTTTTAAAATAAAAACATGGTCAACATTAGATTTAGGAGATATATTTAGAAATAGCGCAGAAATTTATTTTGATTATAATGCGCCTATCATAACAAATACAGCGATGACCATTGTGGAGGAAAGTTTATTTGTAAATGATTTTAATATCGAAGCTGCTATTAAATTGTACCCAAACCCAGTTAGTGATTACTTATTTATTGAAAGTAACGTTGTCATAGAATCTATAAAGTTGCATGATATTAATGGAAGATTACTTCAAGATTTCATTTTAACGGATAATCAATTTGAAGAAAAATTAAATATATCTAAATTAAATGTGGGTGTTTACTTTGTTAAGATAGCTTCAAATAAAGGGGACATAACTAAAAAGTTTATAAAAGAATAAATTCAAAACTGCTAAAATTAAAAAGAGCCATTCAGTTTATGAATGGCTCTTTTAGATTGAGAAAACGATTAATTAATCTTTAATCTTTTCGTCTTTTTCAGTGTCAATTACTTCTGCTTTTTCAACTTTGTTTTTAACATGTTTTTCTAACCATTGGTCTTGTTCCCAAAGCATGTGCATAATAGACTCTTTAGCTCTATAGCCATGACTCTCTTTAGGTAGCATTACCAATCGCACAGGTGCCCCTAAACCTTTTAAGGCATTAAAATAACGCTCACTTTGTAAAGGATAGGTCCCCGAATTGTTATCGGCAACGCCATGAATTAAAAGCAACGGAGTTTTCATCTTGTCAGCATGCATAAAAGGAGACATATTATAATACACTTCAGGTGCATCCCAATAACTACGCTCTTCACTTTGGAAGCCAAAAGGTGTTAAGGTTCTATTATAAGCACCACTTCGTGCTATGCCTGCAGCGAATAAATTAGAATGCGACAATAAATTAGCGGTCATAAACGCACCATAACTATGGCCACCAACGGCGACTTTTTTTCTGTCAATATACCCGAGATTGTCAACAGCATCAATCGCTGCTTTTGCATTGGCGACTAATTGTGTTCTAAAGGTATCGTTAGGTTCTTCATCTCCTTCACCAACAATAGGGAAGGCTGCATCATCTAAAACCACATAGCCTTTAGTCACCCAATATATTGGTGACCCCCAATAAGGATAAACAAATTCATTAGGGTTTGCAGTACTTTGTCCAGCACTTGATTTATCTTTAAACTCACGAGGATAAGCCCATAAAAGCATTGGGTATTTTTTACCTTCTTCATAACTTAAGGGTAAATAAAGTGTGCCTTCTAAATCTAAGCCATCGTCTCTTTTATAATTGATGACACGTTTGTTAACGTTTTCGAGACTTTTAAAAGGATTTTCAAAAGCGGTGATTGCTGTTAGTTTATTTTTTTTCTTGATGTTTCTAACATAGTAATTAGGATATTCTGTTTTAGATTCAATTCTAACCAAAATATCGCCTTTTTTCATGTCTATAGCACTGTATAAACTTTCCAATTTATCAGTGTAAGCCGATTGGTATAAGCGTTTGGTTTTATTCGTTTTTATATTATACTCATCTATAAACGGGAATTGTCCTTCTTTAGAATACCCATCACCCATAAGGAATAATTTATGACCACTTATGGTTAGGGTGTATTCGCCATATTCGTTTTTAGAACTCACAAAATTCCCAGGATTACTATACACATCTTGGTAGCTTCTGTCGGATATAATCTTAACTTCAGAAGGGTTTGAAGGATTGAAAAGATAGGTTTTTGTATTTCTGGTATTCCACCAATAATCATAAGCTACGGCGGTTTGATCATTTCCCCATCGGATGCCAGAAAATCGTTGTTTGGTTTTTAAAATTAATTTTGGTTTGGCATCGAATGGAGCTTTTACTTCATAAACAGCATCTCTATAGGCCACATCAACTTCAGGATCTCCTTGGTCTAATGCTTCAGCCCAGACTAATGTAGAAGGTTGGTCTTTTCTCCATGTCATATTACGCTTTCCTGTACGTGTAGCCATAAATCCTTTAGGTCTTACTTCATCTAGGGGAACTTCGTTTACCGTTTTAATCTGAGTGCCTTTGGTGTTGTAAATGATGCTTTCACTCGGGAATCTAGAATAAGTTACCAAATATGAAAACGGTCTTTTTATGGTTGTTATCATAATGTATTTTCCGTCTGGTGAAAAATTAATATTGCGATACATATCTGCGGCTAAAAAGTTTTCAATGTTTCCATCAATAGATACTTTTTTGATTTCGGAACGCGCTAATTGCTCAAAATTAAATTCATCATTTGGTGTTTTTAATAAATCTTGATACGTTCTATTTTGCGCTTTGGCTCCGTCGCTAACCGAAATGGTTGGTCCAGTTGGTACCGCAATATCAGTATCAATTAAAGGTTTTCTATCGCTTGGTAATAGTTTTACTAATAAGTTTTTGTTGTCTTTAAACCAATTTAAAGTACTTCCCATATTGGCATTAACATTGGCGTCAGTGAGCTTTGTAGCTTTGGCTTCTGCAATGTTTACCACCCAAACTTCTACACCTTTTGCAGTGGTGTTGAGACAAGCAATCATAGATTCGTCTGGCGACCATCTAAAGCCCGATAATCTTGGTTCTTTAGGTAATCCGGACACCTGTTTGGCATCTTTGTCTTTCGTTTTTTTGACTTTTAAGTTGGTGTAATACGTCGTTCTACTTCCAATATTTGTAACAGGATTAATTCTAAGACCCGCTAATCGTAATTCGGTTTCAGAGAGCTCTGCTATAGATTTGTATTGATTGCGATAGAGTAACACCATGTTTTCTCCTTTACTATCAATTTGTACTGCTGGTGCTAAATCAGCATCCGCTAATTCTAAAATTTCCTTGGAGGGTAGTTGGTAGGTCAAATTTTGTTGGGCATAACTGCTGAAGGCACAAAGCAACACACAAAGTTGGATTAATTTTTTCATATTGTTTTCGGAATTGGTTAATGCCCTTAAGGTAGTTAAATTTGAAATCGCTAAGTGTGAGACAATTGTTAAAATTGTAGATTATACTATGCGTGCATAGTTAATATAAGTACAACTAAATCTTTACTAGTTTTGAAAATGTTAGATTTGTTAAATTGGAATACCCAAAAGATTACCCGAAACACAGAAATAAAAGAACTTTAGATGTACAATTCAAAAATAATAGGCTTAGGTAAATACGTACCAGATAATATTGTAACCAATGATGATTTGTCTAAAATGATGGACACCAATGACGAGTGGATACAAGAACGCACCGGTATAAAAGAACGTCGTTGGGTTAAAAAGGGCAGTGGTGATACTACAGCAACCATGGGAGTTAAAGCGGCCAAAATAGCGATTGAACGCTCAGGAATCGATAAAGACGATATTGACTTTATTGTTTTTGCCACCTTGAGTCCTGATATGTACTTTCCTGGCCCAGGAGTGCAAGTACAACATGCTTTAGATATAAAAACCGTTGGAGCATTAGATGTTCGTAATCAGTGTTCTGGTTTTGTATATGCGCTTTCTGTAGCCGATAATTTTATTAAAACAGGGATGTATAAAAACATCTTAGTTATTGGTAGTGAATTGCATTCTTTTGGTTTAGATAAAACCACGAGAGGTCGTGGAGTATCTGTGATTTTTGGTGATGGTGCCGGAGCTGTTATTTTAACACGAGAAGAGGATAATTCAAAAGGCATATTATCTACACATTTACATTCGCAAGGAGAACATGCTGAGGAATTGGTGTTAGTCGCACCAGGAATGGGGAAACGTTGGGTAAGTGATATTCTAGCCGATAACGACCCCAATGACGAGAGTTATTTTCCACATATGAACGGTCAGTTTGTCTTTAAAAATGCTGTAGTGCGTTTTAGCGAAGTGATTATGGAAGGTTTAATGAAGAATAAGCTTCAGGTTGATGCTATTGATATGCTGATTCCACACCAAGCGAACCTACGTATTTCACAATTTATACAACGTAAGTTTAAGTTGAACGACGATCAAGTCTTTAATAACATTCAGAAATACGGTAATACAACAGCGGCTTCTATTCCTATAGCTTTAACCGAAGCTTGGGAAGAAGGTAAAATAAAAGAAGGAGATACGGTTGTTTTAGCAGCCTTTGGTAGTGGATTTACTTGGGGAAGTGTGATTATGAAGTGGTAAACAAATCCCTTTGAAAAAAGGGATCTCATAAGATTTAAATCAAAATGATTGGTTGAAAATATCATATAAAAACGAGAAATATTAATTATGAAGAATAACTTAGGATTTGTCGGATTTATTGCAATCATTTTTTTGACTTTTGGAATTACGTATTTAGATTTTGAGAATTTAAATTTTGGAGATAATTCCAAGGTATATGTAATGTTAATTGTCGGGATTTTATTGTTTGCTTTTGCGCTTTATAGACTTAAAAAGAGCAGCCACAACTAAACCTAATTCTCAATGCAAAAATTATTTGTCTTATTATCCTTAATCCTTTGTTTACAATCAAGTGTATTCTCACAACAAACCGATGTTTACATTAAAGCCGGACTTTTATACGATAGCGAACAAAATGTATTAATAAAGAATAAAGTCATTCATGTTAAAGGCAATACAATCATATCTGTTGGAGCTTTTAATTCTATTCCAGAGCATGCTGAAATTATAGATTTAACAGATTACACGGTTCTTCCAGGACTTATTGATGCACATACACATGTGCTGTTTTCTCAAGATGCAAGCGAAGATTTTTCCGAACATAGCATTCATTCGCTTACTATGGAAAGTGATGCCATAAGAGCACTCCGAGGTTCGAAACGAGCGAAATCTTATTTAGACCTTGGCATCACATCGGTAAAAGACCTAGGTAATTCAGGATTGTTTTTAGATGTTGCCTTGCGCGATGCTATAAATGAAGGCACTATTGAAGGCCCTCGCATTTTTGCATCAGGTCCAATACTTGCAGCAACAGGAGGTCAAGTTTACGGTGTATCTCCAAAACATCAAAATCTCATCGATTTAGAATACCGCATTATAAATGGAGTAGAAGATGCTAAAGTTGCGGTAAGAGAGCACGTCAATCAAAAGGTAGATCTCATTAAAATTTGTGCAGACAACATTCCGAACAATACACATTTATCCATCGCTGAAATGAAAGCGATTGTGGAAACTGCGGATGCTTATGGACTTAGTGTGGTAGCACATTCTATAACGAATCAATCGGCATGGAATGCTATACAAGCTGGTGTAAATGGTATTGAGCATGGCTTTAATTTAGCGGATTCAACCTTAACTTTAATGGCTGAAAAAAAGGTCTTTTTGGTGCCAACAGAAAATAGTAAAACCTATATGGAAACGTATAGTAAACTTGCAGGTTATGACGATGATGATTTAGGTTGGATTGATAATTATTTAGATAGAATGAAAAGCAGACTTTCAAGAGCCATTGAAAAAGGAGTCACCATTGTAGCAGGTTCGGATAACTATACAGATATTGGTGGTACGCGTGGTGAATCTTCACGAGATATGTTTCGCGCTTATTATGAATCGGGAATGCGCCCTTTAGATATTTTACAGTCGGCGACTTACCATGCAGCGCAAAGTATAAATAAGGAGACTGCCATTGGCGTCTTAAAGCGTGGTGCCAAAGCAGATATTATTGCGGTAAAGGGTTCGCTTATGACTGATTTTATGACTAGCATTACCCAAGTGGTATTTGTAATGAAAGACGGTAAAATATATACTAGTAAGCTTGAGTGATTGACTTGTGTTAATGGTTTTTCCCTCTCAAATGTTATTGCGTTTTTGATATGAAAAAAGGCGGCCTTATTATAGGCTGCCTTTTTATGTTTCTGTAAGTATGGGTTGGCTATTGTTGAGGTTAAGGTGCTATTTGCAAGGAGGTGTGTAGAGGTTGGGCTATGGGAACTCAGGATTAGAAAGGGGGGTGGTAGGTATTGCATAGGGGGGTGATATAGATGAAAGTCAGTATAAAGTCAGTATAAAGTCAGTATAAAGTCGGTATAAAGTCGGCATATAGTCGGTGTAAATAGGGGGGATTTGGTTTTTATCTTATGTATTTTATATATTTATATTGTTGAAAATTAATGTATTATGGCGAGACAAAAAGGTTTGGTGCCTTTAGAAGGCACGTTAAAGGGTATTAATTTTTATTATAGAAAAGGTGTTCCGATAGCAAGGGCGGCTGGTGGAGGATTTACAAGATCGGCCATTAAGCATAGTCCTACAATGGAAAGGGTACGAGAGAGTAATACTGAATTTGCAGGATGCTCTAAGATTAATAAGGTTTTTAAGCAGGCTTTAGCACCTTTTTTGAAAGGGCATAAAGATGGTACTCTTCACAGTAGGCTAATGTCATTGTTTTTGGGGATTAAGAATTTGGATAGGATTTCGGGTCCGGGTAAAAGGCAGGTTGCTTTAGGGATAGAAACGCGGCAGGGAGTACGGTTGTTTAATGATTTTAAGGTAACACCTGAACGGCCAAGGTTGTTAGCTTGTGATTATGGATTAGATTGGAATGAAGGAGTATTTTTTATAGAAGGTCTTGATTCTGGTGTTTTTATGAAGGGTTGTGATGTTGTTGTTTTGTCTGTAGGATTGGTGCGTTTTGATTTTGATTGTTTGGCTTTTGAGCACGTATTTGCAGATCCGTTATTAGTGCGGAGGTCTGCAGAAGCCTTGGATTATAGAATTGTGTTGCCTGCGTTAGCTTATGGTACAGGAGAGGTTTTTGGTGTAGGGCAAGTGCAGTTTTATCAGGAGATTGATGGGGCTTTGTATGATATGCGTAAAGGGTTTGGTGTTGAGTTGTTTATGGAGATCTAGTTAGGGCATAAAAAAACCTCCCAGTTAAAGTCGAGAGGTGAACTTAAATGTTTTCACAACGGAATAATCCTTATTGTGAATTGCTTTCAGACTGTAAATTTAAAACAATAATTTTTAATATGCAATGAGGTTTCCCGTAAGGAGTAATTAAAATAATTTTATATGTTTAGAGGCAAAATAATTAAGAAATGAAAACCGTATTAGGATTAGATTTAGGAACTAATAGTATTGGGTGGGCGTTGGTGAACATAGACCATGAAAATAGTTTAGTAAAAATTATTGGACTCGGTTCACGCATTATACCAATGGATGCTGGAGAAATTAAAGATTTTGAAAGTAGTGGAAAAATTAAAAGTACTGCTGCTCAAAGAACCGAAAAAAGAGGGTCAAGAAGACTAAATGAGAGGTATTTACTAAGAAGAGATAGGCTACATTTAGTGCTTAATTTATTAGATACACTTCCTAAACATTATAAACTCGATATTGATTTTACAAATTCGAAAGGAGAAAAAAGCGGTCAATTCAAGAAAAATAAAGAACCTAAAATTGCTTATTTACCAATAACTAAAGGTAAAAAAACAGAATTTTTGTTTATGGATTCTTACATAGACATGTTAAATGATGTTGGAGATGAAAACGTTACAAATAAAAAAGGTAAACGTATACCCTATGATTGGACTCTATATTATTTAAGACAAAAAGCGCTGTCTCACAAAATAAGTTTAGAAGAATTGGCTTGGGTGCTTTTGAGCTATAATCAAAAAAGAGGTTATGAAAAAACAGAAGTTGAAGATAAATCTAATAAAGAAGGTGAAATTATTGAAGAGTTAGATTTAAGAGTAAAAGATGTTTTTTTTAAAGTTGATAAAGAAGAAAGGCCATATTATGAAGTTCACCTTGAAGGAAATGATAATTTTATTTATTCTGAATATTCGAATCAACAAATGACCTTTAAAGGGGATTTAAAAGAAGTTATAAAAACATCTAAAGTTGATGAGGAAGGTAATGTTGATAATAAAAAAACAGAATTCAAAATTATTGATATTTATGAATTAAAAATACAAGATGTAAAATACGAGAAAGAAAATAATAAACATAAATATATTTTAAAGTATGAAAATGGTTGGGTTGAAGAAAAGCCGCCTATTAATAACTTCACTTATAAATACCAAAATGCACAAAATAAGCCTTATGATTATATAGTAGAAACTGTTTATGATTATAAAGGGAAAAACAAAGTAATACGAGGAAAAGAAAGACAACTTAGAGAGCCTGATTTTAGTGATAATTCATCCGATTGGACATTATTAAAAAAGAAAACAGAAAAAGAAGCTCTTACGTTTAATATTGCAGAAGGGTTAAAAAATAAAGATAATAGTGCTAAGAAATTTATTTCACCTAAAATTTATAGTGTACTAAAGTCCGATGCTAAAACTGGCAAACATACCAAAATTATAGGCGGTATGTTTCAAGTGGTAGATAGAGATTTTTACCGTGAAGAGCTTAATGAAATTATAGTAACTCAAAAAAAATTCCATGCAAGTTTAGAGGATAAAAAAGTATTTGAGCAGTGTGTGAAAACGCTATATCCTAAAAATAAAAAACACCAAGAGGCTTTATTAAAAAATAAAAATGCTATTCAACATTTATTAGTAGAAGATATTTTATTGTACCAACGTCCTTTAAAAAGTAAGAAGTCAGAAATTGCAAATTGTAAATATGAAATAAGATACTGGAAAACTATCGAAAATAAAGAAGGTAAACCGATAGAAGAGATTGATAAAGAAACAGGAGAAATAAAAATACGTAAAGAACCAATTTTTCATAAAGTTATTTCAACCTCTCATCCCTATTTTCAGGAATTTAGAATTTGGGATAAATTACATAACTTAAAACTTATAGAGGTTGAAAAGATAAATGAAGTGACAGGTGAAATTTCAACCAATGTAGACGTAACCAAAACTTATATTAAAAATGAAGAAGATTATGAAAAGCTATTTGAAAAATTAAATAATCAGAAATCATTAAGTCAAGAGCAATTTTTAAGATTTTGTAAAGATAAATTCAAACTTCCTTACAATAAAAAACTTGGAAATTTTGTGTGGAAGTTTCCAGAAGATGAAGAAATAAAAGGAAATGAAACAAGGGTAAGTTTTGCCACTCGTTTTAAGAGATGTGGTTTTATTGAATATTCAAATTTTTTAACCCAATCAAAAGAACTTGAACTTTGGCATTATTTGTATTCTGTTAATTACAAAGAAAGAATAGCCAATAATCATAAAAGCTTAAAAACATTTTTCAATACCTTTTTTAAAGGATATGATATTGATGAAATTGTAAAAGAGAAAATTATTAATGATTTTGCAAACTATCCAAAATATGATTCAAAATATTGTGCTTATTCAGAAAAGGCTTTAAAAAAACTTTTACCATTGATACGATTATGTGAACCAATCGTAAAAGACAAATGGAAAACTGAACAATGGTTTATAAAATGGAAAAAAAGCCTCTTAAAACGTGAAGAAGCAATACTTCAGAAGCTTGAACAATTAAATTTTTTATCTAAAGAGATTGATTATTCCAAAGTGGTTGATACAAATGTAGATGTACAAAAAGGAGAATTGCCATTTCCAAAAGGATTATTTAATGTCTTTAAAGCATTTAAAAATAAAGAAAACTTTAAGGGGTTAAACTTAACTCAAGCTTCTTATTTGGTTTATGGACGTCATTCAGAACTAGCCAAAGCAAAATATTGGATTTCTCCTGATGATATTAGAAAAGAACTCCATCAAGAATTAAAGCAACATTCGTTGAATAACCCAATAGCGGAAAAGGTGCTTTTGGAAATGATGCAAGTAGTAGCTGATATTTGGGATTATTACGGTAAAGGAAAAGAAAATTTTTTCTCTAAGATACATCTTGAAATAGGAAGAGAACTTAAAAAATCTGCAAAAGATAAAGAAACTGATTCTAGGCGTATAGCTGGGAATCGAGCTCAAAACAAACGTATTCGCCAAGTTTTAGAAGAGTTTTTAATAAATAATCCATACAATGCGATTTTAAATAGTAAAGATCATTTTGAGCGATTAAAAATTGTGGAAGATGCGGCTATAAATAGAAATAATTTTGACAAGAAATTTTTTGAAGAGAATGAAGAATTGAAAAGAGAAAATATTACAAAAAAGACTATTGAAGGCATTCTCAAAAAACCACATATCACAAAGGCAGATTTTGAAAAATATAAATTGTGGATAGAGCAAGGTTATCGTTCTCCTTATTCTGGTCAGATTATAAAAATAACCGATTTATTTGATGGTAATAAATACAATATTGATCATATTTTTCCACAAGCTTTAATTACCAATAATTCCTTAAGTAATAAAGTTGTTGTTGAAGTTGAATTAAATAAGTTGAAAAGTAACCAAACAGCTAGAGCTTTTATTCAGTCGAGAAATGGACAATCCTATGCTGGAATACCTATTTGTTCTGAGGAAGAATATGTTAATATTGTAAAAACGCAATTTTCAGGGACAAAACGTTTTGTCCTTCTTTCTCAGGATATTCCGAAAGAATTTACTAATAGCCAAATGAATAATGCTCGACATATTGCACGTAAAGCCATGGAGCTGTTAAGTCATATTGTAAGAGAAAAGGGAGAAGTAGAATTCCGTTCTAAAAATGTATTACCAGTTACAGGAAAAATAACTACGGAATTGAAACGAGCTTGGAAATTAGATCAAGTTTGGACAGCATTAGTTGCTTCGCGATATATTCGTTTAAATAAACTTATTCAGCCAGAGCTCTTTAGTGATAATCCAAGCGAAGATCAATCTTATCTTTTTGGAAGATGGCAAACCTCAAAATCCGGACATCAATATTTTAATTGTAATTTAGATAAGAGTATTAGGGAAAAAGATGAATCCTATAATATTAAACGGATAGACCATAGACATCATGCTTTAGATGCTCTAATCGTAGCTTTATGTACAGAAGATCATGTGAATTACATCAATAATATTAATTCAAATTCCTCATCAGAAAATTATGGTAAACAAAAACAAATTGAAAAATATCGTTTGACATTGAAACGAAAAATAATGTTTACTAAAAAGGATGTTGGACAAGATGAGAAAAATTGGTATTACATGTTACCGGGAGAATTCAGAAAAAAAGGTGAAGAAAATTCTCATAGGGATTCGGTTATAGAAATGTCGTATTCATATAAAAATTTTGATTCATTTGGACAGGATTATCAAAAAATGGTTTTAACCGCTTTACAACATACCGTCGTTACTTTTAAACAAAATCTTCGGGTAATAAATAAAACGATAAATAGATATAATAATACTCCTAACAAAAATAAGTTTGCAATTCAAAAATATAATTTAGGTAAAAAACAAAACTGGGCTATACGCAGACAATTAAGTAAGGAAACAGTTTACGGTAAGCGCATAGTTAATAATCAAGAAATAAGAGTAGAAAGAGAAAAGTTAAATGATAAATTTAACCGAGCAAAAATTAGGAAAATAACAGATAAAGGTATTCAACAAATACTTAATAATCATTTAAGTCAATTTGATACTATTAAACTTCCGTTTGAAGAGGCTATAAATTATTTATATGCAGTAGTTGAAAAACAAGAATTAGAGGCAATAGTAAGTGATGAAACGAATAGTTTTAAAGCAATAGAGGATTTAATAAAATATTTAAGAATTAATTCATTTAAATATGAAAAGACTGATTATTCAAAATTAAATTTATTCATAGAAAAAATTTCTGAACGTAATTTTAGAAATGAAAAATTAGAGAACAACAAGAATAAATATGAAATAGATGAGCATCCTGAAATGGCATTTATACCAGAAGCTATTGAGAAAATGAATGAACCTAATGAGCTTAAAAGGCTTAATGATGGTGAATTTCACAAACCAATATATAAGGTTCAAACATTCCAAGGTTTTGGGAAAGAACGAGCTATAAGTGATGATGTCTCATCTGTAAAATCAAAGCAATTTGTAGTTACAGCTGCTGGTTCTAATCTTTATTTAGGCTTTTACGAAAGAGTTTATCAGGATGATAATGGGAATAATGTAACAGAACGAAAATTTAAATCTATTGGTTTAATTGACCTTATAGAGACATTAAAACAAGATTCTAACAATCGTTTACATCCATTACCCGATAAATTTTTTGATAAATATAAAAATGAATTTCATAGAATATTTACACTTTCTCCATTAGATTTAGTTTATGTGCCAACAGAAGAAGAAATTGAAAATCCATCTAAAGTTGATTTTAAAAATCTAACAAACGAGCAACTAAATAGAATATATAAATATGTTGATGGCAGTGAAGAGATTGCGAACTTTGTATCATATTCTGTTTCTACTCCAATTTGGAGGTTTCATGGTAAAAAAAATAAAGAAATTTATAATGAATTAAAAGCTGAAAATAAAATAAGTATATCAGAAAAAGAACTTATACAAAATGAATTTGGATTAGGTAGTCAACAAAACAAAAATCAAAATATGATTGATGGAAAGACACAAGTGAAAAAGTATTGCTGGAAACTTAAAGTGAATCGCTTAGGTCATATTTCAAAAGCTTAAACGATGATTAAGCGCACTCTGTTTTTTAGTAATCCCGCTTATTTAAGTACTCGAAACGAGCAGTTAGTGGTTGCTTTTCCTGATTCAGAAAAACAGGATGTGACTGTTCCTATTGAAGATTTGGGTTATGTGGTTTTAGAGCATCCACAGATTACGATCACCAATGGTTTACTGATGCAATTGGTACAACATAAAACGGCTGTTATTACCTGTGATAAGCAGCATTTGCCCACTGGTTTTTTACAGCCTTTGGTAGGTCATAGTGAGCAAACGGAGCGGATGCGGTATCAATTAAATGCGAGTGTGCCCTTAAAGAAACAGTTGTGGCAGCAAACGGTGGTGGCTAAAATAGATAATCAAGCTAATCATTTTTTAGCTCGGGGTAAAAATGCGCTTCGATTAAAGCGTTATGCGCGTTCGGTAAGTAGTGGTGATTTGGGAAATCAGGAAGCTTTGGCAGCAGCATTTTACTTTCAAAATTTATTTGCTATAGCGGGATTTAGTAGAAATCGGAAAGCTATGGCACCTAATAATTTGCTTAATTATGGGTATGCTATTTTGCGTGCTATAACCGCACGAGCTTTGGTGAGTAGTGGATTATTGCCCTCAGTGGGAATCTTTCATCGCAATAAGTACAATGCTTATTGTTTGGCAGATGATGTGATGGAACCTTATAGGCCCTATGTTGATGCTGTGGTGTATGATATTGTAGAAAGCGGTTGTAATATTGAAGCCTTGAATACAAGTATTAAAAAGGAATTGTTGCTTATTCCTGCTATGGATGTGGTAATAGATGGAAAACGGAGTCCTTTGATGAATGCGATGAGCCGTACCACTGCAAGTTTGTATGAATGCTTTGAAGGAGGCCGTAGAAAACTACTGTATCCGGAGTTTGCAAGCTATTAAAAAACGGGTAGGCTAAAATGGCTATTATTTATGGCATTATCTCTTACACGGTTAAATCAATATAGAAGTATGTGGGTCTTGGTGTTTTTTGATTTACCTACCGAAACGCCTACGGAGCGGAAAGTAGCTTCGGGCTTTAGAAAAGGATTAATTACTGATGGCTTTGCTATGTTTCAGTTTAGTATTTATATGCGTTTTTGTCCGAGTAGAGAAAATGCTGCAGTTCATATTAAGCGCACTAAAAATGCGTTACCTAAAAAAGGCAAGGTTTGTATTATGCAGATTACGGATAAGCAGTTTGGGATGATGGAATTGTTTCACGGTAAGAAGGCAGTGGAACCCGAGTCTCCAAGTCAGCAATTAGAGCTTTTTTAGGATTATAAAACTGAGGTTCTAGGTGCTGTTGTCTTCTTTAAGACCAGTATTTTGTGTGATTTTAATGGTGTATGTAAAAAACAGGATACCAGCGTATTATAGCAAGTATCCTGCGAATTATCTATAAAGATATAGAACTGAAAGCAATTCACAACACTGTTGCCGTGTATGTAGTTGTATTAAATCCTGCGAATTATCTATAAAGATATAGAACTGAAAGCAATTCACAACAGTATTTATTTCTATGTTATAAATTTATCACCTGCGAATTATCTATAAAGATATAGAACTGAAAGCAATTCACAACCTACACGACCAAAGCCACCTTCGTTTTTAACCTGCGAATTATCTATAAAGATATAGAACTGAAAGCAATTCACAACTTGGTTTTATTTGTTACAGGCGCTTTAACTCCTGCGAATTATCTATAAAGATATAGAACTGAAAGCAATTCACAACTTAATCAATCGCAACGACACCATAGCCTTGCCTGCGAATTATCTATAAAGATATAGAACTGAAAGCAATTCACAACTTAATTTAAGTCTTTCTTTGTAGTCCATATCCTGCGAATTATCTATAAAGATATAGAACTGAAAGCAATTCACAACTATATTTTCAAATAATCACCATCCATTGTACCTGCGAATTATCTATAAAGATATAGAACTGAAAGCAATTCACAACTAATCTAACTGTATAGATGTGATGGCTTTTCCTGCGAATTATCTATAAAGATATAGAACTGAAAGCAATTCACAACTATTGTCATCGGTTGAGTTTCTACGACCCCCTGCGAATTATCTATAAAGATATAGAACTGAAAGCAATTCACAACTAATATGGTATGGGTCGATGAGTTCCCTGACCTGCGAATTATCTATAAAGATATAGAACTGAAAGCAATTCACAACTTATACCTAGAGTTTAATATACGTCTTTTGCCTGCGAATTATCTATAAAGATATAGAACTGAAAGCAATTCACAACCTTCCATGAGTTTTGTTTTTTAAATGAATACCTGCGAATTATCTATAAAGATATAGAACTGAAAGCAATTCACAACTCTTTTTTAACATCCATTACAACATTGTTTCCTGCGAATTATCTATAAAGATATAGAACTGAAAGCAATTCACAACTTATTATTCTGTGGTCTTTAGGACTTTTCTCCTGCGAATTATCTATAAAGATATAGAACTGAAAGCAATTCACAACACGCTTTATTAAACGATCCAAAATATAAAGCCTGCGAATTATCTATAAAGATATAGAACTGAAAGCAATTCACAACACATTTACATACGATTACATTTCTGCAGATCCTGCGAATTATCTATAAAGATATAGAACTGAAAGCAATTCACAACTTCTCAATAGACGCTTGAAGTTGCTCGTAACCTGCGAATTATCTATAAAGATATAGAACTGAAAGCAATTCACAACATAAGTTTCAAAATGGTATTCCTTTACATTCCTGCGAATTATCTATAAAGATATAGAACTGAAAGCAATTCACAACTAACGTGGGTTGGCGTGCGCCTGTAAAAGCCTGCGAATTATCTATAAAGATATAGAACTGAAAGCAATTCACAACTACTGCGTGCATATTTAGGTTTTCTGTATGCCTGCGAATTATCTATAAAGATATAGAACTGAAAGCAATTCACAACAAACAATACTATCATGCTTCAAAATGCATTTCTGCGAATTATCTATAAAGCTATAGAACTGAAAGCAATTCACAACACCTACCTACTAATGTACGTTAATTATGCCTGTGAATCTGCTATAAAAATATAGAATTGAAAGCAATTTACCATGCTTAGGGCTTAGAAAAATTGTAAAAAAATTCTGTATATTCTCTGTAAGGCTATAGAACTGAAAGCAATTTACAACTCCATTTTATTTAATAAATTTATTATAGTTCTGTGAGTTATATAGGAGGTAGGGATTAGGGCTTAGGGATTAGGTATTAGGGATTAGGTGGTTAGGTTTTAGATGTTGGGGGATTGGGGGATAAATATTTATAAAATTATAGAACAGAACATAATTTGTGACCGTTGTTTAACTAGCTTAAATTTTAATGTGTTTTTGCTATAAAAAAAGCCCAAACAAAAATTCGTCTGGGCTTTTCAGCTATTAACCAACTTAACTAACACTATTATAAAAACTAATTTATAATTACTATTACTTAAAACTATATTACAGTAGACGTAAAAAGAGGCGTTTTATTTCACCGCTTTTCACTTTTAACGTGCATTTAACAAAAACCCGAAACTTTCGTTTCGGGTTTTCTTTATGTAATAGTTAAGTACCAACACTAACCATCAACATTTGGCTCAACTATTAAACAGGTGTTTAGAACATGCCTCCTCCGTCTTTTACGTCGTTATCACGCTGTTTTCGAGATTTAGCGCTGTATTTTCCACCACCAAAACGGTACGATAAACGTGCTGATATTTGTTGACTTTCCCAATTAAAACGTCCGTATTGTTCATAAGGTCTTTTGCTTTCAAATTCAGCATACATCGTATTAAAAATGTCATTATAACTTAGACTGAAACTCGCTCTGTTTTCCATAAAACTATAACGCATTCCAAGATTTACCATGAGCATTTCACTCATTTCAAATTGAATATTTTTATTTTTTCCACGGTACATTCCAAAGGCTGAAAAACTTAAGCTTTTACTGACTTTAAAATTATTAAAAGCTCTTGCACTCCAAGCCACATTATCGACTTCAACCGTGTTTAAAACAATATCTTGGTTGCCATCAAACGATTCTGCTACACTTTTTTGGGTTTGCGAGAATAAATCGAAACTAGCATTAACACTCCACCATTTTGTTGGACGGTAATTTGAAGAGACTTCCACACCATATGAGGTGCTGTTGTCAAAATTCATATTCGTCATTATTAAACGATTGATGTCTGTACGGTCAATTAGTATGGCTTGTTGAATTTCATCTTCAATAATTCTATAAAATACTCCAGCCGTTATGCTTCCTTTTTCAAATTGTCTGGTGTAATTGGTTTCTACAGAATTAGTGAATTGTGGACGTAATTCTTGATTACCAAATTGTGAAATTAAAGGGGTACTCCATTCTGGTAATGGATTTACTTGTCCAATGCCAGGACGATCTATTCGTCTGCTATAACTTAATTGATATGAGTTTTTTTCTGAAGGCGTATAGGTTACGAACGCCGAAGGGTATAATTCAAAGTAATCATTTTTAAAAGGAATATTTAATTCTTCATTTGAAGCTAAATCCTTTTTATAGGCTTTAGAATCTACGTTTACCGTTTCGGCTCTAACTCCCACTTGGTAGCTCCATTTTTCTATTTTTTTGCCATAGGTGGCGTAAGCAGAATAAATATCTCTGGCGTAATCAAATTGTGTAGTGGTTGGAATATAGTCGCCAAATACATTTCTTTCACGTCTATTAGATTCATAAAAAATACCAGTGTCAAACAAGCGTGCTTCTAAACCTAATTCTAATTTTGTTGTTTCTGATATTGGGTTAACATAATCTAAATTTATAGTCGTATTCGTTCTGTCAGTATCGGTGTCTTCTATAAAATTTGGACGTTGTGAGTTGTAAAATATATTGTTGGTATCCCCTAAGCCTTCGTAAGTATTATAGTCA
The DNA here is from genome assembly GCF_054366245.1 of Winogradskyella sp. PC D3.3. Lineage (NCBI taxonomy): Bacteria > Pseudomonadati > Bacteroidota > Flavobacteriia > Flavobacteriales > Flavobacteriaceae > Winogradskyella > Winogradskyella sp. PC D3.3. The sequence goes on along the minus strand of NZ_CM135962.1, from coordinate 3,841,351 downwards.
ACTTCAAGCTCTATATTATGACCTTCTTCGTTAAAATTATGCTTGTAATTAAAGTTGTACTGCTGCGAATCATTATTAACCTCTCCATTCATAAATTGAGATTCATTAAGACTTGGATTGGCGAGATATAGGATTTCAGAATTTACAATGGGCTTACCATTAAATGTATTTTGATTGGTGAAAACTGAAATGGTGTTTTTGTCGTCTAAGTAGTAATCTAATCCAACTTTAAATAAGTGGGATTTGTTATTGTTTAAAATATCGAAGTTTTGCTCAATGTTTTGTTCAGTTCTGTTAAATCCGCCATCATTCGCATTTTTAACAATACTATTACTGTAAGCGCCGTAAAAATTGAGTTTACCATTTCTGTAATTGGCATCGATAGAACTATTGAATTTTGGTTCAATGTCGTGAGCCAAACCAAAATTAATATTACCATTAAAACCAATTTGTGTGTTTTTATGTAGTACGATATTAATAATACCGCTCATGCCTTCAGGATTATATTTTGCAGAAGGATTTGTAATGAGCTCAATACTTTTTATTGAGGTTGACGGAATCTGTTTTAGTAATTGTTCTGCTGGTATGTTTGATAATTTGCCATCGACCATGACACGTACATTTTGGTTTCCCCTTAAGCTAATGGCACCGGATTGTTGATCGACACTAACAGCGGGTAAGTTGTTCATGATCTCACTTGCTGTTGCACCTGCTGTTTGCAAGTCTTTTCCAATAGTAATAACTTTTCTATCTACCTTTTGCTGAATGGTGGACACATCGGCAACGATAGTCACTTCATCTAAGCTCGTAGACTCTTCTTCGAGTTTTATATCACCAAGGTTGGGTTTGTAGTTTCCTTTGCCAATACTTATGATTTTGTCGACCGTTTTAAAGCCTACAAATTGAATGGAAACGATGATTTTACCTTCAGGAATATTTTGAATTTCAAAGGTTCCGTCGTCATTAGTGATGCCACCTGTAATGATTTTATTTGCCATATCTTTAATGACAATATTTACATAAGGTAAAGGTTCGTTGAGTTCCGCGTCTATAACACGTCCTGAAACAGAACCGTCTTTAATATCAGAATTGGAATGGGGTTGTGCACTTATAATGGTTGATGAGATCATTATAAGCATTAGTAAGAAATGCTTCATTGTTGATTGATTTTTTGATTGATTTGATAGTTTGTTTAACAGTAGACGACTATATTTAGGATGTGTTACTCTAAAAAGTTTGCTTAACATTATTTTAACATTATGAATAAAAGAACATTAGTTATCGGAGCGTCGTTAAAACCTGAGCGCTATTCTAACATTGCCATAAAAAGATTACGGAGTTATAATCATGAAGTTAAGGCCTTTGGGTTAAAGTCTGGTACGGTTGAAGATGTGTCTATTGATACAGAATTAATGCCGTATAAGCATATAGATACCGTAACGTTATATCTTAATCCGCAGCGCCAAAAACCCTATTATGATTATATTATTGGTTTACATCCTAAGCGTGTAATTTTTAACCCTGGGACTGAAAATCCGGAATTTTATAATCTACTAAAGCAACAGCATATTATGTATGAAGAAGCTTGTACTTTAGTATTACTAAGTACAGGTCAGTATTAAGCCTTCTTTTTTATTAAAAGCAGTCCTAAAAACATAAGTAGGCCATTGTATATTAATATTTCAAATCCAATTTCATGACCGTTAAATAAGTCTTTAGAATATAGGTTTAAGGTGTATGAAATAAGTGGTGCAACAATGGCTACAATCCAAACCAGTTTATCTTTAATTTGATATTTGGTGATTAAGCCAAAAGCAAATAGGCCTAATAATGGTCCATAGGTATAACCGGCAGCTTTAAAGAGTTCCCAAATCACAGAGACATCTTTAAAAATTAAGTCGAATAACAAGATTACCAAAACAAGTAGTACACTAAAACCAATATGCACGCGTTTTCTTAAGCCTTTTCTTTTGGCTTGGGGTTTATTTTCAATATCTAAAATATCAAAGCAAAACGATGTGGTTAATGAGGTTAACGCCGAATCTGCACTAGAATACGCAGCCGCAATTAAACCGAGTAAAAAGAATGCCGAGGTTACAATTCCTATTTCAGGAAGCATTGCTATAGTTGGGAATAAATCATCTTTAGAAGCTGTAATACCATTTGTTGCAGCATACTGTGTTAACATTAATCCAAGGACTAAGAACAGGATGTTGACAAAAATGAGAACCACACTAAAGGTCACCATGTTTTTTTGCGCGTCTTTTAAATTGCGACAGGTTAGGTTTTTTTGCATCATGTCTTGATCTAAGCCTGTCATGGTGATGGTAATGAATATTCCAGACAAGAAACTTTTCCAAAAATATTGTGAATCGTTGCCGTCTTCAAAAAAGAATACCTTACTGAGGTTGCTTTCTTTGGTATAAGTTATAAGTTCTCCAATACTGTTTAAATCTAAAGCAGAGGCTAAAAATACAATTGTAACAACAACAGAAACTAACATAAATAAGGTTTGAAGTGTATCTGTAAAAATGATTGTTTTTATACCTCCTTTAAAGGTATAGAGCCAAATTAAGGCGATTGTAATTATAACTGTAATGGCAAACGGAATATCAAAAAGATCAAAGACTAAAAGTTGTAATACTTTAGCGACTAAGAATAAACGAAATGCCGCACCAACAGTTCTAGAGATTAGAAATGCTACTGATCCTGTTTTGTAACTAACGCTACCAAAACGGTCTCTTAGGTAGGTGTATATTGATGTGAGGTTTAATTTGTAATACAGTGGTAATAACACGTAGGCTATAATTAAATACCCAAAAAAGTAACCAAAAACTACCTGTAAATACCCAAATTGTTTGGCCTCAATGGCACCTGGGACAGAAATAAAAGTTACACCAGATAAGGAGGCTCCAATCATTCCAAAGGCTACTAAATACCATGGCGCTGATTTGTTTGCCTTAAAAAAGCGGCGTTAGAATCTTCTTTTCCAGTGAAATAAGAGATTAAAATAAGTAAAGCAAAGTAACATACAATTAATATCAGTATTGCTATTGGAGACATGAGAATTAAATTTTAGTATAATTTATGAAAGTAGTGCATTTGCAAAAAACGAGGGGCTTAAATTAGAATTAATTATGAAAAAAATAGCGAACAATTGCTAATTAACTCTAAAATAGACTTTTATTACAACTACCTTTTTATGTGCAAAAATCAGTACCTTCGCGCTTATGGAATTTTCATCAAAACTCTTAGAAAATGCAGTGAATGAGATGTCGCAATTACCAGGGATTGGTAAGCGTACAGCATTGCGTTTAGTGTTACATATGTTGCGTCAACCAGAACATCAAACCTTTCAATTAGCAAATGCGCTGACAAAGGTGAGGGCTGAAATTAATTTCTGTAAATCGTGTCATAATATTAGTGACCAATCGCTTTGTGAAATTTGTTCAAATCCTAACCGGAATAACGAATTGATCTGTGTTGTTGAAGATATTAGAGATGTTATGGCTGTAGAAAACACGAGCTCTTTTAAAGGCTTGTACCATGTTTTAGGTGGGAAAATATCGCCTATGGACGGTATTGGGCCACAAGATTTAAACATTTCGACCTTAGTTGAAAAAGTAAAAACAGGAAAAGTTAAAGAATTGATTTTTGCTATGAGCCCAACCATGGAAGGTGATACAACCAACTTCTATATTTTTAGACAAATACAAGCGTACCAGGTTGCTACCTCTACCATAGCTAGAGGAGTTGCGTCAGGTAACGAATTAGAATATACCGATGAAATTACTTTAGGTCGTAGTATTATAGACCGTGTGCCTTTTGAGGCCTCTTTAAAATCATAAGTGCCATTGAAGTTATCCGTAATCATATTAAATTATAATGTACGCTATTTTTTAGAATTATGTCTAAAAAGTGTAGCGGCTGCAATTGCTACTATTGATGCCGAAATTATTGTCGTAGATAACAACTCTTCAGATGATAGTTGTGCTATGGTAAAAGAACAATTTCCTTCTGTAAAATTGATAGCGAATAAGGAGAATTTAGGATTTTCAAAAGGAAATAATATTGGAGTGGCGCAAGCAAAAGGCGACTACCTCTGTATTTTAAATCCGGATACTGTAGTTGCAGAAGATACGTTTACTAAACTTTTAGATTTTGCAGAAACTAAAACAAATCTTGGGATTGTTGGGTGCCAGCTCATAGATGGAAAAGGGAAATTTCTTCCAGAAAGCAAACGTAATGTACCCACGCCAAAGGTTTCTTTAAAGAAAGTTTTAGGTGATGCTAGCGATTATTATGCGAATGATGTTGCCGTTGATGCTATAGGAACTGTTGATATTTTAGTAGGCGCTTTTATGTGGCTTAAGAAAACGGTGTATGAAGCTGTTGGTGGATTTGACGATGCTTATTTTATGTATGGTGAAGACATTGACTTATCGTATAAAATCAAAAAAGCAGGATATGATAATTTTTATTTTGGTGAGACCACTGTAATTCATTTTAAAGGAGAAAGTACATTAAGAGATGCTAAATATGCCAAACGGTTCTACGGTGCCATGCAAATATTTTATAAAAAGCATTTTAAGCAGAATTTGGTGTTTAACGCAGTGGTTTGGTTAGGCATTAAAATGGCTTATTTAATGCGAAAGTCTCCAGAAGAAACCAAAGCAAGACAAAATCAGTCTTATATTTATGCAACACATATAGATTCAACTTTCGCAGATCAATTACCCCAACCCACCCAAATTGAAGCCTCAATACTGCGTACTATTAAAAATAATAGTATGCTTGTTTATGATTTTAAGATGTTGACTGCGAGTGTTGTAATTGCTGATATGAAACTAAAATCGAAACAAGGTAATATTGTTTTTAGATTTATTCCAAAAAACAGTAAATTTATCATCGGAAGTGATAGCGCAATTCATAGAGGCGAGGTTCTACACTTCTAGAATGTATTTCTTGAATAAAAACCAATAAAACATGTATTTTTTTAGTAATTTTGCACGCGATTAGCAAATAAGGACCTACAAATTATAGATATGGCAAAGTTTGAACTTAAGTTACCTAAAATGGGAGAGAGTGTTGCAGAAGCAACTATAACCTCATGGCTTAAAGATGTTGGAGATACTATTGAAGCAGATGAAGCTGTTTTGGAGATTGCTACCGATAAAGTCGATAGTGAAGTTCCAAGTGAGGTAGATGGCGTTTTAGTTGAAAAACTATTTAACGTTGATGATGTTGTACAAGTTGGACAAATTATAGCGGTAATAGAAACTGAAGGTGGTGATACTGTAGAAGTGAAAGCACCAGCAGCAAAACCAGAACCTGTAGCTGTTGAAGTCGCAGCTCCAAAAGCAGTTGCAGAAGTGGTAGAAACCGTGGTGGCGGCAAAAACAGCAGTGACACCAATAGTGTCTACTGAAGGTCGTTTTTATTCTCCTTTAGTAAAAAACATAGCAAAACAAGAAGGTATTTCTCAAGCGGAATTGGATGCAATTCCGGGAACAGGAAAAGACAACCGTGTGACTAAAAACGATATTAAAGCGTATTTAGAATCTCGTAGTTCTGCACCAAGTTCTGCCGTTGCGCAAGATGCGGAAACACCAGTAGCAGCAGTTAAAGCTCAAGAAAAGCCAAAAGCAGAACAGTCGGTTGTAAAACCAGTGATAACTGCTGGCGGAGATGAGGTGATAGAAATGACTAGAATGGGGAAACTCATTTCAAAATATATGGTAGATTCAGTACAGACCTCTGCACATGTGCAGTCGTTTATTGAAGCTGATGTGACTCGTATTTGGAATTGGAGAAAGAAAGTTAAAGATGACTTTATGAAACGTGAGGGTGAAAATTTAACCTTTACTCCAATTTTTATGGAAGCTATTACGAAAGCTTTAAAGGATTTTCCAATGATGAATATTTCCGTACAAGGAGATAAAATCATTAAAAAGAAAGCGATTAATCTTGGTATGGCAGCAGCCTTACCAGATGGAAATTTAATTGTTCCTGTTATTAAAAATGCCGATCAGTTAAATTTATTTGGCATGGTAAAACGTGTTAACGATTTGGCTAATAGAGCGCGTTTAGGGAAATTAGATCCGGATGATATCCAGGGAGGTACATATACTGTAACTAATGTTGGTACTTTTGGTAGCATCATGGGAACCCCTATTATCAATCAGCCACAAGTAGGTATCTTAGCTTTAGGAGCTATTAGAAAAACACCTGCTGTTATAGAAGGACCAGAAGGAGATTATGTTGGTATTCGTTATAAAATGTATTTATCACATTCTTACGATCACAGGGTTGTTAACGGAGCATTAGGTGGACAGTTTGTTAAAGCTGTTAAGGATTACTTAGAAGGTTGGGATAAAGATAGAGAGATATAATGCCGTCTAAAAAAACAATTACCAACAAAACGAGGTCTAAACTTATTGAAGTAGGTCAGGTTATTTTGTATTGGTTAGGTGGAATTATTCTTATATCAGTTTGTTCTATGATTTTATATTACTTAGTCTTACTTGTTTTGATTTTTGTAACGTAAACCTATAGGATGTAAACTATTGAATTAAAAAAAAGCACAGTTTTAGAACTGTGCTTTTTTTATTCACGGATGGAGTGATTTCTGTAACAACCGAATTGCTTTAAAAAATAGTATAAGCTATTTTATACCGCTTAAGTTATGTGTTATTGTGCTTTGAGATTTCAAGTTGAATCATAGAACAATTTAGGTAGGCTCTATCCTTGGGCTCTTTTATTGAGATTGTAGGCGAGTGTTTTTAGGAATTCGTTAATTTTATAAGGTTTTACAATAGCGTCATCAAACTGCGCTTCTTTAAAACGATTATCTTGTTCGTTTTGTGTTACGGCCGTTAAGGCAATAATGGTTATTGGTAATTGAAGTTCTCGGATTCTTTTTGTCGCTTCAATGCCATCCATCACCGGCATGTGAACATCCATAAGAACTATGTCGTATTGGGTTTGCATTATTTTATCGATACCTTCTTGTCCGTTATTGGCAACATCTACTAAAATATTGTGACTCTCTAGCGTTTTTTTGGTAACTAAGAGGTTGATTGTATTGTCATCTACAACTAAAACTCTTTTGTTTTGAAGCATGTCTATCGATGTCTTGTCTTCGATATTTTTATTGGAGTGTTCTTTTTTTGCTAGGCCAACTTTGATTTCGAAATAGAAATTAGAACCTTCACCAACAGCACTTTTGAGTTCTATTTTAGACCCCATGTCAAAAAGTAATTTACGTACAATGGTGAGTCCTAGTCCTGAGCCTTGAAAATGACCTTGATGTTTTAGTTGCCCGAATTCTTCAAAGATTTTTTTCTGGTCAGTCTTAGAGATGCCTTGGCCGTTATCTATGACTTCAAATTTTAGCTTTAAATTGTTTTTTGTCTTTTCTATTAGAGTAACAACCAGTTGTACTTCGCCTTTATTGGTAAATTTTAAAGCATTACCAAGCAAATTAATTAAGATCTGCGACATTTTTGTCTGATCGCCTTTTATCCAATTAGGGATTTTGTTGTCTAAAGCTATTGTAAGGTTATTGTTGGTTTGGCCTGTGATGTATTCTAGAGACTCTTTTATATTATTTAATAAATCTTTAAGGTGAAAGGCCTTAGTTTCTAATTCATTTTTTTCATTAGAATCCATTTTATTTAAAGTCAATACGTCATTTACTAAATTGAGTAAGTAGTCTGCAGAAAATTTTAAGGATTGTAATTCTGTTTTATGAGATTTTAAATTTTTATCGTTGTTAAGTACAGTGCTTAATCCAATAATTCCATATAAGGGTGTGCGTAACTCGTGGCTCATTGTAGATAAGAAACGCGATTTTACTTCTGCTAATTTTTCAGATTCTAGTTTCGCTTCTAAGTATTCTTGATTCTTAATCTTGAGTTCATTGTTAAGTTTTCTTCTGTTTTTTGTCACTTTTAGAAGGTAGATTAAAAGGCCTAAAAGGAGTAATGAAACTAAGATACTGCCGATTAATAGATCTTTTTGAGCTTCGGATTTCTCAATCACTAATTTGCTTCTCAATTCTTCATTTTCAAGTTCTTCTTGAATTTGCGCACTTTTTAAACCCGCTGTTAAAATTTTTGCCGATTTCTCAATTTCTTCTTCACGTCTAGCAAGCGAAAGACTGTCTTGTATTTTACCAATCTCGTAAGCTTTTTTATAATCTTCTTTTTTTACAAGGCAATTAATATAGCCTTCATAGCTTTGTTTTAAGACATCGATATAGTTTGTTTCTTTAGCCATGCGTATGGTTTGTTGGTATAAACCTGCGGCTACATCGTAATCTTTATTGTAAAACGCATAATGCGACTTAAGTAAACTAATACCTGTTTGCCCTAATTTAAAATCTTTGGCCACATTTTCTTCAGCAGCATCTATATAAGGCTTAGCTCCAATAGGATCGTTAAGTTGGTTAAAATGGATATCAGCAATATTATAGTTGAGTATAAAAAGCGCCATTTTATTATTTTGCTTTTCAGCTAGGGGTAAGGCTTGTTCAAAAGAATGTATAGATTCCATAGCGGAGCCAAACGCTAAATAGATATTACCTAGGTCTATTTTTGCCCCTACAATGGCTGTAGTGTCTTTTAGTTGTTCTGATAATTTATTATTTTTTTGAGCGTATGTAATAGCTTTTATTGAATCATTTAAATGAAGGTAAGAATTGGCTAAGTAACTCTGGATATTAAAAACTTCGAGAGGAAGCTCATTTTGGTCAACAATTTTTAAAATTTGGCTGGCATTAAGAATTACAGAGCTGTAGTTTTCTTCATAATAATCAGCTATCATTACGTTTTTTATGGAATCAATATGACTTGTGATTTCAGATTCGGAAGCGTCTAGGGTACTAGCATTGGTGTCATTTGTCTGTTGGGCATGCCCTCTCCAAACGAGTAAAAGTAATAGCATGGAGGAAAGTAAAAATCGCATTGTTGGTCGACAAAATGTTTTATTGTCCTACAATAATACTGAAATTTATTGTTCTAACTGTGGGTATTTTATAATATTAATAGCGGAATGCTTTGGGGGTAGCGTTTAGTTTTTTTTGATAAAAAAGAAAAGTAAATTACTAAAGTATGGTTCTATATGTTATAGGTTTTTTTAAGCAAATCGGTCTTTATAAAAGAATCTAATTACCTTTGTAAAAAATAAATACGTCATGCAACTCAACCTAATAAAGCCTATCTGTTTTTTCGATTTAGAAACTACAGGAATCAATATCTCAAAAGATAGAATTGTAGAAATTTCAATCTTAAAAGTACATCCTAACGGAAAAGAAGAAGCTAAAACATGGCTTGTGAATCCGGAGATGCCAATTCCTGCAGAGGTTACAGCAATTCATGGTATTTCAGATGCAGATGTTGCAGATAAGCCTACCTTTAAGGCTTTGTCTAAAGAGATTTATAACATGATTAAGGATTCGGATTTAGGGGGCTTTAATTCTAACCGCTTTGATATTCCGCTTTTAGCCGAAGAGATGTTGCGAGCCGAAATAGATTTTGATATGAAAAATACACAATCTGTAGATGTGCAAACCATATTTCATAAAATGGAACAGCGTACTTTAGTGGCTGCTTATAAGTTTTACTGTGATAAGGATTTAAGTGATGCTCACAGTGCGGAAGCAGATACAAAAGCAACTTACGAAGTTTTAAAGGCGCAATTAGACCGCTACCAAGATTTAGAAAATGACACTAAGTTTTTAGCAGAATTTAGTTCGCGTAAAAAGTTTGCTGACTTTGCTGGTTTTTTAATCTTTAATAAAGACGGAGAAGAATGTTTTTCATTTGGAAAGCATAAAGGAAAACGCGTTATAGATGTTTTAGAGCAAGAGCCTGGTTATTTTGGTTGGTTGTTAAATGCCGATTTTCCACTCTATACTAAAAAAGTTTTAACAGCAATAAAGTTACGTCAATTTAATAATAAGTTGAGTTAGTGAAAAGTGAAAAGTTAAGCGTAAAAAGTTGTTTTTCGTAAGTTTTTTCGCTTGAATAAATTTTACATTTTTGGGCTTTCATAAGAAAAATAAGAGCTATATTTATTAAGTGTCTTTAATTTTTTTAGATAAAACAGAGCAAAGCACCAAGAATCAAAAATCAAGAACCAAGAATCAAAAGCTAATACCCAACAGCTAACAAATGAAACTAATCTGTATAGGTCGCAATTACACCGACCACATTAAAGAACTAGAAAATGAAAAACCTACAGATCCTGTGGTGTTTTTAAAACCAGACACGGCCATTCTATTAAAGAAGCAGCCGTTTTTTATTCCTGATTTTTCGGATGATGTGCATTATGAAGTTGAGGTTTTGGTGAAAATCAATAAAGTAGGGAAGTATATCGATAAGAAATTTGCACATAAGTATTATGATGAAATTGGACTCGGAATTGACTTTACAGCGCGTGATCTCCAAGCGCAATTAAAAGGCAAAGGCTTACCATGGGAAAAAGCCAAAGCCTTTGATGGTGCTGCGGTTATTGGGAAATGGTTACCTAAAACAAAGTTTCAAGATATTAATAATATCAACTTTAGTTTAAAGAAGAATGAGGCGTGCGTTCAAAACGGAAATACAGAATTAATGTTATGGAAAATTGATGAACTCATAGAATATGTGTCAAAATATTTCACTTTAAAAATTGGAGACATTATATTTACGGGCACACCAGCAGGAGTTGGCAAAGTTTGTGCAAACGATCAGTTAAAAGGATATCTTGAAGACGAGGAAATGTTTTCAATAAAAATAAAATAAATGTCAAAATATTATCAATTACACCGGGTACGAGAAATGGCTGATAACGATGAAGATTTTGTCTTAGCTATAGCGGCCGCTTTTATAGAAGAAGTACCAGAAGATGCTGAACGTTTAAGAACAGCAGTCCCTGCAAAAGATTATAAAGAAGTGTACCAAGCAGCACATAAAATGAAACCTACAATTGATTTATTTGAATTAGGCGTGTTAGACACCTTAATTGAAGTACAAGATTGGGGGAAGTTTGAGAAATCGGATATGAATGTCGATGAACAACTTCAAATTGTTTTAACCGCTGTAGAAAACGCTACCAATGAAATAAAAGCTGATTTCAATCTGTAATGCAAGCCGAAATTATTACCATAGGAGATGAGATCCTTATTGGTCAGATAGTAGATACAAATTCCGCATTCTTAGGAAAAGAATTCAATAAATTTGGGATTTCAATTTATCAAATCACATCTGTTCAAGATGAGAAATCACATATTCTTAAGGCTTTAAAAGAGGCTGAAGAAAATGCGGATATCATCATTATTACAGGTGGATTAGGACCAACTAAAGATGACATTACCAAACATACAATTTGCGAATACTTTAATGACACTTTAGTAGAAGATAAAGCGGTGCTAGCTAATGTAGAGCAGATTTTTGCTAAATATAGTGCGGCTCCACTTTTAGAGGTTAATAAGCAGCAAGCTTTAGTCCCTACTAAGGCTAAGGTACTTATGAATCATAATGGTACAGCGCCAGGTATGTGGTTAGAGAAAAACGGAAAAGTGTTTGTGTCGCTTCCGGGAGTGCCCTATGAAATGAAGGCTTTAATAACCGAGCAGGTTATTCCGAACTTAAGAACCTTATTTAAGTTTCCTTATATAATGCACAAAACAATTTTAACCTATGGTTTAGGTGAGAGTGCATTAGCCGAGCGGATTGAAAAATGGGAAGATAATTTACCTAGTTTTATAAAACTGGCCTACTTACCAAGTTTGGGACGTGTGCGTTTGCGTTTATCGGGCAAGGCTGCAGATCGATCTACTGTTGAGAACGAAATGGAAAAGCAAGTTAATTTGCTTTTACCACAAATAGCGGATATTTTTGTTGGCTATGAAGAAGATGGCTCTATAGAAGCCATAATAGGGAAACGATTAACAGAAACACATAAAACACTAGCGGTAGCAGAAAGTTGTACAGGTGGTCGTATTTCACAAGCATTAACCATAAATGCAGGAGCGTCAGCCTATTTTAAAGGCAGTGTTGTGTCTTATGCAACAGAATATAAAGTAAAGGTTTTAGGGGTTTCTGAAGCTGTTATTAGGAAGTATTCTGTTGTTAGTAAGGAAGTGGCAGAAGCCATGGCACAAAAAGTGAGAACGTTGTATCATAGTGATTATGCTATAAGTACTACGGGAAATGCAGGCCCAACAAAAGGAGATTCGGATGCAGAGGTTGGAACCGTATGGATTGCAATTGCTTCAAAAGATAAGATTTATTCAGAAGTTTTTGACTTTGGAAACCATCGAGAGAAAGTCATTATAAGAGCTACAAATAAGGCTTTTGAAATGCTTCAAAAATATTTTTTGAAAAAGTAGAGTTTTATGTTTGTTGAAACGTAAAGTTTTATTAAATTTGCACCCTGTTTAAAATATCCATGTTCGGATTTTAGATTCTTATTGAACTTAATTTGAAGGATGTCCTTTAAAAGCAATACGAATTAACAGAATAATAATTATAGACCTAAAGAAAGAAAACAATGTCAAGAGTTTGTGAACTTACTGGGAAGAAAGCGATGGTTGGAAATAATGTTTCTCACGCTATGAATAAAACGAAACGCAAGTTTGATGCAAACTTGATCAAAAAACGTTTTTACATTCCTGAAGAAGATAAGTGGGTAACATTAAAAGTTTCTACATCTGCATTAAAGACTATCAATAAAATTGGTATCGCTGCAATGTTAAAAGAAGCTAAAGCAAAAGGATTTTACAAATAATAGCGTTAGCGCTTAAGTCAATTTACTATGGCAAAAAGAGGAAATAGAATACAAGTTATCTTAGAGTGCACAGAGCACAAAACTTCTGGACAACCAGGAACATCAAGATATATTACAACAAAAAATAAGAAGAACACGCCAGATCGTATGGAGATTAAGAAATTTAATCCTATCCTTAAGCGTATGACTGTTCATAAAGAGATAAAATAAGAAACCATGGCAAAGAAATCAGTAGCGTCTTTACAGACAGGATCAAAACGTTTGACAAAAGCTATAAAAATGGTGAAATCACCAAAAACTGGAGCATACATGTTCGTAGAATCAGTAATGGCACCAGAATTTGTCAATGACTTTTTTAATAAAAAATAATCTTTATTTTAATATAGATTAACTAAACTGCTTTCGTATGAAAGCAGTTTTTTTATGGTTATATTTGAGTGTGTATGACAACTTAGCAGTAACTCATTAAAGGCAAGGTTGTTGTATTGGGTTAGTTCATCTGTCTTTTAGGACTATTAGATTTAATATATCTAAAGTTAAAGGGATGAGATGTCACAACTTAACAGAAACCAACGAAACAATAAAATGAGTTTTTTTAAAAAAATATTCTCTTCCGAAAAGAAAGAAACCTTAGACAAAGGCTTGGAGAAATCTAAGACCTCTTTTTTTAGCAAATTAAATAAAGCCGTTGCAGGAAAATCTAAAGTCGATGATGACGTTTTAGATAATCTAGAGGAAATTCTAGTCTCTAGCGATGTTGGCGTTAACACGACATTAAAAGTCATCACTCGTATTGAAGAACGGGTCGCTAAAGATAAATATTTAGGCACTTCAGAATTAAATAAAATTTTAAGAGAGGAAATAGCAGGCTTATTGTCTGAAACCAAATCTGGAGAAGAAACGGAATACACTATTCCTGATTTGCCAAAACAAGCTAATGGTTCTAAAACACCTTATGTCCTTATGGTTGTAGGTGTTAATGGTGTTGGTAAGACGACAACTATTGGAAAGTTAGCTTATCAGTTTAAAAAGAAAGGTTTAAAAGTTGTACTTGGTGCTGCAGATACTTTTAGAGCAGCAGCTATAGATCAATTACAAGTATGGGCAGACCGTGTAGATGTGCCTATGATTAGACAAGAAATGGGATCTGATCCGGCATCTGTTGCTTTTGATGCCTTACAGTCAGGTGTGACTCAAAATGCAGATGTGATTATTATTGATACTGCCGGGCGTTTACATAATAAAATTAACCTAATGAATGAGCTCACCAAAGTAAAACGTGTGATGCAAAAAGTTGTTGGTGATGCACCGCACGACGTTTTATTAGTTTTAGATGGCTCAACAGGTCAAAATGCTTTTGAACAAGCAAAACAATTTACAGCAGCAACCGAAGTTACTTCTTTAGCCGTAACTAAGTTAGACGGAACTGCCAAAGGAGGAGTGGTTATAGGAATTAGTGATCAGTTTCAAATTCCTGTAAAATATATTGGTGTAGGTGAAGGTATTGAAGATTTACAAGTCTTTAATAAATATGAGTTTGTAGATTCATTCTTTAAATAGCATTTTCTAAGTTCGGTATAGCACCATTGAGCGTGTCATAATGCCGTAAACCACACTTAAAAGATTTTAAAGCCAAATACAATACTGCAAGTATTGTATTTGGCTTTTATGCTTTTTAATATGCGGTGTCGCTAACATGGGGCTGTACAACACCACAACGCCCTTTACTTCCAAAGTAGTTAAATGCTTATGCGGCCTTTCCGTTGTATTTTATAGTCGCATTTTTTGGTGTCCTAAGTTTCTTTAATATGCGAAGTTTATAAACTAAACAGTATAAATGTTAAACGTGTTTATGCCTTATTTGGAGTTGTGTTTTTGTTTTGTGTTTTTCAGTGGCCTATTTATCAATGAATTATGCGTTTTAATCCTTATGGCTAATTAATTAAAGCATTAATTTTTACCCAAAGCTCATTATCAAAATTTGAAAGTGCAAAATTTGTATCTTCTGCAGATTGTCCCATTCTTACGATGACAAGCTTTTTGCTTGGAACGATATATATTTTTTGATCATTTTTACCAAGAGCGGCATACATATCACTCGGTGCATCTGGTATGAGTTCGCCAGAGAACTCAATTTGACTTTGGGGTAAATGATATGACGTTTTGCCATTAAGCCACCATAAATAACCATAAGCCAAATTAACCTCCTGAGAAGTGTTGGTGGCAGTAGATAAATAATTGTCGTTTACAATTTGTTCATCTTCCCATTTGCCATTGGCATAAGTTAATAAGCCAAATCTAGCCATGCTTCTGGTATCGCTTAGGTAAACACTTAAGCCACTTAAGTCTATCCAATTTCCAGTCATTCCTATTTTGTCTCTAAGATGTGTATTAAAGTAATTGTCCCAAGTTGTATTGCTAGACTCAGCTACAACATCTTGTAATTTTACATACACATTATGGTAAGCCCAACGCGTACCAGCATCTGCCACATATTGTAAATTACTTGGGGAAACATCATCACCTAAAGTATCGTCTAAACCAGAGGTCATGGATAATAAATTTTTACAAGTAATTAGGTTTTCTTTTTCTAATGGAGCGCTTGTCCATCCAGTACCAAGATAATCTGAAACTTTATTATTGATATCTAATAACCCTTCATCTTGAGCAATTCCAGTAACTGCAGTAGTCAATGTCTTTCCTGCACTTGCCCAATACCATGGTGTTGAACTGGTATGGTTATTAAAATAATGTTCTTCAACTATTTTGCCGTTATGAAGAATCATAAAACTTTTAGAGTTTTTTTCCTCTAGGAAGTCTAATAATGGTTGAAGCTGATCTTCATTCCAATTTAATTCTGAAATTGATTTAGTTTCCCACGTATCGGAATTTATTGGAGGAAAGTAAATGGCCTCAGTTTCTAGTTCTTCAAGAGTATTATCATCATTATTAGAACAGGAAAAATTAAAGGCTAAACATAAAATTAAAATAACTATAGGTGTTGTTTTCATGATTTTGTTTAAAAATAAGACTTTAAAAATAAGAAAACGTTTAATCGCGCTAAGCAGCAATCAATTATCGTAAATCATTCCGTATCTTTGCAAACTGATTTACAAAAAAAGCATGAGAACTAAGACCATAAAAAAGAATAGAATTAATGTTATTACATTAGGCTGTAGTAAGAATGTTTACGATAGCGAAGTGTTAATGGGGCAACTAAAAGCCAGTGGAAAGGACGTGGTGCATGAGCAAGAAGGTAATGTTGTGGTTATAAATACTTGTGGTTTTATTAATAATGCTAAGGAGGAAAGTGTGAACACCATTTTGGAGTACATGCAGAAAAAGGAAGATGGAGACGTTGATAAAGTGTTTGTTACCGGTTGCTTAAGTGAGCGCTACAAGCCGGACTTAGAAAAAGAAATTCCGAATGTAGATCAGTATTTCGGAACTACAGAATTGCCAAGTTTATTAAAAGCATTAGGTGCCGATTATAAGCATGAATTAATCGGAGAGCGTTTAACAACAACTCCGAAAAATTACGCTTATTTAAAGATTGCAGAAGGTTGTGACCGACCTTGTAGTTTTTGTGCGATTCCAATTATGCGAGGCAAACATAAAAGTACTCCAATTGAAAACTTAGTCACCGAAGCTGAAAAATTAGCAGCTAATGGTGTTAAGGAATTGATTCTTATCGCACAAGATTTAACCTATTACGGTTTAGATATTTATAAAAAACGAAACCTAGCAGAGTTATTAGAACACTTAGTTAAGGTTGAAGGTATTGAATGGATTCGTTTGCATTATGCTTTTCCAACAGGTTTTCCTATGGATGTTTTAGATATCATGAAGCGTGAACCTAAAATTTGTAACTATTTAGATATTCCGTTACAGCATATTTCTGATGATTTATTAAAATCGATGCGTCGTGGTACTACAAAAGAAAAGACCACAAAATTGATTCATGAATTTAGAGCTATTGTTCCTGAAATGACTATTAGAACAACGCTGATTGTTGGTTATCCAGGAGAAACAGAAGCACATTTTGAAGAGCTTAAACAATGGGTTTCTGAAATGCGTTTTGAGCGTTTAGGGTGTTTTACGTATTCTCATGAAGAAAACACACATGCCTATAATTTAGAAGATGATGTGCCTGAGGATGTAAAAATTCAGCGTGCCAATGAGATTATGGAAATTCAGTCTCAAATTTCTTGGGAATTGAATCAAGCTAAAATAGGACAAGAGTTTAAAGTGGTTATTGATCGTAAAGAAGGTAACTATTTTGTGGGTAGAACAGAGTTTGATTCACCAGATGTTGATAACGAAGTCCTAATTGATGCTACAAAGACTTATTTGAAAACCGGAGAATTTGCAACCATTAAAGTTACTGAAGCAGAAGATTTTGATTTGTATGGTGAAGTTGTAGTACGCTAAACTTTTTTGTGACTTATGATCTTATTCAGTGTCTTATGAGTAAATCCCTTTTAGTCATGAATCCAGTAAAACGAAATCAAATGCGAATTTTATTATTAACGCTCTATTTGATTTGTAGTTATTTTGTTTACAAAGTTTTATTTTAGAGAATGATTTAGCAGTAAAGGCTTTTAAAAACCCTTTTTAGGCCTATGATAATTTGCTAGGTTTTATTTCAATTTAAATATGCTGATCTATTAATATTGCATTACCATCAGGATCTAACACAACAAAACTTGCTGGCCCCGAAGTGGTTTCATCGGCTTCATGTTCTAATGTTATATTATGGCTTTTTAAATGCTTTTGAATGGTACGCACGTCATCAAAGTTTTTAAGTGTATTCGCATCTTGATCCCAACCAGGATTAAAAGTCAAAATATTGTTTTTAAACATCCCTTGAAATAAACCAATAAGTGTTGATTCATTTTTCATGATGAGATAGTTTTGTTTAATATCACCTCCAAAAACGGTAAATCCTAAAGTTTCGTAAAATGCTTTTGAAGCTTTGAGGTCTTTAACGTTAAGGCTTGTTGAAAAGGCTCCTAGTTTCATAATATGGTTAATTAATTAGATTTAAAGGTTGTACGTTTTATTTGATGCTGGTCTTTATGTATTTGAATTTCAAATGTTCGCCATCTCCAAATCTACCATCTTCATAAATTTTTAAAGCTATTGTTGCATTATCAATCCATACGATATCTTCAATAGACCACTCTTTGGTGTAAAAACTAAAATAAAATTCCAAAAGGTTTAAACCTTTGTTTTTGGTGATTTTAAAAATATGAATATCGGCACGATAATCGTAATAATGGTTATAATCAGGGCCATCGTAAGAGCCAAAAACCATAAAGTAATTGTGGTTTGGCGAAAAGGCCGTACCTAAAATTCCTTGGTCAAAACTTGCAGGTAACCAAAATTTTTCTCCTGTAATATCATCTGTTAAATAAGTCTCACAAATTTGGTCGCAATAACTTTTTAGAGTTACCCCCCTTTTTTTAAAGAATGTAGAATCACTTTCTTTAGCATTTGTTAGTCGTTCTGTTTCTTTTAATAAATAAGATGTGTAATCCGTTTCAGAAATGGATTTGAAATCTAAATCTCTATTTCGTGAATCGATTTCAGTTTGAGCCTTAACACTATTATAACAGCTAATACAGAGTAAAACTCCAATAATTATATATGTTTTCATTTGAGTTGTAATTTAAAACAATGAAAAGCTCTCAATCACCTTGGAGTATTTTCTACACGGGATTGCTCCCTTAGATTTATCTAAAGCAAGAACCTATTCAACGATTTGGTTATAGCTCATAAGTATTGTTATTCACAAGAACAACAGCGTTGACTAAAAAGAGTTTACCATTTTCCCAAAAGCGTCTAAAAAGGGTGTTGTTTACTTAATAAATAAAACTAATGCTTTCGATTGGTTTTTCAACTAGAACTAATTTAAACTTTTAAGCACTTCAACAATTTCATCTGGTTCAGAGCGTGTTCTGTAATCCACATTGACATAGCTCCATTTAACTATGCCATCGGTGTCTAAAATAAAGGTCGCAGGAATTGGTAAAACGCTAGCATTGCCATTATTGATTTTTTTAAGGTCGAGTTGTCTATCTACACGCATATGATCTAATAAAAATTCAGGAACTTCCCAAGCCACACCATATTGTGAAGCCACTTTTGCATCTTGATCAGACAATACCGTAAAATCCATGTTGTTGATTTCGTTTTCCGTTAAGGAATCATCTGGTACTTCAGGACTAATAGCAACTAATGTTGCACCTAAGGCATGGATTTCAATTAGTTTAGCTTGTAGTGCTCTTAGTTGCAAATTGCAATAAGGACACCAACTACCGCGATAAAATGTAACTACAACAGGTCCTTTTTCTAATAAACCAGACAATGAAATTAGTTGTCCTTGTGGATTTGGTAATTCAAAATCTAAAGCTTTGTCCCCAATTTTTAAAGCATCCTTTCCTTCTTCAAAAGCTTTTGCTTTATCAATGGCTTCATCAACACCTTTCATAAAGTCAGGTTTTGCTTTTCTTCCAGCAGCAATCTTAGCGTCAGTTTGTTCTTTTAAAGTTTTCATTTTCTATTTTAAACTACAATTCATAAGTATTGTTATTCACAAGAAAAACAGCATTGACAAAAAAGAGTTTACCATTTTCCCAAAAGCTTCTAAAAAGGGTGTTGTCTACCATATAAATAAAACTACCACTTCCCATAAGTTCTTCACCAAAAACTAAAGTTTGGTCTAGTGCTTTTTTTGCATTTTGTCCTGCAAAACCAGAATACACTTTAGTGTCCTTTAAGTAAGCTACGTTATAGCCATTGTCTAATAGACTATACGCTGAACTGCCTAATTTTAAAGTGAAATAAGTATCGCTATATCCAAAAGCCATTGGATGGGTATTATCGACTTTAGTCTTAAAAATAGCACCAGTAATCAGGTTATTACTGTATTCACGTTCGCGATCGGCATAAGCTGTAAGGTTGTCTTTTTGCTTCCTGATCTGTTTCTTTATAAGTTAAACTAAAACCATCTTTACCCGCAAAGCTGCGTAGCGCACCATCAATAGCAATCACTTTACCACCAGAACGTACCCAGTCTTTAAGTTTAGTCATGTTACTTTCATTAAGGACTTTTCTGTAATTACCATTCGGAAGAATTAATACATTGTATTTGTCTAAATCAGTATTGCCTAAATTATCTGTGTTAATCGAGGTTAAAGGATAATGCAATTGCTGCTCAAAGAAATGCCAAATTTCACCATAACTCAAAGACGAGGTGCCTTCACCAGAAAGGACAGCAACCTTTTGCTTGTTCACTAATTTAATATCAGGAGAACCAATATCTGGAGTGCTTTGTGAAAACCCAGAATTAATGGCTGTAAGTGGTTGTGCTTGGTCTTGCGCAATCGCATTCAACTTGTCTAAGAAATCATCGATATGTTTATTGTCTCCTTGCGTAATAATTAAAGAGCCGCGTTCAAACTTTTTATTATTTGAAGCAAATGGTTTTTCGGTAAATCTTACTTTGAAATTTTGTTTTAGTAATTCGGCTAAAAATTGGGCATCATCCATGGCATCCCATTTGCTTACATAGCCATAGGCCTCCTTCAAGGTTTGAACTTCTGCACGACTTGATAGTTGTGAACTCGGAATTTTAGACGTGCTGGCAATTGTTTCTAAGCCATAAGCATATGGTAAGGACCAAGCTGTTATATCGTAAGTTAAGGAATCTGAAAGTTTAGCATTAGGTTCAAACAATGCTTTTACCATTTTACCTTTGGGTTGGTTAGTGTGTACCACTAATGCACTAGCATCGACGTTTAAAGTTCCTTGTTTTCCAGTAGCATAGTTAATACCAGATACTTTAGAGGTTGTTGGGTTTTCAAATGTAATTTGGTGTTTGTTTAAAAGGGTTTTTAAACGATTTAATTTATCTGGATTACCTTTTAAGACATAACTTTTGTATTTTAAGTTGGTATTATTAAAAAATTTACCAAACTCAGTATTTAATTGTTTTGCATTTTTTGATGCCATTTCAACTGTTGAAAGTCCTGTGGTTGTATGGTGAGTTAATCGCTCAACTAAGGTTAATACATGGCCTTCATCATTAAAGATGCCTAATCCTGCCATACCGTGACCACCTTGCTCATATGTCATGCCCATGGCTCCCATAAATGTTGGGTAGGTGTCTCCATAGCTAGGATAAAACAAATCAAAACGTTCTCTTGTAAAAAACAGCCAACCTTCTTTGTCAAAATATTTAGCGTGATTTTGTCCTATTTGTGTTTGAAAATCGCGTTGCCAATCGGTAATAATTTCATGAAACGGTTCTGCTGCAGGAGCAAAATAATACGGTTCATTGATGCCTTGTTCATGAAAATCGACATGCACATGTGGCATCCATTTGTTATAAACAGCAATACGTTGTTGCGTTTCTACTTGCGAAGCCCAAACCCAGTCTCTATTTAAATCAAAGAGGTAATGATTTGGTCGTCCTCCTGGCCATGGTTCGTGGTGCTCACTGGCTTGTCGGTCTATATCGTATGGCTGGCTCGCTGTTTCATTATACCAATTGATATAACGATCGCGACCATCAGGATTGACGCTTGGGTCAATAATTACAACCGTGTTTTTAAGTAACTCTTGTTGCTCAGTTAATAATTTGTATAAGGTAAGCATAGACGCTTCAGAACTCGATGCTTCATTACCATGTACATTATAACTTAACCAAACAATGGCAATATCTGTTGCTGTAGGTTCGCCTTCTAATAAACCTGCGTTTTTTAAATTGTTTTCTCTAATAGTTTCGAGTTGCTTCATATTAGCTTCACTCGTTACAAAAGCCAAATACAAATCTCTACGCTCGTTGGTTTTTCCGTAGTTTTCTAATTTTACTTGATGAGGGCTTGCTTTTTCTACCGCTTTAAAATAATCAACAACTTGATGGTTTCTACTAAATTGTGTGCCAATGTCATAACCTAAAAAGTCCGTTGGAGATGGAATGGTTTGTGCTGATGTTAAGGTTAGACTACCGAAAACGACCAAAAGCGCTAAGATAAATTTTTGCATTTAATTTAAAATTAAGGTTGTAAGCTAGTAAAGATAGTTAGTGCAACTGAATTAACTAAAAATTAGCAGATAAAAAATTGAAGAGCCTTATATTTATGCCATAAATAAGTTTGATAATGCCAACCAATTATATTCCGTTTAAGGACACCAATTATTTCTCAGATTTTATATGCGATTATCTCGCTGAAAAAGATGAACTAAAGGATTTTTACCATCGTTTCCCTAAGTTGAAAAACTTTGAAGCACAGATAAAAGAAAAGCAAAAGTCTGTTGGTGCGCAGTCGAGAACGGTTTTAGTTGAAAGCTTAAAGCATCAATATAAAAACCTTGACACTTCAGAATTAACTATTGAACATATTGAAAGCCTAAAGCACGACACTACCTTCACCATTACCACCGGGCATCAATTAAATCTATTTACAGGACCACTTTATTTTCTGTACAAAATTATTTCAACCATCAATCTAACGAAGCAATTAAAGGCTGAATATCCAGATTACAATTTTGTCCCTATATATTGGATGGCTTCTGAGGATCACGATTTTGAAGAAATCAATTACTTTAATTTTAAAGGCAAAAAGATTCAGTGGAATTCTCAGCAAACAGGAGCTGTTGGTCATTTTAATACCGAAGGTTTAGATGACGTGTTTGAAGTGATAGCTTTAGAATTTGGCGGTGGAAAAAATGCAGAACAATTAAAAAGATGGTTTAAGGAAGGGTATCTTAAACATCATAATTTAGCAGATGCTACACGTTATTTGGCTAACGAATTATTTGGAGAACATGGTTTAGTGATTATAGATGCCGATGATAGAGCACTGAAACGTTTGTTTATTCCGCAGATGAAACAAGAAATGCTAGAACAAACAGCATTTAAAACTGTTTCTGAAACCAATAAGAAATTAGAAGATTTAGAATTAAAGATTCAAGTCAATCCGAGAGAAATTAACCTCTTTTATATTAAAGATGGTTTACGCGAGCGTATTGTAGAAAATGAAGGAGTATATTCGGTACTAGATACTGATATTTCTTGGAGCAAGAGTGAGCTACTAGAGCATCTTGATGAATTTCCGGAGCGATTTTCGCCAAACGTGATTATGCGTCCTTTATATCAAGAAGTGATTTTACCTAACCTTTGTTACATTGGAGGAGGTGGAGAAATGATTTATTGGTTACAATTAAAATCTAATTTTGAAGCGCAAAAGGTAACGTTTCCAATGTTATTATTAAGAAATTCAGCCTTAGTTAAAACGACAAAGCAAGCAGAGAAGCTTGAAAAATTGCATATTTCGGATAACGATTTATTCTTAGATAGACATTCGTTTATTAATAAAAAGGTTAGAAAAATATCGAATATAGATATTGACTTTTCTGAACAAATTCAACATTTAGAAACCCAATTTAAAGGGCTTTATGATTTAGCAGAACAAACGGATAAATCCTTTGTTGGTGCTGTAAAAGCACAAGAAGTCAAACAATTAAAAGGTTTAAAACATCTTGAAAAACGATTGTTAACAGCCCAAAAACGGAAATTAGCAGATCAAATTGAACGTTGTACAGAACTACAAGAGCAATTGTTTCCTGGTCAAAGTTTACAAGAACGAAATACTAATTTTTCGGAGTTGTATTTAGAGTATGGTAATCAATTAATACCAGAATTATTAAAAGCCTTAGAACCTCTAAAAGGTGAATTTTTAATCCTAAATTTAAAATAGCAAATGCATCATATTGATATTGAGTTAATTGAAATGACTTTGGATGTTATGAAATATGTCATCGGAAGAGTTTCAGCAACCGAACATCAAATAGGAAAACCCAAAAAATCAGAAGAATTAAAAGCACTAGTTGGTGAAACTGTAACACCAAAAGGTGTTGGTGGAGAATACGCTTTTAACCTTTGGAAAGCACATTTGGCTAAAGCCAATGTGCCTGTAGATCACCCAAGGAATTTAGCTTTTGTGCCAGCGTCACCAACGAAAGCGGCCATTATGTTCGACTTAATTACGTCGGCATCAAGTATACATGGCGCGTATTGGATGGAAGGTGCAGGAGGTATTTTTTGTGAAAATGAGGCCATGAAATGGATTGTGTCCTTAACCGGTTTACCAGAAGGTGCTTTTGGGGTTTTTACAAGTGGAGGTACAGCCGCTAATTTATCGGCTATTGTCACTGCTAGAGAACATTGGAGAGAAAATCCAGAGTTTAAGCGAGAAAAAGGATTGATTGTGACCTCAATTGGTGCACATTCATCTATAAAAGCCATGGCTAAAGTTGCTGATGTAGATATCGTTTTGGTCGATTCTGAAGAGCACTTAACAGGTAATGCCTTAAGAGAAACCATTGCTACATTAACAGAGCACCAACGCAAGTGTTTGTTTGCTGTTGTTGCAACAGGAGGTACGACTAATGCTGGAATCATTGACGATTTAGATAGCATAGCTAAAGTCTGCGAAGAAGAGAATTTATGGTTTCATGTTGATGCGGCTTATGGAGGAGGGGCTTTAGTGGCCGATTCTGTACGTCATTTATTTAAGGGTATTGAGAAAGCTGATAGTATCACCATTGATCCACATAAATGGATGTTCTCACCTTACGATTGTGGTGCTGTGATTTATAAGAATATGGAATTGGCAAAAAATGCCCATTCGCAACAAGGCTCATATCTCGAAATATTTAAGGACGAAGGCGCTCATGGGTTTAATCCAACCGATTACCAAATTCAACTGACACGTCGTGTTAGAGGGTTGCCGTTATGGTTCTCTTTAGCAACACATGGTACAGACCGTTATAAAGAAGCTGTAGAACGCGGTTTGGAATTGGCACAAATAGCAGGGCGACTCATTGAAGCGCATCCAGATTTGGAATTGGTGAGAGCACCAAGTTTATCTTGTGTATTATACAGAAGAATAGGTTGGAAACCCGAAGATTATACACATTGGACCTACGAAAACCACGAAAAAGGCTTTGCATTAGTGACACCAACCAAATGGAAAAATGGTGATACTTATGAAACGTGTTCACGGTTTTGTTTTATAAACCCAGATACAACAGAGCGTGATATTGAGATGATTTTAGACTCGATGGTTTAAGTGACATCACGATTTTAATAGCAAAATAATCCCTTTACTTTTTTTAATAGTTTAATTATAGATTTCACTTGTTAAAAAGTTAATGCAAAAAATGGTGATTGATAAATAGTAATTCCGAAAACCTTACTATTTTTGCGCATGCAACACAACAAAGTCCTAATATTAGATTTCGGATCGCAATACACACAGCTTATTGCGCGTCGCGTTAGAGAATTAAATATCTATTGCGAAATTCACCCATTCAACAAAATTCCTTCAGATTCAGATAGCTTTAAAGCTGTTATTTTATCTGGTAGTCCTAATTCCGTGCGAGGCGAAGCAGTTCTCCATCCTGATTTAGAGAGTATCAGAGGAAAAAAACCGATGCTTGCAGTCTGCTATGGTGCGCAATATTTGGCGCATTTTTCAGGCGGAGAAGTCGCAGAATCAAATACCAGAGAATATGGAAGAGCAAATTTAAGTTTTGTAAAGCCAGACGAAGATTTCTTTGAAAATATACATGAAGGCAGCCAAGTTTGGATGAGCCATAGTGATACGATTAAAAAATTACCAACAGGAGGAGTGCTTTTAGCAAGTACAAAAGACGTTGAAAATGCGGCTTATAAAATTGAAGGCGAAGACACCTATGCTATTCAGTTTCATCCTGAAGTATATCACTCTACAGATGGTCATCAGCTTTTAAGCAATTTCTTAATTAAGATTGCTAAAGTGGAACAAGATTGGACACCACAATCTTTTGTTGAAGAAACCGTTGATAGTCTTAAAGCACAATTAGGTAATGATAAAGTGGTGCTTGGTTTATCAGGTGGAGTAGATTCGTCTGTAGCCGCTATGTTATTGCACAAAGCTATTGGTGAAAACCTGTATTGTATTTTTGTAAATAATGGTTTGTTACGTAAAAATGAATTCGTAGATGTGTTAAAACAATACGAAGGTATGGGGCTTAATGTTAAAGGAGTTGATGCTTCGGCACGCTTTTTGGATGCTTTAGCAGGATTGAGTGATCCAGAGTTAAAACGAAAAGCCATTGGGCGGGTGTTCATTGAAGTTTTTGATGATGAAGCACATTTAATACAAGATGTGAAATGGTTGGCACAAGGCACTATTTATCCAGATGTTATTGAAAGTGTGTCCGCAACAGGTGGTCCAAGTGCAACAATAAAAAGTCACCACAATGTTGGTGGCTTACCAGATTATATGAAGCTTAAGGTTGTGGAGCCTTTAAAGGCTTTATTTAAAGACGAAGTAAGACGTGTTGGGGCTTCTATGAATATGGATAAACAACTCTTAGGGCGTCATCCATTTCCTGGTCCAGGTTTAGCAATTCGAATTCTCGGAGATCTAACCGCAGAAAAAGTACGTATATTACAAGAAGTCGATGCTATTTTTATAAATAATCTTCGTTCTTGGAATCTATATGATAAGGTATGGCAAGCAGGTGCGATGTTGTTACCCGTAAATAGTGTTGGAGTGATGGGAGATGAGCGTACTTATGAAAAATGTGTAGCTTTAAGAGCAGTGGAGAGTACCGACGGAATGACGGCTGATTGGGTAAATTTACCATATGAGTTTTTACAAAAGACATCAAACGAAATTATAAATAAAGTGAAAGGTGTGAATAGAGTCGTTTACGATATCAGTTCAAAACCACCTGCCACTATTGAGTGGGAATAAAAATACGAACTAGTTGCTGAGCGAAATCAAAGTACAGTTTGTAGTAAAACAGAATACATGAGAAATATTTTAACCATCCTTTTAATTACTTTTACAATAGGTTTAAGTGCCCAAGATTATATTGAGCATACCGTTAAACCAGGTGAAACAATTGAAAGTATAGCTAAAGGCTATTTAGTAACTCCATTTGACATTTATGCACTAAATCCTGATGCTAAACGTAAGTTTCAACCTAATACTATCTTAATTATACCGAATTCTAAAGTTAAGAATGCGTCTATTGTAGAAGATAGTAGGGAGCTTATTGGTTATAAGAATCATAAAGTGAAACGCAAAGAAACCTTATATGGCTTAGCGCAAGAATACAGTGTTTCTGAAGATGAAATAAAAAAAGCAAACCGTTTTTTGTATTCTGAAAACCTAAAAAAAGGTGATAAAATTAGAATCCCAAGATTTAGAACCGTTGCATCTAAACAAACTTTGACGAATACGGTGAAAAAATACACCGTTCAACCTAAGGAAGGAAAATGGAGAATTGCCTATAAATTTGGGATTACTGTCGCAGATTTAGAAGCTTTAAATCCATCTATGAATGAAACTATTCAGCCTGGAGACGTGCTTAATGTTCCTAATATAAATGATACAGAGGAAAAGCAAATTGAGCCGACTTTTGGTTATTATGAAGTGTTACCTAAAGAAGGATTTTATAGATTAAAGGTCAAACTTAATTTAACACAAGAACAATTAGAGGCACTAAACCCAGAGTTAAAAGAAACAGGTTTAAAAGCAGGAATGGTTTTAAAAGTTCCAACAGGAGTTGTTGATACCACAACGCGTTTAGATGCCGTAGAAACTACAAACTTAAAAAGTAGTTTGTCTAACTTTAAGACTAAAAAAATTGCCTTAATGATGCCGTATCGATTAGATAGAATCGATGTAGATGCTATTGAAGAAACCAAAGAGCGAATTAAAAACGACAAACGATTATCTGTTGTATTAGATTTTCATGTAGGAGTTATGATGGCTTTAGACTCTGCAAAACAATTGGGGATTTCAACAGATTTAAAAGTTTTTGATACTGGTTACCATGTTTCAAAAACAGCAGAAATATTAGCCGAAAATGATTTCTCAGATTATGATGCCGTTATCGGTCCAATGGAAGAAAATAGTTTTAGTCGGGTAGCAATGACATTAAAAGCAGATAATATTCCTGTTATTGCCGCTATGAATAAACCGAAGCAGGTATTTGATAATGTTTTTCAGACGATACCAGAAGAGAGGTTATTGACTAAGACCATGATTGATTTTATGAAAGTAGATAGTTTGAAGACAAAAGTGGTTATCATTTCAGATCATGCGCATAAAGCAAGTAGTGAGGCTTTACAGAAACAATTTCCAAACTCTAAATTGATCTTAACGCAAAAAGATAAAAAAGACAAAACCAAGGATGCCTATTATATATACCATGCACATTTGAAAAATGTATTTAAACCAGGTAAAACCATAGTGTTTTTAGAAACAGATAATATATCTTTAGCGTCTAGTGTTATTAGTATGCTCAACGGTTTTGCTGTCGATAAAACTGAAATTATATTAGCAACTCTAAACAAAGGGAAGGCGTTTGAAGGTAAGGATATCGATAATAATAACTTGTCGCATCTTAAATTTCATTATCCATCCGTTTATAAAGATTTTGATGTAACAAAATCTAATGGTTTTGTTGATGCTTACCGAAAAGAGTATGGCGTTACACCAAGTAAATATGTGGCGCGTGGATTTGATATAACTTTAGATCTTTTAATGCGTTTGGCTTCTGCCGAAAATTTATATGAGGCTTCTACAGATGCAATTGAAACGGAGTATATTGAAAATAAATTCAGATACAAAAAAGCGCCATTGGGTGGTTATATTAATGAAGCGGTATACATTGTAAAGTATGATGACCTTAGAATTGTAAAGGCCAAATAATACCTTAATAATTGTTATTAATCGTTGTTTAATATTCTTATAGTGCATTTAGTATGCTTCAATAGGAAAAACGATTACTTTTAATTTGAAATAATTACTCTTGAAAAATCTACTTATTGTATTAAGCATTCTGTTTCTAGGAAGTCCTTCAAATGAGGAATCTTTTACCTGGAATGATAGGGCCAAACTAACTTGGGAGGACTTTAAAGGAACTCCAGATTTAGAATCAGATGCTGTAGCGTTAACAGCTTCAGGGATTACTTTTGGGTATGCTGTAAAAACTTCAGGGAAACAAATTGTGGATTTTACAGCAACAGTAGAAGCGCATTTTTATCCAAATAAATCGTGGTATGTCAAAAGTAAAGGGAATCCTTATATTTTAAGACATGAACAATTACACTTTGATATCACAGAACTATATGCACGTCAATTTAGAGCACAAATAACGAAGCTAATAGTAAATCAAAATGTGAAGGAACAGATGAAACGTTTACAGGCTACAATTAATGAAGCCGTTAACGAAACTCAACAACGTTACGATGCGCAAACCAACCATTCTATGAATAGAGAAATGCAAAAGGAATGGGAGATAACAATCCAAAACGAGCTTAATAAATTTGAAGACTATAAGTCGCAGTGATGCCATACTTTTTATCTACACTAAAATTTAATTAAAATGGAATTAGACGGTACAGTTTTAATTGAATTAGCGCATTACAAAATGCCTTTTGGCAAATACAAAAATCAATACCTTATAGATATCCCAGAATATTATTATATCTGGTATCAACAAAAAGGATTTCCTGATGGGAAATTGGGACGTATGATGGCACAAATGTGTGAAATAAAAATCAATGGATTGGAAGAATTGATCTATACGATTCGCCGAGATTTCAGAAAGCAGAATTAAGGTGCTTTTAATAGGGGCTTTATCGTTATTGCGATTATGTGGTATTCATACTGTGAATCACGACGTAAGGGTATTCATATTGAGTTGCAACAAAGCGGCAATGTCATCATATTATTTGTTAAGTAGATACTGGTGCTTATAGATCTAATGTTTTGATGAAAAAATAAGATATATTATAAGAATTTCAAAACTCGGTATGGGCAGTTTAATGCGTATAGCGCTCTCTTTTTTTTAGAAGACATTTGATTTAATGCAGCAGAAATGGATAAGGGAAATTAATAAGTTGAAACTTATTTTCTTGCTATTCGTATGGCTCTACTAAATACTTTTGCAATTCCATTTTACTTTACAAGGATTTCTTTTTCAATTCGTTTTAAATGTTTATTTGTAACCCTTTGTAAACCATTAATTAAGGGGGTTATTTTTTAATTAAAACAGATAGAAATAATAACATATCAACAAACGATAAACAAATAGGGAATAACTCATTAAATTTTGTAATTTTGCCTGCGTTTAAAATCGCATCATGACCACAAACCCTAAATACATTTTTGTAACAGGAGGCGTGTCTTCTTCTCTAGGAAAAGGCATAATAGCTGCTTCTTTGGCTAAACTTTTACAAGCCCAAGGTTACAGAACAACCATTCAGAAATTAGATCCATACATTAACATTGATCCAGGTACTTTAAATCCTTACGAGCATGGCGAATGCTATGTTACTGATGACGGAGCGGAAACGGATTTGGATTTAGGCCATTACGAACGTTTTTTAAACGTACCAACATCGCAAGCAAATAATGTAACCACTGGTAGAATATACCAAAGTGTTATTAATAAAGAAAGACGCGGCGAGTTTTTAGGAAAAACAGTCCAAGTCATTCCACATATAACAGACGAGATCAAACGCCGAATTCAAATATTAGGAAATTCGGGTGATTATGATATTGTCATTACTGAAATAGGTGGTACTGTTGGTGATATTGAGTCGTTACCATATATTGAAGCCGTTAGACAGTTAGAGTGGGATTTGGGCGAACACAATACCTGTGTTATTCATTTAACGTTAGTTCCATACCTATCCGCTGCAGGTGAATTAAAAACGAAACCAACCCAACACAGTGTAAAAACCTTGATGGAAAGTGGCGTGCAAGCTGATATATTAGTTTGTAGAACAGAACACCCACTTAGTGATAGTATAAAAACCAAATTAGCACGTTTTTGTAATGTCAAAAAGGAGGCGGTTATAGAGTCTATTGATGCTTCTACGATTTACGATGTGCCAAACTTAATGTTAGAAGAAGGCTTAGATAAAGTAGTTTTAGATCAACTACAACTTAAAAGTGATGTTCCAGATTTAAAACGTTGGAACGAATTTTTAAAGCGTCATAAAAATCCTAAAAGTGAAGTTACCATTGGTTTAATTGGTAAGTATGTAGAGCTTCAAGATTCTTATAAATCGATTTTAGAGTCGTTTATACATGCAGGTGCAGAAAACGAGGTTAAAGTCAATGTAGAACCGATTCATTCTGAATATTTATCAGAAAGCAATATAGAATTTAAACTAGGACATTTAGACGGTGTTTTAGTGGCACCAGGTTTCGGAGAACGTGGTATTGAAGGTAAAATTGATGCTGTGCGTTTTGTACGTGAGCAAAACATTCCGTTTTTAGGAATATGTTTAGGTATGCAAATGGCAGTAATAGAATATGCTAGAAATGTACTAAATCTTAAAGATGCGAATTCGGTTGAAATGGATGAGCAGACTCCAAATCCTGTAATTAATTTAATGGCATCACAAAAAGGTATCGTTAATAAAGGTGGAACCATGCGTTTAGGTACTTGGGATTGCCAAATTGAAAAGGATAGTATTGCTTACAAGGTTTATAAATCGGAAACCATTACAGAGCGACACAGACATCGTTTTGAGTTTAATAACGATTATAAGTCTCAATTTGAAAAATCAGGCATGAAAGCGACAGGTCTAAATCCGGAAACAGGATTAGTCGAAATCGTTGAAATACCTGAAAATGATTGGTTCGTTGGTGTGCAATATCACCCAGAATATAAGAGTACAGTGAAAAATCCACATCCTTTATTTGTCGCTTTTGTCGCTGCTGCTCTAAAATACAAGAAGAAGAAAAGTAATAAATAATATGTCACTTTGACGTAAAATAAATTTTGGACAGTTTTTTGGGTTGTTCAATTGTTACCTTATAAGACCTGTCAGATGTTTAAAACATGACAGGTCTAAAATTGAAAATTAAAGATGGAAGAAAAGAAATTCGATGTTAAATCAATAATAGGTTTTGTCCTCATTTTTGGTATACTTTTGTACATAATGTACCAAAATCAACCAAGTCCTGAAGAACTTGAAGCTCAGAAAAAAGCGGAACAAGAACAGGTTGAAGCTGATAAAAATCAAAGTAAACAAAACGAAAGTTTGGTAACAACTTCGGCCGATTTTGTTACCAATGCGCAAGTTTTAGATTCTACTCAGAAAGTTGCACTTCAAAATAAGGTTGGCTCTTTTGCTTATGCCTTAACCTTGCCTTCAGCATCAGATAAGCAAACAACGGTTGAAACAGATGTTTTTGAATTAAAATTTAATAACAAAGGTGGCCATCTTGCTGAAGTTAAATTGAAAAACTTTGTAGATTATGATTCGGTACCTGTTTATATGGTTAAGGATAATAATAGTGCTTTTAATATTACATTTGGTACTTCGGATCATAGAACGTTAAATACGCAAGATTTTCCTTTTCAACCAACAGTTACTAAGAATGGAGAAAATACAATAGTATCCATGAAATTGAAGGTTTCTGAAACGGCATTTTTAGAATACCGTTACGAGTTGAAGCCTAATGATTATATGATTGATTTCTCAATTAAATCTCAAGGTTTAAGTGGTGTCTTTAATACGTCACAACCAATTGAATTAGATTGGAAACAAAAAAGTATTCGTCATTCAAAAAGTATAAGTTACGAAAATCGTTATACAAGATTAACATACATGTATGATGATGGTAAGGTGGATAAATTGTCACAAGCTAGTGATGATGATGAAATGATTGACGATGTTGAATGGCTATCGTATAGACAACACTTCTTTAGTTCTATTTTAGTCGCTAATGATAGCCCATTTAAAAAAGCAACAGTAACTTCTTCCGATTTAGTAGAAGATGAAGAAATAGATACCTTATATACTAAGTTGTATACCTCTAAAATGCCATTGGCTTATAGTGGAGGTGAATTAAATAAAAACTTAGGCCTGTACTATGGTCCTACAGATAATACAACATTAAAAAAATACGATAAAGGTTTAGAAAAAAGTATTCCGTTTGGTTGGGGTATTTTTGGATGGATAAACAAAATGCTATTTATTCCGTTATTTGGTTTCCTTAGTGGGATCTTACCTTATGGAATCGCCATTATTGTTATGACTGTTTTGGTGAAAATTGTATTGTCTTTTGTTCAATATAAGCAATTCTTATCTCAGGCAAAGATGAAAATCTTAAAGCCAGAATTAGATGCTGTGAGAGAAAAGTACAAGGATAATAAGTTAAAAGCGCAACAAGAAACCATGGCCATTCAAAGCCGAGCAGGAGCGAGTCCATTGAGCGGTTGTTTACCTGGTTTAATGCAGATCCCAGTGTTTTATGCATTGTTTATGTTTTTTCCAACAGCTTTTGAGTTAAGACAAAAAAGTTTCCTTTGGGCAGACGATTTAAGTTCTTATGATTCTGTTTTAGATTTACCTTTTCATATTCCATTATACGGGGATCACGTTGCTTTATTCCCAATTTTAGCTGCAATTGCTATTTTCTTTTATATGAAAATGACGACTGGTCAGCAAATGGCAACACAGCCAACACAAGAAGGAATGCCAGATATGGCTAAAATGATGAAGTACATGATTTACTTCTCGCCAATTATGATGTTAGTGTTCTTTAACAACTATGCTTCTGGGTTAAGTTTGTATTATTTTATTTCTAACCTAATTAGTATTGGTATTATGTTAGTGATTAAAAACTACATTATCGATGAAGATAAAGTGTTAGCTAAGATTGAAGTCAGCAAAACAAAGCCTAAGAAACAAAATAAGTTTCAGAAGAAAATGGCTGAAATGATGGAACAAGCTGAGCAGCAAAAACAAGCACAACAAAAAGGGAAGAAAAAATAATTCGTTTTCTTTCTATTCGTATAGATCAGTATAGCCTCAACAGTTTTGTTGAGGCTATTTTTATTAACTAATCTAAATAGATGACCCGCGAAGTTTGTAATAAAGCAGCTATTAAAATAATTGTGGATGGCCTTAATACTTATAACTTAGAAAAAGTACCGGCATTATCAGAGATTTGGACACCTTTAGATTTTAGTATAAAGAATGAAAAAGATACCGTTGTTCGGGTGTTTTATCAGGAATCAATTATTGGAATGGTTTAGAGATTAAAATTCTATGGGTTGATGCAGATTATAGAAATCAGGCCTTAGGAACAAAACTATTAAGCTATGTTGAAAAGGAAGCTATTAAACGTGGTGCTAATATTGCTATGGTTGATACGTTTGATTTTCAGGCAGAAGCATTTTATATTAAAAACGGATATACCATTATTGGTGAAATTAAAGATTTCCCAAAAGGGCATCGACGCATTTATTTTTCTAAAGTATTACAATAAAAAAGACCCAAACCTTTTACCGTTTGAGCCTTTTCTTAACTAATTAATCAACCTAAAACCTTAAGAGGGGAGAACCCTCTTTTTTTATATTTATTGCATTGGTAAAAGTACGGTGTCAATAACGTGTACTACACCATTGATTGACTGAATATCTACTAAACTCGTTACAATATTACTGCTACGATTATTAGGATCTGTTAATGTAAAAGCAGTATTGTCAGCCATAATTTCGCCACCTAATGTCATAACGGCTCCATTTGGTAAGCCACTAGATTGTATGTTACCACTTACAATATGATACGTTAAAACAGCGTCTACAGTTGCAGCATCTAAATCACCAAGAGCTGTATTTCCTGAAGGATCTAACTCTAATAACAAATTAGCGAAAGCGTCGTTCGTTGGAGCAAATACTGTAAATGGTCCAGCTGAAGCGTCAGAAACTGTAGAAATATAAGGAACTGTTGGTGTACCAGAGTCTGCTAAGGTTAATGCTGCTACTAAATTTGATAAAGCAGGATTGGTTGTTGCAAATGTGGCAATAGTTGGTAAGCCTATAACTTCGTCAACTATATGTACAATACCATTACTAGCTACATTATCGGCATTTGTCACTGTTGAAGCGCCATTTAGCATAACTCCATTAGAAGTTGTGAAATACAAACTTAAATTAGTACCATTGGGCCCTGTTGCAGCAGTATTGGTATATCCTGAGCCAGCATCAATTAAATTTGAAGACGTTAAAGTAGAACCAATAATCACATGGTTTAATAAAATATTTTTTACCAAAGCATTTTCAGAGGTAGATAAATTGTTTAAATCTAAACCTGTATCCGATAATAATTGGGCAAAGGCAGCATTGCTTGGTGCAAATACAGTAAAAGGGCCTTCACCTTGTAAGGTTGTAACTAAGTCTGTTGCTTGTAATGCCGCAGCTAACGATGTTAAATTGTTTTCTAAAGCGATGTCAACTACTGTTGTCGGAGTTGTTGCGGTGCCATTGTCATCATCATCACTACAAGATGTAATACCTATAACCAATAGAAATACTGTAAGTAATTTGAAGTTTTTTGAAATAATTTTCATTGTTTTGAGTTTTTATATTGTTCAACATTCAAACCTTCTTGGTTTGTTTAACAAAAATACAAAATGATTAAACAAAATGTTTTTACGCTTTTCACTTTAACACTATTTTTAACATCTGCTTATGCGCAAAACCCAGTGAATCAATTTGATGAGAATGGGTTAAGGCACGGTAAATGGACAAAAAACTACCATAACACTAAACAAAAACGTTATGAGGGTTTCTTTAGACATGGAAAGGAAGTTGACTCATTTAAATTCTATACCTTATCTTCAGGAAAAAGTGTTCTCAGTGCCATTAAAGTCTTTAATGAAAACGACAGTATTACAGATGTAACGTTTTATGCTTCAACAAAAAAAGTAATTAGTGCGGGTAAAATGAATGGCAAACGCTTTATAGGGCAATGGACGTTTTATCATAAAAACTCTAATGCCAAAATGATTGTTGAAAATTATAACGATGACGGATTGTTAGATGGTGAACGCTTTGTTTATTTTAAAAATGGAGTGGTTGCAGAAAGTGCTAATTACAAAAATGGAGACCTTCATGGTGAATCTAAGTGGTATTCTGAAAAAAATGTATTGCTAAGACATGCTAATTATAAGGATGGTCATTTAGAGGGCAAAAGCATTCATTATGATGCCAGAGGTAAAGTTGTTTCAGAAGGTAATTATATAAAAAGTCAGAAAAAGGGCATTTGGAAATATTATAAAGATGGTGTACTCACCAAAGAGATAGATCATACAACTCAAGAAGTGTTATATAAGAAAGAATAGCTTAAAACTATGCGCTCTATAGAATTTCAGAATGGCAATCTTAATAGGATTGCCTTTTTTATTTTGTAATTTTGCCGAATATTTTCGAACTAAGCATGACGTTTCTCTTGAGTAGCGTTATATCATTTCGAGTAAAATTCACCTTTCTAGTGAATTTTGTATCGAGAAGTAATTTAAGGTAAGAATGTTCTCGATACAATTCCGATAAAAAATCGAAATTACTCGAATAGATGTTCAAATAAAAAGAGATTAAATAATATGAAAAGAGTCATCGTAGGACTTTCAGGAGGGGTAGATTCTAGTGTTGCCGCCTATCTTTTAAAAGAACAAGGTTATGAAGTTATTGGCTTGTTTATGAAAAACTGGCACGATGATTCTGTAACGATCTCTGATGAATGTCCGTGGTTAGAAGATAGTAATGATGCTATGTTAGTGGCAGATAAATTAGGAATTCCTTTTCAAACAGTCGATTTAAGTGTGCAATATAAAGAACGTATTGTCGATTATATGTTTAATGAATACGAAAAAGGACGTACCCCAAATCCCGATGTACTTTGTAATCGCGAAATAAAGTTTGATGTCTTTATGGATATTGCTTTAGAATTAGGAGCAGATTACGTAGCAACGGGGCATTATTGTAGAAAAGGAACGATTGAAAAAGACGGAAAACAGATCCATCAGTTGTTAGCTGGTGCAGATGATAATAAAGACCAATCGTATTTTCTTTGTCAATTATCACAACAGCAATTGGCAAAAGCATTGTTTCCTATAGGCGAATTACAAAAACCAGAAGTAAGAGCAATTGCTAAAGCTCAAGGTTTAATTACAGCCGAAAAGAAAGATTCTCAAGGCTTGTGTTTTATTGGGAAAGTAAGATTACCCGAATTTTTACAACAACAATTAAAACCTAAAGTAGGTGCTATTGTTGAAGTGGCAGATACATTTGAAACCTATAATCAAGCACTTCCAGAGTTCGATTCAAAAGAAAATGAATTAGCGTTTTTATCTAAAAAACCAACCTATAATGTAACCGATGGGAAAGTCGTTGGCAAGCATCAAGGGGCACATTATTTTACCAAAGGCCAACGAAAAGGATTGGGTGTTGGTGGTACTGTAGAACCTTTGTTTGTGATAGACACAGATGTTAATGCTAATATAATCTATACAGGTCAGGGAAAACAACATCCAGGGTTATACCGAAATGTGTTGTTTGTGTCTAACGAAGAATTGCATTGGGTACGCGAAGATTTAGCTATAAACGAAGGTGAAACTATGGACGTTATGGCGAGAATTCGCTATAGACAAACCTTAGAAAAAGCTACTTTGCATAAAGTCGCTTCTGGTATGTATGTGGAATTTGAAAATAAACAATCCGCAATTACCGAAGGTCAGTTTGTAGCTTGGTATATAGAAGACGAATTGTTAGGCTCAGGAGTTATTTCTTAAATTACGGTTGATCTGTTTGATCAGTTGTAATTCAATAATTTGTGTATCACAAAAGGATTTGCAATAGGATTGTTATTTATGAGAAACAATTAAATGTTGTTTTAAAACAAGCAAGCGTAGCTTATAGGAATGTTTTTTTATAAGATAGTCCACTAATACCTATATTTTAGTCCAATAATTAATAGTTCTATGAAAAACAGTTTTACACTTCTACTTTTAATTTTTATCACTTATAGTTATGCACAAGAAGATGCCTGGGTTTACCTTATAGACAAACCAAACGTTGCGGAGTCAATAGCCAATCCTATTAGTATACTTACACAAAAAGCCATCGACAGAAAGCAAAATTATAATATAGCTATTGATGAACGCGATGTGCCTGTAAATGAGGCCTATATTTCAGAATTAAAAAATCAAACAGGAATCACAGTCTTGGCAAAATCCAAATGGTTTAATGCTGTTCATGTTAGAGGAACAGAAGCGGATATTAATGCTTTGATGAATTTAACTTTTGTTGAAACCATTGCCTTTGCTAATCATAGTCTAAATGCCTCTTTACGGAGTACAACACAATACAGTAAAACAGAAATCGAAGATGAAACCACTACATTTACTTATGGTGATACACAAAATCAAGTAGAAATGATTACTGTAGATCATCTTCATTTGGCTGATTTTACAGGCGAAGGCATTACAATTGCTGTGATGGATGCTGGTTTTCCAAATGTAAATACGATGGCCGCTTTTCAGCGTTTACGAGATAACGGAGGTTTACTCAATGGTTATGATTTTGTAGATAGAAACGAAGATGTTTATGCCTTTACAGGAAATAATCATGGTACAAAAGTATTGAGTACAATGGCCGCATTTGTGCAAGATCAATATGTTGGCACAGCGCCAGATGCTTCTTATTATTTGTTTAGAACAGAAGATTCTGGAAGTGAAAATCCGGTGGAGGAAAGTTATTGGGTAGAAGCTGCAGAACGTGCAGATAGTTTGGGAGTTGATATGATTAATACCTCATTAGGCTATCAAACTTATGACAATTCTAATTATGACTATACACCATTGGATATGAATGGGCAAACGGCTTATATTTCTAAAGGTGCTTCTATAGCTGCTGAAAAAGGGATTTTGGTTGTGGTTAGTGCTGGGAATTCTGGTGCTACGACTTGGCAAACGGTTGGTGCCCCTGCAGATTCCCCAAAGGTACTCTCTATTGGAGGTGTAGATGCCGATGGTAATTATGTTGCCTTTAGCTCACAAGGCAGTGCTGCGCAAGTAGGCTATCAAAAACCGGATGTGGTTGCTAGAGCCGGAACCGCTTATGTCATCGATGAATTTAATAGTATTGTACAGAATAATGGCACATCGTTTAGTGGGCCAATTGTGTGTGGTGGTATTGCGTCTTTATGGCAGGCTATTCCTGATGTTTCACCTACAGCCCTTATGGATTTAGTAAGACAATCTGCTTCACAATATAACATGCCAGATGATTTTTTAGGCTATGGGATTCCAGATTTAGATTTGGCTCGAAGTAACGCATTGTCAATAGATGAGTCTTACCTTCAAGGTTTTCATTTTTATCCTAATCCAGTAGCGACAAAACTTACTATTGAGATGCCTTATGCAGCAGATCAATTAGAAGTTTCAATTTACAATCAATTAGGTCAAGAAGTTTTGAAGCAATGGCTAACAGAAACGTCAAACGTTGTCAATGTGACCAATTTAGCTTCAGGCATTTATTTAATCAAATTGTCAACGACGACTAATTCCAAAACATTTAAGTTTATTAAAAGTTCTAATAACTAAAAGAACTTAGTTATAACGATTGATAAGTACAAGACATCGTCGCTAAAATAGATTGGACTAGAATTCCTTTGGGGCAATAAAAATTATCTTCATTTTCAATCGTGAAATTCACATGAATTGCCGAAATTTATACGCTATTACAACAGAAATAATTTTAAACTATGGTCAATAGAATCACATCACTTTTCAACATAAAATATCCAATTATCCAAGCAGGAATGATTTGGAATAGCGGCTGGAAATTAGCGTCCGCTGCAAGTAACTCCGGAATCTTAGGCTTAATTGGAGCAGGCTCCATGTATCCTGATGTTTTGCGAGAACATATTCAAAAATGTAAAGCGGCAACTGATCAGCCATTTGGGGTTAACGTACCTATGTTGTATCCCAATGTTCAGGAAATCATGGATATTATTGTAGAAGAAGGTGTAAAGGTGGTTTTTACGTCTGCTGGAAATCCGAAGACTTGGACGAAATGGTTACAAGACAAAGGCATTACAGTGGTGCATGTGGTAAGTAGTGTAAAGTTTGCTTTAAAAGCACAAGAGGCTGGAGTCGATGCTATTGTAGCCGAAGGGTTTGAAGCCGGTGGACATAATGGAAGAGATGAAACTACGACGTTGACGTTGATTCCTATGGTGAAAGAGCAACTTCAAATTCCTTTAATTGCAGCAGGAGGTATTGCCTCTGGAAAAGCCATGTTAGCTTGTATGGTGCTAGGAGCAGATGGAGTACAAGTAGGGAGTCGATTTGTTGCGAGTGAAGAATCTTCAGCACACCAAGCGTTTAAGCAAGTGGTTGTTGATGCTAAAGAAGGTGATACCCAATTAACCTTAAAAGAATTAGCACCTGTGAGATTAATAAAGAATAAATTCTACAACGACTTACAAGAACTCTATAAAACAAGTCCAACACCAGAACAGCTTAAAGAATTATTAGGAAGAGCTAGAGCTAAACGTGGGATGTTTGAAGGTGATTTAGAGGAGGGCGAATTAGAGATTGGTCAAATTGC
Organism: Winogradskyella sp. PC D3.3; assembly: GCF_054366245.1. Lineage (NCBI taxonomy): Bacteria > Pseudomonadati > Bacteroidota > Flavobacteriia > Flavobacteriales > Flavobacteriaceae > Winogradskyella > Winogradskyella sp. PC D3.3. The sequence continues at coordinate 3,801,085 of NZ_CM135962.1, read as the reverse complement.
AGGATTGATTCACGATGTGAAGCCAGTTGCTGAGATTGTAGAGGAGATGGTGCGTGAATTTGAGGAGGCAAAGAAAACCATGTCGGATTTATAGTTAATTGGATATTCACTGATAAATAGAAGGAGTTTAAGTGACTATAAATATGGTAATTAAAATGACGTTGTTTTGTGGAAAAATGGTGAATTGAACGCTGTTTTTTAGAAGTTGATAATTTATTGGATGCCTACGTTTTAAAACGTTTATTTAGTCACGTTTTTTTAATAAAAAACCTAAATTTGTGCATGCTGTTTTTAACTAGTAGCGTATGAATTTAACCACTGAAAACATCCTCTTAATAGGTTCTCTATTACTTTTTATAAGTATTATTGTAGGTAAGACATCTTATAAATTTGGTGTGCCAACATTAATACTTTTTTTGGCTATAGGAATGCTTGCAGGTTCCGATGGTATTGGTGGTATTCGTTTTGATGATCCTAAATTAGCCCAATTTATAGGTATTATTTCTCTTAACTTTATATTGTTTTCTGGTGGTTTAGATACCAATTTTAAAGCCATAAAACCCATACTTAAAGAAGGTTTGGTGTTGTCTACTTTAGGTGTGTTTCTTACCGCAGCAACACTTGGTGTATTTGTTTGGTTTGTTACGGATTTTACAATTTATGAAAGTTTGTTGTTAGGGTCTATTGTATCTTCTACAGATGCAGCTGCCGTATTTTCTATTTTACGCTCCAAAAATTTAGCATTAAAAACGAATTTAAGACCAACATTAGAGCTCGAAAGTGGTAGTAACGATCCCATGGCTTATGTGTTAACCCTAGCGTGTTTAAGTTTAGTAATTAATCAAGACCAGAGTATTTCTACTATGATTTTCATGTTTTTTCAACAGATGATCTTAGGTGGTATTGCAGGTTTTGCCTTTGGTAAATTGAGTAGGATTATTATTAATAGAATTAAGTTAGGTTTCGAAGGACTTTACCCTGTTTTAGTCATTGCGCTGATGTTTATTACATTTTCGGCAACTGATTTTGTCGGTGGAAATGGATTCTTAGCTATTTATATATGTGCCGTTTATTTAGGGAATCAAGATTTAATTCATAAATCTACGATTTTGAAAATGTTTGATGGTATGGCTTGGTTAATGCAAATTGTGCTGTTCCTTACCTTAGGCTTACTTGTTTTTCCTTCCCAAATTATTCCTTATATGGGAATTGGATTGTTAATTTCAGTCTTTCTTATTCTTGTGGCGCGACCTGCAGCGGTGTTTATAAGTCTTATCTTTTTTAAAATGAAATTGAGAAGACGCTTTTATATTTCGTGGGTTGGTTTGCGTGGAGCAGTACCTATAGTATTTGCAACCTATCCGCTTTTAGCCGGAATCGATAAGGCTAATATGATATTTAATATTGTTTTCTTTATTTCGGTGACTTCTGTTTTAATTCAAGGTACAACCTTATCGCTTTTTGCGAAATGGTTAAATGTGGCCTTGCCAGAAGAAGTGAAACCTATTGCAGAGAATGATCGTTATATTCTTAACTTGCCTAAATCTGCAATGGAAGAAATTGCAATACCTCAGAATAGTTTTGCTGTAGATAAACGAATTATTGATTTACATTTTCCAAAATCGGCATTTATTGTAATGATTAAGCGAAATAATAAGTTTGTGCGTCCAGGAGGTTCTACTGTTATTGAAGCAAATGATACGTTAGTACTGCTTTTAGATAATGAAGAAAGTTTAATAGAAATAAATAAGATCTTAGGGACGACTTTAGTATTGTAAAATTAAAATAAGGACGAAGTACCAAGACTAATAATGTTTAGTTTTTATTTGCAGTTCTAAAATTTATCGTTATAATTAACTGCTTAAAACTAATGTTCAATCTATTAGTGTTATCATTAATTCTAAATCAAATTACCACATCATGAAAAGAATACTCGTTTTATTTATAGTGCTTTTTGGTTTTTACGGTTGTAATGAAGTGTTGAATAATGATACATATGAGAAAATTAATTGGGGTGAACGCCAAGTCAATTATAAACTTTCAGATTCATTAGATTCAGGGACCTCTTATTTATCCGTTTATTCTCAGATTTATAGTTATTCACAGCACAAAACCTATAACCTGACGGCGATGATAAGTATACGAAATGCAAGTGCTAAAGACAGTATCTTCTTATCTAAAGTCGATTATTACGATACACATGGTACCTTATTAAAAACGTATTTTGATAAACCTGTTTACTTAACACCAATGGAAACGTTAGATATTGTTATCAATGAGGTCGATATTGCAGGTGGTACAGGTGGTAATTTTATTTTTGATTGGAAAACACCTAAAGATTGTCCGGAACCTATTTTTGAAGGAGTAATGACATCTACATCAGGGCAGCAAGGCCTCTCTTTTTTAACTCAAGCAAAACGGATTGATTAAGAGCTGTTTATTTTAGAGCGCAATTAGAGTACTCACAAAATTTTAAAAAGGCCTATAAATTACTAAATAATTCATTCTTAAAACTAAAAGTAAGTATTACTTTTGCACCATGGTTTTAAGCAACTACACTAAAGAATTCAGATACAATCTTAAACTCGCATCTCCAGTGATGTTGGGTATGCTTGGTCATACTTTTGTGAGTTTTATAGATAATATAATGGTTGGCCAATTAGGTGCAGCAGAATTGGCAGCAGTATCTTTAGGTAACAGTTTTGTTTTTATTGCCATGTCTTTAGGTATTGGTTTTTCTACAGCAATTACACCTCTAGTGGCTGAAGCAGATACCGAGAATGATTTTGAAAAAGGAAAATCAGTGTTTAAGCATGGTCTTTTTCTTTGCATGGTTTTAGGATTGGTTTTATTTGGCATCTTATTATTTGCTAAGCCTTTAATGTATATTATGGATCAGCCAGAAGAAGTTGTCGATTTAGCTATTCCGTATTTAGATTTAGTAGCCTTTTCGTTAGTTCCATTGATTGTTTTTCAGGCGTTTAAACAATTTAGTGATGGTTTGTCGCTAACCAAATACCCTATGTATGCTACAATCGTAGCCAATTTGCTCAATGTTGCCATTAACTATGTCTTAATTTTTGGAAAGTTTGGTTTTCCTGAAATGGGCATTGTTGGAGCGGCTGTTGGGACCTTAGTTTCTCGTTTTGTTATGGTCGCTTATTTATGGTGGTTACTAGCAAAACGCGAAAAATCGAAAGCCTATGTAACGAATATAAAGTTCTTTGAATTGAGTAAGCAGCCCATTAAAAAACTGAGCAATTTAGGATTGCCTAGTGCTATGCAAATGTTTTTTGAAGTCGGTATTTTTACGGCAGCCATATGGCTAAGTGGCACTTTAGGCGCTAATGCACAAGCGGCCAATCAAATTGCTTTAAATTTATCGTCTATGACCTTTATGGTGGCAACAGGATTAAGTGTTGCAGCCATGGTACGAGTGGGGAACCAAAAAGGATTAAATGATTTTAAAGCTTTAAAACGTATTGCAGAATCTATATTTTTTGTTGGCTTTATTTTTGCGGTAATTTTTGCCTTACTCTTTGTGGCGTTTCATCAAGTGCTTCCAGATTTATATGTCGATTTAGATGATCCTGAAAATGCAGTAGATACAGCCGAAGTTGTTAAAATTGCAGCAACATTATTATTAACAGCAGCCGTTTTTCAGATAAGTGATAGCCTTCAAGTAATTGCTCTAGGAGCCTTACGTGGTTTACAAGATGTAAAAATACCTACTATAATTACCTTTATATCGTATTGGGTGGTTGGATTTCCTATTAGTTATTATTTAGGGAAAGCTGAAGCTTATGGCAGTCTTGGTATCTGGATTGGACTTATTGCAGGATTAACCGTAGCAGCAATTTTATTGTTTATTAGATTTCATCTATTAACAAAAAAGCTCATTATTAAATCCTCCAAGTCATAAATAGGTTTTATATGGTTGTGATAAGGCAATATTAAACGAAGAGCTCAATCAAAATCTATATATTTGTAACATAAGTTAAGAGGCTTCTAGTCGTCTGAAATAAAATCAAAAAAGAATGGAATTACCAAAATTTATATTAGGAGATAATACCGATTATCCTAATGCTATATTTATAATACATACAGAATTTCCACGTTTTATTATTAATCTTGAAAATGATGAAGTGGAATGGTTTGAAGAGTTCGATCAGCACGATGAAAAAGAATTGGAGACTGAAACTGAAAATTACATTCAGCAAGCTACAGACTTTTACGATAGAGAAATCGCAAGATACGACGAGTAATGTTAGAACAACTTTTAGCGTACGATAAAGCACTTTTTTTATACCTCAATAATCTAGGGTCTGAAACTTGGGATGGTTTATGGTTGGTTATAACCAATAAATTATCATCTATTCCTTTATATGCTTTTTTGCTGTTTTTAATTTATAAAAAACTCGGTTGGAAAGCGGTTGTATTGATGGTGTTAGTTATAGCGGCAATGGTGACATTTACGGACCAAATTACTAATGTATTTAAAGATTCATTTCAGCGTCCTAGACCGTGTAGAGCAGAAGGGGTTAAAGATATTATGCGCTTTGTAGCACCACGATGTGGTAAGTATGGCTTTTTCTCAGGACATGCTTCTAATTCTATGGCAGTCGCTATTTTTGCTGGCTTACTTTTAAAACCTTATTTCAAAAACTTATTAATCTTATTGCTTATTTGGAGTTTTATTGTCGCCTATAGTCGTATTTATGTAGGTGTACATTATCCGCTAGATATTATATGTGGTTTAACTTTTGGTGTTTTAGCGGGTTTTGGGTTTTATAAGCTTTACAATTTTCTTTTTAAGAGGTATGTAAGGTAATTTTAAACCCTTGTGGTTATTTTCTAGTGAGTTGATAAAGCTGATTGACTAAACGCGATTTATATGCTCTATCTGAAAAATTTAAATCATAAGTCCCAATAAATTCAATAGTATATAGCTTGGCTAATTCATCAATAGCTTCAGGTTTTGTTGAAGATGTTAATACTCTGAATTGCTTTTCTTCTGGAAGAACTAGGCCTTCTTCAATTTTAATCCGCGGAATTTTATAACCATAATTATAGATAGCTTCAGGCGAAATACCATCTAAAGTATAAAGTGGTATTTCAGGTGTTAGTTCAGAAAGGGGTTTGTAATTCTCTTGAGGTTGTATGGTTGCTAGTGGCAATGCTAAAAGCCCAAAACTAAGCATGAATGCAATTGCCAAGTAAAATGTGGTTTTTATGTTTTTTGCTTTTAAATGCTTAAAAATGAAGCCGCCAATAGTTGCCAGTACCATACTAGTAACTATAAACCTTAGCCAAGTAATTCCTGATAATGATGGGGCTAAAAAGAAACCTGCGATCCAAAACAGTAGTGCAATAGTTCCAATAAGGCCAAATTGAAAATACACAGGGAAAGTTTCTTTTTTCGACTTTAAATTCTTGAATTCACGCGTTAAATATTCAATATAAAATCCAATATTTAAGGCTAGCGGAATTAATACGGGCATTAAATAACGCGATTTTTTTTCTGGAATAAGTGATAATAAAATGACCGCTAAAATGGTCCAAAAGAAACTGAAACGATAAGCTTTTAGGTGAGTTACCTTAGTTTTTAAATAAGGATATAGCAAACTGATAAATGCCGGAATGGTCCATAAGCCACTCTGAATAAAGAAGCTCCAGTAATAGTAAAACGGTCTCACATTATAACTGTGCCAATTAGACGTTTCACGTTGTGCAATAGCGGTAAACGTTTCAGGATCTGCAACTCTTACGTGAAGATACCACCAACCACCTAATACAACTCCGAAGACTAAAAGGCTAAATAGTTTTAAAAAATGAAGACTTCCACCTTTAAATTTAAACGCAATTCCATAGGCAATAACAAAAGGTAAGAAAAGTACATATAGTGATACGGGACCTTTTGATAAAATAGAACCAGCCAAAAACAGCACAAATAATAAACTTCTTAGAATTGTGGTTTTTTCAGTTTGAAACATTAGAAATAACTGATATAATGCCATTAACATTAAACCGTGTGTGTAAATGTCCCAAGGTGCTTCAACGATGATACCAATGATATAAAAAGAGGTCAGTGCAATAAAGCCATTAATTAAACTATGCGATTTTGTTAACTCTAACTTTTTTGATAATAAATAGGTCGAAATCCCGATACTCGCTAAAAAGAGTAGTGCAGGCCAACGTAAAGCTAAAACCGATTTTATACTAAATAAATAACCAAAAACAGCTGTAATCCATGTTGGTAGCGGTGGTTTCTGATAACGTGCTTCACCATTCATAGTGGTTAAAATCCAGTTGTTATCAGTTAACATTTCTCTTGCGGAAATAAAATTTCGGGCTTCCATGATGGTTACCGGAATTGCATCGATTGTAAAACCAAGCATTACAATTACAAAAAGTAAAAGGCTAAGGATAGGATGTTTTTCTACGAACTTAATCATTGGTCTTTCGAATTAAATAAGCGTTACGAGCATATATCACTAAACCAAATAAATGGCCAACAAACAACACTGGATCTTCTCTGATAATAGCATAGGTTAAAATTAAACCAGCACCAATTAAACTTAAAACCCAAAACCCCATTGGTAAAGTCGATTCTTTTTGGCGTTCAGAATGAATCCATTGATATACAAAACGCAAAGTAAAAATGACTTGTGCTACAATGCCTAAAACTAATAACCAAGTTGGGATATCGGCATTTTGAAAGAGTAAGTCGATATCTATTTTATTGTTGTTATAATAAAATATTACAATTAAAATAGGTACAATAAAAAGTAAATACTGGACTATTTTTGGGAATTTCTGCCATTGTCCTTGTAGTTGTAAATTCCGGATATATATGAAATAGGTTAAACTTTGGCCTAACATAATAGCAAAGTCTAAGCGTAAATAACCATAGATAAATAATAAAAAAGAAGCGATTAAGCTCAGTGTCCAAAATGTTTTTGGGGTGATTACTTTTCGTTGCTTTTCTGAAGTGATCCACTGTATAATAAGCCGAGAAGAAAATAAAATCTGGGCTAAGAATCCAATGCTGTAAATTATCCAGTCTTTCAAATTAGAGATTGTGTTTACTAGATTTTTCGATTTCGTAGTTGATATACTTTTTCTTCATCCACAAATAAGCAAAACAATCCATTAAAGGCCCAAGCAGTCTGTTCCAAAGTCCAAATTTTGCTGTGCCAGCCATTCTAGGAAAATGTTGTACAGTAATTTGTGTTACACGTCCTTGTTGCAGCATAATCATTGCAGGTAAAAAGCGATGCAAACCTCTAAACATAGGAATGCGTTTAGCATAATCCGTTCTTATGACTTTAAGAGGACAACCTGTATCGTCCATACCGTCGTGTGTAAAAGCGCGACGTATTCCGTTGGCAATTTTAGACGACATATTCTTAACAAAGGAATCTTTTCGGTTAGAGCGTACTCCTGTAACCAATTCATAAGAATCTATATGCTGTAAAAGCACATTAAAGTCTTCAGGTGCGGTTTGTAAATCAGAGTCTATATAACCAACTAATTCAGAATCGACGTGGTCAAAACCTGCTTTTATAGCCGCACTTAAACCTCTATTCTCTTTAAATAAGATATACTCAAAAGCAGCATTACGCTGGCATATGGCTTCTATTAAGGCCTGACTATTGTCACTAGAACCATCATTTACAAAGAGTATTGACGTTGTTACCGTTGCTATTTTGAGATATTTTAAAAGTTCCGATTCTACACGTTCTAAATTTTCTTCTTCATTATAAACGGGAACTATGATAGTGAATTGATACGTCATGCGCTATATTGCTTTGTCGGGACAAAAATATCGTTTTTTTGTGTTATGGAGAAAGTCTTATGATTTAAAGTAAACAGTATCACTCTGAGGATTCCATTTTCAGTCGTTCTTTGTCTGTTATTTGCTGTACTTCTAAGTTCTCTGGGTCTTTTATCTCATTCTTTACGGCTTCAATATACTCTGGAAAATCTCTAAATTTCAGTTCTAATAATGTTTCTGATTTTGTAAAAAAGAAGAGTGTTCCAATACCTAAAACTATAGACAGTCGAATTAAAAGTGCTTTGTAAAAAGGCGATTTCTGTTTAAAGTATTTAACCACTACAATTGCAACTATTGGTAATAGACTCGATAATCCAATCAATAAATTTATACTACTATAAGGCCATCTTTGAAATTTGAATAATATACTGATTGAAACTAAAGATAATACAAACCCAGTGCCAACGGTACCTATGATTCGTAATATGCTAATGCCTTTGTAGGATTGCGATTGAAATAAATTTCTAAATCTTATTTGATTTAAAAGTCCAAAGCTAAATACAAAATAGAGCATTGATAATAGTAAGGTCAATATTGTAATAAGTAAAGCGGCATATGAGTACGTGAAGAATAATCGCAATGCCATTAATGAAAGTATCGCTATACTTAGAATTATTTCAGTTTGTTTCATTATTTGGTGGTTATTCAAGCATCAATTAAAGGGAAAGCAGGTACTCGGCAGCTACAAATGGAGTTCTTTTTCCAGCTTCAACAAGTTTAATTTGCTCTGGTAGTTCTGTTTTAATTTTAGTGGCGTTGTAGAAATTAGACTTTAGCCGGTCTTCAATAGTTTGAAGTAACCAAAATTTATTTTGATTATTTCTATTATTTTGAAAGTATTGATTTTTTGATGTGGTTTCAATATACGTTTCAATCATATTCCAAATTTCTGAAATACCTTCACGTTTAAGGGCGCTACATAAGGACACCTTTGGTGACCATTCGGAAGCTTTAGCCGGATATAAATGTAAAGCTCTATTGAATTCTACTTTCGCCATTTTGGCGGCTTTTAAATTGTCACCATCAGCTTTGTTAATTACAATAGCATCGGCCATTTCTATAATGCCGCGTTTAATACCTTGAAGTTCGTCACCAGCGCCAGCTAATTTTAATAATAAAAAGAAATCTACCATGCCATGCACGGCCGTTTCACTTTGTCCAACACCAACCGTTTCAATAATAATGGTATCAAAACCAGCGGCTTCACACAAAATAATCGTTTCACGTGTTTTTCTGGCTACACCACCTAAAGAATTTCCTGAAGGCGAAGGCCTTATAAAAGCATTTTCGTTTTTTACCAAATCTTCCATTCGGGTTTTATCTCCCAAAATACTTCCTTGGCTTAAGCTACTACTAGGATCTACAGCTAAAACGGCTACTTTTTTTTCTAAGGACGTAAGGTGAATTCCGAAAGCTTCAATAAAGGTGCTTTTTCCTACGCCGGGAACACCTGTTATTCCTATCCGAATTGATTTGTTAGCATAGGGCAAACACTTAGTAATAATATCGTTTGCTTTTTTAGAATGTGAAGGATTTGTACTTTCAATTAAGGTAATAGCTCTGCTTAAAGCCGTTATATTTCCTGAGATAATCCCAGAAACTAAATCATTAACCGAGATGGTTTTCTTACGATTGGCTTTTATGATTTTGGCAACTTTAGAACTTAAGCTATTTGGGGATTCTACGCCATCTTGCTCATGCAAAGCAGATTTGTATGTCTTGTTTTCCTTTGCCAATTTGCAATCAATTTAGTTCTTTGTTTTTATCGCTTTAACCTCTATAGGAACTTCAATTAAAGTATTGTCCCAAGCCATGGTTAATTTTAAATGCCCTGTTTTATTATCAAAAGCAATGGTAAAGCGTTCTACAGTAACATCTAATTTTTGGGCAGGAACAAGCAACTCAAGAGCATCATAATTTGGATCCCACATTGGTTCCATTTTTTCGTTAACTCCCCAATCGTATTGTTTAGAATTAAACATTACTTTCCAAGCATCTTTCATAGGGACAGTCCAAATAGTATATTTTCCTTTTTTTAATGTTATGCCATCAATCATTAAGGTTTGATTGGTTTCAAATGTTGTTGCCTCATTTGCACCTGTTCTCCAAACTTTATCAAACGGAACTAAGGCACCAAAAATTTCACGATCGCGTTTTGAAGGTCTGTTGTATTCTACTTTAAGGGTTAAATCGTTAAGTGAGATTTCAGCAGTATCCTTAGGACTTAAAGGTGGTGAGAAAATATTTTCAACAAATGCGGAATATAAAAGCAAGCCTAAAGCTAAAATAGATAAGATGATAAGGAGGCGTTTTAACATAGCTGTTACTCTAAAAATATAATAGGTTAAAAAAATAAAATGCAAACTTATGCATTCAAGATTTAAAGATAATTGAATTCCATAACTTTATAGATGTCAAACCTTGAATTTTATATAAATCTTATAAAATTTAAAATATTTTAAAGATTCTTGCAACACTTCAAACTTTGCGTCGTCTTTAATATGTAATCAATCAAAAAACCAAACCAAAATCAGCACGTTTCCAATTCATATTGTTGAAAAATGCAAGCAGAATGATAGACAAGCGCAAATGCAATTGTATAATCAATACTGTAATGGTATGCTAATCGTAGCACTTCGATTTGTAAAAGATAGAATGGAGGCCGAGGATATAGTACAGGAAGCCTTTATAAAAGCATTTTCCAAATTAGAAGATTTTAAAGCCGAAGTTAGTTTTGGCGCTTGGTTAAAACGCATTGTTATCAATAGATGTATCGATGTTTTAAAATCTAAAAAACAGCGTTTAGTTGCGTTAGAAGTAAATCATTTGAGTGTGATTGATAAGGCTTATGAAACAGATTGGACTATTGATGACGGCATCACTGTTGAAGATGTGAAAACTGCAATAGAAACACTATCTGAAAAGTATAAATATGTGGTGTTATTGTATTTAATGGAAGGTTACGATCATAAAGAAATATCTGAAATTTTAAATATTTCGGAAGTTGCATCAAGAACACAATTATCACGTGGAAAACAAAAATTAAAGGACGTTTTAAAATTAGAAAAAAATGGCACAAGATCTTAGAAATTTATTTGAAGAAGACTCCAAAGATCAGCAAGCAACAATGTCTGATGGACATGAAGAGCGTTTTCTTAAAAAACTGGAGAGTGAGTTTCCAAAGCAACGAAAATCAACATACAGATTTGGAGTTTTAAATATTGCAGCAACTGTAGTTGTGTTGCTAGGGTTAAGTTTTGGTAGCTATCAGTATTTTTATGTTTCTCCAGAGTCAGTAGAACCAATTAAGGTGGTACATGCTAAAATAAAATCCTTAGGTGACGTGTCTCCAGATTTAAAAAAAGTGGAAGACTATTATCTCGCTAGTATCAATTTAGAATTGTCTAAAGTGCAACTCACACCAGAAAATAAAGAGTTATTTGATGGATATGTTGAACGGTTGAAAGAGTTAAATGATGAATATAAGACGCTAACCATTGAGTTGAATGCTAATGGACCTAATGACGCAACATTAGATGCGCTAATTGATAACTTAAAATTTAGACTCAATTTAGTGAAACGCCTTAAGGAAAAACTAAAAGAGTTTAACGACGATGCATTTGCACAAGAAAGTGTTTAAAATGGTACTCTTCTAGGGATAGCCAAAGTATTATAAAATCAATCAATCAATCAATCAATCAATCAATTTAATCAAAAAACGAACAGATTTTACTCAGGTGAACGGGGTATTTCTAAAAATCAAGAATTATGAAGACAATTAGAATTTTAATCATGTGTCTATTAACCTCTTTTGGTTATGCACAGAAAAAAATGAGTAAAACATCACAATCTATCAAAGTGAATAAAGATGTTGTGATAGATTTAAATATGAGCAACGTTGAAATAGAGATCGACACTTGGAATAAAGATGTTGTGGAAATTGAAGCTTATATTGAAGGAGATAAATTATCTGAAACCGAATTAAAACAAGCTTTAGAACATTGGAATTTAAAAGTAGAAGGGTCTAGTAACAGTGTGCTTATATCTTCAACAGGAGGAAGTAGTTCGAGTCTATTTCCGTATTCAGAATATTCTAATGCCTTAAAAGAATTAGAGTATGAGTTAATTGAATTGCCCGAGATGCCTGTTATGCCTATCATGCCAATGTTACCAGAACTGGTAGAAATACCAATGTTGCCAGAGATGCCAGAAATGCCTGCGATGCCAAAATTGCCAACATTACCAAAAGGAATTACGACTATAGAATTTGATTATGATAAATATCAAAAAGATGGTGAAAACTACTTAGCAGAATGGAGTAAAAAGTATGAAAAGAAGGGGGGTAAAGAATTTCAGAAAAAGATGGAAGACTGGGCACGGAAATTTGGTGAGTCAGGATACCAAGAAAAAATGCGAAAATGGGGAGAACAGTACGGTGAGCGTTTTGAAGGGAACTGGGCCAAAGAGATAGAGAAATGGGGTGAGAAATTTGGTGAAAAGTACGGTAAAGATATGGAAAAATGGGGTGAAGAATTTGGTGAAAAATTTGGGAAAGAATGGGAAGAAAAAATGGAAGCTTGGGGAGAAAATTTAGCAAAACAAATAGAGGAACGTGCTGAAGCCATGGAAAAGAGTGGAGAGTCACTAGAGAAACGACAGGAAGCACTTGCTAAAAGACATGAATATTTGGCAGATAAAAGAGCGTCTATTTTGGTGAAGCGATTAGAGTCAGGAAATAATAGCAAAGTAAAAAAGGTGATTAAAATTAAAATACCTAAGAAAGCTAAACTCAAGACTAATATTAGACATGGTGAATTAAAAATATCATCTGTAATACACAATATGAAAGGTGATATTTCACATTCATTCTTAGTAGCAGAGAACATTGATGGAAGCGAGACTTCCATCAATGTATCCTATTCTCCGGTAATGGTGAATACTTGGAATTTGGGGACTTTAAATCTCAATTTTGTGGATAAAGCGCAGATTAAAACCGCTCAAAATTTAGTACTGAATTCTAAGTCGTCTAATATAACCGTAGGTAATTTAATAGATACGGCTATTATTAATGGGAGTTTTGGCGATTTAACGATTTCCAATTTAAGTGCCACTTTTAAAAATCTCAATTTGGTTTTAGAAAACAGTGATGCGCTTATTAATTTGCCAAAAGATATAGATTATACCCTTTATTTTAAAGGCAACCGTTCTAAGTACAATAATAAAGCAACAACACAAAAGACGCTTCGCAATTATCCTGAAGGACAACGTTCGAACCGAAATATTATGGTGAATGCTAAGTTTAGTAATGTGATTATTAATTAAAGCGTAATTATAATGTTAGATTGAACGCAGTCGAAACCTAATTGTTCATTGACGACGACGAATCTTCGATTTTAAATTTATTATTAAAACTCACATTCAGTTTTCCGTGAGATAGATTTTCTATTTTTATGGAAATTTTGTTTTTATGTCATTTCTTACTTTCGAAACATTTATTAAATCACTCAAACCACATTCGTTGTTTGACTCTAATATTACTTCCAACGATTTTATTACACTCAATTTATCTATTCATAATCCGGAATTAAAAATCGTTAACGTGTCTTCTTCGGAAGATTTAGAACACTTTATTTGGAATCGTATTAAAAGGAATTATGGTAAAATTGCTTATGGAGGTTATTTGGAAAAGCGTGGAATTTACCAACGCAGCACGTATTTTACTCAACAAAACCCTGAGGAAGAACGCAATATTCACTTAGGTATGGATTTGTGGATAGAAGCCCATACACCAATTTTTGCTCCTCTAAATGGAATGATTCATAGTTTTAAAAACAATACCAATCACGGAGATTATGGACCAACGATTATTTTAAAACATCATATTGAAGGTGTTGAATTTTATACCTTGTATGGGCATTTAAGTTTGGCTTCGATTCAAAACCTGGACGTTGGTGTAGAAGTAACCCAAGGAGATCAAATCGCAACACTTGGAACGACTGAGGTTAATGGTGATTATCCACCACATTTACATTTTCAAATTATAAAGGATATTCAAGAATTTAGTGGAGATTATCCAGGAGTCAGTAATCAACTTGATTTAACTTTTTATAAAGAAAACTGTCCAGACCCTAATTTGCTTTTAAAGTTGTATTAGCTTTTTCTTCGCTTTTCATAGGTTTTAAACATCCATTCCGCAATAAAACACGAACCAATAACTGCAGCAGAAACAAGTACACCTGTGAGATTCGATTTATACTGTTGATTGATTAAAATCACCAAGGCTAATACACAAAGGATACAGGCTACGAGTGGAATTATTTTGTTACTATTAGTGTCTTTAGACTTTTTGAATCCGACCCAATTCACAATGCCAAAAATGAGGATAAATCCAACGCTTCCTGCGGTTGATATACTTTCTAAATCTAAAATGTTTACTAAAATTAACGTCGAAATAGCTGTAATGAGTAAGCCGATAGGTTGGTTCCAAAGTTTAGAGGTGAAGTGATGAGGTAATTCATCATCTTCTGCAATTTCAAAATTAACACGACTGCCACCATATAAGGATGCATTTATGGCCGAAAATGTTGAGATTAGGGCCGCAATGGTAATGATGGTAAATCCTATTTGTCCTAACATAGGTTTTGCTGCTTCCGCTAAAACATAATCTTCTGCTTTTGCAATTTTATCAAAAGGTAATGAGCCCACAGTGACAAAAGCAATTATGATATATAAGGCAATTACAAATACCACTGAGTAATAATACGCACGAGGAATATTCTTTTCAGGATTTACAATATCTGGAGCCGCATTCGCAATAAGTTCAAAGCCTTCGTAGGCTACAAAAATTACCATTCCTGCAGCGAAAAGTTGTACAGGAGATTCCCAATTAGAAATGGCTAATTGCGCTAGATTGGGATTGTCCTTGAGACCATAAGCACCAATACCTATAAAACCGATAAGAATAATTAGTTTTATGATGACGGCATAAGATTCTATTTTCCCAACAATAGCAATACTGTAATAATTTATAGCTGTTGCTACAATGATGATGGCACTGGCATAAATATGAAAGTCGACAATAGTGTTTGACGTTAGCATTAATAAATTAGGAGCATAAGATCCAAAAGCAGAAGCGTATAGCGATAACATTATAATATAACTTACCCACAATAAATTATTGATGGCTCCGCTAAAGACAGTAATACCAAAACCCTGATTAATAAATTTCACAGTGCCTCCTCTATCTGGGTAGTGCTGAGATAGTTTGACATAGCTGTAGGATGTTAGTAAAGCTAAAATACCAGCAAATAAAAAGGCAACAGGTGTGCCACCTTGGGCAATAGATACAGCTAATCCTAAAACAGCAAAAATACCTCCACCAACCATACCTCCTATACCAATAGAAATTGCCTCTTTTAAACTTATTTTATCTGCCATATTAAAAGAATTGATGAGGTATTTGAAACGACATAAAAATACAATTACTAGCCGCCATTATCTTACAGTACGCATACCCATTTGTATTTACGTTTTATAAATTATTTGATTTATTGATGATTTTAGAGCTTAATACATCCCCTAAAAAGAAACCAACAATTATAAGTAGCCCATCCGAAAGCGTAAACCAGAGTTCTTTTGGTAGCATAACGATATTAAAAAATGTAGCAGCAAGCATTAAGACACCAACAATGTAACTTGGGATTTTACTTTGCTTAGAAATTTTAGCAGCTACTAGCATGCCGATTACAATACCTACAAAATGTCCAATAACAACGCATATTTTCATTCCTACAGGGATTAAATTCATGTTGTCACTTAACCATTTTATATTCAGTGGCTCTGCTCCATCTGGTAAAGGAAATAAATTATGACCAATAAGGTTTTCAATGATGTAAACGGTTACCGATGCTGTAATAAAACCAATTATGGTTGCTAATATATTTCTCATTATTGATATTGGTTAGTTCTTAATAGACTTAATTTCTGCTTAACTGATAAGAAGCATTATAAGGTTTCTTTTAACCATTTAAAAAATTCGTGTTGCCAAATTAATGCATTTTGAGGTTTTAATACCCAATGATTTTCTTCAGGGAAATAGAGTAATTTACTTTTTAAGCCTAATAGTTGTGCGGCTTGGTATGCGCTTAAGCCTTGTTCAATAGGAACTCTGTAATCTTTTCCACCTTGAATAATTAAAATAGGGGTATTCCATTTAGATACTTTAGTAATTGGGTTAAAGGCGTTATACGCTTTTTGTGCAGCTTTATTATTTTTATCCCAATACGGCCCACCAAAATCATGGTTTACAAAGAATAACTCTTCGGTTGTGCCATACATAGATCTGGTATCAAAAACACCATCGTGAGCAATGAATGTTTTAAAACGATTATTATGCATTCCTGCTAAATAAAATACAGAATAGCCTCCAAAACTAGCACCAATAGCACCTAGTCGGTCTTTATCTACGTAGGGTTCTTTTGCGATAGCATTAATTGCAGAAAGGTAATCATCTATCACTTGGCCACCCCAATCTTCACTAATGTCTTCATTCCATTTGACACCATGTCCTGGCATACCACGACGGTTAGGCGCCACCACAATATAGCCTTGTGACGCCATTAGTTGAAAATTCCAACGGTAAGAATAAAACTGAGATAATGGAGATTGCGGACCACCTTGCGCATATAATAGTGTTGGATATTTTTTTGAAGCATCAAAATTAGGAGGTAAAATAACCCAGACCAACATTTGTTTGCCGTCTGTTGTTGTGACGTAGCGTTTTTCTACTTTAGGTAAAGCAACACTATCATATAAGTCTTTATTAATATTGGTTAATTGGGTAAAGGTTTTCTTTTTTAGATTAAAACTAAAAATATCAGCGGCATGATTCATGTCCGTTCTCGTAACCAATAAGGTTTTGTCTTTTTGAGCGATAATACTTGTGATATCAAATTGCCCTTCTGAAAGTTGCTCTACCATAGGCGCTATTCGCTTTTTTCCAGGATAATTCACTTTAAAAAGTTGAATGGTGCCGGCAACAGGTGCTGTAAAGTAAATAGTTTTACCATCATTACTCCATGTAAAGCTTCTTACTGTGCCATCCCATTGTTGGGTTAAATTCTGCTTAATGCCGTTATTTAAAACAATGATATCGTTCTTATCACTTTCGTAGCCATCGGTTTTCATTTGTAACCAAGCCAAAGCTCCTTGAGAAGAAAAGGCCGGATTAGTATCATATCCTTTATTGTCTTCTGTAATATTTTCAGTGGTTTTAGAGTCTAGATTGTATTTGTAGATATCCGTATTGGTACTCGTAGCGTAGGCTTTACCTTTTAATTTTTTACTAACGTAGTAAATCGCTTTACTGTCTGGAGACCAGATATAATCTTCATCACCACCAAAAGGTTTTTGAGGTGTGTGATAAGGTTCATTAGGCATAATATCAATTCCTGTGGCATCTTCTAATCCTATTTTTTTATAAAGTAGGTGGTTAAAACGACCATCGCTCCAGGTATCCCAATGGCGAATATCTAAATCAGAAAAAATATATACATCCGATTTATCTAAATTCTTATAGACATCAGATCCTTTAATAGCTTCAATATGAACTTCATTATTAAACAATTTATAATTGCCATCGGCTGATACATTTTTGTCGGTAGCTCTAACGTCTTCCTCTTTTATTTCTACCATATCACCACCTTCAATAGGCATTTTAAAGTATTTAGAGTCGTAGTTGTTTTCTTTAATGTTTGGTGTTTTTACAGAGAAGAATAGGGTTGAACCTTCGCTGTCAATACCCATAACGTTAAGGCGTTCTACTTGCCATAACAGCTCAGGTGTCATGGTCTTTTGTGCTTGTATTAAATTGCTTGTTAACATTAAACCGATAATAAAGATGATGTTTTTCATAATGGATTTTTAAAAAAGGAATTTCTATAGAACTAAATGAGTATTCGTATGTCTTGAAAACCCCTTATGTTGAGGTCTGGATTTTCCAAAAACTCACAAATGTAAAGTTAAGAAGATTTTTTCATAGCATCCTATAGTATTGAAAGTCTTCTACAGTTGTATAATAAATTTATTATTTGCCCCAGTACAATGGACTATGTGATTTATAGAGGTGTGTATTAAAGTTGACTTCACCTGATTCTTTTATACTGTAAGTTTGCTGTAAGATTGTTTTAAGGATGCCATAACCGCGCTATAACCTGTATCTTAGATTTTTTGTTTTTTTATGAAATAGAGGTTTGTTTTAGGTAAATATTGTTTTGATTTGAAGTGTTACACTATTGTGTAGGAGCGGGGTTTGGGTCAGTTTACTGCGCTATTAAATGACGGATACCGTTAGTTTTAGGGAATCGAATAGATAAGAAATGTATTGAGAACCTTTGGTGTTGTAAAGCTTCTCAATACGAAATTTCAGAAAAGGAATTTCACGCGAAGTGACATTGCGATTGAAATTGTTGCTTGGTATGTTTTATTAATGACGTTGGGACATTTGAAGAGACATTAGGTATCTCACAAAAAAAATCCTGATGGATTTCATCAGGATTTTTGATTTTTAGTAAAACTTAACTATTCTTTAGTGTCTTCAGCTAATGGTGAAATCATAATATGTGCTCTATGTGTGCCAGGATTCATAATCCAAGGATGATTTGAAGCTACTGGTGCTTCTGGTAAACCTGTAGATTCTGCCGTAGCCCAAGGAAGATACACTACATAACGAAGTTTTGCGCCAGCTACTTCTGTGGTTGTCGGATCGTACTCTGCTTTTGGTCCAGAATAGATATGTAATGTCGCTCCGGAGGTGATCTTAAATTTACCAGCTTTCATTTCTGCTTCACGGATATCAAAAATTTCTTGATGTTTCTTTCCTTCGGCTTTTAAAGCGCGTCCTCTTGCCATAAACGGTTCGAGATCTTTATGATAACAGGCCGCACTAAATCCGTTTTTATTAGGGTCATCCGCGAGTACAATAAATTCATTATCGCCTTCTTTTAGCGTTACAAATTCACCTGCCATATTATAGCCAATAACTTTACAATTGGATCTACTTGCTTCTGGAGCCGCCATTAATGCCGTTGCAATTAAGGCTTCATCTGTATCAATAGGTTGTAATGTGGTATTGGTTTCGTTTGTTGTTGGTGCTGTTGTGGTTTTTGTTAAGTCAGCCTCTTGCGTTATTGTTTTTGATTTGTCTGATGAATTACAAGACACTAAGAGTCCTGTGAACATTATAGCTGTGATGATGTGTTTCATGTTGGTTGGTGGATTTTTGGATTGAATTGTTGTTTTTACAAGTTACTAAAATCTAATGAGATTAAGGAATTTGGGTCAATATGATTTTTTGTGTTTTGATACTTCTCTATATGTTACAACGAAAAAAAAGTTGGAACACTAGAAGTGACGTTTTGTGTATCACAAAAAAATCCTGATGGGTTACATCAGGATTTTTAATTCTATTATTGAGATTCCTGCGTCGGCAGGAATTTGTGTTACTCAACAAGTACCCATTCTCCTTTTTCAATTAAAGGAATGGCTTGTTTGTATTTAACATCTTTGGTTTCACCACTCATCACATGTTTAATCGTCACTTTATCATTACGACCAATTTTTGGTTGATCTCTAGTAATGGTTTCAACGACTTGCTGTTGTTGACGTGATGCTCCGGCTCCTGCAGCTCTATTTTGAGAAGAACGTTCATCTAAATTAGGAATCTCTTCTTTTTGAGTTTCTAATTTTTCTTGTTTACGTTGTTTTGCTTCTTGAATAGAGTTAGATGTTTCTTGTGGAATTTCACCTTTGAATAAGAACGAAATCACATCTTTATTCACTTGGTCAATCATAGCCTTAAATAGCTCAAACGACTCAAATTTATAAATTAACAACGGATCTTTTTGCTCGTGTACGGCTAATTGAACGGATTGTTTTAATTCGTCCATTTTACGTAAATGTACTTTCCAAGCGTCATCTACAATGGCTAATGTAATGTTCTTTTCAAAATCATTAATTAACTGTGTCCCTTTAGTTTCGTATGCTTTTTGTAAGTCTGTAACAACTTGTAAATTCTTAACTCCATCTGTAAAAGGTACAACGATACGTTTAAACTTATCGCGTTGTGTATCGTATACGTTTTCAATGACAGGAAACGCTAAATCTGCAGCACGTTGCATTTTTTCTCTGTAATGCTTAAAGGCTGCTTTATAAATAGTACCAGCAATATCAGTGGCGTTCATTTTTCCGAAATCAGCTTCAGAAATAGGAGAGGCCATTGAGAAGTAACGGATCAATTCAAACTCAAAGTTTTTAAAATCGTTAGCTTCTTTATTGTTGATAGCGATACCTTCAGAAGTATCAAAAATCATATTTGCTAAATCGACTCTTAAACGTTCACCATGTAAGGCATTACGACGACGCTTGTAAATCACTTCACGTTGTGCGTTCATAACGTCATCATACTCTAATAAACGCTTACGTACACCAAAATTGTTCTCTTCTACTTTTTTCTGAGCACGCTCAATAGACTTAGAGATCATTGAATGCTGAATTACTTCACCTTCTTTTAATCCCATTCTATCCATCATCTTCGCAATACGCTCAGACCCAAATAGACGCATTAAGTTATCTTCTAAAGACACATAGAACTGTGAACTTCCTGGATCTCCTTGACGCCCCGCTCTACCACGTAACTGTCTGTCTACACGACGCGAATCGTGACGTTCTGTACCTACAATCGCTAAACCACCTGCTTTTTTAACTTCTTCGCTTAACTTAATATCGGTACCACGACCAGCCATGTTGGTTGCAATGGTTACTTGTCCTGCATTACCCGCTTGTGCAACGATTTCCGCTTCTTTTTTATGTTGTTTCGCGTTTAAGACGTTATGCTCAATTTTACGAATACTTAACATTTTACCTAAAAGCTCTGAAATTTCAACGTTAGTTGTTCCAATAAGTACAGGGCGACCTGCATTCGCAAGGTTTACAACTTCATCGATAACCGCATTGTATTTTTCACGTTTTGTTTTGTAAACTAAATCGTCTCTATCATCTCTAGCGATTGGTCTGTTTGTTGGAATTTCAACAACATCTAATTTATAGATTTCCCAAAGTTCACCAGCTTCTGTAACCGCAGTACCTGTCATACCAGACAGTTTACGATACATTCTAAAGTAGTTTTGAAGGGTTACGGTTGCAAAGGTTTGTGTAGCGGCTTCAATTTTTACATTTTCTTTAGCTTCAATCGCTTGGTGCAGTCCGTCTGAATAACGACGTCCATCCATAATACGACCTGTTTGCTCATCGACAATCATAACTTTGTTGTCCATTACAACATATTGATTGTCTTTTTCAAATAAAGCGTAAGCTTTTAAAAGTTGGTTTAAGGTATGAATACGTTCTGATTTGATACCGAAGTCTCTAAATAAATCTTCTTTAAGGTTTGCTTCCTCTTCAGAAGATAAGCCCATGGCTTCGATCTTAGCAATTTCTGTACCCATTTCTGGTAGTACGAAGAAATCTGGATCATCTTCACCAGATAAGAATTCAACTCCTTTATCTGATAATTCAACTTGGTTATTTTTTTCATCAATAACGTAATAGAGTTCTGCATCTACTTTAGGCATTTCTCTATTGTTATCTTGCATGTAATAATTTTCCGTTTTTTGAAGCAATTGTTTTACACCTTCTTCAGATAAAAACTTAATTAGGGCTTTATTTTTAGGAATACCTCTATATGCTCTTAATAATTGGAAACCACCTTCTTTAGTATCTCCTGCGGCAATCAATTTTTTAGCTTCAGCTAAAACTCCAACTAAATATTTGCGTTGTACTTCTTCAATTTGTTGAACTTTAGGTTTCAACGCGTCAAATTCGTGTTCTTCTCCTCTTGGTACAGGACCCGAAATAATTAATGGAGTACGTGCATCATCGACCAATACGGAATCGACCTCATCGACAATGGCATAATGGTGTGGACGTTGTACTAAATCTTCTGGCGAATGTGCCATGTTATCACGTAAGTAATCAAAACCAAACTCATTATTAGTTCCGTATGTAATATCTGCGTTATAGGCTTTACGACGTGCGTCCGAGTTGGGTTGGTGGTAATCAATACAGTCAATACTCATTCCATGAAATTGGAATATTGGTGCCATCCACGCGCTATCACGTTTAGCTAAGTAATCGTTAACTGTTACTAAGTGCACTCCTTTACCTGCTAAAGCATTTAAATATACAGGAAGTGTTGCAACTAAGGTTTTTCCTTCACCGGTTTGCATCTCAGCAATTTTACCTTGGTGCATAGCAATACCACCAATTAGCTGAACATCATAGTGAATCATGTCCCAAGTAATTGGCTTACCTGCAGCATCCCAAGAATTGGCCCAAATGGCTTGGTCACCTTCTAAGGTAACATAATCGTGTTCACCAGAAATCTCACGGTCAAAAGCATTTGCTGTTACTCGGATTTGTGTGTTGTGTACAAAACGTTTAGCTGTTTCTTTAACCACAGCAAAGGCTTCAGGTAGAATATCGTTTAAAACGTCTTCCGTAACATTGTAAATATCATCATCAATTTTATCAACCTCAAGATAGATGTCTTCACGCTCATCAATATCTTCAGTAACATTTGCTTTTGCTAAAAGGTCATCCTTTTTGGTTTGCAAAGGCTTCCTGGCTTCAGCAATCTTTGCTTTAAATTCAGCAGTCTTTGCCCTAAGTTCGTCATGTGATAAAGCTTCTAAAGCTTTTTCAAACGTTTTTATTTTTTCAACAATAGGTTTAATGGCACTAACGTCTTGTTTGGATTTATCTCCAACAAAAACTTTCAGTACCTTATCTAAAAATGTCATAATTTGATGTTTGTTACGGATTGATTTGTATCAATCTTATTTTGTTAATTTTAGTTAGTTTGTCTTGGTGTCATTAATTTAAAAAAAATAACATCTCTAAAGTTCCTTCAAGGGAACTCCTTAAACAATTTATATCCATCACTTAGCGTGATGTTCTTATTGTTTTTAGTCTCTGTGTTATGGCAGAGTAGGTTTTTGACTTTTATCTCAGATAAAAAAAGCATCCGAAAATAAAAAAGTCTCTCAGTTATGATAACGCAAGAGACTTTTTTGTGATAATTTTATATGTTAATATTCATCCTCATTCCAGAGGTAATCTTCGTCAGTTGGATAGTCTGGCCAAATTTCTTCAATAGAATCATAAGAATCACCTTCATCTTCTATTGCTTGTAAATTTTCAACTACTTCTAAAGGAGCTCCTGTTCTAATAGCGTAGTCGATAAGCTCATCTTTTGTTGCCGGCCAAGGTGCATCACTTAAATAAGATGCTAATTCTAATGTCCAATACATAATTGTGTGTGTAATTTAATTTTTGCAAAAATAATTTTTTAGTTGAACAATTCAAGAAAAAATCAAATTAATTAGTTTGTATTTTAAATAAATTAATTTATGGGTCTCACCTAACATTTATATTTATGTGTTTTTGAATTGTTCAAATGTCACTTATAAATGTTTAATCATTAATAAAAAGAACGTATAATTTTCAACATGTTTAGATGGAATATTGCATTATTCACCATCTAAAAGCTTTAGGGTTATGAATTCTTTTGAGGAATCCATTTGATTTCTTCTGCGTGTAAGTCATGTGACAACTTCCGTGCCAATACAAAAAGGTAGTCAGATAGTCTATTGATATACATTAAAGTTTCGGGTTGAAATGGTTCTAAGTCATTAAGGTGTGAGGCCAAACGTTCGGCTCTACGGCATACAGTACGTGCTATGTGACAGAATGACACGGTTTGGTGTCCGCCTGGTAAAACAAAGTGTGTCATTGGCGGGAGGCTGTCTTCCATAAGATCCATTTCCTTTTCTAATTTCTCAATGTCTTCAGTTGCTATTTTCGGAATATTTAAGCGAGCCTTACCGTTTTTTAGAGTTGCTTTTTCCGGATCTGTGGCTAAAATTGCGCCAACGGTAAATAGTCGATCTTGAATAGCCATCAATGTGTTTTTATACAATTGGTCAATATCTTGATCTCTTATTAGTCCGATGTGTGAGTTGAGCTCGTCAATGGTGCCGTAGCTTTCAATTCTTATATGGTGCTTCGGAACTCTTGTGCCACCGAAAAGCGCTGTTGTTCCTTTATCTCCTGTTTTTGTGTATACTTTCAAGGTTTGAAGTTTAATGTTTGAAATGTAAAGTTAAGAATTTAGGTTTGAAGGCTGTTGTTTCAGTTGGAATTTTGTGTGGCGGTGCGGTGATGGGGTGATTTGGTGATGCGGTGATGCGGTGATGTGGTGATGCGGTGATGCGGTGATGTGGTGATGCGGTTATGCGGTGATTTGGTGATGCGGTGATTTGGTGATTTGGTGATGTGGTGATGCGGCGGTGCGGTGATGTGGCGGTGCGGATACTTAGAGTTATAAAAGTTTTAGAGGCTTAAGGTTTTTTATTTAATTGGTGAATGTTATTACGAGGAGGTGTATTGTGGTTCTTTTTAGACATTGATGGGAATGTTTATGCGTTGTGATTTTTTTTAAGGTGAATTCCATGTCTAAAAATCATGACACCGATAATTAAAATGATGATAGGCATAAACAGGAAATAGAATATGGCATCATTACCTTCTTTAATGGCGTAGGATGAAATGAAAAAAATAAATACCAATGCGAATAGACTTGTTAGAAATCCTATTGCGATTAGATGGGATGCTTTTTTCATAAATGAAGCGCTCTAAGCATTAAATGTATCACTTTCAATAACACCATCGCGTAGACGAATAATCCGTTTTGCGTGTGCTGCAATGTCTTCTTCGTGTGTTACCATAATTACAGTGTTTCCTGCTGCGTGAATTTTATCAAATAACCCCATGATTTCAGTACCTGTTTTAGAATCTAGGTTACCAGTAGGTTCATCGGCTAATATAATTGAGGGTTTGTTTACTAAGGCTCTTCCCACAGCAACACGTTGTCGTTGTCCACCAGAAAGTTGATTGGGTTTGTGGTCCATTCTGTCTGCTAAGCCCACGTCTGTTAATACTTCTGTAGCGCGTTCTATACGCTCTTTTTTAGAAGCGCCTGCATATATCATTGGTAAAGCGACATTGTCTAAAGCGGTGGTTCTTGGTAGCAAATTAAAGGTTTGAAATACAAATCCGATTTCCTTGTTTCTAATATCTGCAAGTTCATCGTCAGACATCTGACTAACGTCATTACCATTTAAATTATAGGACCCTGACGTTGGGGTATCTAAGCACCCCAATAAATTCATTAATGTTGATTTTCCAGAACCAGATGGTCCCATGATAGCAACATATTCGCCACGTTTAATGTCTAAATCGATACCTTTTAGTACATGAACAATTTCTTGTCCTAATTTAAAATCTCTAATGATATTTCTAATCTCAATGACGTTGCTACTCATAATCTAAATCGTGTAATTGCTTAAGTGCACTGCAAGATAATGGATTTTGCAGTAATTTATTTTATAAGACGTTAAAGTTACTAGCTTGTTACAGTCTAATTTTAAAATGTTCTTTCTTTTGCTCTTTTCTGAAAAAAACGAAACCTAAGTGGAAACAGTCTACGGTTACCGTTACTGCATTATGGTTTTTAATATAGGTCCAGGCCTCAGTCATGCCTTGAGACCAATATATGTCATCAAAAACAAAAACGGTATCATTATGAATTTTTGGCAATAAGGCTTCAAAATAGTGAATCGTAGCTTCTCTGTTATGATGACCATCGAAGAAGATGACATCGAAGGTGTTATTTTTTAATTCAGGAATAACCTCTTTAAAGTTTCCTATTTTAAATTCAATATTTTTAGTTTCAAGTATTTTAAGTTGCGATTGTGCAAAAGTTGAGGTATTAGGACACCCTTCAATAGTTATAATTTGAGACGATGGTTTAGCTAATGATAAGGCATATGTTCCCATTCCTAAAGACGTTCCTAATTCTAAAACGTGTTTAAAATTGAAGTATTTTGATAGTCGATATAGAAGTTTCGATTCTTTTTTAGAGCTACTGGAGGTTTTTATCATTTTACGAACCTCCCGTTGATGTGCACCAAGTGTTTTTGAGCCTTCACCCAAATCTTTTATTTTAAGAATGGTGGTTGATTCTTGTAAGGTTGCTCTATACTGATTGAGTTTAAAATAGTCGTTGTATTTTGATTTATCATAAAGACATTTTGTGACAAAACTATAGATAAAAGGGGAGTGGACTCCATGTTGATTGGTGGCGCTTAAAAGGAATTTTATGTATGCTAATATTGGGTACACGTTTAGGGGGCAGAGTTTCGGAGTTTCAAAATTTCAAAGTTTCGGAGTTTCATAGTTTTTAGAGTTTCTTTTTCTCTCAAAGATACTAAGGGGCAAATAAAAAAAGCATTACTTACTTTAGTGCCTTGTGCCTTTACTAGAGGCTTTTAACTTTCCAACTTCTCAGCCAATTCAAACCAGCGCATTTCTTTTTCTTCTATAGTATCTATAATAATTTGTAGTTTTTCTGAAAGCTTACTAATCTCATCTTGTGTTAATTCTGGATTAAGGAATTTGGCTTCAATAGCTGCTTTGTCTAACTCTAAAGCTCTAATTTTAGAGGTTAGGTTTTTGTATTCCTTTTGTTCGTTGTAGTCTAGTTTGTTGGCTTCATTTTGCTTTTCGGCTTTTGTGTTGTCAACCTTTTTTACCATTTCAATTTGCTTTGGTTGGCTGCTGTCGTAAGCTCTAAAATCTGAATAATTACCAGGGAAATCATCTACAACACCTTCTCCTCTAAAGACAAACATGTGGTCTACAATTTTATCCATAAAATAACGGTCGTGAGAAACCACAAGTAGAACTCCAGGGAAATCCATAAGGAAATCTTCGAGGACATTGAGCGTTACAATATCTAAATCGTTGGTAGGCTCATCTAATATTAGCACATTTGGATTCTGAATTAAAACGGTACATAAATACAGACGTTTTTGTTCTCCACCACTTAGTTTTTCTACAAAGTCCCATTGTTTTTTTCTATCGAATAAAAACTTTTCAAGTAATTGTTGTGCACTAATTTGACGGCCTTTGGCTAATGGAATATACTCGCCAAATTCTTTAATGACATCAATAACTTTTTGGTTGGGTTTAGCTTTAATACCTCCCTGTGTATAATATCCAATTTTAACGGTTTCACCCAAGACAACTTTGCCGCTATCTGGCTGTGCGCTTTGTGTTAAAAGGTTTAAAAACGTCGATTTTCCGGTTCCGTTTTTTCCAATAATACCAATACGTTCACCTTTTTTGAAGGTGTATTCAAAATCCTTTAAAATAGTCTTGTTTTTAAATGCTTTAGAGACCTTGTGAAACTCTATGATTTTACTACCAAGGCGTTCCATATTGATATCCAATTCGATTGTATGGTCGTTTCGACGTTGGTGCGCTTTGGATTTTATTTCAGAAAAATCGTCAATTCTACTTTTGGATTTTGTGGTACGCGCTTTAGGTTGGCGACGCATCCATTCGAGTTCTTTTTTGAAAAGTTGTTTGGCTTTGCCAACTTCAGTCGCTTGGTTTTCTATTCTAGCTTCCTTCTTTTCTAAATAGTATGAATAATTTCCTTTATACGTATGTAATTCTCCGTGATCTAACTCTATAATTTCATTACACACACGTTCTAAGAAGTACCGATCGTGCGTTACCATGAATAGTGTTTGTTGTGTTTTAGCAAAATATTCTTCTAACCATTCGATCATTTCTAAATCGAGGTGGTTGGTAGGTTCATCGAGAATTAAAATATCAGGTTTACTCAATAGCGCTTGTGCTAAGGCTAAACGTTTTTTCTGTCCGCCAGAAAGTGTGCTCACTTTTACAGAGAGGTCATCTAACTTTAATTGTGATAAGGTCTGTTGGTATTGCGTTTCGAATTCCCACGCGTTATGACGATCCATTCCTTCGAACGCTTTTTGATAAGCATCGGCATCTTCTGGGGTTTTTAAGGCGTGTTCATAGGCTTCAATGATTTTTAAAATCGGGATGTCTGAAGCGAAAATGGTTTCTTCGAGTGTAAGATTAGGATCTAAATCGGGCTCTTGGTCTAAAAAGGCTAAACGTAATCCTTTTCTAATGACGATTTGACCATCGTCTGGAGAATCTTTTCCAGCTAAAATATTGAGAATAGAAGTTTTTCCACTTCCGTTTTTAGCTACAAAAGCAATTTTCTGATCTTTATGAATACTAAATGATAAATCCTTGAAAAGTACAAGCTCTCCAAAAGACTTAGAAATGTTTTCGACGTTGAGGTAATTCAAACTGTTTTTTTTACAAAGAACGGAAATAAACCAAAAAGAATACTAATAGTTTTGATATTACTATTGATACATTATATTTGTCTTTAAAGATTTATTGTACATATGAAGCGTATTAAGCTTTTAATTATTGTGTTGAGTTGTGTTATTGTTTCGTCCTGTATTCCTCATAAGGACACTATTTATTTACAAGACAAAGGGAGTTCAATTAATGATACTATTCCAAATAACCTGAGTGAAGTTCAGAAGCCTTATAGAATTCAGATTAATGATATTCTTAATGTGAAAGTTAAATCTATAGACCAAGAAGCTGTAGCTATTTTGAACCCAAGTGGAGAAGAGAAGTTAAATGCTAGTAGTGCAGAACGTGCTTATTTTGATGGCTTTACTGTAGATGTTCATGGGAATATTAGAATTCCAACTTTAGGCTATATTAACGTTTTGGGTTTTACAACCGAAGAAATTGAAAAGATAATTGAAAAAAAGTTACTCGATGAGCAATTTAAAGAAACTGCAAATATTTTTGTAACTGTTAAATTAGCAGGTTTGCGTTATACAGCAAATGGTGAAGTTGGTTCGCCAGGAAGTAATGTGTTGTTTTCGGAGCGCGTTAACATTTTCGAAGCTATCGCAAATGTTGGAGAAATACCTGTAACTGGGAATAAAAAGGATGTTTTAATTATTAGGCAATACCCTCAAGGTCAAAAAATACATAGTTTAGATTTAACAGATATAAATGTTATGAAATCTCCCTATTATTATATACAGCCTAACGATATAATATATGTAAAACCATTGAAACAGAAATCAATGGGTACAGGTGAAACAGCTGTTTCTAGTTTAACAACCATAGCGTCTATAGTATCAATATTGGCGACTTCAGTATTGCTTTATTCAAGACTATAATTAATTATATATGAGGGATTACGAAGATATAGGCGAAGGAGATTCACAAGGTGTTGGTTTTGATTTTAAAGGATTTTTATTTAAAGCACTGAATCTTTGGAAATTAATTTTATTGTGTATTGGTGCAGCTTTACTTGTTGCTTATTTTATTAATGTACGAAAGGAGAGTATTTATAGGTTAGACTCGTTAATAACTATAGATAACGAACAGAATCCGTTTTTTACGGCTAATACAAGTATTTCATTTAATTGGGGAGGTGTTTCAGGAAAAGTAGGTAGTATTTTAACAGAAATAAAAACAAGAACTCATAATGAACTAGTTATTGATTCATTAGAGTATTATAAATTGTATCTCAAACAAGGCAAATACCATCTTATAGATATTTATAAAGATGCTCCGTTTAACGTTATAACAGATAAGTCTAAGCCTCAGGCATTAAATAAGGAAATAGGGATTAAACTTCTGGATGGCTTATCTTATGAGATTTTTTATGAGTTTACTGAAAATAAGGTTTTGACTCAAGTATTTGATTCTAAGGAAAAATTGACAACTAGTGTTAGTGTAGGAATGTTTTCTAAGGTATTTAAGTATGGTGAGGTTGTAAATACTCCTTTTTTAATGGAGTTGTTAATTTAAAGCCAGGTGTGTTGGTGACTAAAGGTGATACATACTTTGTAAAATATTTAAATTTTGACAGTGTTGTAAATCAATATAAAAACAGTATTAATATTGAGCCATACTCTAAACAGTCTTTATCCGTTTTAAGGTTGTCACTTATAGGGAAGAATAAATCTAAAATTGTTGACTTTCTTAATGCAACATCTGCTATTTTGAGTAGAACAGAATTAGAACGAAAAAATCTCTATGCGACAAATACCATAAAGTTTATTGATAGTAGTTTAGGTGCAGTAGATTTAAACCTGAAAGCTGTAACGGATGAAATGAATAGCTTTAGAAAGGATAATAAGGTTTTTAATGTAGAGGTTGAAATAAGTCAGATTTCAGAACAGTTGAAGGCTTATGATCTAGAAAAACTAAATGAAGAATCTAAGTTAGATTATTTAAATACTTTAGAAAATTATTTAAGAACAAAAACAGACTACACTAAAATTGCAGCACCATCATCTGTTGGTATTGAAGAAGGGAATATTTTAACAAGTGTAAGTCGAATTATAGCTCTTTCCGTAGAAAGGCGAAACCTTGAATACTCCACTAAAGAAGGGTCTATACTTTTTGAAGATGTAGATCGCCAGCTCGATACTGAGAAAAATGTTTTGTTGGAAACAATTAATGTTACAAAGCAAACTATAGGTGTACAATTAAATACCATAAATAGAAAGATAGCTAATTTAGAATCTAAGCTTATAGGACTTCCTGAGGACCAACAAGAATACCTAAAGATTCAGCGTAAGTTAGATTTGAGTAGGGAAGCTTTTGATATTTATCAAGCTAAAAGAGGAGAAGCTGCAATTGTAAAAGCAGCAAACGTATCTGATATTACTGTTATAGATGAGGCTAAGGATATTGGTGATGCACCAATTGGACCAAATAAGTCCCTAAATTACATGATGGCTTTAATGATGGGGTTTTTTACTCCTATGTTTTTAATTTTTGTAATTTATCTGTTAGATAGTACCATTCATGGTTCAGACGAAGTTACAAGGATGTCTAAAATCCCGATTTTAGGATTAATAGGAAAGTACCGATACAAAAATAATTTAGTGGCTTATGAAAAGCCAAAATCTGCCGTAGCTGAGTCGTTTAGGGCAATTAGATCGAGTTTGCAGTTTATTTTTAAAAATTCTGTTTCTGAAACAAAGGCGAATACCTTAATGATAACATCTTCAGTTAGTGGTGAAGGGAAAACATTTACATCAATTAATATTGCAACGGTTTATGCCCTTTCTGGAAAAAAAACCATTTTATTAGGATTAGATTTACGTAAGCCAAAAATATTTGATGATTTTAGTGTGACAAATGACAAAGGTGTTGTTAATTACCTTATTGGTGATAGTTCTCTAGATGAGGTAATAACCGAGACGCATATTGAAAATTTAAGTATATGTCCTTCAGGTCCAATTCCTCCTAATCCGTCGGAATTACTGATGAGTGATAGAATGAAAGAAATGATTACGGTGCTTAAAGAAGAATATGATATGATTATTTTAGATACTCCACCATTAGGCTTAGTTACAGATGCATTAGAATTAACCCAATATGTTGATGCCACTATTTTTATGGTGCGATTGGATTATACTAAAAAAGGAATGCTACAACTGGTAAATGCAAAACACCAAACGGGGGAACTTAGAAATGTGAGTTTTGTGCTTAATTTTTATAGACATAAAAACAATAGTAATTATGGTTACGGCTATGGTTATGGTTACGGCTATGGTTATGGTGTTTATGGTAATACTTATCATGAAAAAGATAATCAATCTGTTTTTAAAAAGGTTAAAGAGTTCTTGAAGCGGATTTGATTTTTTTTAGCCTTTAGCTGTTGGCTTTAGGGTAGGTGAAGTAGAATTAGAATTTTCCGTCTTTGATTTCTTTATATGAAATTTAATTTGGCGTCTGCTCCTGTAGTCAGGGACTGAGTCTGAGGATTTAGGATATTATTTAACTGTATGCGCATGATTAGTAAAAGTCAGCTTTCTATTAAGCGTTTTTTTGATGTTTTTTTTGTTTTAATGTGTCTGCCGTTACTTATCTTTCCTATACTGTTATTGGTTCTCATAGCCACTATAGATACTCGAAAATGGGGCATTTATTCACAAGAACGGGTTGGCCAATACGGTAAGCTATTTAAAATTTATAAAATCAGAACTTTGCCTGATGGTGAATATTCCTTAGGTCAATTAGATGCTAGTGCATCACGTATAGGTCGATTTCTAAGAGTTACTAGATTGAATGAATTACCTCAGTTGTATAATGTACTGATTGGTGATATGAGTTTTGTTGGCCCAAGACCTGATTTAAAGGGATTTGCTGATGAACTAAAAGGGGAGGATCGTATAATTTTAAAGGTTAAACCAGGAATTACAGGTCCAGCAACTTTAAAATATAGACACGAAGAACGTATTTTAAAGTGTCAAAAGGATCCAGAACATTACAATAGAACGATTATTTGGGTTGATAAGGTGAAAATAAACAAAAAGTACGTTCAGAATTACAGTTTTTACTTAGATTTGACACTTATTTTAAAATCTATTTTAAACAAATGAATCATTCAGAAGATAAAATTGCAATAATAGGATTAGGTTATGTCGGTTTGCCACTTGCTGTAGAATTTGCAAAACAATTCTTTGTCATTGGTTTTGATATTAATAAACAACGTATCAGTGAATTAAATACTGGGTTAGATAAGACTTTAGAAGTTGAAAACGATGATTTAAAATCGGTACTAACTTCTGATTTAAATGCTAGTAAAGGCTTGTATATTACAGATGATATTGAGGCCTTATCGGTAACCAATTATTATATTATTACAGTGCCTACACCAACTGACGCTTTAAACAAACCTGTGTTTACGCCATTAATTAAGGCTAGTGAAACGGTAGGTAAGGTTTTATCTAAAGGTGATATTGTTGTTTATGAATCTACAGTTTATCCAGGTGCTACCGAAGATATCTGTGTTCCTGTATTAGAACAATCGTCAGGTTTGGTTTATAATACTGATTTCTATGCAGGTTATTCGCCTGAACGCATAAATCCAGGTGATAAGGAGCATACGGTTACAAAAATATTGAAAGTCACTTCTGGTTCTACACCAGAAATCGCAATAAAAGTGGATGACCTTTATAAAAAAGTCATCACTGCAGGTACACATATGGCTCCTTCTATAAAAGTTGCAGAAGCAGCTAAAGTGATTGAGAATTCTCAGCGTGATATTAATATTGCCTTTGTTAATGAGTTATCTAAAATCTTCAGACTTTTAGATATTGATACCAAGGCAGTTTTAGAAGCAGCAGGTACGAAATGGAATTTCTTAAAATTCTCCCCAGGTTTAGTTGGAGGGCATTGTATTGGAGTTGATCCTTATTATTTGGCCCAAAAAGCCATAGAATCTGGTTATAATCCTGAAATTATTTTAGCAGGTCGTAAGATGAATGATAGTATGGGTAGTTATGTTGCTACTGAAACTGTAAAAATGATGATTAAAAAAGGAGCGACTATTAAAGGGGCTAATGCCCTTGTTTTGGGAATCACTTTTAAAGAAAATTGCCCAGATATTAGAAACTCTAGAGTTATTGATATTATTGAAGAGCTAGAGACTTATGACGTTAATGTTGATGTTTATGATCCTTGGGCTTCAGCTGAAGAAGTAAAGCATGAGTATAAACTCAACTTAATTAACGATTTTAGTGATTTAAGTTCCGATTATGATGCTGTAATTTTAGCGGTTTCACATAACGAATTTTTAAAATTAGATATCACTAAATTAAAATCACAAACCGGTGTTGTTTTCGATGTAAAATCATTACTTCCAATAGACACTATAGACGCACGATTATAATGTATTCAAACCCACACCATACTGCCGATCTTTCTCAGTTAAATTTTTTAATCACAGGCGGAGGAGGCTTTATCGGTTCTAACCTTACGGAGTATTTATTAAAGTATAACGCAAAAAAAGTACGCGTTTTAGATAACTTTTCTAATGGTCATCGTGAAAACTTGACCGAATTTATGGGTAATCCTGCTTTCGAACTTATAGAAGGAGATATCAGAGATTTAGAAACGTGTAAAAAAGTAATGGACGGGATAGATTATGTCTCTCACCAAGCCGCTTTAGGTTCGGTACCGCGTTCTATTAATGATCCTGCAACGACGAATGAAGTTAATATTTCCGGGTTTTTAAATATGATGATTGCCTTGAAAGATAGTCCGACGGTGAAACGTATGGTTTATGCGGCGTCTAGTTCAACGTATGGAGATAGTAAAGCCTTGCCTAAAGTAGAAGATACTATAGGTAAACCGTTGTCGCCTTATGCTGTCACAAAATACGTAAATGAATTGTATGCTGATGTGTTTGGAACAACTTACGATACTGATGTAATTGGCTTAAGATATTTTAATGTATTTGGCCCTAAGCAAAGTCCTAGTGGTGCTTATGCTGCTGTAATTCCATTATTCATGCAGGCGCTTAAAGATAATGAGCCTTCAAAAATTAATGGAGATGGTGAGCAAACAAGAGATTTTACTTTTATAGATAATGTGGTTCAGGCTAATGTAAAAGGATTTTTTGCCTCTAAAGATGCCAAAAATGAGGTCTTTAATGTAGCTTGTGGTGAGCGTATTACTATAAATTACTTATGGGAATCATTGCGTATTGCAGCAAATTCTGAGTTAAAGGCTATTTATGGTCCTAATAGACAGGGAGATGTAAGAGATTCTTTAGCTGATATTTCAAAGGCTCAAAATTTATTAGGTTATAAACCAAAATATACTGTAAGAGAAGGTTTAAAAATTACTTGGGATTCTTTTAATTAGAGAAAATTCATCTATAATTGATTTGTTTGTTTAAAATTAATATCTTTATTCCGAGTTAATTAAATAAGGTCTAGTGTATTCCCCTGATATTTCTAAACTTTAATATAAACATTAATTATTAATGACAAATATTTTAGTAACTGGAGGTGCTGGTCAGTTAGGGAGTTCGATTGCTGCTAAACTAGCATTAAAAGAAAATGTAACGGTTGTAATTATAGATAACCTTTCTACTGGAGAAAAATCCAAAATTCCTAAAAAAGAAAATATTAAGTTTATAAAGGCAGATGTCAATGATTATAATGACATTATCTCAATCTTTGCAACTTTTAAATTCGATTATGTATTTCATTTTGCAGCAGTTGTTGGTGTTGAAAGAACATTAGAAAACCCAATAAATGTATTACATGATATAGACGGTATAAAGAATATACTGTCATTGTCCAAAAACTCTGGTGTAAAACGTGTTTTTTATTCGAGTTCATCAGAAGTTTATGGGGAGCCTTTTGAAATTCCTCAAAATGAAAATACAACACCTTTAAATTCAAGATTACCTTATGCCATTGTGAAAAATGTTGGTGAGGCATTTCTTAAAGCATATCAAAAGGAAAACGATTTAGATTATACAATTTTTCGTTTTTTTAATACCTATGGGCCTTTTCAGAGTAATGATTTTGTAATGCCTAGATTTTTGAAATTGGCAATGAATAATCAGCCTATTCCAATTTATGGTAATGGAGATCAAACACGTTCATTTTGTTATATTGATGATAATGTAGATACTTGCCTTAAAGCCTTATATGAAGATGCGTATGTTAATGATGTTTTAAATATTGGTAATGGTAATGAAATAAGTATATTACATTTGGCAGAAAAAATTATAGAGCTTACTAATTCAACATCAGAAATCATTTTTCTTCCATCTTTAAAAGAAGGCGATATGACTAGACGATGCCCAGATATAACTAAGATGAAATCTTTGCTAGGAAGAGATTTAGTTACTGTAGAAGAAGGGATAATGAAAATGATAAATCACTATAATACTTATACAATTCAAAAGACTTATTAACTTAAGTAATTTTCCTTTCTTATATTCGCAATATTATTAAAAAACAAGTTTATAATTGAAAACTGCAGAAGAGCATTGGTTGTATGTCATTTCTTCAAAAAAGAAACTTCTAGATCTTAATTTTAAAGAAATCTGGAATTATAGAGATTTATTATTTTTATTTGTAAAAAGGGATATTATAACATTGTATAAACAAACGGTTCTCGGACCGCTTTGGTACTTAATTCAACCTTTATTTACATCACTAATATTTACTTTAATATTTAATAACCTAGCAGATATTCCTACTGGTGAAGGTGTGCCTAATTTCCTGTTTAATTTAGCAGGTATTACATCTTGGAACTATTTTAAAGACTGTTTGGTTGGTACTAGTGATACCTTTAAAAAGAATGAAAACATTTTTGGAAAAGTATATTTTCCTAGAGTTATAATGCCTATGTCTGTTGTTGTTTCAAATTTATTGAAATTTGGTATTCAGCTTTTGGTATTTATTGGTTTTTATATCTATTACCTATATTTTACAGGCAATACGTTTAATGTTATGCCACAATTAAGTTTATTGCTTTTACCTCTGTTAATAGGTTTAATGGCGCTTTTAGGATTAGGTTTTGGTATGATAATATCTTCAATGACTACCAAATATAGAGATTTAACTTTTCTAGTTCAATTTGGTGTGCAATTATTAATGTATGGGTCAGCAGTCATGTATCCAATGTCTTATTTTAAGGATAAATTGCCTAATTATTATTGGTTAATAGAATGGAACCCTATTGCTATTATCATTGAGTCCTTTAGGACCATGGTCTTTGGTGTTGGAGAATTAGACATCAATAAATTAATATATACTATAATAACAAGTTTTATAATTTTTCTGATAGGATTAATTATTTTTAATAAAACTGAAAAAAGCTTTATTGATACCATATAATGAGTTCAGAAATAATTTTAAAAGTAGAAAATATAGGTAAGCAGTACCGTTTAGGACTTGTAGGTACAGGTACCATCAGTCATGATCTTAATCGTTGGTGGAATAGGATTAGAGGAAAGGAAGACCCTTATTTAAAAGTGGGTGAAGCTAATGATAGAAGTTCGAAAGGTGATTCCGACTATGTTTGGGCAATAAAAGATATCAATTTTGAAGTTAAGCGCGGTGAGGTTCTTGGGATTATTGGAAAAAATGGGGCAGGCAAATCAACCTTACTAAAAATTTTATCTCGTGTCACAGGACCTACAACAGGACAGATTAAAACCAAAGGAAGAATCGCGTCTTTATTAGAAGTAGGTACTGGATTTCACCCTGAAATGACAGGGAGAGAAAATATTTATTTGAATGGCGCTATCCTTGGGATGACCAAAGCTGAAATCAATTCTAAAATAGATGAAATTATTGAGTTTTCAGGCTGTTTAAGATATGTGGATACTCCTGTTAAACGCTATAGCTCTGGTATGAAAGTACGCTTAGCTTTTGCTGTTGCAGCTCATTTAGAGCCTGATATTTTAGTGGTAGATGAGGTGCTTGCCGTTGGTGATGCTGAGTTTCAGAAAAAAGCCATAGGTAAAATGCAAGACATATCTCAC
This sequence comes from Winogradskyella sp. PC D3.3, assembly GCF_054366245.1. NCBI lineage: Bacteria > Pseudomonadati > Bacteroidota > Flavobacteriia > Flavobacteriales > Flavobacteriaceae > Winogradskyella > Winogradskyella sp. PC D3.3. The sequence goes on along the minus strand of NZ_CM135962.1, from coordinate 3,763,901 downwards.
AGTGACGGAAGAACTGTTTTGTTTGTAAGTCATAATATGGCGGCGGTTAAAAGTTTGTGTACACGAGGTATTGTTTTGGAGAATGGCAATGTTGTATTTACTGGTAAAACAGACGAATGTGTAGATCATTATTTAAAAATAGGCAATGATAAAGGAGCCAATCAAATAAGATATTTTAGTTCTGATGATTTTAAAGGGCTAAAATTTGAATTGTTAGAATTTGGTGTTAAAGCAATAGGCAAATCTTTTGGAGAACCTATTTTAAGAACAGAGTCTATTGAGTTTTCATTAAAATTAAAAAATAGTGGAAAGAAAAAGGTTAAATCGGTTTTACGATTTAAAGATGATCAAGGTTATTTTCTATTTGTTTGTTCGTCAGACTATTTTAATACTGAAACAGGTGATATACAATCTAAAAAAATGATAATCCCTAAAAATTTTTTCAATCAAGGAGTTTTATTTGTTGATGTATTGATAACGGATGGTAAAAAGTCTTTGTTTGTTGCAAAAGATCAGTTAAGTTTTAATGTTATAGATGAAGGGGTTGAACTAGGTGAGTGGATGGGGAAAACTAAAGGTGCCTTAAAACCAAATTTTGAATGGGTTAATTTATAAACGTATCAGAAATGTTTAAGAAAAAGAAAAGTAAAATATTTTGTATTTCATTTCAGAGAACAGGGACAACTTCCGTGGGACAATTCTTTAAAGATTTTGGGTTTAGAGTAGCAAGTTATGATACCAATAGAAGCAATAATTGGTCTGTGAAAAGGTTTTTAGGTGATTATGAGAGTATATTTAATTCTAAAGAATTTAGAAATTATCAAGTTTTTGAAGATAACCCGTGGTGGGAAGTGGATTTCTATAAAGTGCTATATTACCGCTTTCCCGATGCTAAATTTATTTTGTTCACAAGAGACGCAGATAAATGGTTTAATTCTATGATGAGTCACTCTAATGGTAAAACATTAGGTAACACATTTAGGCACTCTAGTATTTACGATAGAAAAGAAGAGTTTTACAAGACTTTTTCTGATAAACATTTTTATGAAACTATCCGTAAAACAGATAACCTTCTCGATATTAATGAAACTCATAGAACACATTATAAAAATGTATATAATTTAAGAAATAAAGAAATAGTAGATTTTTTTAATGTAATTAGTCCAAATTCTTTATTTACAGCTGAGCTTGAAGATACTGATAAATGGAAAAAGTTAGGTGCTTTTTTTAATATTCAATTACCAGATAATTATCAAGTACATGCAAATAAATCAAAGTAAATGATTAACGTCACCAAAACATTTTTACCACCACAAGAAGAGTACCAAGCAATTTTAAAACGTGCTTGGGATACTGGGTGGATGACTAACAGAGGGGTTTTGGTTAAGGAATTAGAAGCTAAATTACAATCGTTTTTAGGGTTGTCTAATATCATTGCTATGACCAATGGGACTTTACCCTTACAAATAGCCATAAAAGGATTAGATTTAAAAGGCGAAATTATTACAACCCCTTTTAGTTATGTCGCTACTACGAGTAGTATTGTTTGGGAAGGTTGTACCCCTGTTTTTGTAGATATAGATCCAGAATACTTAACGATTGACGAGCACAAAATAGAAGCTGCCATAACAGATAAAACGTCGGCGATATTGGCAACGCATGTTTTTGGTAACCCTTGTGAAATAGAGGTTATTGAAGGGATAGCAAAAAAACATAACTTAAAGGTTATTTATGATGCGGCCCATTGTTTTGGTGTGACTTATAAGGGGAAATCTGTTTTTAACTGTGGTGATGTAAGTACATGTAGTTTTCATGCTACAAAGCTATTTCATACAGGAGAAGGAGGGGCTTTGTTTTGTAAGTCAAACTATTTTGAAACCCTATTTTCATATCATAATTTTGGACATGATGGACCAGAGCATTTTAGTAGTTTAGGAATAAATGCTAAAATGAGCGAACCACAGGCTGCCATGGGATTAGCGGTGTTTCCGTATATGGGTGAGATACTCTCAGAGCGTAAAAAAGTAGTTGACAGCTACAATGAAGCTTTTGCAACAACAAATTTACAATTACTAAAAATTAGAAAGCATACTGAATGGAACTATAGCTACTATCCTGTTATTTTTGAAGATGAAAAGCAATTATTAAAAGTTAAACAAGCTTTAGAAACACATTCTATTTTTCCTAGACGTTATTTTTACCCTTCTTTAAATAGATTGCCATATATTGAGCAGCAACGTATGGAAATTTCTGAATCTATATCATTAAGAATTTTATGTTTACCGCTTTATGCCGGTTTAGGATCAGAGGATTTGAACCAAATTATTAATATTGTAAAAGAACAATTACTATGATAATTATTGGAGCCAAAGGTTTTGCTAAAGAAATTTTACAAATTGTATCCGTAGATATGGATCTGCACGATGACGATATTGTGTTTTTTGATAATGTTAGCACTGATTTACCCTTAAAAATTTATGATAGGTTTAGATTATTAACATCTTTTGATGCGGTAAAATCTTATTTGTCGAAATCAGAAGATAAATCATTTGTATTAGGGTTGGGACAGCCTAAGCACAGGGAAAGTTTATATCAGAAATTTATGGAATTAGGAGCTGAGCCATTAACAGTTTATTCTAAAAATAGTGAAGTAGGTAGTTTTGACGTAGAGGTAGGGATGGGCACTTCTATTATGTCGGGTGTTATTGTAACCAATAGTATCGAAATTGGAAAAGGTTGTTTGATAAACATAAATGCAACAATAGGACATGACTGTGTAGTAGGGGATTTCGTAGAGATTTCACCAGATGTAAATATCTCAGGGCATTGTATTATTGGCAATGGAACTAGTATTGGAACTAGTGCTGTTGTAATTCCTAATGTTAAAATAGGTAAAAATGTAATTGTAGGAGCAGGGACGGTGGTCATAAAAGATGTACCGGATAATTGTACAGTAGTCGGCGTTCCTGGAAAGATTATTTCAAAATAAAAAAGCAAATGAAAGTTTCAGTTTGCATGATTACTTATGGTCATGAAAATTATATTCAACAAGCTATAGAAAGTGTTTTAAAACAAGATTGTGATTTTGATTTTGAAATTGTATTGTCGAATGATCGTTCTCCAGATTCTACAGATTCTATTATAGTTGATTTTATTAACGAAAATAAATTAGTTGGTAAGATTAAATATTTTAGTCAAAAGGAGAACATTGGAATCACGCCAAATTTTGTTTTTGCGGTACAACAATGTTCTGGAGAATATATTGCCGTTTTAGATGGAGATGATTATTGGACTGATCCTTTAAAATTACAGAAACAGGTAGATTTTTTAGAAGCACATAATGATTTTTCAGGTATTGCAACAAACTCCTTAGTAAAGTATGAAGGCTCAACTAAGGAACATTTATTTAAGTCTAAGTTGAAATCTAAATTACAAACAAATGACTTGTTAGAGTCTAGACATTTTCACACTGCAACTTTTATGTTTAGAAAAGCAGCATTTAAAAATGATTTTCCAAAAAAAGTTTTGTCAGCAGATAGAACCTTGTTTTTGTTAGTGTCCTGCTTTGGCTCTATTAAGTTATTAGAAGATGTTACTGCAGTATATAGAAAAAATGAGGGAGGCATTTCGAGACAGGTAACTTCTAAACAAATGAAATTAGATTATATTATTGCTAAATATATTAAAAACTATAATACGGATTTTAACATTTATAAGCTAAAAAGTTTTATCTCAAAAACTGTGTTGGACTATTCTCATAAAATTTATTTATTAGATTTTGCTAAAGCTTCTAGTTTGTTGTTGTATTCTAACTTTAGAAAAAAGAATGGTGTTTATAATAAAATCAAATCAATAAAATATAGTATGAAACTTGTGATTACTAATTTCAAAAAAGTTAGACTATAAATGAAACTTATTAAAAAAGTTAAACGTAAATTACTTAGTAATTTAAAATCATTTTATTTTTTTGATAAATATATATATCAAAGAAACTTGTCTAAATCCAGGAAGTTTTCAGAAGAGTTCATTCTAATATATACCATGGGGAAAGTAGCATCTACTTCTTTATATGAGTCATTAAAAGGAGCATACCCAAGCAAAGATATTTTTCATTTACACAGATTAAATGACTATTACCTTCGAGAGAGAGAAAAAATGATTAAAAGCGAAGTTTACGGTAAGAATGAATACCCTAGACACCTAACAACAGATTTGTTATGGAAACCACAATGGTTAAGCGATATTATAAAAAAAAATAAATTTATAAATTTAAAGTTAATTACAGTCATAAGAGAGCCTGTTAGTAGGAATATATCTTTGTTTTTTCAGTGGATTGATTTTGAAGAAAAGCATGATGTATATGTCTTTAAGTCAAGAAACAATAATTACCCTTTTGAAATTACTACACCGAAAAATGATCTCTCTAAGCTATATGATTTTTTCTATAATAAATTTGTTATTGATTCTCATTTAGAGTGGTTGAATTCTGAATTAAAAGATGTCTTCGATATGGACGTTCTTCTAAGTATTTTTAATAAAGAAAAAGGGTATTCTATTTTAGAGAAAGGGAACATATCGCTATTAGTGCTTAAAATTGAAAATATTACTGAAACTTTTGACAAGTCTATGATTGATTTTTTTGGTGAAGAAATAGAACTGATTTCAGCTAATGAAGCAAGCTCTAAATCTATTAATAACGTATATAAAGATTTTAAAACCAATATAAGTTTACCAACAGAATACATTAATAGAATATATAATTCTGATTATGTAAAACATTTTTACACAGAAGTAGAGATAGAACGTTTTAAAAATAAATGGAATAAAAATTAAAGCACATTGACCTATATAATAATAGTAACATATAACGGTATGCATTGGCTAGATCAGTGTTTAAAAAGTTGTGCGGATTATCCTGTAATTATAATTGATAATGCTTCAATCGATAACACGGTTGCTTTTATTGAGCAAAATTACCCAAATGTCATTTTATTTAAACAAAAAGAGAATTTAGGTTTTGGTCAAGCAAATAATTTAGGTATTCGTTATGCCTTAGATCAAGGTGCTGAACATGTATTTTTATTAAACCAAGATGCGTATTTAGTAGATACGGTTTTAAATGATTTGGTAGCGTTTCAAAAAAAGCAGCCTAAGCATGGAATATTAAGCCCTATTCATATTACTGGTGATCAGATAAAATTAGATAAGAATTTCTCTATTTTTATGCGTAAAGAGTGTTCGGGTCAGTTTTATTCTGATTTTGTATTAGGCAATACATTGAAAGCGGTTTATGAGGTCCCTTTTATAAATGCTGCGGCTTGGTTAATTTCTAAAGCATGTTTGGAAACTGTTGGTGGGTTTGATCCACTATTTTTTCATTATGCTGAAGATGATAATTATTGCCAGCGTGTTTTATATCACGGATTCAAAATTGGCGTTTTGCCTCAGTCGTATGTCATACATGATAGAGCCGAGCGGAAAACTATTCAACCTAAAAAATATACTGAGGCTTATTTCGCTTCAGCGATTAGAAAGTTTAAAGTCCGTTTTGCTGATGTTAATAACAAAGAAGCACTACACCAATTAAAATTAAAACTTAAATATGCAAAAAAACAATATTTAAAAGCAGCTTTTCTATTAAGTTTTTACAATTATAAAGGATTAAAAAAAGAATATAAAACTCTTAAAAAATTAGAAAAAGCAGTTCGCCAGAGTTATGCTGTGAATAAAACAAAAGGATCTCATTATATTTAAGTAGTTAATAATACTTATATTAAAAAATAACGTTAGAAATGACCAAGCAACCATTGGTGTCTATTATCATCCCAACATTTAATCGAGCACATCTTATTAGTGAAACCCTCGATTCAGTTTTGAACCAGACTTATCCGAACTGGGAGTGTATTGTGGTAGATGATGGTAGTGTTGATGATACGGCTGAGATCATGGAAAGCTATTGCAAAAAGGATGCTCGATTTCAATACCACCACAGACCTAATAATCATTTACCGGGAGGAAACGGCGCTCGTAATTATGGGTTTGAGGTTAGTAAAGGAGATTATATCCAATGGTTTGATAGTGATGATCTGTTGTTAGAAGAAGCTATTGAAATGAAAATTTTGGCAGTTTATTCTAATCCGAAACCCTTTGATTATGCTTTATGTGGATTCGAAACTTTTGGAGGCGAGGAGTATTATCGTAGGGCTTATAATTTAGATAAATTAGAAAAAATAACGCAGAATTTTTTAGAGTTTGCTATAGTGTTAAATACTCCGAGTACACTATATTCTCGAGAAATAGTAAATAACATAAGGTTTAAAGAAGATTTATCAAGGGCTCAGGATCTAGATTTTAATTTCCGAGTTCTAAAGCAAAATAGATTAAAGGGAATTAATATTCAAAAAGTATTAATTAAAACAAGAATGCATCAGCAATCTATAAGCTATAAGTTTAATGAAAATAATATTAATGATGTGGTTTCAGAATTATCTGTTTGGAAACAAATCTATAACTATTTATTAGAAGAGAGTGATGAGAAAAACAGTAATATTGCACTTGAAAAATGTATGAAAAACATAAAAAAGATACTATTAAAAAAGCATTTGAGTTTATTTTTAAAAGAGCTAAATTCTTTAAAATCAGTTAACGCTTTGCTTAGGTTAAAGTTAAATGCTATAGGTTTTACATATTATTTTTTTAACAAAGGTGATGCGCGGTATAATAAAGAAATAAATATGTTTTTTAATAACACTGTATGAAAGAATCAAAAGTGTCCATTATTGTACCTTGTTATAAACAAGCTCATTTTCTAGATGAAACCTTAGAGTCCGTTTTGATGCAAACCTATTCAAATTGGGAGTGTATTATAGTTAATGACGGTAGCCCTGATCATACCGAAGACGTCGCACATACATGGTTAAAGCGAGACTCAAGATTTAGTTATATTAAAAAAGAAAATGGTGGTTTATCTAGTGCTAGAAATGCAGGAATTAAAGAAAGCAAAGGGGAGTATATTTTACCTTTAGATTCAGATGATTTAATTGATAAATTATATTTAGAACTTGTTTTAAGAGAATTTAAAGATGATAAACTTGGCATCGTATCTTGTGCTAGTAAACATTTTAAGGAATCCTCTAAACAGATCATTAAAATTTCTAAACCTGAAGGAAATAGCTTAAAAGATATTTTATTTGAGAATAAGTTAATTGCTACGTCTCTTTACAGAAGAAAATGTTGGGACTCGGTTGATGGTTATGATGAAAGTATGAAATATGGGTTTGAAGATTGGGAATTTTGGATTTCAATTTTAAAAAAGGGTTGGGGATTTAAGATTATTGAAGAGCCTTTGTTTTTTTATAGAAAAAAAGATAATTCTATGTTAATTGAAACGAATAGATTTTATAAGGAAGAAATTATGAAATATATCTTTATCAAGCACCAAGACGTGTACAAGAACAATTATAATCTTTTAATTGAAGCTCTTTTAGAGGATTTAAAAGTACAAAGAGTCAAAAACCAAGAAATAAAAGAGTCATTAGAGTTTAAGCTGGGGAGAAAACTAATAACAAAATTAAAGAGATTAGGTCTATTTAAAAATTATAAATAATGATTTCGGTAGTTATAAGAAATAAAAATCAAAAAATAGCTCTTACTTTTTTATTAAAGAATCTTACAGAAAGGTACGCTGAAGATATTTCTGAAATTATAGTAATAGATAATGAATCTACAGATGGTAGCATAGAAACAGCAGAATTGTTTGGGGCTAGGGTTGTTACGGTTAAAAAGTTTAGTTACGGTGGAAGTGCTAATATTGCAGCAAACGCAGCAACATTTCCTATCGTTGTTATTTTTAGTGCACATTCTTACCCAATTAGTCATGATTTTTTTAAATTGATATTAGAAAAATTTCACAGAAACCCTAAGTTAGCCGGGTTAAGATGTTTGCATAGTCCTAACGATTACAGAAATTATATTAATAATATTTCAGCGGAAGAGGATGCGAACAGGTCAGGATTGATTTTTTCAGGGTCTGCCTTTAATAAAAAAGTTTGGGAGAAACACCCATTTAGAGAAGACGTATCAACGTTTGAAGATAAGGAGTGGAGTAAACGCGTTTTAGAAGCTGGCTACCATATAGAGTTTGTTAATGCTATTTTTAGCTATGAAATAAAGAGAACTAGAAAGCAAAAGTTTTTTAGGTTTAAGAATGATATTGTCGGGAATTATCAATTATGGCATACAGATTTTAATTTTTTAGATGTTGTTAAGCAATTTTTAGCAGATGTTTACGGAAGCTTTAAAAGGTTATTTCTAAATATATATTATAGTTTTAAACGGTTAATATTCCGTATTAAATTTTTACTAAATAAACCATCAAAATTTTAAATATATGAAAGCAATAGGCTTTATACCTATAAGAAAGGGATCTAAAGGTATCTCGAACAAGAATAAAAAGAAAATGGTTGGAAGACCATTGTTTTGTTGGGTGTTAAAAGAAGCTATTTTTTCAAAGTTAGATGAAGTTTATGTATTTACTGATGACGCGTCAGTTGTAAGTTTTATTGAAAAAGAATATCATTGGACAAATAAAGTACATGTAATTTTAAGAGGAAGTAAAAATGCCGATGATTCAGCATCTACAGAATCTGCAATGATAGAGTTCTCTAAACTAATAGATTATAAGTTCGATGTATTATGTTTACTACAAGCAACTTCGCCTTTAACAGTATCTAAAGATATAAATAATTGCATTGATAAAATTGAAAACGAATTATATGATGCGGCATTAACCGTAGTTAATTCTCACAGATTTATATGGAGTTCTAATGGTGAGCCTATTAATTATAACCTTTTTAAAAGACCGAGAAGACAAGATTTTGAAGGCTTATTAATTGAAAATGGTGCTGTATATTGTACAACCAAAAAAGCGTTTATAGAGAGTAATAATAGAATTAGTGGTAATATAGGAACCGTTGAAATGTGCGAGGAGTCACTTACGGAAATCGACTCATTAAAAGACTGGGTTATTGTAGAACAATTATTAATACAAAGATTAAAAGAGAAACGAGCACCAAAACCGATTACTCATTTTGTTTTAGACGTTGATGGTGTATTCACAAAAGGCACAATTAGTTATACAGCTGACGGTGAACATACCAAAACATTTGATATGCGAGATGGTATGGGACTTGAGATTTTAAGACAAGAGTCAGTAAAAATTATGGTGATGACATCGGAAAACTCGCCATTAGTTGCAGCCAGAATGAAAAAACTAAATATTGAAGATGTTTTTTTAGGAGTAAAAGATAAATATGCTTTTTTGGCTGACTTAAGAGAAAAAAGAAATTTGAATTTAGAGGAAATAGCCTATATAGGTGATGATGTTAACGATCTAGCAAATCTATGTAGTGTTGGTTGGTCATTTGTGCCAGGAAATGGAACAGAACATGTGAAACCGTTTGCCGATGTATTATTAAAATCTAATTCTGGAGAAGGAGCAATTAGGGAGGCTTGTGAATGGATTAGTAACTATAACAAACGTTTTTAATTTATGTTAAAACAAGAAAAGCATAAAATAATTCAATTTATGCTTTTCTTATTTATCAGCCTTATTTTTTTCTATACTTTAGCTTATCTCGTTGTACTTGTTCTATATCAAGAATATCGCTTTGTTTAAAACTAAGTGCTTGGTGTACGGCTTTTAAGTCTCTAGATAATTTGCGTAACCCCATTGGCTCTAATGACGCAGCGTGATCGGTTCCTTTCCAAGTTCTGTCTATGGTGTAATGACGCTCAATAATATTTGCCCCTAAAGTGTATGCGGCTATATCTACAGCAATACCTAAATGATGTCCGGAAAATCCAATATGTTTTACAATGTCACTATATTTATTTATTAATAATGTAATATCTAATAGACAAACATCAGTAAAAGGTACAGGGTAGCCTGAAGTACAATTATAAACAACAAGATCTTGGTTTCTTTTTCTTTCAACAAAGAAATTGATTAAAGTTTCAATTTCATCTTTCGAAGTCATTCCTGTAGAAATATGGATTTCCCCAGGATAGTTTTCGCATAACCATTCTAACATTTCAAAATGGTTGTTACAAGCGGAAGGAATTTTAATAAAATCAGGGTTTAAGGAAGCTATTTCTTTAGCGGAGGTCGTATCCCAAACTGATGTTGAATATACAATGCCTATTTCCTCACAATAGGCTTTTAAAGTTCGGTGTTGTTCAATATCAAACTCTAAAAATTCTCTATGAGAGCCATAAGTATCTCCGTAAGAGTTTACAGGATTAGGGTGTGGTGCCTTGTATTGATCTTCCGTTAATAATTCTTTATTATTCCTTTTTTGGAACTTTACAGCATCGGCATTACAGAATATTTTAGCGACTTTTATAAGTTCCTTAGCTATTTCTATATCCCCTTTATGATTACATCCAATTTCAGCAATAACAAAAGGTTTTTTATACTTTATAATTTTCATAAGTGTTAGTCAAAAATGATCAAAGACAAATATATATAATTAAAGTTACTGGAATAATTCATTGTTTAATTTTAATTCAAATAAAGCATAATAAAGTTTCACTAACAATTTAAAATATTATTTTTGAATGAATAATTTATAATTAAAAATGAATAAAAAAGTATTCGTGCTTTTTCCAGATGGCGTAGGACTTAGGAATTTTGCATTAACAAATTTTAAACAAGAAGGTGAAAAGCAAGGGGTTGATGTATGGTACTGGAATATTACAGATTTTTCTATAACAGATTCATTAAACTTTCAAGAATTAAAAATTGAAGACAAAACCACTAATATTCTAACGCAATTATACAGTCGTGTTAGAAAAAGAAAAGAACTTAATTATTGGACCAAAAAATTTAATGATGAGGTTTATCAAACTTATAAATTTCCTTTGTTATATAATAGTTTAAGAAACATTGTAAAAAGTTCATTTATGAGCGCCTATATAGGATTAGGTTCATCAGAGAAAGATATTATAAAATTAAGAGAAAAAATAAAAAAAACAGAAAAGGGAACATCCAAATTTGCTTATTGTAAGAATCAATTACAGAAACATAAGCCGGAAATGGTTTTATGTACAAGTCAGAGATCAACACAAGCAATTGCTCCCTTGTTAGCGGCAAAAGAATTAGGAATTCCTACAGCAACTTTTATATACTCATGGGATAATGTGCCTAAAGCCATGTTGGTAGTAGAAACTGATTATTACTACGTATGGAGTGAACACATGAAAAAGGAACTACTTTATTATTATTCTTTTATATCAGAGGATCAAGTAAAAGTAACAGGTACTCCTCAATTCGAACCTCATTATGATGCTTCTTTAGTGATGTCTAAAGTAGATTTTTTTAAGAAATACAATTTAGATTTAGAAAAAAAATATATCTGCTTTTCTGGAGATGATGAGACCACTTCACCCTTAGATCAATACTATTTAGAAGATTTAGCCAAAGCAGTTAGAGCATTAAATAAAGAAAAATATAATTTAGGAATAATATACAGAAAATGCCCTGTAGATTTTACGGATAGATATAATCCCATACTAGAAAACTATAAAGATGTCATTGTTCCACTAGCACCAATATGGAAGCCAATTGGTAAAAATTGGGATCAAATTGTTCCGTCTAAAGACGATTTTCAAATGCTTGTTAATGTTTGCATTCATACAGAAATGGTCACAAATGTGTGCTCATCCACTGTGTTTGATTTCGTTATACACGATAAGCCTTGTATTTACTATAATTACGAGCAACCACAATTAAAAAAAGGGATTAGAGATATAGGACAAAACTATAAATATGTGCATTTTAGGTCTATGCCTAGCGAAGATGCTGTAGTTTGGGCTAAAAGTAAAACGGAATTGAAAAGTAAAGTTCAATTGCTATTAGATGAAAATGTTAATCCAGTACCATTAACAAAGCAATGGTTTTCAAGAATTGTAGGTGAGACACCAAGCAAATCTTCAGAAACAATTTGGAAAACTATAAGTGAATTGATAAATGCCTGAAAAAAAAATAAAAATAGCCTTTTTAACTCCAGAATATCCACATTCTAAGGTCAAATATGCTGCAGGTTTAGGAACTAGTGTTGGTAACTTAACAAAGGCCTTGGGAAAGCAGGGGCATAGCATTTATGTGTTTGTTTATGGTCAAAATAAAGATGATTATTTTATTGAAAATGGCATTCACTTTTATTTAATAGGAGACAAAAATTATAGATTTGCGAAATGGTTTCGATACAGAAAACATATTCAACATTCTATTCAAAAGGTAATCTCTGAAGAAAATATAGATATTTTAGAAGTTGCAGATTGGACAGGTATAAGTGCATTGATGAGGTTTTCTATACCTGTTGTAATGAGGTTTCATGGCAGTGATCGCTATTTTTGTTATTTGGAGGGTCGCAAGCAAAAGTTGAAAAATAAACTATTTGAACTATTAGCTGTAAGAGGAGCAGTAGCCTTTATTGCACCTACGGCTTTTGCAGGACAATTATCTAAAAAACTATTTAAAATCTCAGATAAAAAAGCGATAGAAACTATTCATTATGGTTTACAGCTGGAAAATTTTATAAATGATAAACCAACCATCTTTGAAACAAATACTGTTCTATATATTGGTACATTAGTTAGAAAAAAAGGGGTATTAGAATTACCCGAGATTTTTAAAAAGGTGAAACAAAAAGTCCCTACAGCTAAATTAGTTTTAATAGGAAGTGACGCACCCGATATTGTAACGGGGAGTTCATCAACTTGGGTATTAATGAAAGAGCGTTTTAAGGATATTAATTTAAGAGATGTCCAATACGTAGGGAAAGTACCATATAGCGAAGTTCAAAATTATATAAAGAACGCTCATGTATGTGTGTTTCCAACGTTTGCAGAAACTTTAGGCATGGTTACCATTGAGTCTATGGCATTACAAAAACCAGTGGTCAATAGTAATATTGGTTGGGCTCAAGAATTAATGGAGGATGGTAAAAGTGGTTTTTTAATTCATCCTAAAGCACATGAATTATATGCTAGCAAAATTGTCTCATTATTAGGAAATGAAGATTTATGCTTAAATATGGGGAAAGCAGCTAAACAGTTTGTCGAGGAACGTTTTGATATAGACAAACAAGCCAAAAAAAATATTGTGTTTTATAGGAGTATATTGAAGTAATTAAGACTAAGTGCTAATGCATTTTTAAATTATTTTTGAAAAGAAGGTTAAAATAAATAAAACAAAAAAATATAATGTATGGGGTCTCAAATTACTTTTTTGCATTCACTCTCTCAAAGAGCGGGACATAATTTTCTTGCACAAATAATTAGAAAAGGAAGTGATTTCGAAATTATAAATAATGAAAGTTATGAAACAATATCAACTAAATTATTTGGAGATATTTATGAAAAAATAAATTGCAGTAAACATTTTGTTAGAGCGAAAGATTCAAAAAATAATGAATTACAATTAATTGTTAATGGGTATCGGACGGAGTTACTAAATTTAGATAGTAATATTTTATTGAAAAGTCCTTTTTTAGATAGTAGATCACAAATAGAGGTATTTCCAAATGATAAGCACATTATCTTATTAAGAGATCCTTATAATCTATTTGTTAGTGTTGAAAAATCAATTTATAACTTTAGAACCTCTAGTTTTAAAAACACCATTAAACTTATTTTAAGACCGCTATATTCCTTATACTTTCTTTTAAAATGGAGAAATAAAATGAGTTTTTATCGTTTTATATCAAATTATAACGTCCTAAACAATGTCTTGATTATTAAATATGAAGATTTAAGAAATAATATAAACCTAGAATTACTATCAGATTTTCTTGAAGTTAGCAAATTAACGATTGAAGATGTGGATAAAATTCATAATATTAATTCATCATTTGCCCCTAAGGAAAATCAATGGAAATCGCATGCTGAAAATATAGGAGATCCTAATAAAAGATATGAGGATGCGCCTTCATGGATTAAATTGTATTGTTATTTATTTTTAAAAAAAGAAAGACAAATTCATAATAAAATTTGAGGCTGATAAATTTTAATTTATCGTTTAGTTAAGAGTAAATTGTAGGCATTGAAAAAGTAATTTAAATTTAATCCCAATCAATCAATCAATTAATTAATCAATTATGGTTGAAAAGGTGTCTCAAAGCATCTGAATTAATTATAAAAAAAAATAAAATAGTTGTTTGATTTAAAAAAGATGTGTAATTATTTAATGCAGAATTTTATAATATGAATTTTTCACTTGTTATATGCACATATATGCGACCTAAAGCTTTATTGACTTTATTAAATTCAGTAAAGTTACAAGAGTTATACCCCAATGAAATATTAATTGTAGATGGCTCTACAAACGAAGAGACAGCAGGCATGCTTAATGCTAATGCTTTCAAGAATCTGAAGTATTATAAAGTTAATGAGCATCAACGAGGTTTAACCAAACAACGAAATTTTGGAACTTCTAGGGTTTCAGAAGATATAGAAATCGTGTGTTTCTTAGATGATGATACCGTTTTAGAACCAAATTATTTTAAACAAGTTATTCATACATTTAATGAAAATAATAATATTATTGGCGTAGGAGGAGTTGCCATAAACGAAAATCGATGGGAGCCGATGAAAGTAGGTGAAAATTATAATCCTAATTTGTATTATGAGCTTGATGGATACGTTTACCCTGAGGGTTTACGAAATAGATTTCGAAATTATTTAGGGCTTACATCGCAACTAGCTTCTAACTGCGTGCCTGAATTTTCACATGGTCGTACAAGTGGCTATCCATTAACGGGTAAGTGTTACGAAGTAGATTTGTTAATTGGGATGTCTATGTCTTTCCGAAAAACACTATTTGATCATATTAATTTTTCAACCTATTTTGAAGGTTATGGACTTTATGAAGATGCTGATTTCAGTATTCGGGCATTAGATTATGGGAAAAATGTCATAGATACTAAAGTACAATTAAGTCATTATCACGATGCCGCTGGGAGACCTAATATGTATAAGTATGGAAAAATGGTTTTAAGAAATGGTTGGTATGTTTGGAGAGTAAAATATCCACATCCTAGTATTACGGCAAAATTTAAATGGCACGCAGTTCATGGGGTATTGTTGTTCATTCGTTTATTAAATGTTATTACTACTAATGAAAGAAAATCAGCCTTAACTGATGCCGTAGGAAGAATAGTAGGATGGTGGAGTTTAATCTTTAATAAGCCTAAAATTATGCATAATGTTTAATAAATTTAAAAAAGACATAGCTAAATACAAGGAGTATAGTAATACTAATAGCTTAGTTTTAGTACTTACTCAACAAGGACTGTGGGCATTATTTGTGTATCGCATATCTCACTCTATTTATGTTAGCAAAACACCTGCTATTTTTAAACGACTATTATTAATTCCTTGCTTAATTGCTCAAAAATCTATAGAGATTATAACAGGTATATCATTGCCATACGCATCTACAATTGGAGAACGTTTCTATATTGGACATTTTGGAGGTATTATTATTAATGCAAATGCGGTTATTGGAAATAACTGCAACATCTCCCAAGGGGTTACTATTGGTGTTAGTGGTATTAAAGATAAGCGAGGTGTTCCTATAATAGGTAATAATGTGTATATCGGTGCTAATGCAGTTGTGGCTGGTAAAATTAATGTTGGTGATGGAGCAGTAATAGGAGCGAACTCCTTAGTTACAAAAGATGTCTCAAGTAATACAACAGTGTTGGGAGTTCCAGCAATAAAAATAAATAATCATAACTCAAGTGGGTATATATGAATAATAAAACAAAGAAATTGTTAATTATATCTTTAGCTCCAACCATTTTGAAAGATGGGAAATATTGGTCCTATTCCCCTTATGTTAATGAAATGGATGTTTGGTTTAAATATGCAGATGAACAACGGATATTAGCGCCATTTTCATATCCAGACGATGTTTTAATTAAACCTTTTAGTACCAACTCAATTAAGCGTTATTACATTCCTTTTTTTGCTTTTAATTCTATTTTAAACGCTATCAAGGCCATACTATTTATGCCTTTAATTGTGTTTCAAATGATAAGAGCTATGGCTTGGGCAGACCACATTCATTTGCGTTGTCCTGCAAATGTAAGTTTAGTGGCTAGTTTCGTGCAAATAGTGTTTCCTTGGAAAAATAAATCAACTAAATATGCGGGGAATTGGGATCCTAATAGTAATCAACCCAAGTCTTATCGCTTGCAACAGTCAATTCTACGAAACACTTTTATTACTCGGAACATGAAGGTGTTGGTATATGGTGATTGGCCAGGGGAAACATCAAATGTGTATCCTTTTATTTCAGCAACCTATAAAGATGAGGAGCGCGTCGCTTTTAGTCCAAAAGATTATACAGAAGAATTAGTGTTTGTATTTGCAGGTATGTTAGTGCCAGGAAAACGCCCCTTACTTACAATTCAGTTTATAGAACAACTAAATCAGCAGGGTATTCCAGCACGATTAGAACTGTTTGGAGATGGCCCTTTAATGCAAGAAATAAAAAGTTATATAGAAGAACGCGGCATAAATAATCAAATAAACATAAGAGGAAACCAGGATAAAACTATAGTTAAAGCGGCATTATTAAGGGCGCATTTTAATATTTTATTATCTAAGAGCGAAGGTTGGCCTAAAGCTGTTGCAGAAGGTATGTTTTATGGCTGTATTCCTGTGTCGACTTCTGTGTCTTGTGTAAGTTGGATGCTCGGCCATGGAAGTCGAGGTATAATTGTAGAGCCAACTTTAGATGCTGCTATATCCGAATTTATCAAAATATTTAAAACAGCCAATTTGGATTCTATGGCTAAAGACGCCATAAATTGGTCGCAGAAATATACTATTAATCGTTTAGAAAGAGATATTAAAGACGTATTGAACGGGACTTTTGAGAGTAGGGTTTGAATAGGTTGTTAAGCGTATGTTATTGGTGCGGATAGAAAAGTGAAAAATGTGAAATTAATAATTAATCGAAAATTAAAATGCCATTGCGAGTATTACAATTAATAGATAGTTTGGAAGCAGGAGGGGCAGAACGTATGGCTGTTAATTTAGCAAATGTTTTAGTTTCCGAAGTGGATAAGTCTTATTTATGTGCTACTCGTGCAGAAGGTCTATTAAAAGGGAGCTTGAATGCACGGGTAGGATACCTATTTTTAAATCGGGTTAGGATTTTGGATTTTGGAGCTTTAAAACGTTTACTAAAATTTGTAAAAAGAGAGCAGATTACTGTAGTTCATGCCCATGCTAGTTCATATTTTATAGCTACCTTATTGAAATTAATATATCCTAAAATATCTATTATTTGGCATGATCATTATGGCAATAGTGAATTTTTAGATCAGCGACCAAAAATGATTTTGAAATTATGTTCTTATATCTTTAAAGGGATTATTGCAGTCAATGATCAATTGGCTAATTGGGATGCAAGGCATTTGTTATGTAAACAGGTCATATTTTTACCAAATTTTGTAGTGTCTTATAATACAGTTTCAGTAACAAAATTAAAAGGAGAGAAAGGGAAGAGATTGTTATGTTTAGCTAATTTAAGACCGCAAAAAGATCATGGTACACTTCTAAAGGCGTTAAAACTTATTATTAGTCAATTTTCAGATTGGTCTTTACACTGTGTTGGTAAGAGTTTTGATGATGCCTATGCGAAAAGGATTATGAAATTGGTTAAAGAATTGGAATTAGAGCCCAACGTATTTTTTTATGGGAGTTGTAAAGATACTGAACAAATTATGTCTCAAGTAGATATTGGGGTGTTGTCTTCCAAGTCAGAAGGTTTACCCTTGGCTCTATTAGAATATGGGCAAGCAGGTTTGGCAGTCGTAGCTACAGATGTAGGGGATTGCAACCTTGTTATTAGTGATGTAGATTCTGGAACTTTAGTGCCTCCTTTAGATGCTGAAGCATTAGCAGAATCAATAATAGTATTTATAAAGAATATTGCACTTAGACAACAAACAGGAACTGCTTTACAAACTGTTGTCTCTCAAAATTTTTCTAAAGAAACAAGTGTTAGTCGTTTATTGGCATTATATGTCTAAATTTGTGTAATAAAATGACGAGAGCTCAACAATATAAAAAACGATATCATTTTACCAATGACCTCTATGTCGCTTTGGTTGTATTACATCTGCTTATAGGTGTGGCCATTTATTATGTCCCTTTCTTTTCGAAATTATATTTTATAATTGTTTGTTTTTATTTTATTGCTAAGGTATTATTGTCAGATAAGGCTTCTAAAGTCATGTGGGTATTGTTTGGGTGTGCCTACATTGCTGCAGCAGAATCGTTATTTCGGATGACTGGTGGAGGCTTGTTTTATGAGTTTTCTAAATATTATATTATTCTACTTGTATTAATTGGTATGTTTTTTACCGGAGTATCAGGTAAAAGCTATCCCTATTTTGTTTATCTCATTTTATTATTACCTGCAGTTTTGGTAGCTTCTACTACTTTGGGTTTTGATTTGAATTTTAGAACTTCGGTTGCATTTGTATTGAGTGGTCCTGTATGTTTAGGAGCTTCGGCACTGTATTGCTATCATAAAACCATAACACAAGAACAATTATTACAAATTTTAGCCTGTATGACATTTCCTTTACTTGCTATGATGATCTATTTGTTTTTGTACAATCCTAGTATTAAGGAAGTGCTACAAAGTACAGCATCTAATTTTGCAGCTTCGGGTGGGTTCGGTCCAAATCAGGTAGCTACTTTATTGGGGTTAGGAATGGTAACTTTAACCGTTCGTTTTTTTTTAAATTCTCCCACGTTATTTCTAAA
Organism: Winogradskyella sp. PC D3.3; assembly: GCF_054366245.1. Classification (NCBI taxonomy): domain Bacteria; kingdom Pseudomonadati; phylum Bacteroidota; class Flavobacteriia; order Flavobacteriales; family Flavobacteriaceae; genus Winogradskyella; species Winogradskyella sp. PC D3.3. The sequence goes on along the minus strand of NZ_CM135962.1, from coordinate 3,745,052 downwards.
ACTTTTTAATTTATTATTATTAGCTCTAATCTCCTTTAGGGCTTTAGTAACCTTTAGTCGTGGAGGTGTAATAGCTGCCGTTATGATGATTATTGGATTTTTAGTGGTGTTATACAGTACTTCTAAATTTAAAAGGCGGCAACAAATTATTGGCTCTGTTTTTATATTAATTATAGGAGTTGTAATTACTTGGTCAATAACAGCTAGCCAAACGGACGGATTAATTGAAAATCGGTACACGAATAAAGATGCTGTAGGACGAGAAAAATCAGATCTTTCTACAGGAAGAGTTGAATTGTTTATACATGAGTTCGAAGGCTTTTTAAGACATCCTTTTCTTGGTGTAGGGGCTAGTGGAATGAAACAAGTAAGATTCGAAGAAGAAGGTAAAACAATTGCTTCTCATAACGAGGTGAGTCGCTTGTTTTCAGAGCATGGAATTTTTGGTATTATAATATTGTTACTACTTATTATTACTCCTCTAGTATACAGAGCCCAACATAAAGGAAATTTATTGTTTTACTCGTTTTTAATCTTTTGGTTTGCAACAATTAACCATTCAGCAATGCGTATTGCTGCTCCTGGATTTATATACGCCTTAGCCTTATTAAACGTAAAACATGAAAAACGTCCTGTACATAGGAAACGACTTAAAGAACAAGCAGTCTAATATCTCTGGTATTCAGATTCTTGGTGCTTTGCTTGAGGGTGAGGGGTATAAGTTGTATTATGCGTCATCACAATCTCAAAAATTGCTGAGGTTATTTGATATGTTGTGGAGCGTTTTAAAGTTACATAAACGTATCGATACTGTTCTTATAGATACCTATAGTACTCAAAATTTTTATTATGCCGTTTTAGTAAGTCAAGTCTGTCGATTATTAAAATTACCTTATGTGCCCATATTACATGGCGGTCATCTTCCTAAGCGTTTAAAACAGCATCCTAAATTAAGTGCATTAGTGTTTAAATATGCAAAACAGAATGTGTCTCCTTCTTTATATTTAAAAGAAGAATTTCAATCGTTTGGTTATGATAATATTGTTCATATTCCCAATACCATTCAAATTGACAATTATCCTTTCAAGAGTAAAACTTACGATACACTTAGACTATTGTGGGTGCGTTCGTTTTCAAAAATTTATAATCCTGAATTGGCGATTCACGTTTTACATGATTTAAAAAAACACAATCCAGATGTTACATTATGTATGGTTGGACCCGACTCTGACGGGACTTTAAAACACGTGAAAGAAATGGCTTTAAAACTCAACTTGGATGTTGAATTTACAGGTAAGTTGACAAAAACCGAATGGATTTTGCGCTCAGAACAATATAATATTTTTTTAAACACCACAAATGTAGATAATACACCCGTAAGTGTTATTGAAGCTATGGCTCTTGGCTTACCTATAGTTTCAACTAACGTCGGTGGTTTGCCATATTTAATTTCAGATTACGACGACGGCCTCTTAGTACCTCCGAATGATGTTGATGCGATGGTCAAAGCAGTTATAGCATTACAAACAGATAATGGTTTGAGACATAAGCTTATTACAAATGCACGTGCAAAAAGTGAAAGTTTTGCTTGGGGGGCTGTAAAACCCTTATGGAAATCCCTTTTATCTTAAATTTCTGTTAAAAAAAACGTTTCAACTCCTTATATTTACGCCACCATTTACTCTTAATAATGACGAAAAAAAAAGCATTCATTTCGAAATTTCAGAACGTAAGATTCTTCTTAGAATTTTTGATTTATTGATGGTGTTTTTTTCTGTCTATGGCTTAAGCCTTTTTTTTGATTTTGAGTATATTGAAGTCAGCTTTGAAAATAGTGTAGCCTTAATTTTATTAGGAGTTTATATTACTGTTTTTGGAACCATTTTTGAATTATATGATCTTCAAAAAGCGAGTCGTATTGATACTACTTTTAAAAATATAGTTATAACGGCTTCTACTGTTGTACTGTTTTATTTACTAACACCAATTTTATCTCCGGTATTACCAAATGAACGGATGCAAATAGTGTATCTCTATTTGGCAATTATTATTTCTATTCTTTTATGGCGCCTCTTTTATATTAATTTAATTGAATCGCCTAGATTTTACAAGCGCGTGCTCTTAGTTGGAGAAATTTCTAATATTGATGGCCTAATAAAAGCCTTGAATACTTCCGATCCTAATTATAAAATAGTTGGTTTTATTAATAGTGAGGCTTCACCATCAGAATCTGTAAAATATAATGGACTACCTGAATTTCATGCTGAAGATTTTTTAGATACCATTAAAAAAGAAAAAATTTCCGAAGTTTTGGTCGCAAGTTTTAATACGGAGGCGATAATGGCAGAAGTGTATCACGATTTAATATCGCTTCTGGAACGTGGTTTTAAAATTAGAGATTATACGCAAGTTTATGAAGAGCTTTTGCAAAAGGTTCCAATTCAATTTGTTGGTAAAGACTTCTATAAGTATTTTCCTTTTAGCCGAAGTAATGAAAATAAGCTCTACATATTTGTTCAGCGTGCCTTTGATATCACTTTTGCTATTATAGGGTTAATTTTAGGTAGTTTGTTGTTGCCTTTTATCTTAATTGGGAATTTAATAGGGAATAAAGGGCCTTTATTTTACACTCAGGAGCGCGTTGGTAAAAACAGTAAGCTATTCAACATTCTTAAGCTTAGAACGATGGTTGTTAATGCTGAGGCTGATGGTGTAAAGTGGGCGCAAAAAAACGACACAAGAATTACCGCTTTTGGTATGTTTTTAAGACGATCGCGTTTGGATGAAATCCCACAGTTTTACAATGTACTAAAAGGCGAAATGAGTATTATTGGGCCACGTCCAGAACGTCCTTTCTTTGTTAGTGAGTTATCGCGTGTTATTCCGTTTTATGAAACTCGACATATTATTAATCCTGGTTTAACCGGTTGGGCACAGGTTAGTACACGTTATGGAGCATCTATAGATGATAGTCTGAACAAACTTCAATATGATCTGTATTATATAAAACATAGAAGTATATTTCTAGATTTTAGTATTTTTATAAAAACACTAAGTACTATTTTATATTATAGAGGACAGTAGTTTTTTAGTTAAGAGTAATGAGGACTTGATTTGAACAATTGGATTACCGCAAATTGCTTCAAGATAAAATTATATTTTCTTAGATCTTTAAATTTTTTTAACAAATTATTAATATCTAATGTTTTAAAAGACTTGATTAGATAAATGACATAAATTCAGCTAATTATTATTCGAATATTGTTAATTTAAACAATCATGCGTTTGAATTTAATTCTGATTAAAGAACTTTACTAAATAGACATACCTTAGCAATAGCGCAATTAGCAAAGGGATTAAACCGATTGCAAACACTTGTATGCCAATAATCCAATGCAAGGTGAGTAGGCAAAGCATTATAATTAAGAATCTCAAATACTTTTTAAACCACGTTTTTACTTTTGGTTGATATAATTGACCAATAATAAATAAGTTGAGTGGGAAGGCCCATAATAGGTTATAATTTTGCGCTGTAGCCGAATGATCTGTAGCAAACCATAATAATAAAAGGAGTATACCTATAAGGCCTGTTGTTCCAAAAAGAATAATATCTAACCAATTACTTCTTCTGTTGTTTTTATAATCCTTAAATGTTATAAATACAATTATAGCGGCTAGTAAACCGATGATAATTAAAGGGCTCCATAGGAAATTTGATGGGGCATTTATATCCCTCTTCTTGTATAATACAGATGAACTTTCGATTAAATTTTCGGAAGAATTCATCTTAGCACTTTCGAAGAAAGCATGAATGTATTTTGGTAAAAACATAAATTCTTCAGCTGATGCTTGTCTGTCAATTACAGACCCTAAAGCAATATCAATCCCAAAACTTCCCCAAGAATTCAGGCCGACATGTTCGTGAATAAGTTCACGAAATGTTTTAGATTTAAAATCTGCTGGTGGGATGAACTGGATATCGCTGTTTGTCGTTGCTTGTGCGACATCTCTAATTCTAGTGGCACAATTATCATAGAAAAAATCATACAAATACCTTCTGTTTTCTGGTTTGTAATTGTTTTCTAAGTAATTAAAGATGTTTTGTTTTTCTTCAGTAGAAAGGTTTAAAACTTGTTCTTTAATGGTGCGATTCGCATTTGTATAGGCGTAATAAAAAGCATTGAAATTATGTCTGCTAATGAGATAGTTTAACTTACCACGTGCAAATTTTAAATAAAAATTAGGGGAGTCAAAATCATATTCCCCGTAACCATATACGGCATCTATTCCTAACTTTTGATCTTTAATTCTAAAGGCATTATGTCCAAAAGCATCAGATAAAGATTCGCCTGGGCCGATAGTTAATACTGATATTTTTGCGTTATCAGAAAGTTGAAAGTGTTGAGCAAATACGGTAACAGAAGTTAATAAGAAAACAAGTAAGGCTAATTTTAGTTTCATACGAAAGACTATCTAAAGACGCTAAAGTCTATTTTTAAGGAAAATACATTAGAATACAATGCCGCACTTTGGTCTCCGATATCTGTAAAGGCATAATCGATTTGAATACCTTTATATTTAAAACCAACACCAAAGTTAGGTTGAAATGTTATTTGTTCTGAATCATCAATTTGTATTTCATTTTGAAAATTCCCAACACCGGCTCTTAAAAATACCAAATCGGTATACCCGAATTCGAAACCTAAAGCCGGATTAATACTCGCAAATGACGTTGAGATAATATCATTATTTTGAGCAAAGCGCATATTTAAGTTTGCAGCTGCTAATAAGGAATAGTCATAGTTGAAAATCCATTTTTTAGACATTCCTATTTGTAATTTGGGAATTGTAATTTCAGTTGTTTCTGGTAATTCTTGATTTTCTCCATCAACAGCACCACTAATGTCTTCGAATTTCTCTTCGTCAATTGACCAAGCATTGTAAGTGGTTGTAATATCTCTGGCCATTATTCCAAACTTCCAATCATTTTTACTTTCAAATTGAATCCCTGCATCTAAACCAAAACCCCATGAGGATGCAAAATCACCAATAATTCGTCTAATAATTTTGGCATTCACTCCAAAATTTAAACCATCTAAAGGTAGTTTTCTTGCATAGGAAAATGTGAGGCCATAATCAGCCGTAGAAAACGTACTAATTCTGTCGTAATTAATATTCCCTTGATCATCTATTAATTGTGTGGTATCTAAAATATCATCTACACCAAATCTAATTAATGATACGCCAACAGCACTTTTATCGTCTAATGGCATGGCAAATGCTATATAATTATAGTTTGCAATGTTGGCAAAATAGCTAGAGTGCATTAAAGCTAGTTGGTTATCTTCAAGGTGTACCAATCCGGCTGGATTCCAATAACCAGAATTGACGTCATCAGTTTGTGAAACCACAGCATTGCTCATACCTAAGGCAGCAGCATCAACACCAATATTCATAAATTCGTTTGAATATTTTCTCGTTGTTTGAGCTGAAACCGTTAGTGTAGCAAGCGTTAAGAGAATTACATAGTAATTTTTCAACAGCAAAAATTTTTTACAAAGATGCACATTATTTTTCTATCTATTTAACTGTAAAAAGGTGTTCTTATTGTTTTATTTTTAAGCAATTTGAAAAAATAATAAGTTAAGACGCAAATACTTTTATATTTTTACAAAAAATACATCTATGAGTTTTAAAAGACACATCCCTAATATTGTTACACTTCTGAATTTGTTTTCGGGTTGTATTGCTGTGATATTTGCTGTGAACAGTAATTTTATAGCTGCCGCTATTTTTGTGTTTTTAGGCATATTTTTTGATTTTTTTGATGGCTTGTTAGCGCGTAAGTTAAACGTACAGAGTCCGTTGGGTATTCAGTTAGATTCATTAGCCGATTTAGTGACTAGTGGAGTTGTGCCAGGGGTTATCATGTTTAAGCTGATTTCATTAACTATTGATGCACCTGATTATTCAGCATATAGTGATAGTTGGAATTCCGTTTTTCATTGGCAAGGCTTTAAGATGTCTGTATTACCATTAATCGGTTTATTTGTAACCTTAGCTTCTGCTTATCGTTTAGCTAAATTTAATTTGGATGAAGATCAGCAAACTTATTTTAAAGGCTTACCAGTGCCTGCTAATACCTTAGTAATAATATCACTACCATTAATTTTAGAGTATCAGAATAACGACCTTATTAATTCTATAATAATTAATAAATGGTTTTTAATAGGCTTAACTTTTTTGAGTTGCTATCTTTTAAATTCTAAGATAAAGTTGTTTGCTTTAAAGTTTAAAAATTGGGGATTTAAAGATAATGCAATACGTTATATTTTTCTATTGCTCAGTATGGTGTTTTTAATAGTGCTACATTTTGCCGCAATACCACTAATTATTGCCTTATATATTGTACTTTCTTTATTGACACAATCAAAAATTTAATTACACCAACTTAACTATATTTAATGGCTTCAGGATTTTTTGCACTACTCGATGATATCGCCACTATAATGGATGATGTCGCTGCAATGACTAAAATTACAACAAAGAAAACGGCTGGTATTTTAGGGGATGATTTAGCTGTAAATGCAGAAAAAGCATCCGGATTTGTATCATCACGTGAAATCCCAGTATTATGGGCAATCACCAAAGGATCGATGCTTAATAAATTAATGATTTTACCACTGGCTTTTTTATTAAGTGCCTTTATACCTTGGGCAATTATCGTTATTTTAATCCTTGGTGGTCTATATTTAGCTTATGAAGGAGCCGAGAAAATTTATGAGTTTTTTGTGCCACATCCCAAACATGAAACGATTGAATTAAAACGAGATTTTACAGAACAAGAACTGTTAGATTTAGAAAAAACTAAGATTAAATCGGCTATTGTTACTGATTTTATTTTATCTGTTGAAATTGTAATTATAGCTCTAGGTTCAGTTGTTAATGAACCATTAGTCACGCAGATAATTGTAGTTTCTATAGTTGCTTTAATCGCTACCGTTGGTGTTTATGGAATTGTAGCATTAATTGTAAGAATGGATGATCTGGGGCTAAAACTTATCAATAAAAGTAATGGTGAAAAAGGATTGTTATATGGACTTGGCACGTTTTTAGTAAATGCATTGCCTATACTTGTAAAGAGTTTGTCTGTTATTGGTACAATAGCTTTGCTTTTAGTGGCAGGTGGTATTTTTGTTCATAACATTGAATTTATGCATCATGTCTTAGAACAGATTCCTTCGATTTTAAGAGATTTTATTATTGGTCTTGCCGTAGGAGCGGTTTGTTTGCTCTTAGTTAATGGGGTGAAGTTAGTGCTTCCAAAAAAGGAAGGTAAGCATTAAGGTTCAAGCTTTGGTATAAGATTTCTTCCTTTGTAGTGTTGATAAATGATTTTTAGGTATGGCTTTTTGTTGCCAAAAGTAGATTCCTACTTTCAGAGGAATGCTAGTTTGTATGACTAATAAAGAATGCCAATAGTTTTAAAACTCTAATTTCTTCTTTCGTAACTCAAAATTTTGACCCAAGTACACTTTACGTACCATTTCATCGCTCGCTAATTCTTCAGGTTTACCCGCTTTAAGAATAGTACCTTCAAACATTAAATACGTTCTATCCGTAATAGCTAGCGTTTCTTGTACGTTATGATCGGTAATAAGAATACCAATATTCTTTTTTGTTAATTTGGCGATAATACGTTGAATATCTTCTACCGCTACCGGATCGACTCCAGCAAAGGGTTCATCTAATAATATAAAATTAGGATCGGTTGCTAAGGCTCTGGCAATTTCTGTTCTACGTCGTTCTCCACCAGAAAGCAAATCGCCTCTATTGGTTCTTATATGACCTAAACCAAACTCTTCAATAAGCGATTCCATTTTATCGTGTTGTTCTTTCTTACTCAATTTTGTAAGCTGTAACACACTTAAAATATTATCTTCAATACTTAGTTTTCTAAACACAGAGGCTTCTTGAGCCAAGTAGCCAATTCCGTTTTGAGCACGTTTGTACATTGGAAATTTTGTGATGTTGGTATCATCTAAATAGATGTTTCCACCATTAGGTTTTATAATTCCAACAATCATATAAAAGGATGTGGTTTTACCAGCTCCATTAGGACCTAACAAACCAACAATCTCTCCTTGATTCACTTCTAAAGAGACATCTTTTACTACTTTTCGTCCACTGTAGGACTTCATTAAATGTTCTGCTCGTAACTTCATATATGGTGTAAGAACGCTAAAATTAACAAAAACATATAGATTCTATCGGCTTTAGCTAATCATTTATTAAAAGTTTAACCTTGTGATTGGTTCTGCTCTATAGCATCCCAATATTCGTGTGCACGTCGCAAATGCGGAATGACTATGGTACCACCAACTAAAGTCGCAATGCCAAGAGCTTCACTAATTTCTTCTTTGGTTATACCTTCGTTATATGACGCTTCTAAGTGATATTTTACACAGTCGTCACATCGCAATACCGTTGAGGCGACCAAACCTAAAAGCTCTTTAGTTTTTTTATCTAGAGCTCCTGCCTGAAAGGCATTGGTGTCTAGATTAAAAATTCGCTTTACAATTTTATTGTTATCAGCTAATATTTTATCGTTCATTTTAGAACGATAATCATTGAATTCCTTTACAATATCAGACATAATTTAGGACTTAACTTTAGATTTTTTGTTTTCTTTTGTGGCTTTTCGCTTTTGGTTTCTAACGACAATAGCAGAAATATAAATACTTACTTGATACAATAATAATATAGGAATGGCTACAATGACCTGGCTAGCAATGTCAGGAGGTGTAATTACAGCAGATATAATTAGTACAATAACTAAGGCGTACTTTCTGTACTGTCTTAAGATTTGAGGAGTTACCAATCCGATTTTGGTTAAAAAATAAATAATTATAGGTAATTCAAAAACAAAACCAGCGGCTAAAGACGATGATCTAACAATAGAATTGTAAGAACTTAAATCGAAAGCGTTAGATACTTCATCTGCAAACGTATAGTTTGTTAAGAAGTTTAAGGATAAAGGTGTTATGACATAATAGCCGAAAGCGACACCTAAAAAGAAAAGAAAGGATGCAATTAATATGAATCCTCTAGAACTTCGTCTTTCTTTATCTTGTAGTCCAGGACTAATAAAACTCCATAATTGGTATAATACATATGGGAATGCAATGACTAAGCCCGCATAAATGGATGTCCATATATGCGCAGAAAATTGCCCTCCAACGGATCTAACCTCAATGACAAAAGGTAATTCACTAGCACAAAAAGACATGTCCATTCCAAAGAATTGAGACATGTGGCAAAGTGCAACATATGTTGGGAAATCCATATGCTTTGGAGCCATTATAATTCCAACAATAAAATCTTTGAAAATAAAAGCTAAAGTAGCTGCAATGATAACGCTTGCTGCAGCTCTAACTAAATGCCATCGTAACTCTTCGAGATGGTCTAAAAAAGACATCTCATCTACATTTTTTTTCGCCATTATATAATGCCTTCTTTTATTAAATCGTGAAGATGAACTACACCTGAATAATTGCCATCATGCTCTACTAATAATTGTGAGATTCCAAATTCTTCCATCAGCTCTTTTGCATCAACAGCCATAGCATCTTCCTCAATTCGTCTAGGGTTATTGCTCATAATATCTTTGGCTTTTAAGCTCGTAAGGTCATCGCTTTTGCTTAACATACGTCTTAAATCCCCATCAGTAATAATTCCTATGATTTTATCATTTTCAACAACAGCCGTCACACCCAGCATTTTTTCTGTAATTTCAACAATGACTTCTTTTAGAGAAGCTTCAAGACCAACTTGGGGTTTCTGATTTTGGGATGATAAATCATTAACTCTTAAATAAAGACGTTTACCAAGTGCGCCTCCTGGATGATATTTTGCAAAATCTTTACTCGAAAACCCTCGTAATTCCAATAAACAAACCGCTAAAGCATCTCCCATTACGAGTTGGGCAGTGGTACTTGTTGTGGGGGCTAAATTATTTGGACAAGCTTCTTGGGTTACAAAAGCATTCAAAATAAAGTCGGCTTGCTGCCCTAAAAAGGAGTTAATGTTGCCTGTAATTGCAATCATTTTATTATTTGCGTTCTTAATAAGTGGTACTAAAACTTTAATTTCGGGAGTATTTCCACTTTTAGAAATGCAAATTACAACGTCGTCTTCAAGAATTAATCCAAGGTCTCCATGGATGGCATCTGCAGCGTGCATAAAAACCGCTGGAGTACCAGTTGAATTTAATGTCGCAACGATTTTGTTAGCTATAATGGCGCTTTTGCCTATTCCAGTAATAATAACACGACCCTTAGAATTGTATATTAATTCTACGGCATCAGCAAAATCATCTGTTAGTAATTTAGCCAAATTATCGATGGCTTTACTTTCTAACTCTATGGTAGATTTTGCCGTTTTTAAGATAGATTGCTTAGTGTTCAAAACTTATTATTTATTGCGTTTTCTAGGTTTAAAGATTTTGTTATCTTTAAACTTGTTGCAAATGTATATAAAATACCAATAGGGATTAATGAGTATTGCAGAAATTGACTTACACTCCGCATTAAAAAAGTACTTTGGATTTTCAGAATTCAAAGGGCTTCAAGAAGAAGTAATAAAGAACGTCGTAGCTGGAAATAACACTTTTGTTATTATGCCAACAGGTGGTGGAAAATCTTTATGTTATCAGCTACCAGCTTTAATTGCTGAAGGTACTGCTATTGTAGTATCTCCTCTTATTGCTCTGATGAAGAATCAAGTAGATGCCATAAGGGCAGTATCTGAACATGAAGGTGTAGCACACGTTTTAAATTCATCTTTAAATAAAACTGAAGTTAAACGCGTTAAGGATGATATAACAAACGGTATTACAAAATTACTGTATGTCGCTCCAGAATCGTTGACCAAAGAAGAATATGTTGACTTTTTAAGAACGGTCAAAATTTCTTTTATGGCTGTCGATGAAGCCCATTGTATTAGTGAATGGGGACACGATTTTAGACCAGAATATAGAAACCTTAAGACTATTATTAAACGTATTGGTGATGATATTCCTATTGTTGGACTTACCGCTACGGCAACTCCGAAGGTTCAAGAGGATATTTTAAAGAGTTTAGGGATGCCAAATGCTGTAACATTTAAAGCGTCGTTTAATAGACCTAATTTATATTACGAAGTACGCCCAAAAACTAAAAATGTAGATGCCGATATCATTCGTTTTGTAAAGCAGAATGAAGGTAAATCTGGTATTATATATTGTTTAAGTCGAAAACGTGTTGAAGGATTAGCACAAGTGCTTCAGGTGAATGGAATCAAAGCAGTGCCTTATCATGCTGGGTTAGATGCTAAAACAAGAGTGAAACATCAAGATATGTTCCTTATGGAAGATACTGACGTTGTTGTAGCAACCATCGCTTTTGGGATGGGAATTGATAAACCAGACGTACGTTTTGTAATTCACCATGATATACCGAAAAGTATTGAAAGTTACTACCAAGAAACTGGGCGTGCCGGACGAGATGGAGGTGAAGGCCATTGTTTAGCTTATTATGCTTATAAAGATATAGAGAAACTCGAAAAATTTATGGCAGGTAAGCCTGTTGCTGAACAAGAAATTGGTCATGCCTTGTTGCAAGAAGTGGTAGCTTTTGCCGAAACATCAGTATCTCGACGTAAATTTATTTTACATTACTTTGGTGAAGAGTTTGATAATGAAACAGGAGATGGTGGTGATATGGATGACAATGTTCGTCATCCTAAAAAGCAAGTAGAAGCACAAGACGACGTTAAAATTCTTTTAGAGACCGTAGAAAAGACCAATGAAAAGTATAAAGCAAAAGACTTAGTTCAAGTACTTGTTGGTAACTCAAATGCGCTTATTTCGTCGCATAAAACGGATTTACAAAAGCACTTTGGAGTAGGTAAAGATAAAGACCCAAGATATTGGATGGCTTTAATTCGTCAGGTTTTGGTTGCTCGATTTTTAAAGAAAGATATTGAAACCTATGGTGTTTTAAGATTGAGTGAAGAAGGTAAAGATTTTATAGCGAATCCTGTTTCATTTATGATGGCTGAAGATCATGTGTTTGATGAAGATTCAAACGATGGTATTGTTACCAATTCTAAAGGTGGTGGTGCTATTGCTGATGAAAAGCTGATGGGCATGCTTAAGGATTTACGAAAGCGCAATGCTAAAAAATTAGGGGTACCTCCTTTTGTGATTTTTCAAGATCCTTCGTTAGAAGATATGTCTTTAAAGTATCCTATTAGTATAGAAGAGTTAACTAATGTGCATGGAGTAGGAGAAAGTAAAGCCAAAAAATATGGAAAGGACTTTGTGGATTTAATCGCTGATTATGTAAAGGATAATGATATTTTACGTCCAGAAGATATGGTGGTAAAATCTACAGGGACCAATTCTGCTATAAAATTATACATCATTCAAAATGTAGATCGAAAATTACCTTTAACAGATATTGCCTCTTCAAAAGGGATGGAAATGCCTACGTTTATTAAGGAAATGGAATCTATTGTGTTTTCTGGAACAAAGCTGAATATTAATTACTGGATCGATGATCTTTTAGATGAGGATCAACAAGAAGAAATTCATGAGTATTTTATGGAAACTGAAAGTGATAAAATTGACGATGCTATAAAAGAGTTTGATGGTGATTACGATGATGAAGAATTGCGCTTGTATCGTATAAAGTTTATGAGTGAAGTTGCTAATTAGGTTGATGGTTGATGGTTGATGGTTGATGGTTGATGGTTGAATGTACTTAGTGTTTTGTGTAAAGTTTAAAAGTGTAGAGGGCATATTGTAAAGTGAAAGTAATACAGTTGTATATTTAATTACTTACTCGGTTTTTTCCTATTACTCTTTTTTCTTTGTGTAAACTCCGCGAATCTCAGTGGGATTATCTAAGTAAAGAAACGAAGTAAATTGTCTAATCCGAGTTGTTAGTAGGGATAGTTATAATTTGTGTAATTCGTTTTAGATTGTATCTCCGAGTGTCACCGTTTAAGGTTGTCTCGCAAAATCACAAAGGCGCTAAGTAATTAATCTAAAAAAATCAGTGGTAACTTTTTAATAATGGCATCCATATTTTGAACCCGTTTTTAATTGTTCTTTTAATTATAGTGTTTCCTTTTTATGTCTGGATAATAGGATTTTTAAAGGCTTGTTTTTTTATTCCATTTTTCAAAGAAAATGAGGCCAACGATTTTTTAGAGGCTAATGGTTATGAGTTCATTAAGTGTGAGGAAATAAAAATGATGGACGTCACAGATTAGAGGAGAACCTTATAAATAGACTGTATTCATTTAAAACGTACTACCAAATTACCACAAAGTCTATTTCAGATGGTTCAGATAAATCATTTAGATTGATACTATCAAAAACGTATTTACCATTCAATATTAAGAGAGACCTGTATTATTTTGAAGAATCATAAATTTTAAAATTCAGTTTCTAATTTTATTCCTCTTCATCAGGAGCATCAATCACAACATATTTACTGAAAAGAATATCGTGCTTCTTAACTTTAAGTTGAATACTTCTAAGTGTTGCCTTTTCTAAGTTTTTTACATCACTTTCTTCAATTTGAAAATCAATTTTAGTGACGTTTCTCCCTTTAATATTAGAGCTTTCAGATTCAAATTCTGGCATGTCAGCTTCTAATTGTAATTTAAAATTATCGCCGATAAAGAAGAGTTGCGCTCCGTTTTTAGCTTTCACATTGAGCTCACCAACAATAATGGTTTGAAAAAAGTGATAGCCACCTAATTCATTTAAGCCAGCAAATAGGACGTTGGACTCAGAAACTCCAAATGGTTTGTTTTCTACATCATTTATAATGGCTTCAACAGTGTCTCCTGGTTGAGATTTTGAAGATTTACTACCAAAAAGTTTAGATAACGAAAATGCCATGTGGTTTTGTTTTTTTTTCAAAACTAACTTTATTAATTTAAACCCCCAATTTTAATTGTGGTCTTCATTTAATTACAAGAAATTAAGCTCTGTTCTCAATACAGAATTTAAGTTTTTGTTTTTTGTAATTTAAAAGGCATTTAAATTGACAATTTGGTCTTATGATAACGGCTTATTTTTAGAAATATAGGGTTTAAAGTTCTTGCTTTATGTTCTAAACTTTCAATTCACTATCTTTGCAACTTTAAATAAAAATACAGACAATGCAAGACGGTATATACGCAAAATTCAACACTTCAAAAGGTGAGATATTAGTAAATTTAGAGTTCGAAAAAACTCCTGGAACAGTAGGTAATTTTGTTGCTTTAGCAGAAGGGAATTTAGAAAATTCTGCAAAGCCACAAGGAACTCCTTATTATGATGGCTTAAAATTTCATAGAGTTATCCCAGATTTTATGATTCAAGGTGGTTGCCCACAAGGTACAGGAACGGGGAACCCAGGTTATAAATTTGATGATGAGTTTCATCCCGATTTAAAACATGATGGTCCTGGTGTTTTAGCTATGGCAAACTCTGGCCCAGGAACTAACGGAAGTCAGTTTTATATTACGCACATTGCAACAGATTGGTTAGATAATAAACATACCGTATTTGGAAAAGTTGTTGAAGGACAAGATGTTGTTGATGCTATCGCTCAAGGTGATAAAATTGAAAGTATTGAAATTGTAAGACAAGGAGATGCTGCTGAAAAGTTTAATGCTATTGAAGCTTTTAGAACATTTGAAGGATCTCGAGAAAAGCGTATTGCTGCGGAACGCGAAGCCGTAAGAGCTGAATTGGATAAATTAGCTGTAGGTTTTGATGAAACAGCATCTGGTTTACGTTACAAAATCATTCAAAAAGGTGATGGTAAAAAAGCAGAAAAAGGAAATACAGTTTCTGTACATTATAAAGGTCAGTTAGCTGACGGAACAGTTTTCGATTCATCATATAAAAGAAATGCACCATTAGATTTTCAAGTTGGAGTAGGTCAGGTAATTGCTGGTTGGGATGAAGGAATTTGTCTTTTAAACGTTGGTGATAAAGCACGGTTGGTAATTCCTAGTGATTTAGGTTATGGTGCTGCTGGTGCTGGTGGAGTTATTCCTCCAAATGCAACCTTAGTGTTTGATGTTGAATTAATGGGAGTTAAATAATTATTAGATAGTATTTTAATTTACAGTTGCTTCAATCAAGGTTAAGTAATAAAATACAAAAAGAATCGTCTCACTTATAGTGAGACTTTTTTTTGCTCTTATTTAACCTAATAAACCAACCACAATGACATTTAAAATTTTAATAGTGCTAATCGTTTTTATAGGATTGAGCTGTTCTAATTTGGTCAACTATTCTGAAACGTTTAAAAAGGAAACGGCAGGTAATTGTCTTTACAATGAAGATGATATTATTGAGGTTTACTATGACAATAATAAATTGGTTTTAAATTGAGAGGTAGACAGATTGTACCTGTTGCTTTAGAGAAAAATGAATGTTTTGTCGCTGATATGTATAAGACATTGCGATTCGTTCAGCATCCAGAAACATCACAATGGTATTTGTCAGTTATATCTGAAGGAGGTGAGGTTGGAGTGACTTATGATTATTTAAAAGTATCAAAAGAATATAAAACACCAAGTACACTTTTAAAGGCAGGTCATTATGATAAAGCACTTGCTGGATATTTAGAAATTAAAAAAAGGATTCTACAAGTATCTTGATAAAGGAAGGAGATTTTAATAGTATGGGATATAAATACCTGAGAAAGAAAGATTATGAAAAAGCTATTGATGTATTTAAAATAAACGCAGAGCTACATCCTAACAGTGCTAATGTCTATGATAGTTTAGCCGAAGCTTACTTGCTAAATGATGATAGTTTACAGGCTTATAATAATTATAACGTTGCTTTAAGTTTTAATAATGAAATTAGAAAAGCTGAAGTATTTGTTAATGCGAATGCCTCAAAATATAAAAATTAAGGTCATTTTGGAGCAATTGATAAAAAAAGAGGACCGTTGTTGATCCACTTTTATCATTTATACAGCATACTGCTACATCTTGTGTTTCCCTTCGTAAATTTCTTCTACGAATTTAGTGTTAAATACGGGTAAATCATTTGGATCTCTACTTGTTACACGTACGGGTTTTGTTACCTTATTTTTAAATTTTAAGCCCTAAATATTTATTGGTATAGTATGATTTTTTTTTTAATTTTTAATTAAAAAATAAGAAAATTCGTATAAAAAATGATTTTTAATAGTGGTTATTCTTAATATTTTATAATTTTATTGAAACTAAAAAAAAACACTTTTTTATGAAAAAACTATTACTTACTCTATTTGCAACCTTAAGTATTTTCGGAATGATTTCGGCACAAGGTTATGTTACACCAGGTCTTGGTATAATCTACAGTTTAGACGACCTTGTTATTTTAAGTCCTTCTAGTCTATCTGTTACAGGTTCAACTTACACTCTTGTAGATAATCTTACGATTTCTGAAGACGACACACTTCTTATTGATTCAGATTTAACCTTAGAAATTGGAGCAGATATATTAATTACTGTTTTTGGAGGTTTTAATGTTGATGCCAATAATGTAACCTTTACGGCAGTTAACCCAATATTTCCTTATGAAGGATTTCGTTTTGAACAATTTTCAGATATCAATATTCAAAATGCAACCATAGAATATGGTGGCGGATTGCGTGTGCTTACTGAAACTTTTACCATCAACAATTGTTTAATTACAAATAATGTTTCGGGTGTTGCAACGGGTGGTGTTATTTCACTCTCAAGAGGTATGCCTCAAATTACAAATAACACGATTACCTTTAACGAAACGGCAGCTATTAGTTCTGGTGCAAACAGTGATGTATCACCTTATATATTCAATAATTATATTGAAGGAAACAATAAGGCAAATTCTAATCGTCCTCAAATTAATATGGGAACAACTATGACTTCAGATCCTATACAAATTATTCAAAATACTATAAAAGGAGATCGTGCCTTAGAAATGGTTGGTGGAATTGCAGTCTCTAATTTTGTTAACGGGACGATTAATGCTGTTATCGATGATAATATTATAGTTGACAACCGTTATGGTATTGCCATTCTTGGTGATAATGCTTCGGGATTTATTAGAAATAATGTCATTGAAGATAATGACACACAAGGTAATCCTAACCTAGGAGGAAGTGGTATTTCGTTAAATGCGTCTTCAGAAGGTATGGATATTGTTGCTAGTGGTAATGAGATTCGTAGAAATTTATGGGGAATTACACTTCAAGGTGAGTCTGCTATTAACTTAGGTGATGATGTTGCTAATGTTGGGCAAAATATCTTTTCAAATAATGGTAATGGAGGAACTACTTATGCGCTTTATAATAATACAGATAATCCGTTGACTGCCATGCATAATTGTTGGGACGAAGAAAATGCTCCAAACACATTAGCTGATGCCGAAGCTGTAATTGTGCACCAAAACGATATTGCTAGTCTAGGTCTGGTTACGTTTGATCCTGTGAACTGTACATTTTTAAGTGTTGATGAGTTGACTTTAAGTGAAATAAGTATTTATCCTAACCCAACTTCTGGGGGGTTAAGTTTAACAAACAATACCTCATTTAATCAGATGAATGTTTACAGTATTGATGGAAAACTTATCATACAAAAAGCACTTCAAATAGGTACTAATGATATGTATCTTGATTTAAATTCAGGAATCTATTTATTAGAATTGAATGGACAAAATGCAAAAGCAACTAAAAAGTTAGTCGTTAAATAAACTTAGAATTATAGGGTAATTAAAAAGCTTCACCTTTATTGGTGGAGCTTTTTTTAGTGAGTTTAAACTATGTTTGGTTTGATTAGTTTTCAAAATTAATTTTGGACTTTCGTTTTTTGGGGAGGTAGAAGAATGTCGAACTCTATTTTTGGTGTAATTAGGACTGAGTGCGGATTATTCATTTCCAATTGATTCAGAAGCCCTAGTTTTTCGAACAATTCAAAATATAAATTTTTAGCCATTCCTTCTTTTAAATCCATTTTAGGATGCCAAATGTTGTAAGTCCCTAAGCCTTTATTGGCTCTGTTGTAATAACCTGTAATAGGGTGTGTTAGAATATGAATTTGTTCTTCCATGGTTTTAAAACCTTCCAATAGCGCTACATCATTACCTGTGTTTTTTATGTCAATAGTTCCATTACTAAATTTGGACTTAAAGGCCATTTTATATTCAGAATAGTAGCCATTGTTCATTTTGAAACTAAACTCATAATCCGCATATGCCCATGGCATTTTCCATATTAATTTGGGAATCATAGCCGCAATTGAACCTAGTGTTGTGCCAAAAAACCAAGCCGAATAACCGTCATCTCGAGGGTCAATGATATATGTTCTAAAATTGGTTTGGAAGAAATTGAATTTTGGTAATCTTGAGATGCGATAAAATGAAAAGTCGTGGTCTTTAAATGGAACAGCGCTCACTAAAGCGTAGGTTTGGTTGTGTTCTGTATACGTCCAAAGTTTGAATGGTTTAGGAATTAGGTGTTTAATTTTTTCAATTGGAACTTTATATGAAATAATAGCAAAATGTTCAAGTTGGGTATTAACATCAATGTAACTTCTCGTTAGTCTATTCTGTATACGATGTGCTGTGCGACTTTGGTATTCAGCCTTGTTCAATGCGTTTGTAGTGTTTTATATATTGATTTGCTTTGCTAGTTCGCATTGGTCGTAAGTAACGATAATACGTGTGAGTAAGATTGTAAATATAATATGAGTCGTATTGTTTTAGGAATATTTGAAAATAGACAATAAGGAAACATTTAAATTAAGGCTATTAATTTTTTTATTTAGTTTAAATAGCATTAGCATCATGGATTAGTTTATGGATTGTTTATTTAGAACCTTTTTGCGTACGTTTTATTCTATCAGACAATTCCAATTTATAAGAGTATCTTATCTTTTGAAAGCCACTCCAATCAGGACTATATGGTTTTACTAAATTGAATAAGTTTTTATTTATATGTTATAATTCGATTATTATATACTCTACTTACCTTTTAGCATTAAACTCATTTGTTTTCCAAAAATAGCGGCAATACCTGCGGCCAATCCGCCAATAAGTCCTGTAACGAGCATTAACAGATATGGATTGCCATCTAAGGGTAGAAGTATCGCAATACGCTTAGCTAAAGTAAAATCGTTAGCACTACTCATTACATAACTATAAACCGTCCAAAATAAGACAATAGCAAAAAATGGCACAAAAAACACGGCTGTTTTTTTTAATGGAATAAATAAAGCCGTAGCTAAAGCGGCCGTCATAACAGACCACCAAGGCAAGACTAATGAAAGTACATACGCTAATACAATTGTGGCTATAAAGTTGATGATAGTTTTGTTCATTACTTGCTTGGTGTTAAGGTTTGTGTGCCAATAATAGCATCGGTTGCAGTATTGCTTTGCAGAAAATTAAGGCTATAGTATTTTCCAGCAGCCCAATCGTCTATAAAATTAGCGTAATATTTACTTCCAGGGTTTCCAGATTGTCCACCAGGATAAATACCATACGCAGTAGGAGGTGAGGTCATTTCAACAATCATTCTCCAAGAAGGACCATGATCTTCGGAAGTTGCGTTAACAATGCTTCGATCTCCACCAATAGGAATATCAAAAACAGAGAAGGCAGGTAAACCTTGTAATAAATGACTCGCATGAGTCGCTTTATAAGTAACCCAAGTATAGTCGCCTTTTTCGGCTTTAATTTCTAAAAGACGTGCTGCGGCCTCTTTAAAGGCTAGTAAAAATAGATCTTTTGCTGTTTCTTTTTTGGGTGTGTCTATAATATCCATAAAGGCATCGTCTCCTTTATTTTTTAATAAATAAATGGTTTGGTAGGTAAATGGCTGTTCTAAGACGGTGTCTTCTACATCGAATTCATCCCAAACCATATTGTAAAGCTTGCCAAACCATTGTCTAAAAATACTAGGACCTACTTCATTAATATCGTTATTAAATCGCCAAGCCTTGATTTCATTATAAATGGCTTTTTCTTCTTTAGTTAAGTTAGAACTATCCATGTGCTCTAACATATAAGGTACAATTTCAGCAGCTTTAAGATTGTAGTTGTTATTGTGTAAATCCTTAAAATCTTGAACACTAAATTTTGCTTTAGAATTAAAGAAATTATTAATCACACGATTTCTATAGGTTTCATAGCCATCATTAAATACGTAATACGGATAAGTTTCGTCAACAGGATGCTGATTCGCCGAACTCACAAAGCCACGTTCAGGATTTTTAATGTGTGCATTAAACTCTTGTGGAATAAATCCTTGCCAATCGTTTTCAGATTTGCTACCATCCATAATAAATTTACCTTGACCTTCCCATTTATTTGGTAGTAATCCCTGTATCCATATGGCAATGTCTCCTTCGGTAGATGCAAAAACAAAATTCTGAGCAGGTGCAATCCAATTTTTTAAAGCTTCCGTGTAGTCATCATAGGTTTTGGCTTTGTTTAATTCGGTAAAGGTTTTTTGACCATTACCAGGAATATGACCAGTCCATTTCATGGCGTAACCAGCTAGTTCTTGGTCAGACTTAAAGTTTTTATCATAGACCACAGGCCCATGGTGTGTGTAGAGCACGGAATCCTTGTACGTTTCTTTACCTTTTATTTTAATCTCTTCAATTCTTACAGACACATCTTTCCATTGGTCATCGAATTTATATTGTGTTCTATCCTCATTAAATTCAATTTTATACCAATCAATAACATCTCTTGTGGCATTGGTTTCTCCCCAAGCAATATGTTGATTAAAACCGGAAATAACAGCTAAAGCTCCAGGTAATGTAGCTCCAAAAGCATTGTGTTCTGGCGTACTTAATTGCATCACAAACCAAATAGAAGGTAGGTTTAAACCTAAATGCGGATCGTTAGCTAAAATAGCATTTCCGGTGGTCGATTTTTTACCCGAAATAGCCCAGTTATTACTGCCATTATCAGGATTAGGTTTGTCTATAGTCTCGGAAATGGAATCTAAAACAGGTGTGCTATTTGGTGTTGGTGTTTGCGGAACGTCAATAAAACTCCAATCGGTGTCTTTTGGGATTATAGGATCGGTAATGTCAAAAAAATCTGGAAACAATAAATCGAATCGTTCCTTGCCAAATAATCGTAAGGCGTTCGTGTTTTCCATGTCTTCATCTCCTCCGGCCAACATCTTAGTCATATACATTAATAATAAAGCCGTTTTTTTAGGGGTCCATGCTTCGGGTTTGTAGTCCAATAATTTATATTCAACTGGTAAATCTTTTGGTTCTAATTGATTAATGTAGCTGTTGACACCATCAGCAAAAGCTTGAACCATAGCAGATGTTGTTTTATCTTCTGCCATTTTTTTTAGCGTTTGTTCTGCACCATAACCCATACCACGTCTACGTTCTTGTCGGTCGTAATTAAGTGCTGCTTCGCCTATAATTTCAGATAAACGCCCCGCAGCAGCAAACGTCTGAAATTCCATTTGCCATAATCTGTGCTTTGCGGTGATATAACCTTGGGCTCTGTATAAGTCCAGATCGTTTTGAGCAAAAACATGCGGAATTAATTCAGCATCATAATGTACTGTAACCTTATTTTTTAATTCAGGAATTGTGATATCTCCGCTTATAGATTCGTCAGTTTCATTTTGCCAAACACCAGAATAAGGATTTAGAAATTTTCCTATTGGAGGAATAGAACCGAATTTTGTGTTTAATGCAAAGAAAATACCTATCGTTAGAACGAATGATAGAATGAGTTTAAAATACTTCATGAAGTTGAATTATAGAGAATTTAAAAATAGGAAAATAATTGGAAATCTTGGATATGAATATTGCAAATTATTTCAATAAACGAATGATACAGGATTACATGATAGGCCGAGGTTATTCCACAGAAATGCTTATAGAAAATGATACAAGGGAAACCTTAAGGACTAAATATGAAATGGTAATATTAAAAGATTAACAGTCTGTAGGCTTATCGGAGAACTAACTTTTTAACCACTTCTTTTCTAAGAGACTCATTAAGCATCTTTATGATTTTATCCGTACCGTAGCTCAATTCTTCTCGGAGTACGCTAGAACTGAGTTGTACATATAAAGTGTCGTGTTTTAATTCAATTGCTGTGGTGTAATTATTAACACCGTTTCCCATAAGATTTGCCCATGCTTCACGCACGTCTACCTTGTCTAAACCAGATTGTAAATTATTAGTTTGAACAAACTCTTTTAGAATGTCTTGTATAGGTTGGTTGTCGTTATTTCGTTTTGCCATATTCACTTCCCAATAAAGCGGGAATTTGCTTATTTAGTTTTACTTCTCTTCTAAATCCAATTGTATTGGAGTATAACGTTTATAAAGATACACATTCTCATCTTCATTTATAATACGAAGTTGGTTAGAATTTGCATCTAAAACAGTTTCCGTCCAATTGGCATAAGGGGTGGTATAATAAATTTTTAATTTTCCATCTTCAATTTTTAAAGCGATAGCTTCAGCATCATCAGAGGTGTAATAGGTGTCGTTAATTCCTGGTGTTAGTTTTTTTCTGAAGCCCTTTAAACTATCATTAACACTTATGTAATCTATGGTTTCGTTAAATTTATATTCTTTTTTACTGCCATCTTGCATGGTCACTTCTTCTATTTCCCAATACCCTTCGATGTGTTCAATATAGGTTTCTGGGTTTTTAGAACAGCTGACTAATCCAATCATAAATACTAACAGAGCGAGTTGTCTTGTCATATGAGTAAGGTTTTTCATAATTTGAAAATTTTATAGGATTGATGGGTTTGTTTTATAACTTCTTCTGTTCGCTCGGCATGGGTATCGCTGATGAAAATTTGTCCAAAATGTGCATCATCTACTAATTTAATAATTTGTGCGACCCTATTTTCATCTAACTTATCAAAAATATCATCTAATAATAAGATTGGTGAAACTCCGCTTTGTTGCTTTATAAAATCGAATTGAGCTAGTTTTAAAGCAATAAGAAAAGATTTTTGTTGACCTTGACTTCCAAATTTTTTAATCGGAAAGTCATCAATTAAAAACACTAAATCATCTTTGTGTGTCCCAACGCTTGTATATTGTAAGGCTTTGTCTTTATTGATAGTCTTGCTTAGTAAATCTTGTAATTCATTATCAAATAAATCACTTTTATACTGTAAGTCTATGGCTTCTTTACTTTGACTAATCGCTTCATAGCGGGCTTTAAAAATTGGGATAAATGTTTTTAGAAAGGCCTCTCGTTTTTTAAATATTTCCGTGCCGTAATTATGCAGTTGTTCATTATATATAGAAAGTGTATCATTATTAAAGGTATTGTTTACTGCGAAATATTTTAGTAATGCATTACGCTGTGTTAATACCTTATTATAATTAATGAGTTCTGCTAAATAGCTTTTATCACTTTGCGAAATAACACTATCTATAAATTTACGTCGTGTGTCACTACCTTCTATAATTAAATCGCGATCGGCCGGTGAAATAATAACCAAAGGAATAAAACCGATATGTTCACTAAACTTTTCGTAAGCCTTACTATTCCGTTTAATGACTTTTTTTTGACCGCGTTTTAAAGAAACAATAATTTTCTCAGTACGTTCATTTTTAGTAAAATTTCCGTCTACCACAAAAAACTCAGCATTGTGATTGATATTTTGAACAGCAATAGGATTAAAGTAACTTTTTCCGAAAGCCAGATGATAAATGGCATCTAAAGCATTTGTTTTTCCAATACCATTGGCACCTACAAAACAATTGATTTTGACGTCGAAATCGAAAACTTGACTTTCAAAATTTTTGTAATTAACTAAAGATAGTGTGTTTAGATTCATGAAAAGATGACGTTATGCCTTGTTTTACTGATGTAACAAAGCATTTGGATGCATAATTAATAATTCAAAAATAACAAATAAATAGGCTTTTAAATCCCAATAAAAATTTTATTTTTGCGGACGCACAAAATGACAAGTTATGGCAACGTATAAGAAAAGAGGCTACAAACCAAAGACAGTAAAAGAGAAGGAAGAGGTTTTTGAAGAAGAATCAACAACAGCAGAAGTGTTTAACACTTTAGATGAAGGAGCTTCCAAAACAGAAGAATGGGCTGTTAAGAACCAAAAGTATATTATAGGTTTCGTTGGAGCAGTAGCTTTAATCGTCCTAGGATATTTAGGATACAATAAAATAGTAGCAGAACCACAACAAAAGGATGCTATGAACGAAATGTACACAGCTAAGAAGTATTTTGATGATGCTGTTAGTGGTATATCTTCAGATTCACTTTATAGAATGTCTTTAAATGGTGGTGAAGGGAAATTTGGAATGCTAGATATTATTAATGAATATAGTGGAACTCCAGCAGCCAACTTAGCTAATTATTATGCAGGTATGGCATATTTAAATCTTAAGGATTATCAAAACGCTGTAGAGCATTTAGGGAATTTTTCTAGTGAAGATAAAATGTTGAATCCGATTGCTAAAGGTGGTATTGGTGATGCATTTGTTCAACTTGATCAAAAAGCGGATGCTTTAAGTTATTACGAAAAAGCATTTAAAGCTAATGTTAACGATTTTACAACTCCATTATACTTAATGAAAGCAGCACGTGTTGCAATTGATTTAGGTGAGAATGCAAAAGCTTTAGACTATTTAAAGCGTATTAAAACTGAGTTTTCTGCATCAACAGAAGCTAAAACAGCTGAGGTATTAATAGGAAAAGTAGAAGCAAGCTTATAGTATGGCTACTGTAAATCATAATTTATCGGATTACGATAAAACAACAATCCCAAATGCGAAAGATTTTCGATTTGGGATTGTTGTTTCAGAATGGAATGATACCATAACCGAAGGTTTGTGGCAAGGTGCTTTTGATACCCTAATAGATTGCGGTGCTATTAAGCAAAATATTGTTCGTTGGAATGTTCCTGGAGCTTTTGAGTTAACCTATGGAGCAGCTAGAATGAGTAAAAGTATTTATGCTGACTCAGGAATGCTAGATGCTATTATTGTTATAGGTTGTGTGATTCAAGGAGAGACAAAGCATTTTGATTTTGTTTGCGAAGGGGTGACTCAAGGCATTAAAGATCTTAATGTAAAAGGAGATATTCCCGTTATTTTTTGTGTGCTTACCGATAATACGATGCAACAATCTATTGATCGTTCAGGCGGTATACATGGTAATAAAGGCACAGAAGCTGCCATTGCTGCAATAAAAATGGCTGCATTACGAAGAGATACAGTTTAAGTATGCTGTTCTCTGTCTTCAATAGGCGATACTTGTTTTTAAAATAAGAGGTCCTTATCTTTTTGGTGGAAGTTAAAATTTAATTTCACCTACGACCTACGACCTACGACCTACGACCTACGACCTACGACCTACGACCTACGACCTACGACCTACGACCTACGACCTACGACCATCAATTATGGCATCCTTTTTGTTAATAATTTTAAGGATTCCTTAAGGTATATTTCCTTGTATTTTCAGTACTTTTGAGATTAATCAAGTTTAATTTAAGAGTCACTTGTTTAAGCAAAGAAAAAATAAACGTTTTACTTATAAACCTCGTTTTCAGGATTCCGAAGAAAAAAGTCGAGAGACGACTTGGAAGCTAAATGGAATGATGTAAAAAGTAGTGATAACCGTCGCGGAAAAGTCGTCGTTTCATTGCCTGTTTTAATCATCTTGTTAGTTTTTATTTTTGTTTTAATCTATGTCCTTGAAGGGTATATTAAATAAGAATGTTATGGGATTAATGAAATTGAAAAAGAATAAGAAGTTTAACTATAAACCACGTTATTACAAAGGTGATGGTAATCCGTTTGAGCTTAAGCATAAATTTGATGAACACCGAACAACCGTTGCTCCTGCAAAGGGGATAAAAGGTAAATTCAACGCCGCTATAAATGATTATAAGCATAATCCAGATGATAATGTGAATAAACGCGTGGTCATTATAGTTGCTGTTTTAGTGTTGTTGTTTTTGTTCATTATTGGGTTTGACTTATCTATATTCTTCTCAAAAAGCTAATGTCAGATATTATACAACTTTTACCAGATCATGTTGCTAATCAAATAGCAGCAGGAGAGGTAGTACAACGTCCGGCTTCAGTAGTGAAAGAACTATTGGAGAATGCCATAGATGCTAATGCTACTGAAATAAAACTCATTATAAAAGATGCTGGTAAAACTTTAGTTCAGGTTATCGATAATGGTAAAGGCATGAGTGTCACCGATGCACGTTTAAGTTTTGAGCGCCATGCTACTTCAAAAATTAAAGCTGCTGAAGATTTATTTCAACTCAATACCAAAGGATTTAGAGGAGAAGCGTTAGCAAGTATTGCAGCGATTGCACATGTTGAACTTAAAACGAAACAAGAGGACGACGATTTAGGAACGGCTATTATTATCGAAGGGAGCGAAGTAAAATCTCAAGAAGTCTCAGTAGCCCCAACAGGAACTTCGGTTTCTGTAAAACACTTGTTTTTTAATATTCCTGCAAGACGAAATTTTTTAAAATCAGATACCGTAGAGTTACGACATATTACTGATGAGTTTCATCGTGTAGCATTGGCACACCCTAATATTGCTTTTGCATTTTACCACAATGGAAGTGATGTCTTTAATGTGCCTCAAGAAAACTACAGGCAACGTGTTGTTCATATTTTTGGAACAAAAACTAATGAGAAATTAGTGCCAGTTGAAGAAGAAACAGAAGTTTTGAAAATTTCAGGATTTGTTGGGAAACCAGAATTTTCCAAAAAAACGAAATCAGAGCAATTCTTTTTTGTAAACCAACGTTTTATAAAGAGTCCTTATCTAAATCATGCTATAAAATCGGCATTTGAAGGTTTATTGAAAGATGGATATCATCCAAGTTATTTTTTAAATCTTACTGTCGATCCAAAATCGATAGATATTAATATTCATCCTACTAAAACAGAAATTAAGTTTGATGATGAACATACGCTTTATGCCATATTACGTTCTGCTGTTAAACATAGTTTGGGACAATTTAATATTGCCCCGGTTTTAGATTTTGAACATCAAAGTAGTTTAAATACACCGTACGATTACAGAGATAAAAAAGCATCCACTCCTGCAATTGAGGTGGATCGCAGTTTTAATCCATTTGTGGATGATATAGGAACAAAACAAAAAACAACAAGTCATAATACCGGATTTAAATCTGCACCTACAGCGTCTTGGGAAAGTTTGTATGTCGGTTTAGAATCTAAAGGTAATAGTTCGCCATCTGATTTTAGTCAGGTAACGTTTGAAAGTGAATCTAAAAATGAATCTATCTTTAGTGATTCGTCTATTGAAACTACTAAAACGACGTTTCAATTGCAGCAAAAATATATTGTGAGTACTTTAAAATCTGGGATGTTAGTTATTGATCAGAACAGAGCGCATCAACGTATTTTATATGAAAACTTTTTAAAGCATATTACGATAAAAGAAGCTACCAGTCAGCAATTATTGTTTCCATTAGAATTGCATTTCACACCAAGTGAAACAAAAATTATTGAAGACTTAAAATCCGATTTAGAACATACCGGTTTTGTGTTTTCAGAATTGAATACTAAGGGGATTACAATTACAGGAGTTCCTGTTGGTGTGCCAGAAAGTGAAGTCTCCATTATTTTAGAGCAATTGATTAGTGATGTAGAAAATGATGTGCCAGATACTAATTTTAGTGCTGCGGATTTATTAGCAAAATCTATGGCAAAGAGTTTGGCTATTAAAAATGGTCAATCGCTAAATAGTACAGAACAAGAACATATGGTAAATAGTTTGTTTGCCTGTAAGGAACCCAATGTGTCACCAACTAATAGACCAACGTTTATAACGATGGCAGTAGATGACATTGAAAAAAAATTCATGTAGACTATGAGACAAGGAATAACGGATGCCGTAAAGCATTTATTGATTATTAATGTTGTTGTTTTTATTGGAATGATAACGATAGGAAGTCAAAATCAGCCATTTATGACTTGGTTTGCACTTTATTTTCCTGAAAATCAACTTTTTCAGCCATGGCAAGTGTTAACGCATATGTTTATGCATGGTAATTTTATGCACATTGCGTTTAATATGTTTGCATTATGGATGTTTGGTACTGCTGTTGAGCAAGTATTTGGATGGAAAAAGTTTGTAATATTCTATCTGCTTTCTGGATTTGGTGCTGCCATTATACAAGTAGCTTTTTTATATTTTCAGTACAACACCGGCCTAACGACCTTAATAGAGTCAGGTATATCTCAAACAGAGATTGTAAATATTTTGAATGAAGGAAAATACAGTACCGCTTGGGTGCCGCTTTTAGGTGATAACTTAGAAAGTTTTATTGGAGCATTTAATAGTACAATGGTTGGTGCATCTGGTGCAATAATGGGAGTATTAGTGGCGTTTGGGATGTTGTTTCCTGAAAGTAAATTAATGCTTATTTTCTTACCAATACCTATAAAAGCTAAGTATTTTATACCAGCTATTATTGCTTTAGATTTATTTTCTGGTTTAACGGGGCAATCTATATTTAGTCCAAGCAATACGGCATATATGGCACACGTTGGTGGTGCATTAACTGGATTTTTATTAATGTATTTCTGGAAGAAAAATGAAAAGGATAAATACCGTTGGAATTAATTATGAGTACGATTCAAGATTTAAAATATAAGTTTAATAACCTCGATGTTTTTGGTAAAATTATCGCCATCAACGTTGTTGTGTTTTTTATTGGTCTCATATTTAAATCACTAATACGATTTAACTTGTTTGCCTACTTCGAAATGCCATCCAATATCATGGATTTTATAATGCAACCATGGTCATTGATTACGTATGGTTTTTTACACAATGGCTTATTCCATTTGGCATTTAATATGTTGTTTCTTTATTATTTATCGCGTGTAACAACGAATCTATTTCGTCCCAAAATGGTCTTAAATATTTATTTTTTAGGCATTATTTTTGGCGGCTTAGCCTATTTAGCGTTTTCAAATCTTGTACCTGCTAATATCTCAGGATCTAATGGAGTTTTAGTAGGTGCTTCTGCAGGAGTAAGTGCCTTATTGCTTTTTGTGGCGGCATACATGCCAAATAGTGAAATTCGATTATTCAATGCTTTTAATGTGAAATGGAAGCATATGGCTATGGTTATTGTTGGTTTGGATTTGTTTAGAATGCTTATGGGGATGAATAGAGGTGGCTATGTTGCGCATTTTGGAGGTTATCTTTTAGGATATATTTATGCGACTCAACTTCTAAAGGGGACGGATATAGGAAAGGGATTTGAACGAACTATGGATGGTTTTATGAGTTATTTTAAGCCTAAATCGAAGTTAAAGACCGTTCATAAAAATAGATCAAAAAGTACTACAGTGCGGAAGACTAAAACCGATTTTGATACGTTAAATAAACAGAAGAAGATAGATACTATTCTGGATAAAATTAGCAAAAGTGGTTATGAGAGTTTAACAGCCGATGAGAAAGCATTTTTATTTAAAGTAGGTAAAGACTAAGACACGTGAAAGGGTTAAAATTTGGTAGTAAAGTTGTGTTTTTCATCAATTCATTGGTGGCATTTTTACTGCTTACGTCTTATATATTACCTTATATCCCTCCAAAAAGTTTTGCGTCATTATCAGTTTTAAGTTTAGGGGTTCCCTTACTTATTTTATTCAATGTTGTTTTCTTTATTTATTGGTTGCTTCGTGTAAAAAAGCAAATGCTATTATCGTTAGTTGTATTGTTATTTGGATGGAATTATATCAACTCTATGTATAAGTTTTCATCTTCAGAAGATATAAAAGACGAGGCTAACTTTTCTGTGATGTCTTTTAATGTTAGACTATTTAATAAGTTTGGATGGTTACCCGATAAAACGGTGAAAGAAGATATTTTAAAATTTATAGATACTGAGCAACCCGATATTCTGTGTTTACAAGAATACAGAACAGGTGATCCAATAGAACTGAAAGGTTATAATAGTTTTAATGCTAGATATACAGAAGGCATTAGAGGCGGACAAACAATTTTTTCTAAATTTCCGATTATTAATTCAGGTTCTCTTGAGTTTCCCAATACGTATAACAATGCCATTTTTGTAGATATCGTAAAACAAAAAGACACGATTAGAGTTTATACATTTCATTTGCAATCTTCAGGTATTGAAACTGACGTTGAAAAACTTAAAAAAGAAACTTCAGGACATTTGTTTAAGCAAGTAAGGTCTACGTTTAGAGCACAGCAAGATCAAGTGGAATTGTTTTTAGCTCATAAGGCAAAAACAAATTATAAGACAATAGTTACAGGTGATTTCAATAATACAGCCTATTCTTATGTTTATAGAATGGTCAAAGGTGACGATTTAAAAGACACGTTTGAAAATGCTGGAAATGGATTCGGTAGGACCTACGATTTTAAATTCTTTCCCATGCGAATTGATTTTATCTTGGCGGATAAAGATTTTACAGTCAATGGATTCCGAACCTTTGATGTAAAACTATCAGATCATTATCCTATTAAAACGACGCTTAGTTTAGAGTAATTTACATTAGTCCACAATCCGCAGTGTCAGCAATAATATGAATGACTAAGCCAATACCAATTAGCCTTGTCTTTTTAGGAATTAATGCTAATAGATAAACGACCATAGCATAATAGGTGTGAAGTGGATGAAAATTAATACTGCAACGGTTTGGATCAAAAATAGGGGTTGCTAACAAATGATCTAAATCGATTAACATTCCTAAAATCATAATACCATACGCTTTTAGCCAACGGTCTCTAAAGACCGTAAGTGCAAGGACTAAAGGTAAGCCGAAGTGGATGCCGTAATGTACAAATGATTGTAGCATTTATAATACTGTTTTAGCTTCATGTCTCTTTGAGAGAAACTTAGAAGTATAGTCTTTGTTTATAAAGTTTGTCGTTTCAAATACAGTTCCGTATTTGGTCCTTCATTAAATAAAAGATCTAAAATACTAAGGTTAGGAATGAACCCATGCTTTTCTGTGAAAACTTGGGTATAAGGCTGAAGCGACTTAACTTCAGAATTTCGTTTAACTAAAGGTCTATAATCTACTTTATCTACAGGCTCTTTTTCAAATAAGGTGGTTTGAATAGGTTCAATATTTAGTTGAAGGCTATTTATGATAATTTCGAAACAGTTCAAATTAAAATCTAAGATATAATCGAATCGTTTTTCAAAAAGTGGCATGAGGTCGTCAATGTAAAATTCGAAAAAAGGAGACGTACTATAAGCTGATTGTAGCGATTTTAAATGAAGTAGCTGCCATTGTTCTTCATTAGCAATTTTCACATCTCTATAGCGTTGTCTGTTCTTCTGTGTGTAACTTACAGGGACTGTCAAGGCCAATTTACCATTAGCACCATAAATTTCGGTTCGGTTTCTATACGATTGTTTTTGATAATTATCAAAGACTTCAAGATGTATGGAATCCGCATTCACAGCAGCCCAAAGGTGCGCAATGTTTGGGAAATAGGTGGGGTGAATAAGGCTTTTCATTACGACTAGTTACGTCAATTTATGATTTTGCTTTTTTCTTCTTTCGCCATTTGTTGAAGAACGTGATTCCTAAAACAAGAACAATAAACGGAATTAAATAAGAGGTGCGTTCATTACCACCACTAACGGTTGTAAATATACGATCCCAACGGAAACTCCAGTTTTTAATACCATCGTTAATACCATCAATACTCATCCAAATGAATACCGGTTTGCCAAAAATATGATCGTTAGGTACAAATCCCCAATAGCGACTATCAATAGAGTTGTGTCTGTTGTCTCCCATCATCCAGTAATAATCTTGGTTAAAGGTATAAGATGTTGCTGGTTGATCGTCAATGAAAATTTGATTTCCTCTTGTTACAACATTGTGACCTTCATATTCTCCAATGACACGTTTGTAAATAGAAATATTATCCATATTCAAATCTACAGTAGCACCAGCTTTTGGAATCCACATTGGTCCAAAGTTGTCAACATTCCAAGGGTAATTGATATCTCTAGGGAAAATCTGACCATCTAAACCTTTTGGTTGCTTTATTGATTCAATCGTATTTATATTTGGTTGAACTTTTAATTGTGCAATAGCCTCATCGGTTGCGGCAAAAATTGTGTAACTACCATCATTCATTAAACGAGCACCATCAGTAATGCCAATTTTCTTTAATAAGTCGAAAAATCTATATTGTTCTGCTTGGGTTGTATGCTGTTTTTTTAAGGTAACATTATAAGAAAATTGCAGATGCGATCTTGGTGGTAACTTATTTTGTTTTCCGTTAATAAAGACATACCCATCTCTAATTTCTAAAGTATCACCAGCAACACCAACGCAACGCTTTACTAAGTTGGTTTTTTTATCAATAGGTTTGTAATAATTTCTATCGGGATTAAAATCATTCATGTTCAGCAAGGTATCTGCTGGCTGATTGAAAACGACAATATCGTTGCGTTTTACATTTTCAAAACCTGGTAATCTTAAAAATGGCAATTGAAGTTTATTGATCCAAGAGGTGTTTCGCTCTTCAAAATTATCATTGAATAGATATGATTTGCTACCTAATTTAGGAATTGTATCGTGTACCATTGGTGCACCAACTGTTGTCATTGGTATACGCGCTCCATAATGTATTTTGCTTACAATAAGAAAGTCTCCTACTAATAACGATTTTTCTAAAGAAGACGATGGAATCACAAACGGTTGAAAAAAATACGTATGAACAATTGTAGCTGCTACTACGGCAAAAAGAATAGAGCTAATCCATTCTCCTGATGCTGTTTTTGGTTTTAATTCGCGGTTTTCAATATAATGCACATCTGCAACATAATTGAGGTAGAAAAGGTAAAACCCTAATGTGATGATGCATATAAGAGCATCTAGTTTACTGTCTTTTCCAAAACTTCTTGCTGTTTCTACCCAAACCGCAGGAATCATAATAAGATTTACAATTGGTAAAAACATTAGAATGACCCACCACCATGGGCGTGAAATAATTTTCATTAAAATAACAGCGTTGTAGACAGGTACAAAGGCTTCCCATGCTTGCCTCCCAGCTTTTATATATAATTTCCATGTACCTAGGCCATGTATGATTTGTATAATGAGTAAAAAGATAAACCACTGTGTCCAGCTCATAATATGTTATTTAATCTAATAGGTTGAAAATTATTTTAATTTGTTGCAATACTTTGGCAAATTAACCAATGTTTAACACATCTTTCATACTAAAGATGCCTTTTTTATCTTTAATCCATTCAGCAGCTATTACTGCTCCCATAGCAAACCCTTGTCGACTATGTGCCGTGTGCTTAATACTTATAGCATCAATTTCTGAATTATAGGTAACCTCATGTGTGCCTGGGACACCTGCAATGCGCTTTGCGTCGATGTGAATTTCACTAGATTTAGGATGGTCTAAGGTCCAATTGTTATGTTTGGTATGTGCTATAATTTGTTCTGCCAATGTAATTGCCGTTCCGCTTGGGGCATCTAATTTTTGTGTGTGATGAATTTCTTCAATCGCTGTTGTGTATTCAGGGAAACTAGACATTAATGCACTCAATCTTTTATTGAGTTCAAAAAAAATATTGACACCTAAACTGAAGTTTGAAGCATATAAAAACGTCCCATTTTTAGAATTACAATAGTCTATGATGTCGTCATAATGCTCTAACCAGCCAGTGGTTCCTGAAATTACAGGAACTCCAGCATCTAATGCTTTTTTTATATTAGTTACGGCAACGGTTGGTATGCTAAAATCTATAGCAACATCCGCCTCTGAAAAATCATAAGTAGAGTTTGAATCTGAAACTTTTAATACAATACTGTGATTGCGATCCACTGCGATAGCCTCAATGCTTTTACCCATTCTGCCATAACCTAGTAAAGCTATTTTCATGTTAAAATTTAAAATTAAGCGTTAGTCCTAAATCCGAAGTGTTTTCCATTTCATTATATTGATAATGCGGGCTTAGGCTTAAATTTTCATCGACATTAAATTGAAGTAGATGGGCATCGATATTGGCGTCAATGATATTTAGCGCATATAAGCCAAAGGTGATTAAGAGTGACATTTCCTTGTTTCGTCTAAACTGTTCTTGCGCTCTAACAAGTCCGTCGTCTGAAATTGTATCATAAAATTCGTCTGTTTTATAACCTGCTAACCGACTTTTATAAGCATCTCTATAACGGTCAAATTGATTATCGTTTCTTACATAAAAGTAAACTCCAGCACCAATAGCTCCCCAAACAATAGGGATTTTCCAATACTTTTTATTGTAAGCCTGTCCTAAACCTGGAAGTACTGCTGAATAAAATGCCGCTTTAGAAGGTCTTAACGGATCTATTTCTTTTTTTTCTAAGGTTGTGTTCGCAATAATAGGACTTTGATCTATAGCAATATTAGTGCTATCTTTCTTTGTTTGAGCAAACGAAAAAACTACCGAGAACAAGCCTATTAAAAGACAGTAAAAACCTTTATTTGTCACGCTGTACCAATTTTTTAATTCGGTTAAAATCTTCTTCAGAATGAAATGGGATCGTAATTTTTCCACTTCCATTTTTTGTCATCTTAACGTCAATTTTGTGGCCAAAATATTCTGAAAAGTCCTTAACTCCTTTTTTGATGTGTACAGGGATTTCAAAATCAGATGCTTTGGTCTTAGCGGGTGCATCAGAGTTTAAGTTCTTAACTAATTGTTCCGTTGCTCTAACTGATAACTTATTGCTTATGATTTTTTCGTAAACTTCGAGTTGGTCAATAGGATCTTCAATATTAACCATAGCACGGCCGTGCCCCATACTTATAAAGCCATCGCGCATCCCCGTTTGAATAATGGGGTCTAATTTTAATAAGCGCAAGTAATTGGCAATTGTAGATCGTTTTTTTCCAACACGCTCACTCATTTGTTCTTGTGTTAACTGAATTTCATCAATTAAACGTTGGTAGGATAGAGCAATTTCTATAGGGTCTAAATCTTGGCGTTGAATATTTTCTACTAAAGCCATTTCTAACGACTCTTGGTCATTAGCAATGCGTATATAGGCAGGAATGGCTTCTAAACCGATTAATTTTGAAGCTCTAAAACGACGCTCTCCTGATACTAATTGATAGGTGTTAAATGCTAATTTTCTAACAGTTATGGGCTGAATAACGCCAAGTTCGCGAATAGATGAAGCTAGTTCTTTTAATGATTCTTCATTAAAATTGGTTCTTGGTTGAAAAGGGTTAACCTCAATACTATCAATATCAAGTTCAACAATATTACCAACGACTTTATCTGCATTTCTATCTTCTGCTGAATTAATATCGTTTTCAGGATCTTTCAATAGAGCTGAAAGGCCTCGTCCTAATGCTTGTTTTTTTGTTGCTTTCGCCATTATAATTCGTTTTTCTTAATCAGCTCTTTAGCTAGACTCAAATAGTTGACAGCTCCTTTACTGCTAACATCATAGTTAATAATACTCTCTCCATAACTAGGAGCTTCTCCTAAACGGACATTACGTTGTATAACGGTATCAAAAACCATATCGCTAAAGTGTTTTTGAACTTCTTCTACAACTTGATTTGATAGACGTAAACGCGAATCGAACATTGTTAATAATAAGCCTTCTATGTCTAACGCTTCATTATGGATTTTCTGTACACTTTTAATAGTATTTAACAGTTTACCTAAACCTTCTAATGCAAAATATTCGCATTGAATAGGAATAATGACAGAATCGGCAGCGGTTAATGCATTCAATGTAAGTAGGCCTAAAGATGGAGCGCAGTCTATTAATATATAATCATATTCCGATTTTAAATCGATGATAGCTTTTTTGAGCATGTATTCGCGCTCTTCTTTATCGACTAACTCAATTTCTATAGCCACAAGATCAATATGAGCAGGTAGTACATCTACATTAGGTGCGTTAGAAGCTACAATTGCTTCTTTTGCCAAAGCAGTATGTTCTAAAACCTGGTACGAACCTATCTCTACAGCGTCGACATCAATACCTACCCCAGAACTTGCGTTGGCTTGAGGATCGGCATCTATAATCAGGACTTTCTTCTCTAGGGCACCTAGTGAAGCGGCTAAATTTACTGAGGTTGTTGTCTTACCAACTCCTCCTTTTTGATTTGCTATTGCAATGATTTTACCCATTAATTGATTTGGTTAAATATAAGGGCTTAAAATTACAATTATTTACGACTTTAAGAAATTGAAGTTGTTAACAGTTCTATAAAAAAATGCAACCTTCTATAGAAATAATAGAAGGCTGCATCCTATTTTGTGTGTAATTTTATTTTTCTGGGTTATGAATTCCAGTGATATGGCCTTGCGTTAAATATTTTTTGGCCACATTATGCAAGTCGGCTACGGTTAAGCTATTTACCGCATCTTCAAATTTTAAGATATTATGGGCATCTTTTTTTAGATAGTCTGCATTTTTAAGTTGTTCTAGCCAAAACCTGTTGGTTTTTAAATCCTCTTTGTAATCTAAGATTTGAGCTTTTTTTACTTTTTCTAAATCTTTTTCTGTCGGGCCTTCACTTACTAAAAGATCAACTTCTTTCATTGTTGCTGCAATTAGTTTATCAACATTTTCTGGACCACATGGGAAACTGATGTTAAATCTAAACCAATCATAAGGCATGCTGCTAATGCTTGCATTTGCCCCTGCACCATAGACGCCGCCTTCTTCCTCTCTTAGTTTTTCTACTAATTTGATGGTTAAAACTTCAGCTAGACTTTTTAAAGCGTGAGCTTCTTTTTCATCGTAATTCGTTGGACCATGATAAGTTATTCTAACAGCACTTTGGGGTCTTCACCTTTTTCAACAATTTTTTTATGATTACCTGTTAAAGGTCTAAAATCACTGACTTTATACATTTCTTTGCTTCCTGTGGTTGGTAAACTAGCTAAATACGTTTCACAATATGCTACCAATTTTTCTTCATCGATATTGCCAACAAAATAGAAATTGAAATCTCCTGCATCAGCAAAACGCTCTTTGTATTTTTCATAGGCTAAATCGTAATCTGCATTATCCATATCTTCTGCGGTAGGAAACCCAGTATATCTTGGGTTTTTGCCATATATAAATTCAGATAATTGATCTTGGAAATAAAACTGCGGACTAGATAAAAGGTTGCCTAAAAATGCTTTTTGTTTATCGGCAAAACTTTTAAATGCGTTTTCGTCTTTGTTTAAAGCCGTAAAATGTAAGTAGGTTAATTGAAATAGTGTTTCTAAATCTTTAGGTGTGGTGTTGCCCGATAAACCTTCACTATACGAGCCAATTGATAATCTTACATTAGCAATTTTACCAGATAGCATTTTACCCAATTCAATTTTGTTAAAACCATTAACTCCGGCTTCTGTTAAACCTCTGTTGGCATTAGTGGTGGCTTTGTATTCTTCATCTGTATATAATGATGTCCCTCCATAGCTATAAGCATCAAATAAGATTTCATCATTTTTAAAATCCGTTTTCTTATATGTTACAGTCGCTCCATTGCTTAGCGTTAAGGTTGTGGTACCAAGAATGTCATCTGTGTTGTATGCTTTAATACTACCTTTTGTCGGTGTTTTAGTGATTAAAGATGTCGCAACAGCCTTGTCTTCATAAGGTTTTAGATCCATTGACTTCACAGAATCTAATAATTCTAATACTTGGGCTTCTTTAACTTTTTCTAAACCTTCTTTTTCAGGTCCAGTAAGTATGACAACGCGGTTATCTTCTTTGATATAAGAAGTGATTAGTGCATTAACTTCGTCTAAAGTAATTGTTGGTAGTTGCGAATTCATGAAATCAAATCTCCAATCCATACTAGGAATAGGGTTTTGTTCTAAGAAATTACTAACGTAACGTCCTACGATTCTATTAGATTCCATTTTGTCTCTATCTTTAAAAGCACGTTCCATATTGGCTATTAAGTCTTTTTTGGCGCGATTAAATTCACCTTCAAAAAATCCGTGTTGACGTACACGTTCATTTTCTACAAGAAGCGTTTTTAAAGCTTCTAGTTGTCCTTCTGGGCTGGTCATGGCAGAAGATTGAAAAGCATTCTTAGTGCGTGCATAGGTGCCTCCGTAGTAGGTGAATCCATAAACAAAAGGAGGATTGTCTCCATTTCTAATTTCATCTAGACGGTTGTTTATCATTTGAGAGAATAAATTTTCGACCATAGATTTTCTGTAATCTGCATAAGTGACATCTGGTTTAGAGTTCACTTTATCTTTAAACATCAGTCTTACATTAGAAAAAGGAGCTTCTTTGTCAGATTCAATAGCAATAAAGGTCTCTTTATGGTTTGGTAAGTCAAAGGATGGTCTAGGTTTTGGGTGTTTCGGATTTTTTATATGTCCGAAATGCGATTTAATTTTAGCTTCTAATGTCGCAACATCAATATCGCCAACAGCGATAACCGCCATTAAATCGGGTCTGTACCAATCTCTATAAAAACGCTTTAGGCTTTCGTATTTAAAGTTTTCTAAATTTTCTTTGGTTCCAATAGGAAGGCGTTCGGCATACATTGAGCCGTGCATCATTTTTGGGAGATACTGTTGCATCATGCGCTCATCTGCACCTTTTCCTAAACGGTATTCTTCTAAAACAACTCCGCGTTCATTATCTATTTCTTCATCTGTTAGTAAGGCGTTATGAGCCCAATCTTCAATAATTTGAAATCCTTTTTCAAGCTTTTCTGGGTCGTCACTAGGAATAGGAAGGATGTATACCGTTTCGTCAAAACTAGTGTAAGCATTAAGATGTGCTCCAAATTTTACCCCAATACTTTGCAGATAATCTACTAATTCGTTCTTTTTGAAATTTTTGGTACCATTAAAATTCATGTGTTCCATAAAATGTGCAAGACCTAATTGGTCTTTATCTTCTAAAATAGAACCTGCATTAACGACAAGTCTTAACTCAACTTTGTTTTCGGGTTTAGGGTTGTTTTGAATGTAATAGGTGAGTCCGTTCTCTAAAACTCCAGTTTTAACATTGGGATCTGTGGGGATTAGATTTGATGGGGTGTAAGTTGTTTGTGCATTTGCTGTTGCAACTTGGGCATTTAATGGAAATACTAGAGCTAAGCACATTAAAACTAATGTACTGATACATAATTTTTTCATTAGATTGATGGTTTTAATAAATTAGTAAAATATAAGAATATTCCTCTAATTTATATATAAAATTATGATATTGAAAGGAATAACAAAATTTTAACTAAATACTTAGTTTGAAGGAAGGGCTTGTTTATTTAAGAATTTTAGAACTAGATTAAAGTAGTCTTCGCCTCCGATTTTCCAGATATCTGAGTGGCCAGCTAATTTGATTTCTATAAATTCTTTATCAATACTTTTAATTCTAGAGTAATTTGCTTTGCCTTCTGAAATAGGAATAGGTTTGTCTTTACCTCCGTGAACCACAAGTATGGGTTGTGTGATGTTTTTACTGTATTTGTAGGGGTTAGCATCATCGGGATTGAAATCGGCGATACTTCCAGCTCTG
Organism: Winogradskyella sp. PC D3.3; assembly: GCF_054366245.1. NCBI lineage: Bacteria > Pseudomonadati > Bacteroidota > Flavobacteriia > Flavobacteriales > Flavobacteriaceae > Winogradskyella > Winogradskyella sp. PC D3.3. The sequence continues at coordinate 3,705,469 of NZ_CM135962.1, read as the reverse complement.
TTGACAAGGTAATTGCTAAATAACTCTAGGTTAAATCCTGCGTGACGCTTAAAGAAACATTGCAGGTTTGTTTTTAAATTTTTGTATGAGCTTTCTGCAATTCCGTATTTAACACGTTTATCAATTCCCATGGTTTGCAATGTAAAGGCTCCTCCTATAGATTGTCCCCAAAGACCAATATTGTTTAAGTTTTCTTCATTAATTAATTGACTAATTAATGTCTGAATATCTTTAGTTTCTTTAACTCCGTAAGTGAGAAATTGACCTTCGCTTTCGCCAAATCCTCTAGAGTCTAGGGCAACTGAATTAAAACCATTGGTTGAAAGAAATTCACTTAAGTCTAAAAAATGATTTTTAGTATGACCGCTACCGTGTAATAATATAATGGTGCCTTTGGTGTTTTCTAAGTTTGAATAGGTTAATAGAGCAGATAGTTTAAGATTGTCAAATGTTGTAATCGTTAATTTCTTTCTTTTAAATTTTGAGTTGACGTTCGTTTCCAATTGGTGGTTTTTGACTTTTTCCGTTTTAAACAGCGCAGCAATAGGGTTTCTCCTTTCCATTATAAACCGAGGAGCAATAAAATGCACAAGTAGCAATCCTAAAATAAGTAGAATGACTAGATTGCGTTTTATTATTTTGGTTGTTCTGTTTTTTTTCATGGAGTATTGGGCGTCATTTTAATCAGTTTTAAAATTTGAAAATAACGGCTATGAATTAATCAATTAATATCTCTAAAATTTGAATAGCAGCGTCACTAATTTTAGTTCCCGGTCCAAAAACCGCAACAGCTCCAGCGTCAAATAAAAATTGGTAATCTTGTTTTGGTATTACCCCTCCAACAATTACCATAATGTCATCTCGGCCGTGTTTTTTAAGCTCTTCTATAACTTGAGGCACTAGTGTTTTGTGTCCTGCTGCTAAGGAAGATATGCCAAGGATGTGGACGTCATTTTCAACGGCTTGTTTTGCGGCTTCTTTAGGGGTTTGAAACAGAGGTCCGATATCAACATCAAATCCAACATCGGCATAACCAGTGGCTACAACTTTTGCTCCTCTATCGTGACCATCTTGTCCCATTTTGGCAATCATGATTCGAGGTCTGCGTCCATCTTGTTCAGCAAATTTATTAGCTAATTCTCTTGCTTTTTGAAAGCTTTTATCGTCTTTTATTTCTTTACTATACACTCCTGAAAATGATTTAATTTGCGCTTTGTGGCGTCCAAATTCGGCTTCCAAAGCATCGCTTATTTCTCCTAAAGTAGCTCGCTTTCTTGCGGCATCTACGGCTAAATCTAATAAATTTCCTTCATTTGTCTTTGCTGCTTGTGTTAATTTTGAAAGTGCTTTGTTTACGGCATCTTTATTACGATTCGCTTTAATATGTTCTAAACGTTCAATTTGTTGTAATCTAACGGTTTGGTTGTCGACCTCTAGTGTTGCTATGGGGTCTTCTTGTTTAAGGCGGTATTTGTTAACGCCAACAATAATGTCTTGAGTGGAGTCAATTCGAGCTTGTTTACGGGCTGCAGCTTCTTCAATTCGTAGTTTGGGTATGCCGGCTTCAATAGCTTTAGTCATGCCGCCTAATTCTTCAACTTCCTGAATTAGCTTCCAAGCTTGTTTAACGATATCGTCCGTGAGTTTTTCAACATAATAACTTCCGGCCCAAGGGTCTACGGTTTTGGTGATATGCGTTTCTTCTTGAAGATATATCTGGGTATTTCTTGCAATGCGCGCAGAAAAGTCTGTTGGTAACGCAATGGCTTCATCTAGGGCGTTGGTATGTAGGCTTTGTGTGCCACCAAAAGCTGCTGCCGATGCTTCAATACAGGTTCTTGCGACATTGTTAAACGGATCTTGTTCTGTTAAACTCCATCCTGAGGTTTGACAATGGGTTCTTAGTGCAAGTGATTTTTGATTTTTGGGATTAAATTGCTTTACTAGTTTTGCCCATAGCATACGCGCTGCACGCATTTTAGCGATTTCCATAAAATGATTCATGCCAATAGCCCAAAAGAACGATAGGCGAGGGGCGAAGGTGTCAATGTCCATGCCGGCATCTAAGCCTTTTCTAATGTATTCTAATCCATCTGCTAAGGTATAAGCTAATTCAATATCGCAAGTAGCTCCTGCTTCTTGCATATGATAGCCTGATATGCTGATACTGTTGAATTTTGGCATGTTTTTGCTTGAATATTCAAAAATATCAGAGATGATCTTCATGGATGGAGTCGGTGGATAGATGTACGTATTTCTCACCATAAATTCCTTTAAAATATCATTTTGAATTGTGCCTGCAAGTTGGTCGGGTTTAACCCCTTGTTCTTCGGCAGCTACTATGTAAAATGCCATAATTGGTAATACGGCGCCATTCATTGTCATGGATACCGACATTTTATCTAAAGGAATTTGATCGAAAAGAATTTTCATGTCCTCGACCGAATCTATGGCAACTCCGGCTTTACCAACATCTCCTACCACACGTTCGTGGTCAGAATCGTAGCCTCTATGTGTGGCTAAGTCAAAAGCAACGGATAGTCCTTTTTGGCCTGCGGCTAGATTTCGTCTGTAAAAAGCGTTACTCTCTTCTGCTGTTGAAAACCCTGCATATTGTCTAATAGTCCATGGTCTGCGGACATACATAGTTGAATACGGTCCACGAAGATTCGGTGCAATTCCAGCAACAAAATTTAAGTGTTCTAAGCCTTGAATATCATCTTTAGTATATGTGGTTTTGACCTTGATGTTTTCGGCGGTGAGAAAGTCCTTTTCTTCGCCGTTTTTCAACGTTTGTACTTTGTTTTTTAATGTTATATGTTGAAGGTTTTTTCTAGACATTCTTAATGTGTTTTTGGAGGTTTAAAATCATTATAGGTTTTTACTATAGTGTATTTTACTCCTTGTTCAATCTGTTGTATTCCAGTTTTTCAGATAGTCTTTTCTCAATGATTGGTTCAATTAAGGTTTTGCGCTTTTGGATTTTTAAAAATGGACTAATTTCTAAGTCGTGTTTCATTTTGTCAGTGGTATTAGGATGTTTATTTGATCCTAATAAAACTAATTTTTCAGCATCAAAATCGGCTTGTTCTTTAGCTGCGCTTTCTTTGATTTTTCGTTGAATTGTTCCTTCTTTTAATTGACTTAAAAAACCTCCATTAGCTTCGATGTTCTTAAATATGTTAAGTGCTTTTTCTGCTAATTGTGCGGTTAAGCTTTCAATGTAATATGAGCCATCTGCAGGATTATTGACTTTGTCTAAATAGCTCTCATTTTTTAAAATCAAAAGTTGATTTCGAGCAATGCGATCTCCAAACTCATTTGGATAGTGAAAAATAGCATCATAAGGTAAGTTGCAAATGGTATCGGCTCCACCAAGAATAGCACTCATACATTCAGTGGTTGTTCTTAGCATGTTTACGTTATAATCGTAAATAGTTTTATTGCGTTTACTCGGTGTTGCAGAAATTCTGCAATTGGTGTTTAAGCCATACTCAGAAGCTAGTGTAGACCATAATTGGCGTAAGGCTCTAATTTTTGCTATTTCGAAGAAATAGTTTGAGCCAACAGCGATGCTAAAAGATACGTTAACATTGCTTAATGCCGACTCTTTATTGTTGTCAAAATGATTTAAATATTCATTAGCATGAGCAAGGCTATAGGCTAATTGTTGGGTAATGGTTGCTCCTGCATTTTGATACAAGCTGAGATCGATACTGACTTGATTCGTTGATTTAACTATGGCTTCGTAGGTGCTGAAATCCTTGTTGAGATTGCTATACCAATTTCCTGTTTTAGCTAAATTGCCGATGATATCAGTAAGGATATTTAGACGCGATACTTCAGTATCACTTGTGTTGAGTGCGTTTGAAGTGCGTTGAGTCTTATTTCGTAAATTTTGAACAAAGCTATCTGAGAGGAAATCACATTTGAGATCAACGGTTACTTTGTTTAAATCGATGTTTTCAAATAATTCTTTAGTCGAAATGGTCTGAGATGTCAGGTTAAACCAAATACTATCGGCACCACGATTAATAGCGTCAAGAGCTTTTAAGTTGGCTGTTTTAGCATCGGTAACATCAATAGATTGGGCGATTTTCCAAAGAGTTGCTTTGCTGTTTGAGATTTCGGGAAGTGCGTCAAACTCGTCGGCATGGTAAAACGGTTTTACATTAATCCCTTCATTTGTTTTCCAGATTAGGGTGTCATTGTAATCTGCACCTTTAAGGTCTGCTTGTATTTTCTGTTTCCATTCTTTTGAAGATACGTCTTCAAAGTCATTAAATAATGATTTACTCATCTTTTTTCTGTTTCGTAATACTGTCTTCGTATTCAATAATGAAAATATCTTCGTTAGATTTTTTCATGTAATAGGTTTCGCGTGCGGTACGCTCAATACCTTCGTCTGTGCTGAGTTCTTTAATGGCTTTATCGTCTTTGGCCATTTCGTTTCTGTAGTGTTCCTTTTGGTATTCTAATTCGTTAATATCGTTATTTAACTCATGATGGAACAACCATGAGTGGGCATCAAAAAACAACATCCAAACCACAAATACAATAAGAACAATGACGTATATGTTCTTAAACGGTTTTAGATATTTGATATTGAATTTAGACATTATAAACGCTCGTTGATTATGGTTTTAACGATATCCACAGCAACTGTGTTGTATTTGTTGTTAGGGATAATGATATCGGCATATTCTTTCATTGGTTCAATAAACTGCTGATGCATGGGTTTTAACGTTGATTGATAACGTTGAAGCACTTCATTTATGTCTCTACCTCGTTCTGTAATATCGCGTCTTAATCGTCGTATTAAACGCTCATCAGAATCTGCATGAACATATATTTTGATATCAAAAAGATCACGGATTTCAGCATGAGAAAGTATTAATATCCCTTCAACAATCATAACTTTTCTTGGTTTTGTAACAATAACATCACCTGTTCGGTTATGTTTTACAAATGAATATACAGGTTGATTAATACTGTTTCCTGCTTTTAATTCTTTCAAGTGGTGCTCTAATAATTCAAAATCTATAGATCTTGGATGGTCAAAGTTAATTTTAACACGCTCTTCAAAACTTAAATGTGAGGTGTCTTTGTAGTAAGAATCTTGAGAAATTACACCAACTTCACCTTCGGGTAATTCTTTTAGAATAGTGTTAACAACTGTTGTTTTTCCGCAGCCTGTACCACCTGCAATTCCTATAATAAGCATATTGATTTTTTATTTGTTTGAACGCTACAAATTTAATTATTTAAGTAGAATGGTGGGTTTATAATTTGGAAACTTTCTCAGGTGTAACGAAGTTGTTAATTGCGTTCCCCCAACTATTATTAATGAAATTGAGGACATCTGCAACTTCGTTATCCGAAAGTCCTAATGGCGCCATTGTGCCGTTATAAGTCATTCCGTTAACTGTTATTTTATCAGATTTGCCGTATTTAACTGCTTTTATGCTTTCTGTTTGATTGTTTCTTAAGTAATCTGAATCTGCTAAAGGAGGAAATGCTCTAGGTACACCTTCTCCATTAGGAAGGTGACAAGTAATGCACATATCATTATAAACAGCTTTTCCACGTTCTATACTTGCTTTAAGTTGAGGGGGCTCTTGATTTTGAGTTATGAGTTGCTGTTTTTCTTTATTTGAATTACAAGATGTTATAATTACAATCAATACAGCGAGAATACTTATGTTTTTCATTTTCTAATTAGTTTTACGATTCCTAAGTTTTCTATACCTACATAAATATAGCCGTCAGGTCCTTGTTCTACACATCTTACACGTCCTAAGCCATCGAGTAAGCGTTCTTCTTTAATTACCTTATTGTCTTTTAAGGTGCAGCGATCTAAGTATTGAAACTTTAATGATCCTACAAGAAGGCTTCCGTCCCAATCCCCATATTTGTCGCTTTTTATAAAAGCCATTCCGCTTGGAGCAATTGAAGGATCCCAATAGTGAATAGGTTGTTCCATGCCTTCTTGTTCTGTGATTTCAGTAAATTTTGTACCACTGTAATTTACTCCATAACTAATAACAGGCCAACCATAATTTTTACCAGCTTTAATGATGTTTATTTCGTCACCGCCTTTTGGACCATGTTCGTGTGCCCATATTTGTCTAGAATCAGGATGTAGTGTCATCCCTTGAGGATTTCTGTGACCATAAGAGTAAATAGCGGTTTTAGCATTGGCTTCATTGACAAAAGGATTGTCTTCAGGAATAGAGCCATCATCATTAAGACGATAAATTTTTCCGCCATCTCTTGTAATATCTTGTGGGTTTTCATCTCTATTTCCACGTTCGCCAATACTAAAAAACAGGTAACCATCATCGTCGAAAACTAAGCGAGATCCAAAATGTTGCCCTTTTGTGGTATTTGGTGACGCTTTGTATAGTACCTGTAAGTTGGTTAAAACATTATCGTTTAGCTTTGCTCTTGCAATAGCAGTGTTACCTCCGTTGCCGTCTCCTTCAGGTGAGGCATAGGAAAAATAAATCCATCCGTTTTCATTATAATTGGGATGTAAAATGATATCTAATAGTCCGCCTTGTCCGCGAACATAAATTTCAGGTAAACCAGAAATACTTGTTTTTTTTCCATTTTTGAAATGAATAAGTTCCCCAGATTTCTCGGTAATTAGTATTGATTCATCTGGTAAAAACGTAAAACTCCAAGGAATATTGAGATCTGAAACAATTATTTTATGAGAATTTTCTAAATTCTTAGGATTTTTATCTTGAGCGTAAGCTATTGTCGTTGTTATAATTAGCCCTAAAATAATACTTTTTATATTCATGATCGTGTTGTCTAAAAAAAGATTAAGACTTTAAAGTTAGACAAATGTTATGGGATTCTAAAGAAAAATTATATATTTGCAGTCCGAAATTGAAAAATCACAATTCGGGGTGTAGCGTAGCCCGGTTATCGCGCCACGTTTGGGACGTGGAGGCCGCAGGTTCGAATCCTGCCACCCCGACAAAAATTAATACCAATAGAAACTAAAACCTTGTAAATCGTATGATTTACAAGGTTTTATGGTTTTTAGACTATCATAAGAATTGAATTAATATAGTTTAATTCGGTTAACAATTCGGTTAACAGTTAGCAAAGTAAAAAAGTGTTAACCGAATAGATACTTAAAATACTGTAATTGAAATAGTTGATTTGACTTTCGTCTCGATGAATGTTTAACAAAAAGACGACAACTATGCAATCACAAACCACCTTTAGCTTATCATTTTGGGTAAGTGCTACACGTAAAATTAATAACCAAGTTTCTGTTTATGCTCGAATAACAGTTAATGGTAAACGTGCAAATATCAGTTTGCAACGAAAAGTAATTGTATCTGAATGGGATTCCAACAAAGGAAGAGCAAGAGGGAACAAACAAGAATCAAGACTACTAAACAGGTATTTAGACCAGGTCAAAAATAGAATATATGAAGCTCACGATGAACTCGTAAAAGAGAAAGCTTTTATCTGTGCTCAATCTATTAAAGCAAGGTTTCTGGGAGAAGATAACGAAGAGTATTCTTTACTAACATTGGTTGATTATCATAACACTCAAATGAGTGAATCTTTAAGTTACGGTACTTTAAAGAATTACTTTACTACCCAAAAGTATATCAAACTATTCCTAACCAAAAAGAAAATACAAGACATCTATTTATCTCAATTAACATTTCGCTTTCTGGTTGACTTTGAAAAGTTCTTACGTACCTATGTTCCGGAGGACCATCAAAAGCAAATGGAAAACAACACAGGTATGAAGCATATCCAACGACTTCGCAAAATGGTTACATTAGCCTATAAAATGGAATGGATAGATAAAGATCCATTTATAAAGTTCAAGCCAACGTATATCAAAAATGAGCGTGAGTTTTTAAATGAAGATGAGTTACAAACCATTATTGAAAAAGAGTTTGAAATTGAAAGATTGGAGCTCGTTAAGGATTTATTTGTTTTCAGTTGCTATACAGGATTGTCGTACATTGATGTGATGAACCTCAATGAAGACAATGTCACATTTGGAATTGATGGCGGTAAATGGATAATCACCAATAGACAAAAAACACATAACAAAGTAAAAATTCCGTTGCTTCCAATTGCTGAAGAATTAATTGAGAAATATAAAGGACATATTAAAACCAAGAAAACAAAAACCTTATTTCCTAACATTTCAAATCAGAAGTTAAACTCGTATTTAAAAGAGATTGCAGACTTATGCAAAATCAAAAAGAACTTAACTTTTCATATCGCACGACACACATTTGCAACTACAATAACTTTAAGTAATGGTGTGCCAATAGAAACAGTATCAAAGTTGCTTGGCCACTCTAAAATTGCAACTACTCAAATTTATGCCAAAGTAATTGAGAGAAAAGTTAGCGAGGATATTGAACTCTTAAAGCAAAAAATCTCAATTAAAACTAAAAGTAATAAAAGCAAGGCCCAATAAAAGGCCTTGCTTAAAGGAGTAAACCGTGCTATTAATCAATCTACATAAATTAAAACTAATTACTGATACTTAAGTTATTTGTATTGACATAAAATACACTACCATCATCAAATGTTACTTTTGCCTCATCCTCATTCAAAAACTCAACAGTACCAACATAAGTATAAATTTGGTTATTATAACTATATTCTTGAATTAGTGTAAAAGTTGATGTACCTGATGTAATTTTCCCTGTGGTTTTAAATAATAAAACATCTGACATAACAAAGTAAACGTGACAACGACTTCTTTGCTTTCGGTTGGGAAATTCTAACAGGTTTTAGTGATGGTGAGTTTGCTATGCTACATACTGGTAAAGACCGTGGAGTAAGTACCTTGTCAATTATGTTTCAAAAATCCAAGAATGGATATGTTGTATTTCTCAATGGAGAGAATGTTAATAAGGTATATGAATATTTACTAACACAAAAATTATATTTAGGAAATGAGCTGTGGGACAAACGATAAAGCTATAAAAATAGCCAACAGTATTGAAAAAGAAATAAAGGAACTTGATAGTACGCTTCAACCGAATCAAGTGTTACATCTATCATGGCATGTTGCAGAAAAAATGAAGTCTGTTATTCCTATATACATAGGGTTATTAAAACCACAAAGGGAGGTTTATGATAACGTAACTCAGATATTAAATAAAAGGCTTTTAAACCTTATGCAAGATTAATTAAGCCATCAGGCGTTGTAGAGTCTAGTACTATACTTCCAATTGAATAAAAACTTTAAAGCAATTATAGAAGATTTAAATGAGAAAATCTATGGTGTCGAATCAGATACCATGGATACGCTTCAACATACAGACCATTTTTAGAAATTAAATCTAGAAAAACAAATCAAACAAAATTTATTGATAATATAAAAGATTCGTTACTTAAGCGCATAGAAGATAGTAGCGAATAGCACCCAACTTGGGTAGACCTTGGGAAAGGTTGTTCGTCATAAAATTTAAAGGGTTTTACAGATGGATAAATTCCATCTAAAATAAAATCCAAAACAAATTAATGCATTGTAAATCAATGAATAAAAACACCCAACTTGGGTGTCTCTTGTGAATAAACCTCACAAATTCACTTCATATTTGCCAAACGAAAGTCAAATTAACTAAAAGGCTATCGGAAGAAATGAAATTCTGAAGATAGCCTTGAAAGTTATCCCGAACTTGTTTCGGGACCTCATCGTTAATTTAAAAATCACATTAATAGCTACTGCTGCGAAATGAGCCATAATAACTATTTGGAATACCCACCAAGATGTTTAGTGGCGAATTATATCTAGACAGCTAAAAAAATAATTTAAACAGATGAATGTCATGTTCAAAGCGGTAGCTATTTTAAACAAAATCGTTTCCTATGGCAGCAACAATTATTACTACCGAAATATTCGAGAGTTCAAATTAGAATTATTAGAAGAGATCAAAGCAATCATTAACCATCAAACAGGCTTTGCACCTAAAAAATGGCTCAAATCACCAGAGGTTAGAGACTTATTAAGTATCTCACCAGGAACATTGCAAAATTTTCGTATCAATGGCACACTGCCCTACACAAAAGTCGGGGGAGTCATTTATTACGACTACGAAGAAATCCAAAAAGTAATGCAAGAAAACCGCATCCATAATAAATTTTAAAACCAAAAGTACACTGTCATTTCAAGCATTACTAAAATGAAAATATATTTTCATTGAAAGTATGTAACGCAGTTATCGAGAAATCTCATATTGATTTGTCATTCCTGCATTATTTGAAATCAAAATATATTTTGATTGAGAATACATTACGAAGTAAACAGGAATCCATTTGTATGAATGAAGTCAATTACATCAAACATCTCAACGCAGTTTTTAACCAATTTTCTAAAGATGGTCGATTAAACCCAACCCATATAAGCCTATATATGGCCCTATTTCAATTGTGGAACATCAACCGATTTCCAAAAGAATTTTTTATTAACCGTGATGAGGTTATGCAATTGTCTAAAATAGGTTCAAAATCTACTTACCACAGATGTATAAAAGAATTAAGTCATTGGAAGTATATCGTGTACTTTCCATCTCATAATCCGTATAGAGGAAGCAAAATTAAGATGCTTAAATTCGAGACAAGCTCTGGACAAGTAGTGGTACACAACTCTACTCAAATCGAGACAAGTACAGGACAAGCACTGGTATCTATTAATAAACATATACAAACTAATAAAAACAATAATAAACTAGACCAGCCAAAAAATGAAAAAGAAGTGATTGATTTTTTCAAAAAAGAAAATTGGCCTATAGTTGAAGCTCAAAAATTCTTCAATCATTATCAGGGCATTGGTTGGAAAATAGGTGGAAAAACTATAATTGTCAATTGGCAAGCAACAGCTCGTAATTGGATGCTAAAAGCAGAAGAAATTCAAAAGGAAAAAGAGGTCACCTTGAGCGCAGTCCAAAGGTCTCAAAAACCTGATAATCTCAAGACAACCAAAAATAAAAATTACAATGAACCACTATGAGTAATCTACAGCCACATATAATTCAAGAAGGAAGTGTTCAATATCGATTAGGGGAATTTAAAGACAATAACATTTCATACGATTTCAAGAAAATTTTAATTTACCTAGATGCAAAAGGAAAACTACTATTTGGTAAAAACTTTAAAATTTATGAAGAAGATGAGGTAGTACTTTATAAACTGTGTATCTATTTCATTCGCGATTTTGAAGCTTGTGCAAAACTAAATATCGATCCCAACAAAGGTATTCTATTGTCTGGACCAGTAGGCTGTGGAAAAACAAGTTTAATGAAATTACTGCGTCACATGGTGCCTCATCACAAGCCGTACGAGGTAATTCCGGCAAGAAACATCACATTTGCTTTTAATAACATTGGTTACAAGACGGTTCAAGAATACGGAAATAGTAATTTCTATTGCTTTGACGATTTAGGAGTAGAAACAACCGGAAGGCACTTTGGGAAGGACTGTAATGTTATGGGAGAAGTCCTATTATCTCGCTACGATTTATTTGTAAGAACCTGTCACCCCAAGCGAAATAGAGGAGTTAGAACTCACGTAACCACAAACTTAAATGCACAAGAACTGGAAGAACGTTACGGGAATAGAGTGCGTTCCAGAATGCGACAAATGTTCAACTTAATAAGTTTCGATGCTAAGTCTGTTGACAAACGAAGTTGAATATTCACGAGCTTCTTTTTTGAAAATAAATATGCGCGAGCTAAATGTTTAAGCTGATAAGCTTTAATTCAAGTAGTAAGGATAAACGTAATTAAACATTCACGAGTTCCTTAATTTAAAATTAAAAACCATATGAGTCACTCTTCAATTTAATTGCTTTTGATAAAGAAAGTGTTATTAAAATAAAAAAAAGAGTATTATTATACTCAAAATCATTATATTTGTGTAATTTTATACACATTTTCAATAATGACAAAGAAAAAGCAAATACTATTCCCCAAGCATAAAGAAGTGCTTAAACAAATGGGCGAAAATATAAAACTAGCTCGTAAAAGAAGAAAATTAACTACCACGCAGGTAGCAGAAAGAGCAGATATAGTGCGAAAAACCTTATATCAAATAGAACAAGGAAATCCAAGTGTTGCTATGGGTGCTTATTTTAATGTACTGCGTGTACTTGGCCTACAAAATGATTTTCTCAAACTAGCAGCGGATGATGAGTTTGGTAGAAAACTTCAAGACCTCGATTTAATTTAAAACCACTGTCATTCCTGCGTAGGCAGGAATCTCGTTACTATTAAAAGAAAACATAATATGGCTAAAGGTAAACAAAACATATACATATACGCACATTGGAAAGGCTTAGAAGATCCCCAATTAATGGGAGTCCTTTCCGCATTGTATGCAAAAGGAAAGAAAGCATTCAGTTTTGAATATGATAACGATTGGTTAAAATCCAAAGAACAAATGCTATTGGATCCGGACATTCAATTCTATAGTGGACCACAATACCCAAACAATAAAGAAAATTTTGGTGTATTCTTAGATAGTATGCCTGATACTTGGGGGCGCACACTTATGAAGCGTAGAGCGTCACAACAAGCAGCTGCAAAAAATGAAAAGGCAATAACACTATACGAAATTGATTATTTGTTAGGGGTTTATGACGCAAGCCGAATGGGGGCTTTGCGTTTTAAACTAGACCCAGAAGGGCCATTTTTAGATGATAATGAACTAAATCCAACACCACCGTGGTCATCCATTAGAGCGCTGCAAGAAGCAGCAAAGAGCTTTGAAGATGATGACGACAATGATGAAGTAAGAAAATGGTTAGCTATTTTAATGGCACCAGGATCCTCTTTAGGTGGTGCAAGACCAAAAGCTAATATATTAGATGAAAATAAAGAATTATGGATTGCAAAGTTTCCTTCAAAAAACGATACCGTAGACAAAGCGGCTTGGGAATATCTGGCATATCAGTTAGCAATAAAGGCAGGAATCCACATGGCACCATCTAAAATTGAAAAGATTAGTGGCAGTTTCAATACATTTTTTACCAAAAGATTTGATCGTGAAGAAGGCTATAGACTTCATTTTGCATCTGCTATGACTATGACAGGAAATAACGAAGATACCATAAGAGACAATCCAGCAAGCTATTTAGAATTAGCAGAATTTGTTCAAAACTATGGTGCTATGGTTAACGATAATTTAGAACAGTTATGGCGTAGAATAGTCTTCAATATTGCGATTTCAAATACCGATGACCATTTAAGAAACCATGGATTTATATTAACTAATCAAGGGTGGATATTATCACCAGCTTACGACTTAAACCCATCCATAGATAAAGACGGTTTGGCACTCAATATTGATATGGATAATAATGCACTCGATTATGATTTAGCCAAAAGTGTAGGCGAGTTTTTCCGTCTAGATAATAAACAATTGGATAAAATTATTCAAGAAGTATTAGATGTCGTGACAACTTGGAAAGAGGTGGCAAAAGAAATAGGTATATCTAATAAAGAACAAACCTTGATGGCTAAAGCGTTTAAATGTTAGTATTAAGCCTAATAGTTAAAGACATGTTAAGACAATACTGCGTAGCCAAGAACGCGTCTACTTTTTAATTTGATTGCTTTTAACCAAATGCTAATGTATTTAATATCAGCGAGTAATTCTAATTTAAATTCTCTGAGATCATCAGTCGTGATTATAGTGGCTGGCATAATAAAAGGGTTTTAAAGAAAGAGACTAAAAAAAGTCTTTAAACATTTTGATAGTCTCTGTTCTGTCAATTTGACTTTCGTTATGCAAATTTGTAGGGGATTTATTCTATGGTCTTCAATAGTTTATACAGAGATGGGAGTTTTTTTATATAAGTTTTGAATAGTTTTGGAAATGACAAGGGCGGGTTCAATAAATGTATTACCCTATTTTGTATTAAAAGTAATGGATCTTTTAGAAAATATGGTATTCCCAACTTGGGGGAAACTTAGAATTATTCATCCGAATCCTTAAAGCGTTTCAGAAGTACTTTTGTCAACCAGTCCAGAAATTTTGTTTGACTGTTTTTTCTAGCTCTTATTTCTATAAAAGTGTGATAGTAATTGCCTAGTTCAATGTTAAATACCTGCTCAAACATAGAGGCTAATTCCTTAATGTCGGCAGTTCCACTATTTATGGAGCCGCTACTATGCAGGGCATAAATTAACTCGGTTAACTCTGTTTTACTTCCTGTCCAAAAAAGTTTTGAAGATGCTTGCTTCATTGTATTGGTTTTAGTGTCCTTATGCGACTGTAATTTTTCAATTTCTTGTTGCAGATAAACAATCAACATATCATAGGCAATAATGGTAGCTACTGTAGTGTCTTGACATGTAGAAAACTGGTCATCAATAAAAAAATGGAAGAATTCAGTTGGCAATCGTAAATCAGATTTGCCCCTAATAAAATATTCTTCATCTAGTGTCGTAGCTCCTCTGCGATAGTAATGATAGAACTCAAGATTATCATTGAAAAAGACTTGTAATTTATTGATGTGATTATTTAAATATTCTATTTGGTATTTGGAGCTACTTCTAGGGCGTTTACTTTCTATATTAAACAGTCTAACGTAATAAATCAATCGACTGAATATTTGAGGTTTTATATGCTTAAAAAAACTAATTTCTTCATGTTTTGAACTAAACCCTTTTTTAAGAACCCTTTTTCGCATTTTTTTAATGCATTTTTCAGCCTTAGCAATACCATTTTCAGCTTTGTATAGAATATCATCAGTACGAGACTCCAAAGACTCCACCGTTGTTTCAAATTCTGTTATTAATTCTTGATACGTCATAACTATACAAAGCCATGTGTTTCATTTTCAACGACATTCTAGTAATCCCAAAAGTTCTAGAGTGTAATTGTCAGAAGCTTGTATATAGGCATATTTCTCTTCTACCTCAGCACCAAGTTTTTTTTTCTCAAAGGATGCAGTTAATCCCAAATCAATGGTTTTAAATTTTAACTGAATGGCCCTTTTAAGCGTTTGATATAATAATTGTCTGTAAGTCTGATAGATTTTAAGGTAATCATAGTCAATGCCGACTAAGGACGGAACATAGGTTTGAGCGTTATTTTTATAGCAAAACATTACTCCAATGATTTTGTTTGGTTGTTCAGGGTGATATATGAGTATAAATTCCCAATTGGGATGATCAGACATGTTTTTAAATAAGTTTATAGGGTACGGGAAGGTATTTAGTCCAAGGTTGTTTAAGCGGACATTATTATACAATAGATGAACTTGGTTGAGTTGGGGATCATTAAGTGTTTGCAAAATTGAGATCTCTAACGAGGGTTCATAAGCTAAAATGTCTTTCCTCAAATGTTTTCTGTTTCTAGAGGAAAGTCGAGCTACATAAGCTTCAATAGATTCATCAGCTCTTAAATTAATGCGACATGAATTTGGCATTTGTATTCTAACAAAACCCTGACCAAGAAAATAACGATTTAAGGTATCGTTCATGCTAAAATCCCGAAGCGCAATCATTTTAGAATTAGAACGCTGTTCCAATGTCTCTAATGTTTGCATAAGCAAATGTAGTGCCTCTTGCTTACGGGGATGATTAGCGTTGATATAAAGATGATTACCCTCAGTGAATAAACATCCCAAACTTAAAACGTTTGAGGTCATGTAATAAGGATCTGATTTGCGCTTTTCTTCAAGAGTTTTAGACGCAGTAGCGTTGGCTAGCATATCATCTTTCCAAAGCGATGAGGTTATAAAAGTGGCTAAGACCGGATGCTTTTGCGCATCACAAACCATGAGGTACCAGAAATTCCAATTATTTTCTTCTAGCACATTATCTCGAAATGTTTGCTCTAAAAATTGAAGTCCGTCCCAATCTTGAATACCACAATTCCCAATCAAGTTGTTCCACATTTGTTTATCAATTTTTGAAATAGAAGTCTCTAATTGTAAGCTTAGATTTTTACTTAGTGTTTGCTTAGTTTTAGATGATGATTTTAATTTAAAAGCTTGATGTACGCGATATAAGTCTGTATGTGTGTCTTCTAGTGCTTTAGGTAAATGATAGGCCATAGCATCCACCAAAGCTTTAATTTCTGTACGTTGATTATGTCGTGATATCGTAATGCGTACACCTGTGTTTTTTACTGGAACAGCAGGGAAGAGGCCTAGGTTAACGTAAAATCCTTCCTTCATTAAACGATTGACAAAATTATAGCCCGTTTTAGGCATACCGGTTCCAATAAAGAATACTGGTGACATGTTTTTGTCAACAACAGGTAAATCTGTCTGTTCTAATAAGGAGTTAAAATATTGAACTCTTAATCTTAAATCGTCTTGAAGTCTATATATTTCTGGGGATAAATGAATTTCTGCAGAAGCTGTAGCTGCTGCAACAGATGCTGGTTCTAGTTGCGCAGAGAAGGTCAAAGGCCCGCCAAAGGTTTTTATGTCTCTGTGCATTTTCTTGTTAGAGCAGACTAATACGGATCCACTGGCACCAAAGGTTTTACTCAAGGTTCCAAACAAGAGCATGTTTTCTGAAAGTGCATTGATTTCATTCATAACGTAACCTGTACCATTTTTTCCAATCCAGCTCATACCATGGACATCGTCAAAATAAAGATGCAATTGCGGATATTTTAAGCTTAAAGCTTTTAAATCTTTAATAGGAGCGAAATCCCCAAACATAGAATAAATACCATCTGCCATATACCAAATCTTTTTTCGGCTATTGGTGTATGATTTTATTTTATCCTCCAACATGTTTAAATCATTATGACGAATCATGTCTATGGGAACACTTCTTGTTTTTAATACTTTAGCAGCGCTTTGCACACTCCAGTGTACTTGATGATCTAAAATAATAGCATCCTGATCTTTTACAGCACTCGGAATTACACCAAGATGACCTAAAGTACTATTCTTAGTAATCACAACGGGATGTTGATACATTGCAGAAACGTTTTCTTCTAATAGTTGGTAGAGCGGATTAGAAATGTATGATTTAGATAATGGAAATTGCGTGCCGTATCTGCGAATGGCATTAATCGCAGCATCTTTTAACCTTGGATCCTGCTCTAATCCCAAATACCCAGTGGTACCAAAATGAAAAAGGTTTTGATTTTTTACACCAATAGTTCTGCCTGAAAAATGGTCTCCTTCAGCATAGAGGTGGAGGACCCCTTCATCTATCGCATCTGTAAATACATTATTAACAGTGTCTAGGAAATTATTGTGTTTAATTTTTGCCATCGTAATTTGTTTTGCAATTAATGTAATAGCTTTTATTTAAAATTGAATAAATACGCTTCTGCTAAATCCTTTTAAGGCAACTGTTAATCCTTTGTAGGTAATGATTAATCCATAATGACTAAGGGAGGTTAAGGGAGGGATAATGATTATATTGATTATTTTGTAAATTTATATTTACCAAAAACCAGTTTTCTAAATCATTATGTCAATAGTTCTTGAGAATGAGTACGCTACTTACAAAGTTGTTAATGGAATCTTGTATGTAACATATCGTAAAGATGTTATATTAGATCTACCTGCGGCGGTTTATATTGTTAAAGATCGACTTTCACTTCATGAAGGCCTTTTTTTACCAGTGCTATGCGATATACGTCAAATTAAAGAAATCAACAAAGCAGCGAGAGTATATTTAGCTATTGAAGGTTCTACATTAATTAAAGCTGTAGCGTTTATTGTAGAATCTCCTGTTTCAGAAATGTTGTCTAAATTCTATCTGCGTACCAGTAAACCTCCCGTCCCTACAGAAGCATTTACTTCAATAGAGCAAGCATTAAATTTTTTAAAGCAGTACAAATGAGCAATCTTATAGAAAAGACTATAATTATTAGTCACTGTAGGTATTAAAGAGAATGTAAACCAATTAAGATGGATGCTGTTATATCTCAACGAATGGAGCTTATCAATCAAATGCTTTTAGAAATGGCCTCTGGCAACTTTTTCTATCGCATAGAACGTTCCACAGAGAACGATGAACTTGAGGCCCTTATTGTTACTTTAAACATGTTGGCTGAAGAAATTCAAGATACTATCATACATCAGGGGTTTACAAATACTGAAAAAACGATTTTAGACATTGTTCAAATGAGTTTTATTCTAGACTCCGAAGGACGTATTCAAATGGTCAATCAACAAGCATGTAATGTATTGTCATACTTATATGAAGATATTATTGGTACAAATTTTGAAGTATTAATAGCAAAATCTTCTATTCCTAAATGGAAAAAGACATGGAAACAAATTAGAAAGAAAGCGTTTTTTGATACCGCTATAGCCTTAAAATTTAAATCCAAAGGAAATCTACTCATTCCTAAAAACCTTTATATCACAACCTTTAATGAATCTAATACTAAATATCGTAAAACACTGATAGCGGTTGTTCATCGTTCTAGTTTTCAAAAACAATTAGACGCAAGTTTAAAAGAACGAGTTATTAAAGACAGTAAGTCTAGGGTCAATTCCAAAAATAAAACGTTAAAACCAAAACTAAGATTAAGCTTCGAAGATATTCGTAAAATAAGAGAAGGACATGATATAATTATCAATAATTTAAATAAAGAGCTTCCGTCCTTAAGAGATTTTGCCTTGCAAATAGGGACTAATGAGTTTAAATTAAAGTACGGTTTTAAGGAACTATACGGCACCACAGTGCATCGGTTTTTAATGCAAGAACGGTTAAGAAAAGCTCAAATGATGATACAATATAGCGACGTATCGCTTAAATCAATTGCTTATAGGGTGGGGTTTAAAAGTATACCCCATTTTTCTCGTTCGTTCAAGAAGAGATATGGGTACGCTCCAAGTGCATTGCGTAACAATTCCATCTCAACAGATAAATAATAGTAATAAGTATTAGTGTGCATTAATCCTTTACGGATAAGAGTTTGGACCTTAAAAATAAAATTATCTTTCGAATTTTACCATATCAAATCAAATGATATGAAACTTAATAAATCGATATATAACAATCTACCAATAATTGTTAGTTATCTATACATTTTATTATTTGTTTATGCAGCAGTAAGTAAAATAATTGACTTTCAGAATTTTCAAGTTCAGTTAGGTCAATCACCTTTATTAGGTGCCTTTGCTGGATTCATTTCCTATACAGTAATTGCATTTGAATTGTTAATAGCAATATTGTTGTCTTACTCAAGAACTAGAAATATTGGAATTCATCTTGCATGTGTTTTAATGGTTCTATTTACACTTTATATTTTTATCGTTTTAAATTACAGTACGTTCATACCTTGTTCTTGTGGAGGAGTGCTTGAAAGCATGAGTTGGCAAACTCATCTCTGGTTTAATATCATCTTTGTTATACTTGCATGGGGTTCTTTAAATGTCATATACAAATACAACCGAAAAATTAATTTTAGAGTTCTCGCAATAATTTTAACAAGTTCTATTTTTATGTTTGGCTTGTATTTGGCATCTGACAATATCATATATAAGCGCAATAATTTCGTACGAAGATTTCCTCCTTTTCCAACGAAACGAGTTGATGTTAAAGATTTAAAATTCAACTCTTATTATTTTGCTGGAAAAGATGAGAAGAATGTGTATTTGGGCAACCATTCAGCACCTGCATTAATAGTTGTATTAGATACGACGCTTACTGTAGCTAATAATTATAATATTAAAATTACCGACACATTATTTGATTTTCATAACATTCAACTACGTGTATTACCACCTTATTTTTTCCTTTTTGATGGAACGGTTCCGTGTGTTTTTAGAGGAAATTTGAATGATAGCATTGCCTTATTACAAACTACAAAAATTCCAGGATTTACAAAGGCAGAAGTTATTGACTCTTCAACACTTGTTATAAGAACATTAAGCGAGAAACGAGAGAATTTATTGTCTACTATAGATATTCATACAGGGCAGGTCAAGAAGTCGGCACCAAATTTACTTCAAAAACAGATTGATGGTTTATTTGATACTGATGGAACTTTACAGTATAGTTCTAAACAAGAAAAACTTGTTTACTTATACTATTATCGTAACGAATATACGGTCACGGATTATGAATTAAACTTATTAAAAAGAGGTAATACTATTGACACCACATCTCGTGCAAAAATTAAAATGGAATATGTGGAGAGCAGAAAGGAAAGAAAATTTTCAACCCCTCCCTTTTTAGTTAACAGAATCAGTGCTATACATAACAACCTGTTGTTTGTAAATTCCATGCTGCCTGGTCGTTACGACGAAATTAAAATGTGGAAGAATGCTAACGTTATTGATGTATACGACATTCTTACAAAAACTTACGTAATGAGTTTTTATATATATAAAATAGACGGTGATAAAATAGACGATTTAATCGTAACTAATAGTCATTTGTTTGTATTGATAGGTTCTAACCTCGTTTCGTACAAATTGAGCGAGTCACTCCAAAGTAAATATAAAAACTGATTTAAAATATACTGGCTAGTATCAGGCGTAAGACTGAAAACCTGTAAAAAAGAGTAGGTCAAATAAATTAATTTAAATTTAATATTATGAAAACTTCAGTATTTAAAATGGTTGTTCCAGTATTAGCGTTTTTATTCGCTTCTGCAGGTGCTATGGGCTCTGTCAATGGTAACTCAAACACTACATCCGCGGATATTCAAGGTTGGAAGAGAGTTTCCCCATTTAATTGTCAGGCCGTAAAAAAGTGTAATAACATTGGGTCAATTCTTTGTGTAGATGGATTCGATCAAATGTATGCAAAGCCATCTCCTACATCGGATTGTTCGGAATTGCTCACGCACCGACCTTAATCCTTTCTTAGGATAAATCAATGCAGGCTATAATTATTTTAGCCTGCATTTCTTATTTCATGCCTTTATGGACCCAGTTAACTTCAGTTTTATCTTTGAGAAAATAGGCCAGCCATTCTTGTATTTTAAAATAAAGATCTTTTTGGTTTTCTTTAAAAATAAGGGAATGGGATTCTTCAGGATAAACCAGCATTATTGCTTTTTTATTTAATCTTCGTAAGGCCAAATACATGGCATAACTTTGATTAGGATTGATTTGTGTGTCGTTTTCCCCTGTCCAAATTAGAACTGGAGTATGTATCTGTTCAACCCAAGTCAAAGGAGAATTTTCATTATACTTATCTCTATTTGCAAATAGTGAATTGCCCATACGCCATTGCTGATTTTCAAATCGCCAATGTTCTGGTACACTTGAATTTTGACTTATCGATAAATAAAAGCTAGTCAAATCAAAAACAGAAGCACTTGAAATTGCTGTTTTGAATAAATCGGTTTGGGTAATTATAAAATTAGT
Organism: Winogradskyella sp. PC D3.3; assembly: GCF_054366245.1. Taxonomy (NCBI): domain Bacteria; kingdom Pseudomonadati; phylum Bacteroidota; class Flavobacteriia; order Flavobacteriales; family Flavobacteriaceae; genus Winogradskyella; species Winogradskyella sp. PC D3.3. The sequence goes on along the minus strand of NZ_CM135962.1, from coordinate 3,684,156 downwards.
CTCATAACCTCCAAAAGACTGTCCCATTAAGGCAATCTTATCTTTAAGAATAAGTCCTGTGCTTATGACTTTATTTGTAGCCGCCACTACACAATCTGTGGCTGAAATACCAGGGTGTCCAACGTCGTAAACAATATCAGGAAGCAATACAAAATAACCTTGAGCATTCAAGGTGGTAACATTTAACCCAGCTGGATTATAAACTGTCGGATTAATATAATAATTTTTAAGGTAGTTTTGATCTTCATATATGGATACGACCAAAGGATACTTCTTGTTTGGATTATAATCCGCAGGGTAATTTAAAATGCCTTTCAGTGGAACACCCTTTGAGTTTTTATAATGAATTATTTCCTGTTTACCCCATAAATACTCATAATGATGTTTGTTACTTTGGTAAAATGGATTTAATGAATCTCCTTGAACATTATAGTATATCAAACCCGGAGGACTATCGTACCTTCTATATTGAAAAACATAAGTGTTGCTTTTAGACGACCTAACAATATTTCCATAGAAATAATCATCAAAAATAATTTTTTTAAGTTGCCCGTTTGGCTGTAACATAAAGTAGCCAGTTTGATGTTCCCCTTTGGCCGATAATAGAATTTCACCTTTAGTGTCAATGACTTGATCAACTACATCATAAAATTCAACGTATTTTTCCTGTTTCAATCTTGGAATTCTATAAACCACTTTCTTCTCTCTACCTTTTGTCAATCTAACAGGTTTAATGCCATCAAATGGTATCTTCCATATATCATATTTATCATATAGCAATAAGTATTCATCGTTTAAACCCCATCCAGCCACACCGTAGGTTGTTTCCCAAGGATCATCTTTGTTTATTGTTTGTATAAGAGCTTCACTCGCAACTATGAATTTAACCTTCTTCTTAAAGTCATAGACCCACCAATCCTTATCCTTTATATAGGCAAAATAGCGGCCGCCAGGAGATAAGGTGGACCACCTTGATGTGGTGATCTGATTTTCAAGGAACATCTCACTTTCATTTGTCTTAAGATTTTTTAAAAAATAATTGACGTTAGGGGTCATTTTATATTGAGCTCCCAAGTCCTGAGTGTTATAGGTAAGAGCAAAATCCCTCGTTGGATTTATTAAACAATAGGGGGATGCTTTATCGGTTATCGACATAAGTTTATTGGATTCAGGAATCCAAGTCATAACTTTAGTGTTGCATACAAAATTCTCAACTATTTTTTTTTGGGATAAATTTCAGCGTCGTTAGTATTCCAAATTTGTACACTATTAGCCTTGGTGTCAGGGTCTGTGTTTTTCGTAATCATAAAAAAAACGCGCTCATTGTCAGGTGAAATAAACAAAGTGTTGTTTACATCGCTCAATGAATAATCATTAATCTCATTGTCAAATTTTGATGGCATAAAATAACTCAATTTGTTATTTTTAAGTTCATAGTGATTGATACCTACCGAAATTTCATCCAAGGTTACATTGAAGAAAGCGATCGAATTATCAGAATTACTCCAAACAGGTTTCGAAAATTTCAAGTCATCACTTTCAGTAATGAGTATTTTGCCAATTTTAACTCCTAGATTCATCATAAGCACCTTGTTTGAACCATTTTTAGAAATGATGCTCACCATCGCATCTTTTAAATTATTCATCTTATAATATTGTAAACCTTCAATGCGTTCCAATTCCCGACCCTCCAAATTTCTTATTACCAAATGCTGAATTCCTTTTTTTAATTCTCCAGTTATCAAATACTTTCCATTTTTGGAAATTGAGAAGTTCTTTACATTTTCAATTGTATTTTCAAAACCGCTATCCAAATCAATTACATGAAGGAGATTAGTACGGTCCAAAAAAGCAAATTTGTCCTCATTCCAGAATTCTCCATCTGTAGTATTTAAAAGTCGAAAGGTCTTTTTACCATGAACTTGCTTTACCAAAAGTGTATCAGGGCTTTCATCGTATTGCATTAAAAAGCTCACCCAATGGCCTTCTTCTGATACTTTGTGTTTGTGCATTGTACCCCAACGATTATAATCAGAAACTGTTAATGGCCTTTTTTTTTGAGTTTGGCTCCAGAGATTTAGGTTTGCAATTAAAAGAAGTAATATGGTTAACGTGCCTGTACTATCCACAAAAAATTTGTTTTTCAGACTCGTGCGTTTAATGATATTGTTATAAGTTGTAGCTCTCATTTAATAACCTGGGTTTTGTGGGGTTAAGTTTGGATTTGCAACAAGTTCTGTCAATGGAAGTGGCCATAAGTGGTCATTTGTATTCCACCCAGACTTTAAACTTAAGGTATCGTCAAGTCTACCTAAACGTTTCAAATCAAAAAAACGATGACCGAACTCTGTGAATAGCTCTAGGTTACGCTCTTGAAGAATTGTTTCAATTAATTCATTTTGAGAATTCACATCCGTATTGGGTAGTCCTGCTCGATTTCTTACTTGATTTAAATCTTCTTTAGAACCTGTAATATCGCCAAGCATTGCCCTTGCTTCAGACCGAATTAAATACTGTTCTGCAAGTCTCATTACAATCGAATTTTCTGAAGATGAACCTGTAGAATAGTCAAGCTTGTATTTGTAGGAATGATACCAAGTTTCATCACCATCGCTTACTTCTGCAACCCAGTGTGTTTTTCTTAAGTCATTATCTTCAAATTGAGAAATAAGGTTGTCATTTAATGAAACTTGATTTGGCGGGCCTTCATAGAAAATAAATGTAATGGCTTCATAAGTATTTGCCCCACTTGCACCAGGAGAAAGCTGCCAAATAGTGGACATGCTATGCGCTAGAAATACATCATCAAGATTTGCTTCTAAAGCATAATTTTCTGTGTTATTTATGACCGATGTAGTCATAGTCTCGGCTGCTTCAAAATCACCATGATATAGGTAAACTCTTGCCAAAAATGCTTCAGCTGTGCTTTTATTGGGTCTAGTTCTTTCGGAATTGGAATATGGCGTGTTTAGTAATCCTATGGACACTTCCAAATCAGATATAATGGCTTGATAAACCGTTTCAATAGGCATTCGGATAACAGTACTGTTCTCATTGTAATCGGTTGTTGCAACATAGGGGATGTCTCCATAGGTATTGACAAGGTGAAAATGTAAGAAGGCTCTAATAAAAAGAGCTTCACCCTGTAATTGACTTTTGACGTTTTCGGTCAAGGTGTCGGAATCATCAATACCTTCTAAAATGGCATTTGCTGCATAAATCTGGCTATAACTAGCGTTCCAGATATTTGAAACGTTATTACTAGAAGGGAGCAATGAATTGTTGTAAAAGCTTTCCGTTGTGTAAATCCCATTTTCAAAGGATACAAGTTCGTCCGCATATGTTCCTAAAAGACTTGATAAACCGTCAATTCTACCTGTTATGATGCCGTTTTCTCTCATTTGAGCATAGATATCAATTATAGCCGCTGTTGCTGTTGTTTCATCCTCAAAAACAGTATCTGTCGTGAGTTGTGAATTGGGACTGTCTACGTCAATGAAATCGTCGCAATTAGATACGAGCATTATGAATAATAATGCTAACAAGTTTTTGAAATATGTAATGATTTGATTTTTCATTTGTTTTATTTTAAAGATTAAAAAGCAAGCTGTATACCTACTGAAAAAATGCGTAATGGCGGTAGAGTACCACCTTGCGTGAATTCAGGGTCTGCTCCTTTAAAGGATGTAATGGTCAAAAGGTTTTGTGCTTGTAGAGACAGTCTACATTCCATATGTTTTAGTAGTTCCCTTGGGAAATTGTAGGACAATGAGATGTTTTTGAATCTTATATAAGATGCATCACTAACTGCTCCTGTACTCAAAGCAAAAAAATCACTTGCTTGTCTAGCATCTTGACTATTAGAGAACATTTGGTAAGGCTTTACGTCTCCAGGTTGGTGCCAACTATCAATATAAGCAGTCGGTTGGTTGCTTAATAAACCAGCAAAACGTTGTGTATTGGCCAAATTGAAATTTTCCTGCTTTACAAATTGAAATAGAAAATCCAGTTGAAAATTCTTATAATTGAATTGGTTAAGAACTCCTCCGTAAAACTCTGGATTGAAATCCCTAAAAGCCTCACGGTCATTTTCAAAGGTGATTTCGCCATCTCCATTTACATCTTCAAATTCATAAAGCCCTGTTTCTGGATTGACTCCTGTAAAATTAAACAGCTTTTGTATGGTTGTAGGTTGGCCCACAATGAATTGACTACGATAGCTCGACTCTTCCAATCCGGGAAAGGATAATAGTTTATTTGTGGCCTTTGTAAAATTGATATTGGCAACCCAAGAAAAATGCTCTTTTTGAATTGGTGCCAATCGCAATGTGGCTTCAAACCCTGTGTTTTCAACAGAGGCATCAAGATTCGCTTGTATTGACGAAAATCCAGTGGTTGCAGGTAATGGAAACCCAACCAATTGATTTGAAGAGCGATTTTTATACCATGACGTTGTTAGTAACATACGGTCATTTAAAAATCCAAGTTCTAAAGAGGCTTCAAACTTTTTATTGGTTTCCCAACCAAAATTGGCATTATAAAGTTGTGATGGCATTAAACCACTACTGCCTCCATACTGGAAACCTGATGAGGTATACGTATTTAAAAATTGATAGTCTCCAATTTGGTCACTCCCTGTAACTCCATAACTAGCTCTTAATTTTCCAAATGATAGCCACTCCATATTTTCAGCTATAGCAGTTTCTTTAGAAAATAGCCAAGCGGCTCCTACAGCTCCGAATGTGGCAAACTGTTTCCCAGGTCCAAATCTGCTTGAGCCATCTCGTCTTCCCGTAATGTTCAGAAAGTATTTATCTGCATAACTGTAGTTGGCTCTGCCAAAGAACGCTTGATATTTATAAACTAATTCATCATTGTTTCTAACCAATGTTTCTGATGCGGAAGCTAAATCATATAGCAGACTATTGCTGGAGAATCCACTGGCAAGAATTACAAATTTATCGCTAATCTGATTTTGGAAAGTTGCTCCTGCTAATAGCGTAAAACGCGATTTGCCAAAGTCTTTCTGCCAGTTAACTTTTGGCTCAATAATCCATGACTTTCTTTTGAAGGTATTCATGTAAACTGAAGAGTATTGGCTGCCCAAATTGTAAGCAGGACTATAAATGGTTGAAGGAATCGACCGGCTTTCATCATTATGCAGTTCCGTAAAGCCAAAGCTGGAATTAAATGAGAGATTTCATTTAACTGATAATCTATTGTGGTATTCACTATTAAATCCGTGGTAGTAGCTAAACTTTTGCTTTCCAAATTTGAAAGTGGATTTGTCCATGTGTTATCTTCCCAATTCAGATTCCCCTCATCATCAAATAGGGCTGGAGCATTAGGGGCGAGTTGCCTTGAAAGTGTTACAAAATCAATCCAGGGTAGGTCATTGTCCTGTAGAGTATAGCTTCCAGATAAATTTATATTAAATTTTCTATCCGTTGATGTATGATTGAAATTGAGTCGTGCACCACCTTTTTTATACAAGAAATCTCCAGGAAACACACTACTTTCAGTCCGATAATAACTACTCAAAATATATTTGGTTTGCGCGTTGCCTCCAGTGACAGATGCCTGTAATGCGCTAATATGGGAAGTGTCACCTATTAAGACTTTCTGCCAATCAGTATATCTGTTTTGATCCCAAGTCCCATTTATGTCATAGGCATTAAACGGATAGTCAGTGATGCCATCGTTGGCAAAAGCTTTACGTCGCATATCTAAATACTGTTCCGTATGCATTAAGTCCATCATTTTTGTAACCGTTCCGATGGAATGGGTTGAATTGATGGTTAATGTTGTTTTTCCAATTTTCCCGCCTTTTGTGGTAATAAGTACGACACCATTTGCCCCTCTCGAACCATAAATGGCGGTTGCATCTGCATCTTTCAATATTTCGATACTTTCAACATCGGCTGGATTTAGGCTTGCTAATGGGTTTCCATCTCCTGGAATGGAGCTAGATGTTTGGGCATCGCTTATGGGATCGGAAGAATAGGGAACACCATCAATAATGTAAAGTGGGTTGTTTGCATTTTCTCGAAGACTGTTCAACCCTCGAATGTTGATTCTATATCCACCACCTGCAATACCGCTTTCTTGTACAATATTTACACCAGGCATACGTCCCTGCATAGTCGCAATAACATTGGGCACGGGTTGGTCTTCAATGTCCTTTGAGGTAATTCTTGAAATGCTTCCTGTTTGCTCTTTTGACTTTACCGAATAATAGCCTGCATTAATAACCACTTCTTGTAGATTTTCGGCATCGGGTTGAAGGATAATAGGGATGATGGCTTGCCCATTAATTTGTTGTTCTATGGACTTGTAACCCAAGTACGAAACTATTAATACATCATCAGAGTTTGCCGTAATTTCATAATTCCCGTCAAAATCTGATGTGGTGCCTCTCATAGTACCTTTGATTATAATTGTGGCTCCTGCTAAGGGTACACCATTAATATCCTTAATTGTTCCTTTCACTTGTATAGGTTCCTTTTGCAAATCTTCAGAATACGTGCGTCGGATAGTTATAAGGTGCTCTTTGTTGCTGTTAATTTTAAAATTCCTAGCTGGAAGACATTGTGATAATAACGTCATCACCTTAATAACTCCGCTTTTGAGTTGGATGTTAGGGACATCGTTAAATATATCAGACTGGTAAATAAAAGTACATTCAGTTTGTTCCCCTATTAGTTCCAACACCTCATAAATAGTCATAGTCTTATCTGAGGCGATGGTCACCTTCTCGTTTTGCGAAAAAGTAGCGCTTGGTGCAAGACTAAAAACAGTAGTGCAGAATAGGAGTAATAAAGTTTTCATGATGAACATAGAAATTCCTTTCCATCGAAAGAAATGCATGCTTGTAAATTTAATTTGCATAAATTTGTGCGTTAATTGGTTTAAAACCGGTTAGTGTATAAAGGGAATTTAGCTGAGTACTGTGGAGGTAGTAGCTTTATTCCCTTTTCTTATTTAATTGTAATCGTCTTGTTTTTTATCTCATAAGCAGTTATAAATTTTGTGTTTTTAATTCCGTTTAGTATAGTATTAATATTATGTTTTCTATTTAGAAGACCACTGAAACGGACGTCTTTAAGGTCATTAGACTCAAAGGATATATCTACATCATACCATCTAGAAAGCACCTTCATAATGTCCTGTAAAGAGGTATCCTTAAAATTAAAGTAGCCCTTTACCCAAGCCACAGTATAATCCACATTCACTATAGACTTTGTCAACTGGCCTGTTCTCAAGTCTATTTGGGTTTGTTCTGTGGGGATTAATTGGGCTAAGGTGTCGTCTGTACGAATAGTTATGCGGCCCTCAACCAAGGTGGTATACATAAAGGGCTCATCGTTGTAGGCCTTTATATTAAATACGGTACCGAGAACGTCCACCTCTTGTTGTTTTGTGAGCACTTTAAAATGATTACCCTGATGCTTGGCACTGGGTGATACTTCAAAGTAAGCCTCGCCATAGACTAACTCAACAATGCGAGGCTCTCCTTCAACAAAATTTACAGGATATTTTAGTTTACTGTCTGCATTTAACCAAACTAAAGTGCCATCAGATAATGCAATTTGATACTGCCCACCTCTAGGTACTGTGAGATAATTAAAAGCTAGTTTAGAAGGGATATTGGCTTTGGTATACGTTAAGCGCTCGCCATCACTTTTAACCACATTATTTTCAAATTGGTTATCCTGTTCAAGAGCTATATCTACACCATCGTCAAGGGTTAAAATGGCTTTGTCAGTTCCTGCTGTAATTGGTAGCGGGTCTATCGTTAAAGCTGTGCTTTGGGTACGCTTATTATGTACAATATAGGTTAACGAGACTAAAGGAATAACCACGGCAGCCACTTTCATAAAAGTAGAAATAGAACGACGCTTTTTAGGTTTTAATTTACTATGGCCAGAGATACCTTCCGCTACGTTTTTCCAATCAGCCTCCTTATCAATTTGGTTAAGTAGTTCTAAGTTTTCTTTAATGTCTTTGGTAGATAGATGTTGTATAATATGCGTCTTGGCGTCATCTGAAAACAAATCAGACGCTTCCAAATCTCGTAAGCTTTTATTTTCAAGCAGGGCTTTAGATAGCTTCTTGCTGAGTATAAATATGTCTCTAAAAATTGTCATGTCAAACCTTTAATTATAACACCAAAACGACAAAAGTTAAGAGGAGGGTGCAAAAAAGAATTAAAAAATATTCATAAGACTGCCAAGAACATTCCTTAGCTTTTTATAAGCAATACGCTTTTGAGATTTAACGGTATTCTTACTGATAGAGAGTTCTTCAGCGATTTCCGCATTGGTATAGGCATTTAGCGTTAACCTAATAACAGCTTCACTTTTTTTTGGAAGTTGTTTTATGGCGATCTCTAACTGGGCATAAGTATCTATAAGCGTTAATTTGGTATAGAAAAATTCATCGCTTAACATGTAGTCAAAATCAAAATCTGGAGACTGAACTATACACCTGTAATGTTTACTTTTTAAATAATCCAAACAACGGTTTCTAACGGCTTTATATAATAAAGACTTTATCGCATAAAAATTAGGGTATTGCGTGTCTCGTTCCCAGATCTTAATAAATACCTCTTGTACAACATCTTTAGCCGTATCCATATCATTAAGATATTTGTTGGCAAATAAGCACAGCGAAGGGTAGAGGGTCTCAAAAAGTGACTTAAACCCGTCCAAATTTTTGGGGTGTACTTGGCCTTCAGACATATTGCATTGGTATTAAAAGGAAATCTTTTAAAAATTTCCTTTTTAATGTAGAGTACCAAGCGTTTTATTAATTTTCAAACTATTCAGAAAAAATAGGGCGTAGTACTCAACTTACCACGTCAGAGGTACTGGTATACCGTGCAACGATAAGAGAGCCCACGCCCGGGACGTGAGCCTATCTACTTATCATCTCGTTGCAAAAATTACCAGTTTTCTAACGTGAGATTCAAAGCGATGGCTTCAAATATTTTTATATACGAAGGATCGCAAATGTATGATTTCAAATACAAATATAAAAAAAAAATTAACTCATGGGTTTAAAGACCCATGATTTTTTGCGAGAATCTATAGAGCTTGCCTATTCACCATATGAATGATGGATTCAGAATTTAATAAAGAAGATTTTTTAATATTAGTAGGGAAGCGTATTGACTCTATAAGAGAGCAAAAGGGATTTAGCTATGAAAGAATTTCACAAGGCTGTAATATAGATGCCAGTGATATCAGTAAAATAGCAAAAGGACGTGTAAACATAATGCTATCCAGTGTAATGGAGATATCAAAAGGCTTAGAAATCCATCCAAAAGAATTATTTGATTTTAATTTGGAAGATTTATCTTGCAAGTAAAAACTATTGGAAGAGAAGCAGCCTAAAAACTACGCCAACCATATTATTATATTATTGATAACTTTAGCCATTATTTCATGTTTAATGGTGGTTTGGAAGTATACAAGCTAAATGTGATTACTTTCTCTTTTTCCATTGTTTGGTAAAGGCATCTTCTTCGACACCTAATGGAAACAAAACATAATTGAGATGTTGCGTTGGCTTTATTCTAAATGTTTTTTCAATATAGCTTCCTTCTGTTTTGGGATTTCAGCAATTTGTTTTTCAAATTCCATAATTTGTTTTTCTAATTTTTTTATATCAGAAGCAATTTTCTCTTGTTCATTTAGGCTTGGTAAAAGAATTTCTATTGGGTTTAAATTCATTACAGATAAACCTGGTTGTGCAGTTCCTGTTGCGTATTGGTTTAAATTCATATAGACCAACTTATAATGTAACCAAAATGTATTTACATTTTCTTTTGGATAAGCAACTAATGCGTGTTCCGTAGCGTGAAATTTTCCATTTACTAAATGAACATTTCCACATAATGCTCCTTGTCTACCGACTAAAGAAAATAATCCTTCATTGGTATAAGTCTTTGTGTAACCTCTTAAACCATTACCTCCATAACAAGGAAATGAATTAGGCTTAGAAATATTTTCGATATCTCCAGCTTTAACAAATTTACCAGCTTTTAATTCACAAACTTCATCTAGTCTCTTTTTAGTTCCTTTGTTGTTAGCATAGCAGTTTTGAATATCGTTTTTTAATTCCTCAATCTTCTCGACAGCTGTTTCCTTTTGTTGTTCTAAAACTTCAATTTCATCAACTATCTTTTGCTGAATCTCTAATGGTGGAAGTGGGATTTTAATATTAGAAATAGTATCTAAAGTCATTTCTATTTGTCCGCTTTGTCCAAGAGCAAGCTTTTCAATATTTTTAAAACCAATCATACCAAAAATATTCAAAGCATATTTAGGACTAATAATTTTTTGGTTAAAACGTAATATTGTAATGTGACTATCTGCTACAAAATCCCCCTCAAGGTAGAACGCAGTAACTCTTCCCGCTGTTCCTACACCAGAAGAATTCAACAATAAATCACCTTTTTGAAGTTTTCTTTCATCAATTAAGTATGATTCACTTGCAAAATATCGTTCTTTAAAATCAAATGTGTAAAAACCCCGAGCTTGACCTGATTTGATAATTTGAAGATTAGATTTCCCGTATTTAGGTGATTTACCTCTTTTCATAAGATGAGTTAAATCACCTAATTTTACTTCATTCCACTTACTTTCAATTTTCACTTTTTTTTTAATGGAAAGCGAAATATTTTTTTCAAAATCTGCTCGGTCAAATGTTAGCATATCAATTAAGTTTTGATAGCTTACGTTTTTTTGTAGGGTTTCTGGTATATCTAAATCAAAATTACTTTCTGTAAAGGCGCTGTAAATATAGGTGCTAGCTTTATTTTCGTTAATGAAACTTTTCATATCATAAAGCTGAGTACATTCATCAATGGTTTTGCTGCGCTGTATTGGGTGCATACCTTCATTCCTTCTACGATTGCTAAACTCATAACCTAGAAACTGTTTTTCTTTTGCCTTTTGCCCTGTTTTAACTAAAACGACTTTTTGATTGAATGATAGAATAAAATAGAGTAGTTTTTCTTTTTCTATTTCTAGTATTTTACTCCATTTATCATCTTCTTTTTTTGCTTTTATCTTTTTGTTGTATTCATTAAATATTTCGTGTTGCTTTATAGCTTCGTTCGGTTTTTTACTTAATAAAGTTTTGTAATCTTGGAATGAAATGTTTTCCCAAACGTGAGATACATATTTCTCTATTGGTTTTTCAATACCATTTATAGTAATGTCTTTAAGAAGAACTGAGTTAAAAAAAAAGCAATTTTAAGCTAATTTAGAAACAAAGTTTTCATCATAAGGCAAACCACTTTTTGCAATGGCAAAAGCTTGTTTTAATAACTTATTGGCAACAGCTATTAAGGCTTGTTTTTTGCGCTTCCCTTTGGCTACTATTCGTTCATAGATTTCTCTACATGCCTTATTATGCTTACAGGCCGAAAAAGCACATAAAAACAACATGTTTCTTAACTTCTTATTCCCTACTTTACTTATCCTACTGCGTCCTCTAACACTACTTCCAGATTCCCTTATTGTTGGTGTAATGCCTACATAACTGCAAAGCTGTGATGCGCTTTCAAACTTCTTAAAACCATCTGTTACAACTATTAAAAACAAAGCAGTTTTTATGCCTATTCCTGGAATGCTATTTAATAAGGTTAATTGGTGTTGCTGATCTTGTTTTACTAGTTCCAACAACCTTAATTCTATGCCTTTAATCTCGTTGTCTAAATGCTTTAAATCTCGTTTTAAAGACTGATAAACATATTTCGATGGAATACCTAAGACTTCCTCGCCATGTTTCTTATTCTTGGTCTGGGTGCGTTTCTTTAAATAATTATCCAACAATCTAAAGAGTTGTAGACATTCTGCTTGAATAGCTGTCAAGGCACTGTACATTGGCAAATTGTTCATCGTTCCATACTCACAAATCGCTTTTGCATCACTCTTATCTGTTTTTACTTTAGCCAATTTCATCTGTATAAAGCGTTTAACTGACAATGGGTTTACTACTGATACTGCTACTTCGTTTTTATCTAAAAACTGAGCTAACCTGTAATGATAATAGCCTGTAGCTTCCATAACTACCAAAGCTGCTTTAGGTAGCTTTTTTAATAGTGTTTTAAAGCCTTTTTCATCATTATTTAATTGAATATGACCTATAGACTCGCAATACACATCAAAAACATTTTTACTAATGTCAATACCATAAATTTCTTTATCTTTATTCATAAAAAATGAGTTTTAGAAAGGACATTCTACTTTACTTTCAACAACTTAAAAACGAGATCTTGGTCTCACAGAACTGAACGAAATTTAGGTAGAAAAAGAGAGAGGATTATCAATGTTGTCGAAGTCTTGGCTTCACCGTGTATACTAACCTTAATTCTCTCTTTTGTACTTTCTGATTTATTAATCTAATTTAATAATTTGCAAACTTAAGCCGTCTATAATTAAATGCTTTGGTAAGTGTTAATTTAGAAAAATTTTTCAGAATTATCTCGGGTTCGTATTTGTTTGTTAAATTTATCAGTAGTAGTTTAATCATGTTTCTAACTATCATCAATGGTTATAGGTAATTAGAGGAAAAAATAACGAAAAAATAAACTTTGTAATGCTAAATAAAACGATAAATGATATCAAATTTAGATAAATGGTTATATATATTGTGATTTGTGTTTTATTGTAAGAATTTATTAGCTTTGTTTTACAACTCCCCAATATGAAGGCTTTATTTTATATTTCACTTTTCTTTCCTTGTATTCTTTTTTCTCAAATCCATCAACCTAAAAAATTTGATTCTATTTATTATGATGTAGCAGTAAATATTTCTTCTGCTAATCCAACTAAAGCATTATATGTAGCTGACTCGTTATATATTTATTCAATTAATAATAAACAAAAAGTAAAAACTTTAATGCTTATAGCTGATATTTTGGAGAAACAAGAAAAGAGAGGAAGCGCAATTATTAAAGCATTGAAAGCTCTTGATATAGCGATAAAAGATGAAGATTATATATGGCAAGCTAGAATTTATGGTTTTTTATCGACGCAGTACAGAACTATAGGGTTTATTGATGAAGGAAAAAAAAAATTAAAAAAAGGAGTAGAAGCTAGTAATCATTTTAGTGATAAAAAACAAGTGTTAAAGTATAATGCCATGAGTAATCATGAAATGGCAGAATATGCATTTGCTGAGGAAGATTATCATAAGGCTATTGAATATTTAGAGTTAGCTATGCTTTCATATGAAAAGGAAGAAAATCCACAGCTCAAATTTTTTTTTCTTGCTAATGCAGAACAAGTGTTAGGACGTTCTTATAGATATTTAAATAAAAATAAAAAAGCATTCTTTCATTTTTCCAAAGCCAATTTACATGTTGGTCAATCTGGCTCAGAAAATTCATTATGGGCTGCTTTGATTTATCAAGGTTTAGGAGATGCTTTCTTACAAAGAAAAAAACTGGATAGTGCTAAATTCTATTTAAATAAAGCTTTAGTTATTTCTGAAAAAAGTAATCACGATGAATTAAAAGCAAAAGTATACAAGAGTTTGTCAGAATATTATCAAAAGAAAAATGTCTTGGATAGTTTTAGTATGTTTAATAATAAATATATTACTGTTTTAAATAGAAATAATAGCAATAAAAAGTTAATGATTAATAGAGCCTATAGAGCTCTGGGTAAACAGTCAAATAATAAAATGTTAGATGATTATGTTTATGTAATTGTAGCTGTTATGTTTTTTGTGATTGTTGTTTTTTATTTTTATAGCAATAAAAATCGTAATAAAAAGGGCTTGTTTTTTAAGGGTAAAAATAAAATGCAAGTAATACATAAGGATGGATTATCGGATTGTGCTCTTTCTGAAAAAACAGAGAATGAATTATTAGAAAAGTTAAAGCAGTTTGAAAATTCTAAAAAGTTTTTAGATAAAAATATTTCATTACCTACGGTTATTGGACAGTTAAATACTAATACTAAATATTTTAGGCAGATACTTAAAAAGTATAGAGAGACAGATTTTAATAGTTATATAAATGAATTACGTATCCAATATATTTTGAATAAGTTGAATACCGATAAAAAGTATTTGAGTTATAAAATTAGTTTTTTAGCTGATGAATGTGGTTTTTCTTCTCACAGTAAATTTTCAGCTAGTTTTAAAACGATTACTGGTGTTTCTCCTTCAAATTATATCAATAATCTTAAAAATAATCCAGCAGCTTAATTTTTTAGTAAGATAAAATGGTTTTCTTTTTCTGCAGCTTTAAAGAATCTTAATATATATACTTTTGTTGGTAGGGCGTTGCTATTTAGATTTTTTGAAATCTTTCGCTTAAGTACCTTATTTTGATATAGGACCTTAATAGCTATTGTTTTATTCTGTCATGATAATTAAACCCTTTATTTATCAATTCTATAATTTTCTTTTTTCACTACTTTAATTTTTAATAACTCCTCATTTGCTTTAATATTTATTAAGGCTTTCTGTATTATATTTTAATTCATTGAGATGATATGAGTATTATGAATATAAAGTTAGTATTGTTTTTAATGTACTTACGTTTTTTGATTTGAATATCATGAAGTGTTTCTTTTAACTATCTGTTTGTGTGTTAGTTGTTGGGTTTTGGTGGAGCCGTTTTTAGTGAATTTTATCTATGTATTTAGCGGAAAACAGCTATTTTTTTAGCGGAAAACAGCTGCTTCTTAAGTTTTAGGTTGCAACTAACTGCTTAAATTGTTAACAAATTTTTAAAGAGTTAAAAAGAATAACAACCTATATAATTAAAGTTCATGAAAAAAAAATACGTTTTAATACTATTGTTAGGAGTTTTCTTCTTACAATTAGGTTTTTCCCAAGAAATTTGCAACAACGGTCTAGACGACGATGCCGATGGGTATGTAGATGAACACGATCCAGACTGTTATGTTGCTACATTTCCATCATGTGTATCACCAGCACCAGCACCAGATTTTTCCATTGAATTGGCTTTACAAGGGCCAGCAAATACATTAGACCCTTCTTTGGCTCCTACTATTGGGGATTTGGATGGAGATGGTACACCTGAGATTATTGCTCCTTTAGGAAATACTGCAAAAGGATACATGACTTATCATGTAGATAATGGGGCACTCGTAGATGCTGGTGTTAATTTTGACCTTCCTTTATATGTTGGATCTGCAGCTGGAACAATTGTGCAGCCAGCTATTGCAGATATCGATAAAGATGGGTATCCAGAGGTTGTTACAGTAGGTAATAATGGTTATGTATATGTATTTGCTAACACAGGGGGAAGTTCTACAACTTATAAATACAGATCAGACCTTACTACATTTATCAGGTACGGTTCTCCAAGAGTCGCGGACATCGATGAAGATGGGGTGCCTGAAATTGTTGTTGGTTCTAGTGTTTTTAAATTTGATTTGATAAACAATACCTTAAATAGGGTTATTTATATGGGGACAGGTTATCCTCGTGGGAGTACTTATAATAATGTCACAACAGATCCTGTGATAGTTGATATATTGCCGTCTAACCCAGGAAAAGAAATTGTAGCAGGTTCTGTTGTTTATGGGGTAGATTTAACAGCAGGTACTTTTACTGTTTTAAAAAATTTATACAATATTGATACTCGTTTTGGACAGTGGGCAGATGGACCTACAGCGGTTGGTGATTTAGATTTAGATGGAGATTTAGATGTAGTTTTTAATACTGGAAGTTATATAGTGGCTTGGGATCCTAATGGGGATCAAACATTAATTATTAAAGGTTCAACCTCAGGAACCCAGTTAACTGGTATGCCTGCTATTTCTAACGTTTATAATGATATTACAAACGATGGAAAAACAGAAGATTATCCGGAAGTTTTGTTATGCGAAAGATTTAAATTAACTGCTTTTAATGTACAAAAATCAGGATATCAAGTATGGAGTTTAGCAACATCAGATACATCAGGGGGGACGGGGGTTACGTCTTTCGATTTTAATGGCGATGGGGTACAGGAAATTGTTTATAATGATGAAACTAATATTCGTATTATAGATGGAAGTACTACAAGCCCTACAGACTTAGCAGCCTTTAATTCGGGAACGTTAACATGGAGCGAACATCCGGTAGTAGCAGATGTAGATAATGATGGACAGGCAGAAATGATTGCTTTTACAGGAGACGCTCAAGCAGGGAACGGAGAAGGTCGTATCAATATTTTTAAAGCAGGGGCAGGAACAGTTTGGCAACCTGCAAGAAATATGTGGAATCAACGTGGGTATCGTGTGGTAAATATAAAAGACGATTTAACCATTCCAGCTGAAGAAACAGATGTGTCTAGCTTTATGCCAATAACATCTACTACGTCTAGAGCTTTAAATCAATATAACTCACAATTTAATCCAAATAATTTAGTATTAGAACCTGGTACGGTTGCCGCTACAGATGCGCAAATAGATAGTGCAACATATAATTTAGTTACCAATCAATTAATATTAGAGGTAAGTGTTTTAGGAGAAACAGATTTAATTGCTGGAACTCCCATAAGTGTATACGATGGAGATCCAACTACTACGGCGGCTACTATAATAGCGTCAACTGCTACAACTTCTGTTATTGCGGCAGGTAGCTCACAAATTATTACAATTTCTATTCCTTCTACACCTGTAAATACACTTCATCCAATAATTAATGATGATGCTTCTATGGCTACACCTTTTGATTTGGTTAATTTTCCATCAACAGGAATCGTGGAGTGTGATTATTTAAACAATATAAGTGCAGCAATTGATGATACCGATGGAGATGGTGTAAATGATGATGATGATTTAGATGATGATAATGATGGGATACTCGACACGGCTGAATGTGGTTGCCAAGCAAATCCATTTTTGAATGGCTCATTTGAAGATCCTTATACTGATGACCTTATAATTGTAGACCAAAGTCAAGTACCAGGCTGGGAAACCACAGCCTTAGATGGGCAAATAGAGATATGGTCTGATTCGCGTGGAATTCCCGCCGTAGGGCGCCAATTTGTAGAACTTAACGCCTATGAAGTTTCTACTCTTTTTCAGACGTTTTGTATAAATGGCGAAGGAGGAACAGTAAACTGGGAGGTTTATCACAGGGGAAGGTTAGGAACTGACGTGGCAGAAGTTCTAATAGGCGAAACGCTAGCCACAGCCACTACCCAACAAATAATGTCTGATGGAAGCACCGCATGGGGCTTTTATTCTGGAACTTATGTAATCCCTCCTGGTGTTACAGATCTGGTAATTGCGTTTGAATCTGTGTCAGCCGCAGGTGGTGATAATTCAGTAGGTAATTTTTTAGATGGTATTACTGTTACCATCAACAACCCTTGCCCAGATACTGATGGTGACGGTATAGAAGATAAAGATGATTTAGACAGTGATGGAGATGGCTGTAGCGATGCCGATGAAGCTTATGGCTCTGTTGATGCAGATGGCAATGATGGCGGGCAATATGGTGTTGAAGGAGCAACCTTAGCAAATGGTCGCGTAAATAGCAATGGTATTGTAATTGCCGCAGGTATAAATGGCCTAGGTGATACTTATAATACCTTACCGCAAACTACATCAAATGGTCAAAACGCATTTCAGCAAGGAATAACTATTGATATTAGTACAGTACCCATTGATATTGAAGCTTGTGAAGGGACAGAAGCAATTTTTAGCGCTATAGCTGAAACTACCGTGCTTGTAACAGACCCTCTTACTACAGCTAGTACAGATGTAACTTATCAATGGCAGTTAAGTACAGATGGCGGAACAACTTTTTCTGATATATCAGGTGAAACAGGCACTATAGCAAGTGGTGCAACCGCTAGTTTATCTTTTACAGCAGATGCAAGTATGGATGGTAATCTATATAAGGTATTGTTTACAAATGAGGCTAATATTTGTTTTGAAGAAGCATCAGCTGAACTTACAGTGAATGCTTTTACAGCTGAAAGCGAAACTACAACTTGTAATGTAGGTGTGTATTCTTATAATATAGAAATTGAATTAAATGGAGTGGCACCTTACACCGTAACAGGTACAGGAGCTCCTGGGACAATTGTAGGGAACATTTGGACTTCAGGTGATATTGCTGGAGGAACAAACTATAATGTTTTATTTACTGATAGTAATTCATGTGAAGTAAATATAATTGATGATGCACCAATTTGTTGCATATATGAAGTGACTTGTCCAACATTTCCAACAAGTACGGTTCAATGTTATGGGGATTTGCCGTCACAAACAATTTATAGTGAGGTAGAATTTGAATCTTTAGGTAATGGAGATGGTCTTATAGGTGATATACCTTGTGGTATCATTGAAATTACAGCAAGTAATAGTGCAGACACGGGAACTTGTACGCAAACAGTTACAAGAACATATACTATTACAGAATATGAGGATACTAATAATAATGGATCTAGAGATTTAGGAGAGGATGTTGTTCTTAATACAACAGATTGTACGCAAACCATCACAGTAGAGGATACTACAACCCCAACATTCAATGAAACCTTACCAACAGATATCACAGTAGAATGTGATGCGGTACCAACGGCAGAAGTATTAACCGCAACAGATAACTGTGGTACTGCAACGGTAAGTTTCAATGAAACAAGTGTAGCAGGAAGTTGTTCAGGAAACTATGTATTAACAAGAGAATGGACAGCAACCGATGCTTGTGGCTTAACTACGGTTCATAGGCAAACGATCACGGTAGAAGACACTACAGCACCAACCTTCAATGAAGCTTTACCAGCAGATATAACTTTAGAATGTGATGGTGTA
Source organism: Winogradskyella sp. PC D3.3 (assembly GCF_054366245.1). Classification (NCBI taxonomy): domain Bacteria; kingdom Pseudomonadati; phylum Bacteroidota; class Flavobacteriia; order Flavobacteriales; family Flavobacteriaceae; genus Winogradskyella; species Winogradskyella sp. PC D3.3. The sequence goes on along the minus strand of NZ_CM135962.1, from coordinate 3,665,353 downwards.
CCAACAGCAGAAGTATTAACTGCTTCCGATAACTGTGGTACAGCAACGGTTAGTTTTAATGAGACTACAGTAGCAGGGTCTTGTTCTGGAAACTATACGATAACAAGAGCATGGACAGCAACGGATGCCTGTGGCTTAACTACGGTGCATACGCAAGTAATCACAGTAGAGGATACTACAACCCCAACATTCAATGAAACCTTACCAACAGATATCACAGTAGAATGTGATGCGGTACCAACGGCAGAAGTATTAACCGCAACAGATAACTGTGGTACTGCAACGGTAAGTTTCAATGAAGCAAGTGTAGCAGGAAGTTGTTCAGGAAACTATGTATTAACAAGAGAATGGACAGCAACCGATGCTTGTGGCTTAACTACGGTTCATAGGCAAACTATTACGGTAGAAGATACGACAGCACCAACCTTCAATGAAGCTTTACCAGCAGATATCACAGTAGAATGTGATGCGGTACCATCGGCAGAAGTATTAACCGCAACAGATAACTGTGGTACTGCAACGGTAAGTTATAATGAAACAAGTGTAGCAGGAAGTTGTTCTGGAAACTATGTATTAACAAGAGAATGGACAGCAACCGACGCTTGTGGCTTAACGACTGTGCATACGCAAACGATCACGGTAGAAGATACGACAGCACCAACGTTTAATGAAACCTTACCAACAGATATCACAGTAGAATGTGATGCGGTACCAACAGCAGAAGTGTTAACTGCTTCCGATAACTGTGGTACTGCAACGGTAAGTTTTAATGAGACTACAGTAGCAGGGTCTTGTTCTGGAAACTATACGATAACAAGAGAATGGACAGCAACCGACGCTTGTGGCTTAACGACTGTGCATACGCAAACGATCACGGTAGAAGATACGACAGCACCAACGTTTAATGAAACCTTACCAACAGATATCACAGTAGAATGTGATGCGGTACCAACAGCAGAAGTGTTAACTGCTTCCGATAACTGTGGTACTGCAACGGTAAGTTTTAATGAGACTACAGTAGCAGGGTCTTGTTCTGGAAACTATACGATAACAAGAGCATGGACAGCAACGGATGCCTGTGGCTTAACTACGGTGCATACGCAAGTAATCACAGTAGAGGATACTACAACCCCAACATTCAATGAGACCTTACCAGCAGATGTTACTGTAGAATGTGATGCGGTACCAACGGCAGAAGTATTAACCGCAACAGATAACTGTGGTACTGCAACGGTAAGTTATAATGAAACAAGTGTAGCAGGAAGTTGTTCTGGAAACTATGTATTAACAAGAGCGTGGACAGCAACCGACGCTTGTGGCTTAACGACTGTGCATACGCAAACGATCACGGTAGAAGATACGACAGCACCAACGTTTAATGAAACCTTACCAACAGATATCACAGTAGAATGTGATGCGGTGCCAATAGCAGAAGTGTTAACTGCTTCCGATAACTGTGGTACTGCAACGGTAAGTTTTAATGAGACTACAGTAGCAGGGTCTTGTTCTGGAAACTATGTATTAACAAGAGCGTGGACAGCAACCGACGCTTGTGGCTTAACGACTGTGCATACGCAAACGATCACGGTAGAAGACACGACAGCACCAACGTTTAATGAAACCTTACCAACAGATATCACAGTAGAATGTGATGCGGTACCAACGGCAGAAGTATTAACCGCAACAGATAACTGTGGTACTGCAACGGTAAGTTTTAATGAGACTACAGTAGCAGGGTCTTGTTCTGGAAACTATACGATAACAAGAGCGTGGACAGCAACCGACGCTTGTGGCTTAACGACTGTGTATATGCAAACCATCACGGTAGCAGACACGACAGCACCAACCTTCAATGAAACCTTACCAACAGATATTACAGTAGAATGTGATGGTGTACCAGCAGCGGAAACATTAACCGCTTCGGATAACTGTGGAACAGCAACGGTAAGTTTCAATGAAACAAGTGTAGCAGGAAGTTGTTCAGGAAACTATGTATTAACAAGAGCGTGGACAGCAACGGATGCTTGTGGCCTTACTACGGTGCATACGCAAACGATCACGGTAGAAGACACTACAGCACCAACGTTTAATGAAACCTTACCAACAGATATCACAGTAGAATGTGATGCGGTACCAATGGCAGAAGTATTAACTGCTTCGGATAACTGTGGAACAGCAACGGTAAGTTTCAATGAAACAAGTGTAGCAGGAAGTTGTTCTGGAAACTATGTATTAACAAGAGAATGGACAGCAACCGATACTTGTGGCTTAACTACGGTTCATACGCAAACGATCACTGTAGAAGATACGACAGCCCCAACATTCAATGAAACCTTACCAGCAGATATCACAGTAGAATGTGATGGTGTACCAGCAGCGGAAACATTAACCGCTTCGGATAACTGTGGAACAGCAACGGTAAGTTTCAATGAAACAAGTGTAGCAGGAAGTTGTTCAGGAAACTATGTATTAACAAGAGCGTGGACAGCAACGGATGCTTGTGGCTTAACTACGGTGCATACGCAAGTAATCACAGTAGAGGATACTACAACCCCAACATTCAATGAGACCTTACCAGCAGATGTTACTGTAGAATGTGATGCGGTACCAACGGCAGAAGTATTAACCGCAACAGATAACTGTGGTACTGCAACGGTAAGTTATAATGAAACAAGTGTAGCAGGAAGTTGTTCTGGAAACTATGTATTAACAAGAGCGTGGACAGCAACCGACGCTTGTGGCTTAACGACTGTGCATACGCAAACGATCACGGTAGAAGATACGACAGCACCAACGTTTAATGAAACCTTACCAACAGATATCACAGTAGAATGTGATGCGGTGCCAATAGCAGAAGTGTTAACTGCTTCCGATAACTGTGGTACTGCAACGGTAAGTTTTAATGAGACTACAGTAGCAGGGTCTTGTTCTGGAAACTATACGATAACAAGAGCGTGGACAGCAACCGACGCTTGTGGCTTAACGACTGTGTATATGCAAACCATCACGGTAGCAGACACGACAGCACCAACCTTCAATGAAACCTTACCAACAGATATTACAGTAGAATGTGATGGTGTACCAGCAGCGGAAACATTAACCGCTTCGGATAACTGTGGAACAGCAACGGTAAGTTTCAATGAAACAAGTGTAGCAGGAAGTTGTTCAGGAAACTATGTATTAACAAGAGCGTGGACAGCAACGGATGCTTGTGGCCTTACTACGGTGCATACGCAAACGATCACGGTAGAAGACACTACAGCACCAACGTTTAATGAAACCTTACCAACAGATATCACAGTAGAATGTGATGCGGTACCAATGGCAGAAGTATTAACTGCTTCGGATAACTGTGGAACAGCAACGGTAAGTTTCAATGAAACAAGTGTAGCAGGAAGTTGTTCTGGAAACTATGTATTAACAAGAGAATGGACAGCAACCGATACTTGTGGCTTAACTACGGTTCATACGCAAACGATCACGGTAGAAGATACGACAGCACCAACGTTTAATGAAACCTTACCAACAGATATCACAGTAGAATGTGATGCGGTACCAATGGCAGAAGTATTAACTGCTTCGGATAACTGTGGAACAGCAACGGTAAGTTTCAATGAAACAAGTGTAGCAGGAAGTTGTTCTGGAAACTATGTATTAACAAGAGAATGGACAGCAACCGATACTTGTGGCTTAACTACGGTTCATACGCAAACGATCACTGTAGAAGATACGACAGCCCCAACATTCAATGAAACCTTACCAGCAGATATCACAGTAGAATGTGATGGTGTACCAGCAGCGGAAACATTAACCGCTTCGGATAACTGTGGAACAGCAACGGTAAGTTTCAATGAAACAAGTGTAGCAGGAAGTTGTTCAGGAAACTATGTATTAACAAGAGCGTGGACAGCAACGGATGCTTGTGGCTTAACTACTGTGCATACGCAAGTAATCACAGTAGAGGATACTACAACCCCAACATTCAATGAGACCTTACCAGCAGATATCACAGTAGAATGTGATGGTGTACCAACGGCAGAGGTATTAACAGCTTCTGATAACTGTGGTACAGCAACGGTAAGTTATGATGAAACAACTACTGCAGGATCATGTTCAGGAAACTATATCTTAATCAGAGAATGGACAGCAACAGATGCTTGTGGCTTAACTACGGTTCATACGCAAACGATCACGGTAGAAGACACTACAGCACCAACCTTCAATGAAGCTTTACCAGCAGATGTTACTGTAGAATGTGATGAAGATGTGCCAAGTGCACCAACCTTAACGGCATTCGACAACTGTGGTATGGCAACTGTAGTATTTAATGAGACGATTACAGACGGATCATGTTTGGGTAATTATACAATAACTAGAACCTGGACAGCAACGGATGCATGTGATAACCAATCAGTTTATTCACAGTATATTTTTGTAGTAGATACCACAGCACCGATATTTACAGGGGTCTTGCCAGAAGATACTTATGCTTCTTGTGACGCCATTCCAGAGGCAGCAGAATTATCAGCAATAGACAGTTGTTCATCAGAGGTAAGTATCGTATTGAACGAGTATGAGGAAGCTGGAGAATGTAATAATAAATATGATTTGATTAGAGAATGGACTGCAACAGATGCATGTGGAAACAGTTCAGCCTATGTGCAGGTAGTTCATTTAACCTGTAAAATAAAAGGGGAAGATATCCACAATGCGGTGAATTTAGATAATTCTGTTTACGACAACTATTTTGTAATAGAAGGTATTGATTGTTTTCCAGACAATAGGGTTCGGGTATTTAATAGATGGGGAGTAGAGGTATATTCTCAAAAAAGCTATAATAATGAAGATAAGGCTTTTAGAGGGTACTCTGATGGGAGAGCAACTATTGAAGATTCTAACGGTCTTCCAACAGGAAATTACTTCTATATCATAGAATATAAGTACAGTTATGATGGAGGAGAGACCTATGAAATATTAGATCAATCAGGATTCTTATATGTAAATAATAATAACAAATAAACAAGTGATGACGAAATATATAAAACTTATGAGAGCTACTATATTCATAGCCATGTTAGCGGTATCTCAAATAGTACTTAGTCAACAAGATTCCCAGTACACTCAATATATGTATAATACTCAAACGGTTAATCCTGCGTATGCAGGTAACCGTGGAGTATTGAGTTTTGCAGGTCTATATAGAACTCAGTGGGTAGGGATAAATGGTGCCCCAGAGACTATGAATTTTTCGGTAAATTCTCCAGTAAGCGAGCGCGTAGGATTAGGCTTATCCTTCTTTAACGATGAGATAGGAATTTCTACAGAGAATAATGTAGTAATAGATTTTTCATACACATTACCTTTAAATGATGATGAATTATATTTATCATTTGGCTTAAAGGGTGGTCTTAATATTTTAGATGTAGATTATGGTAAGCTAAATCCGAATGATATTACAGATCCGGCATTCCATCCTTCTAATAATATCGATGGCCAGTTATCAACGATAATAGGAGCAGGTTTATATTTACGCCATAGAGACAAATGGTATTTAGGATTCTCAGTACCGTCATTTTTAGAGACTGAGCATTATGATGATGTTACAATAAGTACAGCAAGCGAGTTGATGCACTTGTATTTGATAGGGGGGTATGTTTTTGATTTGTCACCAGATTGGAGGTTTAAGCCAGCGTTTTTATTAAAAGCAGTAGATGGTGCTCCATTAGCAGCAGATCTATCGGCCAACTTTCTATATGCCAATAAGCTAACTTTAGGAGCTGCCTATAGATGGGATAGCGCCTTGAGTGGATTATTAGGATTTCAAGTAACAGAGCGTATAATGTTAGGATATGCCTATGATTATGATTTAACTGATATACGTAATTATAGTGGTGGTTCTCATGAAATTTTCCTTCGCTTCGAGTTAGGAAAGCAAGGTTCCGGAATTATCAACCCAAGATTCTTTTAATTCTAACTAACAACAAAACAAGATATGATGACAATAATAAAAATAGGAAAGTCCTCTATAAAACACTTATTAGCGTTATTGATGCTATCAATAAGTATTTTTGCACAAGGTCAATCAAAGCTAAAGAAAGCAGACGAAGCCTTTGTTAGTAAGTCTTACATGGAAGCTGCCAAGATTTATGAGCGTGTCGCAGAGAAAGGGTATAAGTCTGAGGAGTTATTACAGAAATTAGGAGACAGCTATTATTTTAATGGAAAATATGAAGAGGCTTCGCAGTGGTATGGAGAATTATTTACAATGAATAGCTCTCAACCATCAGAATATCTATTAAGATATGCCCAGTCATTAAAAGCGACTGGAGAAGATTCAAAGGGAGAGACGTATTTTGATCGTTACATACTTGAATCAGGTTTAGATAATGAAACACATGGAGCTCAAGTATCAGTAACACGTTATAAGAAAATGATCGAGGCCAACTCAGGGCGTTATGATTTATGGTATGTACCATTCAATACAGAAGGAATAGATTATGGAGTAAGTTTTAAGGAAGAAGGACAATTAGTATTTGCTTCAACAAGAAATAAAGGAGTATTGAGAAATCGCCTTAGTTCATGGGACGGCTTACCATTTTTGGATCTATACAGTGTAGAAGTAGCAAACGATACGGTATTTGGTACACCAAAGGCCTTAAAAGGCGATGTCAATGCAAAGTACCATGAGTCGACGGCTTGTTTTACTAAAGACGGAAAGACGATGTACTTTACCCGAACCAATCCTCAACCATCCGAAGAAGAGGGGGTAGATTTATACCATTTAGAGGTTTATACAGCCACATATGACGATGGGAAATGGAAGTCCGTAGAATCATTATCAATAAATGGAGAAGGTTTTAACACGGCTCATCCAGTGTTGTCCCTAGATGAAACAAGATTGTATTTTGCATCAGACCGTCCAGGTGGCTATGGGGCTGTAGATTTGTATTATGTAGAATTAGACGAAGGCGAATTAGGGGCTATTGTAAATCTTGGATCTGCAATCAATACCAGTGGACGTGAGTCTTTTCCTTTTGTATCCTCAGAGAATGAGTTTTATTTTTCATCAGATGGGCATTTTGGTTTGGGAGGTTATGATGTGTTCTACCATAAGATGAACTCAGAGGGAGAATTTGTAGGGAATCTGTTGAATGTAGGAGAACCAATAAACTCAAGTTTTGATGATGTATGTTACATTGTAAAAAACAAACGCGGATTTATAAGTTCAAATCGTACAATAGAAGGAGAAGAAGTATATGATAACATTTATACTTTCTTAGAAAAAACTCCAATAAAAGATATTTACTTGAAGAGTCTTTTACATGGAGTCGTAACAGACAAATCTACACAATTGCCATTGCCAGGAGCGAAAGTAGAGGTGTTGGACGTAGAAAATCATGTTATAGCAACTTTAATCACGGATGAACAAGGAAGATATTCAGAAGAAGTAGCCTATGAGCCATCATATGTATTAAAGGTAACGAAAGAGAATTATAGCAGTGCTGATGGCTATTCGGAAAAGGAACAAGAGGATAGAGAGCACAATTTTGAATTATCACCAGTAGAGAATGTTATAGAGCCAGGTACCGACTTAGCTAAGGTATTAAATATTCCCATTATTTACTTTGATTTTGATAAGTCAAATATCCGTCCAGATGCAGAAGTAGAGCTTCAGAAGTTAGTAGAAGCATTGAATATGTATCCTGAATTAAAGATCGATATACGATCACATACAGATAGTAGAGGAAGTGATCGTTACAATGAAGCCCTATCATCAAGACGAGCAGCATCTACAATGCGTTATTTAATATCAGAAGGTATCTCTAAAGATCGATTGACAAGCAAAGGCTATGGAGAATACCAATTAGTGAATCATTGTAGTAATGGTGTACCTTGTAGTAAAGCAGAACATCAAGCCAATAGACGAAGTGAATTTATTGTCGTAGAATAATGGTTTAAACCTTTACTTTTTTCCCTAATCTTGAATAAGATTAGGGAAAAAAGTAAAGGTAGAGGTTTATAAATTGTTATTTAACGTAAATAAAATAGAATGAATATTTTAAACTGCCCTCCCTTCACAAATTTCCCCTAAGATTTGATTAAATAGCAGCGGAGGAGAGGGCTTTTATGATTTGAATTTTGAAGAAAAGATTAACTAAATTAAAATTTTTATTTGAAAGAATATAAAAAAAATAGCGAAGAGAATTCACTAAAGATGATTGCGGTTATGACTGTAATTATGATGGTGGCCTTTTTTGTATGGAGAATAGTTATTAGATATATGTGAATTCTATAATTTTTTGCAAAAAAATTATATCCTTTATTCAGGCCATATCAATATGATCTTGTATTTACTGTTATAGGTAGACTTAAATTAAATACTTTTATTAATTTTTATATCTCATCTTAAGGAAGCTCTAAAAAAAAAGTGGCTTTTGTATTTACTAGCTGTTGGTAAAGAAGTGTTAATGCATTAAGATAAGGATAACACGATACCAATATTCTTATTACACTATAGTTACAAGTATAATAATTTGTTAAGACAAATCAAATTAACATGTCTCAAAATTATCGAATTTAGAAATACGTATAATCAACGATAATAAACTAAAAGAACGACCTTTTAGTATTGTCTCGATTTCTAAATTAGAATTATTAGTATTGTCAAATAATGGACTGATAGCGTTACCTATTGATTTATCAAAATTAAAAAATTTGGAGGCCTTAATATTAAAAGGGAATTATTTTCAGAGTGAAGAAAATGAAAGAATACAAGACGAATTACCTAATTGTAATGTTTTTTGGTAGTATTTTAATTTTATTAAAAACATCCTTTGCTTCGTTAAGATCAGCTTTTTTTAGTTCTGGAAATATAAAATCAATTTCACTTCTTTTATCTGCTTTATATTTATCTAATATAAGTAAGGCTTTTTGCGAAATCTTGATAGAAATCAATTTTGAATTTTTGCCCATTCTATATTGAAGTCTATTATCATTGATATCAGACCATCTCGTTCTAAGAACATCTGCAATTCTCATACCAGCAAAGTTGAAACTGTAAAGCCAAATATTTCTTGCATGTTTTTGACTAGGCGATAGATCATTTAAACTTTCAATGATTTTAATTTCCTGAATGTTAAGTCCAATTTTTATAGATTATGGAACAAGCACATTTAAAGGATATAAATGGTAATCAACCCAATGACCCAGAAAAAGGAGCAGAAGTATTAATCGCTTTAAGTATACAAGAAAATCCACCAGTACATTTTTTTATGGGTAAAGATGCATACCACTATGCAAACCTTAAAATAGATACCATTCAAAAAACGATGAAAGAAAATTTAACACTAGGAATATCTACAGAATTTGAAAATTAAATTTTAAGCAAATGACAATAGAAGAATCAAAACATTACATTGGAATGTGGATAACGGAAGATGGAAATACACGTCACAAATTATTGCCAAACAATCGATATGACGAAGCTAGAGGAAATAAAGAAAGTGCTTATCAAGGAGACTATCTTGTAACAGGAAATCATATTGACTATAAAGATGATACCGGATTTACCGCTGATGGAGAATTCAGAAATGGAATCCTTTATCACGCAGGAATGGTATTATTTAAAGAAAATTAATTCTTAATTTTAAAGAATGAATGAAATCCATCGATTTAAATCTATAAGTGAATTTCATAACTATAGTAATTTACCTAAGCCTGAACATCCACTGATTAGTTTAGTAGACTATAGTAAAGTAACTTATGTAACTGATACAGATAAAATTAAATGGTTGCAGGACTTTTATTCTATTGGTTTAAAAAGAAATGTAAGTGAGAAATTTAATTATGGACAACAAAAATATGATTTTGACGAAGGTGTATTTTCATTTGTTGCACCAAAACAAATATTAACAATTACAATAAATCAAAACATAAAAGTAAATCCGTCTGGATGGCTACTTCTTATCCATCCAGACTTTTTATGGAATACACCTTTAGCTAAATCTATTAAAAATTATGATTTCTTTGGTTATGATGTGAATGAAGCGCTTTTCCTTTCTGAAAAAGAAGAAAATATTATTGTAGAATTATTAAAATAATATACAAAGAGAATATCAATCAAATATTGACAAATTCAGTCAGAATATTATCATTTCACAAATTGAGTTATTGCTTAATTATGCTGAACGATAGTACGAGAGGCAATTTATTACAAGAAAAATTAGCTATCATCAAATTCTTATAAAACTTGAACAAACATTAAACAACTATTTTAATAATAGTGAGATGTTTTTTGATGATTCTGATAATATATATTTAGCAGGAACCTCATTACAGGAGCAGACAGATTCAAATTTAATATTTACAATTTCTAAATTTTCTGCATCTGGTAATGAGTAATGGACAACATTTCATGAATCATCAGAGATAAGTGATAACATATATGCGTTAAATTCGGGTAAAGTAGATACAAATGGTAATATATATGTCACAGGTCATTTAGGAGAAGGTGACTGGTTTAATGAAAATATAGACTTGGTTTTAATAAAACTTTCTGGTGATAGTCCATTGCAATGGCTATCTCCTTTTGATGGTAGTAATCGTATTGCTATAGTAAAATTTGATAATGATGGTAATCAAGTGTGGTCCTCAAATTCATAAATCAATCGTTTTTTTAGAGATATGCATGTAGATGATTTAGATAATATCTACATTCTTAATCAAGCGTATGATACGACGTATCCTAATAGAAATTTTTATTCTCTAAGTGCATTTACAGTCTCAAGCCTTTTTTTAGTAGATGAGTTTGGCAATAGTTCGGAGGAATTTTTATTGCATTATCCGAATTGTTAATTGAATTTGTAATTGTAAACCGCAAAAGGTTATGGTTGTCAATCTTTAGTAAATATTTGGAGATAAAAGGTGAGAGAATTAGGTTTTCAATGTCATATTTATATCGTATCAAAGTTGATGATAAGTACCTACTTGTTAAAAATAATAATTATGGCCAATTTCAATTAGTTGGCGGTAAATATAAAATCTTGGAAGATACCCGTGCACTATTAAAAAAAGAATTTGATGCTATAGATGATCCAAAACTGCCGAATAAAGGAATAATGAAGGATGATTTTGCGTTATTTATTCCTGCTAAACATGCATTGAAGTTTATAGATTGGTTTAATAAAGGTAAGGACAGAGAAGCAAGTCATTGGAGGGAATTTTATGAAGAATTAATCGAAGGAAAAGGTAGTTTTCTATCTAAACAAAAATTTCCGTATGTAAATTATAATTTTTTAGGTAAGGTTCTTACACCAATCAAAAAAACACCAGGTTGGGATTGTTATGAGATCTTGCAATACGATATTCTTGATTTAAAACCATCGCCAGAGCAAAGACAAGAGTTATTGCAACTAAAAGAAAAGGGAGACTCAAACCATATCAAGTGGGCAAGTAAGGAATTAATACAATGCCTAGGTCATGATAATTTGGAAAAAATAAAGTTATACGACATTGGTGCTCATACAAAATGGGCGTTAAATATGAAATGGTCTAAAGTTTAGTGTTTTCCCCACAACACAAAACCCAGTTTATTGTAAAAACAACAAGCCTCTGTGTTTTGTGTTGTTTCGCTTTCCTAGCGATCGTAGTGTTTAAATTGCCAATACACATGTAGCACATTGCAGCTTGTTGCCTCGTGCCTCATTCACAACTGCAAAGAGCTACACTTTGCCCAAAGCTAATAATTTAAACACTACCCAAAGCTATGTTACATAATGCGCAGTTATAGCAGCATTCATTCACTTTCTGTACTATAACGCCATTATGTAAAATATCCGACATACCCCATGCTCAATTTAGAACTGGCATTGAAATTTAGAACACACAAGATTGCCACTTTTCCCCACCACCCATTTCAACGGTGTAGGTTACAGCAATTATTAATGTATTGCCTTGTGTCTGCGGTAGGATGCATTTCATTCGCTCAACCCCTTATCAGGGAATCGCTCTTTTCATTTACCCACCTCAACACCGCGCATAAAAAAAGAGCATTTTTTAGAAAATGCCCTTTATTTATCTTTCCAACCTCTTAACATCAATAATCACTTCCACCTACGACACTTTGCCCCGTTAAGTGAGTCGTTCATATCTTGTTTCCAGAATATCCTTATAAGCAGCTTTCATATCATTTGATAAAAACGAATGGTCAATCCATTTTATAGCTTTAGGTTTATTTTTGAACATACGTTTAAAAACACCTTGTATTTGCTTTTCAGTTAACCCAAGACCTTGCCCTAAATGTTCAAAATGCACTTTTTTAAGTTTTCGTTTTTTCCCTTCAAGAGTAAGCGCCAATTCTTCTGTATCTTCAGGAAGAACAATAGACACATTTAACAAATCGTAAGCAGGAGCCAATATCCAACCCGAAGGACTTTCTATCATAGAAAAGTTTTTCAAGTGCATATCATTGTTTCCTGTTAGAAAACTAAAGATTGCCAATTCAAAATAGAAGATTTTATCCAACAAAGTATTATTAGAATAACTGTCCAAAGCTTTACCAACTTTTTCCATGGAGCTTTTGTACTTATCAAAAGCCTCTGTAATTTGAAACATATCCAACATATGGATTTTCTTTCCTTTTTCAGTCCTATCGATACGTTTGGTAACATAAGACAATTCACCAGAAGCCAGTTTTATTAAACTAGAGGGAACAACCCTTATACCATAGGCTTCCGCAATCCGCATAGTCAGATGTTCGTTTTCTGGCATTTCCGGAAATTGATGCGATGGTGGTTTAAATATATACTGACCACCAAGAGCACCAACAACAGTTAACCGTGTATCGGCTTGTTCTTGCGTTTCTTTTACCAAAGACATTGATAATTTAGGTTGCACACCTGGTACAGCAACACTGCGCTCAACAACACTCTTTGCCAATTTTGCCATTTGGTCTATAGTATAGGGGATTATTGGAGGTGTTGTAGTACCAAAGAATTCCATAGAACATTTTTCATGAAAATCAGTTCCATTTTCAAGTGGCTCATAACAATATAAACATCTACGCTTCATCTATTTAAAATTTCGTTAGCTACACATAGTCAATATTTAATTATTTCTAATGCTAATAATTAGCTAATAGCTTAATGCCCATTATGGGCTTTCATCGTCATCAGTTTTAGGTACAACACTTACCGCCCCAATACAATTCTGGCAACAGGCTAACAATAATCCCATACGATCATTTCGGTTTATTTTCCAGTTTTTAGATGCAATATCCAGTAACCAACCTTCAGGGATCAAACCTTCAAAAAAAGGAAATAGTTTATTATCAGTATAAGCTTCATTCCTAACAGGCATGGTAAATGTTATAAATTCAAAAGGATGAGCTTCTACATAAGCTGTATCATACTGAAAAACATAATCACCTTCGTCAGTTTCCGTAATAGTTCCTGCTAAATAATCTTTATAATATACATTACCTTGTCTCATCATTCAATGCTTTACTGTTCACAGGAGCTAATTCATGTCCAAACATAGCAAGGACAAGATTAACCTTTTCCATGTTAAGCTTGGTTTTACCTTGTTCTATTTTTCGTACTACGGTTAAAGCTACACCAGCTCTATCGGCAAACTCTTCTTGTGTGAGCCCAACTTCTTTTCTTCGTTCTTTAACAAATTCTGCTAATGATTTCATCTTATATTGATATTTAATTATATGCTTTTACATATAATTTTAAGTAAATATACATAATTATATGCTTTTACATATAATTTTAGTAAAGAATATTTAATTATATGCTTTTGCATATAAAATTGAAATATAGACTTTATAATTAACTGAAAAGGTTAAGCATAAGAAAGCCCAGAAAGATCCTAGGCTTATATTTAATTTTCTTAAGAAACTTAATAATAGATTTGAATAACATCAAGGCAATAAAACTGACCAAAGCCCCTACAAATGCCAAAACAATAGTGGTAACCAAATCGGCAACACCAATATTTATTTCAGTCTACGACACTTTGCCCCGAGAAAAGAGGTAGTCAATGTATAATTAAACTTCTTCAACTGGTGCGCTTGGAGCGTTTGTTTTAACGGATTCAATACCATTTTCCATTCCAGAAGAACTCTCGTACATTTCACTTGTGCCGATAACCTGACCATTGCTAGCCTTTAGGTTAAAATAATGCTTGCCGTTACTGGAAACCTTTCGGTCAAATTTACTATCATCTTGCGAGTTGGTCCTAACGGACTCTATACCGTTCATACAACCTGCTTTTGCAGAATATCCTTCACTTGCTAAAATCTTTTGACCATTACTTGCCTTTAATCTAAAACGGTATTCTGATCTTGCGTCTTGATAAACTTCGAATTTTCCCATAATAATATTTGATATAATTTGTATCTAAATATACTAAAAAAGTGCTTCATTTGAAGCACTTTAGATTATGGTTTTCCTCTTTTTCGAATTCTTTGATGAATCCATTTAATTAAAATAGAAACTATATAACTCACGACAGCACCAACAATAGCCAAAACAATAGTAGTAATCAAATCTTCAACACCAATATTCATAACTGATGAAAAGAAAGTACCACCAACAATGGCAGATTTGGTATTATAATCCATGGTTAGTCTCATCTGTTTTTGTGTTTTCATCATCAGTCACAACCGCTTGACTTACTGCAGTAGCCACGGTACCAGCAACAGTCATATAAGTAGCAATAGTAACAACTAATGCAGGCATTGCAACAGGAGCAGCTATAATAGCGCCACCTGCAGTAGCAAGGGCAATACCAATATTTCGTAAAGTCTTGAAAAATTTGGGAGTAGACTTTTTATAACGTTCTACAATGTTCATAATTCTGTGATTTAATAGTTAATAAAATAGGTTCTTTCCGTTCTTTGGCTTGATACACCAAAGACAACAGTTTTTGCATAGCATCCCTTGAGTAAATTCCTTTTCCTATACCACTCAAATAAGTTACTGGAGCAATACATCCTTGAAGTTCTTTTAAGGCATCATTCGCAGGATGAAACAGGATAAAACTTCTATCTTTTACATCCTTCAAAATCAAATGGTGCTTAAACCGTTTAGAAAAACGAGGTTCTATCTCATATTGTCCTTCTGGAATACATGAAACATTTCGTTTATTATCCTTCCAAGGCAATTCAATGGTATAACAAAGGAACCTATCGGAATTAAAGAGAGCACCATTGGTGCCCTCTTTAAAATAGGCTCTATGCAGCACTAATTCCATACTTAAGGCGTATCAACAATAACAACAGCTAAAGCATTGTAAGCACCGTTCTTAAGTGCATACATTTGTCCGTTTACCTCTTGATAAAACTCAATACCCAACACTTGAACAACATCAACTGTAGAGTTTGCAGTTAGTGTTGCTGATAATGCAATTGCAGCTGTGTCAGCAGCAGAATAAGGTAAAATTGCAGTTTCATCATTTTCAAATGTTGAGGTTTCATTTTCAAAATCTAATTCAGAAGCACCCATAACCACTTTAAAATGCGTAGTTCCCGTTGGAGCTGCAATTCTTAAAGTTGGAGAAAATGGTGCAAGGTCTAAAGTAGCTTCACCTGTAACACGGTCAAATGCATTCACAAATGGAGTAAATAAAGTCGTTCCTAACTTTCCGTGGAGGTTGAATTCAAAACCTGATAATAAGTTAAAATTACCATCAGTCAAAGTTCGCAATCCTCTCTCATTAACGGCATCAGTTTTAATAATAGCCAAGAGATCTTTTGTTAATCGACTTGTTACACGTTTATCTTTAGCATTTTGCAAGAGAATACGAATAGCATTTCGAAGAAGTTTACCACCTTTACCAGCGCGTCCAAATTCAGACCCATTTTCACGCGTTCTCTGAAACGCAGGATCGTTTGCAATACGATTGCCGTCAACACCGCCTTTTTCGCGTGCTAAGTGGCCATCAGTCGTTTTGTAAAAGGAAATACCACCGATAGTTCCTTTCAGTTTAATAATACCAGTTTGTTTTGCCATAATAATTCGTTTTTTGATTAATATTTCAAATCACGTAACTTTGTGGCTTACAGTAAAAAAGTAGATTCCGTTTTTGGCCATACATTCCGATACAGCCAAAAACGTCATTAAAATATTGAAAACCCTATCGGGATTTCCAACATTTTAACAACGCATCACCATCATCATAAAAAATAAAGCATGGATGATGTACGGATAAAGCATAGATAAAGTATCATGAATATTAAAAGAGCTTGTATATACCCAAAAGACATTCAGCGTATCACAGGACGTAGTGAACGCTATGGTCGTAAGCTTTTAAATGACATCAAAAACTACTTTGGAAAGGAATCTTATCAGTTTGTCACAATAAAAGAATTCGTTGAATACAGCGGAATAGAAGAAGAAATTGTTAAGAAATATTTAATAGATTAGCCATAATATTTGACACAAATTGACTGGTTTTAATGAAGTTAAAATTGTAATTTTGTAGTAAGATGTTCAGATAAATAATACTATTTCAAACTAACAGATAGGTCTACAATTCGGTTAACACTGTTTTAGTCTATTTCTGAAAGTATTGATTTTACAGCATAGTGGCGGTTTGGTTATCATCCTGCCACCCCGACTTAAAAAAGAAGCTCAGCATTTGCTGAGCTTTTTTTGTTTATAGCTTCTAATGGTTGTTTTCGCTATAAATTTTGAATGACTTTAGTTGAAATAGTAAATGTTTTTAAAACATATTTTGATAAAAAGTATGAGCATGTACGGTAATGTAATCTCTTGATGCTGATTAAAGTTAAATATGTAAATGGGTTTATTCGGGAGTATTGCTGATTATAGAGTTAAGAGTGAAAAGTAAAAATGAAGAGGTGAAGGTGAATTTTTAAATAGTTTACATAAAAAAACAGTGCCAGTATATGGTTTCTGGTACTGCTGAAAAACATCAAAAATCTAACCCAATTTTAATGTAATTGTTTATGTCTTTTAATAGATAAATATCTAATCTATGATTTTTACATCAATAGAAGTTCTGCTTTGCCAACCTGTTTCATCGGTTACCGAATAAGCACAATGGTAATCGCCTGTGTCAATATCATTAGGAATGGTAATACTAATGTTAATTTCATACGTCGTTAAGCCACCTTCAATAGTGAAATTTTCCATATATATTAAAGGATTTACGGCTTCTTTTATTGGTTCTAAATCACATGTTTCACCTTGGTCATCATGTGTGTGATGGTCAAAATTGTTATGCAGATCTAAACTATAAGAGGCTAATGCTTTGTTATCTGAAACTTTGGCTTTAAAAATATAGGTTTCTCCCTTTACGAGTTGTTCGCAAGCTTGTGGAAAGCCATCAGCATAATTAATGCTAATGGTAGGTTTTTGTTCATCTATATCAACACTATCATCACTTGAACATGACGAAATGAACATAAAAATAAAGAGTAATCTGAAATATTTTGATGAGAATCTCATTCTATAAAGTTTTAAAACCGCATAGTATAATGAAAATACTATGCGGAATAATTAATGTTTAAGATGCTGTAACATCGATATGTGTTTCGTAAGCTTTAGTGTTTCCATCTTCGTCTTCAACAGTAAAAGTTATATGATATTCACCTGCAGGTGCAGTTGCTGGGACATCAATGTGCTCATGGAATTCTATTTCGGTTTCGCCATGGTAGCCAGTTGAAAACACGAATTCTTCGTCCCATTCTATTTCACCTGCACCAACAGGAACATCATGTGCATGAACATTAACAGTAATATTGTGAATTCCATTTAGAGCATTAATCATGAATTCAGCGTGAAAATCATCTCCTCTAACAACTGTTTCACTAACAGAGTAACCACTTAATGTGATATAGTCTAAAATCTCTAAATGGCCATCAACTTCTGTACTATTCCCATTCTCATCAATAACGACTAATTCAATATGGTATTCTCCAGAAGGAATATTAGTTGGTACATCTACATGTTCATGAAATGTAGGATTGATGACTTGATAATTACTCCCTGAGTATTCTTGGAAAAAGTCCCACTCAACTTCACCGTCAGCTAGAGGCAAATCGTGAGCATGTATCGAAAGCGTAATACTACTTACCACAGCTTCTGCATTTATTTCGGCTTCTAAATGAATGTCTGATCCTTTAAAAGCAACCTGATCTGTAGAGTGTACACTGCCTTCTCCATATTCAAAATTCGTTATTTCAGGAGCATTAAGACTAGGTGAACTAGCGTCATCATCACTGCTACATGAGTTTAAAAGGATTCCGAAAAACGCGATAAGCGTTAAAAATTTAAAATTTGATTTCATAAGTTTTGTTTTTGTGTTCATAATGGTTGTTTTCATGGTTTATAAATTATTTATGATTATTAAAAGGATTGTGTTATCGCTATAGACATGTTTCTTCCAGCTTCTGGCACATCGATTAAGCGGTAAAAGCTCGTATGGTCGTAATATTTAGTATTGAAGACGTTATTGAGTTTAAACTTTATTTCTAGTGGTTGTTGAGTTTTAAAAACATTTATGTTTGAGAGTAATACCATGTTTAGGACCTGGTAGCCCTCTGTTTGTTCTTCTGGAGGTACAATCTCATCTTGTGCTGCTGTAATTCTGTAATCGGCCTTTAGTTGAGGTTGTTTGAAAAAGAGCGCATCTTTAAACTGATAGTTTGCAGAAAACAATCCGGATAATGGTGGAGAAAATGGAATCGTAAAACCTTCTTTTGGTCCACTGGTTTGTTTAGAGTAGACGTATTCAGCAGAAGCATCTAATTTTAAATTAGGAATAACACTAGTACTCGCTCTTAATTCTCCACCTGCTCTAAATACCTTGTTTTGTGTGTATTCGTAAATTTGTAATGTCTCATAATAATTTGAAGTCGGATTCAGGTAAATAAAATTTTCGAAAAAATTGACAAACGGACTGATGCCAACACTGAAATCCTTTGTGGTATGGTCAATATCAATATCTAGTTGATAGGATTCTTCAGGATCTAAATTGAGATTGCCTTTTTCATAGCGGTACATGTGATAATTCACGCCATCTGAAGCTAATTCATTAGGTAAAGGCATTCTAAAACTTTTTCCTGCATTTATTTTAAAGGTGGTATTGTTTAAAATATAACTTAAGCCTACAGAAGCGCTCACATTTCCAAAATTTAGTGTTTTATCTTCAGCTCTTTGTAAATAGACATCTGAGGTTGAACCGTTAGCATTATTGATGGAGGAAGGGTACCAATCAAAATATGATTTACTATGTATGTGTCCAAAATCATAACGAATACCAGCTAAAAGATGTAAGTCTGAATTGATTTCAAACTGATCAAAAGCAAAAGCTCCAATAGTGAAACGGGTATACTCAGGTATTAAAAATCCCCAGCCGCCAATGTTATTATCTTGAAATTCTACATTGATACCGGTAACAATATGATGATCATCAATTAGTGTAAAGGCATCTTTGACATTCAGGGACAACGTATTTTTTTGAAAACTACGTTCCTTACTGTTAGAAGGAGTTGGCATATAACCATGCGGTATTGGTTCGGAATGTTCCTCTCTTAAATTATTTTGAAAACCGAAATCGAGATTAATACTGTGTTTATCTAAAGCTATTGACGTGTTATTCGTGATTTTAAAATGGTTCACCTTATGATAAGGCAGATCTATATCTCTATTAGACTGATCGTAATCAATGCGCGATGTTCTCACTTCTAAACCATGGGCATTAGCAAAAAAGCCATTTTTAGCATTCACGTTGCTAATGGTGGTTTCTGTCGTTATACGGTCTGAAATATACCCGACACTTATACTAGCGTTAGCTTCTTTTCCTGCGGTGTTGCGTAGATTGTTGTCGTGTAGCGTAAAAATGTAATTTTCGTAATTAATTTGGTCTGTAGGAACTTTGTAATCCCCATAATCTCTATAAGTGAGGCGTCCACGGTAAAACCATTTAGCTTTTCTGGCTTGTATTCCTGCAGAAATCCCTAATAAATCATTGTTACTTTCGCCTAAGACATTCACTTCACCATTAAAAGAGTTTACAAGCGGCATTTTATTTGGTTGAATATCTACAACACCAGCAATAGCATCAGAACCATAAACCAAAGAAGCTGGTCCTTTAACAATTTGAATATTTTCAATGCCATATTGGTCTATTTCTAAACCATGATCATTTCCCCATTGTTGTGCTTCGTGTTTTATACCGTTTTGAACCACAGCAACTCTATTAAACCCTAAGCCTCTAATGACAGGTTTAGATTGTCCTGAGCCAATTTTAATCGTGCTAACGCCTGGAATTTTACTCAAAGTCTGCATTAAACTATTTTCTCGATTGTCAGCTAGAAATTCTTTCGTCACCAATTGAGAAACCACAGGTGATTCTTTGTTTACTCTTTTTTTAGTTTTTCCAAAAACCTCTATTTCGTGAAGCGAAGTCGTAGATTCGTCTAGGGAAATTTTAAGTTCTTCCATGTTCGGACCTACAATAACACGTATTGTTTTAGATGCATAAGCCAAATGAGATATGGTAAAGGAGTAGGTGCCTTCCGCAACATTATCTATGGTAAATGTTCCTGAAGCAGATGTAATAGAATATAAATTATGACCAATGATATTGGCTCCTTCTATTGGCTGTAAAGTGTTAGCATTTGCAATGGTGCCTTTTACTTGAAAAGATTCTTGTGCAAATACCATTGAGTTTAGACTAAAACATAGCCATAGACCCAGTATTTTGTAAAACATAATGAGATACTATAAGAGTTGAATACGTGTTCTTAAGCGTGCGTTTGAACAAAATCTATAGGTGTTTGTATGATATAAAGTATGGGAACTATTTAAATTGCTTTTGATAGTTACACTAAATATTGAGACCTAAATAAATAGCTTGAAGTGCTTCGTTGTAAAACGGAGCTCATGCTTAAATCATAAAAATGTATAGATAAACTTATAGTAAAAAGGGTGGAGGTCTGGAAAATAATTGATTAGAAGCAATCGTGCTAGACGTTTCAAAACTATAGTGTCTTGTAATACTTTGGTTAATGACTAATTCCGTGTTTTCAATTAAAAATTCTTGTGTGTCTGGAGTTAGTGCAGGAGCTAAATTATGAATCGTAGCATTATCACAAATAGAACAATGCACAGCATGATTATTATCATCGTCATGCGATAATGCATGAAGCCCTATCATTTTCATGGATAGAAAAAGGATAATAAAGAAATATGTAATGCTGTTTTTCATTTAGCAATAAAAATAGTTAAGTTTTTAAATTAAGTTTTTTAATAAGTTATGGTTTGTATTTAACGATTTAATTTGGCAGAACTACGTAATAATTTCCAATTGATATAATGTGCAAAAGCGACTAAAATAGCACCCAAAACAGTATTCGTAATTTCCCATAAGTGGGTAAAATGAAGTCTGCTAATAGCTATAAATACAAATCCAAATAAAGCTATTTTTAATGGCTTAGTGTTTTGATGATTATTTTTATAACTTGGCCAAAGTGATGTTAATATAAATGCAATACCAAAACTAATAAACGTCCATTCGATTATCGGATTATTTAAAAAGTATAAGTTGCTCAAAGAAGAAAATGAAAGCAGTATTGGTAAAAAAGCACAATGGATAGCGCAGATTAATGAGCTAGATAATGCTATAATATCAAGAGTTGTGTGTTTTGTTTTACTCACTTTGATTTAACTTTAATTAATTATTAAAAGCGACACTGTCGCATTATTGTGTTTTGCAAAGATATTATTTATTTATAATATTGCAATGTTGTCGCAATAAATTATTGCAAATAAATCGCATTAAAATGAAACGAAGAAATACCCCTACTAAAGAAGCTGTTTTAAGTGTTTTAACTAAATCAGGTAAAGCAATGAGCCAAGATGCAATAGAGCAAAAGATTAATATAGATATTAATAGGGCGACGATTTATCGTGTGTTAAATCGTTTTTGTGATGACGGAGTTTTACATAAAGTTATTGCAGAAGATGGTAAGCAATATTTTGCTTTGTGCGATGGCTGTGATGAAACACATCAAATGCACCAACATTTTCATTTTAAATGTACAGAGTGTAAAACATTAGAATGTCTTCCAAGTGAGGTTCGTTTTTCTATTCCAGAAGGTTATTTGGTGGAAAATGTAAACTGCGTGTTAACGGGAGTTTGTAAAAATTGTTCCTAATCTTCTAAACCTAAAAATTCGGTATCACTCAAAGTATTCATAAAAGCAATAAGATCTGTTTTTTCCTCTTCTGTTAGCGGAATTCTGTTGTTATTATCTTTTAAAATAGGGTCAAGGTTGTCTGCCTCTAAAACGCCATTGTCTAAATAATCGAGTAGCTCTTTTAAGGTTGCAAATTGCCCAAAACTTCCGTAAGGTGCTGTGTGTTTAATATTTCTTAACGTAGGGACTCTAAAACTCATATAGTCGTCTGGGTTTCCTGTAACACGTGCTCGCCCAGCTTCGTTACTATCTGTATTTATGGGAAATCCAATGTTTCTAAAGCTTTGATCTGTAAATAATTCTGTGCTGTGGCAGCTTATACATTTGTTTTGAAAAATGGCGTATCCTTGTGCTTCACTTTGGGTAAATGTTTCTCCTTCGTTTCGTTTAACTTTATCGTATTTACTGTTTGCTGAAATTAGAGTGTATTCGTACTGTGCTATACTTTTATAAATGCGTTCAGGGGTAATGTTATTGTCGCCAAATGTCTTTATAAATAAATCTTGATAAATTGGGTCATTTTCTATTTTTTGTATGACTTCTAAAATAGAAGAATCCATTTCTTCATGGGTTATAATTGGGACTAAGGGCTGGTTTTCTAATTGTAATTTGCTTCCATCCCAGTTATAGAAATTCATAAAAGCTAAATTTTGAATAGGCGGGGTGTTTCTTAGTCCAACTCTGCTTTCAATGCCTATAGCTTGAGTATTATTATCAGCAAAAGCATTAGACTGTATATGGCAACTAGAGCAAGAAATTGTATTGTCTGCACTAAATTTTTTTTCTGTAAACAATTGTTTTCCTAGTAGAACACCATAGCGAGTAGGGTGATTTTCCTCTACATAATTATTAAGAGAGGGAAAACCTAAAGGGATATCTATGGTTATCTCAGGATTATCAAGTATGATATCGTAGCTATCGTCGTTACTACACGATAGTAGTATGAATCCAACAAAAAAGAGACTTGTTATTTTTTTCATTTGTGAGGAGGTTTTTTTTTTGTGAAAAACAAAAATAAAGCCGTCTAAAATTTTACTTTTCGACGGCTTTACCACAGTAATTTAATTTTCTACATTAATAATGGAGAACATTCCAGTTACATCATTAACACCGTCACCACCAAGATTGTCTACAAATTTGACCATTTGATCAGCGGTATGAATGTTAGGAGTCGCATTATCATTCATGCTTGATCCCGTAGATAACGTAATGGTGTTAGTCTGTCCGCTTAATAGCATGTCTAAATCGGCTTTTATGCTAATAGTTGGTCCGTCATCCCCAACAACAGCGGTTTCAGGAAGGTTTAAGCTAATATCTCTATACGCATCAACACCTTGGATATAGCTGCTTTGTTCGCCTTCTACAGTGCTTCCTGTATGGATAGACAATTCTTTATTATCGGTATCATAAAAACCTTCTAGTTTTGTAAAACGATATCCTGTTCCCCATTCCCACATCATTTCTGTGTCATTGGCTCCTGCATTAGCATAGAAGTTAGGAAATCTTACTTCATCTAAAGTATTTAAATCGGTTCTTACACCTAAACCAAATTTTAATTGGGTGTAATCTCCAACAGGAATATCAGTCATTATATAACTTAATGTTTCAGGATTGGCATGGTTAATAACCGTTGCCCCATTATCCAAATCGTTTACATGGTATGGAATTTCAGTGCCATCTGCTTTAATAAGACGGATATTACTAATGACATATTTTACTTCTGAAAAGTGATGAATTTGCCCAGCTTCCGACGTGTTTTTAGTTGCCGTACTCGATGTTGCATCTCCTAGAACTATTGGTGTATCTCCAAAGGTGTTATTGAATTCTAAGGTTACATTATTTGCAACAGGATGGTCATCATCGCTACTACAAGACATGAAAGCCACTAGTACGGCTGCAGATAAAATATATTTTTTAAGATTTTTCATTTTTAAAATTTATGTTAATTGATATGTTTATTTTTTATGTTATGCGTTTTCTAAATCAGCACTTAACATCGGAGGAGGTACTAGGATTTCTAGATAGGGTTCCGAATGATTGAACTCTATATATATCAATTTTACTTTGGTTTTAATGACGTTTGGAGTTTCTATTTCATATGCGATATTTGAATAAAAAACCAAATCGAAATTTTTGGTATTAAGTATTTTTTCAGAATCGCTGTTTTCCGTTTCTTGCAATTCTTTACTTAAATAACATTTCCCATTACAATGGAGTTCAGGTTTGTTTTTATTGATACAAAATTGCTCAGTAATTGCTTTTTGGTTGAGTTTAAAGTGCATCACAACGACGGCTTGCTGTGAAACAACAAACAGAAATATTAAAGTCATTATGGAGCTAAAAACTCGTTGCATTAGTTTAGAAGTTGAATTTTAAAGAGGTGAAAATATTGCGTCCCATTCTTGGTATATTTCCCCAATCGGCATAAGTACTGTAATATTCATTAAGTATATTTTCTGCGCCAACCTGAACAACGGTCCTGTAATCTTTAATTTTAAACGTGTAGTCTGCAGACAGATTCCAAATGGTATAAGAAGGAGTTTGATCTTCTCCGTATTCTGGACTGTAATGAATTTGTTCTAAATCGCCATTAACCGACGTTTGAAAATTAAATCGGTTGTATCTATAATGGATTGATGATTGGTAACTTAAAGGTCTAATAAATGGTAAGTTGTTTTTGTTATCGTCTTTTCCACGAGCATAAGTTAATACACCTTTCCAATGTAAATTGTCTAAAATGGTATAGCTAGTATTTATTGAAAAATTAAATAAGGTTGAGTACTCTAAAGAGGTATAACCTTTAACACCAACAGACTGATAATTCATGGGGCTTCCCAAACTTAAAATTCGACCAATGATGTAATTCTCAATGTAGAAATAATTTACGTTTGCTTGTAAGCTGAATTTATCACCCTTATAACCAGCACTAGCATTACCTTCGTATGATATTTCGTTTTTAAGGTCAGGATTACCAATATAATCGTAGCGGTCAAAACTATTATAAATGTAATAGCCATAGCCTTCAGAAACAGAAGGAGCTCTATGGCCATAACCGCCGCCTACGGAAAAATTAAAATTTTTAATATTCAAGTGATAGCCTGCATGTAAACTCGGTAATAGCCTTGTTTTTTCTTGAGGCGTTCCTGGGTGAAAAATCCAATTAAATTCTACATATTTAGAATGGTTGTAGTTTAGGCCTAAAGAGCCCCCAAAATTAAGTTGACTTTTGTCTGAAATGTCCCAAGAATTGTTCATTGAAAGTCCTGTAAAAGTTGTCGTAACAGCAGGCCAACTGTAAGCAAACATAGTACGCTCACTTCGATCTTGTGGATACATGCGCATTTCGGCTGTAGATAAATTAGTATAGGCATTTAATTGGACTTCAGAACTGAAACGTTTCTTTTTAATATTGGCTTTAGAAAGTAGGCCATAAGTGGTACTCCAGCCAGGCATATCCATGTGTACTAGGTTTTCAGGACGTGTGGTATCGTCCATATAATGTTCTATAGCATTAAAATAGATTTTGGTATCAAGAGCTCTAAATAAGCCTTCTTTAAACACTTGCTTGTAGGTTGCTGATGTAATTAAGGCACGCGACAACCATAAATCCATAGGTAAAGCTGGGTAACCAACATCTTTAGCTTCATCATAAATTGTTTCAACTTTTACAGAAGATAATTCGCTTGTTTTATAGGCTAAACCTAGTGATGCATTGAATTTAGTAAATTGAGAGTGTTTGACTTCTTCAGTGTTACCATCACTATAGTTTTTAGCTTTTCTATACGCCAAGCTTCCATCTGCCACAAATTTGCTGCCGGAATAAGATGCATTGGCCAAATTGAAAAATTGTTTGTTATTAAATTCAAATCCGGTTTGGTAAGCTCCATTCCATTTTTTAGAAAGGTTAAATGGTGTGCTTTTTCGTTTTAAATCAATGCTTCCTGCAACAGTGGCTCCATGCATACTGCCTTCTTGTCCAGACTTGATATCAATTTTAGAGAGGTTGTTACTTTCTACATACGAGGTGATAGGGTCCATTTTATCAGTACAAGCACCAAAAACATGCATACCATCAATAGTAATTGTAGAGCGTTCTGAGCTCATATTATTTAGCAAAGGTTCCCAAGCATATGCTCCACGTTTTATAAAACTAATATTATCTGAAGACGCCAAAAACTCGTCAACTGTAACGGCCATTTTTAGGTCTGTTTCAATTTTCTTTTTAATTATAGTAATTAACTGTACCTCATCTAAAGCGACAATGCTGTCTTTCTTTTTCTCTTTTTCTGTGTTTTGTGCCGTGGTAAATAGGCTAACAAAAAGCAGTATGACTAGTGTTATGGATTTTTTCATTATTAAAACAGTATATCAATATGCAATTCGCTTCTTTCTCCTTCAATACCTGGTGTAAAATCAGTTGAAACTTCGGTGCCTTTAATAATGTCTCCGTCTGGATTCTGAAGTCTAAAATTTAAGGTCCAGTTTCCGGTCATGGTATAATTAACTGTTCCGTAATACAAGCCATCTTCCTGTTGTGTTAAATCTTGATTGTTTGGAGATGAGTGATTTCCCATTGAAGGTTCTGGCATTCTGGGATCTAATAATAAAGTGTAGTTGGAAACTTCTGTATATGAAAACTGTGAAGGGTCTGGGAATGTTCCGGCTTCATTGGAAGGTTGGTTGTATTTGTAAATTCCTGCAACCAATTCGTTTTCTGCAATTTTAGGTTTCTGTGGTGCAACCAAAGCGATAAAATATTGCTCTTCATCATTGGCTGTAAAAGCAGTCATGTTTAAGTTCATGTTCGTTTGTTCTTCAACAATGATGTCTTGATTTACAGTATAGGTTTCTCCATTATCTGTAAATGAAATATGTACTTCCCAGTTTTCTAACTCATTACTTTCACTTGTAAATACAGCGTAACCAGAATAGTAATCCTCTATGGTGTTATAATCTAAATTATAACGATGTGGCCCCGAAGAATTATTACCATTGTAATTCGTGATAATTGGTAAGAACGTCACTTCTGAAGCACTTAAATTTTCGTCAGTTTGAGTGTTGGTGATTTTTAAACGAAATTCGTTGTAACCTTTATAGAAGGTTCCGTTTAAAGCTTCTATGCTGATTTTAAAATCACCTTCATTGATGGCAACCACTTCATCATAATCAAAATGTTCTATAATTACGGTGCTTATTTCAGCTTCGTAATCGGTTTTATCTAGGGTGCAAGAGGTAACAGCAACAAATAGTGCAGTCACAGAAAAAATAATCTTTTTCATAACTAATAACTGTGTTTTATTAAAACTCATAGGGGTGTAGTCGCACCAATGACTATGGTCTTTTTATTAAAAGCAGACCAAAGCGCAAATCGGGCCAATAATATTATTGATGATAATAATAACGACTACAAAATAATAAGATAGATCACTTGTTATACAGAATTGTATAGACACTTTTAGCGTTTTACGCGTACGATATTTTGTTATATGCTGATAAAATATTTGTCATATAGGCATATAAGCGTTTGGCGTATAGTGAAATGCTAAAACATTTACTAAACACATTCTATAAGTTAAAGTGTATCTATTTAAATTAAGCGAGTGGTGGATGGAAAATAGAATCCATAAAATGAAATTTATAAACTCTATTATATGAAGAAATTATTTTTGAATTTTGCTCTATATGGGAAAAGGCAAGTGTATTAAGATAAAGATCTTGAAAGAAGACGACTTGATGTTCTGTTGAAGAAGAGTGGTTTTTGTCGTTACTTTTTTCTGAATCTGAAGCTTTTGCTAATTCTTTTTTTAAATGACATTTACCGTTACAAGCTAATTCGGGTTTGTCTTTATTGACGCAAAGTTCATTTTTAATATAGTCATAAAAAGCAGCGTATTCCACAAATGGAATAGTAGGTTTGAGAAGCATAAACAATGCTAAAAAAAGTGTAGCTGTTTTCACAGCGCAAAGGTCTTTATTTTTTTTAAAATTCCCTAATATTTTAAGATTTGAAATGAGTCATAAAAAGCTTTTAAAAATGGTTGTTATATTAGCTTCATTAAATCTAATACTGCTTTCAGTTAGACTTGATTTACTATTTGTAAACCTGTTTAGGTTTTCAAAAAATAAGATAATTAGCTTGTCTTTTTTGTAATTAAATGATATTATTTTAGAGCATTAAATAAAAGAGACTTTATTTAGTAGACAGAAACAAAGTGGCCATACATGAATAAAAAGGTTGATAAATTCGTCATATCCATTATTATAGTAATCGTTTTAGCTTATTTCTTTCCAGAATGGGGAATAGAAAGTAGTCAAATTCCTATTGACGCTATTAGTGCGATAGGCATTTCGCTTATATTCTTTTTTTACGGACTTAAGCTAAATCCGACGCAACTTAAAGCTGGGCTTAAAAACTGGAAACTGCATCTTTTAGTACAAGGTTCTACATTCTTGTTATTTCCGTTATTAATTTTAGTGTTACGTCCTTTAATTCAAAATGAAGAGCAAGAGACCATTTGGTTAGCCTTCTTTTTCTTGGCAGCATTACCTTCTACAGTATCGTCTTCTGTAGTTATGGTATCTATGGCTAATGGGAATATTCCTGCTGCAATTTTTAATGCTAGTATCTCAGGAATTATAGGTATTGCAGTTACGCCCCTTTGGATGGGATTGTTTGTAGAGCATTCACAAGCAGATTTTGATTTTATGGACATCTACATTAAGCTTATTGTTCAAATCATTTTACCTGTAATTTTAGGGCTCTTATTGCAACGTTTTTTTGGTGAATTTGCTCGTAAGCACAGCAGTAAATTAACTTTGTTTGATAAGTCTATAATCTTACTAATTATTTATAAGAGTTTTGCATCATCGTTTTATAATAATATGTTCAGAGCAGTGTCACTTTTAGATCTACTTTTACTTTTAACAGGAGTCTTGTTGCTGTTTGTAACTGTTTTTTTTCTCACAGGTTTTATGGCTAAAAAATTAAATCTCAATAAGGAGGATCAAATTACAGCACAGTTTTGTGGTACAAAAAAATCACTCGTTCACGGTACGGTCTTTTCTAAAATATTATTTGGTAATATGGCTACGATAGGTGTGATTTTGCTGCCTCTTATGTTATTTCATGCGATACAAATATTGATTATTAGTGTGATAGCATCAAATAAAAAATGAGCTAGTAAATGCTGTTTAAACTGAATTACTAATCCTTAAAACCACTCAAAGTGAATTCCAGAGGCAACAACGGCTCCTAATAAAATAAGGAGTATTATAATTATGATTCAAGCTCCAAATTTTGTTTTTTCATCCTTCTGAAGGATATAATCCCTCGTTTCTTCGTCTTCTTCTTTTACAAATTTCATAATTGTAGATGTTATTTATTAATATACACAGTTTTCTTATTTACGAAGGCTAACATACCTTCCTTAGATAATTCACGACCATAACCAGAAATTTTTGTACCTCCAAAAGGTAGTCTCGGGTCAGACTTTACCATTTCATTGATAAAAAAGGCACCATCTTCAATGTTTAATATGCGCTCGGATGCGGCGTCATAATCTTTGGTAAAAATCATTGTACCTAATCCAAATTTTGAATCTGAAGCCATGTTATATGCTTCTTCCTCTGATTTTACTTTTATCACGGCAGCTAAAGGACCAAAGGTTTCTTCTTTAAATACAGGCATTTCACTTGTAACATCGATAAGTATTGTAGGTTCGTAGTAGGTGCCTTCTCTTTTATGGCCTAATAAAACTTTAGCTCCTAGGTTTATAGATTTTTGAACTTGTTCTTCTAATATTTCAGCTAAATCTTCTCTAGCTAGGCAAGATATTGTTGTTGCTTCTTCTGTTGGATTTCCGTAGTTTAAATTTTCAACAGCAATTGTGAATTTTTTTAGAAACTCGTCATAAATGCCTTCTTCAACAATAAAGCGTTTTGCAGCAATACAACTTTGACCAGCATTTTGCATACGGGCTTTAACAATAGTTTCGATGTGTTTGTCTAAATCGGCATCGTTTAAAATGATACAAGCGTTATTTCCACCTAATTCTAAAAGTGAAGGTTTTAAATTCCTTCCTGCTATTTCTGCTATTTTACGACCAGCTTTTTCACTTCCTGTTAATGATACAGCTTTAACGATATCATTTTCCATGAGTTGTTCTATGTTCTCGTGGTTTGTAATTAAAGTTTGAAAGCATCCTTTAGGGAAACCTGCATTAGTAAATAGTTTTTCAATGGCTATAGCACAACCCGTAACGTTTGTTGCGTGTTTTAAGAGTGCTACATTTCCGGCGGTTAATGTTGGAATAGCAAATCGGAAAACTTGCCAAAAGGGAAAATTCCAAGGCATAATTCCTAAGATACACCCTAAAGGATCGTAACTAATAAAACTTTCGTGTGCGTCGGTGTCTATGAGGTCGTCTTGTAAAAATTGTTCGGCATTTTTAATATAAAAATCGATGAGATAAATGCATTTTTCGATTTCAGCTTCGCTTTCTAAAATGGGTTTTCCCATTTCTTCAGTCATTAAAAGACTTAGTTTAGACTTATTCTTATAAGTTTCATTGGCCAAATTTTGTAGTAACGCTACGCGTTCATCAATTTCAAAGGCCTTCCACGTTTGAAATGTTTGATCTGCTAATTGTAATTTATTGTTTAATATGGATTTAGAATCAAGAGTATAGGTTTCTAAATGATTTCCATTATATGGATTGTATGTTTTTATGCTTGTTTTCATAATTGTTTAAATGTGTTTCAAATTTAAATGTATGAAACAAATTAGATTAATTCAAACACTAAAATGTTTGACGCTTATAATAAATAGCATTACAGCTAATATTGCTATGTAAAGAGCTAAGTTATAGATTATGTTGATGATACCTTTGTATAACAGCAAAACGCTGCATATTAAAAACTAATTATAAAACATAAAGACATGAGTAATAACGGAAATACAGTTTTAGGAATTTTAGCAGGAACAGCAGTAGGAGCAGTTCTAGGAATTTTGTTTGCACCAGATAAAGGGAGTGTAACCAGACAACGCATTGCAGATGAAGCGGCATCAAAAAGAGATATGATGGCTGAGAAGGCTACAGAGTTAAGAGATTCTCTTGGTAATACGATTTCTTCACAAAAGGAAAATTTAGATCATCAGGTAGAGGCTATCGTATCTAATGCAAGTTATAAGGCGGAAGATGTCATCACAACACTTGAGGCTAGGTTAAAAGATTTGAAAGCAAAAAATAAAAATCTTCAGAAAAAAGCATAAGCGATGGGTGTATTTGAAGATATTAATTACACAACAGAAAAAGCTTCACATTTTGGTGAGCGCTACATAACGGCGTCTCACCAATATTTTAGGCTTAAGATTTTTCAACAGTTGACGCTTTCATTAAGTATGGCGACTAAGGTTTTAGTTGTTGGTAGCTTTTTGTTTGCAGGATTTATATTTATGTCCATTGCAGCGGCCATTGAGTTAGGGAATACGGTAAATAGTGTTGCGCTTGGGTTTCTTTTAATAGGACTCATTTATGTTGTGCTTTCTGTTATATTTTACTTGTTGCGAGGTAAACTTAATACCTATATCATTAAGAAAGTGGGGTTGAAATTTTTTAACTAAGATTTACGGATGAAGCTTCAAAATCAAAAAAAAGTATTGTAAATAATAAAAACAGATGAAAACTTACACATCATTTAAGGATATAGACAGCGATTTAAAGCGTTATAAGTTAGAGCGTGATATTGCCTGGGAAGAGCTAAAACTGATTAAAACCGAATATAAAGAGGATTTACAACCTCTAAATTGGATTAGTTCTGCACTGAAATTAACGGGTAAATATAGTTTTATAGCGATTATAAGAAAATGGCTTTTTAAATAAGCTAAGGTTGTAGATCGTAGATGATACAATGCAGTAGTATACCTATTCCTTCCTTATTGGTTCAAAGACCATTGGTTGTGTCGCCTATCTCTTTTATGATGATTCCATTTAAGCTTTAATTGGATAGAGAAAAACAAAACATTAAAGTGTTTTTATTTTTAATAATGAACATATAGATTAACCAAAACAAACCTTATGAATATTTTTGAAGCCATACGAAAAGATCACGACATTCAACGCAACCTTTTAGATAAGTTAGTGGATACCTCTGGTGACACTAAAACAAGAAGTGATTTGTTTAAGGAACTCACAAAAGAATTAGAACGTCATGCTAATGCTGAAGAGCGACACTTTTATAAACCATTAATTCCATCAGATATGATGCAAGAACACGCTAGGCATGGTATCGCCGAACATCACGAGATTGATGAACTTATAGAAACCTTAGAAAACACGGAAATGGATTCGTCGGCTTGGTTAAAAATAGCAAAAGATTTAAAGCATAAAGTAGAACATCATTTAGAGGATGAAGAACATACCTTCTTTCAGTTATCTGGAAAGGTTTTAACGGATAAACAAAAACAAGATTTGGCTACTAAATATAATGCCTATATGGAATCGCATAGATAACCGTTTTAAATGGTTTTATATAAAGTTATCGCTATTAGGTGTTGGGGCAAGGATTTGCAATCTATAAAAACTTAAGCGCTATTTTTTTGATGAAATTTTTGAAAAGCATAAAAAATAACAGCTTTTACTTCAGTATGTGTTTGAGTTAATCTCTTCAGTAATTGGACTAATCTAAGGGGTGTAAGACGCGTATTTTTAAAGTGTGAAAGTTAGTGTTCATAAAGACACTCAAGATGTTATAAGGTAGACATCGATTAGTGAAAATTACCTTTAATTTTTAATACATAATATCATGGAAACATACACAGAAAAAATAGGTAGTAAACTGAATAATTTACTCGAAAAAAATTATGATGCCGAAAAAGGCTATCATAAAGCAGCAGAAAATACAGAACATTTAGGTTTAAAAACATTTTTCGGTCGTAAAGCGCAAGAACGAAAAGCTTTTGGACATGACCTTAAAACCGAAATTAAAGCTTATGGCCAAGACGTTGATAAAGGCGGAAGTTTTACAGGAGTGGCACATAGAACTTGGATGGATGTAAAAGCGTTGTTCTCCGCAGACAATGCAGAATCAATGTTAGAAGAAGCCATTAGAGGAGAAAAAGCGTCAGTTGAAGCGTATAAAGATGTTTTGCAAGAAACAGCTTTGCCTGAGAGTACTAAATCGATTTTATTAACTCAGAAAAGTCAAATTGAAACTGATTTATTTGAGGTCAAATCCTTAGAAAGTTTAAAATAAATATGAGATTCAAATCATTTTACAAAAGCGTGTCCTGCTATTATAGGATGCGCTTTTGTGTTTAGAGGAGTATTTTGTTTTACATCAAGAAAAAGCGGATTTTCATCTTGAAAATTCGCTTTTTCATTTTACAGATTAAGTGATGCTAATTCCGTTAATATCAATAGCGTATGAGCAAACGTCTTTCCTAATTATATATCATCTTTGTAATGAAGGTTAGAGATTCTAACTTAATTAACTAAAACCATAAATTATGTTACGTTGGACAATCACATTCGTTATAATAGCAATCATAGCAGCGATACTCGGGTTCGGAGGCATTGCAGGAGCTGCCGCAGGAATCGCTAAAATTATCTTCTTTATTTTTATAGTGCTTTTTGTACTATCGTTATTAAAAGGAGTTATAAAAAAGTAAACAACGCCATTCAGTGCGTTTATTAAATAAAAAACAGTCTTGGAATTTATACTTCTGAGACTGTTTTTTTTGGGAAAAGCAATTCAATGGTATCACCATTATTTCACTCTACACGCGTATAGTTTTCAGAATAAATACGATTACCTTCTTCATCTAATTCAATTTGTTGAAAATGATTTGTTTGCAAATCTAATTCAAATTTAAAAGCTTTCCTTTCTGCAATCACTTCATTCATAACTGCAGATCCAAAATCTAAGA
This sequence comes from Winogradskyella sp. PC D3.3, assembly GCF_054366245.1. NCBI lineage: Bacteria > Pseudomonadati > Bacteroidota > Flavobacteriia > Flavobacteriales > Flavobacteriaceae > Winogradskyella > Winogradskyella sp. PC D3.3. Next base: position 3,631,193 of record NZ_CM135962.1, on the reverse strand, counting down.
CTTCCGTTAATGTGTTGCCTTTGTAATTATAGGTGCCATACCCAAACCATTCAGAAGAATCCGCTGGTTTGTGTTTACACCACATCACTTTTGTATCTGTATACATTTTTAATTGCCTAGAGGCAGGATTTGTTTTAAAAGAATCTACAACAACATTGTCTTTATAATTATAGAAGCCAACAAGTTTCCATGTGCCGTTGAGTTTTGGGCTATTTGTGTCTTGAATTTCTTCTATTTCTACTACTTCTGTTATTTCTGCGGTTTGGTCTTTACAAGAAGATATAAACACAAGTCCAAGGCTTAAAATTATAATTTTATAAGACATGATATCTAAGGTTTTGCTGTTAAATAGCTTTAAGTTACGAAATTATAGGCAGAATGAACTTCGATTTAAAATATTTATACCACTATAAGTACTGTTAATAACTTCTATGTAAGGATTTATTGAAAAAACCTACTTTTGTTTTAGCTAATCGCTATTGATATTTAAGGAATTAAATATTTTGAAGATAGGGGTATTAAATTATAAAATACAAGATATGTCTGATACAATTGAAAAAGTAAAGTGCTTAATTATAGGTTCTGGGCCAGCAGGTTACACAGCTGCAATTTATGCGTCTAGAGCGAATATGTTTCCTGTTTTATATCAAGGAGAACAGCCTGGAGGTCAGTTAACGACAACAAATGAAGTTGAGAATTTCCCTGGTTATCCAGAAGGAATTACAGGACCAGAGATGATGATTGAGTTGCAAAAGCAAGCTGAACGTTTTGGAACAGATGTAAGACATGGATGGATTACTAAAGTTGATTTCTCTGGTGATGTCCATAAAGCTTGGGTTAATGAAGAAAAAGAAATTCATGCCGATACGGTTATTATTTCCACAGGGGCATCAGCAAAATATTTAAACTTACCGTCTGAGCAAAAGTATTTAAAACTTGGAGGTGGAGTTTCTGCTTGTGCAGTTTGTGATGGATTCTTTTATAGAAATCAAGACGTTGTAATTGTTGGAGCAGGTGATTCTGCTTGTGAAGAAGCTCATTATTTATCTAAACTTTGTAAAAAAGTAACCATGTTAGTACGACGAGATGAATTTAGAGCCTCTAAAATTATGGCTAATCGCGTTAAAAATACTGAAAACATAGAGATCTTATTTAATACTGAAACAGATGAGGTATTAGGTGATGGGCAAGTGGTTACGGGAGTTAGAGTTGTTAATAACGTAACCAATGAAAAACACGATATTGAAGCTACAGGTTTCTTTGTTGCAATTGGACATAAGCCAAATACAGATATTTTTAAGGCGTATTTAGATTTAGACGAAACAGGTTATATTATTAATGCAGAACCAGGAACAAGTAAAACCAATATAGAAGGTGTATTTGTAAGTGGTGATGCTGCAGATCATCGTTACAGACAGGCTATTACAGCAGCCGGAACAGGTTGTATGGCAGCACTAGATGCTGAACGTTATTTAGCTGCTAAAGATTCTGATTTTGAAGTTGCGACGTCTAGTTACAATTAAAAAAAATAATTAATTATAGTTGAAGCCGAAGTTGAATACTTCGGCTTTTTTTTGTTGAAATATTTAAAGTTTCAAAATTGTTAATTTTTATGAGAATGTTTGCGTTATGACTTTTGTCATAATTTAAAAGGCTTTTTATGTCAATCTTTGTCGAAACATAAAAACATAACTATGAAGCATTCAATTAAATTTCCGGTATTTTTTCTAACAGTTTTTTTTAGTTGTCTATTTTCTTTCCAAACTGTATTATCTCAAAATTACATATTAAATAATTCGTCTTCTGTATTGGAGGTACATGGTACATCATCTTTACATGATTGGACATTAGAAACAGAAAAACAATCAGGTAAAGTCGTTATAACAAATGCAGAAGATTTAGAAATTAGTAGCCTTAGTTTTTCTGTAGAAGCCGAAAGCCTTAAAAGTGGTAAGTCTTCAATGGATAATAACACCTATAAAGCGTTAAAAACCGATGATTATAAAACGATAGATTTTAAGCTTACATCTGTAAAGCAAGTTGATAAATTATCGAATCAATCGTTTAAAGTTTCAACGCTAGGAAAGCTTACTATTGCTGGTGTTACAAAAACGATTACTCTTGATATGACATTAAACATTGATGGAACTAAAGTTTTACTTAGTGGAGAAAAATCATTTGAAATGACAGACTTTGGCGTTGATCCACCTAAAGCTTTATTAGGAACAATTAAAACAGGTAATACCATTAAAATCGTCTTCAAATCTGTATTCGACAAAAAATAATAAAAACCACATATAAACGATCAACTAAAAATTAAAAATTATGAAATCACTATTAAAACTCGTAAGCTTTGCCATTGTCTTAACAATGGGGTATACTTTATCAGCCCAGACAAAAAGTAAAAGAGACTTTGATAACTATAGGCAACCAGATCAACGAGGTATAAATGTTTTTGAAGCTAAAAAAGATACTATTACCACTTTTGAAGACTTATATGTAAGAATCGGAGGTTCTTTTGCTCTGCAATATCAAGCTTTAGACAATGAAAATTCAGGTGTAACACCTTTATCAGAAGTCGGTAGTAACTTTAACTTAGCAACGGCTAATTTAGATTTAGATGTAGCACTTTATGATGGTGTAAGTATGCACTTAAGAACCTATTTATCGTCTAGACACCACCACGAACCTTATGTAAAAGGTGGGTATTTTAAAATAGATAAGTTAGATTTCATTAGCGAAGGATTTATGGAAGACCTTATGAAACATACGACTATTAAAATAGGGCATATGGAAAATAACTATGGTGATGCTCACTTTAGAAGAAGTGATAATGCTCAAGCTATTTACAATCCATTTGTTGGAAATTTAATCATGGATTCATTTACAACAGAAGTTGGTGCAGAAGTGTACTATACAGCTGATAATGGATTTTTTGGTATGGTAGGATTTACAAATGGTAAATTAAACCAAAGCACTACAATCTCTGACGGTTCAACAGGTGGTGCAGCATTTTTAGCAAAATTAGGTTTCGATAAGCAAATCAACGATGATTTTAGATTCAGATTAACAGGATCTTTATATAATACGGGTTATGCTCCAAATGTATATTTATATTCTGCGGATAGAGCAGGTTCTAGATATTACAATATTATGCAAGATGCTTCTGCAACTAGCGATAACTTTAGATCTGGCCGTTTTGATCCTGGATTTAAAAATCAAATTACTGCAGTGATGATTAACCCATTTGTAAAGTATGGTGGATTGGAAGTATTTGGTACTGTTGAATTGTCTTCTGGCCGATCTTTTGTAGAACCTGATAGAAGAAATACAACTCAGTATGCTGGTGAAGTTATTTATAGATTTGGAGAAAAAGAAAATATATACATTGGTGCTCGTTATAATACTGTAAGTGCTGAATTATTTAATTTTGATACTAATAATGATTATAATGTATACGATGTTGATATCAATAGATTTCAGTTAGGTGCAGGTTGGTTTCTAACCAAAAATGTATTGATGAAAGCAGAATATGTAACACAAAAATATAAGGATTATCCAACAGGAGATGTTCTTGAAGATGGTCAGTTTGATGGCCTTATACTAGAGGCTGTAATTAGTTTCTAAAAAGTTAGTTCAAAAAAGGCCTTTGTCAATTGAGATAAAGGCCTTATTTTTATTTTATTATGGTTAAGATATTATTATTATTCATAACATTATGTTTTTTAGGATCTGTGAGTACCGATCTAAAATCAGAAGGCTCTGCAGCTAAAGAGTCTACGGTGTTTTTATCTTCAGATAGTTATTTGAAAATTAAAGGCAAAACGAATGTGAGTACCTTTGAATGTCATTTTGATATGACAACACTTTCAGAAGCCATAAATATTAGATATCAAGATTTAGATCATGCCATTCAGTTTGATAATACTAAATTAACACTTCCTAATATCGAATTTAATTGTGGAGGCAAGGCGATTAATAAAGACTTTAATAAATTACTGAATACAGAAGAGTTTCCCGAAATTGTACTTAAACTAAAGGAAATTTCTAGAGTGAAGCCTGATGATGATGTTGTTACGGCAACTATTGAGATTACCATAAGTAATATTGTAAGGAGTTATAAGATTCCAATCGCTATTACAAATAGAGATGATTTACATGTCAGCGGAGTAATGCCTTTAGATATTAGTGATTTTAGTTTAACTCCTCCAACAAAAATGTTGGGTATGGTTAAAGTATCACCCAAAATTGAGATTCACTTTTCTCTTAAAATTTTAGAACCGTAGTTCTTAACTAGCGTTTTTTCTTCTGTAGTTTAGCGGTGTCTTCAAATTTAGTAATTGTTATGTTAGGACTACCAAATAGATAAACTTCACTATTACCTGAAGCTGCAATAGTAATCTGTTCGGTAGCTGAAATAGTTAAGTCACTATTATCTTCTAAGCTAACCTCTGTAGTTTTAACATCAAATTTAGATCCATTAAAGTTGGTAGAATTATCCATTCTAATTACTGAGCTATTTGCGGTACCTTCAATAACAGCATCGGAGCGTAGGTATAAATCAAAATCGGCAACTTTACTATTAATTAAGGCATCTAGTTTACTATTGTCACTTAATTCTATTTTAGTAGTCGTTGCTGTTAAATTCAATCTTGTTTTAGACTTCCCTGAACTTTTATAAATAAAATTTTTAGCATTAATATTTAAATATGCTCTAGAGTCATCTGATGTGGTTAAGGTTATGTCTTCAAGTTCCATAGAGGTTAAAGATCTTATTTCGCCATCGCCATTAGTTTCAATGTTATTAAGACCATCACCATAGTTTACAGTAATATTTAATTTCTTTTTAGAAGTGATACGCGCGGTTTCTGAAAACGTAAGTACACCATCAACTACATTAAATTGAATAACCTCATGTAAATTCTCATCAGCTTCAATATTTACTGATGGCTTGCTGTTATAGACAACTTCTATTGAAAAATCTCCATTCACAACAATGGAATGAAAATTATCGATATAGGTTTGTTTTATGGTAACGTTTCTGTCTCCTTTAATTTTATTTTCCGTTTGTGCTTGTAGTAATGGTACAGTGGCAATCGTTAAAAGTAGAATAAGTACTGTTTTTTTCATGTTCTAATGTTTACTGTCCTTTAAGAGACACAAAACCCATAAAATAAGTCACTATTTATGTTTATCGACTTCGATGTGGAGTTCTGATTGTCAATATTAATGATTTCTCTTTAATATTGGTCAATTAAAAGTTAATAAACTAAGATAAGCAAAAACCATCCCAAACTCTAATTAGAATTTAGGATGGCTTTTAATAGGTTGGTTTATAGTTGTTTAATTGTTGAAATAAATAAAAAATAGACTTGTGGCCTGACTTTTAATCTTGTTTAACGCTTCCCGCAGAATTATCAGATGTATTTATTTTTTCAGGATTTCCAGAATATCTTATATCTCCACCACTTGTGGCATTTGCAGTGAGTTCTTTAGAGGTGTTTACAGAAATATCTGCACCACTTGTGGCTTTTACGTGTGATATTTGTGCTTTTAATTTAGACGCATTAATATCACTACCACTTGTAGCTTCTGCAATTAAGGTTTTGGTAGTGCCACTAACATCAATATCGCTGCCACTTGTAGATTTACATTTTAGGGTATCGGTTATGACATTTAACTCCATATCGGCTCCACTTGTACAATTAAGTTCTAAATTTGAGACCGATATGGTGTTCGTAGAATATACATCACTTCCGCTTGTCGCTTTAATGGCTGAGATCGTCTCAATGTTTAATCGCACTTTTTTAGAACGTGCTCTTCTTATGTTTTCGGTAGTGTATATGCGTAAGATGCTATTTTCTACATCTGTCATAATTAAGTCTTGAAGGTTTTCATCGGCTTCAACACTAAGTCCTATAACATCAGATTGGGTGATGTATAAGTCAATACCTTGGCTAACTTTAATTTCGTTAAAGTCTGACGAAATGTCGCGTTCTATCGTAACAACGTTGCCGTTGCCGTCAACACCTTCGCCTAAATTCATAGAGAAGTTGCAAGAGAGTATTACTAAACTAATAATACTAATGATAATAATTCGGGTTAGTGTGGTCATGATTTCTGTTGGTTTTTTGATTGATGAATGGTTTGTAATATAAATTTAAGTTGATTAAACTTGTCTACATGGTTTAAAGTGATGAGTTGTAGTATATCTAGTATCAATTGTCATTAACTTCAATACTGACTCCGTTTTCATCATTAATTTTTATGTTAACTTCAGATGTTTTTGATTTAGTTGCTGCGTCTTTTAGAGTTCCCACTTCTTGCTCAATAATGTCTTCAACAGCATCTTCTATGACCCCTTCAAAATCTTGCTCCTTAATTTCTTCAACACAATCTAAACATTCAATGTCATTGATATTAACTTTATAAAAATGATTTTCCATTTCGCGGGTTAACAAATTATCTGGTGCATTGTAATATTTTGAAAAGCGCGATACATAATTGTCAGTATGAAATACTGTTCCTTCAGGTAAATAGATGTAAATCTCTATTTGTTGATCACTAAATTTATTAGATCCTTCTGTTGTAAAATAAGAATCCATTTTCAGTTCGTTTTTATTTAATTCATAATTATAATTTATGTTTTGTGCGCGTTCTCTAGCTAAATCGTAACTACTACCGCTAGCAAGTGAATGAATTTTAATACTAGCTAAAGAATCTGATGTTTGTTTTATAATGAGTCTAACATCGGTACTAGATATTATTTTCTCTCCATTATTTGATGGACTGATCTTATAATTTTGATAATTTCTATAAAAATTTTGATTATACGTATTATGACTTAGCATTCTTAAATTTAGCGTATCACTTGAAGTTATATGGATTTGTTTTTCTACTTGCACAATAGTCGCATCATATGCATGCTCTGTGGCTTGTCTTATTCCTGTAATGATTAATCCGATTATGGCCATAATCCAAAGACCTAACAAGGTGAATTTTGCTACATTCCCTATCGATTTTAAGTTATTAACGAGAATCTTCAATCCTAAGTAAAACACAAAGAAGAAAGGTATGCCGATAGCGAAAAACAACAACATAGACATAAGCCATATTGGAATATTTGCAGCATTTGAAGCTTCGATAAAGTCCATGCCAGGAAAATGAATGGCGTCTGTAATTCCAACCGTAAAAAAGGCAATTATGAGTCCTATTATGACACTAATACCAACGATAATTAAAATAATACCGATGAATTTTGCAATTACTTTTAAGAAAAACATAATGATAGAACCAATGGTTTCAAAAAAGGATTGAGAACTTGATTTTAGCTTATTGCCTTGCTTTTGAAAATCGACACTTTTTACAGTTTCAGATATATTATCAGAAACATGATCAAAACCTTCTTTTAGTTTATCTCCATGTTTTTTTAAATCTACATTTTTTAAGTTTTCGGATACTGTATCAATACTGTCTTTAATTTTTTTTTCGATGTTACTGATGTTTACAGCATCACCAGTCATGGTGAGTTTTTCAGCAGTAGTTTTGGCTTCAGGTATTAAAGCCCAAAGTAAAATATAAAGTAAAAATCCTGTACCAGCCCCAAATATTAAAATAACCCAAAGCAGACGAATCCATAAAGCATCAATTCCAAAATAGTGCCCTAAACCTGCCGAAACACCTCCAACATACGAGTTATCTGTATCTCTAAACAATCGTCGTGTTGAACCCGATTTTTGCCTGTATTGCTGTTTTGGTTCATCTTCAAAAATTTCGTCATCTACTAAGTAGTCTTCAGGTTGTCCCATAATGGTAATAACCTCGTCTACTAACTTTACACCAACAACTTGTTTTTCGTTTTGAATACGTTCTGAAAATAATTCAGCAATTCTAGCTTCAATATCTGCGATGATTTCTGAGCGGCCTTGAGAATCAGTAAATGAACGTTTTATAGCCTCAAGATAGCGTGATAATTTGAGGTAGGCATCTTCGTCTATATGGAAGAATATACCGGCTAAATTTATATTGACTGTTTTATTCATTTCTTTGGTGTTTTTGTGTTGGTTACTAGGTTAACTGCGTTTTGTAATTCGTTCCAAGTAGTATTTAGTTCTGTTAAAAATAGTTGTCCTGTCTCTGTAAGTCCGTAATATTTTCTTGGAGGTCCAGATGTCGATTCTTCCCATCGGTAATTGAGTAATCCTGCATTCTTTAGTCGTGTTAAGAGTGGGTATATCGTTCCTTCTACAACGAGCATTTTTGCGTCTTTTAGTGTGCCTAGAATCTCTGCAACATAAGCATCTTCGTCTTTTAAAACGGATAGAATGCAATATTCTAGTACACCTTTTCGCATTTGTGCTTTTGTGTTTTCTATTTTCATGTGTGTTTTCTATTTTTTATTAAAGTCACATGCAGTTCGCGCAAGAAACTTAATTTATTATAAGATGGTTTTGTTTGCGCTCGTGTCATAGGATGTAATTCTTAAATTCGATTAAACTGTTCATTTTTTGATTGATTTGATTATTGATGAATACTTTTGATTTACTTTAAAAAGTTGATGGTTAATGGATATTTAAATGCGTTTCCATCTCTTGCTGATAAACTGGCTTTAACAATAAGAGCTAATTCGATTATAAAAGCAACAATTGCTAAGGCTCCTAAACCACCTCCGATATAAAGTAGAGGAGAAGGCTCTCCTATATTAATATGAAAATTATTAAAGCCATGGAAATCTAATATATCCATACCTCTAAATATTTTGAATATAAAAAACGGAACACTGAGCGTACCTATAATAACAGCATAGAGTAAAACACTAATCTGAAAATTAATAGCCTGCTTACCGTGTTGATCTATAAATTCTGATTTGTTTTTATTCGCTGCCCATAAGACTATAGGACCAATAAAATTTCCAAAAGGAATTACAAATCGTGAAAACGTTGACAAATGTATAAATGTCGCTAAGTTTTTATGGTGGTTATTTATCATTTTATGAAGTGTATAATAGTTGCTTATACAAATATATGTCTTTAAAAAGGTATTATGTTACGCATAGTACTGAATATTAACATTTCTTTAACATTAGTTAGGCTTAATATTTTCGCTTATTTTAGTGGTAAAATAGATCTGTATTTATGAAAATTACACCCTCTAAACTGAATAATTTTTTAATGTTTAAGCTACCTGCGGCCTTTTTTACAGGTGTAAGAACTAAAGCATTAAATGATAACTCTTGTGTTGTTACTGTAAAACACCGTTGGGTAAATCAAAATCCATTTAATTCTATGTTTTGGGCTGTACAAGGCATGGCAGCCGAATTAACAACCGGAGCATTAGTCATGAAAAAAATTAAAGGAAGTGGTAAAAAGATATCGATGTTAGTGGCTTCCAACAATGCTTCATTTACAAAGAAGGCTACAGGTAGGATTACATTTACTTGTAATGAAGGGCATAAAATAGACGACGCTATAAATAAAGCTATTGAAACAGGAGAAGGCCAAACGGTTTGGTTACACTCTAATGGAGTCAATGCCGATGGAGTAGAAGTCTCTAGCTTTAATTTTGAGTGGACAATAAAAGTTAAATCCTAATCATATAGTTAACACCGCGTGACTATTGTTATAATGGTCCTATAAATTTACTGTAACATTATTAGATTTTGAACAACTTATAAAAGAATCAATCTTAAAAAATCAAAACACAAAATTATGACAGCACACGAAATTGACTATCGTATTTACGGAGAAGAAATGCAATATGTAGAAATAGAATTAGATCCACAAGAAGGTGTTATTGCAGAATCGGGAAGTTTTATGATGATGGACGATGGTATTAAAATGGATACTATTTTTGGAGACGGTTCTCAAAACGATTCTAGTTTTTTAGGTAAAATATTAGGTGCCGGAAAACGAATTCTTACAGGTGAAAGTTTATTTATGACGGCTTTTTATAACGATTTAACAGGAAAGCGTAACGTGTCTTTTGCATCTCCGTATCCAGGAAAAATTATTCCAATAGACTTAACAGAATATGGAGGGAAGTTTATATGTCAAAAGGATGCCTTTCTTTGCGCCGCAAAAGGCGTGAGTGTTGGTATTGAGTTTTCTAAAAAATTAGGTCGAGGTCTTTTTGGAGGCGAAGGCTTTATTATGCAGAAGTTAGAAGGTGATGGTATGGCATTTGTGCATGCAGGAGGAACCACAGCCGTTAAAACCCTAGCGGCAGGGGAAACCTTAAGAGTAGATACAGGTTGTATTATAGGATTTACACAAGGTATAGATTATGATATAGAATTTATTGGAGGGATTAAAAATTCCATTTTTGGAGGGGAAGGTTTATTCTTTGCTAAGTTACAAGGCCCAGGAAAAGTTTATATACAATCGTTACCGTTTAGTCGACTTGCAGGCAGAGTGTTAGCCTCTGTTCCTAGAGGAGGAAAATCTAAAGGGGAAGGTAGTATTCTTGGAGGCTTAGGCGATTTATTAGATGGTGATAATCGGTTTTAAGAGTTTGATTTTTATAATGTCATGATATTTAGGTTATTGCGATATCGGAATTATTCTTTAGATTGTGAAGCCTTTATCGCGTAATTTCAAACTTTTAACATAACAAGCTGTTAAACTTTTCTTGAAAGTGAATTTCATTATTAAAATTTGCTATCTTTAAGTCAGAATTAAAACATTAGCGTATAGATAAAAAACTACTTTTTGTTAACCTAAAAACTTAAAATCACCTATGGCGCGAGCAATGTACGAGTACACTAAAACTGTACTCAGCAAAGTGAGTTTTGATGCGACATTATTCTGTAAGGAAGTGCAAAAAGCAGTAAGACGTTTACTGCCTCACGAACTTGAAGAATTAAGAATATTTATTCAGTCCCTTATCAATCAAAACCCAGATTTAAATCAATGCTTAATTTATTTAAAAGCATAATATAAAACAAGCGTCCTGAGAATGATCAGGACGCTTGTTTTGTAATTAATCACGTTGTGAAATTACTATATCCGTGTTGTGTTTATTTGGCTTTTGGACTAATAATTTCAACATTCTGAAATGCTATAGCACCACGAATAATCCCAGATATCACGGTATGCATAGCATCTATAATTTGCATTTTTAATTCGCTTTTATGGTAAATAATACTCACTTCACGAGCTGGTGATGGTTCTTTAAAATATCTTAAATTAGGACTTAATTTGTCTTTAATATCTAAGGTGTGTAAATATGGCAGTAATGTCATACCCATACCTTCATTAGATAGTTTTATAAGTGTTTCAATACTACCACTTTCTAGTTGGAAATTTTCATCTATTTGATCCTTAAACGTTTTACAAAGATTTATAACTCCATCTCTAAAACAATGTCCATCTTCTAAAAGCAACATATCATTTATGCCTAAATCAGAAACTTCAATAATTTTTTTGTCTTTTAGTCTATGGTTTTCAGGGATGTAAGCTACAAATGGTTCATAATATAGCACACGTTCTTTTATATTGTCACTTTCTAAAGGAGTGGCAGCAATAGCGGCATCTAAATGGCCGTCGCTTAGTCGTGTTAAAATTTCCTCTGTGGTTAACTCTTCTATCTTTAATTTGACTTTAGGATATTTTTTAATAAAACTCTTTAAAAACATCGGAAGAAGTGTAGGCATTACGGTTGGAATAATTCCTAATCGAAACTCACCTCCTATGAATCCTTTTTGTTGATCGACTATGTCTTGAATACGATCGGCTTCATTGACTATATTTCGGGCTTGATAGACAATTTTTCGTCCAACGTCTGTTAATTCAATTGGTTTTTTACTTCTATCAAAGATGATAACATCTAGTTCATCTTCTAATTTCTGAATTTGTGTACTTAAAGTCGGTTGTGTTACAAAGCATTTTTCAGCTGCTTTAGTAAAATTTTTATGTTCTGCTATAGCTAAAGCGTATTTTAGTTGTGTAATTGTCATAACTATTAATTTAGGCTATAAAAGTATAAAAACTATTCATAAAAACTATGCTAAAAAAGTCTAATTGTGTCGTAAATTTGAATATACAAAAAACAACAATTATGAAACTAAATAGCATCGGTTTAGATACCGTAAAAACAAAAGGATTAGCAGATGATTTAAATCAATTATTAGCGAATTTTCAATTGTATTACCAAAATTTAAGAGGTATCCATTGGAATATAAAAGGACATGCCTTTTTTAATCTTCATGTGAAGTTTGAAGAATTATACACAGATGCGAACTTAAAAGTAGATGAAATAGCAGAACGTATTTTAACCTTAGGTGAAACACCACTTCACACTTTTGAAGATTATACAAAAGCCGCAAAAGTACCTGTTGGTAAAAATATTTCTAAGGATGAAAAAGCAGTGCAATTAATTGTAGATTCACTTTCAGAATTATTAAAAATGGAGCGATCTATTTTAGAAGCAGCAGGTGATGCTAATGATGAAGGAACCAATTCTATGATGAGTGATTTTATTACCGAACAAGAAAAAACGGTTTGGATGATGAAAGCATGGTTGGGTGAAACCGTTTAATTTCTAACCTATATTTTAATAAAAAGAAGACTGCTGATTGGCAGTCTTTTTTTGTTTAGGTTAATGTGCATTTTATTTTAGAAACGAATACTCAATTCTAAATCTTTATCGTCAACTTTAAATTTAGCTTCATCATAATTCGGTGGTCCAAATGACATTACGTTATTAGAGATGCCGTAAGATTCTAATGGCATTCCGTTGTCTTGGAAGTCCATACGTTTATTGTCATTTGCATCGTGCATTGTCATTATGGCATACTCTCCAGGTAGAACGTTTTTAAAGATAATTGTTACTTTTCCATCTTTTATTTCTGTTGCTGCATTCTGAAGACCTTTCCCTTTCATAAAAGTTTCTGAATTGTGTAAAGAGGTTAAGACTTTTCCGTTATCGTTTTTTACATTATCTATGGTTACTGTGATTATAATCCCTTTGTTCTCTTCTTGTGAGAAGCCTATTACAGAAGTTAAAACTAGCGCGACGGTTAAAATTAAATTTTTCATGATTATTTGTTTTTAATGGTTAGTGTGAACTACTGTTCTTTTTTGTTGATGATTCAAATATCTAACAAAACGCCATTATTAAATAATCGTAATTACTGAAGTGTAGTTTTAATGTGATGAGTTGTATTAAGTTAAGAGTTAAGAGTTAAGAGATACGAGTTAGGCGATTAGATAAAAAAAATATAGTTTATAATATTAAATTTAATTTTTCACTACTCACTACTCACTACTCACTACTCACTACTCACTACTCACTACTCACTACTCACTACTCACTATTCACTATTCACTATTCACTATTCACTATTCACTATAATAATCCTCTGGCTTTAATTTCTAAATACTTATTAATTGTATTAATCGTTAAGTGCTCTGGAGCTGTTAAAATAGATTGAATACCGTGTTTTTGAAGTTCCTTTACCATTAAACGTTTTTCGAAAGCAAATTTTTCTGCTATGGTTTTATGATAGATAGATTGTAAATCTTCTGCATTTTCATTTAAGATGGTATCTAATTCTGTGTTTTCGAACAAAACAACAACAAGCATATGCTTTTTAGAAATGGCTTGTAAATAGGGCATCTGACGTTTTAAAGCACTAATGTGTTCAAAATTAGTATATAATAAAAGTAAGCTCCGGTGTGTTACTTTTCGTTTTAATTGCGCGTAGAGTAAACCAAAATCACTATCATTAAATTGGGTGTCTACATTGTATAAGGCTTCGAGAATACGGTTAAGATAGGTGAGTTTTTGAATAGCAGGTAGGAAGGTTTCAATTTTTTTTGAAAAAGAAATCATGCCAACTTTATCATGTTTTTTTAAAGCAACATTGCTAAATGCTAAAGTAGAATTTATAGCATAATCTAATAATTTTAAACCGTTGAATGGCATTTTCATTATTCTGCCAGTATCAATAATCGAATAGATAGGCTGTGATTTTTCATCTTGATATTGATTTACCATCAACTGTCCACGTTTTGCTGTGGCTTTCCAGTTTACAGTTCTAAAATCATCACCAGCGATATAATCTTTAATTTGCTCAAATTCAGAAGTATTACCAATGCGTCTTATCTTTTTTAAACCAAATTCTGTCAGTGAATTACTAATGGCTAGAAAATCGTATTTCTGCATTTGAATAATGGAAGGGTAAACCATTACCATTTGCTGGTCTTGAAATTTATACTTGCGTTTTATAATTTTTAGAACCGAAGACACAAATACATTAAGATGACCAAAGTAATATTCACCACGGTCTACTGGTCTTACTAAGTAATCGAAGTCGTGATTTTGATTGGGATTTAGACTCGTTTGATAAAGGAAATCGCGTTTTTGAAATTGCACAGGCAATTCATCTATAACATCGATATACGTTTTAAAAGCATAGTTATTGGTGATTGTAATTGGTACTGGGTTGTTATCGCTATTTGAAAACTTGTCTGGTAAAATTCGCCTGGCCTGTATGGCGTTTTTTTGTTGATAAAGCAGTAATATATCGACGAATAAAAGCACAGCTATAACAATAGTTACTATCCAAGCCACAGCATATAACGTAGGTATCCAATACGACAAAAGAAAGCATACAGAAGCTATTGCCAAATAAATGTACAACTGCTTGTGAATGTATAATGATTTTAAAAAATTCATAATTAGTTAAAAACTAATAGTTAAAAGTTAAAAGTGTAAAACAGTTAATCTATTTAAGCTTTGTTCTTCATGGTTTTAATTGTGGATACTTACATTCTTATTAATTCTTGATTCGCATTGTAAAGTGTTTCAAATGATTGAACTGATATATAGTTTGAGTCTTTAAGAATCGATAGCCAGTAATCAGTTTCATTTGCCTCTTTTAAGGCGATACTCATTTTATGAATGAAATCCTTACTAGATTGTGCAAATTCAGCTTCTCTAAGGTTAGCACCTATTGAAGTTCCACTTCTCATTAACTGTTTCAATAATATAAATTCTCTTTTTTTAGAAGTTAAAGATTTATAGAGCTCCACTATGTTTAATGCAAAGGCGTAACTTTTATTGCGTAAAACAGATGCTTGCATAACTCTTAATTTTTAGTTTTTCACTATTCACTATTCACTATTCACTATTCACTATTCACTATTCACTATTCACTATTCACTATTCACTATTCACTATTCACTATTCACTATTCACTATCTCGGCACTTCAACCGACTGTACAATCATTTCAATGACATTTTCGGTAGTCATGCCTTCCATTTCGCGTTCTGGTGTTAAAATAATACGATGATTTAATACGGGGTTTAATGCTTTTTTAACATCTTCCGGAATCACAAAATCACGACCATTTATGGCAGCAAATGCCTTGGCCGTATTTAAAATAGCAATAGATGCTCTTGGCGAACCACCAAGATATAAATGCGGATGATTTCTAGTTTTTGAAACCACTTCTGCGATATATTTTATAATCTTTTCTTCAACGAGAACAGACTGTGTTTTGTTTTTGTAATCTTCTAATGAGGCTACATCTAAAATAGGATTAATCCGTGTTTGTGGTTTTTCACCCTTACGTTCATGATGCGAGGCAATGATTTTAATTTCATCTTCTAAAGACGGATAATCTACTTTAATTTTGAATAAAAAACGATCTAATTGGGCTTCAGGTAGAGCATAAGTTCCTTCTTGTTCTATCGGATTTTGCGTGGCTAAAACCATAAAAGGATTATCAAACTTATACGTTGTACCGTCGATAGTAGCTTGACGCTCCTCCATGGTTTCAAATAAAGCCGCTTGTGTTTTTGCAGGTGCTCTATTGATTTCGTCTATTAGAACAATATTTGAGAAAACTGGTCCTTTTTTAAATTCAAATTCTGACTCCTTCATATTTAGAATAGACGTTCCTAAAACATCACTTGGCATTAAATCTGGAGTAAATTGAATTCTACTAAATTCAGTTTTTAAAACTTTGGCAAAGAGTTTTGCGGTCACTGTTTTCGCAATTCCTGGAACTCCTTCAATTAAAACGTGTCCATCTGCCAATAACGCTACGATAAGTAATTCCACAAAATGATCTTGTCCGATAATGACTTTTCGCAATTCGCTTTTAATGCTTTCTACGGCATTTTTTAAGTCTTCTAATTGAATGCGATTATCAAAATTTAAGTCGTTGTTTACTGTTTCGTTTTCTTCCATTGATTATGGGATTTAAATTGTTCTATTAAGGTGTTTAACCTTTCTAATTCGGTATGGCTAATGTCATTTTTTTGATTCAAATTTTCAATAAGTTGAAATAAAGCCTTCGTGTCATCAACCGTGTTATTACTTCGTGCCGCTAAGTTGTTTATAAAACTGGCGTTTATTTCTGCAGTGGAAAGGTGTAAAGTGTTTCTAATATACTCTAAAAAAAGTTGCACTTTATGGTGCGAGATCTCTTTATGTTTTCCACTTTCGTAATACATATTAGCGATAGTTCTTGTGAAATCTACAGTCTGATTTTTTAATGGTCTTACAATGGGTATCGCCCGTTGTTTTCGTTTACCTTCAAAAATAATATAGATTAAAGCACCAATAAGCATTAAATAATAGGCCCATTTTAAGGATTTCGTATTTAAAAATAAATACATAGGTGAGGTGTAAAATGTCTTTCCTGTTTTGTAATAGGTATCCACGTATACAGGTTTAGAAGTGTCTATGTATGATAATAATCCAGCGGTGTAATCTTGATTAGGGGACTGTAGAATAAAGTAGTTTGTAAATGCTTGAGGAAATGTACTAAGTATGATTTCACCATCTCCAAAGGGTTGTTTAATACTGCTAATTAGAGTGTCCTCCATAGGCTTATTTTGGCCTCTATACGTATCAATAAGACCAATGACTGATGTTTTTAAGGTATCAATTTTATTAAAATGAAAGAAGGTTGTAGAGCGATCATATTTATACGTTTGTGTATTGGCTATTGCTGGATTTACGAGTTTAACTTGGTATTCGTTATTGAAATTATCAAACGTATTAACAGACCTTGTGTTAAGATTTAAAGTGTCTAGTAATCTTTCTTCAAAATCTACAGCAGCAACAATAAGTGTGTTGCCATTTGAAACCCAATCTAAAAGACTATTCAGTTCTTCTTTACCAAATTGAATACCACCATTGTAGAATAGATAAGTACCGTTGATGTCATTGTTTTTTAAATATTCAAAAGGTGGGCGATCAATAATTAAAACTGAATCTGAAACCCGTTTTAATTGGTCGTTAAACACGTAAGTGCCAAATGGGATTTTATGATGTGTGGCATACGAAGGAAACCAATTAATAGGCTTTGGTTTGTTCATTTCAAGAACAACAATAGCTAAAATGGTTAAGGCTACAAGTATGATGTATATTTTTCCTTTTTTATTCAACGTTTTGCAATGGTATTATTTAAATGTTCAAAAGGACGTTTTAAAGTTTCAAACTTAATGGCATCAATATTAAACTCTCCATACCACACGTAATCATAAATCCTAGTGATATTTTTAAAATCTGCTTTTAAAAGGTCTTTATTAATTTCATTAATATAATCTTCATTTGTTTTTTGAGGTTGCCACAAAATACGTTCACTTTCTGTGAGGTGTTTTAAAGACAATAAATAATAATAACGAATGGCTAATCTGTAATTTTTTTGATTGACAGCTTCATGGATTAAAGCCGGAATATCTTCATTCTTTATAATTTGTTCTTCTTCTGTAAATAAAATAGAACCTTGTTTTCTGCTTTTAGCAATGAGGTTATTCGAATTTACTTTTAAGAAAAACCGAATTAATAAGAACAATAAGAAACCTAATAATAAATAGGGCAGAATGGTAAAAACAAAATATAGAAAGCCAGAGGCTGTACCAACACCAAATATGGCTTCCCAAAACTTTCTAAGAATATTTTGAAACCAATTATAAATCTTTTCTAAAATATTCTCTTCAGGTTGAACTTCTATATAGTTAAAATCATCGTCCGCTTTGTAGGTTTCTAAATCCTCTTCTGTAATTTGTTGTCTTTCTAGTGTGGTATCATCAAACTTTATGGATTGCTCACTTTGTTGCGCAACAGAAAGTTGCCCAAAACAAAAACAAAGAAGGAGCAATCTATATACTAACATTTAGTCTTCTGATTTTCCTATTTCACTAATACGATTATACGTTCCTGTAAAGTTTACTTTTTCGTGTAAATGAAAGTAAATAACCGCTCCAGCAACCATTAAAATGATATTTAATAAAAATTGAAAGAACGTGTTGAATACATTGAGTATTATGACGACAGGATCTGCAGAAAAACTATTTAGATTAGCCGGATCAATTTCTCCAGAAAAAATACCTGTACTTACTAAAGCATAGATAACAGATGGAATTGATATTACCATAAGAAGAATGTAATAAATGATTCCTAAAACGATAAAGACACCAAAGGCCGTCCAGAAATCAGCATTTGCTAATGTAAAACTCTGACTAAAGGCATCTGAAGTTGAGCGTTTAGGTTCAAAAACATACACACTAAATACAATAGCCATAGGAATCATGGCATAAAGCACAGGCAAGAAGCAAAGTGCCATAGCGATAACCAATGTGATTCCTTTTAAAAAACTAAGTCCAAAAAACGACCAAAAGGATTTAAGGACATTACTTTTTATTTCAGAAGGATCAATGCTACCCTTATGGTCTACATACGATTTAATATAAAACAGTGTTGTTGATGCTGTAAGAATATAAGCTGCAATGGCAGAAATAAAGTAAACAATTACAACAATAATGGTGACAAAGACATTAGATGAGTTTAAACTAGGCTCATTAAATCTTGTAAAATTTAATAAATCACCAGCCACATAATTATAGGCTGCAAGTGATAACATAAACACAATAATAGCAGGGCCTGCAATATTAAATAGGGTTCTTATAAATGGCTTAAACTCATTTCTGATGAAGCCAAATGTATCGCTTAAAATACTACTAAAATCACGTTGTTTTCTAAATTCAATATAAGATCTATTCATGTTTAATTAGTTGGGTTAATATTTAGTTCTATGGTATTTTTTAATACCGTATGTTGTTTTAATTTTCGGTTTAATTGAATTGGGTAAATTACGTAGTAAAATAGAATTAATGCTAAAGAACTCGCAATAATTATAATGGCGAGCCAATCTGGCATTTCTGTATGTCTAGTCACAAAGCCTTCTAAAAAGCCTGCTATAATAAAAAAGGGTATGGTGCTCATTAAAATTTTTAAGCCGTTAATAACTCCACGTTTAAAAGCTTCTAGTCTTGGTAATGTTCCTGTAAACAGCATGCCATTACCCATAACAAGTCCTGCACAACCAGCAATAATAATAACAGATATTTCAATAGTCCCGTGAATCCAAATGGTACGCGCTGATTCCCATAGTAGGCCTTGTTCGTAGAAGAAATATTGAAAACTACCTAACATAATGCCATTTTGCATCATAATATATAATGTGCCAATTCCTAATAAGATGCCATAACCAAAGGCAAATAGTGCCACTTTTATATTGTTGAGTGTAATGCCAAGAAACATATGAAATTCTCCTTGTTGTTTATAAACAGCCATTGGATCCCCTTTTTCTATATTATCGATGGTCATGTTAACATAACCATCACCAAGAAAAGATCTAACAAAATCATCTTCGCTCGCAGCTGAGAATGCACCAACCATTACAAAAAGCGTAAATGTTAAAAATGCAACAAGAAGCTCACGATGGTGTTGGTAAAATAAGGTTGGAAATTCTGTTTTAAAAAAAGAAAGGAGTCTGTTTTTAGCTTCTTTTCTAGTTTTATAAATGCGTTGATGTGCTTTTGACGCTAATTGATTAAGGTAGCGCTCCGTATTGCTATGAGCATAAAATGTTTTCGCATAGCTTAAGTGGTCCGTGACTTCAATATAGAGGTCAGAAAGTAAATCGGGATCTATTTGCGTTTTATTTGATAGAATGTTTTCAAATTCTAACCATTTATCTTTATTTTGCTTTACAAAAGCCGCTTCGCGCATTATAATCCCTTTTAGACTTCCAAAGAAAAGAAAATATGGATGAATTTCAAATAGAAACAGCCCAAAATGTGGGGATTAATCAAAATGTTGCCAGTATTGGTGATAGAATGTTTGGATACCTTATAGATAGTGCCATTATTCTTTTGTATACTATTTGTGTTATACTTCTACTAACTACCTTAAATTTGGATATGGGAGATGCATGGGCTATTTACTTATTGGTCTCTTTACCTGCATTTTTATATTATGTTTTACTCGAAACGTTTATGGATGGTAGAACCATTGGAAAAATGCTTATGAAAACTAGAGTTGTAAAACTAGATGGTTCAAAACCTAGTTTTTCTAATTATTTTGTACGGTGGATTTTAAGGATTGTTGATGTGGCTTTTACCTCAGGAGGTGTTGCCGCCTTTACAATTTTAATTAAAGGAAATGGACAACGTTTAGGAGACATTGCCGCAGGTACAACGGTTATTAGTGAAAAAGAACACCTCACTATTGAAGATACACTTATTAAAGATATTCCTGCAGATTATGTGCCTAAATATAGTCAGGTTACCATGTTAAATGATAAAGACATGCAAACCGTGAAAAATTTGTATGATGAGGCCATTAGAAAAGGAAATCATAATATTATTTTGAACTTACATCATCGCTTATTAAAGATAATGGCAATAGACACAACAGAAAAACCTGTAGATTTTGTAGCTACAGTTATCAAAGATTATAATTATTATACTCAAAATATGTAAGAGAGAACCAATTTTCATTTTTCATGAAAATTGTGTGAATCGCTTATGCTGATTGCAGTCGAAGTATTTCAGAGAACCATTTTTCAATTTAAATTAGATTCCTACCTTCGCACGACTGATAAAAATATAAATACCATTACAACATGTTTTTTCAATTTGCAGATATATTAGGAACTATCGCTTTTGCCATATCGGGTGCATTAGTAGCTATGAACAAGCGTATGGATCCCTTTGGTGTTCTTATTATTGCTTTTGTTACTGCTGTTGGAGGTGGTACTTTACGCGATGTTATGATTGGTATTGAGCCCGTTTCTTGGATGAAAAATATGACTTTTGTTTACGTAATTATTGGTTCTGCGACCTTTGCAGTAGTGTTTAAAAAACGCATTAATTATCTAAGGAAATCATTGTTTTTATTTGATACCATTGGGATTGCTTTGTATACTGTGGTTGGTGTGGAAACAGGTATAATTGCAGGTTTACATCCTTTAATCTGTATAGCTTTAGGTACAATGACGGCCTGTTTTGGAGGGGTGCTGAGAGATATTTTGTGTAATGAAATCCCTGTTGTTTTTAGAAAAGAAATCTATGCAACGGCGTGTATATTAGGTGGATTGACTTATTTTTTGTTATTACGTTTTTTTGAAGATAAAAATATTCTATATGTTATTGCTGGTTTAGTTGTTATTACAGTACGTTTAATCGCTGTACGTTTTAAAATTAGTTTACCTAGTCTGTATAAGAAAGAAGACATCGTAGATTGATTTTTGAATTGGTTTATACGACATAGGTTGTAAGCTCTAAAAGATCTAATTTGTTGTTCTATTTGATATTTGAAGTTCTGTTGAAATGATTTTATTTTTTTAGACTCAAAATAACTATTCAAATGAGCTATCATTTCATATTAGAAAGTTGATTTATAATTAAAATGAATAGAATATCATTAAAAAAAGAAAGCCATTCTACAGTATTGTAAAATGGCTTTCAGACTTGGGGCAGGTTTCAACTAATTCCAACCACCACCTAAGGCTTGATAAATTTTTACATTGGCCAAGAATTGGTCTCTTTTCGTTTCTATAATTTCAATTTTAGAATCTAAGGCCTCTCTTTGTGTTAATAACACTTCTGTGTATTCTGCTCTAGCAGATTTGAAGAGTTGAATAGAAAGGTCAATAGCTTCTGTCATAGCCTGTACTTGCTTTTCTTTTAATTCATAGTTCTCCTTTAAATTATTGATATTAGAAAGCGTATTAGCGACTTCAATATAACCGTTTAAAATCGCTTTTTCATACTCGAAAACGGCTTGTAGTTGTCTGCTGTTAGCATTACTATATTCTGCTTTAATCGCATTTCTGTTGATTAAAGGACTTACCACATCTCCAACTAAAGAGTATAAAAGCGATTCAGGTGTACTAGTGAGGTACTTTGTTTTAAAGGCTTGTAAGCCTATACCTGCTTTAATACCAATAGAAGGGTAGAAGTTAGCCTTGGCGATTTTTACATTCAATTTTGAAGCCTCTAATTCATATTCTGCTTGTTTAATATCAGGTCTATTGGCTAACAATTGCGCAGGGATACCTGCTTTAATACCATCTATTGGACGATTAATAAAGTCGGCGGCATCTCTATCAATTTTTTGAGGATAACGGCCTAAAAGAAAATTAATCTTATTTTCGGTTTCTACAATTTTTTGACGAATTTCAAATTTATTACTTTGATTTTTAAAGACTTCTGCTTCAAAACGTCTCACTGCTAATTGCGTAGCTCTCGCAGCTTGCTTTTGCAGTTTTACCATTTCTAAAGCATTTTTTTGAAGCTCTAAATTCTGTTCAATTATGTTTAATTGATTGTCTAAAGCTAAAAGTTCGTAATAGGAATTGGCAATTTCAGAAACAATAGTAGTGACCATAAAATTCTTCCCTTCAACAGTACTTAGATATTCTAAAACAGCCGCTTTTTTCCCATTGCGTAGTTTTTTCCATACATCGAGTTCCCATGAAACATCCAAACCAACGGAAAAATCGGTTAAAGGTTCTGGGAATTCTTCATTTTCACGAACATCTAGATGCTGTTCTACAGCTCCGTTTCTAGTGTATTCACCAACTTTTTCAACTTCTGCACCTGCATAAACATTTACAAAAGGTAAATATTCCCCTTTTCTAACTTTTACCTCATTATTAGCCATAGCAATGTGCTGTAGCATAATATTAAGCTCCTGGTTATTGGCTAGTGCGGTGTCAATTAGTGCAACTAACTTTGGATCTGAAAAGAATGTTTTCCATTGTATTGTCGCACTATTTGTTGAATCTGTGATTTTATCTTGATAGTGCTTTGGTACTGTTAGGTTGGCTTCTCTTACAGCCTTTTGTGTAGGCACACAAGAACAAAGTAATAGTAAGGTGAGCACACCAATGAGCTGTAATTTTCTAATCGATTTTATCTTATTCATCGTTTTTATTTTTACGAAGTTTTTTCAATAGTTTTGTGAGTTTGCTAATTTTTTCAGCATTGGTTGCACTTTGATTTTTGGTTTCACTAACGCGCATCATTTCTTCTGAAATAGGCTCACTAGCTTCGTCTTTAATTAGACTTTTGCCATCAGCTATTTTTGCAAAAATGTAATACAGGCCTGGGATAATTAAAACTCCACCAAGTGTACCAATAAGCATGCCTCCTAAGGCAGAGCCACCAATGGTTCTATTACCAATCGCTCCAGCTCCAGAAGCCATAACTAATGGTATTAATCCAGCAATAAAGGCAAAGGACGTCATTAAGATAGGTCTAAAACGTGCTCTAGATCCTTCTATAGCGGCATCTAAAATTGAAGCACCTTGCCTGCGTTTTTGGACGGCAAACTCTACGATTAATACGGCATTTTTACCGAGTAATCCAACGAGCATAATGACTCCAATTTGAGCGTAAACATCATTGGCTAATCCCATGGCTTTAAGTAAAATAAACGAGCCAAATACACCGACTGGCAAGGATAAAATAACAGCAAAAGGTAAAAGGAAGCTTTCATATTGTGCTGCTAATACAAAGTAGACGAATATGAGTACAACTATAAAAATGTAAATAGATTCATTACCTCTTTGGGCTTCGTCAAAACTTAAACCTTCCCAAGCAATGTCATAACCTCTTGGTAATTGTGTGGCAGCAACTTCTTTTATAGCTTTAATAGCGTCATCACTTGTGAAACCAGGAGCAGGCAAGCCTCTAATAGATGCCGAATTGTAAAGATTGTAACGCGTAATCTCATTAGGGCCAAGCTTCTTTTCAATACTCATAAAAGCAGAATAAGGAACCATTTCACCTTCTTCATTTTTTACAAATAATTTTTCAAGATCTGTAGGTAAACGTCTGTATTCTGGTGCTGCTTGCGTGTACACTTTAAAGAAGCGACCAAAGCGAATAAACCCTTGCTCATAAGTACTACCAATTAAAATGTTGAGGTTTTCCATAGCTGTACCAATGGTAACCCCTTTTTGCATGGCAATTTTGTTATTTATTTTTAACTCATATTGTGGGTAATTTGCAGAATAGAATGTAAATAATCCAGTTAGCTCTTCGCGTTCAGATAAGGCTTTCATAAAATCATTATTTACACTTTCAAAGTGATGATAATCTGTAGAGTTTGTTTTATCTAATAAACGCATCGCAAATCCACCAGAAGATCCAAAGCCAGGTACAGCAGGTGGTTCAAAGTATTCTATGACGGCACCTAGGTCTTTCGTTTTTTCTTCCAGTTCTTCCATGATTTCGTGAACGGAGTGCTCACGTTCTCCCCAAGGTTTTAGGTTAATTAAACAGGTTCCTGCGTTATATCCACGCCCTTCGGTCATAATTTCATAACCTGCTAAAGAGGTTACGGATTCTACGCCTTCTGTGTCTTCACTTATTTTTTGAAGTTTTTTAGCAACTTCATTGGTACGCTCTAAAGTGGCACCTGGAGGTGTTTGAATTATGGCATAAATCATGCCTTGGTCTTCATTAGGAATAAACCCTGCAGGCAACACTTTATTTGTAAAGAAAATTCCGGCACAGAAAGCAGCTAATAGTCCAAAGGTTATAAAACGTCGTGCTACTATTTTATTTAAAATCTTAACATAGCTTCCTGTTAGTTTTTCAAAACCACCGTTAAACCAATCAATAAATTTATCTAATGGTGATTTGCGTTTCTTGCCATGATTATTTTTGAGTAGCATTGCACAAAGTACCGGCGTTAAAGTTAGGGCAACAATGGCAGAAATAACGATTGAGCCAGCCATGGTAATTGAAAATTGGCGGTAGAACACCCCAACAGGACCAGTCATAAACGAAATAGGGATAAATACAGAAACCATTACCAAAGTAATGGCTACAATGGCACCTCCAATTTCACCTAAAACTTCATACGACGCTTTGTAGGGTGTGAGATGTTCTTCGTGCATTTTTACATGGACGGCTTCAACCACTACAATGGCGTTATCAACGACAATACCAATAGCTAGTACTAAGGCAAAAAGCGTAATAAGGTTAATGGATAACCCAAATAGTTGCATTACAAAAAAGGCACCAATTAAAGAAACAGGAACCGCAATAATAGGAATTAAGGTTGAACGCCAATCTCCTAAAAATAAGAATACTACAATGGCAACAAGAATAAAAGCATCTCTTAGGGTGTGTATTACTTGTTCAATAGAAGCATCTAAGAAATTAGAAACATCATAACTGATTTGAAAATCGACTCCAGGTGGTAAATCGACTTCAAGCTCTGCTAGTTTTTCTTTTACAGCGTCAATAACATCACTACCATTACTACCAAAAGTTTGTTTTAATACAATAGAAGCTGATGGGTTTCCATCTAAATTTGAATAAATATCAAAAAATTCACTTCCTAATTTCACATCCGCAATATCAGCAAGGGTAACCACTTGCCCTTCTTTATTGGCTTTTATAATAATCTTTTCATATTGCTCGGGTTCGTTGTATCGATTTTGGTAGGTTAATACATATTCTAGGGATTGGGCTGTTTTACCCGAACTTCGTCCCAAACGCCCAGGTCGTGCCAAAATACTTTGGTCTTCCATAGCTTCTAAGACTTCTTCGGCAGAAATATTATATGCACGCATGCGATCTGGTTTTAACCACACTCGCATGGCGAATTTTCGACTTCCTAAAATTTTAGCACTTGCAATACCTTTAATACGCTGTATTTCAGGGATTATTTTGGTGTAGGCATAATTGTAGAGAAACTTTTCGTCGTTAGCTTTGTTCTCACTTGATAGGTTAACGTACATTAACATACTGGGTTGTACCGGAGTAATAATAACTCCTTCACGTTGTACTAACTCAGGAAGTAAAGGCATCACTTGATCGACTCTCGTTTTTACTCTAACAACGGCTTCATTGGGGTCTGTACCAGGTTCAAAAATAACACGTAAGGTGCCTTCACCTGCACTTGTGGCATCAGAAGCGATATAACGCATATCTTGAACACCATTAATGGCCGTTTCTAGTGGAATTAATGTTGAATTTACCAATACATCGGCACTTGATCCTGGATACGCAATAAAAATATTGACTGTGGTTGGGGCAATTTGCGGAAATTGAGATATTGGTAGTTGCTTTATAGCTAAGCCACCTATAAATATAATGATCACCGAAATGACAATAGCCAAGACGGGTCTTTTTATAAATTTTTTAAACATAATTTGTGTAGATTAGTTTGATTTACTCAGCGTAAAGTTCGAGATTAGATAATACCGTAACAGGATCTACAGTCTTTGTATGAATCTCTTCTTGATCTCTTACCTTTTTTATTCCTTCAAGTAGTATGGTTTCATTTTCCGATACACCTTTTTCTACAATAAATAGATGAGGTAATTCTGCACCAATAGTGATTTCTCTTTGGTGTACAACATGGTTCTTGTCAACAACAAAAACATAGGTTTTGTCTAAGATTTCAAACGTGGCTTTTTGTGGTACAATAACAACATCTTTAAAAGGGATGGTCATTAAAACACTTCCTGTTTCACCATGTCTTAAAATCCCATCAGGATTAGGGAATGTTGCTCTAAAGGCGATATTTCCGGTCTCGCTATCAAATTCTCCTTCAATAGTCTGAACAATACCTTTTTGATTAAAACGCTTATTGTTTGCCATTAGAAGTTCAACACTTGTATTGTTCTTTTTAGCATCGCTTGTAATATAGTCAAGGTATTCTGCTTCTGGTACGTTAAAATACACCCACATTTGGCTATTATCTGATAGTGTTGTGAGTAGTTCTCCTTCATCTAAAAGACTACCTTCTCTAGCTTCCAAATGGTTAATGATTCCATTAAAAGGAGCTTTGATACTGGTAAAACCTAAATGCGATTGTGCTAAAGAGACTTCGGCATTGGCTTTCTCTAAATTAGCTTTCGCCATGGCCAATTCATTAGGCGATACTACATTACCATTGGCTAGTAATTGGGTGTTTGCGAGTTCTATTTGCGCGACTTTAGATTCGGCTTTAGCCTTATTGAGTTCTGCTTGATAAATGTTAGGCATTATCTGAAATAACTGTTCGCCTTTCTTTACGTGTTGCCCTTCATCTACAGAGATGTTTTTTAAATACCCTTTTTCTAAAGCTCTTAGTTCGATGTGTCTAATTGAGTGGATTTGACTCACATAATCCTTAATTATGGTGGTGTCTTTTTTTATAGGGTTGGTAACGAGAAATGTTGATTCTTCGTGTTTTTCTTCCTTGTGTTCTTCACAACTAGCCAGAAATATAAACATAGATAGGCCTGTGAAAATTGTTATTTTCTTAATGGTGTTCACTTGTAAAATGATTTTATAAAATGATATAATTATTTGGTCAGAGCCCTTGATAAAAGGACATGACATTTTTAGAGTTTCGGTCGAAACTCTAAATGCTTAAATTAGAAAGAACAGACGGTTTGAGATTATTTGTCTGCTCTAGTGGTTATCAAATTATAAAAACTTGGAATTGTACATGAAGTCTAAGACTAGGTTCATGAATAGCGTTTTGTGGACGATATATGTTTTTTTGTAGCTGCTTAGAAGACTGTTCAAATAACATTGCATTAATAAAAGCTGTTTCTAGGCAGTGTTTATAATACTGTTTCTGAGTAGTAGCTTCTTCGTCTTCTACCTTATTACTTTCAATAATTTCAACTCCTTTTCTGTCGTTGGAATCTTTATGCTGAGGAGTGAAAACGGCATCATTTAATCGCTTAGTATAGCTATAGATTATACTGCGATGATGAGTGGTGATTGTGTTTGTTGAATTACTAAAAGCTTCATTAGCTTGTAAGCTAGCAA
The DNA here is from genome assembly GCF_054366245.1 of Winogradskyella sp. PC D3.3. Lineage (NCBI taxonomy): Bacteria > Pseudomonadati > Bacteroidota > Flavobacteriia > Flavobacteriales > Flavobacteriaceae > Winogradskyella > Winogradskyella sp. PC D3.3. The sequence continues at coordinate 3,603,103 of NZ_CM135962.1, read as the reverse complement.
ATGTGCTTAGTAATATAACAAATATTAGAAATAGGTATTTATTGAAAGTCTTTTTCATTTCGGGATTCAAAACTATGTTATTAGATTTTAATTACCAAAAAGAGACCGTTCTAATTTTAATAATGTAATGATAAAATTTTCTTAAAAAACAAAAAATATTAATATTTTAAATTGTTATTTTTTGAGGAATAACAAGGTTTTTTGTCTAGTTTTTAAGAAATTGAATTGATAGACTAACTCTTTATAATATCACTATACTCATAAAAAAAAGCTTCAAGTAAATTCATGTTTTTATTAAAAAACTCCATGACCTCTCTCCATGTATTTTTGTTATGGATAGACACTTTTTGTTCTAATGGTAAATAAATCCGTGAAATTTCCTTGCCATTGTCTAGTATGTATTCTTCTTCAAAAATTATTTCTGGTATAAAATCATTCTGTAAAATACTTTTTAAGGATATTAGCTTTTCCCAGTATTTAATGCGATTCTCTAAGTCATCTTCAATGTCTAAAGCAATTAAAGCAGACTTGGTGTCGAAATGAAACTTGAACGAAAACCCTTTTATTTTAGTATCGTACAAGAGCCATTTTCTAGGAAATGATTTTCCGAAACTGATCCAGAATTCTTGTCGTAACAATCTTGATTCTTCTTTTGAAAACATTTATATAAAATAAGCAATTAATATTCCTAAACAGATAGCGATTAGTTTACTTAAATTAAACTTATGGCCTTCACCAGATTCAAATAATATAGTTGTAGAAATATGTAAAAAGATACCTATAACAACGGCATTAATAACATCAACGTAGGTGGCCATAAAAGTTGAGTGGTTTGAAATAAAGGTGCCCAACGGAGTCATTGCAGCAAAAAAGACTAAGAAACTTATGATCTGTGTTTTACTGTAGCTCGATTTTAATAAAAACGCTGTGATTAATATGGCGATTGGGATTTTGTGAATTAAAATACCATAAACCATATCATTATGCTGATGAATAGGAAAACCTTCTAAAAAACTATGAATACATAGACTGATAAAAAGTAGCCACGGAAATTCAGTGTCGTCTTTATGTATATGTACATGGCCATGTTCAGCTCCTTTAGAAAAGAATTCTAAAATGATTTGTAGCAAAATACCACACATTATATACAAGCCCGTGAGTTTAGCATCAATGTGATGGTAGACTTCTGGTAATAAATCAAAAAGGGTTAATGCTAATAAAAACGCTCCACTAAAGGATAATAGCAATTTGGTGTAAATTGACTTTTGTTTTTTAGTTAATAAAGCAATAATAACACCTATAACGACTCCCAGTAACGGTAAAAAATAACTATTCATGTCGTTTATTTAAAAATCATAATCATGCGTTCTGATGTTTTAGCATGGTATTTATGTAATTTATAATCTCCAAAAACATCTAATAAATAAACTCCAGCTTTCTCAAACAATGATTCAAAATCTTGAAGGGTAAATGCTTTTACACGTTCTTGAAATTCAAAGTGTTTTCCATCAGCTTCAAAACTAATATCTTTTATAATATAACCATCTTTTACAGATCGCTTTTGATGAAAATCAATACCTTCAACTGTTTTTATGTCTTCGTCAATTAAATTGTCAATGATATAATTGGTGTTCATAAAATCAATAACACCAAACCCAAATTCATTTAATTCTAATTTAATTGATTTAATGGTTTCAAGATTACAATTTTCATCTTCAAAATAGCCAAAGCTGGTAAAGAGATTAAAAACAGCGTCAAATCTCTCAGGATACGGTTGACTCATATCGTGAACCTTAAAGTTTAGCGTTTCATTTTCAAATTGTTTAGCATACGTTATGCTTTGTTCAGATAAATCTGCTCCTGTCACATTATAGCCTAATGAATTTAAATACACAGAATGCCTTCCTTTTCCACAAGCTAAATCTAAAATTTTGCCATGTTCAGGAAGATTGAGGTAGTTGGTTAGATTATCCATAAAGGTTTGCGCTTCGGTATAATCTCTGTCTTTGTATAAAATATGGTAGTAAGGTGTATCAAACCACGATGCATACCATTGTTTAGTTGGTTTAGTCATATCTTTTCTTACGAGTGCAAGAATCTAATTAATAATTATTCGATTTCATTATAAGCAAAGCGACAAATCTAAATAACAAGATTTACGCTGCTTTAAAAACTAAAGTTTTGTCATGACGAATCCTAAGTGAATTTTTAGGATTACATACTGCAAAAATAGCGTATTTTTGCAATCTATTTGACGGAACTTATGGACAATAATTACAAGATGTTAGCCAAAACTTTATTTGGCTTCGAAGATATTTTAGCAAAAGAGCTCACCCAACTTGGTGCCATGAAAGTGGAGAAAGGAGTGCGAAACGTTAGTTTTGAAGGTGATAAAGGTTTTATGTATAAAGCTAATCTTGGACTTAGAACAGCGATAAAAATTCTAAAACCAATTCATTCTTTTAGAGTCACAAGAGAAGAAGATCTTTACAAAAATGTAAAGAACATGAAATGGGAAACGTATTTGAAATCGACGGGGTCTTTGGCTGTTGATGCAACGGTACACAATAGTGTGTTTACACACTCGCAGTACACCGCTTTAAAGACAAAGGATGCTATTGTAGATCGTTTTAGGGATATTGATGGGACTCGCCCTGATGTAGATTTGCGTTTTCCGGATTTAAAAATTAATGTGCATATAGATCGTCAACGGTGTACGATTTCTTTGGATACTTCTGGAGAATCGTTGCACCGACGCGGTTACAAAACAGCAACGAATATTGCGCCAATAAATGAAGTTTTAGCTGCTGGCTTAATTATGATGAGTGGCTGGGACGGACAAACCGATTTTATGGATCCGATGTGTGGTAGTGGAACCATGTTGGCAGAAGCTGCGATGATTGCATGTAACATTCCTCCAAATTTAATGCGAAAAGAATTTGCTTTTGAGCGTTGGACTGATTGGGATGTTGATTTGTTTGAAAAAATTGAAGAATCGTTATTAAAGAAAACACGCGATTTTCATCATAAAATAATGGGATATGACAAATCCCCTTCGGCAGTTGTAAAAGCCAAAGAGAATATAAAGAATGCGCATTTAGATGAATTTGTACATATTCAGCATGAAGATTTCTTTAAAACCCAAAAATCTGGACATGAAAAATTACATATGGTGTTTAATCCTCCTTATGGTGAACGTTTAGAAAATTTGAATGTTGAAGAATTCTACGGAAATATTGGTTCAACTTTAAAACATGGTTATCCTAACACTGATGCTTGGTTAATTACGTCTAATTTGGAAGCTTTAAAATCTGTAGGTTTAAGACCTTCAAGAAAAATAAAAGTTTTTAATGCTAAACTTGAAGCGCGTTTGGTAAAGTACGAAATGTATGAAGGTAGTAAGAAGGCTAAGAAACAAGATAACTAGTGTTCTAAGGCTTCTAATTGTAAATTATAATCATACTGTAAATCTTCATGCAACACTTTAATTTTTTTCTTAATAGAAAGCACCTGGCGTTCATAAAGATTACTTAGTGTGGTATTTCTATGAATAGAAGGTTTTAGTTCGTTCATCTGTTCACAGAAATAGAGTAGGAGCTCCACTTCAGTCGTTTTCTTTAAAGAATAGCGGCTATAGACACGAATCTCTCTGAGAATTTTTCTAATCGTTTTCTTCATATAGAAATAGCTATCGGTATTAATGCCTTTAAAAAGGTCGTCTAAACTTGCTTTTACACTAACGATATAACCATCTTCATCGTGAGATTCAAATAATAGATAGGTGAGTAGCGCCTTATTTTCTTTTTTGAATTTGCCTAAGCGTAAACACAGCTCTAAAAGCTCCTCTTGAGAAAGGTGTTTGAGTTCTTTTTTTATAGTAACTATAGATTCAATCTTCATGCTATAAATTTAAGACTTTTCGTTGTAGTGGTATATGAAACCAATGTAAAACTAAAAGCAGTTAATTATATAAGATAATTAACTGCTTCTTTATTTTTTTTAGGATAAGACTTACTATCTCAATTTGGGATAATCTGCCGGACTCAATTCGTGCATAACGTCATAGATAGCTTCAAATATATCTTCAGTTGATGGTTTTGAAAAATAATCGCCATCAGTACCGTAAGCCGGTCGGTGTGATTTTGCAGCTAAGGTTTTTGGCACACTATCTAAATACTGAAATGCATTTTGTGTGTTTAAAATTTCATTTAAGATATAAGCAGAAGCTCCACCAGAAACATCTTCATCAATAACCATAACGCGGTTCGTTTTGGCTATACTTTTTACAATGTCGTGATTAAGATCAAATGGTAATAATGATTGTACGTCAATAATTTCGGCATCAATACCAACCACTTGAAGCTCTTTTGCTGCTTTTTCAACCAAACGCAAAGTCGAACCATAAGATACTAATGTGATATCACTACCTTCTCTAATGGTTTCTACAACACCAATAGGAGTTTTAAATTTTCCAATGTTATTTGGAAGCTTTTCTTTTAATCGGTAACCATTTAAGCACTCAACGACTAATGCTGGTTCGTCACTTTCTAGTAAAGTGTTATAAAAACCTGCTGCTTTGGTCATATTTCGAGGAACTAAAACATGTATCCCTCTAATTAAGTTTAAAATACCTCCCATTTGAGAGCCAGAATGCCAAATCCCTTCTAATCTGTGACCACGCGTTCTTACAATTAAAGGAGCTTTTTGGCGCCCCTTAGTTCTGTATTGAACTGTAGCTAAATCATCACTCATGATTTGAAGCGCATACATAATATAGTCTAAATATTGAATCTCAGCAATAGGTCTTAAGCCTCGCATAGCCATTCCGATACCTTGTCCGATAATAGTCGCTTCTCTAATGCCAGTATCTGCAACTCTTAGAGCGCCATGCTTCTCTTGAAGCCCTTCTAACCCTTGATTAACATCTCCAATATAACCAGCATCTTCACCAAAAATTAAAGCCTCTGGATAGTTGCTAAATATTGCATCAAAATTTTCTCTTAATACAACACGTCCATCGACCTCTTCCGAATTGGCATCATAAGTCGGTAAGACTTCGGATTGGTTTAAAGCACTTTGTTTTGATTCACTATATAAATGCGAACTGTATTTAGGCTGAATGGTTTCAATATAATTTGTAATCCAGTTTTGAAGCGCCTCTTTTTCTGGAGATGTTTCTGAAACCACATAACGCAATGCTTTTCTGGTTGCAGTAAGAATGTTTCGTCTTAGAGGTTCGTCAAAACCTTCTAATTCATTTTTTAATTTAGTAATAAAGACTCCGTTAGCGCTTGTTGCTGCTAGTTTTTCTAGCAAGCTAAGGGCTTCTTTGCGTTCAGCTATAATTGGATTTATACAAGCCTCCCAAGCTGCTTTTTTACCTTCTCTAACCGCTTTCTTAATTGTACGTTCAATAGCTGTTAATTCCTCGTCAGAAGCAATATTGTTTTCAATAATCCAACGACGCATTTGTACATTACAATCGTATTCAGCTTCCCATTTTAAGCGCTCTTGATTTTTGTAGCGTTCATGAGATCCAGAGGTAGAGTGACCTTGTGGTTGCGTTAATTCTTGAACGTGAATCATCACAGGGACATGCTCGTTTCTAGAAATCTTAGCAGCACGTTGATAGGTATCCATTAATTCTGGATAATTCCAACCGTCAACTCTAAAGATTTCATAACCTTTTTCATCTTCATTACGTTGGAAGCCTTTTAATATTTCAGAAATATTCTCTTTTGTTGTTTGATGTCTAGCATGTACTGAGATTCCGTAATTGTCATCCCAAATACTAATCACCATAGGTACTTGTAAAACACCTGCAGCATTTATGGTTTCAAAAAATAAGCCTTCACTTGTGCTGGCATTACCGATGGTTCCCATGCAATTTCACTTCCTTCTTTAGAAAACTTTGTGGTATCAATACCTTCAACTTCTCTATAGATTTTAGACGCTTGTGCTAGGCCTAAAAGTCTAGGCATTTGCCCTGCCGTTGGAGAAATATCTGGACTAGAATTTTTTTGTTCTGTAAGGTTTTTCCATTGTCCATTTTCGTCTAAACTGTGTGTAGCAAAATGACCACCCATTTGGCGACCAGCAGACATTGGTTCTTCTTTAATATCAGTATTGGCATACAACCCTGCAAAAAACTGCTCTATGGTTAATTCACCAATAGCCATCATAAAAGTTTGATCTCTGTAATATCCAGATCTAAAATCGCCATTTCTAAACGCTTTAGCCCAAGCGATTTGTGGAATTTCTTTTCCATCACCAAAAATACCGAACTTAGCTTTTCCTGTTAAAACTTCCCTACGACCAAGCAAACTACATTCTCGGCTAGTTACAGCCAATTTGTAATCGTTTAAAACTTCTGTTTTAAAATCTTTAAAAGTAATTTCTGTTTTGGTATTGGGATTCGTCTTCATATAGGCACTATTTATGTCTTGCGAAAGTACAAAATTTTAAAATTTTATGCAATAGCAGGGAGCGTTATAATGTTGCGATATTCGCAATGTAATACGTATATTGGTGAGAATGCTCTAAAATATTTAATAATTTTAACTTTTCAGTAAGAATTTGTTAATACCATTTTCGTCTAAAAAGGCCCAATAACACTTGTGGGTCTACGGTAAACATAAAACGAATGGATTGGTCGTAATTGGGTTGCCCAATTTCCCATCCAAGATTAGAATAAATAGGAAAGTAAATTTCAAAATAGTCTTCTACGAGGTTGAGGCGTATGCCTGAGTCGTAGACAAATTTGACATTACTAAATTTGTTTTTTACTAAACCAGCGTCACCATAAGCTTGAATATATCTCCAGATAGAGGTGCTAAAATTAGCGGTAGTCATCCATTGATTTGCAAAAGGGGTGGCTAATTTAGATTTAAAGCCTCCTTCTGCAATTATAATTTGTTGACTGAAAAGGCCAGAATCTTCTGAACGTCCTAAATAGTTTAAGTCAAATAAGTAATCTGTAGGACGATCTAAAGCGAAACTAAAATAATTTGAGTTTGGATCTAATTGGTTATCTAAGAAAAAGCCAGCAAAAAATCTGAAATTGATATTTCGGTTATTTTGCGTGAGTTTTCTAAATTCATAATTTAAGGTAATTTTACTGAATTTATCTGCAATCTGTATATCAGTAAATAATTTTGAATAATTAATTATACCAGGTTCAGAATGGGTATACCTTAAATTAAAAACACCATAATCGGGTTCGTCTAAAATAACGACAGCATCTTTACCAAGTTCTCTTTTTATACTGACATATCTAGCTGTAATTTGATCGGTTTGATTCGATCTAAAATTAGAATCATCTCTAAAGGTAAATGATACAGAAGGTCTTATTCGTGTAAAAAAAGCATCTCTTGCAAACGATTGATACCCTGCTGAGATACCATAAGTAATATCAAAAAGGTTTTTATCTTCTATATTATGAGTGTAAAAGATAGAGGTGGAACCTGTGAGTGCTCTTGATTTTGTGGCGTACTGCGGTGAAAACCGATAGTTTAAACGTTTTCTTAGTATGGTTTTATTGTAGACTTTAGTCCCAAGTGTTAGTCCATCATAAATGTTATTGAACTCAACCAGAGGCATAAAGAAAATTTGATTGTAATTAGGGTCTTCTATATCTTTAAATAAACGAAATTGTAAGGGTTTATTCTTTAAGAAAGACCCGTTAACAGCTTTGTAATTGTCACGTTGGTTAAATTCCGGAACTACATTATCGTAATCTAAAACAAACTTTTCAGTACTGTCTTTTGGCAAGGTTATGGTTTTATTGCCTTCTATATGTTCTACCCATAGTTGTCCTATAACAGAATCATTTTTTAACTTAAAAACTGAAATAGGCATTGTATTCTTACGCTTATTTTTTATGGTTAATTTTAAAGAATCTTCTAAGGTTTCAACAGAGGTAATTTTAAAATCGATTTTCTTTCTAGTCTTTACGTAATCGTTGAAAAACCAACTAATATCTTTAGTGGTTTTCGAACTCATATAGCTTTCAAAATCGGCAATAGTAACTGGTTGTAATTGATGGCTTGTTATAAATTCGGTGATATGTTTCGATAAGTCAATGTCGTCTGTAAACTGATCTAAGTAATTAAGTCCAACACCTGCTTTATATTTACCAGCAATATTGGTGTTGAATTTTGTTAAGGAATCTTTAGACGTGCTTAGAGGTTGGTCTCTGTTTTTTCGGGCAATTTCCATGGAATACAGGAAATATTGAAAATTAAAATCTAAATCTGAAGCGTGAAAAGCTCTAATTCCCCAAACATCGGCTAAAGTCCCCAACAGTTTCATGTCTGGATAATTTTCTTCAACATAGTTAATCAAATAATAGACTTGAAGTCCCTCACTTAGCCAATGTTCTTTTCTTGGATTTAGTAAGAGTACATTATCGATATACTTTTTTAATGCTGTTTTAAGAAGTTTTAATTCATATTGGAAATCTTCTGGAAAAGGACAAAAAAAGAAGGTAATTGATTAAGTCCGTACAATGGGTCCTTTTGGTAATCAATAGACGTTACTAATAATTGTTTGTGAGGATACTTACCAAGATGCTTTGAAAGATATCTTGTAATCTTGTCTGTTATTAAGGCTTTCGCTGGATATGGAAGACCTTTTTCTTTGATGTTAGAAATTAAAATAAAGTCATCTGTTTGAACAAAATTATAATCTGGAAATTTCTGAAGTGATAAAAAGGTGTCTATTCGATCGTTTCCACTTAAAATTGTAGTTTGTGTATTGGTTTCTGCATTAACTGAGGTGGCATTAAAATCGAGTTCAGAAGTGACTTTATAATTTCGAGGATAAGTAATACTCAGGGTTATATTGGTTTTAGGGATAAATAAATCATCTAAATTTTTATTACTGTAGTAATGCCATGTGCCATCATAAACAGCTGGCGTAATATACCAATATTTTAAATCAAAATCTTTTGTCTTAGAAACGCCATAATTGGTAAACGTTGCATCAGGTATTAAAAGTTGATAGTTGAGGTGTAGTGTATAGGATTCTCCAGGTTGTAAAGGATTTTGTAAATCCACTTTTATAACGTCTGGATGCGCTTTTAGACGATCGTTTTCTAAAAGATTTTCATTGTCATCTTTAATGGATGTCACGACTGTAAAACCACGTTGCTCGTTTTTAGCTAAATGGAATTTAGTGCTAAATTCTTCTTCAAAACGTTTGGCTAAAGGTGTGGATTTTGTTGAATAACTATTGTTCCAATCATTGAGGTAGATTGTTTTAAGAACATCGTCAGTGTCGTTCTTATAAACTATGGTTTGCGCTACGGTAATAGTATTTGTTTCTACATGAACTTCGGCCTTAATAGCCATAGTATTTTGAGCTGCAGTGGTGTAGCCAATTGCGATTAAAAGGACTGTTATAATGAGATGTTTGTTCAATTAGATAATTATAAATTTTAAAGGGTTAGAATTACTATGAGATATATTAATAAAGTACAAGCCATCTTGTAAGTCAGAAACATCAAGAGATTGCTTTGTATTAGAATTCATATGAAAGGTTTTTACCTGTTGCCCTAAATTGTTATAGATAATCAATGTTTTCTGTTGTAATTCTATTGAATTAATATTGACTACTAATTTATCATTTATTAGTGTTGATTCTAAGCTAAAATTAGATGAAAATTTAAAATTTTGCACACTCAAAAATGTCGCATCCGTTTCTAATGATAATGTAACGGGAAGGTGATCGCTAAAATTGTGTAAATGATTTCTTAATGTATATGAAAATTGAGAACCTTCGGTTTCACATTCTGAAGAATTAATTGATTCATTCCAACATGAAATTAGGCCATTATTACCATAGACTTGGTAAGAGTCTGCCACGTATGTGATATTAGCTGTGCTTGCCATGTTTTCTGAGGTTAATATAAAATCAAACCGATCGTCAAGCCCGCCTGTTGCGCCTCCCATGCCTGTTTGTGTGCGCGTGGATTGAGAAAACACATCTATATAATTAGAATTGTTATGCCAACTACCAACACGGTTTGGCGGATCTATAAATGTAATAGAATTACTATCGCTTAGTAAATTTTGAAATGCAGCTTCAGTAGCGGTGTAAATATTTAAATCACCTCCCAGTATCACGTTACTATTTGAAGGTAGCGTACTTAAGTAGTTCTCTAAAGCGATAACCATTTCTGCTCGTTTTTGTGCATTAACAGTTCCGCTAGAAGCTTTTAAGTGACCAACAATGACGTAGACTTCTACAGGATTAGTGCTTTGATCTTCCGTTTTCAATTGAATGCGATACACATTAAAGTCTCTTAAATAAGTAGGCACAATAATTTCTTCTTCTAAACTGAATTTTGTGCTATTGTAAAATAACAAATTCTGTAAATCATTTTGATTGCCGTAGTTGTCATCAGAAGAGTTGGTTACAAAGCTTGCCATTTCAAAATTGGAATCAATAACCGATTGCGTTGTGTTTAAAATATCTATAGCTCCAACTATATTATTAAGTTCACATACCAGAAATAAATCAGGTTGATAGTCCGATAGAATATAAGATAAGTCCGCTAAGCGATTGGGGACTGCATCTTCTAAGGGGTAATTTAACAAATTGTAAAACATCACTTTAACGGTTTCTTGTCCAGAAACATTAAATAAAGTGAATTGTAGTATTATAAAAAAACTTAAAAATTTCTTTTTCATAGCAGTGAATTGAAAAGTAAGTTTTTTTTTTAGAAATTAGGACTAAGATCGTATTCTTTATAAAAATCGTTTAGTATTTCAATAACTTCATCACCTGAATCTACAAGATGAATTAGGTCTAAATCTTTAGCGCTAATGTTACCAGCATCTACTAGGGTTGTTTTAATCCATTCCATTAAGCCACCCCAAAATTCCTTTCCAACTAAAATGATTGGGAATGATTCTATCTTGTGGGTTTGGATTAAAGTAATGGCTTCAAAAAGTTCATCTAAAGTTCCAAAACCTCCAGGCATTACTACAAAACCTTGAGAGTACTTTACAAACATTACTTTTCTTACAAAGAAGTAATCAAAGTCTAAGCTTTTATCTGAGTCTATGTAAGGGTTATCATGTTGTTCAAAAGGTAGTTCTATATTTAAACCAACAGAAGTTCCACCGGCAATATGTGCACCTTTATTACCAGCTTCCATAATCCCTGGTCCACCACCTGTAATTACTCCGTAGCCTTGATTAACAATTTTATTAGCCACTTCTTCAGCTAATTTATAATATTTATGATCTGGTTTAGTACGTGCTGATCCAAAAATAGAGACACAAGGCCCTATTTTGCTCAGTTTTTCATAACCATTTACAAACTCCCCCATGATTTTAAAAATCGCCCAAGAGTCGTTTGTTTTTATTTCATTCCAACGTTTGCTATTTGTTTCGTTTCGCATAAGATTAATATAATTTGTTATAACAATATAAAAGCCATATGTTACTATGGCTTAGTTTAAATTTTAAGACTTTCAAAGTTAAGTTAAATTGATTGAAATAGGTATTTAATCACCAAAAAAATAAGTGTACCTAGATATTTAGATACGTTTGTAAATTTACTTTATTTAGAATTTATATGGGGTTTCTGTTCGAAACTTATAGGATATAAGATAACAACTATAGTAATAACTAATAAATTGTGAATGAGGATTCTAGTGCTTATGTTAGGGGTGATGTCTAATAATCCAAGCAATCAAACTACGGTGCAGATTCGGCTATAAGCCAAAGCATACCTTTTATAGTGTTAAGAGTTTTGTGTTAGTGAAGTCAAATTATAAACTAAAATGATCGCTTTACTATGTTGAGATCAATAGCGTTAATAATAGGCGTGAATCAATTCGTTTTAGCTTAAGTTTAGTCCGTAATCATTCAACTTTTAAGTGGAAACATTAGTCATTGAGAACAGCTGTATTGCAGTTATGCCATTTCCTTCTTCAAAAATTTAGCCGTATAACTTTTCTTGTCCTTAATGATGTCTTCAGGCGTGCCTTTAGCAACCACATTACCTCCACCTTTTCCTCCTTCGTAGCCAATATCTATGATGTAATCTACCGTTTTTATAACATCAAGGTTATGTTCTATAATTAAAACGGTATTGCCTTTGTCTGCGAGCTTGTTCAACACTTTCATAAGAATCCTAATATCTTCAAAATGTAAACCTGTTGTTGGTTCGTCTAAGATGTAGAAGGTGTTTCCTGTATCGCGTTTGCTTAATTCTGTTGCTAATTTTATACGTTGCGCTTCACCTCCAGAGAGTGTGGTGCTTTGTTGTCCTAATGTGATATAACCTAGACCAACATCTTTAATGGTTTTGAGTTTTCTATGGATTTTAGGAATATGTTCAAAGAACCCAACAGCTTCTTCAATGGTCATGTTTAAGACATCACTAATAGACTTGCCTTTGTAGCGAATCTCTAAAGTTTCTCTGTTAAAACGTTTTCCTTGGCAGGTTTCACATTCAACATAGACATCTGGTAAGAAATTCATTTCAATAACTCGTAATCCACCGCCTTGACAGGTTTCGCAGCGTCCTCCTTTTACGTTAAAACTGAAGCGTCCGGGTTTGTATCCGCGAATCATTGCTTCCGGAATTTTAGAAAACAAACTTCTTATTTCGTCGAACGTTTTGGTATAGGTTGCAGGATTACTTCTTGGAGTACGTCCTATTGGCGATTGATTTATATCTATAACTTTATCTAAATGTTCTAAGCCTTTAATGCTTTTGTAGGGCATCGGGATTTTTACCCCATTAAAATAATGCGCATTGAGAATAGGGTAGAGGGTCTCATTGATTAAGGTCGATTTCCCACTTCCCGAAACTCCTGTGATCCCAATCATTTTTCCTAAAGGAAATTCTACATCAACATCCTTTAAATTATTACCTGTACAGCCTTTAAGGATTAATTTTTTACCATTGCCTTTTCGTCTGGTTTTAGGGATTTCAATTTCCTTTTCACCATTGAGGTAAGCTGCAGTTAAGGTGTGTTGATTTAATAATTCTTTTGGTGTTCCTTGGCTAATAATTTCGCCACCATACTTCCCTGCAAAAGGGCCAATATCAATAACATGATCTGCGCGTTCTATCATATCTTTATCGTGTTCTACGACGATGACAGAGTTACCGACATCTCTAAGAGAAATTAATGAATTAATAAGTTTTTCGTTATCGCGTTGGTGTAATCCAATACTTGGTTCGTCTAAAATATAGAGAACACCAACTAATTGAGAGCCAATTTGTGTGGCTAGTCGTATACGTTGTGCTTCTCCTCCAGATAACGATTTAGAACTTCGATTTAAGCTCAGATAGGTGAGTCCTACATCGAGTAAAAACTGAACCCTGTTTCTTATTTCTTTTATGATTTCTGCCGAAATTTGTTGTTGCTTATTCGTTAATCGGTCTAGTAAGCCTTCTAACCAATCGCTTAATTCTACAACATCCATATTTACCAAATCGGCAATACTTTTACCATCGACTTTAAAGTAAAGTGATTCTTTGCGCAAACGTGAGCCTTCGCAAACAGGACATTCTACTTTGTCCATATATTCTTTTGCCCAGCGTGTTAAGGATGTGGAGTCTGAATTGTACTGACTTTCGATAAAATTAGCCACACCTTCAAAGTCTATTTTGTAATCGCGTGTAACTCCTAAAAGCTTGCTTTCTACTGTGAATTTGTCTTTTCCTCCATGAAGAATAATTTGTTTTGCTTCTTCGGGAATAGCTTTCCATGGATCGCTTAATGAAAACTCGAAACGTTGCGCGATGGTTTCAAACTGTTTAAAAATCCAACTTTTCTTTTGTGGTCCATGTGGAGCTAAGGCACCATTTTTAATCGATAGTGTTTCGTCTGGAACTAGTTTTTTGTCATTGACAACATACAGTTCTCCTATACCATTACAGTTAGGGCAAGCTCCTTTGGGAGAGTTGAAAGAAAAATTATTTGGTTCAGGGTTAGGGTAAGAAATACCTGATGATGGACACATTAAATTTCGACTAAAGAATCGCGGTTCGTTGGTGTCTTGATCAATAATCATTAATACATCGTCACCATGATACATAGCTGTATTAATGCTTTCCATTAAACGTTTCTCATTGTTTTCGGTGTCATCAATTTTTAACCGGTCTATAACAATTTCGATATCGTGGGTTTTGTATCGGTCTAGTTTCAGGCCCTTTTCGATATCCACAATCTCACCATCGGTTCTAACTTTAACAAAACCTTGTTTGGCAATTTGTTCAAACAATTCGCGGTAATGCCCTTTACGAGAGCGTACGACAGGTGATAAGATGTTAATGCGTTTCCCTTTATATGATTCTAAGATGAGGTCTTTAATTTGCTCATCATTATAGCTTACCATTTGCTCTCCCGTTTCGTAGCTATAAGCATCTGCAGCTCTAGCATACAACAAGCGCAAAAAGTCATAAATCTCAGTTATGGTGCCAACTGTAGAACGTGGAGATTTACTCGTTGTTTTTTGTTCAATGGCAATTACAGGAGAAAGTCCATCAATTTTATCAACATCTGGTCGTTCTAAACTCCCTAAAAACTGGCGTGCGTATGCCGAAAAGGTTTCAATATATCGACGTTGTCCTTCGGCATAAATAGTATCGAAAGCCAAGGACGACTTACCACTTCCAGATAGACCCGTAATTACAACTAGCTTATCTCTAGGAATGCTAACGTCGATGTTTTTAAGATTGTGAACACGTGCTCCTTGTACTTCAATAGAATCGTTGAATTGGCTCATATATAGTGAAAATCCTTCTGTTATTTTGGCAAAGTTGCAAAGGTACGGATTTTAGATGTTAAAATATGTGAAGGTTAATTATATACAATTGTAATTATGGCTTTGTTGTTAATGGGGGGATTATTGATTTCTCTTTATAAAAAACGAGTACTAAACCGCTTATTATTTATGCTTAACAGGATTGTACGTATTGGGTGTTGTTATGGTTAATTCATGTTAAGTGCGAAGTCGTCCCCTTTTATGCGATTATCCTTGTCTTTTCCCTATCTTTATTCTAATTTAAATAAAATCTATAACCCTTATGAAAATAATTGGGATTGGTAAAAATTTCGTTAATGACATTTCTGAAATTAACGCGTTAAAAACAGGTGCTCAAACTATATTTACAAAACCAGAATCTAGTTTAGTTACGGGGAATAAAGATATTGAATTCCCGAAGATCACAAAGCAATTGGCATATGAAGTAGAGCTAGTTGTTAAAATAGGAAAACGCGGTAAGGACATCGCTGTTACTGATGCAGTGTCTTATATTTCTGAAATTGCGATAGGTATCGATTATACAGCTAAAGATGTATTAGCTGCTAGTAGAGAAAATAAAGGGCCTTGGGCTTTGGCAAAAGGTTTTGATGGAGCATCTCCGATTTCGAAATTTAAACCGGTTTCAGAGTTTTCAGATTTAGAGACTATAAATTTCGATCTGAAAATTAACGGAGAACAAAAACAAGTGGGTACAACAGGTTTAATGATTTATAGTTTTGCTGAAATTATTGCATATGTATCGTCTTTTATGACTTTAGAAGAAGGAGATCTTATTTTTACAGGGACACCTGCAAGTGGTACCGGATTAGTAGACAAGGGAGATCACTTACAAGCTTCAATTGAAAGTGAATTGCTTTTAGATTTTAAGATGCTTTAAATAGTGTAAGGCGCTTTAGATTAATCGAATTTATTAATTCTCGCGATCGATTTTATCGTATGCACGAATTAACAAAACCGCCCAAATGATAACACATATAGATATGAATATTGAAAATGAGAATATAATTTCATTTGCCTCCATTGAAAATCTGTTTTATAAAGATTACAATTCCTAGAAGTGTTGGTGCCCAAAGTCCAATAAAGATGGCATGCAGTTCATCACCTCTTAAAAATAGGTATTCAGCAACCAAAATGATTAAAACGCATAAGGCAAGCATAAAGAAATTTAAAGGGCCTATTTTTTTATAAAATTCATTAATGGAGGGGTGTTGGTAAGTCTAAGTTAATAAAAAAAGATGTAGTTTCTAATAGAATGAAAAAATAAAGCGATTTTATTGTTGGTGAAATGATGGCGGGTATAATTGTGATTTTAGGATTTAGTTATTAATGTTTTATGGTTATTGTAATTTAACTGCTTGTCTTAAAACAAGTACCTTTTAAGTGTATTAATGTTATTCCTTTTCATTATATTTAATTAAATAAAAAAGAGAAATCTTAACATCTGATTATTATGTCGAAATCACAAGATTCAAAAAAGAATGTCAAAAAAGAACCTACTAAAACGGCCAAAGAGAAGAAAGCCGATAAAATTGCTAAAAAGGCAAGTAGAACGTAGTTATGAAGGTGAAATTTAATAAAAACCATTCTTTTTAGAGTGGTTTTTTGCTTTAAAGCAATTATCTTTAAAATTATAAAAATAATAGATTAGAACAATGGATATAAAACTCGCAGTATTAATAGATGGAGATAACATTCCATCGGCTTACGTAAAAGAAATGATGGAAGAAATAGCGAAGTATGGTAACCCTACCATTAAGCGTATTTATGGAGATTGGACCAAACCCAATTTATCTAAATGGAAAAACGTCTTATTAGAAAATGCCATAACTCCTATACAGCAATACGGATATACTACAGGAAAGAATGCCACAGATTCTGCAATGATTATAGATGCTATGGATATTTTATATTCCGAGAAAGTAGATGGCTTTTGTTTAGTTTCTAGCGATAGTGATTTTACACGTTTAGCAACGCGTTTGCGCGAAGCAGGTATGGCTGTTTATGGTATTGGTGAAAAGAAAACACCAAACCCATTTATTGTGGCGTGTGATAAGTTTATTTATATCGAGATTCTTAAAAACCAACGTGAAGAGCGACCTTCAGAATCTAGTACAGCACCAACAGCACCAAAAAATGACTACGATACCATCACTCAAAAAGAGATTAATTTTATTGCGTCTACTATAGATGATGTTGCCGATGATGATGGCTGGGCGTTCTTAGGAGATGTAGGGAGTTTGTTGCAAAAGAAACAGCCTAATTTTGATTCTCGTAATTATGGGTTTCAGAAGTTAACACCTTTAATTAATTCAATTCCTGCATTTGAAATTGAACGCCGTGAAGATTCTAGAGGGCGTTCAAAGTTAATTTATGTAAAACTTAATGAGGACAAATCCAAGCGAAAGAAGAAATAGGTTGTGTTATAAAATAATCCTTATTAGCCTATGGTTATTGGGAAATAAAGACATAAAAAAAACTTAGTCTAAATTACAGGCTAAGTTTTTTTTATATCCATTAATTAAGGATGTCTTGTTATTTCGTTAAAACAAGTTCGCCAGAATTTATAGCTTTTACATAATTGGCTTTAACGTTGTTTAAAAATCCAAAGAATTTAGAACCGTCTTTTTTCTTAAGAATTATCGTCGTAGATCCGTTATCTGTTGTTTCTACTTTATCAATAACGACAGTTTCATTATTTACAGATTTATAAGCGGTTACTACACCGCGTTTTATTAAAATATTTGCTTTAGGAAAATCAATATGATTAAAGCCTTGAACAGATTGTGTTTTTATCGTTAAAATATCCCCAACTTTTGGGTTGTTACTAGCAGAAGCTGTTAAAACGAAAGCAAAGCATAGAATAGTGAAAATTACGTTTTTCATAGTGGATTGGATTTAAATTGTGTTTGTAGTAAAAATAGTAAGATGTTTAAGTCGGATTTATAACTTTTACTAATTCTTAACATTTATAAATACATTCTAAATTCAGATTGTTTTTTTATTATTTTAGTTTTTTTAACCCTTAAGCATATAGAAAACACTATGAAATTATTAGGAATAGGATCGAGAATAAATCACCCGGAATTTGGAAAAGGAGTCATTACAAATGTAACATCAAAACATTATTGGGTCACCTTTATTGATAATGGTCTAGAAACTATTGATTTAGATTCTGAATTTGAAGTCATTGAAGCTGCTGAAGACGAGGTTGATACCGTAAGTTTTTATGACGTAGAACGTAGTTTAACGTCTATATTAAAAAAATGGTCAGATGCTTCTGAAGTTGTAACGATTGCCGATAAGTGGAAAGGTGGTAAATTAATTATGCAACCTGGTGATACCAATTTAAAGTCGAGCGAAGTTCCCATAGATACCTTTTTTCATAAAATTACAATGGTGCGTGATCGCTTACGTGTCATGGAGCAAAAGATTAACTCAAGCAATTTAGAAGAACAAGAAAAAATCGATTTACAACAATATATTACACGAAGCTATGGCAGTTTAACGAGTTTTAATGTGTTGTTTAAGTTGAAGTCACAGCAGTTTGTTGGGCAACGGTCTAAATAGTTTTAGGTTGAATCGTAATATCATTGTATGCTTTTTTCTTAGCGTTCATTTTGAGTTTCAATTTTGTTATTTTATTAAATCGGAAGTTATAAAATGCGATTATTTTTGTTAAAGCACCATTCCCTGCTATTATTAATAGGATAGAACTTAATTAACGTGATTGTGCTAATCCTTGATTTGTTTTTATAACACTAATTAGTGCTCATTATTTCTGAAAATCGTTAGTTTCGATGCTATCGGAATTTAGGTGTTGAATTTTTATTTTGTT
The DNA here is from genome assembly GCF_054366245.1 of Winogradskyella sp. PC D3.3. Classification (NCBI taxonomy): domain Bacteria; kingdom Pseudomonadati; phylum Bacteroidota; class Flavobacteriia; order Flavobacteriales; family Flavobacteriaceae; genus Winogradskyella; species Winogradskyella sp. PC D3.3. The sequence goes on along the minus strand of NZ_CM135962.1, from coordinate 3,584,476 downwards.
GGGTAATTTGGTCGTAATTTTTTACAACTTAGCAACTTTGCGTGAAACAAAATTAAAGTTTCAAGCCCTTAACATCCGTAATCTCAATACCCAAAAACAAAAACTTATGAAAGGTTGGTAGCAGAGCTCCACTTTCTGTAGTGGTCCAGTTTTCCCAAGTAGCCTCTATACCTTCAATAGGAAGAATATCTACCCACATTTGAAAACTTTTTGGTTTGTAACTGTCATCTAAGTGCCATAAGTAAGAATCTCCAGGAGTAGAGCCTCCAGAAGTATAGGTTACTAAAAGTGCTTCTTTACCGTTGTCTGTTTTTACGATGCGTCGTTCTGTTCCGTTATCTAAAACTTTATAAGGTGCAACTAACCAGAAGGAATCATTATTAAAATAGCCTTCTGCTTTGTCTATATAATCTTGTTTTTCTACTCCGTTATATTCTTGTTGTGCGACAAAGACTTTAGAGTTGTTTCGGTTCTTTAGATCTAAAATAACGGTAAAATGACTCCATGAGACTTCACAAGTGTTTTTAGACTTATACCATTTGTATTTATGTCTGTCTTTAAACGTCCATTCTAAATAATCCGTATTAAGATATGCGTCTTCATTTAAAGCTTTTAACATTTTTGTTGCCAATTGATCGGCTTCTATACCTAGCTGTCCTTTAGGTAGATCTTCATTGTATTTAAAATAGATAAACCCAAAGAGTAGTAATGATGGTAACGTGAAGAATACAATGACTCCTCCTATGATTTTTAGTGTTTTTTTTAATTTTGATTGCTTGGCCACGAGTTGTTGAATTGTTTGTTGTGCAAATTTAGTATAAATACGTTTGCTTCATTCTAATCAAATCAGTTAAATCACAGCTGAGCTCCAAAAAGAATAATCATCACAATTCTGATTGTTGTCGGAATTGTGATGAAAAATGATGAAACTATAATTTTTAATTATCAGACTTATAGCCTTTAGGCCGTTTCCAACGTATAGGTGCTTTTGGTTCTGGTTTTAGTTGAAACTCATTATTTTTAAGTAATTTCATGGCTTCTTCAATAGCACGTTCTAATCCATCGTATTGTGCTGTAAAGGCAATTTGTGTTCCGTCATTAGAAAAATGTGGACTAGATTCATAACCATCATCGCTGGTTAATCTAATGGCAGTTCCTCCATTAGCAGAAGCTTTCCATAAGTCGTTGGCATAGACAAATACCACATCATTACCATGCAAAGTGGGTTGTCTTAATAGTTGTGTCCCTTGCGAAAAGGAGAATAGTGAGTAGCAAAAGGCTAGTGTAACAATAAATTGTTTCATGTTTAGATGGTTTTGATACGTAAGTTTTGTTATGAAATTCGGTGAGTATAAATATACAATTTACCGTTTGTAGAATATTAAAAAAGATGTTAAAAACCTATTACACAACTTAAATTTATGGCGGTTTTCTTTAGGCTAAAGTCTTAAACATCAATTAAAATTTAAAAATTTTCAAACTGTTTCTCTATCTCAATTCGTTTTGTAATACTGAAAGCTCTAAGATCTTCAAAAAACAAGGTAAAATCGGCCTCAAAAGCCTCGTAGTATTCTTTTAATTCTTTGGTGGCTTCGTTCATTTTAGATTGTCCTTTGGTTCTTTGATTCATGCCGTTTAAAACAATTTGAATTCCTTCAATTGTAGCATAGCTTAGTAGCCAATTACCTTCTATCATTATCGGAGTTATTCTTTTAAAACGCGGAGGTAGAATATCTATGTTTTTGATAAGCGTTTTATAAAAATTGGAGATGTAAATATCTAGAGGGATGTCGGAATACGTTTTCCAATTTTTTGCTAAAAAATGATCGAAAAAGATATCTACAATCACTCCGCTGTAATGACCATATCCTTTATGTAAGCGTTTGGTGCATTGTCTAAAAAGCGGATGTGCATCTGTAAATGTGTCGATATTACGATGTAATTGAATACCAATCTGAAGGTCCTTAGGGTATATTTTGTATTTATTACCTCTAACACCATCACCTACAAAGTTACCTATAGCAATCTGTTCGTTGTTTCCTGAAAGATAAATATGAGCGAGAAAATTCATGCATCGAATTTACAAATTCATAATCACAAAATAGTTAAAAACGGTATATCTATTTATATTTGCTAAAAATAGATAGAGGCATGACTTTAATAAAATCAATATCAGGAATTAGAGGAACTATTGGTGGGCCAGTAGACGAAAACCTAACCCCAATAGATGCGGTTAAATTTGCAGCAGCTTATGGAACTTGGTTGAAGCAGCAGCGCCAAAAAGAGAATTATATCGTAGTTGTTGGACGTGATGCTCGTATTTCTGGAGAAATGATTCAGAATTTGGTAATGAATACTTTAGTCGGTCTTGGAATACATGTTATTGATTTAGGCTTGTCTACAACTCCTACGGTTGAAATAGCAGTACCCTTAGAGCATGCCGATGGAGGTATTATATTAACGGCAAGTCATAATCCAAAACAATGGAATGCCTTAAAGCTTTTAAATGCTAAAGGTGAGTTTTTGAATGGAGCAGAAGGGCAGAAAATATTAGAAATAGCAGATTCTAATACCATGAATTTTGCTGAGGTTGATGATTTAGGAAAAATAACGATTAACGATGCGTATATTGATATCCACATCGATGAGGTTTTAGACTTAGACCTTGTTAATGTAAAAGCCATAAAAGAAGCCAATTTTAAAGTGGTTGTAGATGGTGTAAATTCTACAGGAGGTATTGCTATCCCTTTATTATTAGAGCGCTTAGGTGTTGAGCCGGTAAAATTATATTGTGATCCAACAGGGCATTTTCCACATAATCCAGAACCTTTAAAAGAACACTTAGGGGATTTAGCCAAAGCGGTGGTAAAAGAACATGCAGATTTCGGAATTGTAGTAGATCCAGATGTCGATCGTTTGGCGTTTATGGATGAAACCGGAGAGATGTTTGGTGAAGAATATACCTTGGTTGCTTGCGCTGATTACGTGCTAAGTAAAACGCCAGGAAATACCGTAAGTAATATGAGTTCTACGCGTGCCTTGCGCGATGTTACTGAAAAGCATGGTGGGACATATGAAGCTAGTGCTGTAGGTGAAGTGAACGTTGTTGCTTTAATGAAGAAAAACAAGGCGGTTATTGGAGGTGAAGGAAATGGAGGTGTTATTTATCCGGAATCGCATTACGGACGTGATGCTTTGGTTGGTGTTGCTTTATTTTTAAGCTTATTGGCCGAAAAACAAATGAAAGTTAGTGAGCTTAGGGCGTCTTACCCAAACTATTTTATGAGTAAGAAGAAAATAGAGTTAACTCCCGGATTGGATGTTGATGGCATTTTAAATGCTATCGAATCTAATTATAGCCATGAAAAATTAACGACTATTGATGGTGTCAAAATTGATTTCGCTGATAGTTGGGTGCATTTACGTAAGAGTAATACAGAACCAATTATTAGAATTTATACAGAGGCACCATCACAAGAGGCAGCAGACACTTTAGCTGATCGATTTATTGCTGAAATAAAAGCGATTGCTAATATTTAGAAGTATTAAAAAGCTGTAAATAGCTTAGAGTTTCAAGTAAATAAAAGTATATTAAGACATGTGTTGATAGTCATCGTCTTAAATTTGTAAAATGACAGAAGGATGATTTTAGAAACGAATTCTACAGAGGTAACTGAATTGGAAGCCTATTTTAATCAATTTAGACAACATATCATTGGTCAGGATCAACGCTTTGAATCCCCTTATGGTGAACAAAAAATCATCTATACCGATTGGACGGCTTCGGGACGTTTATACCGGCCTATAGAAGAGAAAATAAGTAATGAGTTTGGGCCTTTTGTAGCCAATACACATACGGAGACTACAGTTTCTGGTACAGCAATGACCAAAGCGTATCATAAAGCCAAGCGTATTATTAAGGATCACGTTAATGCTAATGATGATGATATTTTAATCTGCTCAGGAAATGGTATGACAGGGGTTATTAATAAGTTTCAGCGTATTTTAGGTTTAAAAGTTCCTGAGAATTTAAAGGAATTTACTTCTATTCCAGAGGAAATGCGCCCTGTTGTTTTTGTTTCGCATATGGAACATCATTCTAACCAAACGACCTGGTTAGAAACGATGGCTAAAGTTGAAGTTGTTCCGCCAGATGACGATGGTTTATTTTGCTTAAAGAATTTAGAAACCTTATTACATAAATATAAAGATTGTACCATAAAAATTGCTTCTGTAGTAGGCGGTTCTAATGTTACAGGTATTCAGATTCCGCATCATGATGTTGCTAAATTAATGCACAAACATGGTGGTGTTTGTTTTGTGGATTTTGCTTGTTCTGCACCTTATGTAGATATGGATATGCATCCTAAAGATGAAGACGCGCAATTAGATGCTATTTTCTTTTCACCTCATAAATTTTTAGGTGGACCAGGAACCTCAGGTGTTTTGGTTTTTAATAAGAAGTTATATAAAAATATGGTGCCTGACTGTCCGGGAGGAGGTACTGTAAGTTGGACTAATCCTTGGGGAGAGCACAAGTATATTGATAATATTGAAGATCGAGAAGACGGTGGAACGCCAGGGTTTCTTCAGACCATAAAAACAGCACTTTCAATTCGCTTAAAAGAGCAAATGGGGGTTGCTAATATTTTGAAGCGTGAGCACGAATTAGTGACTATCATTTTTGATAAGCTTGAGACGATATCAAATATAAATATTCTTGCAGGTCAACATAAGGATAGACTTGGAGTGATTTCATTCTATATTGACGATTTACATTTTAATCTTGCCGTGAAAATTTTAAATGATAAATATGGTATTCAAACGCGTGGTGGTTGTAGTTGTGCAGGTACTTATGGTCACTTTTTACTGCATGTAGATCAGCAAATGTCGCATGAATTAACTAATGAAATTTCTATCGGAGATTTAGTCCGTAAACCAGGGTGGATTCGTATGTCTATTCATCCTACGACTACCAATGCCGAAATTGAATATGTATGCGATAGTATTATTGAATTAGCTAAAGAACATAAAATATGGGCTAATGATTATGAATACTCAAAATGTAATAATGAGTTTATACATAAGTCTTTAGTTGATACGTCGCATTCTACTACTAATGTAGACGCATGGTTTGATTTAGCTTGAATTCGGTTTAGACTTGTCTTAAGACAGCGTTTTTGCTTATTGGAATTCAGTAGGTACTTTATCTCTATGTTTCCAACGTTTGTGCGTCCAAAGGTAATATTGCGGAGCTTCTAAGATTTGTTTTTCTACCATTTTAAAAAACAAGTCTGTTATTTCGTAATCCTTGTATGCTCTAGGAGTTTCGGTAATGGTGGTAAAGGTTGTTTCGTAATAACCTCGTTTGATGCGTTTCACGCTAAAAAAAACCACTGCCATATCTAATTTTTTAGCTAGCATTTCAGCACCTGTATACATCGGTACTTTTATCCCCATAAATTCATTCCAATGAAAAGCCTTATGTGCTTTAGGCGATTGATCGGAAACAAATCCATTGATGGTTAGCTCACCTTTTTTCTTACTTTCAAGGAGGACACCATAGGTTTCTTTGGTGGTAATTAAATGAGAATTGTACTTAGCTCTAATTCGTTTAATGAGTTTGTCAAAATGCTTGTTAGCTAAACGTTTATAGACGGCATAGCCCTTATGCTTAATATGTTTTTGTAAAATGAAAATCCATTCCCAACTTCCATAATGTGCACACATTAAAATAATACTTCGTTGTTTTTTTTCTAAATCATTAATAAGTTCAAGGTTAGTGAATTTGAAGCGTTTATTTATTTGTGCTTCTGTAATCGTTAAGGATTTAATGGCTTCTACCATCATGTCGCAAAAGTGGTGGTAAAATTGCCTAGTAATTTTAGATATTTCTTTTTCAGACTTATTAGGGAAGACCAATCTTAAATTTTCTTTTACTACGACCTTTCTGTAACCAAAAATCCTATACATAAAAATGTAAATCACATCAGAAAAGGCATAAAGTAATCTAAAAGGTAACATTGAAATTAACCAAAGAATTGGATAGATTAAAATATAAGCTATACGTTGCATTAATGTATATTAGTATTGAAGTGCAAATATATATTATATTTGAATTATAGGATTAGAGTTTATGGACAATTTAGGTATTAGCATCGTTACTATTGTGATTATTGCAGCTAACGTTATCATGTCTTTTAAAGGATTTGATGATCGTGTTTTTTTTGAAAAATATAAGTTTAATGTTGGTAGTATAAAACGCGGCGAACAGATTAGAATGTTGAGTTCTGGATTCTTACATGCAGACGTAACGCATTTGTTGTTTAATATGTTTACGCTGTTTTTCTTTGCCGATGCTGTTATTATGGTGTTGGGGTCATTTCATTTTATTATTATTTATTTTGCGAGTTTAATTTTTGGAAATTTACTCTCGCTTTATTTTCATAAGGATGAGTATTGGTATAGTGCCATTGGAGCTAGTGGAGCTGTAACCGGAATTTTGTATTCTGCGATACTCCTTCAACCCGATATGAGTTTGTATATGTACTTTATACCGATTCCTATTCCTGGTTATGTCTTCGGTATAGGTTATCTTTTGTATTCTATTTATGGTATGAAAAATAAGGTAGGTAATATTGGTCACGATGCTCATTTTGGTGGTGCTATTGGTGGTTATGTGGTTACGTTGATATTGATGCCAAGTTTGTTTCAAAGTAACTTAGGGTATGTGGGCTTATTAGCGATACCTATTATCATCTTGTTTGTATTGCATAAGACAGGGAAATTGAAATAAACGATCTTTCTTAAGGTCCAATTTAGCTTCTATGGTAAGTTAATAGCGGCTAAAAAGGTATGACATATGTCATCTTTTTATAAAATAGCTAAAGTCATATTTGTAGCTTATTTAATTTATAAAAATTATAAGATGGCTTTAACAAAATCACCGCATAGTTTTCACATTCCTGTTATGGGATTAGCTTATACCATTGACAGTCCTATTCGAGTGGCTCAATATGGCATTTCATCTGTTGTCTCTATTATTGATGATGAGCTTTTAGAAAAAATGACTGCATTTTACAGTAAACAATTTGACTTACCCTATAAAGAAATCACCAAAAAGGCTCAAGATTATAGAGCAGAGCGTGTGACTGCGTATTTAAATTTAGCTGATACGATTGTTAAGAAAAAATTCTCAAAATTTAAAACGGAACTAGCAGAGAGTAAAATGGCTTTAGAACAGTTTATGGCTATTTTACCACATACTTCTTCCATTAAAGAAGGGCTTTCAAATTTAATGGACGAAGGAGTTTTAATAAAGAATCAAATAAAACGTTATTTGGATACCCATCTCAATCCGGGGGAGATTGATGTCAACATCATGACAAAAGTGGATAAAGATAATTTTGATAAAAAGGAACAGCTCTCAGTAGAATACAATGATGCTCATGCGGCATTGCGTGGATTTGCAAAGAGTAAATTAAGTTCTTCTGTTGTGCTTTCTGCAGGAATGAATCCTAGATTGTACAGTTATTTTGAGACGTTTGAAGACTTTTTTCCTAATGCTAAGGGGCAATTAAAAAAGAAAATTATTTTAAAGGTTAGTGATTACCGTTCGGCCGTTATTCAAGGGAAGTTTTTAGCTAAAAAAGGACTATGGGTTTCTGAATATCGAATTGAATCGGGATTGAATTGTGGCGGTCATGCTTTTGCAACCGAAGGGTTTTTATTAGGGCCTATTTTAGAAGAGTTTAAAACTAAAAAGCAAGACTTAATAGACGAGACCCATGCTGTTTTTGTAAAAGGCTTAGAACAGAAAGCGTTAGCGATTCCGGAGCAGCCCTTAGATTTAAAAATTACCGTTCAAGGCGGTGTCGGTACTGCTGAGGAGCACGCTTTTTTATTAGAGTATTACCAAGTGGATTCAGTAGGTTGGGGTAGCCCTTTTTTATTAGTCCCTGAAGCGACTTCTGTAGATTCGCATACACGAGATTTGTTAGCCAAAGCTAAAGAACAAGATTTGTACTTAAGTGATATTTCACCTTTAGGAGTGCCTTTTAATACGCTAAAAGGAACAACGAATGAGTTCTTTAAACAAAAACGCATTGATAACAATAAAGCGGGAAGCTCTTGCCCTAAGAAATATTTAGCTTTGAGTAAAGAGTTTGGTCCAGAAGGAACTTGTACGGCTTCAAAAAAATATCAAGACATTAAGTTGCAAGAATTAGAATCTAAAAAGGACAGTTTGACTAGCGAGATGTACCACAATGCCAAAGCTAAAATCACAGAAAAGGCTTGTTTGTGTGTTGGTTTGGCTAATGCGTCCTATTTAGAAAATGGTATTAAAATAAAAGGGCAGGAGCAAGGTGTTGTGATTTGTCCAGGTCCTAATATGGCCTATTTTGATAAAGAAGTTTCGCTTTATGACATGATGAAACATATTAATGGGAAGGAGTCTGTACTTTCAAATCCTAATCGTCCTCATATGTTTGTGAAAGAATTGAAAATGTATATTGATTATTTGAAAAATGAGATTAATACGCAATCAGAAGGTCTTACAGCGAAGCAAATTAAAAAATGGAATACGTTTAAAAGCAACTTGTTTAATGGGATTGCTTATTATGAACAACTATTTGTAAGTTCTGTACAGATTGAAGCTAAAGGCATTCAAAAGGCTCTTCAGTATTATAAAGCTGCCTTGGAGGAGGTTTTGATACCAGAGTTACAGTAGTGTTAACTTATCTCAAAATGGGATGTTAGTCTATAAAAAAAGCCTTTACAGTATTGTAAAGGCTTTTTCATATGGTTTAAAGTCCTATCTATTTAATAGCTCTTGAACTTTACGTTCTAAGGCAATTCCTCTAAGGTTTTTAGCTGCAATTTTTCCTTCAGCATCAAGAATAAAGACAGCTGGGATAGATCTTATATTATAAAGTTGTGCTATAGGATCTTGAAAATATTTTAAATTAGATACCTGTGTCCATGTTAATTTATCTGTTTCAATAGCGTTTAACCATGCTTGTTTTGGGTCTTTTTGTGTGCGTGTACCATCTAAGGATACTCCAATGATTTCTAGTCCTTGGTCGTGGTACTTTTCATAAATCTTAACCACATTAGGGTTTTCTCTTCGGCATGGTCCACACCAAGCTGCCCAGAAATCTATAATGGTTACTTTTCCTTTGCTCTCATTTAGGCTTACCATTTTACCATCAGGTGTAGGTGCTTCAAAGTTAGGAGCTATTTTTCCAATTTCAACTCTAGATTTTTTTTCATATTCAATTAGTGCTTGATCTAATTTTACTTTAAGCGCGACTCCTTTAGGTGAAGACTTTAATTCTGAATTAAGGTTTTCAAAAGCTTTAATGTAGTCTTCAATATTCCTGTTTTTTTTGTTGGTTTGTTCATCAATTAATACCAAACTATAATAGCTGTTCGTATTAGAGTTTATATATTTAAGAGGATATTCTTGTTGTTTTCTTTGTGCTTGTGTAAATAGTTTAGAAACAGAATCTCTTTTTGCTAGTGTAAATTGTGGGGTGTTATTTCGCAACTGACGTTTTAAATTAGCCGCTTCTTCAGTTAGTTTTGTCATCTCTTTATTATAGATGTCAAAGTCTTTTTGGGATTTAGAACCCGAAACTGTAGATTCTAAGATGTTGGCTTTGTTGATGGAAACATCAATGATGCTATTTTCGAGCATGAATTTTAAGTTCCCATTCACAGAATTTATAGAAATTAAAGAACTTGTAGGAGAAGGTACAGTACCGGTGAAATAAAACTTTTCGTCAACAACAATAGCGGTGTCAATGACTTTGTCTCGACCTCCCTCTTTTACTTTTAGATAGGCCCTTATACCATTATATACGCCTTTTGCATTACCATTAATAATGAAGTCCGTTCGCTTTTCTTCGGTTTTACATCCAAAGCATAAAAGCCCAATAATTGTGTAAATGAATACGTTTTTCATAACTATGTTCTATATCTAAATAATTTGAATTAATTTAAAGAACTACAAATATAAAAACAAAGGTTTAAAATTCTAATGTAAGGTTAATTAGTAAATAAAAGTTGCTGGGCTTAATGTTTAAAGAATCCCATAATTTACAATACTTTTGTAACAAAGACTTAGAATATGCATAACGATACCATTGTAGCTTTAGCAACCCCCTCAGGTAGTGGTGCCATTGCAGTTATACGATTATCTGGACAGGACGCCATAAACATTGCTTCAAAATGTTTTAAATCTGTTTCTAATAAGGATTTAAACCAACAGGCGACCCATACCATTCATTTAGGCCATATTATAGACGCACAGCGTACTATTGATGAGGTTTTGGTGTCTGTGTTTAAGAACCCTAATTCTTATACGGGTGAGAATGTGGTAGAGATATCGTGTCATGGGTCATCTTATATTCAACAAGAAATTATTCAGTTGTTTTTACGCGAAGGTTGCAGGATGGCTACGGCTGGTGAATTTACCTTGCGTGCTTTTTTAAATGGTAAACTCGATTTGAGTCAGGCGGAAGCTGTTGCCGATTTAATTTCTAGTGATAATGAGGCGTCGCATCAGATTGCGATGCAGCAGATGCGTGGTGGTTTTTCTTCTGAAATTGCTAAGCTTCGTGAAGAGCTTTTGAATTTCGCTTCGTTAATAGAATTGGAATTGGACTTTGCTGAAGAAGATGTAGAGTTTGCAGACAGAACTCAGTTTAAGGCCTTAATAGAACGTATTAATTTTGTATTGAAACGTTTGATTGATTCTTTTGCTGTAGGTAATGTGATTAAGAATGGTATTCCTGTCGCGATTGTTGGGGAACCTAATGTTGGAAAGTCGACTCTATTGAATGCTTTATTAAATGAAGACCGTGCGATTGTTTCTGAAATCGCAGGTACCACAAGAGATACAATTGAGGATGAAATCTCTATTGGAGGTATTGGTTTTCGGTTTATAGATACGGCAGGTATTCGTGAGACTGAAGATGTTGTTGAAAGCATTGGAATAAAGAAAACCTTTGAAAAGATAGAGCAGGCTCAAGTGGTGATGTTTTTGGTGAGTAGTCCGCAGTTGGCGGTGGATAAGGATGCGATTACCACCATTACCATTGAGATTGAAAAGGTGAAAAATAAGTTTCCACAAAAGCAGTTATTGGTTATTGTGAATAAAATTGACCAGATTACAGATGCTGAATTGGCCACTATTAGAACGGCTTTAGATTCTAATGCTACTGAGGTTATTCCTATTTCGGCAAAGACTGGTTTTGGTGTGGAGCAACTTACCAATAAACTACTCGATTTAATTAATACGGGAGCGTTGCGTAATAATGAAACGATTGTAACGAATTCGCGTCATTACGATGCTTTATTGAAGGCTTTTGAAGAGGTTCAGAAGGTGAAAGACGGTTTAGAGACCGGCTTGTCTGGTGACTTGTTAGCTATTGATATTCGTCAGGCCTTGTATCACTTTGGTGAGATTACAGGTGAGATTACTAATGATGATTTATTGGGTAATATTTTTGCAAACTTCTGTATCGGAAAGTAACTTGCTTTCTTTTGTATGTTAATCCCTTGTTATTGTTTGCTTTGTAATATTTTATCTTCTTTTATTTGCTCTTTTTTGACTAAATTTGTTGTATATCTGTTGCTTTAAATACGGATTTGTTGCCCAAATCTGTTGGTGAAGATATAGGCGAAATGATGCACCATAACGCACCACGTTGCACCATTACGCTACATAAAGCACCATTTATGAGCAGTAATTTATTCATTCCTAAAACTTGTAAGCATTGCGGTAATGCCTTTACAGCACGTACAACAGTAACTAAATACTGTGGTGATACTTGTGCTAAAAAAGCTTATAAGCACGTAAGCGTAAAGAAAAAATTCAAGCTACCCTTACTGAAGATATGCAGCAACAAAAAGAAGCTGTTTAAGTTTCCAATCCAAATGCAGTAAACAATAAAGATTTTTTAAGTGTAACAGAAGCTTCACAATTGATTGGTGTAAGTAGATGGACTATTCAAAGAATGATACAACAAGGGCGCTTAAAGGCAGTTCCTTTTGGTAGAAAACGTATTGTGGCTAGATGGCAAATTGAAAACCTTTTTAATTAGCATCCTATGAAAGTAACTTTAAGACAACGCAAGAAGAATAATAAAATAAGTTTGTATTTAGATTACTATCATAAAGGCAAACGCAAAACCGAGTATTTACGCTTATATCTTACGCCTAATCCTAAAACCAAAATAGAAAGAGAGGTTAATAAAAAAAACAAGCAATTAGCTGAAATTATTTGTGCGCAAAGACAAATAGAAATACAAAACGGCATTTATGGATTTCAAGATATAGAGAAGTTGAAAGGCAGTTTTATTACTTATGTTACAGCATTAGCAGAAAAGAAAAATACAAGCTCTGGCAACTATGGGAATTGGAATAGTATGCTAAAGCATTTAAAAACCTTTTGCCCTACAGATATAAGTTTTCAAGATTTAGACAAATCATTTGTAGAACGTTTCAAAGAGTATTTAGATAAGGATGCAATGGCTAGAGCAGGTAAAAAGTTGTCTCAAAACTCTAAATATTCATACTTCGGGAAATTCTGTGCAGCACTAAAACAAGCGGTTAAAGATGGTATTTTAAAAGTCAACCCTGCAAATGGTGTTGAATATTTTAAGCAAGGAGAACCTCAACGAGAATTTTTAACCCTTGATGAATTACAAAAAGCCGTTAATACTGAATGCGAATTACCTATATTAAAAAATGCATTTATTTTTTCTGCGCTTACAGGATTACGTTGGTCAGACATCGAAAAATTAGTATGGTCAGAAATACAGCATTCTAAAGAAATGGGTTATTACATACGCTTTAGACAAAAGAAAACTAAAGGTGCTGAAACCTTACCAGTATCAGACCAAGCAAAAGAATTATTAGGAGAAGAAGGCAAACCAGAAGAAAAAGTTTTTAAAGGGCTACATTATAGTGCCTGGTCTAATTTAAAATTACAGCAATGGATAATGAAAGCAGGTATTTCAAAAGACATTACCTTCCATTGTGCGCGTCATACCTATGCTACATTACAATTAACATTGGGAACAGATATTTATACAGTATCAAAATTATTAGGGCATAAAGAATTAAGAACAACACAGATTTATGCAAAAGTGATTGATGATAAAAAGAAAGAAGCTGCTAACCGTATCAAACTAGATTTATAATGAAGGGAAACGTATTTTCAAAATTGGTTTCAATAACCAATGGTTTACATAGGGATAATAGGTCTGAAAGAGAATTTGACGTCGTAAATTCTGAATTAAAGGAACTACCGAAAGTAACAAGTACGTTTTTTAAAGTAAACTTTAAAAGACCTTTAAATAGCAAAAAGGGATATTACTATAAATTGATTTCAAATGAAGTTAAAGCTGAATTATCAGGATTCAAAAATCACTTCCCAAAAGATGCAACCAATCCAGAAAACAAATACAATTTTACTGTCCTTTATAACAAATTTGATAAGTACCTAAAAGATATTGCCAGTTATATTAAAAAGCGAGGTATTACAACAAATTTAAGTAGTGATAACGATTATATCATTAATTACTTAAAAACATCAGCTATCCACTTATATGCTGAACTACAGGGTGTTTACATTAAAAATTATAGAAATGCTCAAATCATACAACTGTATTCCTTCTTTGAGGACATTTTAAAACGAGGATGTGATAGATATGCGTCTTATAAAAAAACAGATTATAAAGTTGAAGACTTAAAAGGAAATAATGATATAGATAAAGTGAAAAAGTTTTTAAAACAGTCTGCTAAAGTTGATTTTTCAGTATTAAACCCAGAATGGAGTTTTATCGATAATTTTAGACAAGTACGTAATTTAGTTGTACATCATAAAGGAATAATTAAAAACAATGATACCGCCAATAATAGCGATAGAAAATTCAATAATATTAAGAATTTTAGCAATGGTCGCTTTACATTAAAACCTTATGTATCATCAGATAATAGATTTGAAATAGTATTTGACAATCCAGAGTTTTTTAAAGAGATAATTAAGAATATTGAAAATTTATTAGATAAAATAGGTAGTAAAGAAATGCCTTAAGACAAAGTATAAAAAGTCCTTTCTAAAATGGGGCAATGGTGAAATTTGTAAATTTCTCATCTCTAAACTTCTGTTAAACAAAATCAATAGTTGTTAAAAATTTATACCTTTGCAATTAGTATGAAGCAAGTATTACATAAAATAATGTCTTTGGTAATGGCTCTCGTAGTGTTATTTTCTACGTTGTCATTTACTGTAAGTATACATTATTGTGGTGATACTTTAGCAGAAACTGCAATTTTCCATAAAGCAAAAGGTTGCGGTATGGAAATGGAAAAACCTGCTACTGAAGGTTGCTCTATAACCAAGAAAAATTGTTGTAATGATGAACAATTAGTGGTTGATGGTCAAGATGAATTACAATTGCAAGTTGACAAAATCTCATTTGAGCAACAAGTATTCATTGCTTCATTTGTTTACACTTACATTAACCTTTTTGAAGGTTTAGATAAAAATGTATCTTCTTACGAAGAATACAAACCGCCACTCGTTGTAAGGCAAATCTTCAAGATTGACGAGACGTATTTAATTTGATTTTTAAACAATAGACTGTGTTATCCTATGGCTGTAATGTCATAAGGATTATTTGTTGTATTCGGTGTTGTCGTAGCACCAATGTCTAACTGTTTAATAATCAAAGCTAATGCTAAATAAAAGCATCAAATTTTTAATAGAGAATAAACTCGTAGCAGTTCTGCTACTTGTCCTTTTCATAGGATGGGGAACTGTAAACGCACCTTTTAATTGGGATACAGGTTTCTTACCAAGTAATCCTGTGGCTGTTGATGCCATTCCAGATATTGGGGAAAATCAACAAATTGTATTCACAAAATGGGATGGTCGTTCACCACAAGATATAGAAGACCAAATTACCTATCCACTGACAACATCGTTACTCGGTATTCCTGGAGTAAAAACCATTCGTAGTTCCTCTATGTTTGGCTTTTCAAGTATCTATATCATTTTTGAAGAAGATATCGAGTTTTACTGGAGTCGTAGTAGAATATTAGAAAAACTCAACTCTTTACCAAGTGGTTTATTACCCGAAGGTGTTAATCCTGCTTTGGGGCCAGATGCTACAGGTTTAGGACAAATATTTTGGTACACGCTAGAAGGTCGTGATGAAAACGGAAACGTTACTGGTGGTTGGGATTTACACGAATTACGAAGCATACAAGACTACTATGTAAAGTATGCCTTGTCTTCTGCAAGTGGTGTTTCAGAGGTCGCTTCTATTGGTGGTTACGTTCAAGAATACCAAGTCGATGTGAATCCTGAATTAATGCGACAATACAATATTGGGTTAAAACAAGTGGTAAAGGCAGTTAAAGAAAGTAATAAAGACATTGGTGCACAAACATTAGAAATCAATCAAGCCGAATATTTAGTACGTGGATTGGGCTACGTAAAATCTATTTCAGACATTGAAAATGCAGTAGTAACTTCTGAAGATTATACAGCTATAAGAATTAAGGATATAGGCAAAGTCTCATTAGGTCCTGCAACCAGACGTGGCTTATTAGATAAGGAAGGTGCAGAAGTTGTTGGTGCTGTTGTTGTGGCTCGTTATGGTGCAAATCCAATGGAAGTTATCAATAACGTTAAAGATAAAATTAACGAATTAAGCGCAGGCTTACCTTCAAAAGTATTAGCAGATGGTAGAACATCACAAGTAACCATTGTTCCTTTTTATGATAGAACGGAATTGATTCAAGAAACTTTAGGCACACTCAATGAAGCCTTAACTCTTGAAATATTGATTACCATTTTGGTCATTATCATTATGGTATTTAACCTTCGAGCTTCGGTATTAATTTCTGGTTTATTACCAGTTGCAGTTCTAATGGTATTTATAGCAATGAAACTCTTTGGTGTCGATGCTAACATTGTTGCACTTTCTGGTATTGCAATCGCTATTGGTACTATGGTAGATGTAGGAGTTATTCTTTCAGAAAATATAATAAGGCATTTAGATGAAAATAAAGAAAAACTACCTATAAACAATGTGGTTTACAACGCCACAGCAGAGGTTTCAGGCGCAATCGTAACCGCAGTAATGACAACCATTATTAGTTTCATTCCTGTATTTACAATGATTGGTGCAGAAGGTAAATTATTTAGACCATTAGCTTTTACCAAAACATTCGCACTAACCGCTTCTATAATTGTAGCCTTATTTTTAATACCACCATTTGCAGCATTTCTATTCAGAAAGAAAAGCATTAAAACCAACTTTAAATATGTTTTAAATGGCGTTTTAATAGCATTAGGTATTGCAACGATAATCTATGGGTATTGGTTAGGATTAATATTAGTTGGTTTTGGTATCACAGCATTGCTTAATCTTCAAAATAAGATAACAGAGAAACAGGCTAATCTTACCAATATTATTATTTCAGTATCAGCAATAGTATTCTTGTTAGCCGAATACTGGCAACCTTTAGGAGTAGATAAAAGCATTTTCTGGAATCTCATTTTTGTAAGTGTTATATGCTTTAGTTTATTAGGTATTTTCTCATTATTTATGAAATACTACACGCGTATTTTAAGATGGTGTTTAGATAATAAGCTATTGTTTTTATCTGTGCCAACAGTGATTGTAATAGCAGGATTTTTCATTATGAAAAATACAGGTAAAGAGTTTATGCCATCTTTAAATGAAGGCTCATTTCTACTAATGCCAACCTCAATGCCTCATTCAGGAGTAGAAGAAAATAAAAGGGTTTTACAGCAATTAGATATGGCTGTAGCCAGCATTCCAGAGATTGAAACGGTAGTTGGTAAAGCAGGAAGAACAGAATCAGCTTTAGACCCAGCACCTCTATCAATGTACGAAAATATCATTCAGTACAAACCAGAGTATATGCTGAATGAAAACGGAGAACGTCAACGCTACAAAGTAAATAATGAAGGTGAATTTGTGTTAAAAAACGGAATGTCATTGCGAGCGGAACAACGTGAAGCGTGGCAATCTCTCAATGCGAAAGAACAACTCATCCCAGATAAAGATGGAGACTTCTACCGCAATTGGCGACCAGAAATACAATCACCAGACGATATTTGGAATGAAATTGTAAGAGTCACCAAATTACCAGGCGTTACGTCAGCACCAAAACTACAGCCCATAGAAACCCGATTGGTGATGCTTCAAACAGGAATGCGTGCCCCTATGGGAATAAAGGTTAAAGGACAGGACTTAAAACAAATTGAAGCGTTTGGTGTTCAGTTAGAGGATATATTAAAACAAGCCGAAGGCGTTAAACAAGAAGCTGTGTTTGCAGACCGTATTGTTGGTAAACCCTATTTATTAATTGATATTGATAGAGAGAAAATTGCACGTTATGGTATTTCAATACAGAATGTACAAGATGTATTAAAAGTTGCAGTTGGCGGAATGGTATTAACCCAAACCGTTGAAGGTAGAGAACGTTATGGTGTTCGTGTACGTTACCCAAGAGAACTACGAGCAAATCCAACAGACTTACAACAGATTTATGTGCCAGTTGAAAAAGGCAGTCCAGTTCCTTTAAGTGAATTGGCAACCATTCGCTACGAACAAGGTCCACAAGTCATTAAAAGTGAAGACACCTTTTTAGTAGGCTATGTATTATTTGATAAACTGGATGGCTTTGCAGAAGTTAGCGTTGTAGAAAATGCACAAGCATTGATTCAAGAAAAAATAGATAATGGCGAATTAGTAGTGCCAAAAGGTATTAACTATCAATTTACTGGAACTTACGAAAATCAGTTAAGAGCAGAAAAAACCTTATCGGTTGTTGTGCCTTTAGCATTAGCAATCATTTTCTTAATACTGTATTTCCAATTCCGTTCAGTAGGTACATCATTAATGGTGTTTACAGGTATCTCAGTAGCTTTTGCAGGAGGATTTATAATGATATGGCTCTATGGTCAAGATTGGTTTTTAAACTTCAATTTCTTTGGAGAAAACCTACGTGATTTATTTCAGATACACCCAATTAATTTGAGTGTAGCGGTTTGGGTAGGCTTTATTGCACTCTTCGGTATTGCAACCGATGATGGTGTAGTAATGGCAACCTATTTAACGCAAACTTTTGATAGAAACACACCAGAGAATAAAAAGGAAATTAGAGCGTCCATAGTAGAAGCAGGAGAAAAACGTATCAGACCCTGTTTAATGACTACAGCAACAACAATTTTGGCATTATTACCAGTACTAACATCCACAGGACGAGGAAGCGATATTATGATTCCAATGGCAATACCAAGTTTTGGTGGAATGCTGTTTGCCTTAATTACCTTATTTGTGGTTCCTGTATTATTCAGCTGGAGAGAAGAGTTAAAAGTGATAAACTAAAAGTGAAAAGTTATGAGTAAAAGTATTTTAAAAAAGAAGAGTTATGCTTTCGCAATCTTAATTGTAAAGCTATCTCAATTATTAGTAAGTAAAAAAAAGAAATATGTTTTAAGTAAACAACTTTTAAGAAGTGGTACTGCTATTGGAGCATTAATTCGAGAAGCTGAATTTGCACAAAGTAAAGCCGACTTTATAAATAAAATGAGCATATCACTAAAAGAAGCTAATGAAACATTGTATTGGCTAGACTTATTAAAAGACACATGTTATATTAGTATAGAAACACATTTAATTCATTACAATTTAAATAAAGAATTAGTTGCAATGTTGGTTAGTTCAATTAAAACAACAAAATCAAGACTGTAAAATGATAAATTTTAAAGATATAAATCATCAGTTGAAGAGCTTACTTGTTTTTAGTTTTTCACTTTTCACTTTTCACTTAAGTAATGCCCAACAATTAGAAGTACTCATAGATGAAGCATTAGCCAATAATCCAGAGATTCAAAAGTTCGAGATGCAATACAAAAGAGTTTCAGAAAAAGTAAATGAGGTCAATACCATTCCAAATACCGAATTTGGAGTAGGTTACTTTGTAAGTGAGCCAGAAACTCGAACAGGAGCACAACGCTTTAAAGTATCTGCTAAACAAATGCTACCGTGGTTTGGAACCATTACGTCGAGAGAAAATTATATCAGTTCGTTAGCGGATGCCAAATATGAAGACATTGTTATTTCAAAGCGAAAACTAATGGCTTCGGTATCACAATCCTATTATAATTTATACGCCAACAAAGCAAAACAAAAGGTGCTAACAGAAAACATTAAACTATTGGAAACCTATGAAACTCTGGCATTAACCTCAGTTGAGGTTGGTAAAGCATCTGCTGTAGATGTGTTGCGATTACAAATGCGTCAAAATGAAATGCAACAACTAAAAGATGTTTTAAGGCAACAGTTTTTAGCAGAACAAACGAATTTGAATAATCTTTTGAATAGAGAAAATGATATTGCTGTTACTGTGGTAGATAGTTTAATGATGCCAGCAGAAGACTTTGAAATCAATACTGAAAATTTGGCATTGCATCCCGAATTGTTGAAGTATGAAAAACTCTACCAATCCATTGAACAATCAGAATTACTAAACCAAAAAGAAAGCAGTCCTATGATTGGTTTTGGATTAGACTACATCAATGTTTCCGAAAGACCAGATATGAATTTTAGTGATAACGGTAAAGATATTGTGATGCCTATGGTTTCGGTATCAATCCCAATTTTTAATAAAAAATATAAATCTCAAACAAAGCAAAATGAGTTAGAGCAGCAAGAAATAACAGCTCAAAAACAAGAACGATTAAACACTTTGGAAACGCTTTTAAGTAAAGCGATTAATGAACGTATTTCTACAAGAATAAGTTATGCTACGCAAACTAAGAACTTAAAACAAGCTAAAGATGCTGAAGAAATTTTAATCAAAAGCTACGAAACAGGAACGATTGATTTTAATGATGTTTTGGATATTCAAGAATTACAACTAAAATTTCAAATGAACCAAATAGAGTCTATTAAGGGCTACTATGTGCAAAGCACAATTATTAATTATTTAATACAATAATAATGAAATGAGCAGATGTATTATTATAAATCTATTCAAGATTTTTATAAGCGAATTACATCTGTCCATTAAGAAAAAATAAATAATAACAGATGAAACACACATATCACATACACGGAATGACTTGCAACGGTTGTCGTGCTCACGTAGAAGAAACACTTTCTAAAGTGAAAGACGTTTCAAAAGCAACAGTCAATTTAGAAAAGGCAGAAGCTACAATCGAAATGGAATCGCATATTCCTATAGAAACATTTCAAGAAGCCTTAAAAAATGATGGTGGCAGATACAGTATTCATAAACAAGGTGAACATCATCACCATTTAGAAGATAAAAAGAAAAACCAATCAAAAGCAAAAGGCACAGGTACATTTTATTGTCCTATGCATTGCGAAGGCGATAAAACCTATGATAAAGCAGGAGATTGTCCTGTTTGCGGAATGGATTTGGTCGAAGAACAAAATCTATCAACTACAAATACAGAACAATGGACGTGTCCAATGCATCCAGAAGTTGTAAAAGATGAAGCAGGTTCGTGTCCTATTTGTGGTATGGATTTAGTGCCAATGCAACCAGATATTTCAGCAGAAGAAAAGACCTATAAAAAACTACTAAAGAAGTTTTGGTTAGCAACAGCATTCACATTGCCAATATTCTTAATGGCTATGAGCGAAATGCTAAATAACAATCCATTGTACGATTTAATGGAACAGAAATATTGGAATTGGATTCAGTTTGCATTATCCATTCCAGTAGTATTTTATGCGACTTGGATGTTCTTTGAACGTGCTTATAAAAGTATAAAAACGTGGAATCTCAATATGTTCACACTAATTGGGATTGGTGCAGGTGTAGCTTGGTTTTTTAGCGTTTTTGGAATGTTTTTTCCAGATGTGTTTCCGGCACAGTTTAAAACAGAATCAGGTGCAGTACACGTCTATTTTGAAGCAGCAACGGTTATTCTAACCTTGGTGCTTTTAGGACAGTTGTTAGAAGCGCGTGCCCACAGTAAAACCAATTCAGCAGTTAAAGAATTATTAAAGTTAGCACCCAATAAAGCTGTAAAAATAATAGATGGTGAAGAGGTTGAAGTCAGTATTGATAAGATAGAACTTAATGATATTCTAAAAGTTAAACCAGGTGATAAAATTCCTGTAGATGGTGTGATAACTGAAGGAGAAACAACTATTGATGAATCTATGATTACAGGTGAACCTATTCCTGTAAACAAATCTCAAGATGATAAAGTAAGTAGCGGAACAATTAATGGAAATCAATCATTCTTGATGAAAGCCGAAAAAGTAGGAAGTGATACACTATTATCTCAAATCATCCATATGGTTAATGATGCGAGTAGAAGTCGCGCACCTATTCAAAATTTAGCAGATAAGGTATCAGGTTATTTTGTGCCAGTTGTGGTCATTATCTCTTTACTAACTTTTGCAATTTGGACAATTTGGGGACCAGAACCAGTTTATGTGTATGCGTTTGTAAATGCTATTGCAGTTCTAATCATTGCGTGTCCTTGTGCTTTAGGTTTAGCAACACCAATGTCTGTAATGGTTGGTGTGGGTAAGGGTGCTCAAAATGGGGTATTGATTAAAAATGCTGAAGCACTTGAAAAAATGGATAAGGTTGATACTTTAATAGTTGATAAAACGGGTACAATTACCGAAGGCAAACCAACAGTAGAAACAGTTGGTGCTTTTAGTGATGCTTTAAGCGAAAAGGAGCTTCTTCAATACATCGTCTCATTAAATACCAATAGCGAACACCCATTAGCAGAAGCGACAGTTAAATATGGAAAAAAGCATAATGCTGAAATAATAAAATCTGAAAACTTTAGTGCTGTTACAGGTAAAGGTGTTGAAGCTATAATAGATGGAAAAAAAGTAGCATTAGGAAATCCTAAAATGATGGAATATGCAAAAGCAAACATTACATCTAAAATGCAAGAAGAAGCCAAAACCTACCAAAAGCAAGGTAAAACCGTATCGTATTTATCAATAGACGAAATAGTTGTTGGATATGTGGTTATAGGAGATAAAATAAAAGAAACAAGCGCCAAAGCGATTAAAGCACTTCAAGATAAAGGCATTGATGTTATAATGCTTACTGGCGATAATCACAATACAGCACAAGCAGTAGCATCAGAGCTTAATCTCGCAGATTTTAAAGCCAGTATGCTACCAGAAGATAAACTCAAAGAAGTAGAGAAACTGCAAGAAAAAGGAAAAGTGGTTGCAATGGCAGGTGATGGTATTAATGATGCACCAGCATTGGCAAAAAGTGATGTAGGCATTGCAATGGGTACAGGAACAGATGTAGCGATAGAAAGTTCAATGATAACATTAGTAAAAGGCGATTTACACGGCATTGTAAAAGCCAGAAATTTAAGTGATTCCGTAATGAAGAATATTAAGCAGAATTTATTTTTTGCACTTATTTATAACACATTAGGAGTACCTATTGCAGCAGGCGTATTATTCCCTTTCTTTGGTATTTTATTGTCGCCAATGATAGCAGCGTTAGCAATGAGCTTTAGCTCTGTTTCTGTAATAGTAAACGCATTACGATTAAGAAATATTAAAATATAACACTATGAAAAAATATATAATTTACTTCGGAATATTGGTAGTTGGATTGTTGTTAGGATGGTTGCTTTTTGGTGGTTCATCAAAAGAAGAAACAGAGCATAATCACGATAAGGTTTCAGAAACCAATCAAATGTGGACCTGTTCAATGCATCCGCAGATAATGCAACCAGAAGCTGGCGATTGCCCAATTTGTGGTATGGATTTAATTCCTGCTGAAAGTAGCTCTGATGGTTTATTAGCAGACCAATTTAAGTTAACTGAAAATGCTATGGCATTGGCAAATATTCAAACAACCATAGTAGGTAAAGGAAATGCTGAAGAAAACACCATTAAGTTAACAGGGAAAATTGCTGAAAATGAAGAAGCTAATGCAGTACAGGTCAGCTACTTTTCTGGTAGAATAGAACGATTGAATGTGAGTTTTACAGGCGAAAAAGTAAATAAAGGTCAGCTATTAGCAACTATTTATTCGCCAGAATTGTATGCAGCACAACAAGAACTTATTACAGCAGCTTCATTAAAGGAATCTCAACCAGCATTGTACAAAGCAGTTCGTAATAAATTAAAGTTATGGAAGCTCTCTGAAAATCAAATCAATCAGATTGAAGAAACAGGAAAAGTAAAAGAAAACTTTCCAGTTTATGCTACGGTTTCAGGAACAGTTACCGAAAAATTAGTAGAACAAGGCGATTATATTAAACAAGGTCAACCTTTATTAAAAATTGCTAACCTCAATACTGTTTGGGGAAATTTTGATGTCTATGAAAATCAGATTGACCGGTTTAAGAAAGGACAGGAAGTTTTGATAACAACCAATGCTTATCCTAATAAGGAATTTAAAGGTAAAGTAGATTTTATCGACCCAATTTTAAATACCAAAACACGTACTGTAACCTTACGAGTAGTTTTGAATAATCAGAACGATGTATTTAAACCAGGAATGTTTGTTGAAGGAAAGATTAAAGGTCTCAATACAAATAAAGAACAAGTATTAGCAATACCATCTTCTGCTGTTTTATGGACAGGAGAACGTTCTGTGGTGTATGTGAAAGCTAAGCCTAATCAACCAGTTTTTGAAATGCGTAAGATTACATTAGGCAATCAAATCGGTAATAATTATGAGGTTTTAGAGGGTTTAAATAATGGTGATGAAATAGTAACCAATGGAACATTTACAGTTGATGCAGCTGCTCAATTACAAGGCAAGAAGTCGATGATGAATAAGGATGGTGGCAAAGTAATGACAGGTCACGAAGGACATTTAGGAATGAATAATAATGCATCAAAAAAAGAAAGTGACCATACTAATATGAACGAACGATTGGAAGTATCAGAGAAATTTCAAGAACAATTACAAGTTGTTTTCAATGATTATATCAATTTAAAAGATGCTTTAGTTAAAGAAGATTCAAAAAGTACTTCAGTTAATGCAACAAGTTTATTAAACAATTTAAGTAAAGTAGATATGAAATTATTATCAGACAATAACGCTCACACACATTGGATGTCATTAGTAGGCGACATAAAATCTTCTACGACATCTATTTCTAAAACGTCAGATATTAAAGGACAAAGAGACCATTTCAAACATCTATCATCACACTTAATAAATGCTGTACAACTATTTGGTGTAAATGAAAAAGTCTATGTAGAATTTTGTCCGATGGCAGATAACAACAACGGAGCATATTGGTTAAGCAAAGAAGAAAAAGTAATCAATCCATATTTTGGCGAAGCAATGTTAACCTGTGGAGAAGTAAAACAAGTAATAGAATAAATATAAATCAAGTAATAACAATTAAATTTTTAAAAAATGAAGAAAGTAATTTTAAGTGTAGCTGTAATAGCAGCAGTAGTTTTTACAAGTTGTAAAAACGATGCAAAAAAAGAAACAGAAACAACAACTACAGAAGTATCAAAAGATATGGCAATGACAGACCTTTCTTTTGGAGTAAGAGGTAATTGTGGCATGTGTAAAAGCACTATTGAAAAAGCAGCTAATGCTGTAGAAGGTGTAGCAAAAGCTACATGGGATGTAGATAAAAAGAAAATTGATGTATCTTTTGATGATTCCAAAACAGATGCAATGGTAATTCATAAAGCAATAGCAGCTTCAGGATATGATACTGAAAAAGTTGCAGGAAATTTAGAGGCTTATGATGGTCTACCTGGATGTTGTCATTATGATCATGAAATGGAAATGAATCAATCTGGCAAGTAAAATAAATGATGATTCTATCAATAATATTAAGAGTCTTTTTCGGAAGGCTCTTTTTTATTCCCCGCAACCCAAAACCCGGGCCGAGCGTAAAGAAAAGGTACAGTGTACCTTTTTAGCGAAGGAGCCAGCCTGCGCAAAGGCAATTAGCGAAAAGCTCAAAACCCTCTGTCTTTTATGTTGTGGAGTTTATCCTGAGCGAAGTCGAAGGGCTTTCCAAAACAAGTTTAGCGTTTTACTATTCTAAAGGTACTTGCCTTTTAAAGCATATTTTCTCGCAAACTCAAAAACAAATCTAAAAAGCAATCGTATTATTTTTTTCATAAAACACTAAACTCCCCAAAGCTAAGTTACATAACGCGCAGTTATAGTAGCAAACGGCACTTTTCAAAGGTTTGCTATCGCAGTGTTAATGCATTTCGTACCTATAACTGTCATTATGTAAAATATCCACTCACCATCCGCACAAATCGGAACTAAAATTAAACTGTGGGTATTCACGAGTACATTAATTTAAAATAAAAATGAAACGAGCTAAATATCCGCTCATCCAACGCGCACTTCCGAACGTATAACAACATTTTGAACAAACATTAAACAGTCGAACAATTAAAGGATTAAGATAATTGAAAATAATATTCGTTATCTCATTCAACTGCACAAAACCATCATTAAGTCCAAGTATTCCTTAACTCAAGTCTTTGTTTGTTTCATTTCACTAACAAATATTATAGTCCACTTTTCCCCACCACCCAAGTAAGCGGTAATAAAAAAATAGGTTTATAGTATGTAGTAATACGCCATAGCACATTACTTTTTCTCGCTCGCCCTGTCTCGAGCGCCAGTCGAGAGGTCAAAAAATCAATAAGCTATCGTCTAAAAGTCCTGTATAAGTAGCTTGTTTAAATGCTGTTTTATCAAACAACTATTTAAAACGCTACCCATACAAACGCTTCATCCCACGCTCAAATTGGATATAACCTATTTTTTTAAGAGTTTATGCCCCAAAAAGTGTTGTTCAATTAATTAAATACATTTCAATATGATTACAAAAACAATCCAAATTACAGAAGTTACAGTTGATGAATTAGCCGATAGGGTAGCAGATAAATTATTGTTTAAAATTGAAGACTATCTTAAAGAACTATCAAAACCAAAAAATGATGAATTACTAACACGTAAAGAAGTAGCCGATTATTTAACAATAAGCCTTGTAACTATTCATTCTTGGAATAAACACGGTATTTTAAATCCAATTCGTATGGGCAACAGAATCTTATACAAAAAACAAGATATTTTAGATGTTTTAGAAGAACAGTCAATAAATAAAAAAAGGTAGCAAATATATGTGGCTACCACAGCCAACGCGCAAGGCTATAAAGGTCAAGCCCTACGGGTTTTGAATAAAACTTTTTTCAATAGCATTTTTCAAAATGATTAAACATTTAAACTCAAAAAACTTTTATCCAAAAACCTTGACAGGCTCATCCACGCCACAAGAACTATGGCTATCTTTTTTCTTTTCAAAAAAAATAATGGCGCGAAGCGTAGCGAAGCAATTTTAAATTGGATAGCTATGTCAACTTTTGAACTAAAAACACACCAAGTCGGAAGAACTTACTCAAACCCTCATTTTTTTATACTAAACAGGGCTGAACGTAAAGAAATAGTCCAGTGGACTATTTTAGTGAAAGAGCCAGCTGGCGGGAAGGAAACAGCGGAAAACCCTTAACCAATCCTTGTCCTAATTGTTTTGTAGTCAAAACTTCATCCGAAGAAGAAAAAAACGCACTTTTTCACATATCTATGATGTTACAAATAGGCGGCTTTTACGCTTACTATTTAAAAGGTAGTGTTATTCCGTTTATCTCAATAGATGATTGTAGAAACACTTTAAAAAATAGTTACACTTCATTGTTTTATGATGAAATTCAGTTGCAAAAGCATATTAATATAGTGTCCGCAATTAGCAAAAAGGAAGCAGAACTTAACGGTATCATTTCAAAAATGGTAGATTTAAAAGTAGCATATATTCAAAATGTATTTTCTAAAATGCAAAAGGAAGCAATCTAAAGCAACAAAATCCATATCTATACAATCGCACAATACTTGCCTTATATTTCATCGGAAGGTACAACTTCGTGTTAAGTCCGTACCAAGTCCGAAGAAAAGTAAGTTTCATTTAAATTATTTATGTTATGGGTAAAATTGCTCAAGGTATTTTAGGAGGGCTTTCAGGTAAGGTTGGAAACGTTATCGGTGGAAGCTGGAAAGGAATTGACTACATTAGAATTAAACCCTCAAGTGTAGCCAATCCAAGAACTGTTGGTCAAGTAAACCAAAGAACAAAGTTTACTGCCACTTTAGAATTTTTACAGGCTGTAAAGCCTTTTATTAAGTTAGGCTATAAAGGGTTAGCTGTTAAGAAAACAGAATTTAATGCAGCGATGTCGTATGTATTGAATAATGCAATTACAGGTACTGAACCTAACTTTGTTGTTGACTATCCAAACGCTTTAGTAAGTCGTGGAGGTTTATCTGGTGTGCTAAACCCAACGTCTGATTTATCAACTGCTGGAGAAGTAACTTTTGGTTGGGATGATAACTCTGCTGAAGGTAACGCAAATGCTACTGACAAGGCAATGTTGATGGTTTATAATCCATCAAAAAAGGAATCTATTTCTTTACTTGATGGTGCGGACAGAACAGTAGGTACTCAAATTGTTCCAATCCCAACAACTTATGCAGGAGATACAGTAGAACTATTTATGGCGTTTATTACTGCTGAAGGTAATACCGTGTCAAACAGTGTTTATTTAGGCTCTGGAACAGCTAATTAATGCTTGGTGTTTTTATTTAGAAACCGCTCTAATCGAGCGGTTTTTTTTATGTTATATTTGTTCAGCTATTTGTTAATAGTTGTTACTAATCTTCTCTTATTATGTGTTTTTTGTATGCTATTTGTTGCCCAAATGCAATAGTACCAATGAATATAGGGTTAGTTAAATATTGCATCGGAAAATAGACGCTGTGCTTACCCTTTTGTTATGTTAGTGTTTAGGTTTTAAATTATAAGGATTTAAAAAACAGTTGTATTTCTTCTTTAAAGACGTCTAAGGGTATGCGATGTGCGAGATTGTTGTGAATATGTATTTTATATTCCGGATGGTCTATGAGCGTCTCAGATAGAAACTTAAGGGTTTGTTTAGGGTTTACGATATCATCTTGTGTGCCTAAAACGATTTGCTTAAAACGGCTTGAGTTGTTTTTTATTTCGGGGATGGTTTGAGGAACTGATCTCAGGGCTAAGGCGGGATTAAATAGTAGGGCAGGGCATTGTATTATGTTTGAGACGTAATAGCCTATAAAGCCACCCATACTACTTCCTATGACCACATTAATTCCCTTTGCTTTAAAAGCTGTGCTTATACTCGCAATAGCGTGTGTGTCTGATTGGTAATCTATGGCTGGGGCAAACACCTCTCCATAAGGTTCTAGTAGCGCTTTTTTTTCGGGGCTTAAACTTCCATTTAAACCATGTATGTATAGGATTTTCATTGTGTTGTTGGGTCTTTAACTTTTAAATAACGCTGTATAAAGATACAACAACTAGCCGTTGTAAATAGCATGTGTTATTGGAATATTTCTAGGGTTATTGGCTGTAATTGCCGATGGTTTTATTGGTGTCATCTCTAAGTTTGTTTCTTCTACCATGTTATAAGCTTGTTTTAAGTCTGTTTTAAGCATGGTATAACCACGCTATAACCTTTAATTTAATTTTTTGTATATTGCTGTTTTGTAGGTGTTTAACTTAAAACTTGATGTTGTGGCACAACAGAGCGGCATTATCCCTTTAATAGGGACGTTGAACGGTATTAATTTTTATTATTTGAATGGTAAGCCGATTGCCCGAAAAGCGGGTGGAGGATTTACAAGAAAAGCAATAAAGAGCAAGGCTAGTATGCAGCGTGTGCGTGAAAACGCTAGTGAGTTTGGGCATTGTTCTGCGGTTAATAAAGCGTTTAGATTGGCTTTAGGTCCATTCTATAGAGGACACAAGTTTACGCATTTTCATAGTCGTTTAATGGGCTTGTTTATGCGGTTGAAAGTTTTGGATCCGACGCATAAACGAGGGGAACGCCGTGTTGTGAATGGGGTAGGGCATGCTTATGGTCCTCAATTGTTAACCGCGTTTAACTATACTCCAGCTTGTGTTGTACGGCAGGTTTTACCTTTTTCGATGAGGATTTCTAACGTTGGTATGGCTTTGACTATTACTGATTTTGATATTGCGGAGGTGGGCTTTGTGGCTGGTGCTACCCATGTTGAGCTGACGTATGGTGTGTTGAATTTTGATTTTGATAGTTTGGATTATGTGTTACATTTGGCTCCTCCTTTGGTTTTGGATGGTTCTTCTACGGTTTCTACAGTGGTTTTAGAACCGGATTCTTTACCTAGTGGTCTTGGCACTCAGCTTTGTGTGCTTGGAGTGCGGTTTTACCAAGCGGTAGATGGGGCTTTGTATGTTTTAAATGCTAAAGATAGTGTGGGTATTGCCGTTTTGAAATGCTTATAGGGCGTTGGAGGTTGCTGTGGTGTTTTAATTTATTTTGCGCGACAGTACTTCTTAAACCATTTAAAGAAAGAGATTTTAATACTAGAGAAACGCTTATTAGACTTGGTAAAACAAGACCAACAAGAGCAATTAACTTTATTGCAAACGATACCAGGGATAGGCTTAAAAACAGCTTTGTTTTTAATTGTAGTAACGGATGGATTTAAAAAGTTTGAAACTGCATCACAGCTATGTAGTTATGTAGGAATTACACCAACGATTCGAGAATCAGGAAGCAGTGTATGAGGGCGTAGTAGGATAAGCAAAGTAGGCAATAAGAAATTAAGGAATCGTTTGTTTTTAGCAGCCTTTTCGGCCTATAAACATAACCGAGGCTGCAAAGCCTTATTTGATAGAATTGTAGCTAAAGGAAAGCGTGCAAAATTAGCATTAATAGCCGTAGCGAATAAGTTGCTAAAACAGGCCTTTGCTATTGCAAAAAGTGGATTGCCTTATGATGAAAATTATGTTTCAAAATTAGCTTAAAGTTACTCGTTTTTAAACTCAGTTCTTTGTTGGCGGTAGTTTTTTGCTTTATAATTAAGTATCATTATTTAAATGCATTATAATAACGTACATTTTCATCAAGTTTATTTGCCGTTGTTTTTGCATCATGTGCATTCCATATAGCAAGATAATTTTGAATGATGGTTTTTGCGTCTTTTACTACTACAGAGATGTTACTAAAGATTGTAATAGAAATAATGGCTATAATTTCTTTTCTAAAGCATTTCTAATTTTTAAGCCGGTGCTGTTTATTAATTTATATTCTCTCAAAAAAAACAAGAACCTATTCTTTTATTTTTTTAAATCGCTAAATTCTAAATACAGTTGTTGTAGAAGCAATAAATTGTTATTATTTACTTCTATTTTATTTGTACTAACCCCAATTGGAGCATTGCTTTCTTGATTTAATTTTAGGATTGCAAATTTTTTATCATTTATAAAAGCGTCTAAATTAGTTTTGACTTCTATTATTTGATCAAAATCTGGTTTGTTCGTTATTTTATGAATAATAAACTGTTCTTTTTTATTGCCGAATAAAATAAAGACTGTGCTTGGAGTTTTAGTTTCATCAGGGTTAAATTTTTGAAAGTAAATTACTTGCTTAATCGTGACAGTAATGTCTTTTAATACAAGAGTACCACCTCTTTCAAAATGACCTCTAAATAAATTTACCTTGAACGCTCTGGGATTGCTAATCATCTCTGGTAAAACAAAAGTTTCTGGCTGAATTGTGTACGTAGAATTTTTAGGATGATTTTTTTTATCTTTAAGATACCTTTTTTTATCCTTTTCTGGTAATGTTAACTCTAATATGATTTGGTAATTGTGTGGAGAATGAAACATAGGTAGGTGTGATGCATAAATATGGTCAGTCCCTATAAGAACCATTCCGTGTGTCGCTGGTATATCTGCATTCATTTCTGAATGATTCTGTTGTGCAATTAATTTTAGTGAAATTAATATTAATGCAATAAGTAATGTTGTTTTTTTCATTTTGTGTGATAATAATGTTGATAATTTTTCATTTTAATTTGAAACAAATTTGAGCCCTACTATAGAGCTAATAAGTGTGATTATAAAAAACACTCTCCAAAAGTTAGCAGGATCTTTGAAAACTATAATTCCTAGAATAACTGTCCCTACAGCTCCAATTCCTGTCCAAATAGCATAGCCTGTTCCGATAGGAATAGTTTGCATTGCTTTAATTAGTAGACCAAAACTAATTAAAGAACAAACGTAAAAACCTGTGTAACACCAACATTTCTGTACCAGAAGCTTCTTTAGCTTTCCCCAAACAAAAGGCAAACGCCACTTCAAACAAACCAGCAATAACTAATAAAATCCAATTCATGATAAATACTTTTCTTTGTCAGTTTTAAACTCTCTTTGTACAAGTTGTTCTTCCATTTTTAAACGGAGTTTTAATTTTTAGAAAGTTCTTTTACTATTTTCCCAGCCATATCAAAAGATTTAATACGTTTTTCTAATGAGTGAATTGGACTATAAAAAAGCAACTCATCTGGTTTATAGGTATGGATTATTGATTTTAGCTCTCCTTTCATTTTATGATAATCTCCTGTGGCATTTATTTGCATAGAATGATTAACATTATTAAGTACTTCTGGACGCATAACCGTATGTATGTTTTTAACTGGTCTTGGTAGCGGTCCTGCTTGTCCTGTAATTAAATTACCGTAACCTTGTTGGTAAGATGTTCGTAAATAAAGAGCTTCCTCATTTGTATCTGCTCCAAATACACTCATAGACATCATAAAGTAAGGCTTATCAAGATATTTTGATGGTACAAAAGATTCTCTGTAT
Source organism: Winogradskyella sp. PC D3.3 (assembly GCF_054366245.1). Classification (NCBI taxonomy): domain Bacteria; kingdom Pseudomonadati; phylum Bacteroidota; class Flavobacteriia; order Flavobacteriales; family Flavobacteriaceae; genus Winogradskyella; species Winogradskyella sp. PC D3.3. The sequence goes on along the minus strand of NZ_CM135962.1, from coordinate 3,552,663 downwards.
ACAGAAACTGCCTGAGCTAAATAATCAGGTGCAAAATATGACGCAAAAGCAAATGGTAGCCCAAGCTTTGCGGCTAGTTTTGCTCCATTAAGGCTGGCTCCTAATATCCAAACTGGAACTTTAGTTCCTTCTCCAGGAATTGCTCTTATGGTTTGCTCAGAAGAGTCTTCAAAATAGTTAATAAGTTCTGATACGTCTGTAGGAAAAGGATCTTCTGTAGATAGCGCTTTCTTTCTTCTTAAAGCTCTGGCTGTAATATTATCTGTTCCAGGAGCACGCCCTAACCCTAAATCAATTCTATTAGGATACATAGTTTCTAAAGTACCAAAATGTTCTGCGACTATAAGAGGTGCGTGATTGGGCAACATAATACCACCTGCACCAACACGTATTTTTTTGTAGCATTAGCAATGTGACCAATTAAAACACTAGTTGCAGAGCTTGCTATTCCTCCCATATTATGGTGTTCTGCAACCCAAAAACGTGTAAAATCTCTTGGTCTGCAAACTGGGCCAATGCAACAGCATTACTTATTGCGTTTGCACTATCCGATCCTTCTAAAATTGGAAGTAAGTCTAATATTGAATATTTTGTTTGATGTTTCATTTGTTGCGCTCTTAATTAAATTCCATGCAAATTTATGGCGATTAAAGGGCTTGTTTGTAGGACATTTGTCCAAAAAGAATAAGTCTCATTTTAAGTTGTAAATGGCGAGTAATAAATAGTATAATTATGTTTTTATTACAAAATTTATGATTCTGTATTGCTTAGATAAATAAAAAGCAAACTAAATATCAAAGGCTTACATAAACGAATTTTACACGCTGAGTCAAAACAATGTTGTCTTTGGTGTAAGAGGATTTCTTGGTATTCTATTAAAAAAAAACGAACCTGTTAAGTAGTTGTTTTTCAAAATTTCATCACTAATTAAAAATAGTATCTAGAGAAAATTGATTTTAAATAGGCCATTTATTTCAAGTACAACATTAATACATAAGATGTAACTCTGCCCTATTAAAATTATAGCCAAAATTTCTTTTTGGACAAATGTCCTAGAGAAAATCTTTTTAACTGCAATAATTTTGTCCCATCAATAATTTAAAAAATATAAAAACATGAAAACAATAATTTTAATTGGAGCAAATGGAAAAATGGGTCAAGCAGCTTTGACCGGTTTAGGTAATCATAAAGTAATAACAGCAGGTCGTTCTGGAGACGGTTGTGATTATGCTGTAGATATTACAAATGAAGAATCTTTACGAAAGTTATTTAAAGACGTAGGTCATTTTGATGCAGTTGTAAACACAGTAGGTGTTTGTGAATACGCACCTTTTACAGAAATGACTTCAGAGCAATGGGCAACTACAGTAACAAGTAAGATGATGGGACAAATAAATATTGTTCGCATTGGTCAAGAATATATTGCAGATAATGGATCTTTTTCATTAATAACAGGAATTCTTAATACCAAACCTATTCCTTTGGCTATTGCAGATGCTACAACAAGTGGTGCTATAGATACATTTGTTAAATGTGTAGCCTTTGAGTTGCCTAGAGGAATTCGTATAAACTCTATAAATCCAACTGTATTAGAAGAAGCATGGGAAGTTTATGGAGAAATGATGCCAGGTTTTGAGCCTGTACCAGGTAGATTAGTTGGTAAAGCTTTTGAGCGCTCGGTAGATGGTTTTATAACTGGTCAAGTTCTTTTTGTAGACCACTATTAAATCTTAATTTATCTTTTTATAGAAGGCGTTCGGTTATGCAATGCAACGCCTTCTATTTATTAAAAATTTAATACAAAAAATAATGACAAAAGAAACGAAAGAAGTTTTTAAACTTCATGATATTGATTCTGCACCAGAAAAAAGTAAAAAGCATTTAGCATTCAGGCAGAAAAAGATATTCTTGAAACAGTTGCAGAGTTTGGTCAATATACGATGAGTAATATTGTAATAAACGGAGAGATGTCATACTATGAGGCTATTATGGAATTTACTGATGTTGACGGTAAAAAGCATCGATTTGAACAAGTTAATCGAACAAAGTGGAAAGATGGAAAAATTATTAATGAGCGCTATTATCACGCTTAAACATTTAAAATAAACAAGATGAAAAATTTTAAACTAAATACTAGCCCTACAGTACAAAACAATAATATGGAAGAAAATACCAGTCAATATTGTGATCAGAATTATTTTCATGATTTTTATTGCAGTTGTTTTGTTTAGTATTTAAAACGAAAAAATAGCCTTTTTAATTTTGGGATATTTTCTCGTTTTAATACTATAATTTGCTAAAAAGAAATAAGAGATCGTATTCTACTCAAATGTCTTTGAGTGATACCTAAATAAGAGGCAATATATTGAAGTGGAATTTGTTGAATAAATTCGGGTTGCTTTTTTATTAAATCTGAATAACGTCTTTGTGCCTTATCTTTTTGGTGATTGAATATCCATTTTTCTAGCTCAACATATTCTTTTTCGGCAACTATTTTTAAAAACTTCAACCATTTTACATTCTCTTCGGCAAGAGATTCTATAGCTTGTTTAGATATTGAAATTATTTCGGCATCTGAAAGCGCTTGAATATTTTCTTCAGATTTATTTCCTGTTATTAATGAAGAATAAGCCATTAGTAAATTACTAGGAAATGTAAAACAGTATGTTATTTCCTCATCGTTATTTGAAAAGTAATAGGAACGAAAAATTCCACTTTTAACAAAAGCTATAGAGTTGCAAACTTCATTGTTATTAATATATAAATCGCCTTTTTTTAATAAAATAGTTTGAGATAATTTCAAGAAATCATTAATCTCTAGGTCTGTAAATAAATTAAATGATTTTAAATAGTCGTTCATTTTTTTCTTTGATGTTTGGTATGCTGAAATTACCGCCAACGTGTTTGTGTATGGTTAGTTGCGTGGTTAAGCGAGTAAGTTAGCAAATAAAAACCGAATAGAAAATCTGCGAGGATTTTCGTAAGTAGGCGAGAAGCTAGCCATTAATTATATACGGCTTAAGTTTGCAAATTATTAAATTAGATTAATAAATCAGAAAGTACAAAAGAGAGAATTAAGGTTAGTATACACGGTGAAGCCAAGACTTCGACAACATTGATAATCCTCTCTCTTTTTCTACCTAAATTTCGTTCAGTTCTGTGAGACCAAGATCTCGTTTTTAAGTTGTTGAAAGTAAAGTAGAATGTCCTTTCTAAAACTCATTTTTTATGAATAAAGATAAAGAAATTTATGGTATTGACATTAGTAAAAATGTTTTTGATGTGTATTGCGAGTCTATAGGTCATATTCAATTAAATAATGATGAAAAAGGCTTTAAAACACTATTAAAAAAGCTACCTAAAGCAGCTTTGGTAGTTATGGAAGCTACAGGCTATTATCATTACAGGTTAGCTCAGTTTTTAGATAAAAACGAAGTAGCAGTATCAGTAGTAAACCCATTGTCAGTTAAACGCTTTATACAGATGAAATTGGCTAAAGTAAAAACAGATAAGAGTGATGCAAAAGCGATTTGTGAGTATGGAACGATGAACAATTTGCCAATGTACAGTGCCTTGACAGCTATTCAAGCAGAATGTCTACAACTCTTTAGATTGTTGGATAATTATTTAAAGAAACGCACCCAGACCAAGAATAAGAAACATGGCGAGGAAGTCTTAGGTATTCCATCGAAATATGTTTATCAGTCTTTAAAACGAGATTTAAAGCATTTAGACAACGAGATTAAAGGCATAGAATTAAGGTTGTTGGAACTAGTAAAACAAGATCAGCAACACCAATTAACCTTATTAAATAGCATTCCAGGAATAGGCATAAAAACTGCTTTGTTTTTAATAGTTGTAACAGATGGTTTTAAGAAGTTTGAAAGCGCATCACAGCTTTGCAGTTATGTAGGCATTACACCAACAATAAGGGAATCTGGAAGTAGTGTTAGAGGACGCAGTAGGATAAGTAAAGTAGGGAATAAGAAGTTAAGAAACATGTTGTTTTTATGTGCTTTTTCGGCCTGTAAGCATAATAAGGCATGTAGAGAAATCTATGAACGAATAGTAGCCAAAGGGAAGCGCAAAAAACAAGCCTTAATAGCTGTTGCCAATAAGTTATTAAAACAAGCTTTTGCCATTGCAAAAAGTGGTTTGCCTTATGATGAAAACTTTGTTTCTAAATTAGCTTAAAATTGCTTTTTTTTTAACTCAGTTCTTTGTTAGCTTTTCGTCATTTTTTTCTATATCGTAATTAGATGTTCTTTACCTTTAATGAGTCCTGTCAATTTACTTCTATATTTAACTGTAGTACCTAAATCGTTCAAGGTTGTCGTCAATTTCATTTTATCGGCACAAGCTTTACAGGCTTCCACAGTAACTCCATTTTTTATTAACTTTTGTAATTCGTTTTGCACTTCTTTATCTTATCCTGAAAGACGTGTAGAATCACCCCAAATAATAATATTCACTTCGTCCCACCAAGAATTTTAATTGAATTACCAGCATACAATGCTACCATATGCATAAATGTATCTTTATCCTTACTTGTCCATAATATATTGAATCTTTCCATATTTTTCGACTTTAATTCTTTCGTTTTTTTTGTATTTCCAATGATTCTTTTGCCCATCTAATAAACTCGTCAGGATTTTCTAATATGTCAGCTGGAATGTTATAAAATGAAAGCACTGTTGCATTACTTTTAAAGGGTTTTAATGGAACCGAACCTGATTCAATAAACTTAGCCCTATTGGTATCATCTACTTTCAGGTAAACGACATCGTTAGCAATTATTCCAAAAGCTAAATTATCCTGATACAATGCAGTACAACCAAACATTCTATTGATATATACATTACCCCAACCCGATAGTTGGTCGAGAACAAACTGTGTAAAATCGTTTGAAACAGCCATTTCTATTTGCTTTTTGAATACAATTTTGACGCTATCCAAGCTCCAATAATCATCTCAGCCCAAGCGATAGGGAATAAAATTGCAGCCGTACTCCACTCTCCCAAACCCGTATTTACACTGGCAATCCAGAAAACACCAATTGTGGCTAAAGCTGTAGTTGTACCTGAAATAATAATTGACTTTAAGTTATTCCCAAATGCAACCGAACAAAGCCAAAATATAAATACTAAAGTTGCAGACAGCAAGGTGTCCCAGATTCCCCAAATCAAGGCATTACTTACTTCCATAGCACCAATTGGTATTCTGCCTGCAAAGAATTTTTCCATCAACGGGAAGGCAACAAACATAGCTCTTGCTACTTCTGCAATATTTATCCAAATGCTTGTTATTAAAGTGATAATAACAAACTGTTTCAAATTAAAAACTTTATTTTCCATTGTGATTTTATATTTAAATTTGATACAAAGATGTATCAAATACAAGAAAATAATCGTTGATATTTGCTAAGAAATGGCTTTTGTTGTCTTTAATAATGAGCTAGGTGTCGTTTTGTGAATTTTCACATCTGAGCAATTATTAAAGCATTTGAATGCCTCTAATTCTTTAATAAAAGCAGCTTCAAAATCATCATTAAAAGAAAAGCTTTCTTCCAAAAATAAATGATGAATATGGAGCGTAGCAGTCTTTTTATCGGCCTTACAATCCATTCTTGCCACTAATTTACCATCCCAAAGAATGGGTAATGAAAAATAGCCGTATTTCCGTTTCGCAGCTGGAGTATAACATTCTATTTTATAATCAAAGTCAAATAAGTGCTGCATGCGTTTACGCTGAATCAATAAATTATCAAAAGGAGAGAGAATTTTTAGTTCACTATTAATAGGCTTACTTAACAAAGTCAAAGCATTAGGTAAGGCGTAATATAGTTGTCCGTTAACAGTCACTTCAAGTAATTCATTGTTTGAATACATCTCCTTCAAAACAGAAGTAACTAGCGTTTTGGTATTTTTAAGTAAATAGGCTATTTCACTTGCTTGCCCAATACCATTAGCTCTTAGATAGCTTGTAATTAAAAACCGAATATGTTCTTGCTGTGTAGGACATTTAGAATCTATATCATCTGGTAAAACGCGTTCCGTAAGGTTATATACTTTATGAAAATTCTTACGGCTAGAAATCATTAAATCCCCTTGCATAAACAAATTCTCTAAGGCTTGTTTTGCAGGTTTACTTTGCCATTCTCCCAGTTTAGCTTTATGTTCAAAGTCTTTTGCCATTAACGGCCCTTCGTTTTCTATGCGTTTTAGTATAGCATCCATTAGTTTGACATCTTTCTGAAACCAATGGCTTTGTTCGTTTTTTAGAATAGCATGTTTACGCGGAAGCGAATACCTATAATCGCGCATGGGCAGATATGCTGCAGCATGCGACCAATATTCGAATATTTGTTTGGTTTCAATTAACGTATCAATATGAGAAAGTTGATATTCAGGATTTCTATTCCATAAGGTATGATGATGGGCACGTTGAATAGCAGAAATGGTATCTATTTGTACATAACCAAGATGTTCAATACTTGCCAGTGTATTATCTATAGCAGTTCCGTTTACTATATTCGGCAAAACGCGTTGAGAAAGCAATACTAGCTTTTGTGCTTCTATTTTAGAAAGTATTTCTTTCATATTACATCACGTATTTCTTTTCGAATACGACTTAAATGTTCTGCTGAAACACCAATAAAAGATGCAATTTGATGTTGCGGAACTCTCGATATAATTTGTTTATTATTTTTTAGAAGGTCTAAATATCTTTCTTTGGGGGTTTTTATGATAAAAGATAGCCGTTGTTCTTCTACTTTTATAAAATTAAGTTTAAACAATTGAAAAATCATTCTGTGAAAACCGATAATTTCTGAATTCAAAAACTCTAGCGCTTCCATGGTCATCTCAATTGTTTTGATAGGACTTAGCGCTTTAATATTTATTTGAGAAGGTTGGTTTTGTAAATAATTTACATAATCGTAGCTATGGTCATTTTCAAAATAAAAATTGGTAGTAAATTCTTTTCCATCTTTTATATAAAACCCCCTTGCACAACCTTCTAGGATTATCTTAACAACATTAGATTTATCTCCTTTTTTAAATAAGAAATCGTTTTTTTTATATTCAACCTTCTCAAAACCAGAAATAAATAATTCTGCATCTTCTACAAGCATTCCCAATGATTTAACAAGATGCTTTACGTAATTATTCATTGTAATATGTAGTGTTTTTTTGATGAATGCCTACGTGTTTGTCTATGGTTTGTTGCGTGGTTAAGCACGTAATTTAGCAAATAAATACCCAATAGAAAATCTGCGAGGATTTTCGTAAGCAAGCTCGAACTAGCCATTAATTATACACGGTGTTGTAAGTAGTTTTTCTTTTTTTATTAATTCCGTTAATTTATTCAGTTTTATTTGGTCATTTTTTTTCCAATCCGTTTTGTCAAATTCCAACGTATTGAACTTTTTCAAACTCCGATACATTGGTAAGAGCACAGACTTAAATTCTCCAGTCAGTTTATAAATCAGAATTCGATTTTCTGTTATTCCGCCACTTTTTGAAATATTCATTTCAATTTCTTTTCCGTTTTGTTTTAGTTCAAAGAAATAACATTCAGGTTCTAAATTCCAGCATATTTCAGTTTCAATTCCGTTTATTGCTAAAATTAAAGATTCACAAAGTTTATCGGTCGGGTTTTCAGGAATGTTAGAAGTATTAAATTCTAAATTAAAATCAGTATATTTTAATTTAATCGGAAGCCATCCATTTTTCGGATTCCCTAAAGTCAGTTGCACTTTATTCATCTTTTGCTATTTCCGATTTTAAATGCTTTTCGAGATATTCTTTTTCCTTTTGGTTTAGATTTTTAAGTATTCCCACACGACCATAAAAACTAATATTTTCATCATCTTTATGAACAAGGACAATTAGAGGATATCCATTTTGCGCCTCAAACATTTCAAGGTTTTTTTCGATTCCAATTTTCGGATTTGGCCTGTCTAAATAATAGGCAAAACTTATATCTTTTACAATCGGAAGGTCAAAAGGGTCACTAGTAGGATTCGCATATTTGATAATTCCTTGAACTTCATAAAAGTCCGATTCATTATAATCTGAATATTTTTTTTCGGACTCGCAAGATGAAAGTCCCAAACTCAGTAATATCAATATGATTAGCGTTTTTTTCAAATTACTTACAACGTGTTTGTGTATGGTTAGTTGCGTGGTTTGGCAACTAAGTTAGTAAATAATTACTGAATAGAAAATCCGAGAGGATTTTCGTACGTAAGCTCAATAAAGCAATTAATTATACACGGTGTTGTGTGTAGTTTTTTATTACGTTTCATATTCCGATTTATATAACTCCAAAAACTTAGAAGTCAGAAGTCTAATTTCTTTTTGTCCTTTGAATCTCGTTCCTAAATAGACAGCAATAGTAAATACCAAAATAATAGTAAAAACAACCCAGTATTTATTCATAAGCATGAAAGATGTCATTGAGAGAATAATTCCGATAATTGCTAATATTTTTCCACTTGTAAGCATTCCAATTTTGAGAGTTGATTTGAGTTCAAATTTTCCGTTGTCATTTAAAGTTCCTAGAAGTTTATAGTTGTTTGGGAAAATATTTCGAGTTAATTCAAATTTTCTTGATTCAATTAATCCGTTATAATGTCCGCTCTGAATTAATTTATTCAGGATGTTTAATGATTTCTTAGTATTTGAAATAGTTTCTGTCATTTCTCAAATTATACACGGTGTTGTGTGCAGTTTTTTTATTCCAGACGTTTTTTAATATCCATTCTCTGATGTAAAATTCTAACGATTTCTACAATTTCATTTTCGACTTTTCTATAAAAAATTAGATGCGATTTAACTTTTATATATCTGTAATTCTTTCGAGTTTGTTCAGCCGATTTTCCTATCATAAAATTGTCAGCTATAAATTCAATTTCTCCGACTACTAGGTCGTAATATCTATCCGCTTGCTTTTTAGACCACTTGTGAAAAGTGTAAATCCAAATGTCGTTTAAATCTTCAATTGCTTGTTCACTTATTCTGTATTTGTTTATACTCATAAGTGTTTGCGATGTAATTCAGCTAGATTTTGTTTTGGGTCAAAATTTTCAACAAATCCACTTTGTTCTCCAATTTCAAGAGCCTTAATCAATTCCCGTTCTTTTTTTTCTTCCGTTTCTAACAAACGTAAAGCTGAACGAATTACTTCGCTTACTGAACTATATCTTCCAGATTTTACTTCGTCTTTAATAAAATCCTCAAAATAATTTCCTAGTGATATTGATGTATTTTTTCCCATTTGAGCTAAAATTTACTCAAATATACCAAATCTTGGTAACGTAGCCAAATTACACACAACGTTGATGTATAAGGTTAGTGGCGTTGTTAGACCACTAATTTAGTAAACAAATACTAGCTTGAGATAATTCCGCAGGAATTATCCAAGTAAGCCATAACTAGCCATTAATTTTATACGGTGTTGCCAACCGTTTTTATTTTTAAAGTAATGCTCCAAATCCACCAAACATAAAAGCCAAAATGACAAATATTATAGGAATAGCGACGAGCCACCAAACAAGCATTGAAGTATTCGACCTTATTTTTTCGAGTTTTTCAACTTGTAAGGTATTAGCATACAAAAGTTCTTTTAATGTTTCGCTGTCATCAAGGTCTCCGTATGTTTCAAGGAATTTAATCCTTTTTTTAGTCATTGGTATTTTGTCTTGTCCCATTTTTATTTATCAGATTATTTATTTTAAAATTCAAACATTATGTACATAGAAATTCCATTATTCATTTTTACTATTCTCGCTTTCTGTAACCTTGTCTTTTTCATCGGATACGTTCTCGGTGGAATTTACGGCAGGAAGAGAGATTGATTTTTCAGATTGAGTAGCGACAGAAAACACCTCAAATTTTTTAGTCCAATAACCTATCCAAAACACAAAAACACAAATTCCGAATATGATTCCAACAAGTTCAAAATTAGTTTTATCAGATAAAAAATTACTTTTAGGTTTCTTAAATATTCCTTTATTATTTAAAGTCCGTTTACAATTATCTAAAAACTGGATTACTTTTTTTGGTTTTTCGTCCAACATTTCTTTAACTTCTTTGTCGCTTACAAAGTCAGTACTTAATGTTTTTACATGCCATTTAAATTGTGCAATCCACGCATACTCGGTTGAGTCAAATCCGAAAAAGTCTTTTATATACGAAGCAGTTTCAAAAGTCCATTCTTGGTTATTCGGATGGTCAGAACTTAAAATTTTTTGTTTCTGTTCCTCTAGTATTTTTATGGCTTTTTTCTTTCTCATTCAGTTTTCAGAGTGTGATTGGTAAATGGTTGGCAACGTTGTTGTATATGGTTTGTTGCGTGGTTAAGCACCTAATTTAGCAAATAAAAACCGAATAGAAAATCCGCGAGGATTTTCGTAAGTAGGCTAGAACTAGCAATAAATTATATACGGTGTTAGCCACAGTTATTTTTCTATTTTTAATTCGTCAATCATCCATTCAAGGTTGTTCTTTGCTGTACTAATAATATCTAAATATGTTAAATACTTTATTCCTTTTGGAACGTCCATAATATTTTGCTTAATTTTTCCGCCTAGTAGAATAATTTCTATTGGTTGATTTCCAAAATAGGAACTTAATTCATCTCTGTATTTCACAGCTTGATTTTCAGTATCTCTTGATAATGTAAAAGAAGGTCTTTTAAATTCTATTAAAACTAAATTTCTGCTTTTCGATTTGCTTAAAAATAAATCTGGTCGATTTAGTACATTTTCACCCGTGTAATCCTTATCAAGCATTTCTTTAATTGCTCGTTTTAAGTTTACGTCAGAAAACAATACAGAATAATCATCTCCTAGTACCCAAGTGTTTTTCTCAAGTGCTTGGTGAATATCTTTTTCAAGTGCTTTTGGATTAGCAATTAAAATACTTAACTCATCTAAAAATCGTAATCTATTGATTGTTTGACTTGTAATTATGCTCATTTCTAGCATACCAAATTCAGACAACGCATTTGCAAATTTTTCAACATCAGATTCTCGACAATCTTCAATGTTATTTATTATTCCCCAATAATGGTCTTTTTCCATTGCAGATATCATAACAGAAATTACTGTACTAATTCTTTCTTCAGATTCTCCATAAAACTTTTCTAAAGTTTTGTAAAGCGCTTTTTTTGCAAAAGGTTGTTTAAATTCAGGAAGTTTTTCTAATTCCTTATTTATCTTACGTTGAAATCTAGCTTTTGCCATTTTCATATCTGTGGCAAAAACATCTTCAACAGAATTTTTAAGGTGCTTTGTAGTTGTTTCTTTTATCGAGGTATATAATTTACTGTTTTCTATTATTGCTCCCCAATCAGCAGTTACATCAGCTTCTAAATCGTCACAGATTATTTCTCCGTAAATTCTGTTTTGCAGTTTCTTTGGAATGATTTCTTCATTTGCTAATAGGTTTTGAGGTCTTCCGATTACTTTATCTCCAATTTTAGTTACAATACCACAATTTTTAATTGGTTTAGGTGTAATTGTATATTTTAAAATTGCTTTTTTTCCTTCAAATTCAATTTCTTCTGTGAAAGATTTTCCTTGTAAATCTAAAACGTCGATTTTATCTCCGTTAATTATTATTTCAAAATCTGTATCTCTTCCATATTCCCAAACCAATATTTGTTTCATTTTTTCCGGGTTTGGAAATTCCAAGTTTTGATTGAGATTACTTAATGTAATTGTGGTACCATTTTTACTTTTTTCACAACTTTCTGTGGATATAGGTAAAGGAACTTTTTCTAAATTATAATTACCTTTCGCTAATTCTTCTTTGTCAATTAATAAAGTTGTTTTTACTCCATTCGCATAAGTTTCTAATTGCATTTTAGTTGCAACCATTAAACCTGCAAATTTCCCAATTCCTTTACGACCTTTTACTTTTCTTTTTTTACTTATAGATAAAGCTCCTTTTCTTACAATTCTACTATTAGCTACATTTAAATATTCAGTCCTTACTTCATTTTCTTTCATTCCAGAACCATTGTCTTCTATAATGATTTTAGGATTTGGAATTAATGGTTCAGGAAATGTAATAATTATCTTTTCCGAATCGGCATCATACGCATTGTCTATTAATTCTTTGATTGCATATTCAGCAGAACGATATGTTTCGCCTAATAACTCTGCAAGTTTTGTGTCTATTTTGAAAAAGGCGTTTTTGTTCATTCGGTCGGTTTTTTTTTTTTAATTGTGGCTAACTTGTTTTATAAACTCAATCATGTGCTATATCCTTTTTGTTTTCCCGGATAAAATATGTTTTAACACATGACAGTAAGGCTATAAAGTTAAAGCATATTTTAGATATTTCTATACGTAACTTTACGTAGTGATTTTAATCTTCTATTCGTTCTGGTTTCTTTGTCTGTGAATTGTATATCCGCTTCTGCATTATTAAAAGTGCTTACCATCTAATTATTTGCTCTTACGTACAATTTGGTTTTAGTTGCATCTTCGATATTTACGATTTTAGTTATAGGTGTGCTTTCTGTAGTTATGATTGCGCAACTTTGCAGGCTCAACATAAATATTGCTAATACAGGTAATAAAAAATTGTTTTCTCATATTATATTTAATTAAGGTTTAAAATTGGAGAATCTTATTAGAACTACCATACGGTTTTCCGTATTCAGTACAATTTATTTTTCAGGTGATGCTATTGGTACTGTTTTATTTTTGTGACAGCAAAGGTGTTGTATACATTCTGTTATTTGTTTTCATTGCTTCTTTTGAAATCGTATGTTTTGAACGTTCAATATGTTTTTCAGGTTGACTAGTTTTAATAATTAACATTTTAGGTGATGAAGCATAGAAAAAATAACCATAAACAGGAATCTTGAGCTGAATAGTTTCAACAGCCGTAATATCGGCCCATTCTATTAACCCAATACTTGTTCCGTTTGAATTGGCAATAATTCCCTTATCATTGTAAATGTGTTACGTGATTGTGTATGGCTAGTTGCGTGTTTTAAGCACTTAATTTAGTTAATACAAACCGAATAGAAAATCTGCGAGGATTTTTGCAAATAGGAGATAACCAAACCATTACTTACAGCTATTGTTGGCAATAGTTTTTATTTTTTCTGCTATTAAATTACTCATAAACCGAACTCCTTCAGGACTTTGATGAAGTCCATCACTACTTAAATAATTTGATTCCCAATCTTCATTTTTTCTCATTTCATTTCCCAAATCTAACACCACTATATTTTCGTTTTCTTTAAATTTTATCAATAATTTTTCTTTTAAACTTGTATTAAAAAAATCTCTTTCTTTGTTAACAGTTGGAATTGGTGTTAAGTATAATATTTTCGCATTGGCATTAATTTTTGTTAACGATTCAGTCACTGCTACTATATTTAAGAATGTAGTTTCAATATCATTTTTCCAATCATTTGTTCCTATTAATAAAGTATAATAATCTGCTTTGGGTATTCTATTAATCCTTTTAATTAACTGGTTAGTGTTGTTTCCTCCTTCACCTTCATGTCCGTATCCAAAAACATCAGTATTTGAACCAATAAAAATTAAGTTTGGATATGATTGATTAATGAATTTCCTCAAATTTTGTGCATTTGACCACCATGTTTGGCTATCTCCTATAGTACATAAAGAAATATTTCCAAACTGAATATAATCAATGTCGACCACGTTAAATTCAAAATCAGAAAAATCATCTATTTCCTTAGGTTTATTGTCGTCAATCCAATTTATATTTGAGAAAATAGTTTCATTTTCTTTGAAAGACACCCATCCGAATTTAAAGTAATACTTATTATTTAAACTGTCCTTTATTTCATAAGTATTATTAAAATTAAATTCTGTGTAAAGATTGTGGTATTTTAATGGGCTAGATATATTACCGTGTATTTTATTAAAATAAATTTTGTTTTTGTTTATTTTGATTTGATAGCATCCTAGCTTATGAATAGTTTTTATGTTTCTAGTGTTAAAATAATCTTTTGTTTTATTTTTTTCAGTCAAATTTTGAGTAAATCCAATATTGAAAATCAATATTGAAATTATTAAAATTAAATGTTTAGTCATTTTTGTGATAATTATTGCCAACGAGTTTGTGTATGCTGTGTTGCGTGGTTAAGCGACTAAGTTAATAAATAATACCCGAATAGAACATGCGTAAGAATTTTAGAAAATAAGATTAAAAAAACAATAAAATATATACGGCTTAAGTTAGCTTTTTAATAAAATACTAAAATAAGTTCTATAACTAAGAAAGTACAAAAGAGCAGAATAAGCTTAATATACAGGCAGAAGCTTGCGCCTTCGTTAACATTGAAAATCTCCTACAGTTCTATGAGGCTTTTAGACCTCGATTTTAAGTCGTAGAAACACGTGTCGTCATCTTTTCAAAAAAAACATTTTCTTATGAATAAAAATATTAAATATTTTGGAATTGAGATTAGTCACTTAGTTTTCGATGTCACAGATGTTGCTAGTAATTACCACTTGTTGAAAGAGTAAAAAAATAGCATTAATTACAATGTGTAATAAACGACTAAAACAGACTTTGGTAATCGCTAAATAAGGATTAATATATAATGGTACTTATAAAAGTTTTTTAGTGACAAATTAACACATTTTTACTTGTTTTTTTATCACAGTACTTTGTTGGAGTGCGTTTTTATTCGGTTTTCGATTTCAGTCCAATGGTCTTTTCTCATCGAATACAAAAATAGATTATACAATTTTGTTTTCCATCTGAAAACACGGTTCTTTCTTTTTAAATATGCTTTTGTACAAGATTCATTCAGCCATTTTTCGTCAAAACCATTCCATTGTCCAGCAACACTGATTAAATTTCCTTTTAAGACAGGAAAAACTTCGTACAGGTCAATTTCTTTTAATTCCGATATATGTAAATTTGAGTTTAAAAACGTATTAGCTATTGATTTATAATTATAGTCTTGTAATTCGGTGTCTAAATAAAATTCGGAAATTGAATGCCATATTGGGATTCTTTTTTCAAGTTCTATATCCATTGCGTTATCTCTTTCTCAAGGATTAATAAATTTTTCAAATTCAGTCCATTCGGTTAAAGCACTAAAGTTAGCAAATAAATCACGGATGGGATTTATCATAGGAATATTTGTTAGTCGGTAGTGGATTGGTAATTAGTTGTATATGGTTTTTCTTTAAAGTGTTTTCTTTAAAATTTTCCGGTATTTAAATCCGTAAACGTCTTGAATTTTATGATTCATTATATGGTCAGATGGAAAGACTTTTAATTCTAATTTATCATTTTTAGATTTTAACCACTTCACAAATTCAATATAGTGGTCGGCATGTGCGACGGTCAAAAAGCTCAATGATTTTATTTTATTCCCGTCTTTAAATTTTATCTTATTCATATTTGGCGACCGATATGCTGAAATGAATTCGATGCTTAATAAATTGGGATAAGGGACTTTTATGGTTTTTCTTAAAAACTTGTATTCGATGCGTATGCCTTCTTCCGTAAATTTAATTTCAAATGTTCTTTTTCTTTGATATATGATAATCAAAATAACGATTCCGATTGCGATGAAAATAGAAATAAACTTCATCCATAGCAATTCTAAAGCATTGGCTCCTACGATTCCAATTCCCAAAACCATTACTGAGGCTATTACGGCTTCATAAATCGAATGGTTTGATGAGGAACTGTATGTTGTCATGTTCTCAGATTACTTATCCTATTGTCGTAAATGGATTATTCCGTGGTTAAGCATCTAAATTAGCAATTAAAAACCAAATTGCCCCAAGCATAACAAATTTGCGAAGCAAAATCGCGCTATAAGTTATTTCTGTATTCCTATAGAACCCTTTGGAGAAGGGTGAAGCTCATAGATAAAATCAGGGTTAATGTTAGTCTCATCACGATGGGCAACAAACAAAATACTGGTCTCACTTTCCTTTGCGATTTTGTTTATTAAAGCCGAAACAAGCGCTCTACCTTCATCATCAACATTAATTAAAGGTTCGTCTAAGATTAGCAAAGGCGGATGTTTAATCATAGCTCTTGCAATCAATATTAAGCGTTGAGTTGCTGGTGATACTTTAAGAAAAGAGGTGTTCTTTTCTTGACTTAAATTTAAGACGTCTAGCCACTGAGCAGCCGCTTGTATTTGTAAGGTCGATGGTGTTTGGTATAAGCCAATACTATCAAAAAAGCCAGACAGAATCATGTGTTCTACGGTATAGCTTCGTTTAAATACTTCTAACATCGCAGGACTGATATAGCCGATTTTCTGTTTGATATCCCAAACACTTTCACCAGAACCTTTTTTCTGACCAAATAAATATACGTTTTGACCATAAGCTTTGGAATTATTCCCATAAATCATAGAGAGTAAGGTTGTTTTTCCAGAGCCATTTGGGCCCATTAAATGCCAAAATTCCTTTTTCTTAATCGTCCAGTTGATATCTTTTAGAATGGGACGATCGTCATAAGTCACATTTACATTCTTAAGTTCTACGAGTACTTTTGGAATATTAGTGTACGTTGTTATGGCAGGAGGGATGTCTTTATCAAAAACAAATTCACTTTTCTTAAAATTATAGTCTTCAATAGCGACCACAGCTTTAAGCTCGGCTTTTTCAAATGTAATGACGTGTGTTATTATGGGTAATAGATCATCTTGTCTGTTGAACATAAATACAATAGGCATGTCTTTAGACAGCGCTATTAATTGCTGTTTCAATTCAGCCACAGACGCTTTATCTAAGGTTTCATAAGGGTTGTTTAAAACTATGAAATCTGGATTTTGTTGGAGTAGATGCGACAGCAATGCTTTTCTTTGCTCACCAGAAGATAATGTTCTTAGGCTTCTGTTGCGTCCTGAGGTTAACTGAAAATTATCGTGTTTGTCTTCCTCTTCTATGTGTTTTTCTAATACGGCATTTGAAAATAAAACCCCTCGTTTTCCTTCTAATCCAGGTAATTTATAGAAACCACTAAGTAAGTTCGATAACCAATTTGCTTGTGGTGAACGTGACGACTCTTCAATGGCGTAATGCTGATGATGTGATGGTTTCATGTGGCTTAGAGTTAGGGGAGTGTACTCACCGTTTTTTTTAATTGAAATGTTGTGCGGCGTATTTCGTTTTCACCAATGACATCTCCTTTTTTATTTTCAGAGTTTAGATTTTAATCTACTCAACGTTTCTTGTGAAATATTAATATAAGAAGCTACAATTTTATTAGGTAAACGTTTAACAATGTTTGGGTTTATCTTAAATAATTGCTTGTAGCGTTCTGATGCATCTAGTGTGGTAAATGAGATTAATCGCTTAGAATTATTGACATATGCTTTTTCTAAATAGATACTATAAAAATCTTTCCATTTAGGAACAATGGTCATAAGATGTCTAAAGTCATCATGGGTGATGTATAGAAGTTCACTATTTTCAATAACCTGAATTGTTTCTTGTGCAGGTTCCTTGGTAATGAAACTAACGAGTTCTGTTGCAAATTGATTTTCGAATGCAATATAACGTGTTACGTCTTTTCCTTCTTCATTGATGTAAAAGAGCCTTAAACAACCCTTTTTTACGAAATAACTCACTTGACTATTTTTTCCATTGGAAAGTAAAATGTCGTTTTTCTTTTTTTTAATGGTTTTAAAATAAGACAACACTATTTTTAAATCCTCATCTTCAATATCAATATTCTTTTTTATGAAATTAGTGAGTTCGATATTATTTGTCATTTAGTTGTAGTCTCTCACAAATTTACGATAATGAATAATATCTTGTATAGATAGCACCATCAAATTATGCTCGTCTGCAAATTCTATGATGGTATCCGTTTTTGCCATGGTACCATCGTCATTCATTAATTCACACAGCACTGCTTCTGGTTGTAAGCCTGCTAATTTCATTAGATCTACGCTACCTTCTGTATGTCCTTTTCTTTCAAAAACACCATTATTTTTGGCTCTTAGCGGAAAGATATGACCCGGTTTTGCTAAATCGTTGCTTGTCGCATTTTCTTTACAAGCTGCTTTTATTGTTGTTAGTCTATCCTTAGCTGAAACCCCTGTGGTAACTCCTTTCTTTGCTTCAATTGATATTGTAAAAGGGGTTTGGTAGCTGCTTGTGTTTTCTTTTACCATATAAGGTAGCTCTAATGCGTCTGCTTTTGTATTCGGTAAACAAAGACAAACAATACCACTACATTTTCTAATCATGAGTGCCATTTGGTTATTGGTCATGTGATGCGCTGAGAAAATTAAATCGCCTTCATTTTCTCTGTCTTCATCATCCATTAAGATAATGCCATTTCCCTTTTGAAGGTGTATTAGAGCTTTTTCGATTCGTTCTTTACTGTTGTGACCAAATATTTGTAATGTATCTAATTCTGTAAGTACCATTTCAATGTTTATTGTTTTAATAGCAAAACTAATGAGGTCTCAATTGAAATTATTTGATGTAAGTCAATAAATTTATTATATAAAACAAGAACAATTACAGTCGTAAATCGCGTTAAAAATTTTATTGGTTTTTTGCATTCAGAATCTTGATTTAATTTGTTAACCGCGTTGTGATGTCTATTTTTATGTTTTAAATAGGTTTTTAATCATTAGATCAAATCCAAAAATACTGCACATCGGTTACAGATGATTGTCCTATTAAGTTATTCATATATCCTATGTTGATTGTAATGTTTTGTTTAGGGAATGCAACAGAATAATACAAGCAAAATCGGGTTTCTTGATATTCAAATGTACTCCAGCTATTCGTTTTTGTTGTAGAACAAAGTAATTCTGCGGTTGTTATAACTTGGTGTGTGGTTAAAGAATTTAAATTAAAAGCGGCTTTTCCACGCCAACGCGATCTAAACTGAGTGTTTTTTAGAGCGCTACTAAAATCAGGATTGTAGAAAAATCGAATTTCTGGGCGATAAGTAAAGGAGTAATCTATTTGGTTGAAGACATTGAGGTAAGAAAAGCGGCTGTACATTCTAAATTCTTGTCTTGCAGTTGGAAGGTCTAAGGCATAAGGAGGTATGTCTTTATATTTATGTTGCCATCGATAACTCAAAGCTAACGAATATTGCCATTTATTTTTTTTGAACGGTGTGAGACTTCTTCATTGATAACGTATATCGATTGTTTGTCTAATAAGTTGTAATTATCAGGAGTACTCGTTCGTCTCAAGCCAAAAGGAGTAGTAGAATTGATGGTTTCCTTTTTATTCCGATTTTGTTTAATCCCAATAGCAAACCAAGATGCGGTATTTGCCTTACCCAATCCAGGAGGAGAGCATTGAGCAAAGCAATTTATACTCAACATTGCGAATAGCGTCTTTAAGAAAAAGCTCAGCATGTTTTATTAGGATTTTAGTCTATTATTTTACTTAATATATTTCCTTCTGAATCCATTACAATATCCCAATCGGTTTTCCTTAAAGCTTTTAATGCCATGTTATAGACTACTTTTTTATTTTGGGTTATTTGTTTTAAATCGTCTATAGAATAACCATGAAATCCTATTTTAATTTTATCGTTTACCGCTTTTGGTAATTTACTTAGATCGACATCTTCGATGTGTTTTATCATTTTACCTTCGGTATTATACCAGATTTTGTGGTCTATGTTCCATCCCGTTTCAAAGCCTACATTGTATAAGCTTCCGTCCATTTCCCATACTAAATCTGTAGCACTCGGAAATTGTTTGTTAAAGTTGTTTAGAATGATGGTTGGAACTTGGTTTTGTGGAATGTCTTGTGCATGAGACATTGAAATGATTGACAGTAATACGCCTAAAATTAAAATTTGATTTTTCATCTTGTAATTTTGATTAATAATTAAATTATAAGACAAAGGAAAGTGTCAAATTTGGAAAGATTTTGGAAACCTATTTAGGTCCTAGTAAATTTTTGTTTATAAACCACACAATCTGCTGTAAGAATTTTTAAAATGAGGTTGTTATGAAATGAAAACTATGCGTTAAAGATGCATAACTCCAATTAGTCATAAACCGTATTAGGGGGGGGATTTATACAAAAAGGCTATTTATATTGTTTTTTTATAGCATTTGAAGAATGTATAGTGCTATCACTGGTGAGATTTTGACCATTGTTAAAGCTTATCAATGCGAGGTCTTAAAGCTTTTACCAAGATTTTATAAAAGTATCGTAGCCACGTAGAATTGTGAAAAACAGTACTTGTAACAGTGGGGACTAAACGTGTATACTGGAATTGTTGAGATGGTTATAACATTGATAAGACAAACCTATTTTAGTAAAACCGTATAAAATTTTTACTCTCTTTGTATCTTAGTGCTTTGTTGTGGTATATCGGTTTCTACAGCGTTCATCATTTTTAATGCTGATTTAGCGATTCTATTTTCAGGATATTCTTTTAGAGTTCTCTCATAATAAGCCTTAGATTTTATTCCATTTCCTATTTGTGAGTAACAAAATGCAATATTCGCTAAAGCCATTTCTTTATAAGCCATTTTAGACGAACTTAATAAGATTATAAATCGGTAGTTGTCAATCCATTTATGTTTTTTAAAAAAAGCATAACTTTTTTCAAAATCCGAAATTGCATTTTCAAATTTTCCAATATTCGAATTCTTTATTCCCTTTCTGTGGTCATGTGGAATTAAGTTTCTTAAGGACAAAGAGATGAGCAAATACGTTAGTGCACTAAAAAGAAATACGTTTTCAGGGCTTATTTTATGCCATATCAAAATTATTATTCCCATAATTATTAACTGAGGAATCATTGAAAGCCAATTTCTCTGTGTTACTTTTGGTGCTTTTGAATTCATAATTATTCTAATATCTTTTTAAGAGGTGAAAAATAGAGTTTCATTATTTAACTAATGTTTTAAATTTCTTTACGGTTTTGTTTATGCCTTAACATAATAGATGTAGTAAAATACACACTTATTCTTTAGATATTTATAGGTGTTTCGATGTTTTTGTTTTAAGTATTTCGTCTGGTTATATAAAATTAGAGTTTTATATTTATTTCCATGTTTAAATAGCTGTTAAGGGCTCTAAAGTATTATTATTATTATTATTATTATTATTATTATTATTATTTTATCTTCATTATGAATTTAACTTAGCCGTTTCTGGTATTCTTAATCTTTGGGTATTGCGATAATTTGGTAAGCCATTTAAAATAAATAAACGTAAAATAACATTTGAGAGGATTACAATAGGTGAGCCAAAATTAGCACTAAATTATGTAAAGAACAGTAAGCTTTTTATTCTAGTTGATTAATTATTCCGATATTATATATTTCAATTTCGTTTAAAAAATTAGTAACGTCATTGTGCTCTGGTCTATACCAATCTTTTGTTCTGAAATAGTTATCCATTTTGCTGTTTTTTGTGAATTTATAACCATAGCGTGCATAAATTTCATTTTTCATTATGTTCAATTCCCATTGAGTTAATTTTTTTAGGTCATTAATGTCTAATTTCATGAAGGACGCTTTTCCATATGTTCCATAATAGATATTATCTAATACAAGGTTGGTTCTTGTTCCGATTTCAAATTCACTTTCGTCAATCCAACTGGTCCAAGGATTATTTATTTTTAAGGCTTTATAAACTGTTCCGGATTCGCTTTTGTATGTCACAAATTTTCCAATATGTTGGTTGCTTGTAAAATTCCCGTCCTTATCAATTTTAATATTTGTAAGGGTGATATACATACTTTTCCTTAAGTCTGTGTTTTCTTCCCAATAGCCATAATGAACTTGGCCAATGATACAATCTCCTGCAAAAAACAAATGAAAATCAGATTCACTTTCACTTTCTCCAAAGTGATAGGTTCCGGCATATTCACTTTGAAATTTAGGTATCCAATTTGTTAGATCAGAGGGGTTAATTTCTTGCCCACCCCAATATTGAGCAAAAGAGAAATTTGATGTCAGTAATAAGATTATTAATAGTCTCATAAGATTGTATTAGTAGTTTAGGTGTTGCAGATAACTTGAACCATTTAAACACAAATAATCAGCAAATTAATAAGAGATTGAAAACGCAATTAGATTTATACGAGTGGGCTATTGCTGTTTGGGAGTCTGTATTTTTATTAATTTGTTAAAAAGTGTTGTTTTTTTTAGTTTAGGATTTTGTTCAGTCTTATCATACGCTATAAATCCAAAATAAGCAAGAAACCTTTCAAAGGTTCTAATTCTATAGGCTGTTTTGGGGTCGTCGGGAAATTCAAAATCAGAATTTTCACTTTCAAA
The DNA here is from genome assembly GCF_054366245.1 of Winogradskyella sp. PC D3.3. NCBI lineage: Bacteria > Pseudomonadati > Bacteroidota > Flavobacteriia > Flavobacteriales > Flavobacteriaceae > Winogradskyella > Winogradskyella sp. PC D3.3. Next base: position 3,530,403 of record NZ_CM135962.1, on the reverse strand, counting down.
ATCAAAAGCTTTTAAGTATTTATCAGCATAAAATTCAGGACTTCGGTATTCATTTCCGTATTTATTGAGTAAAATTAATGTGAATCCAAATCCAAATTGTCCGATTTCTTCATTATTATAACCATCGAAATAAGACCAATTAAATTTTGTTGTAAAAGTTTCAAATATGTTTTGAAATATAATAGGAGCGTTGTCTATTTGTTCAATTCCTTTTTTGGTTAAGGATAATTTATTATTTCGTTTTTTAACTAGAGTAGATAATTCTACCAAAATTTTAGCTAAATGTATCGTTGGAACATCAGATTCTTTGTATAATTTTGAAATTCCTTTCTCTATAAAATAGTCTTTTAAATAACCTTTTTTATAAAGTTCAGCCACGATTTTGGTTGGTAAAAACCCCTTATTTGTAAGTTTTAATTCCTTTTGTTCGTTTATCAAATTAAATAGAAATTTAACTTGATTGAAAATGGGAATATCCTGATAGGTATTAGGATTTGTATTTAATAGTTGTACCGGACTTTTTGCATCTAACGTATGGTATAGAATAAATTGCATTTCGGTAGGCGAGTAGCCTTCAAAATCAGCAACAGGTTCATCGTTTTTCTTATTAATTGCTTCAATTACATATTTTTCTATATTATCCATATTTTAAGAGTACTGTTGTTGTCCTTAGCCATACAATGTGTTTCTGTAAGGTTAATTACAAAGTTAGCTAATATATAGCGAATAGAAAATTGGAAAGGGTTTTGTAAGTAATCTATACCCAAATAATCAAATTATACAATGATTGGCCTACATTTTAAAAATTACGTAGGGAAATGTTTTCATCATTGGTTTTCAATTGTATGCTAAAGTGTTGTCTGATGGTGTTTTAAATTTAATACATAAATTACCGATAGAATCTATTATAGCAAATTAAAATGTTAGATTTTCGTTTCGCATAATATTGAACGTCATGATTTAAGCGTTAGGAGGGGCTTAAACATACTTTTTCCGAAAATCCAAGGGGGTCATGCCTGTTTTAGATTTGAAAAACTTTGAGAAATAAGCATAGTCAGAGAATTGGAGGGTATAGGCTATATTGGCCAAATTATCTTTAGAGTGTACAATCAATCGTTTAGCTTCTAGAATTATTCTTTCAGAAATTAATTGACTTGTAGTTTTATGAATTGTTTTATTTACAACTCTATTAAGATGTTTAGTGCTGATGTTTAATTTGTCAGCATAAAACTTAGGTAGTTTTTCATTGTAAAAATGCACGTTAATTAGGGTTTCTAGCGTTTCGAGGATGTTAGAATAGTGCGGTGAATTGAGTTTTTCTAAATTAGTATCAACAGTATATGCCCTTGTTAATTCGATATAAATTTGGCTTATTGAATTTACAATTTTTAAGGCTCTTAATAGGTTAGTTTGTTGATATTCGGTATAAGCTTCCTGAAAATTAAGCGCTAACTGCTTCTGTTTGTTAGGTGTTAATTCTAATACGGGCGGATTTTGATACGAATAAAAAAAGGGAAACGTATGAAGCTTGTGCTCTAAGAACTTTAGTTCGTAAAATTCTTGAGAATGAAAAAAGATAAATCCTTCTGGGGGAGAGTCAAATTTCCAGAAATGTGTTTGTCCAGGTTTTAAAAAAAACACCTTGCCAGGTTTTATGTCATAAGAATTAAAATCAATTTCGTGGGTTCCTGTGCCTTCAGTAAAAAGGACACAGAGGTAAAAATTATGACTGTGTGGTTTGTTAATTATAGGTTTATTAAGCTGTATATGATTTGAAAACGAATTGATGTACACATCATTGAGTGCTGCTGATTCTTTAAACTGATTAATATTGAGGACTGGTGTTTTCATAATGGATGTCCTAAAAGTACAAAAAATGGAGAATATACTATAAGTCTGAAAAAGATTTTTGATCTTAATTTTGCTGAAGAATAAACCTGATGTGATGAGTAAAGTTATTGATGCTTTGAATTGTAAATGTCCAAATTGTAAAGACGGTAAGATTTTTAGAGATAAGGGGAATATCTTCTTATTGAAGATTCCCAAAATGAACGATAGATGCCTTGTCTGTAATTATAAATTTGAACGAGAAACAGGTTTCTTTTTTGGGGCTATGTTTGTGAGTTATGCACTTGCTGTGGCAGAAATGATTACTTGCCTTGTGGTGTTTTGGAGTCTTATTGATTTTTCACCTTTACGGGTGTTTTTAATTATAGTGGGAATGGCATTTCTGCTGAGTACTCTTAACTATAAATTGTCGAGGTCTATTTGGATTTATTTGTTTTATAAAGCGAAAAGCTGAAGGTTATTGTTTGATTATGACTTGCTCAGAGTAGAGCTAAAGCTGAAATTTGAGTTTGCGCTTTGCTTTTGTATAAACCAATCCTTGATTTTATGGCTGCTGTTTTTAAGATGCCGTAATCTGCATTGTTTAGCAATAGGATGGTAGTTCTAAATCGTGTTGCTGCTGTGGTTCACTTTTATTGCCGAAGTAATAATTATATAGGGTGTTATCATGCGTTTTTATCGGTAGTAGCTAATTCCGTTAAGTACGTTTTTGTGTATTTTTCTCCAAAATTGTCAATTGTAATGGCAAAAGCAAAATGTAAAATAAAGGCTGAAAATATTCCGAAAAGTACAGACCTTGGGCTTAGAAAAGACATGACCAAAATAAGGACTACAATTAAAATACCGTAGGTTAATTTGAGCCAAAAGAATGATTTCATGGCTTTTTCAGAAGCTATGGTCTCTGTTTTTGTAAAATCCGTTTTATTGGTTTCATAAACCGAAATTTTGGCATCAATTTTTTGTTGGTATTTTAGATAGGTTGGAAACATTACCGCCATTTCTAGAGCACCAATTACTATCATCGTTGTAGCAAAACTCTTATGATTAGAAAATACAAGAAAGAGCAGACCAACTATTACCGAAACCGTACCAATTAGCCCTGCAAAAAGGTATAACGTTTTTTCACTATTCAAAAATTCTGTTATCCAATCCATATGTGTTGATTTACTTTCCAATAGTGCTATTGATTTTGAGTTTAAATTATGCTTTTAGGTGTTCTTTTTGAGTATCCCTGAATTAATACTGTTTTGAGAGTCTATAGTGAATTGTTATTTTACTATCAGTTTTTTAATTGTAGTGCCTTGTTTAGAAGTGTTATTTATTTTTACAAAATAAGTTCCAGTATTTAATTCGGGAAGTCCTATCGTTATTGAATTGTTTATAGCCGTATGCTCTGTGTGATATACTTGTTGTCCAATTATATTGTAAACCGTTATCGCATGTGCTCCGTTAATTAAGTTCGATAATTTCAAATGACTACCAGACGTTGTTGGATTTGGATACACTAATAGGTTGTTATTTGTGTTTTCAACAGTGTTAATCTTTAGTGTTTCATGTGTTAAAGCTTGATAAGCATTAATTCTTCCATACCCATAATATTGATCCCAACCACTAGTGTCATCTGAGTTTCCAACCTGATCTTCAGAAGATTCTTCTAGTATTAATCTGATATCACTAACAGAAAGATTGGGTTTAACGGATAATAATAAAGAAATTAAACCGGTGACATGTGGAGCTGCTTGAGAGGTGCCTCCCCAATAGGTATTGTAATATGTATTTGATGTATGACTTAATCCATAGATGTAATTTCCAGGAGCTACAAAATCTAATTCTGGGCCATAATTACTACCGCTCGTATTATCCCAAAAAAATGGAACACTACGAGTATCATCAGGATTTGTGGATCCAATAGCAAAGGTATTTGCATATTTGGCAGGGTATTGTATTGTTGAGTTTTGATTTCCAGTCGAAACAACAACAGAAACATTATTGTCATAAGCATAATTAATGGCATTTTCTAAAAGTATGGAGGCGCCATTTCCGCCTACAGAAGTATTAATAACTGACGCTCCATTATCAACAGCGTAATATATGGCTTCTGCCCACCAACTATAATATCCATTATTATTTTGGTCTAATATTTTACAGATCATAATTTTTGAATTCCAATTCATACCTGCATAGCCTATGGTATTATTTCCAGATGCCAGAGCAATACCAGCCACATTAGTACCGTGTCCGTGGTCATCTGTTGGGTCATTATCATTATTTGCAAAATCCCAGCCATTGATGTCATCGACATAATTATTTGAATCGGTGTCACTTCCATTAGATGTTTCATTTGGATTTATCCAAATTCTTCCGGCGAATTCAGGGTGATTTAATTTTGCACCAGAATCTAATATGGCTACTATTAAATTAGGGTCACCTTGTGTTATATCCCAAGCTAAATCGGTATCAATATCGGCATCGCTAGTTGCATTAGATAACGAGAATGTTCCATCATTATGATGTGACCATTGGCGATTATAATTGTTGTCATTTGGTGTTATTTGAACACCATGACCATGTCCTATAAAGTTTGGTTCAACATAGTCAAATAACCCCGTGTTTTGATACTGTTCAATCAGTTCTTCTATAGGTTTGTTAGAATTGAATTCAAGACTATAGGTGTCTTTTTTCTTTTTGTTTCCTGTTAATTGTATAGATTGGATGTTATTGTTTTTATTCAATGTACTTAAGATAGCATTATCAAATTTTTGAAGATTTAAAACGTCGCTGCTTTTTGGGTTTAGGTTTTCTTTGAATTTGATAATCAGTCTATTGCTGGTTTGTGAAAATGAAAAATTACTAAGTAGAATGCAGCATAAGACTAAAATTAATTTCTTCATGTTTTTTTGTTTAATGGTTTAAAACAAAGTTTTTTATATGGTTAAGTGTGTAATTTAGTAAATAAAAATAAAATAGCACTGAATGTAGTGGTTTGGAGCAGTGAAATTTTTAAACAGCATTAGGTATCGTTAATTGTCATCAGGCAGAATCTAATCCGCATTTCTTATAAAAAAAGATATTGGGCATAGTCCCTTATCGATGTTCCTTCTATGCTATCGATAGCATCTCAAATAGCTATTAATTTCTTGACTTTAGTGCCTCTTGTTGAATTTAAATAAGGGGAACCTTCAGTATCTAATTTTAGTAAGCTTATGTTTTAGACCAAGTGATTAAGGAGTCGTTTTCTAATTGAATGTCGTTGTGATAGGGTTTAGGAAGTTTTTCTTTTAATAATTTTTGTGTCAGTTCAACGTCTGCAATTCTATTAATTTTAACAAGTTAAAATTTTGAAGTTTCCGGGAGTTGCTATGCTGATATTAATAAACTGTTTTACGTTTCCTGATTTTTATAGTTGTTGTTTTTAATTAAAAAAAACTATTAGCTTAGCAGAAAATATAAAAAAATATAAAAGACATGAAACAAATTTACATTTTATTTATTCTTTGTGCTCAAATGAGTTTTGCTCAAATAAGTATTGGACAAATAAGTACTTTTAGTACTGACGATGATTTTGAAGGTTGGAATAATTTACAGTCAGGATTTACACCAGTTGCAGTATCTGGCGGGTTTTTAACTGCAAGTGGATCAGAATCTTTACTTCCTGGTGTATTGCCGGCTAATCGCTTAATAATTGATAATATTTTATTTTGGGGTGGAGATTATACCACTGTAGGTGTTGGAGGAATTAGATTTAAGGCTAGAAATTTATCTGGAATAGATATGGAGCTTGTTGTTTATCTTTTTGATAATCAGTCAGGTGAAAACCTTACGAGTGCTGAGTCTGTAAGTGTAACAATACCAGCTTCTGCTACAAATTTTGAAACATATACTGTTTCTGTATTACCTTCAAATTTAACGGTCTCTGGACCAAAGAGTGCTAGTGATTTACTTGTAGATGTTTACGGAGTTTCAATTGCTAGAATAGATAACAATGGAGATGGTAGTGAAAGTTTAGATTTTGACGATATTGAGGCTATTTCTGCTACGGCATTATCTGTAGAAGATGTTGTAACAAAGACTTCGTTTGACTTATTTTTAAATGATGGAATTTTAAATATTATAACTAATAATGATATTGAAACTCTTAGTATTTATGATATAAATGGTAAATTGATTAATAAAGTGTCTGGAAATAAAGCAGATGTTAGTGCTTTGAGTAATGGTGTGTATATTGCTGTTATTCAAGATGGTAATAGCCGAGTATTATCTAGAAAGTTTATCAAATAAATGTTCTAAGTCATAATACCAATGGATTCATCACGCGATTTTGAATTATTGGGTAAAGAATTAGGATCCGAAAAATAACAGAATTGAGTTTGTTATTTTTCGATTTATAAAAAATAGCCGTTAAGGACTAAACAATTGATTTAGCACTTACGGCTTTTTTTGAAGTCATTTTTGTTAGTCCATATGCTGTAGTTATTGTTTTATCTATATCATTTAGACGCTTTGATTTTTATCTCGTTTATTTATAAAAGATAATCGATAGTATTACAATATCACGGAATACGGTTAGAAAAATATGTACTTAAAAGTTCAACTTTGTATGAAATTAAAACGTACAATTATGGATTTTAAAACAATGTTACAATTACCTGTGTTAGATACAAATGAGGTTTTAAAAATACTTCAAGATATCGCTAATATTGAAAGGGAAGCCGAACGCCCTCGTATGCCTAAGGTTGCAATTAGTACGCATTCAGGTAGTGCTTCTGGTTTTTTTGTTAACTACGATTCAGAAAAGAAAACCATATTATTATGTGATATTTATGATCGTGATGCACAATTTCAGTACATAGAATCGCATTCGGTGTCTTCAATTTCATTGAGCAATATTAATAAGTATGCCTACCTTTTGTCTGATGGAAAAATTCCTTTTACACCAGAGCCTAGTGATATCCCAACCTTACTTCAGCTTAAAAAAGATATTAAAAGCTTAGAAGTAGAATTACAAACAGCTTTTGAAAAAGAAATTACAGTGAGCTATATTTACGAGGGGACGCCAGAGGACCTAGATAAATTTTATGCTTCAAAAGTGTTGAGCTTATTAAAAGAAACCTTAGTTAACATTGCAGCAGATCATTTAGCAAAGGAGGCCTTTATAGGATCTATTGCAACAGTTCAATTTAATTTAGGAACGGCAACAACAGTAACTTTAGAAAACGATGTGGTTTCTATTGGTATAAATACATCTAAAGGCTTGCAAAGTTTCCCAACAGCCAAAACATTACAAGATCAAATAGAAAAAGGCTTATAGTCTTATTTAATTAAAAACAAAAACAACATGAAAGAATTAAGTGTTATACAACGTATAGAATTACAAATTAAAAAAGATGCAACTACAGAAAGAGTATATACGCTTGCGCATTGCGATTATAGTTTTTCATCATCTTACTTTGCTGATGAAGCAGAGAAACGCACGTTAGATGTTAGTTTCTCTGGAACTCTAAATAATAAAATTGATACCTTCTTTTTAGAATGGTTATCTAATCAACCAGGAGAATGGTCTGGTACTTTAAAAATTTATTATCAAAATCAGGATCAACCAGTATTAGATTTTGTGTTTGACAATGCCATTGCTAATAATTATAGTCAATCCTTTTCTGAGAACAATGTCCATAATCAAGATGCTTATTTTAGTGCAGTTTTAAAAGGAGTTGTTTTAAATAACATAAAAATGAATTAAACGTATTTATAACGTTACAGAAAAAGCCTTTGAGATGTTTATCTGAAAGGCTTTTTTTATTTGATTATAATAAAAAAAGAGATACTAAATTAGGTATCTCTTTTTTTTAATCAGATGATGGTTTTACCGTTTTTAACGATTATAAGTTGTTTTCTAAATATTCACGTATTACTAAGTCGGTAAAAAAGCCACTGTGATGACCTCCCCAACATGCGGTTAACGAAAATACACCAGCCTCTAGTTTTAATTCTTTTTTGTCTTCAGCACCTTCGTTAGGAATGCAATACACTTCGATAGAATTAATACTTTCTTGTATGGCTTCCTTGCCCATATCATCTTTACAAACTTCTTTTAAACCATCTGTTAGGCGTTGTAAACATACACTTGGAACAAATTTTATAAAATCCATTTCAAAGGTATCCCAATTAATATGAATTGGGATATCTTTTCCTGTAATCTCATTAATTTCTTTTTGATAATCTGCTAAATATTGATCTTCTATTGCCTTTGCAGCTCTTTTTTCTTGTAATCCCATGATTTGTAATTTTTAGGTTTATTAATAAGTCAAAGGTATTAGAAGCCATATTAAAAAATACACCGTCTTTAAGGGAATGTATAAACTCACGGAATTCCGTGATGCCGTGTTTCGGTTTTAATTCTAAATTTATATATCCAAAAGGATCGTTTATGAAAATTGAAATTGTATCAGTAATTTGCCTCGGTATTATTGCACTTATCGTAGTTGGATGTGTCAATTATATCGGAATTTCCAAAAAACAGGCGGCACAGAATTTAAAAGCCTATTTAGATAGAGAATATCAAGGGGAGTTAAGTTATAGTGATTTAAAACGTTTTTTTAATGCCGCTACCATAGATCCAAATATTTTTGGTGTGCTGATTTATAATAAAGAAATTCCCGAAATTGAATTTTACACCTATATTAATGCGAAACATATTTTAGAGGACGACACATTGCCACTGTATGCAAAAAGTGATTCAATTACTTTTGAAGATTTATATCAAGAGGCTGTAAAACGCTATAAAACGAGGCAAACGATAAAAGCTGATTTTAAAAAGGACATTCCTGAAATTGAATTTACCACAGATGCCATTCACTTGATTTTTGATGAAGACCTAAACCCTGAAGTATTAGAACTGCTACTTACGCGTTTTGTTAAGCGATTGAACCAATCTTATGAAGATTTAGATAGTATCTTTAAATATAGGTTGTTAATTAAAACACCAGAGCATCCTGATGGTTTTATAGATATTCCTTTAGAGAGTGATGGTTATCAATGGCATGCACAACCCATTACACTTTCCGAGAACTGTAATAATTTTGAAGATTTTAAAACATTGATTGAGGCAGCTATACAAGCAAAATTAGATACTGCTTATCCTCATTTTAAAATTAACGATTACAGAAAACTCTATTTAGATAAAACCTCTTTGTCTAAAGGAGCTTGGGTACAATATCTTGATGATAAAAATGTACATAATACGTTAGACGGAATATGGGTAAACCCACAAAAGGGAATTTATATTGTTTATTTTGATTTACAAACCCAATTCATTTATCGTGGTGAAATGCTGACGGAAGACAGTGATAAGATGACTTATAATGAGCGTGTTGCCAAAATTAAAGAGGCTTTGGCAGCAGAGGGCTTGACGATTAACTAAATAAGAACAGGCTTAAATAATTGCCATTCAAGCCTGTTTGGTTTAATCAAATATGCCTGATTCTATGGCGTATTTTACGGCTCCTGTTGTGGTTTTGGAACCTGTTTTTAAAAGAATATTTTTTCGATGTGTTTCTACAGTGTTTACCGAAATAAATAACTTTTCTGAAATTTCCTTAGAGGTTAATTCATCAGCTAACAGTGCTAAGACTTCTTTTTCACGAGGCGACAATTCTATGTTTTTATACTTTTTACGCTCAAAGACACTTTCCATATAGCGTTGTTTAATAATCTCAGAAAAATACTGTTCATTATCTAAAACGGTTCTTACTGCTTTCTGTAATTCATCTTTGCTTGTAAATTTAGGGACAAAACCGTCGGCTCCTTTTTGTATGACTTTATGTACCGTTCTGTGGTTGTCTAGCATACTAAGCATAATGATTTTTACATCGCTATGTTTTTTCTTAATCGCTGTAAGCAATTCAATACCATCCATTTTTGGCATATTGATATCGCTTATAATTAGACCAATATCAAACTGATTGAGTAATCGGATCACTTGTTTCCCTTCGGTTGCTAAATGCACTTCGCCAATTTCTTCCATATCACTTAATATGGTGTTTATGCCTTCTAAAAACATAAGGTGGTCGTCTGCTATAATGATGTTTGTTTTTTTCACAATCTTTATTTAATAGGAATATTTATAGTGATTGAGGTACCGTTACCTTGGCTACTATCAATGTCTATATTGCCATTAACTTTTTGTAAGCGTTCTTTTATATTACGAAGGCCTATTCCTTGTTTTTTATGTTTCTTAAATCCTTTGCCATTATCATTAATCACAATATTTAAGTGATCTTCATGCTTGGTGAGTTGTACGTCGGCATGCGTGGCTTGGGAGTGTTTTAGAATATTATTCACTAATTCTTGTACAATACGGTAAGCATCTGCTAAAAGGTCTTCCGGTAATTGATCTATGTCTTCTTCAGGAAAGAAAAAGGTTTGAATTTTAATATCAGATTTTGAGGTGATTTGACTGATGAAATCAGTTAAGAAACTCGTGAAACCTATTTTTGAAAACGACAAAGGATGCAGCTGGTGCGATAGACTTCGTATATCAACACAAGCATTATTTATAGCCTTTGCAATTCTTTTAGACTGCGGTTCGTTATTATAGTTTTCGGCATAATGCTCAAAAGCGATTTTTATACCAGCTAAATCACTTCCAATACCATCATGAATTTCTCTCGCCAATCGAGCGCGTTCTTCGTCTTGCCCTTCTTGGTACCGTTCTATAACAGATAGTTTATGATCTTTTATCATTTGACTGATTTTCTGTTTTGCATTTTCGTCTTGTTGCAAGGTCAGTTCTTTTTGCACACGTAAACGCTGAACATATAAATACCGCAATATAATTAAGGTAATTAAAACCAAAACAAATCCTGCAATAAACACGTTTCTAATTAAGCGTTGCCGCTTCACTGTTAGTTCTGCTTTTTGTAATTCGGCTTCACTTAATTTTTGTTCTTGCTCTAAAAGTTGTATTCGGGTTTCTTTTAATTGGGTTTCATAACGTTCTTGGATCTGAGCAACATATTTCTCTTTGTCAAGTGAGTTTAGTTCTGCTCCTGTTGTCACTCCTTTTTGATAATAATATAGGGCACTTTTATAATTACCTTCTTCTTGGTAAAGCTGCGCTAAGTTTTTATAAATATCAGCTTTGTAGATTAGTAATGATTGTTCTTCACCTAAGGCTAATGCTTGTTGAAAATACGCTATAGCCGCTTTAGTATGTCCTAGTTTACTTTCGCATAATCCCAAATCGTTTAATACAATTGTGATGTCTGAATTGAATTGAAGTTCTTTTAAAAGTGCAAGTGTTTTTTTTAGTGACACCACAGCTTCTTCACATTTGCCTTCTTCTACAAGCATTTGTGAAAGGTTGATGTTGATATAAGCAACGACGGCTTTGTTGCCTTGTTTTTTTCTGTAGTCTAAGACGGTTGCATAATGTTTTCGAGCTTCATTAAATTGCTTTTGCTCTTTTAAAATATTGGCAAAATTAAATAAGGTTGTCAGTACGCCATCGTCATTTTCTAGTTCTCGATAAAGCTTAGCGGCACGATCTAAATTTTCTGTGGCTTTCTTAAACTTTTTTTGAATGACATAAAGTGTTGCTATATTTTGGTAGGCGTTAGCTTCTTGCATTTTATTGTCGTTAGCTTTCGCGTGGCTTAAGCACTGTATAAAGCTATCCATCGCTTTCGGATAGTTTCCAAGGTTTTTATACCCTAAGGCTAAAATATTATAGCAGGCATCTAAGCCGTTTTCCACGTTAATTGACTTAAGTAAAGCAATAGCTTCATTCGTATATTTAATGGTGTTTTTATACTCTCCCGAAATATTACCTAGATTTCCTAAAGCATAAAGTGCTCTAGCAACTTGAAATCCATGTTTAATTTTTTGCTTTCTTCTAGCCATTTTAAGGCCGCTTTTTTTGCTTTTTGTGGGTTTTTATATACATTTTCGCCATAAACTATAGCTAAGGAGTCTAGCAATGGTGTGTTTTGTGATGTTTGTGCTATCACACTATTTAGGACACCGCAAAAAAAGAAGAAACAGAATAAGTTATATTTTATGTATATGTTCATGTGGAAAGCAAAATTAATCTCTTTATGTGAAATATTCGGACCTAATTTTAGATTTCATTTCTTTTAACATGTTGAGTTCTCCATTTTTTAAATTTATATCTAATTTAGATAGGGTTTCTAGGATATTGTGTTGTAGAAACAGATTGTCTTTATAATGTGTTTTTGTGATCTCTAAATGTTCTAGTAAAGCCTTGTGAGATGGGTAGGGTTTACTTAAATACATGGCGTTGTATTTGGTGTAATCTTCTAGGTGCCCTAAAGTTTTATGTACATCTTTTAATACTTTTAGCATTAGATGATATTGATCTTTAGGAAAATTATAGAATGTATATTCTGGGTAGCTTTGTAATAGATGTTGAAGAGCTATTAAGACGTCGTCATATTGTTTGTTGTCTTGTAATACACAAAAATAATCATAATTTAATTCCCAATCAATGGCTTCTGGTGTTTCTTCTTTAATGGTTTTGTAAAGTTGAACGGCTGCAGAATAATTGGAATTTTCTTTTAAACATAGACATGCGAGTTTTAAATAATATCCCTTGTTAGATGATAGTTTAGCAGCGGTTTTTAGAGACTCGGCAGCAGCAATATTCTGTTGTAACATCCAGTGGATTAACCCGTTGTTTCTGTAGTCTATAAATGTTGTTGGCTCTTTAACTAAATGGTTTTCAGTAAGCGCTTCTAAATCGTCTGGTTTTTGTAAAAAACCGTAAAAGCAGACCCAATGAAATACCGGATATAATGCCGTTGGTAGTTGTCCTTGCTCATGATTGTAAATAGCGTACTTGTAACATTCTTTATAATTTCCCATTTCTAAAAGTACTTCAATACACATATTCATGGTGCTACAGTAATCATTATCACCATCGTTGTAAAAATTGATTTCTTTTTGCATATCTTCAAAAAAGGCGGTGTAATTATGATGTACTCTATGAATCATCATACGTAAATTATACAGCCAAGGGGCATAAGAATGTGGTGGTAAAGGGAAGTCTTCAAGAGCCTCATTAATCACTTCAAGCGCTTCATCATACCGTTGTAGCTTTACTAATGCACGTGCTTTAAAATATAAGGTTTTTAGCGTGGGGTGTGATCTTTTATGAAATAAATCTACAATATCTAAAATACCTTGCCAGCTTTGAATTCTATTATTAACCTCAAGCAGATAAAATAAATATTCACTCATTCTAAGGCCGCACCTAAAGGCATCATGGTAAGCTGCGGCCGTTTCATTATAATTGTTTTCAGCGAAGAAAGTTTTGGCTTTTAAGACTAACAATAAGGGGTTTTTAGGGTTTAATGCTAAGCCCTGTTGTACACTACTATTTTGAATTTGCCTGTTTTTGGTATAATAATTTGCTGAATTCCCAACTAATAGATGATGATGCTGTGCCAATTGCCATTTTGAATTGGCTATAGCTTGCATATAGACTTTATATTCTTTGAAATTTGTGAATGTTTCTTCTGGAAATTCTGGTTTGGGAGGAGTGCTTAAAATCTGAGAAACCAAATAATACATCATAAAAGATTTAGCATAATCGGCTAATAGGTATTGGGTTTGTTCTGTTAATTCTAAATGTTTCCATTCGGTATTCCAATATTGTAAAATTTCTGCAGAGCTATTTTCCCATAAGTCCACTTGTATGTAGGTGAGGTTTTTGCTTTTAGAGTCTAATCGATTGTCTAATTGTAGGCCTTTTAAAACGTTTAAATGATGTGTAGCCGATGCTAATTCTAATAATTCATAGCAGTCTGATTCTTCGGATGAATTGCATAAGTATTCTAATTGGGCACTTTCTACGTCCCAAAGTAATAATTGGGCTTCTGTAAGTGCAGGATAACATTCTAAAAGGTATTTTAGAATTAGGATGGCCTCAGAAAAGCGGTGCTCATGTTGTAGTTTTAGGGCATAATGGAAGTGTAAGGTTTCGTTATATGGGTGTGCTACTAGGGCTCTTTCGTAAATCGATGCTTCACATTGTTTGTAATAACTACAAATTAATTCATAATCCGAAGCCTGTACCTCTTTTATGGTTTCTAAAGCTTCTAAATACGATTGTAAAACAGTCATATTGATGTCTTCGAAAGCCGTAATATATAACATCACAATACGATAGTATCGCGCATAATCTACAGAGTCATTTAATACTTCAATATGGTCTTGAACCGCTGTAATATGAGGTTTGATATGCGTAAAAAGATTGGCCTTGTATAATTCTTCTGCGCGTTCAATATGTTTTATAAGGTCTACTCTTGTTAAGCTCATTTGTTCCATGTTTTAAACCAATTGGCGTGTTGAATGTGCAGTCTTTGATAATGTTCCCATAGCGTATCTGTTCCTGGGAATTTGCTTATGTTTTGTTCGGTTGTCCCTAAAACATATTCATCTCCAAGGCATACGTTTCTATGGAATTCACTCCAACTCGAAAAGCTAGTTTTTATACGTGTATTCACATCGTCTAAGCGCAATATGAGTTCTTCAATACTAATAAACCCGACAACACCAGCTAAACGCATTAGAAAAATATAGTATGCCAATTCGTAGCCTATGAGCTTCTGTTCTTTTAAGCTAAAACGGTATTTCCAAACCATTTTATAGATACGTTTTGCATTTGGGTTTTCTTGTGCATTGTATTTTGCATCAAAGCTATCGGTGGTGTCATTACGGAACTCTCTTGCTAACTTTTCAAAGGCATTAGAAACCATGTCTCCATTTTCATAGCGTTGTAGACTATTTCGTAAATGCAAACCTGATGTAATGCCGTATAAGTTCAGTAATCGTTTGGCTTGTTTGACTTGCATTGCGTCTTCGAGATTAAAACCAAACCAACTTGTTAAATCGGCGTTTTTATGATTTTTCTTTAAAATCAAGGCCGATAAATTTAATTGGTCTTGTATTTTGGGGGTGATATCTTGTGTCATTCTTTTATGCATTTAAATCGTCAATGACTTGTCGTAAAACATTTGTTAAGTCTTCGGGATAGGCTCCAGATTTCGTCATTGCTTTTAAACCCATAGCATACGAACTTGCCAGTTTAGAACCTTTGGTCAATTGCACAAACAAGCTTCTGCATAAGGTTCCGAAAGTTTCTAAGGTGGTGCCTGGTGCTAAGTCGGTATCTAATAAGGTCATATATAACGCTTGACTAAATCGGCTTTCTAAACCTGTTTCATCACATAATAGCCAAATTTTAAAGTCTTTTATTCTGTAGTCTAAAACTTTTAAAAGTTGGATATCGCAAGTACCTTCTGTTTTATAATGCTCTAGGTTGTGTACTATAATCTCCACAAATTTTCGATCAATTTGAACATTTTCTATTTCAATTTGTGGTGAATTGAGTTGCTCTATAAGGGCGTTGGTCTCTGTAATTGATTCTTGTGCCGAATGAAAATCGTAATAGCCATTTATGGCATTTATTAAAGCTGTTTTATTCTGAAAACCATAAGTTTCATTTTTGCTATATTCATGCAAGTAACGTATGGTGTGTTCGCCTAATTTGTCTTTATCTAATTCTTGAAGAAGATCTGTTAAATACGTTTCAATTTGTGTTGATAGACCATTAAATACAGCTTGATTAGTGAGACACTGTTTGCTTTTTTTATGAAAGTGAAGTAGCCGGTTTATAGTGTCGTTTATGACGTACGTAATGTCGTCTTCGATACGATTAAAAAAAATAGCCGTTCGTTGACCTTGTGTTTCTAACATTTCTGAAACCCAAACGGCTTCGGTGGTTGCGCTGTAATAGTAATCGCTTAGAAAATTATACCAAGACTGCACGCGATTTAAGTGAAGCGGTGTGGTATCTGTTATATAATGATGTTTTGCAAAATTATTACACAGGTCCACAATGCAATGATCAATATGTTTTAGTGCCCAAATTTCATTAACACGCATAAAGTTTCCGGCATCAACGCATAAGGTCGTCAGAATCTTTACAATTAAAGGTAACTGTTGTTTTCTAATAGCCTCAGAAGCTTGACTTGCTGAGTAAGCCATGGCAATAGCATAAATGTGTAAGACTTCTTGTTGGGCCTCATTATATAAGTTCAATAAAGATTTGCGAGCATCATAAAGCGTCAGTAGTAGAAATTGATTTAATGGATTTTTAATCCCTTCTTTTTGTAAGCCCTCTAGCCAAGTTTTAAAATTCTCGTCAATTTGAAAGACCTTAGTTAGTAAAAAATCACCGGTAAGCTGTAGATCCTTATGCTCAAAACGCATCAAAGGTAATTGGTTATGTTCCGTTTGGATTAATAAATTTGAAAACAAACGGTTATATAGATCCATTTGGTTTTTTATACCCGATTTGGGATGGCATTTTTGAAACCAAAATGGAATGTATTGCACAGGTAGTGCTCGAGCTGTATTGTTGCTTAAAATAGATTTCCCGTAATCTTGAAATGCTTCGGAATAAAAATTACTTCCGCCATCAACTGATAACCAATCTAAAAATCGTAAATAACAAGCATCGACTTGTAGATGTGGAATCGTTTTATCTCTATGACTAAAAATTAATACATCACCAGCATCCCAGACTTTAGAGCCTAAAGCAGCAATTAGTGGGTAAAAATTATCGGCTGTTTTGATATTAAGTAACTCCAAGCTTTTAGCTTCTTGAAAAATTAAACGATCTTTTATGGCTTGGTGTGCCGCAAAGGCTAATTCTATGTGCGCTTTGTAAAAGTTTGCTAAATCGGAACTTAACCAAGGAGTGATTAGTTCATAAGCACTGGTATTGTATATACGACCAACTGGTAATATGTGGTGTAAGTCTGTTGTTAATTGCTGCCAGTTGCCGGTGTAAAAATGCTCAACAAAATCGGTGTTGATTTTAAATGGAAAGTCTATGGACACATTGTCTGAATTGACAATTGTATAGTTGCCAACTAAAATAGAGTGCTCAAGACATTGTTGAATTAAAAAATCTGAACTCAGATAATCTCTAATATCAAGAGCCCGATGAATTAAAAAGTGTGCTACAGGAAATGAGGCTGCGGAAGCACTATGTACTAATATGTATATAACTTCAAAGACTTTATTTATTAAGGTTTCCGAAAGGTCTTTAGAAGACATATAGCCAAGACTGAAGTTTAAAAAATCGACCAGTTTATTTGTGCTTTGTTTATCAGGATAAAATCCCGCTTTTAAAAGTGGAAGCCAAGAGGCGATAAACTCTAAACCTTGTTGTTCATTTGCATATATTTTAGGATGGTTATAGAGATGTTGTGCTAGATTTTCTGTAAACGCAGCACTAGTAGATTGGGTAGTACTACTGTTTTTAGCATTTTTATAGGCTTCAGAGTCTGTAGCATCTATCAATTCTAAAATAAGAAGGAGGGCTTTTGCTTCAGAAGCTTCAAGAGACGCTGTATTTAATTTAGGTAGGCTATGCGCTTTAAAAATGGCAAACATATGCTGGGAGTTATTCAAATTATAGTCTGTTTTTAATATTAACAAGGTACTTTAGAACCATGAAATCCTTATCACTGAAACTAATGATTTTTAACATTAAAGATGCTAAGCCCTAAGATAATCATAGTTTTAATTTTAATGAAATGGCTCTGATAGAATTTTGATGCATTGTCGTTTTGGGCCATAACTTCCGTATACCGTATTAAATTCTGTGTCTAGTTTTTGAAGTAATTGCTCGTAAGAAAAACTTGGAATTTGATCTAAACACGTTATTAGTAATTGTTTTTGAAGCTTTATATCTTGATGGTGAATGGCATCGCAACTTAAGGCATAATTTAGCAATTCTGCATCTAAGGCTTGGGTTCTAAATTCACCTTGAAACTCATTGGTAACGTTTGCTTCATTTTCATTATTCTGCAATGTGACTGTTTCGGTGTTAGACATAGGGCCGTTGCCATGACGTGTTTGATAACAGCGCGTAACGTAATAAACCTCTATTTCTTCGGAATGTTTTAAGTGTGTTTTTATGAGCTGAATCGCAGTTTTAGACGTGGTATAACTCCAAGTGGTGTGGGGGTGAAAACCATGTTGCGTGTCTAGTAAAATACCTTGACTGCCTTCAAAAATAAAGTGTTCAAAATTTGATGATAATTCGGAAAGCGTCGCTAAACAATACAAGTTCTGAATCGCTAGACAACTTTCTATAAAGTAATCTTCGTTATAATTTAAAAGTTCGTTTTTATAATAGTCCCGAACATTTTGGGGTTGTGTTTTTAGTTGTGTGTCGTAATACGTTTTTACACTCTGTAAACGTTGTTTTAAAACCCATTGAAACTGTAAATCATTGGCATAGAAATAAACTTCGGCCCTGTTTCTCGCAATTGTAGTTCCAAATCCTAAACCACAAGAGCCATGATTTTGTTGTTTTTCAATGGCTCTGTTATAGGCAATGTCGTAAACGGTGGTCACCATGGCCAAGGGGTGAAGGTAGAGTTTGGGTTGATACGCTTTTAGAAAATGACCTTCGGTTAGAATCGCTGGCGGAAATAGGCTTGTGTGTTCCGAATAATACGTTGGCACGCCCAATAAAGTGCCTGACCCAAAATTACTAAAGGTGTGTGTAAGGGTATCTGTGCTTACGGTATGCCCAATTTGATGCCCACCCGAAAACCGAACAACTAAACTTTTTTCAGGATGTTGCGATGCCAGAAAATCCGTCGTTAGGCCTTTTCCGGCATCACCAAATCCTAAATCTATAACGATGCTACACTTTGGCATTTACAACATATTTTCTATGTTGATACCAGAACTATCAGAAGACGTATCTGTTGGTTGGGAAGTACTTGGTCTGTGATGTTGAATCACAACTTCTGCAATGCGTTTTGCTACCGTTTTAAAATCTGAAATTTCTATAAAGTTGTCACCTAAAAGGCTTTTCCAGTTTCCTTTACGTTTCTCTAGTTTTGCCCATTCATTATGCTCTAAATGCATGTGAAACACATGGTATTTTTCTTGTGCCTCTTCAATAATGGCCTCAGTGGTTATGGTTTCTGCTTCGTCTGCATTGGTATATCTTTTAATGATTTCTGCAGGAATGGTAGGAAATACGGGTTCATCACCAATGGTAAACAAAAACCCTTTTTGTTGTCTTTTTTCCCAACAATCAATTGAAGTATGACGTGCAGCAAACAAATGCGCTAAATTATATCCTTCTTGGTTGTTTCCGCCACCACATCCTTCTAAATATACTCGGGTTAGCCAACGGTCTAACAATTCAGCAGAGGATTCAAACTGTCCAACTTGTAACGGGGCTTGGTCATATATAAAATCACCTATACCCATAAATAAAACTTGTGGATGTTCAATGCCAGCTTCCATTAAAGACCCAATAAGATCTGGCAGGGCTTCCTTCACAATGTGTTCTGGTACAAAGCCCATACTTCCTGTAACATCTAAACCTACAATAATGGATACGGTTTCTGGATGTTCTTTTGAATCTCTCGATTCTCTGACGCGTACGTTGGCAGGATCCATTTCTGGATCGATTTGTCTAGAGGTAAATATTTCATCTCTAGATTTAGCGCTGTAGCCTTTAGATTTTCTTAATTGCGTATACGCATCGTAACTAAATCGTCCTCCTCCCATAATTATAATTCGTTTATTGTACCACCAAATAAATGCGCATAACGCTTTTTGGCTAGTTCTAATTTTATTTCTAAGTTTCTAATCTTTACAGCCATTTCTAAGTCTTTGGCAACATAGTCTTTGGCGTTAAAATCGGAAGCTAAAACCAAACTATTTGCGTCTGTGGGACTCATGTCTAACATGTTTTCTTGTTCGCGTTTTAAGCGTTTTAAAGAGAGCGCTAAATCTTCGGTTTCGCGCTTGTATAGCAATTGAGCATCTTCGGCAATAGCATTTGCACGATCGTCTCTTATTTTTTCATTGTTGCGCTTTAATGATTCTAAAAACGCAGCGCTTTTAACTTGATCTTCCATAAAATTTATTTTCAACAAAGTTAGATCTCGTTATGGTTTTATTTATCCCTGAAAAGGGTGATTTTATTTTTTGGCTGTGTAAACTTCAATTGACATCATTTTAGAAAAGATACATTATTAGCATTTAAATATCACTGAATACTGGCATGCCGTATTTACATCGAGTCATTACCTTTGGCCTTTTTTAAACGTATTTATGACAACATTACATTTATCTTCAAAAGGGTTTCGTATTAATTCGGTATCCATTGTGTTTCCTGTGGCTTTACAGACTTTAAAAGAATGTTTAAATGATGATTACCGCATCGTCAAAAGAAAAAGTAATACTATTTTTACTTGAGATTTTTAGGGATTTTAGCCTATTCAAAAAAGGGTGAGCTTATAGAATCGCTAACGGTGCAATTAGAATTTGAAACGTATGATTTTAGTCCAAAGCAGCTATTTTCAGGACTATTTCACTTTAATAATCAGGATATTGTCAATTACTACAGGACACATAAAAACCAACGCGTAAAATTGTTTAGAGGCGATACTAGTGGTGCATTAGTTGTCAATACAATTAGTGCTTGGTTTGATAGTGATGATGATCGTATTTATGCAATTGAAGTGGGGACCTACAAACCATATACCCGTTGGGAAGGGATTCCGGAAGATAAATACATCATAAAACCCTTGGAAGAAGAAATATTGACTTTTGAAGATTTTGGGTTTAAACTCTCTATTATTGAAGCGTTAATGTACACGCAAGAATTGTTGAAACCTCAATTTGATATACATGAATTTGCAAAATGGTATAGAGCTAGAGAGATCAATATTGATGAAGAAGGATATGGGCCAATAGCAGAAGTAGAACGCTATTTTAAAGATTTACCAATCCCAAAGCGTTTGGCTAAGGAGGTTACAGAAATTCATCAAGACGGAGGTAACGATATTTATATGAATTTAGCCCCTTTTTCTGGAGGAGCCGTAGACTATTGGGATATAGAATGTAGTGTAGATGCTAAACAATTTCCTAACTTAAAAAAAGCAATCTTGTGCTATGCTAAAGATAACGTTTATGATGAATTTATAGCAATGGGTATAGCGACTGAATGGTTGTAGAAACAACATAACGTCTAAACGACAAGATTATTTTAAGCACGCTAGTTAAAGCGTGCTTTTTTTATCTGCTAATATTTTTAAAACTAGAATTCAGTATTTATAGATATCATTAATTTCAGTGATAGAACGTGGCGTCTTAAATTCTAATTTTGCCTTGTAAAATAAAAACAACACGATAATGGGATTGGCGATTACTAGCGGCATTTTAGCAGATTTTATAGAGAACGAACCAGAGGGTTATGAAGCTTACAATGTTATTTTTGAAAATATCAATGTGATATTGGCGGCAAATAATTTAGAGCCACACCAAGAACCCCATGTTTTAGAAAGGGCACCATTGAACTCAGGAGGTTTTCCTTATGTGTTTTTACATTTTTTAAGACGTTTTGCTGCGCACGTTTGGGAAAATGAAGCTAATGACAATTGGAAGCCAACACCTTTTTCATTAGATGAAGAACCCTATGATGATGCTATTTTAGAAGAACATTATTCTTATATGTCTAGTCATCTTTTAACGCATTCTGATGCTGAAGGTTTTTACCTTCCTATAGAATTGCCAGAAGTTCTTTTTGATACCGATGAAACACCTGTGCCCGGAGCAATGATTGGCTCGTCGTACCAGCTGCTAAGGGAGTTAAAAAGTCTTACTAAATATTTAGGGATCACTCTAAACGAAAATGATATTGTTTCCAATTTACCAGAAGTCAATAAAAAAATTACGGATAGAGGTGATTTTTGGGTAGAGACCTTAGTTTGCGCAACACTTTTAGATGCCGCTAAATTTAGTATTGCCAACCATACGGCAATCGTTTTTAATTAATATACGGTTTACTAGATACTTATTTCAACAACACACGATAATATACGTTTTATGGAATTGACAAAACAGACTATAGAAACCATCAAGCAAGAGTGGAATACATTAGGACACAAATATGCTACTGATGTGAATGCCATGGTGGAATTTGGAGATACTAATGGCTGGGAAAACTGGAAAGGTGAAGAACCTAAAGATGAAAGAGACCATTTGGCAGATGCTGTTTATGAACTTTTAAAAGCGGCGAATAAAAATGATACGGTTGCTGAGTTTCGGACCAATTTTCCGCCAGCACATGGTCCTCTTGTAAAGTTTATGCAGGAAAAGGGGCAAAGTATAGAGCAATTACATCATATAGAAGATCAAAAAATTGTCTTTGTAGTAGGAACAGCTTATCAAAAACGACAGGCGTATATACTAAAAGCCGATGAGGTCATTGCACTTGATACGACTATTAATGTGATAGGAAAATCTAAGCAACATAATGTTTTCGCCATAATATCAAATAATACTATTGTAACCACCCAAGGATGGGAAGGTGCTGTTATTGCGACATTTAAATTAGATAAGGCTAAGAATTTAGGTATTTCGGAATTGATTCCGTTTAACGACGGACTTAAAGTTTTATTGGTAACATCTGAAGGGATTTTTATCATTTCTAGTGAAGGTGAAAAGATGATTCATCCTATTGAAGATTTAGAGGATGATGAATGGGAACCTTATATGGATATGCAAAATGGAACACTTTCTAACGATAATAGGTACATTGTTGTTGGTGACCAATGTTGTGATCATAGAATTTTAGATGCCAATGGTGACGAAATAGGTCAAATTGGTGCACAATCTTCTTACCCAGATTTCTGTCTTTTTTCTAAAGATGACCAACAGTTAATTACAAATTCTTGTCACTTTTATAATGGTGTTACCATTGGAGTTGATACTTCAAACGTAAAAGGTCTCCATATAACAGCTTATGAAGAAAGTGACTATTATACAACTATAGATGATGGTATGCGCGTGTATTGTGGTGTTGCAACTTCAAAATATTATATTTTAGGAGATGCCTATGGGTATATTAAAGCAATTGATACACAAGGTCATTGTTTTTGGAAATACTTTTTAGGATCTACAATTACAGGAATAACTATTTCTGAAGACGAAAGTACCTTATGGGTCGGTTCAGCTTCAGGGATGCTTCACAAATTACAATTAGATAAAGGACTTAGAGATAACCATACTATTGGCACCGGAAAACATTATGAAGATTTCCGCCTGGTTTTATGGAAAGATGAACCCATAATGAAATGGTAATAACAGAACCTATTGTTAAGTCTCATCGCTAATAATTTGAGATTTCTAAAAAATTATATCTACAACTAAATACATTTAAATAAATAATTTCAAATTGAAAAATCAACTTTCTTATTTCGTCCTATTATTCGTGTTGCTCTCTTCATGTGGTAAAAAAACGTATACTGCTTTATATCAGGGAGACGGCACAATAATCACTGATAAAACACAGTATCAATTATCTAAAACCCTTTTAAAATTAGATGTTATTTATACGGTAAATGAACCAAGGGTTTTTAAAAATGGGGTAGATCAGGCCTTAACGACAAGTACGACTAAAATCACGATTGAAGATCCTATTAAAATGACGAAGCTTTTAGTTGCTGACCCTTCTCAAACCTTTGTAACAACAGGTCATTTATTACCTGAGGCATTATTTGTAAATGCTGCAGCTCATGCTAAATCACATGTTGAAGGAGAAACTATTAGTGTTCCGTCAGAACCTATAACAACTAATGAAACACTACGGTTAGCGTCTTTAACAGATTCTAGCATAGAAGCAGAAGCTTATGCTTCGGTTTTAAAAATGAAGGATAATATAGATAAAGTGACTACAAAAGAAGATGCCGAATTAGCCTTAAATATTGTGTTTTTTTATAAAAGTCAGTTTACAATGATTAACGAAGATTTTAAACCTTATGTTAAAAAAACGAAACTAAAATACACCATTATCATTGATCCAACGGAGCTCTATTCTGAGGAAGGACGTTGGTCCAATACTCAAGATCATTCGATTTTCCATACCATATATCCTAAGCATATTTTTAAAAATAGAGGCATCTTAAATACTATTCTTACATTAGAATTTCCAAAACCAGAAGTATCCTTATTACCAGAATTGGAAAATAAAGCAACGGTTGAAGGTGTTGTATATCGTCTTCCATCTAAAGCGAATTTTACAGTTGCATTAAATGATACGTTTGTAGCCTCAGATGCATTAGGTTTGGCTCAATTAGGAGCTGTTAAAATGGTTTCACTTAAAGATTTAGAAAAAATGGAAGGGGCACCTGCTATGTTCTTTAAGCCTAATGCCAAAGATGACATTCTTAAGTTTGAAGAAAAATTAGTGGAGTTAGATTTCGATTCTAGTGCGACTATTGAAGCATCACAAATGGCAATTAAAAGCGCATACGCAGAGAAATTGAAAAATATCGATTTACTTATAGAAAGCCTTCAAGAACGTAAAAACGAATTGGAATAATCCATTCGTAAAAAAGCAAATTAATGGGGCATATATAAGAGCTTAACAAAGGAGGGACCTTTGTTGGTGCCAAGGATATCTGTTTGTGATAGCGCTGTTAGGTTTGGGTATAGTTTAAAAATTTTTTAAGATAAAAATATAAAATAGAATGAGTCAAGAACAGAAAGAGGTATTTTATGCACCGCAAAATGAAAAAATGATAACCGCTAGTCGTAGAGCTAGAGAAACGTTCAATTATTTCTGGCGTGAAATATATTGGGAAGCTAAGCGTGTTGTTCCTGCACACGATTTAGCCTTAGTAAAATTCCCATTTCAACAAGAATTTGAAGGTCGATCAGAGGCGGTTGTAGAACATATGTGGATTAGTGAGATTGATTTTGATGGCGAAATGATAACAGGTGTTTTAATGAATGCTCCCAATCAACTCACCAATGTCTCTGAAGGAGATACAATCTCTAGACATCTATCGGAAATATCCGATTGGATGCTAGCTATAGACCGTAAAACATATGGTGGGTTTACCATTCAGGTACTACGTTCTGGTATGACGGCTCAGGCTAGAGCACAACATGATTCTACTTGGGGATTAGATTTTGGTGATCATAATAACGTACTGGTTGCTTATCAGCAAGAAGAAAATGAAGAAAACTTAATCGAGCATCCCATGAGTAAAGCTATGGAGCAACCTGCAAGAGATTACTTTGAAGCGAATCTAGAAGTGGTTACGGCTGCAGATGAAAATGGTATAACTAGATTACATACAGAAACCATTGCCGGAAATAAAATTGCTGTTGATATTCTATTATCTCTTGGGGCTGATAAAACAGCTAAAACCAATACAGGTAAGACAGCTTTAGACTATGCTACAGCTTTAAATTGGGCTCACCTTTTACCAGTTTTAAAATAATGTAATACATCATTTTTAAAATGAAAACTACATTTTTATACATTTTTATTGGAATTTTATGCATTCTTGCACTTTCGTGGTTGTTTTTTAACCATCAGGAAGATGCAAGCGTGGATTTAATTTTTGATAAAAAAATTATAGATGGAGACCTTGTTTTTCGCTCTGTAACTACTGAAAATTCCGAAGCAACACATTATAATGAATTTGGAATTATCCAAAAATCTTTAGGAAAACTATATGTTTGGGATAACCAAAATACAATGAAAAAAAGTTTTCAAGACTGGGCAAAGGAAGGAAACGGAGGGCCTATTAAAGTTTATAGTATAAAATCTTCATACTTTAATTTCAATAGCTTAGAACTGCAAAACGGAACTTATAACCATGTCATGAATTCTGAAGCATTAGAGTTTATAACTGAGAGTAAATCAAAAAATTAAAAACATTAATATGGATACGATAGCAGATAAATATATCTCAGGACTAAAAAGTGCTTATTATAATGCTAAAGGCAAAGACATTTGGGACCATTTTGAAAACGTAAAACATGGCGCGTCTCAAGAAGATTTAGATCAACTTAAAGCAGCTTGTCCTTCTATTCCTAAGGCGTTAATTAATCTATTGCAGTATGTAGATGGTACGTATTGGAGAACCTATGGAGACGAAGATATTGCTTTTATCCTGTTGGGCTCTGATTTATCTAAACGTCGCTATTACTTATTATCGTCTCAACAAATTTTAGAAAATAAAGATGATGCCCCATATAATTATCAAGATTATTTAGATGGAGAATATGATGGAGTAGATATAGATGAAAAAATCCTGAAAAATGCCAAGGATCTTAATTGGCTTCATTTTTCAGATTGTACAAATAACGGAGGTACATCTCAGCTATACATAGATTATAGTCCTTCAGAAAAAGGCACAATAGGACAGGTAGTGCAGTTTCTTCACGATCCAAATGAGTTTGAAGTAATAGCAGATAGTTTTGAAGCCTATTTACAAATGCTCATAGATAATAAATTTAATTTTATACAAGACGATAATTTAAGATAAAATCTCGTCTTAAGAACTAATAATACCACTAATTAAATTAAAATGGACAAAGCAACTTATAAACGTAAATTTACAGAGGAAGATGCTGTGGGTTGGATAGCTATAGACCAAGCTTTAGAAAATATTTACGGAGCAACCGAGCCAAAGCATTATGGTCCTTTATGCGGACTTCATTTTAGTGCAGGTGGTACAGATCCTATAGATGGTGCTAGTATTTACGATTCTAATCATCAAGAAACACACAAGCATTTAGTGAGTTATGGGATGTCTGAATTGTACTATAATGAAGACAAATCAGAAGAAGAGTTCAGTAAATGGGGATTCGAGTTTACGTTCCGGTTAAAACCTTTTAAAGACGATAAAGGCGAGCCAACTTGGGCTATTCAGGTTATGAATAATTTGGCACGGTATGTTTTTAGCAGTGGTAAATGGTTTGAAGAGAATCATTTTATACCTGCAAATGGTCCTATTAGACTCAACACAGAAACTAAAATTGTTGGTTTTGTATTTGCTGTCGATCCCGAATTAGGAAAGATTGAAACCCCACACGGAGAAGTTACATTTTTACAACTTGTAGGTATTACAGAAGACGAAGTAGAACGATTAAAGGCAAATCCTACAACAACAGCAGTAGAGCAGTTAATTAAGGAATTAAAGCAAAAGAATCCCTTATTGATTACAGATTTGGAGCGAAAATAGGTTAAACTGTTTATTCTGAATTTAGAAAATGCTCCCAAACAAATTCAAAACTTCCAAGTTAATGACGCTATGGAAGATTATGATATTAGTCAGTTTTTTAACACTATTACTAATGAATTGGTAGATATAGAGTGTCTTGTAGATTTGCAAAAACAACAACTGATTCGAGCATTGTTTGATTTCTTAAAACATCAAGATCCAGAACTAGACGAAAACTTTTCTTTTATTCATTTTATAGAAGTTATAGACAAGCTAGATTACAAGATTTATGATGCTGAGTTAATAAAATTAAATACAAAAAACGGAACGATTACCTTTACACTTTTGCTTAATAGATTCTAATGGTTTAAAAGACGATGAGCGTAAAAAATATACGGATTTATTAAAACCGATAGCAGATAATACGAATGACACTGATTTTGTTAGAGTTGAAGCATTAAGTTATTATGAACATCAAATGGAGAAATTAGGACCACAAGAAATATGAAACTTGCTTTTGATACTTATTATTACGACGGAAAAGCGAAAACAATTGCGGTAAGCTTTAATGATTGGGAAGATGAGGAACCTGTACAGATCTATACCGATATAATTGAAGGCGTTGCTGCATACGAACCAGGTTCTTTTTATAAAAGAGAATTACCGTGTATTCTGAATTTATTAAAACAGATCAATTTGGAAGAAATAGACTTAATAATTGTTGATGGTTACACTACTTTAGAAGATCATAAATTAGGTTTAGGCGGACACTTATACGAAGCATTAGAGAAGAATATAGCTGTAGTTGGTATTGCCAAATCTGAATTTAAGACTAAAAAAGCTGCCTTTAAAAAAGTCTTTCGAGGTGAAAGTATAAAACCGTTATTTGTCTCTACTATTGGGATTGATTTAGAAAGTACCTGCAACAACATCAAAAACATGCATGGTAAATACAGAATGCCAACGCTGTTACAAATCGTAGATACTATGACCAAAGATAACACTAAGAATTAATTATTGAAAATGGTAAGTATGAATGAAGATTTTATTGTAACATCTGTAGACAATGCAAAATTGATGTTTAGAAAAAATTATAGAGATTTTATTGCAGAAAAACCTAGAACGGTTACTGTAGAAGATGAAGATTTTAAACTATTTAGTTTTGAGAAGATGATTGCCTTAACAAACATTGATGGTATGGAAGTGAGCGAAGTTCGTGCTTTAAAAGCTTATGCCAACTCTCTGAAAGATATTTTAGGACCTACAATTTACGATCAGAAAGGAAAAAAATGGTCTATGTTAATGTTATCAGCCAGTATAACTATTGGTAAAAATAGTGAAGGAGATTTGTTATTTATAGATAGACATGATGGTAAAACACTTGATATTTTTCGTCATGATGATGGTAGTTTGTTTAAAACAAAATGGACCTTGTATACATTGATTAAAACGTATTCAGAAGTATAATTTTCTAGTAAAAACATTAAATTTACCTCAAAAAAATCCCAATTACGAAGTTGTAATTGGGATTTTATTATGTGATAGATGTACAGCCGTTAGTCGGTGTCTTGTTTACTAAATTCTTTCATTAGTTGCGTGTAACCTGGTGTTATTAAGTATTTGTATTTTTCAGGATTCATGTTAAATCCACTAAAACCAGAAAGGTAATATTTTAGTTCCTTCAATTTTAGTTTTCTAAAATACGCAGGTACAGGGTTTTCAAACTTACAACCATCAATATCTAAACGGGTTAGTTTTGGCAAATCGGCAATCCAAGTAGGTAAATCTTTAAAATTATTTCCTCCAAGCGCTAAGGTTTCTAAAGTGGTTATTCGCTTAAGAAATTCAGGTAAATCCTCATAATTATGTCCTATTAAAAACTCGGTGAGCTTTAATTCGGTTATGTTTTCTGGGATGGTATTTACATCATCACCAATACCTAATAACTCTAGTTTTTTCAATGCTTTAAATTGACTTAACTTTGAATAAGCTTCCTTTCCAAACTCGTAGCTCAATGCAATTCTTAGTTTGTTTAATTGGGGGGCTTCTAGATTTTCTAAAGTTGCAAAAGTCGTATAACTTAAATCTAAAGTTTTTAAATAAGGTAGTGACACTTTAGGGAATACTTTTGTAACCTCATAATGTGCAATGTCTAAGGTTTCTAAATTTGGCATATTGCCAATTAATTCTTCTAAGTTTTTGGCCTTATAGAAATCTAATTTTAAATAATTTAATTGCGGTGCCGGATAACAAGATAGAGCAGCTGTACTGGCCTCATTATTATCTAAATGCAAATACTCTAAATTAGTACAATATTGAAGTACATGTTTAAAATGGCCTATGTTAGTATAGGCTTTTAGAGTGGTTAACGCTTTAGGTTTAGGTAAGTATTGTGTTAAGTCGTCTTCCGTGTTTTGGCACTCATTAATTCCTGAAAAATGAAGTGTTTTAGTAATTAAGTTGCTAAATAAAACTTTAGGTGCTTCAATCGTTAAATTTCCAAAATAAGCGTGTTCCGTTTCTAGTCGTTTTTCAGCTGCGACATATTCCTTAATGGCAAAGAGCTGTAATTCTTTTATTTTTCGTGGTAAATGTGTGCCATTAAGTACCAATTCACGACAACTATTAAAACTTAGATATTCTAAATGGTTCAAGTTTTTTAAACCATTTGGGAATGTTTCAATGTTTACATCGTATAATTTCAAGTAGTTTAACTGTGTACATTTTTCAATGTTCTCAAACAAGGTTTTTATTTGGCTTCCTTGATGAATATCAATAGATTCTAGTAATGGTAGTTGTCCTAAACCAACAGATACATCAGAGAAGTCAGTGATGTAATGAATTTTTAGTTTTTTGAGGTTGACAAAGTTTTCAGAATGCGATAAAACGTAATTTAAAATTTTGACATCTCTGATTAATAATTCTGAATTTGAAATAGGTAATGTGCCAGGTACTATTTGTATGTGGTCATCTAATGTAATATACTCACAATTAGGAGTAAATATTTGATGGTCTTCTATGGTTTTAATTAATGGAACAGTTTTTAATTTAATGACGAAAAGCTTGTTTAACTGGTTTAATCCTGTCGGAAGGTTAAGTAATTTAGGACATTTAAAAATATTAAATTTTTCAAGGTTTTTAAGTCTAGCAATAGCTTTAGGAAGGTTTGTTAGATTTTCTAACCGAATAAAACTCAATTCCTTTAAACTTGTTGGTAATTGCAGTTCAGATGCGTCTTTTAAGTTTAGCTCAAAGAAATCCAGCGTTTCTAACTTTTTAAGTTTTTCTAGTTGAAGTGAATCTTGAAAATCCGTATTGATATTACTTAATTCTAATTGTTTAATCTTGTTTAGCGTCCAAAAAGATTCAGGAAAATGAGCTAGTTGAGGTAATTCTAGACAAAGGCTTTCTAACTGTTGTAAATGACCAATGGTATTAGGTAATTGTTTGTATTTGCCTTCTATTTCTAAAGAAGTCAGAGAGGTTATATCGCTAATTTCATCTGGAATTTCATTGGTAAATACATCTTTAATGCGTAGCCTTATAATACCGTTTAAACGAGAAATAAGATGAGGTTGCTCTTCTAATTTTTTAGCCATAGCTTCCTCATTTATAGAAAGTGATGAGAACTCTAGCATTGCATAGAGTTTTCCTATTGGAAACAGTGGATCTATACTTCCAAAATGAAGCAATACATTTATTACTTTGGCTGCATCATTAGCTTTTTCTGGTAATTTATTTTGAGTATTAAAGGCGTTATTAATTGCTTCAGTACCATGTTTTTTTAAAGTTTCAGAAATTTCACTAATAATGGTTTTATCTCTTGTTAGTTTTCCTATTAAAAACATTTCGTAAAGGAAAGCTTCAGGATAATGATGCGATGTTTTTAAATCTTTAAAATAAGTCGTAAGGTGTTCTATTTTAAAATCCATAGTTTTTTTAATGTAAAAAGCATTGGTTATAATGCTTATTTTGATTCCTGAATACGATTGATAGCTTCCATTCTTTTTAGAATGATAGGTACAAACAAAGCAAACTTAGCGTTAAATTCTTCTTGTGTTTTAGCTGTATTTAAGTTTTGTCCCATGGTGATCCAAGTGGTATATAAAGCGTCTTCGTGGTTTGCTTCGTTAGTATCTATATTTAAGGCTTTAATGAGGTTAAAATTGTCATCTTGATTATAAAAACCAGTAGCTCTAACAATTTCAAAAACAAGCTCAAAGATGCTTCTGGTATCTAAAAGTTCGCTAATTTTAAGTTCTGAATCTTCCGAAGCGCTTATGGCATCAAAGACATCGACCATAAGGTTTTGCACTCTTCCATTAATACTAAAATCTAAATATTTCAAAATCGTATAAGTTTAAATGATTAAAAAAAAGTTACCGTTGCTTAATTAACAGCAAGCAACGGTAAACACTGTTTTTTTTATGTTAGCGTGTTTTCGTTGTTGTTACGTTTTAGCTTCTTCAAAAAAAGTTGTATTCTTTTATAAACCTATATGACCTACAATATTACCTTCTTTTACAATAAAAAAGGAATTTGTAATAGGTGCGTTTCCAAAGCTATCATCATTCCAAGTGTAGTTGTGTAAGTATGCAAATTTATTTATTGTGTCTTCATCTGCTTGTCTTGAGATGATTGTCATACATGTTCTTCTTGGGATGGATACGAGTAATTCTTCGGCTTCTAACATAGCATGTGCTTTTAGCATATGTGTTCTAGAAAGAATGGTTTCACTTGAAAAGTCATTTCCGTTAGTGGCAACAGCTTTGTTATTTAAGGATTTAACAAAATCAAATTCGCACTCATAGTTTTCTAAATTTTCAAAAGCTTCTTTTGTAATTTGTTTAGCATCCATGGTTTTGAGGTGCTGTTGTGTTAAAAACACAAAGTTATCAGGAGTATCCATTCCATATCCAATCACCACTTCAGCTCCATTTTCGGAAGGTATTAAAGTAGAGCTTAAAGCCCCTGCTTTTAACCCAACCCAATCTCCAGGTTTTAAGATAGGATAGATTTTTTGATCACTATTTTTAGTTTGTTCTACTATTTTTTCTATTTCTTCAGGTGTTTTTTCTGGTCCGTAAATGGTATTACTCATAATGTTAAGGGTTTTGTTGTTTAGCACAAATTTAGAGTAGTTGCACGACCCTTTTATCACGGTATTCAGCCATTTCAAGTTTTACCTATTTACTTTTAGATATAAAAAAGGTGTTACAGTTATGTAAACACCTTATTATTATACGTTAAAAGTGATGTTATTTAAATTCTAAATACATCACATGATTGGGATTAGAATGTGTTTCAGAAATTTGAAAATCATAAGACCCAGCAATCTCAAAGCCCATTTTTTTATAAAAATTTACAGCCTTGTTGTTTTCCGTCCAAACAACCAACCAAATTCCATTTTGGTGCTGTTTTTTAGATAAAGCAATATTAAAATTAAGTAATTTTGCCCCCAATCGTTTGCCTTGGAAGGCTTCTAAAAGGTAGATGCGGTCTAGTTTGGTAATGTTTTTATCGCTTATATTTAGATGAGGACATTGCAATTCTATTTTTGAAAATCCAGCAAGGGTCTCGTTATAATAGATAAAGTGGTATGCGACTTGTTTGTTTTCAAATTCTTTGCGTATGGCTTCAGTATTGTAGGTTTTTAGAATGAAGTTATTTATATCGTCTTTAGAAGCACTATGGCCATGAGATTCGGAAAAGGTCTGTTGTGCTAGTTCTGCAATTAATTCGGAATGCTCCACATTTGCTTTTATAATTTCAATCATTTCAATTCCTTTTTGCTTCTATTCTGAATATCTTTTTTTGCGAAATTATGATTTTTATAGATGCTGAAAGTCTAAATTTTAGTTAAGAATTAAAGTTTCCAATTGAATGATTTTAGTGTCCACAAATTGAAATGTGCCGTGTCCGGAAACCTGTTTAGTAAATAGACTATGATCGTCGCCAAATGACATACCGACTTCCACATCAAATATAAAATTTGCGTTATGAAATGTGAATGTCTTATCCTTCAGGTTTACAGAAACAGCTTTGGGGTTTAATGTGACGTTCCAAAAACTTGAAGCATAATTCCCATAGTTGGTATTTGCTAATAGATGCGCCCATACCGCGTGCTGCTCGGTAATACATTCTGATAATTGGGTTTGTAGGTTTTTGAGTTCCATGATTGCTGTATTATAAAACTACCAATAGGTGCCGACTAAAAAGGTGAGTCTTATAAAAGCAATTATACTGTTTGAGGTGAGTTGTAAAGGTGCTTTTAAATCGGTGATTTCTTCATCGTCTACAAAAACCACGAAAAGGCCGTCTTTAAATCCGAGTAACACCGTATCGATGGCTTTTTGCAAATTCGCTAAATCGGTGTTATTGATGTCTCCAAAATCGACTTTACCACTTTGGGCTTGTTCTTGTATTTCGGCTGGACTTAAAAATCCGATAACGTTCACCTCGGTGCGTTTGGTATTAAAAGCTTTAACTTGATGTTTTACACAACCGATTAATAATTCTTCTAAATTCTTCGGATGGTCTTCTAGTGTAAATGAGACTTCTTTTACTTTTTTTTTCCCGAGTCTTTTTAGTTGTAATGTGAGTTCCATTTGTATGCGGATGTTTTTTGCGTTAGGGATTGTCGTGGAAAGCCCACAGTGCGCTAGCACGAGGACTTGTAACAGAAAGCCCGACCTCGCCTAAGCGAGGTAACGCCCTTATCATTTATAATTAACTATTAATCTGTGCTAAAATGGTTGGATCTTGAATTTTATGGTCTTCAGAAAGTAATTTCATTTTAGAAATAATCTCTGCCGATTTTGGATCGTCGTCTACAAATGGTAAAAACATACGTCCTCTGTGCTGACTATGGACAGGGATTATAGATAATGCGAGTCCGTTTTTGCTCACCTGACCACTTCCTAAATGGATGCTATATTCTCCTAAAGTGCCTTTTATAAAGATATGACGCTCTTTAACCGTGATATTTTTTAGCTTGAATAATTGAGCAGAAGCTTTGGCCAATGCCCCACGCATTTCCATGGTACTATGACTGGCTTCTGGATCGACACCACCAACGTGGGCAAC
Organism: Winogradskyella sp. PC D3.3; assembly: GCF_054366245.1. Lineage (NCBI taxonomy): Bacteria > Pseudomonadati > Bacteroidota > Flavobacteriia > Flavobacteriales > Flavobacteriaceae > Winogradskyella > Winogradskyella sp. PC D3.3. The sequence goes on along the minus strand of NZ_CM135962.1, from coordinate 3,496,384 downwards.
ACTGACAACAAGATCAATATCGCGCATAATTTCGCTAAAAACGACAGGAGGAATCTCTGTTAACGGAATTCTTTTGTAATTATCTATAGCATGGAAACAGATGTCTTCGAGAGTTGGTGCCTCAGCTTCAGACGGCGAATACCAATCTGCCATGGCGTACATGGTGGCTATAAAGCCGCGTTTATGATACACTTTCTGTAAACCATCTTCCATGCTTACCGTCCAACTACGACCGCGTAATAATGCTACGGTTTTTTTAGGCTGAATTTGGTGCCCTTGGTATCGTTCGGAACGGTTGCTGTGTTCACGTTCGTCGTTAGTGATTAAATACAACTCTCTAAACACTTGTTTAAAAGGTTGGGTAATGCGCTCTGCAAATAAAAACTTTTGGTACACATCCCATGTTACTGCTTGGTATAGGTGAGATGCGTGCGCAATAAGCAAGACATCGTCTTCGGCTAATGGGTGCGTTTGTCCTGAAGCATCTGTTAAAATGCCAACGTTATAAAATCCAGATATTTCCTTCTCAGGAACATAAAGGACTAGTTTGCTCAACATCACTTTTACGATAGGATGTTGCATCATATTATGAATTTCTAGCGCAGTAAATTCATCTTCGTTAACCATAGCGTTTTCTAACGACAAACGCGTTCTGCTGTATTGTCTAGACAAGTAGGTTTTGTGCTCTTTTAAAGCGATAACTTGCTTGTCTTTGCGCAATTTGGCAGGAATGTTTTTTAATGATTTCCCTGCTTTGGTAACTTTAATATCTGTTTTACCAAGGGCGTTAATGACCAGTTCAATTTCCGTTTCTTCTATGTTGATGACTGCATGTTCCATAATGGCTTGGGTGGCTTTGGCTTCCATGGCCCAACTGAAACGCACGCGGTCTTGGTAACCCGCATTACGCGATAAATTGTCTAGTGCAATGCCTACCGCAATGGCTTCACTTTCTTGACGTTGTTGTCCAAATTGCTTGCTCTCTTTTAAAAAGTCTTGTAATAGGTTGTAACGTTTTAAGACATCTTTTTGAGGAACGGTTTTACTTAATGGAATTAAGCCTAAAGCCCGTACGTAATCTTTATCGCGTTTGTCTTTAATTTTCTTTAGTGTTTCGGTAATTTTTACTTCACCTAACATAACGCTAGAATAGAGTTTTACTTGTCGGTGTCCGTTTCCGTCGGAGATGTATTTAGCGGCATCGTGCAGTAATTTCCAATTAGATTTTCCTAGAGTTTTGTAGACTCTATTAAACCATTCGATATCTATGGCGCCAATGGCAAAATCACTTTTTGGAATGTTAGAATAACGTGAAATAATGGTTTCTTTTTCGCTATTCATATAATCGGAAGCGTGTGCTTGAAACCACCAAACAGCATCTTCTAGTTTTTCTAAGCCTAAATATTCGCCAATAACACCTGTCCATTGTGTCGCATAACAGGCTAATTCTATCAAACGTTTTTTGGTGACTTTAGAAGCATCTGCGCGTGCGGCAAAATCGGGATAACCTTCGGTATCTTTAAAAATTGTTTTTTTTAGAAGGGCACTAAAAATTGTTTTTTTACTATCGCCATAATAACTATAACCCCGTTCAAAATTATCTTTGCCTAAGCGTTCTAAAATTCGAAATACATAATCGACTCCCTCTACGCGGTGAATAGAATTGATGTATTTTGTTGCAGATGTGATTAAATCTCCACGTTCTAATTCGGTTTCTAGTAAGTTGATTTTTAAGGGGGATATGACGTGTTTAGGGACACAGTTTCTTTCTATCCATTTATAGTTCATTCTATAATTAAAACCACCGTCCATAATGGTCATTAGTTGATCGCAGTTTAAAGCCTGAAAACGTAAATCATCATCGTTAATTAGACGTTTTTTGTAGAGTTTTAAAGTGACTTCAGGACTTGGAAATGGGACTGTATCAGGCTTGTTAGGTTGAGTGGTCATAATTTTTACGTCGGTACTCGTGTGAGGATGACTAATATCTTGCGCAACTAAATACATATAAAGTCCCCAATATCTTTGAAGTTGTTCTGCGTTTAGATGATCTAAGTTGTCATAACTTATGGAGGGAGTTAGTGGTAGAACGATATTTGTCCAATTATAGGTTGTAACATTATAGCGATAGCTAGAGGGTTGATATTGAAGTAATTTAAATTTTTCAGGGAAATTAGCAATAATATCTTCCATAACATCTAGTTTGAAAGCGACTATTGTTTTTTCTTCTGCATAGACTTTAAACAAACGGCTTAAAATAGTTTCATATGGGTTTGTGGTATAATATTTTTCTTTATCTCCTAAATTTAAAGCCTTTAAATCTGGATAATATTGGCGTACAAAAGGTTCCAACTCCTTATATTTCCCAAAAGGATTATTACGGTGATTGATGTAGCGAATGGCGGCATACATTTCAAAATCATTAAGATTGCTCTGTTCGTACCAAGCAATCCATACATGCGCTAATGGGATATTGTGTAGGTGTTCTAAAGGGCTAGCATCACGTTTTAATTTTTTAATATCGTGAACTCCATTTTCAATAAAAGTCGTATAGGTTTCCCCTTGGTGTCCATCTAGCTGGTATTCGTGATTTTTATTTTGAGCAACAATATCGATTAATGTATTGACTTCCTTAATAATTTTATTTACATCTATAAAATTTTTGAACTTAAACCCTGAAGATGCTGAAGTTGTAATTCCTAATTTATCAAAGAAATTGGTCTTTTTTTCAAATTGAGATTGTGGTATATACAAGGGGGTTAAGTTATCATAATCTATAGCTCCAAAACCATTACTGAAATTTAATTCTTCTACATTGTCTTTAAATTTATCTAAATAAACTTGTTCGTTTTTGGTAATTTTTGGGCGTTGGTTGTAAATATGAATTTGCGTTTCTATAAAATTAGACTGTCGGTTAGTGTCGTGTAAAAGGGTTAGTATTTCTAAGCCTGCTAAACGTTGCTCAATATGTTTTGAAGAGACCAACTTGGTAGTACTTATTCTTAAACGATCTGCAGGTAATTCGGATAGTAATTGAATTAATGAGGTACGTAAATTTTTGTGTTTTCGTCGTAATAAATCTTCTACAATTTCTATATCTTTATCATAGAGGTGCATTTTGCTAAACAAGTTAAGGCCTGTTGCCATTAACAATTCATTTCTGTTGTAAATCGCTTTTCTTGCTAGGGCTCTTTTCCAAGAATTTTGATCGAAATTTAAACGGTCTTTTTTCTTTGCATTTTGTTGATAATTATAAAAGGAATAGCTGTAATGTTTAGGAAATACTTTACGGATATAACGCTCTCTAAATTCGGTAGGCAAGTTCTCTAAATCCTCTGCCATTAACTCTAATTGTTCTTCAGTGGCATCATTAATAAGAAAGAGATAGAAGTAATAAGACGACGGTGTAAAACTCCACCAAGAGAATATTTTACTTTCAAAGGTTTTTCCTTTGTCTTCAGCAGTTTTTGCTATTTTAAATAATTTTTTAAAAGTTTCATTATCTAAAGACATATTTGAAGGTAAATTTACCGCCATCCAATGGTCTAAGGCGTAATCTTTACCTAAATGTTCTGTGAAATACGGTACTAAAGCATCATTCGTACGGTCGGTTTTCGAAATAAAATATAAGGCTAAAATTTTCTTGTTTCTATTTTCTGAAGAAAAAACAATATCTAATGCTTTTTGGTTTGCGGTATCTACATCTAGAATTCCTATAGCCCATAGACCGACTAAAACCTCTAGGTTATCTTTACTTTTAAGAAAGGTATCAACTTCTTTTAAATTTAGAATTAAGGATTGTGCGAGTACTAATACGCGGTTAATTACCGATTTTTTAGGGGTTTCCCATTTTAAACCAAACCAAGTGCTTACTGCTCTAGTGACACTTGTAAAGCGCGTAAGGTCATTTTCTAAAACGACATTAATTATATATTTTAGAGCACCAAGGCTAGATTCGTCTAAAGATTCTAAAATAGTTTGTCTTAAGCCTTCTTGACGTTGGGCTGCAAGTAGTAATTTAGCCACCATCTCCCAATGCTTTTCTTCTTCAGAGAGCAATAGGGCTTTAATAATATCGGCACTAACCCCTCCAATATCATCTTCATTTTGTATAATATCGTCTAATAATTCATCAAATAGACCTTCTGCATTATGAAGTACTGTGGCCAAAAAATAACTATTAGAATTAGGATGATAAACGCTGTATTGAAATTGTTCACGGAGCGTTAAACCACCATAACCCATGCGACTAAAATGTAAAAATCGGGTAAAATAATTTAATTTATTAATTAAAATTGTTTTAGATGGTTTTGATCTAAATGCTTGTCTGTCATAATCGTTTTGGTAGGGTAGGGTATTCATAAATTCCCACATCGCAGATAAATAAGGAGCCTGAATTACACCGTATAATTGTATTCCTAAACGCATACCTTCTGGGTTTGCCCAAGGGTTTACGGTTAAGGCATCATCAAATACAGTTATAAAATCTGAAACATCATAGTAGTCTCGTTTTTCTTTTTTAATACCTCCTAAAATCTTAGCTAAAATTCTATATGGTTCTGAAAATAAACGAAATTCAAACCGATCGATATCTGGTTTTTTATGTGTTTTAATGTATTTATTAGCGTCTTCTATTGGAATCATAGGCTGTAATTCTTTATATCTATTGTTACTAGTCATTATTTGCTTTCATTTCGAAAGGTTCAATAATTGCTGGCAAGATAAAGGGAATTCAAATGTTTTCCCTCATGGTATTTGGGGATATATTTAAAAATCTTAGAAGATAGGCTTTAATTTACAGAAGCTCTAAGTTTTTAGAATGTGCTTTAGAAGCGACAACTAAGTCATATGGATTTGAAGGCTAGTTTTGAGGTTATAAGGCGTTATAATACTTATGGTTACGTGGAGTTATAGTGCGAAAAAAAAGACTTCATAATGTCTTATGAAGTCTTTTGAGCGAGAGACCGGGTTCGAACCGGCGACATTCAGCTTGGAAGGCTGACGCTCTACCAACTGAGCTACTCTCGCATTTTACAATTAATTGTGGGGAGAGCAGGATTCGAACCTGCGAAGACGTAGTCAGCAGATTTACAGTCTGCCCTCGTTGGCCGCTTGAGTATCTCCCCAAAATTTCAATTCAAAATTTCAAACACATTAGAATAATTTAATGTGTGCTTTTTAGCCTAAAAAAGACTTCTTAGATAATAATGAAGTCTTTTGAGCGAGAGACCGGGTTCGAACCGGCGACATTCAGCTTGGAAGGCTGACGCTCTACCAACTGAGCTACTCTCGCGTTTTTGGTAAGCGGATGCAAATATATAAATATTTTCTAAAATCCACCTAATTTTAATCGGGAGTATTTTAAACATTTTACAAGTTGAAATAGTTCAGAATTAAAGAACTTATTTGTAGCTAATTATAGTAACTGTATGGGGCGTAAAAAATAGGTTTAGAGTAAATCTTGAAAAGAAAAATGTGGTCTAAGCCAAAAACGAAACCTTAAGGACTATGACTATAGTGGGGTTCTAACCGAAGATTGTGTTGTATTATAATCCTCCCCTTTAAATTTAAAGGGGAGGTGTTTTTTTTTATTTTTTTGATTCAGCAACAGAAACCTTACGGAATTCTTTTAAAAGTTTTTCTAATGCTAAAGATGATTTTCTAGCTCTAGTTCCAGCAGCTTTATTTCCGCTTTCTAATTGTAAATTTGCATCAGTTTGAAATGATTCAATTGTGCTTTGGATGTTTTCGATAAGATCTTTCATATTTTCTTTGTTTAAATTTTAATTTGAATTCGCGAAAATATAATTATACCGTTTAAAAACATATTAAGAGAGGTTAAATTATAATTAAAATTCTCAGTTTTTAATGCCTTTATGTAGATTGCGCTAATAATTTAAAACTATTTTATTATAAATAAATTTTGTATCTTGTTTTATAGCAGTAGTATACAATATTTTGGTTTATGTTTTTAGAGATATTCTATTTTAAAGTTGTTTTATTATTTTTTTTTGAAATAAAAGGCATTTAAATTAGTTTTAGTATTTTAATAGTAACATATAAGTTGTAGAAGTACTAAAATAAATGAAAACCGAAGATTTAAAATTGGGTTTTCTATTAGTGATACTGTATATTCACGGCCTTAATAATGGTTTGAAGATTTTGAGATCGTAAAAATATTCTCATATTTTAAAAATCAGAATGAATATATCTATAAATCAACCACATTTTAAAAATTAGTAATAAATGGATTTCACTAACCCCTTAGTTTACGGAGTTCCGTGTTTTTTAGGCCTTATTGCTTTAGAACTTTCTTATAGTAAAGTTTTAGATGATAAAGACCTTTATAATTGGAAAGATTTTATATCAAGCTTATCACTTGGTATTGGATCAGCCGTTCTTGGAGCGTTAATAAAAACGGTTTCGATAGTCGTTGTTTTTAATTTTGCTTATGATCTTTTTAATCCTATGGTTGATGGTGTTCGAACCAATATTATGGGCTGGGAATCTTTTGGTTATGCTTGGTATGTTTGGGTGGCTTGTATGCTTTTAGACGATTTTACCTACTATTGGTTTCACCGACAAAATCATATGGTTCGTTTTTTTTGGGCCGCGCATATTGTCCATCACTCTTCGGATAACTTCAATTTAGGTACAGCTGTTCGTAATGGTTGGTTTACGATCTTTTATAAGCCTTTCTTTTATGTATGGATTGTTATGATAGGTTTTCCGCCAGAGATGCTTGTGGTATGTCTCGGTATTGAGGCATTATGGCAATTTCAGTTACATACCACATATATTAAAAAAATGGGATTTATTGAAAAATTCTTAAATACACATACGATGCATCAAGTGCATCATGCCAGAAATATAGAATATATGGATAAAAACCATGGTGGTTTTCTTAACGTGTTTGATCGAATTTTTGGAACATGGAAAGAACTCGATGAATCCATTCCTATTGAATACGGGGTTTCTAAGCCACCAAATTCTTATAATTTGTATGTTATTTTAACTCATGAATACAAAAATATTTGGGAGGACGTGAAAAAATCTAAAAACTGGTATCATAAGTTTATGTATGTATTTGGTCCTCCCGGTTGGAGTCACGATGGAAGTACATTAACGATTAAGCAAATACGACGCGAAATGGCTAAGGGGACTAAACTTGAAGACCTGTAGCGTTGTTTCTAATTAAATGAGTAAGACCTTTTGAATTGTTAAGAGGTAATTGAACGAACTCAGGATTATAAATTTCGAGACAAGGGGAGTGTGCCGACAAACCTAGCACAATAGATAAAAAGGCCTTAGGTAATTACTAAGGCGCACACCAAGCTAAATAAAAAACACTATTGTGTAGTTTAGCTTTGACGTAATGGCGATGAATTCGTGCTTATTTAAAATAGCAATATTTTTAGGGATAAAGACTATTTTTTGTTACAACTGTTTCAACCAACAAGATTGTCAATAGCACAATAGCTAATGCGAAATATCAAATGAGTTTTAAACAAACTCTAACGCGAAGTAGGCAGCCGTTAGATATCGATTTGTATTTAACAGACATTTAAAAATCATTTGGGAATATATATGATGACTATTTTCCGTTTAAGCTTGTCAATTTTAATCCCTTGGTGGCATTGGGTAAGTTTTTTTACAAATATGATCGTTTAAAACCGATAAATTAATCTTTGATATAAGCTTGTATAAAAGTTGAAATTTTGAAGGCAACGGATCTGTTAGAGTTTAAATTTATTATAATCCATTTGATAATAATATATCTATCCAATATTTAAGGTTAGAATGGTCTGTTGAACAAGCTGAAGGTTTATTATACTTTCAACAATCTTAAAATATGATTGGAATTGGTTATGTTATTAGTACGTATGCGTTTAGATGGTTTAACGGTAGCAATAAATAGCTGTTAATTGCCTTTTACTCGTTTCCATAAGTCTAACATTAGTTGTTTCCCGTCTGTTTCTGTTTTTTCCTGTTCAATAAAACTAACATTTCCTGAGGCATCTACATCGATTAAATATTTAAAAACGAAATTTTGAGATTGCGGTTCCATGCTTAATAGCCCAAAACGTAAGTCGTTAAAAAATAATTTGTCATCTATTTTATTAATCGTATACCAGCCTTCAGAAATAGAAATCATACGTTTTACTTTTTCGTTATTTCTTAAATCTTTTAATAATTCGTGATTTTTAGGATAGGTTTCAAATTGAATTTGTTGCGTGTCAAAAAAGGAATAGGTCCCTAATAAATAAGCTGCTTCAGTTTCTACGTTAGCATTCCATAGAATTGTATTTAGAGGCGAAGGCCTAGTGTCTAATTGTAAATAGGTTATATTTTGGTTTTGTAAGGCCTTTTCAAATTGAGTAAACGCCAAGCCTTTTAAAGCAAATGTTAAAACTAAGTAAGCGGTGCTTACGGTTAATCCAATACCATTGTACACACGACGTTTCTTTGACTCGCGTTTTTGGAACAATGTCAAGATTAAAAACACTAAAAAAGGTAAGGTGTAAAGTGGATCTATTACAAAAATAGTTTTGAATGCTAATCTTACATCCATTGGCCAAAAGAGTTGTGTTCCCCAAGTAGTATGTGCATCTAAAATAGGATGCGTAATTAAAGCCCAGAAAAATAGCCAAGACCAATCTTTAACACTTTTGTAGCGTTCATATCGCGAGACGAGCCATCCAAAGATTGGAGCAAAAATCACAGAAAATACAATTGAATGTGTAAACCCACGATGAATAGCTAAAGCAGAAACAGTATCTGTAAAATAAGAGGCTAAAACATCTAAATCAGGGATAGTACCAGCTATAGCACCATATAAAATGGCTTTATTTCCAACCTTTCTGCCTAAGACTGCTTCGCCTACGGCTGCTCCTAAAATTATTTGTGTGAGTGAATCCATAGTATGCTGCTAAGGTAATATTTCAAATGAGATTACTCTAAAAAAATATTAAGCTATAGATCCTAAACGACATGGCGAGCACCTGTAAATTGGTAAATCGCATATTATGCATAGCTCATTATAATGGTATTTTTTTATCGTGAAGCACGGTTTTGTAAATGAAATGCTATTTGTGATATAATAAACGCATTGATCCATTGAAATAAGATTTTATAAGACCTCTTTTTTAAACAAAAGAGATTGTCTATATGCTATTGGTTATTAGTCGCTCAACTTAAATTATCGCCTTTCATAGGATAAATGTTGTCGTTTTAAAGTTTTTTTTCAACTTTCAGCATTGAATTTTTGTGAATGTTTAAGTTGTTTATTTTGAAGTGTTTGATATGATGGTGGTTGAAATGTTTTACAGTTGAAATAACTCTATTTTTGAGTACTAAAAAGCATCATCTATTAGAAATTATAATTTAAACTATTAATAAAGTAAGTAGATAAAACATGAGAGATTTAGTGAGAAAATATGAAGTTTGGATATTTTTGGTTCTAGCACCAATATCCAGTGCCATTTTTGTTTATATCAGTAGTTTAGGTTATATTCCTGAATCTGTTTATAATCATGGTCGTTTTTTTCTACTTATGTTTATGCTTGTTGGTATTGTTAAATATGCAAGAGGAACGCCTGGTTTAAAAGAAATGTTTAAACCAATGTTAAACTGGAAAGTAAAACCTAAATGGTATTTATTTAGTTTCCTATTTGCATTTACGGTAGCGCTATTTACATTAACACTAAAAGGATTTTATCTAGGCAGTGAATACACTGACTTTTTTAGTTTTGATCCTTCAATTATTACCTTTAGGCGCTTATTTGTTTTGTTAGTTTGGGCCTTTGTTGGTGAGGTTGTTTGGGTAAGTTATTCCGTTAGGCAATTATCCAAAAAAATGAAACCCTTTTATTCTAGTTTAATTGTCGGAATTTTTTGGGGTTTATGGTGGGTTCCACTTATTTACCTTGGTATTGGAGTTATACATGATCTTCCAGTTTGGCCATTGCTTATACATATGATGGGAGCTGCAGGAATGTGTACCATTGTCTATGCAAAAACTAAAAGTGGTATCTGTGTATTAATATTGCAGTTTATGTTAAATGTAACAGGATTGGTATTGCCAGTCTCGCCAAGAAGCGGAGGTGTATCCACCTATATTGCATTTGCTGTCATCTATTTTTTAACCATGTTAATTTTTATGTATTTTATGAATCCTACAAAAGCATTTAAAACAACCGAATAGTTGTATAATATAAAGTCTTTATACTTGTGAAGTGTACAGTATATAGGTTTCAACTATCTATTTAATATTTCCCTATAATTTTAATCCCTAAAAAAACGCCCCCCTTTGACCTATTGACCTTTTATATTTAAATCTTAATTTATATCAAACTTCGAAAGCCATGGAGAGAGCATTGAAATTTTTAGCGATTAAAATTTTAACTAACACCTTAGGGAAAACTCTTGTGTTGTTGCGACCCAAAAAAGCTGAAAAATTGTCAGATGCCGGGATAACTTTAGTTATGAATAATAAATTAAGTCTTACAGAGCGTCTAATGCGTAATGCGATTTTAAACAAAGTGGAACGTAAATCAGATTATGATTCGTTAGCTGAATTACATAAGAATTATTGGGTGAATCAGGGAGCTGACTATTTTGCGGCAAATGATGATTCTTTTAAAAATCACTTTTTAGTAGATTGTGCATTTATTTTTGATCTTCTAAAAGAAGAACTTAGAAAGCGTCCCGATGAGTTTACACAATTGGTGGAAATTGGAACAGGTAGTGGTAGAGCTTTAGAATTTTTAAGTTCAAAATTCCCAGAAATAAGTAGTTTTATTGGTGTTGATTTAAGTGAAGCTCAAGTGGCATTGAATAATGAAAAATTTAAAGAAGACAAAAAACTAAAATTTGTAGCTTCTGATGGTTTTGAATGGGTTAAAAATTACGGACGCTCTCATACTATTTTTGTGACTTCGAGAGGCGTTTTAGAATATTTTACAGAAGAACAGTTACAGCGATGTTTAAAGCAAGTAAATAAATTAGGTAAAATTATATTTGTTGCGATTGAACCTAAAGGTATAGATCATAATTTTGAAGATAATCCTAATTCCCAGCCCTATGGCCATGAGCGTTCTTTTTCTCATAACTATCCTCAACTTTTTAAAAATGCCGGTTTTAATTTGTGGCACCTTTCTGATAAGCCTTGTATAAAGGATTCTCACGACTTATTATTTATAGGAGCAAGTAACGATTTAGAGTCTTAATAGTTTGTTTTCTTTATATGGCTGTTATTTATAAAGTTAACTTTTTGTTCTGTGAGAAAAAGTATTTTTTATTTGGTTGCGGAGTAAGTGTTAATAATGATTCTAATTTATACCGAAAAAATTAACTTTATACCTAATTTTTAGGCCTTAAGTGAAAAATTATTTTACTTTTATTCTCCCCTTTTAGAATCCCTCAATTTAAAATTAACAGATATATTAAAATTAGTCTACATAGGCTAATTATTTTTAATTGGAATTTGTTTACTAAACGATATGTGATTGTATATTATGGATTTAACAAAAAAGGAGATGTTATTATTGATGGAAGAATTCAATAGCACTTATGCAGAATTTTCCAAAGATAAAACGATTGTAGACTTATTTTTAGAACAAGCCAATTCTAGACCGAACAATATTGCTGTTGTTTTTAATAATAAAAAGCTTACATATAGGGAATTAGATGATGAATCTAATCGTTTTGCAAACTATTTAAAGCAATCTCATAATGTTCAAAATGGAGATTTAGTTTGCTTAACTCTAGAGCGTAGCGAATGGATAACGATAGGGATATTAGGTATTCTAAAGTTAGGTGCAGCTTATGTACCTGTAGATATTGAAGCACCTCAAAGTAGAAAAGACTATATTAAAAAAGATAGTCATTGTAAAGTTGATGTAGATGCTTTATTAATTCAAGATTTTATTTCAAATAAGGCTAATGTTAGTGATGCCTTACCGTCTCAAATAGATCTAAAACCTAATCATTTAAGTTATATTATCTATACATCGGGCACCACAGGGAATCCTAAAGGTGTAATGATAGAACATCAATCTGCTGTCAATTTAATATTGGCAGAAACACAGCTTTTTGAAGTCGATCATAAAGAAAAAATATTACTGTTTTTTAATTATTTCTTTGATGCTTCTGTAGAGCAAATCTTTTTGGCATTACTCAATGGTGCAACCTTATATATAATAAGTAAAGAGGAACTTTTAAATCATAAGTTACCAGAATTTATTGTAGACAATGCCATAACACATCTAGGAGCAACACCAAGTTATCTTGAAACCTTAGTAGGTATTGAGAACATGCAATCACTTAAAAGAATTACCACAGGTGGTGAAGCGTGCTCACTAAAATTAGCTAAAAAGCTAGGTGAGCTATGTGATTTTTATAATTTATATGGTCCTACAGAAAATACAGTAGTCTCAACGTTATATAAATATTCTTCTGATCATAATTTTGATAATTCATTACCTATTGGTAAACCGATATTTAATACGAAAGTACATGTGCTTTCAGATGATTTAGAGGTGTTACCCATTGGTGTGGTTGGTGAGTTATGTTTGGCAGGATCAGGTTTGGCTAGAGGGTATTTGAATAGGCCAGAGCTAACATCTCAAATGTTTGTTGAAAATCCGTTTTCTAAAGGTGAACGATTATATAAGACTGGCGATTTGGCAAAATGGCTTCCAGATGGTAATGTAGAATTTATAGGAAGAAAGGACGATCAAGTTAAAATTCGTGGATATCGTATTGAACTGGGCGAAATAGAAACGGCTATAAATTCACTTTTCAATATTAAAAGTGTTACCGTAGTAGCCAGTAATCATCTAGGTGAATCTAGATTGATAGCTTACGTCATATCTGAAAATGAAGTTGAAGACGAAGATCATTTACGTAATCAACTAGCAGAAATTTTACCAGAATACATGATACCTGCTATGTTTATGTGGATGGCAAGTTTTCCTATGACTCCAAATGGTAAAGTTGATAAAAAGAGTTTACCTATTCCTGAATTTAAGAGACCTCAAAATGCACCACTTCTAAAAAAGCCGAGGACTAAAGTTGAAAAAGAGATTGCTAAAATTTGGAGTCAAAATTTAAATATTCAAGAGATTGGTATCGATGATAACTTTTTTGAAATGGGAGGTAATTCTCTTTTAACACAAAAAGTGGCCATAGCAATCACAGAACGCCTGAAATTAGAATTACCTGTAACCAAAATATATCAATTTCCGACCATAGCGCAATTATCACGATTTTTAGAGATCGACCAAAACAAATTTAAAATAGATAAGTCAAAAAAGAAACGAAGAGAAAAATCAGCAGGAGATATCGCTATTATTGGTATGGCAGGACGTTTTCCTGGAGCATCTTCAATTCAAGCCTTGTGGGGGGTACTTAGAGATGGTAAAGAAACCATTTCGTTTTTTACGCCGGACGAATTAGACAAAAGTATACCAGAGGAGTTGCGAAACGATCCGCTATATGTTGCAGCAAAAGGAGTTATTCCTACAGCTAAAACTTTTGATGCTAAATTCTTTGGTCTTAGTCCAAAAGTAGCACAGACAATGGATCCCCAACAACGTCTGTTTTTAGAAATAGCATGGGAGGTCTTAGAACAATCAGGGCATTTACCTAAACATTACGATGGTAGTATAGGTGTTTATGCTGGTGTAACAGCTAATAGTTATTTTAACAATAACGTATTTCCTAATAAGGAGCTTATGGCTCAAATAGGAATTATGCAAGCTAATACTGTAAATGATAAAGATTATGCAGCATCGCGTATTGCGTATCACTTAAATTTAAAAGGCCCAGCAGTGAGTATTCATTCAGCTTGTTCCACGTCGTTATTAACTATTGCACAAGCAGTAGGAGCTATTAGAAGTGGTCAATGTGATGTAGCTTTAGCCGGAGGATCTAGTATTACTTCACCAATAAACAGTGGGCATTTGTATCAAGAAGGCGCTATACTTAGTTCTAATGGACATTGTCGTTCGTTTGATGCCAACGCCAACGGAACTGTTTTTAGTGATGGAGCAGGAGTCGTATTACTTAAGAGTTTAGAGGATGCAAAAAGAGATGGAGATGTTATTTATGGTATCATAAAAGGAATAGGTGTTAATAATGATGGTGGAGATAAAGGTAGTTTTACAGCACCAAGTGTAGAAGGACAAGCCGGCGCTATAAGTAGTGCATTATTTGATGCCGATATTAACCCCTCTGAAATCAGTTATATTGAAGCACATGGAACGGCCACACCTTTAGGTGATCCTATAGAAATTGAAGGATTGGTAACGGCATTTGGAGAACAAGAACAAAAAGGATATTGTGCTATTGGCTCTATAAAAAGTAATATGGGACATCTTAATGCGGCAGCTGGAGTTGCCAGCTTTATTAAGACCGTATTAGCGCTAAAACATCGTCAGATACCTGCATCGTTGGGTTTTGAAAAACCAAACCCTTCTATTGATTTTAATAATAGTCCGTTTTATGTAAATAATAAATTAAGTACTTGGGACGCTCAAGGTACACGGAAAGCTGGCGTGAGTTCATTTGGTGTTGGTGGTACTAACGTTCATATTGTTCTAGAAGAAAATCCAACTGAACAAACAGATTCAGACTCAGGTAGATCAGTACAGCTTTTAACATGGTCAGCTAAAACACAAAATAGTTTAGAGGGGTATCAAGCTGCGCTCGGTGATTATTTAAAATCATCGTTAGATGTGTCATTGGCAGATGTGGCCTACGCCTTATCAACAACTAGAGATTCATTTATATATCGCAGTATTGTTGTTGCAGATAAAATAGAACCTTTAAGTGCAAATCTATTAGCAGAGTCTAATACGGTTGTAAAAACTAATATATTACAAGTTGTACCTAACGAATTAGCCTTTTTATTTCCTGGTCAAGGTTCACAATATCTACAAATGGGGAAATCGCTTTATGAGGAAGAACCTGTTTTTAAAGAAGCTGTAGATCAATGTGCTGCGTTGTTAAAAGTGGATTTGAAACAGGATATTAGAGCTGTCATTTATCCTGAAATTCATTCAGTTGAAGCTGAAAATCAATTAAAAGACACGAAGTTTACGCAACCGGCATTATTCGTTGTGGAGTACGCGCTTTCTCAACTTTGGATGAGTTGGGGGATAAAACCAACAGTACTTTGCGGACATAGTATCGGAGAGTTTGTCGCAGCACATTTAGCAGGTGTGTTTTCATTAGAAGACGCCTTGCATCTAATTGCTATGCGTGGTAAACTGGTAAGTGAACTTCCTGAAGGAAGCATGTTATCTGCACGTACAACCATTGACAATATTGAAGGTTTACTGCCAGATGCGTTATCTATTGCCGCTATAAATTCAGATCATTTAATTGTTATTTCTGGTCCAGATAAGGCTATTGAAGATTTCGCTAAAGTTCTAGATACCAAAGGTATTGTTAATAGATTGTTACTGACAAGTCATGCATTCCATTCTACAATGATGAATCCGGTTTTAGAAACCTTTGAAAACGAAGTCAAAAAAGTAAGCTTACATGTGCCACGTTTACCTATTGTTTCAACAGTAACAGGTGATTGGCTGAGTGATGCAGAAGCAACAAGTTCTGCATATTGGACTAATCATTTAAGAGCAGCCGTGAACTTTTCTGGAGCAATGGAAACGGTTTTAGGATTAGAAGATCCTGTGTTATTAGAAATTGGTCCTGGTCGTGCATTAACTACATTATCAATGCAGAAGAAAGGTTTCAAATCCTTGGCTTCAATTACGAGTTTATCAATGCCTAAAGATGGTGAAAATGCACACAATACGGTTTTATCAGCCCTAGGGGATTTATGGCTATATGGTATTGAGCCGAATTGGAAATTATTTTACAAAGGGCAAACCAGACAAAAAGTGTGGTTGCCGTCTTATGTTTTTGATAGAAAACCATGTTGGTTAGACCCACCAACCGTTAACACCACTATAAATACAGTTACAAATACAACTGAAATTAAAGAAAATATATCTATTGATCCCCAACTTAACACTAAGCATACTAAGATGATGAGAAAACCGATATTTCTTAAGAAAATAGCCGATATAATTGAAGATAATTCTGGAATTGAAATAGCAGAAAGTAATTTTGACCAAAGTTTTTTAGAACTTGGCTTAGATTCATTGATTCTAACTCAGATGGCTATTACATTTAAAAATGAATTTAATATTCCAATTACGTTTAGACAATTAAATGATGAATTTGGAACACCTGATTTATTGGCAGCTCATTTAGATAAAGTTATACCACAAGAGGCTTTTGCACCAGCAGCAAGTACAAATGATGTTGATGTTTCTAGAAACAATCCACCTATAGCGATGAATGGGACACAACAACAACAACAACAACAACAACAACAACAACAGTATCAACAACCAAATTTAAGCAATTCTAATATCCAAAGTCCAGCACTAAATTTAATAGCGCAGCAATTACAACTTTTAGGAAAACAAATCGAATTACTTCAAGGGCCAGTACCTGTGTCAGCACCAGTGCAAGAAAATACGGCTCCTCCAATGGTTTTTGCTAAAGATAAAAACTCAGAGAAGACACTATCAAAAGTAGCGTCAACGGATATTTTATCTGAAGAAGAAAAGAAAGAACACCAAAAGCCTTTTGGCGCCTCTCCTAAAATAGAACGCCAATCGTCAGACCTAAGTAAAGCGCAACAAAGGTTTTTAGAAGATTTAATTCAAAGTTATAATAAGAAGACTTCAGGAAGTAAAATGTATGCTCAAAAGCATCGTGCACACATGTCAGATCCTCGTGTCGTTTCAGGCTTCAAACCGCAAACAAAAGAGTTAGTATATCCACTTGTTGTTGGCAAATCTTCAGGAAATCGTCTTTGGGATATAGATGGCAACGAGTATTTAGATACCTTAAATGGGTTTGGATCTTGTTTATTTGGGCATCAGCCAGATTTTGTAAAAGAAGCGTTGCATCAACAAATAGAGCTTGGTTTTGAGGTTGGTCCTCAGCATCCATTAGCTGGTGAAGTATGTGAGTTGTTATGTGAATTCACAGGTCATGAGCGAGCGGCTTTATGTAATACAGGATCTGAAGCCGTTTTAGGCGCTATGCGTATTGCTCGAACTGTAACGGCGCGTTCGTTAATTGTGGCTTTTTCACGTTCTTATCATGGTATTAATGATGAGGTTATTGTAAGAGGTTCCAAAAAGCTCAAAACATTCCCTGCAGCATCTGGTATTTTGCCAGAAGCAGTTCAAAACATGTTAATTTTAGATTATGGTACTGATGAAAGTTTAGCTATAATTAAAGAACGTGCGCACGAAATAGCAGCGGTTCTTGTAGAGCCAATTCAAAGTCGTAGACCTGAATTTAGACCAATAGAATTCTTAAAAGAAGTTAGAAAAATCACTAAGGAGTCAGAATCATTATTAATTTTTGATGAAATTATTACTGGGTTTAGAATGCATCCTGGTGGAGCACAAGCGCTTTTTGGTATAAAGGCTGATGTTGCTACATACGGAAAAGTTATTGGTGGTGGTATTTCTATAGGTGCCATAATGGGTAGTAAAAAATATATGGATGCCTTAGATGGAGGATTTTGGCAATATGGAGATGATTCATTTCCTGCGGTCGGCGTAACATACTTCGCAGGTACATTTGTACGTCATCCGTTGGCATTAGCATCAACTAAAGCGTCTCTTTTACATATGAAAGCGGAAGGCGGAAAACTTCAAGATGATTTGGCTAAACTCACAGATCGCTTAGTCGCTGAATTGACACTTTATTTTAAATCGAAAAACCTGCCTTTAGAAATAGCATATTATCGTTCGTTATGGCGATTAAAGATTGTAGAGGATATTCCTTACTCGGAGTTATTCTTTGTTTTAATGAGAGAACGCGGTATTCATATTTGGGACGGTTTTCCTTGCTATATGACGGCGGCATACACAGACGATGATGTTACAAAATTAATTAACACATTCAAAGAATGTATTGATGAACTTTTAGCTGTAGGAATTTTTCAATCAAACTTAAACAATGCTGGTTTAGCAGAAGCTAACAAGGCTTTAACAGAAGAGTTGAATACGCCACCAGTTCCAGGAGCTAAATTAGGTTTTGATGACAAGGGCAATCCAGCATGGTTTGTTGAAGATGATAAAAATGATTCTAATTATGTTCAAATAGATTTATAACACTAGCTTTTAATTATTGTTTTTTAATAAGTAAAAATATCGGTCATACAGTAATGCAATCACCAACAAGCAATCACAAAAACAATATATCTTTTAATCCATTTGAAGGACCTGCCATAGAAAAGGTTATTCATACAACACAATCTCAAGCAGAAATTTGGATTGCTTGTAAATTGGGTGGTAAGGATGCGAACAGATCTTTTAATGAATCCATTTCTCTTGTTTTAAATGGAGAATTACAGGTTTCAGTATTAGACAATGCGGTTCAAAATTTAGTTAAAAGACATGAAGCTTTACGTTCGGTTTTTAGTCCAGACGGACGCTTTATGAGTGTGTTGAATTTTATGCCGCTGGAGTTTAGCGTTCAAGACTTATCCGCACTTGCTTCTGATGAAAAAGAAAATCAGCTTTCAGACTATCTATTAGCTGATGCTAATTTTATTTTTGATTTGGTAAAAGGGCCATTAATCAAAGTTGGACTCATAAAAACAAGCGCACAAGAGCATCAGTTAATTATAACGGCGCATCATATTGTATGTGATGGTTGGTCTTTTGGTATTATGCTCGAAGAGTTAGGACAATTGTACTCTTCACTTGTTAAAAAGGAAATCCCAGCACTTCCTAAGGTTGATAGTTTTAGCTCTTATGCCGATGAATTACAAACCTATTTAGGAAGTCAATCTTATGTTGAAACAGAAAAATTTTGGTTAGATCAATATCGCGATTCTGTACCCGAATTAACACTTCCAACGGATTTTCCGAGACCAGAATTGCGAACATTTAAGAGTGAGCGTTTAGATTTCTCGATGGATATGACTTCTGTAAATGCGCTTAAAAAAGCAGGAATAAAAGCAAGTTGCAGTTTTGTGACGACCCTTTTATCTGCTTTTGAAGTTTTTTTAAGCACACAAACAGGACAAAGTGATATTGTTTTAGGGCTACCGTCAGCCGATCAAGCAGCGAGCGGAAAAACCCAAATGATAGGGCATTGTGTCAATTTATTGCCTTTACGTAGTAAGGTGGACTTAAATGTAAGTTTTACAGATTATCTAAAACAACGAAAGGCGGAACTTTTTGATGCCTATGATCACCAAAAATTAAGCTTCGGACAATTGCTTCAAAAGCTTTCTATAGCAAGAGATCCTTCGAGAGTTCCATTAGTTCCTGTCGTTTTTAATATCGATATGGGAATGACTGCTGCAGTTTCATTTTCAGATTTAAATTTTAAATTAAAGAGTAACCCTAGAGCTTATGAAACCTTTGAACTTTTTCTAAATGCTACAGGGTCTGAAAACGATTTAGTTTTAGAATGGTCCTACAATACGGCTTTGTTCAAAAGTGACACCATTGAACAAATGATGATGTCATTTCAGGACTTATTAGAACAAATTGTAGAAAACCCTAATGTAAAGTTAAAAGATATCTTTAAGGTTGACGATGCCCCATATAAGGCTGTTAATGCTACAAACGCTTCTTATCCAAAGTTGCCTTTACATCAACTTATAGCAAATCAAGCTCAGGTTTCACCTCATCAAATAGCATTACAATTCGAAGGTTCTGAAATAACATACCAAGATTTAGAATTACAAGTTAATCGTTTGGCGCATTGTTTAGTCGCTAAGGGAGTTAAACCCAATACCATTGTTGCTATTGCTTCGACGCGTTCCATAGAACTTGTTGTAAGTTTACTGGCTATTGTACAATGTGGAGCGGCATATTTGCCGTTAGATCCTAGTTATCCAAAACACCGATTGGATTTTATGCTAAAGGATTCTGAGGCCGAAGTTCTGATTACTTCAAAGAAAGCACCTATTGCATCTGAAGCTATTTCTAAATCATTAGTGTTAGAAGATTTGTTTTTGGATTTATCAAAATATGCTTCAGATCCCTTAGCACTTTCAGTCGATAGTAATGAAACAGCTTATATACTCTATACTTCAGGATCTACAGGAAATCCTAAAGGAGTCCAAGTAACACACAAAAATTTAGTCAATTTTCTATTTAGTATGTTGCAAGCTCCAGGAATAAAGGCGTCAGATAAGCTTTTGTCGATTACAACAATTTCATTTGATATTGCTGGTCTAGAGTTATTTCTACCGTTGTTAAGTGGAGCAACTTTGGTTATTGCAAATGATGATATTGCCAAAGATGGTCGTTTGTTATTAGACTATATTAAGAGCGAATCAATAACCATGTTACAGGCTACTCCTACGACATGGCAAATGCTATTAGATTCTGGTTGGGCAGATAAATTAGCGATTAAAGCCCTTTGTGGTGGAGAAAAATTACCAATGCCATTGGCAAAGAAAATAGTGCCTAAAGTTAATGCGCTATGGAATATGTATGGACCAACCGAAACCACAATATGGTCCACTACTAAACAGATTTTAATTGACGATGAAATTCTTACGATAGGTCAACCGATTGCTAATACTCAAGTTTATATTTTAAATGATCAAGGTCTTTTAATGAAGCCAGGGACCATTGGAGAAATTGTGATTGGAGGAGATGGTGTTGCAAAAGGCTATTGGAAGCGCGCTGATCTGACTTCAGAGAAGTTTATTTCAAATCCATTTGATGCAGCATCTAATACTAAATTATATAGAACAGGTGATTTAGGTCGATTGCTTAGTAATGGTGAATTTGAATGTTTAGGTCGAATGGATGACCAAGTCAAAATTAGAGGACATCGTATAGAGTTAGGTGAAATAGAAGAAGCTATAATTACTATAGATACTATAGAGTCTTGTGTTGTAATGATAGATGAAGATCGGTTAAAAGCCTTTATTAAAACGAATGATTCAAATGTAGCGTCTCAAAACGAAGTGCAAACATGGAAGACCTATTTAAAAGAGCTTTTACCAGTTTATATGGTGCCACATGAGATGCACCTTATCAATGAATTTCCAACAACTTTAAATGGAAAAATTGATAGAAAAACATTATTAAATAATTCTAAAACAACCTCTGAAAATGCAGGAGATAAAACAGCACCTCGGACTCAAACAGAGAAATTGATAGCAAGAGTTTGGGAGGAATGCTTAAACATTAAGAATATTGATATTTTTAGTAATTTCTTTGAGCTAGGTGGGCATTCTTTAGTGGCCGTAAGAGTGATGGCAAAATTAGAGAACGAAACAGGAGAAAGGCTCCCATTATCGGCTTTAATGACGCACTCTACCATAGCCAAACTTGCAGAATTTATTGAGGTTGATGGAGAGGTGAATTCGTGGGATTCTTTAGTACCTATAAAAACAGATGGGAGTAAAACACCACTTTATGTGGTTCATGGGGAGTTTTATAATGTTTTATTTTTAAATGCATTAGCTAAAAATATAGATAAAGAACAACCGTTGTATGGTTTGCAAGCCAAAGGGCTTAATGGGAAAGATACTCCTCATAATAAAATAGAGGATATGGCAGCACATTATATATCTGAAATCATTAAAACAAACCCAGATGGTCCTTATGCCATTGCAGGATATTCATTTGGAGGTATTGTTGCCTTTGAAATGGCTAAGCAATTGAAAGCTCAAGGTAAAACAGTTGAAAAATTTATATCTTTTGATAGTTATGTTTTTCCATACTATTATTATTCAGATGCGTTTAGAAAGCAATTGATGTATGGATTTTATACCTCTGGAAAAGTTTATTTTGCCTTAAAGACGATGTTTAGTAGTGCTGATAAATTCAAAGCCCGAATGCGTATTTTTAAAAATAAGGTTAATCAACTATATACTAAGGTTAAGCAAAGTGATAAAGAGTCAACAACAGAGCCTAGAGAATTGCAAGATTTGTTAGAGCTTAATATCGGTAAGGAAACATTAGAAAACTTGAGCAGTCATCATAGTTTGGCCGTTGAAAGTTATCATATCGTTCCCGAAGATTTAGAAGTTGATTTAATGATTGCAGAAGATGATGTTTTTTTTAAACATGATAAAAAATATTATGGATGGAAATCTTTAGCTAAGCGTGGAGTAAAAAGACATAGTATTCCTGGCAACCATGCCAATATGTTTGTGGCTCCAAATGATGAACAGTTTAGCCGTGTTTTACAGGAGATATTGGATCGTAAAAATTAAGACGATTTATCAACTTAATTGTATCGGAAATAGAACCTCTGGAATTTTGTTAAAAATAAGATGTAAAGGTCTATTTAAACGTGTTTGTGTTTATCATACTAAGCATAACTATAAAATGGTTATATGGGCTAATAATCAGTAGTTTTAAGGGTTATATTTTTATTTTTTTATAGATAAATACGTATTTTTAACTTATGTTTGGACTTAAGTATGAATTCCAACGACGAGTTGATTTTTGCTACATTATGGTAGTCGAAACAATGGATTTTTTTGTTGATTTTTTAATGACAATTCCCCTTCAGAATTTGATGTAATTAATGTAGTAGTTTTACTAATGTTTAGATTTAGTAAAGTAAAAATAAAAATTTAAATATGTATTTAGGAGACAATAATTTATATAGTAGAAATAAAAAAAAATGGTGTTGTAGTTCTGTTTTTTTAAAGGAAAACTACGGTTTTTAAATTGTTCTCTAAATAAGTTATGTAACTTAAGCTAAACGCAAATCCAAGTATCTTAATTAATTACGTCCTTGAGCCTAAATCTAATGAAGCAACCAAAAAACTATACCACACAATCACAGTCAGAAATTTGGACGGCTTGTAAACTGGGTGGTGCAGACGCCAATAGAGGATATAACGAGTCTGTTTCATTGACATTGTATGGTCCATTAATTAAAAACGTATTATTAGAAGCGATACAAACGTTAGTAAATCGCCATGATTCATTGCGCATAAGTTTTAGTTCAGATGGTCGTTTTATCAATGTTTATAATGAAATTTCTGTAGAGGTAAAAGAACTAGATCTTTCTGAATATAAAGACTTTGAGAAAAATGAAATCGTTAAAGATTACTTGTCTTCAGATGCAAATTATATTTTTGATTTGGTAAAGGGGCCACTTTTCAAATTTGGACTGATTAAGTCTTCTGAAACAGAACATCACTTCATCTTTACGGCACATCATATTATATGCGATGGATGGTCTATAAGAAATATTCTTGAAGAATTAGGCTGTTTGTATTCGGCAGGTGTTCTTAATACAGCACCTAATTTGCCAAAACCAGAAAGTTTTTTAGCCTATGCAAATGAGCGTCAAGAAAATTTGAATAGTGAAGCTTATAAAATTAGTGAGAATTATTGGCTTAAGCAGTATGAAGGTGAGATTCCTCAAATGACATTGGCTACTGATTTCCCTAGGCCTAAAATTAGAACTTATGAAAGTGAGAGATTAGATATTACCATAGGAAGTTCTATAGTGGATGCCCTTAAAAAAACAAGTGGAGACGTTGGATGCCGTTTTTCTGAAACGCTTCTTTCTGCTTTTGAGATTTTTTTACATGCACAAACAAGACAAGATGAAATTGTTCTAGGATTTCTTTCATCAGGTCAAATAGCGAGTAAAAAACCGAAATTGATTGGCCATTGTGTGAATTTACTACCATTACGTAGTAAGATTAATTTAGATATGAGTTTTACAGCGTATCTAAAACAGCGTCAACCGCAAATTGCTGACGCCTATGCGCATCAACAATTTAGCTTTGGTCAATTACTTCAAAAACTTTCGGTAGATAGAGATCCGTCAAGGGTTACATTAGCCCCAATTGTTTTTAATATTGATAAGTATCGGTCTGAAACCATTTCTTTTTCGGGCTTAGATTATACATTAAAAAGTAATCCAAGAGTATACGAAGTTTTCGAACTTTTTCTAAATGCTATAGTTTCTGAAGCCAGTTTAGTTTTTGAATGGTCTTATAATACGGCTATCTTTAAACGTGAAACTATTGAGCAAATGATGGTTTCATTTCAGAATTTATTACAGCAGCTTGTAGAATCACCTCAAACAACATTAGAAACGATTTTTAAAGTCGATGAGTCCGCTTATTATAACCTTAATGATACAGTAATTGACTATCCTTCTTTACCTTTACATCAGCTTATTGCAGAACAAGCACAACGTTGTCCAGATAAGATTGCCTTAAAATTTGAAGCATCACAAATTACATTTAAAGAATTTGATAAACAAGTTAATCAATTGGCACATCGTCTGTCGGAACATGGCGTAAAACCAGGAACGGTTACTGCTGTTGCATTACCAAGGTCTATTGAGTTGGTTATAAGTTTAGTTGCCATAATGCAATGTGGAGCCGCTTATTTACCTTTAGATCCAAATTATCCTCAACAGCGACTCGATTTTATGATGAAAGATTCGAAAGCTGAGGTTTTAATTTCTTCTCAATCATCTCTATTAAGATTAGCATCGGTTTCAAAAACATTACTGTTAGAAGATTTATTTTTAGACTTGTCAAAATATCCTTCTACACCTCAGAATCTTCAGGTTAATATAGACGAAATGGTCTATTTGCTTTACACCTCAGGATCCACAGGAAACCCAAAAGGAGTTCAGGTAACACATAAAAATTTAATAAACTTCCTTTATAGCATGCTTGAAAAACCAGGCATAGAGGAAACAGATAACTTATTATCTATAACAACGATTTCTTTTGATATTGCAGGTCTCGAGTTGTATTTGCCACTGCTAAAAGGTGCCACTTTAGTTATTGCTAATGATGAAACAGCAAGAGATACGCGTTTAATGTTAGACGTTCTTGAAAAAGAAAATATAAGTATATTACAAGCAACACCAACAACTTGGCAAATGTTATTAGATGCCGGTTGGGAAAACCACGTTCCTTTAAAGGCACTTTGTGGAGGTGAAGCGCTTCCTATGAGTTTAGCTACAAAATTATTAAATAGAGTAGATGAACTTTGGAATATGTATGGACCTACAGAAACTACAATTTGGTCCACTGTAAAGCAAATAAATCCCAATGACGATATCATTACCATTGGGACACCAATAGCGAATACACAGCTGTATATTGTAAATGATAATGGACAGTTGATGGCACCTGGAAAAATAGGAGAATTATGTATTGCTGGTGATGGTGTAGCCAAAGGGTATTGGAGACGTCCGGATTTAACTTCCGAAAAGTTTATAAATAATGAATTTAATAAAGCTAATAATACCTTACTTTATAAAACAGGTGATTTAGCAAAACTTTTAACGACGGGAGAAGTCCAGTGTTTAGGTCGTATTGATCAACAAGTAAAAATTAGAGGACACCGTATTGAGCTTGGGGAAATTGAAGAGGCTATTAACAAATTAACAGATGTTGATTCATCGGTTGTTTTAGTTAAAGACGATCGTCTCGAGGCTTATGTCATATCTAATAACGATGAAAAGGTTTCTGGTGATATTATAGATAAGTGGAAAGAAATTCTTTTGAAAGAGCTTCCTAGGTATATGGTTCCTTTAGAGTTTTATTTTTTAAAAGAATTTCCAACAACATTAAATGGGAAAATTGATCGTAATGCATTAAAAGCGAGAACATTTAAAAACAAAGAGTTATCAGACTATACAGCTCCTCGTACGGAAACTGAAACCATTGTAGCATCAATATGGGCAGAATGTTTAAAGCTTAACAAAGTAGATATTTTTAGTGATTTTTTTGAACTTGGAGGGCATTCGCTAATTGCAGTTAAAGTGATGTCGCTTATAGAAAAAGAAACAGGGAAGCGATTGCCTTTGTGTGCATTGATGATTTATCCAACGGTTGAAAAGTTAGCGAAATCAATTGTAGAAGACACTAGAGCTATTTCATGGAGTTCATTGGTTCCTATAAAACCAAAAGGGACTAAAACTCCACTTTATGTCGTACATGGTGCAGAACATAACGTTATGTTTTTAAATGCTTTAGTAAAGAATATAGATGACGATCAGCCAATGTATGGATTACAGTCTAAAGGACTTAATGGTATCGATAAGCCACATGATCGAATTGAAGATATGGCTGCTCATTATATCTCTGAAATCACGAAGTCTAATCCTAATGGACCTTATGTGTTAGCCGGCTATTCATTTGGTGGTGTTATTGCTTTTGAAATGGCAAGACAACTGTTGGCTCAAAATAAGAAAGTAGATAAAGTTATTTTATTAGATAGCTACATTTACCCGTACTACTACTTTGCTAATCCTACTAGAAAAAAGATGGCTCGCATTGAGTATACCATAAGAATGATGCTTTTTATGTCTCAAAAAATGTTTAAGAATAAAGCCAATTTTCAAAGAAGAATGCACTTATTTAAAGAAGGGATAAAGCAGAAATATTTAAGGCTTAAATTTGGAAAAGAAAAACATCATGCTATGCGTTACGGTTGGCCTTATCATTTAGATAGAATGCATAAAAAGGCAATTGGCAATTATCAAATTTTACCTTTAGATATTGAAGTTGATTTATTAAGAGTTGCAGAAGATGATATTTTTTATGCACATGATCCTGATAAGCTAGGTTGGAACAGAATAGCAACTAAGGGTATTAATAAATATTTGATATCAGGAAACCACAGAAATATGCTTTTACCTCCTCATGATAAAAAATTAGGACAGATTTTACAACAGGTGTTAGATAAATAAAATGGAAGCTGCGGAACGACCATACTATAATGAAGATTGTACTTTTGACTCATTAGTACCTTTAAAATCGTATGGAAGTAACCCCCCTCTTTTTATTGTGCACGGTGCAAATTATGAGGTTTTAAATTTTAAAAATTTAGCTGATACTTTGAGTGAAGATCAACCTGTTTATGCCTTACAAGCAAAAGGATTGAAAGGTGATTCAAAACCGCATGATACTGTAGAAGCTATGGCGTCTTATTATATTTCTATGGTGTCTACAATAAATAAGAAAGGTCCCTATATTTTGGGAGGATTTTCTTTTGGAGGTATTATTGCTTTTGAAATGGCAAAGCAGTTAATAGCTCAAGGAAAACGAGTGAAATTTTTATTCCTTTTCGATAGTTATGTTTATCCTTCGTATTACTTCTCTAATCCCTTAAAGAAGAAGGTGGCTTCTAGATTATATACCTTAGGTCAATTAGGCTTTATGGGTTTAAATATGTTTAGTAGTAAGGCTAATTTTAAACGTAGAGTTCGTTTGTTGAAAATTAAGGCCTCTGGATTATATTTAAGATTGAAATATGGAAATGAAAAACAATACCAATTGCAGTTTAATCGGACTTCAAAAATAGATGCATTGCATGGTTTGGCCTTTATAAGATATCATTTAACTCCTCAAAATATCAAGGTAGATTTATTTAGATCTACTAAAAATATTTATTATGCACACGATTTTAAGTATTTAGGCTGGAAAAAAATAGCCTTAGGAGGTGTCTGTAAACATATGTTGCCTGGAAATCATTCAGAAATGTTTTTGTCTCCTGTTGTTGAGGAGTTGGGTGAAAAACTTCAAAAGTTATTAGATCGTGGAGATTAATAGTACTAAAAGTAGTTTGTTTTGTGGGAACTCTAATCTTTTACAGAAAAAAGAAGCGACTTCCGAAAATAGCTATTCAGATATTAAGTTGTTTAAAATAGAATTGTCTAAATACCATCACATCACAGATGTTTTGTTAAGTGTGTTGTCTCCGTTAGAAGTGAAAAGAGCGCAACGCTACCATCACTTAAAAGACACCAATAGATTTATAATTTGTAGGGCCTTACTTAAAATTTTAATAGCTAAAGAGAAAGGGTTAGCTGTTTCTCAAATTTATTTTGAAAAAGAAACAAATCACAAACCCTATTTTCCCATAGATAGAGCCTTGTTTTTTAACGTGTCTCATGCTGGTGATTTTGCTATTATTGCTATTGGTAATTGCGAGTTAGGTGTTGATGTAGAACAGGTTGATGAGCATTTTAATTATTCTGATATTCTTTCAACCGTCTTTAGTGCTGAAGAAATTAGTTTTATAAAGGATTTTGAATTTGAAAGACGTCTGTTTTATAAATTCTGGACTAGAAAAGAAGCTATTGTAAAAGCGATAGGAAAAGGCATTGATGACGATTTTTCTAAAATCCCAGTAGCCGATGGTAACCATGAAGTGCCAACTTCTTTGGTACAAGATTTCAAAAATATCAATGTTTATAGTTTAGAATTACAAGCAGATTATTTTGTTGCCATAGCGTATACACAAGAAAATAAAACGTTTGACTTTTATCCAATTCCACAAGCAGATGAATTACTCGTTTTATTAAGAAATTGGGGAGTGTAACATAAGTTACGTATAGTAAGTGTGAAACGTTGTAACTTTATTTAAACTTTGTGAGGAATGAAAAATACTATTATTTTAATTGTTTTAGCGCTATATTTTACCAGTTGTAATTCAAATAAACCGGAAACTAGCGCTTACGGTAAAGTTGATAAACCAACACTAATTTCAGAGCATCCTGGTAAAAAGTTAATGGAAACCAATTGTTATGTGTGTCATAATCCTACAGCAACACAAACCGATAGAATTGGACCTCCAATGATTGCCATTAAAAAACATTATATTAATAGTGAAACGAGTAAAGAAGATTTTATTGCTTCAATGCAAGCTTGGATTAAAAATCCAAATGCAGAGGATGCTAAAATGTATGGAGCTGTAAAACGATTTGGTGTGATGCCTAAACAAGCATTTGCAGAGAAAACTATAGAACAGATTGCAGATTATATGTATGATTATAATATAGAACAACCCGAATGGTTTGAGGAGCATTTTAATCAAGAGAGTGGTAAAGGTATGGGTATGGGAAATGGTCAAGCTAAAAAACAGGGTATGCAACAAGCCCAAACTAATTTTGAAGACTTGTCTTATGGAGAGAGAGGCTTAAAGTACGCCTTGACAACAAAAGCCGTTTTGGGTAAAAATTTAATGGGCACTATTCAGAAAAAAGGAGTATTAGAAGCCTTAACGTTTTGTAATGAGCGTGCTTATCCTTTAACAGATAGTATGTCAGTGGTGCATAATGCTGTTATTAGACGTGTGTCGGATAAACCAAGAAATCCAAAAAATAAGGCAAATTTAGAAGAATTAGATTATATAAATATCTTTAAAAAAGTTATCGCCAATAATGAAGAGGCAAGCCCAATTGTAAAAGAAATGGATACTAAAGTAAAGGTTTATTATCCAATTACGACTAACGCAATGTGTCTTCAATGTCACGGAAAACCTAATGAAACATTGAATGAAACCACTTTAACTAGAATTAAGAGTTTATATCCTATGGATAAAGCAATTGGTTATAATATTAACGAGGTAAGAGGGATCTGGAGTATCACTTACGATAAATAAAAACAAGTTAGGTATGAGCAAATTTTCAGAAATAATAAATCAAGATCAACCCGTTTTAGTTGATTTTTTTGCAGATTGGTGTGGACCATGTAAAATGTTGAGTCCAATTTTAAAACAAGTAAAAGAAGCTATGGGTGAAGATGTTAGTATCATTAAAATTGATGTTGACAAAAATCAAGCGTTAGCTTCAAAATATCAAGTGAGAGGAGTGCCAACTATGTTATTGTTTAAAAACGGTAAACAAGTATGGAGGCAGTCTGGAGTGCTTCAAAAAGATGATCTTATAAATATTATAACGACGACTAATTAGTAAATTGAGACTTATTCATATCAATATGACGTGGGTTTTGTTTTTTAGGTTTAATGACAAATATCATTTTTCTTAAAGCTTATTGTTCTTAATTTTACAGTCTCAAAAACTAAATAAACACAAATATGATTAATACATTGATAGCATTATATAGTTGGACTAGTGGAGTTGTTATGATTGCCATTTTCGCGTTGGTTTGTATTTCGCTGGTTGGTATTCTAATTAACTTTATTTCAAAAAGTAAAAGTCATGACGAGTCTAATAATCTTAATGAAGAAGATAATAATGAAGCAAAGTCAGAGTATTAATTAAAGCTAATTATAGATTTAAAAAGAGGGTGGTTAATGTTAACGACCCTCTTTTTTTGTGTTGAATTAAAATTTATACTGTAAAAATGCTGAAAAATTTCGACCAGGTTCTGTAATTGGTGTGCTTCCTAAATCTGCTTGGTTTGTAAAAGAGAAGTTTAAATGGTTACTATAAGCTTCATCAAAAGCATTAATCACAGCAACACCTAAAGTCATATTCTTAATAGGTTTTACACCCAAACGAATATCTAAGGTTTGATAACCGTCTGTAGCTGTTTCCCCAAAGCTTCTTGAAATATGATCTTGTTTAGATACCAAGTTGTATTGAACATTGGCCCAATATTTAGATTTATTAATGCCTAGTGATAATCTTGTTGTCAATGGAGGTGTCAGTGGTAATGATTCTTCTAAATCCTTGTTTTTGGCATAGACATAAGAAAATTCAGATTTAAAATAATAATGATTTAAAAAATCGATTTGTGCCATCACTTCAAATCCAGTTTTGTAGGCTTCGTTAAGATTTCTAAATACTTTAGGATTCGTTGGCTCTAACATTGGGTTAAACTTCCGAGTTAACGATTCATCTACAATACCAACAATATAATTTTCAAAGAAGGAATAGTAGAATGAGGTTTCATATTTAAAGCTATTAAAACCATTTTTTAAGGGCTCATTACCTTTAAAACCAATTTCAAACTGATTATTAACTTCAGCCTTCAAATCCGGATTACCAATATATTCATAAGGGTCTTGACCCACTGTAAAATGATTAATAAAGCGTTCAATCATATTCGCAGAACGTACTCCACGACCATAAGCCGCTTCTAAAGTGAATTTGTCTGAAACGCTTTTTTTAACAGAAACAGTTCCACTGACGTTATGTTCGGTTCGTTTTTCAAGATTGTACATGGCTGCAAAGTCTTCTTCAGGATCTTGTATATCTGAAACCACATTATCATATCGCAATCCAGCAGTAAAAATAGTATTTGCCCCTAAATTGTATTTCGCTTCTGTAAATACACCTATATCTGTAATATAAGAATCTTGCCAAACTTTGTCATTAAATGTTACTGGTGTTGGTAAAGGATTGCCATTCATTACTTTTACTAATCGTGTTCTGCCACCATCTCTGGCAATATGCAGGGCATCTAATCCAGAAAAGATATTTAATTTTTCAAAAGGTTTCCAGTTAAGTTCTATTTTTCCACCAGCTGTAACAGCATCAACAGCAGAAGCGGCTTCCATCATCATAAAAGAAGGTCTCTTGTCGTTAGTCATTAAATGATCGACATAACTATAATAGGCTTTTGCCGTTAGAGATTTTATTGTTTTTCCGATGTTATCTAATGTGTAATCTAAAGAAAGAATGCTACTATTGTCATACTCAGTATCCATTGGTAAGGCAGCATGTAAAATATCTCGCCCAAAAGATTGTCTCCAATGTGCTTGTAAGCGTTGGTCCTCCGAAAAATTATAACCTAATTTAATACCATAATCTGTACTTCTAAATGACGAAGGGATTTCGGTGCCATCTCCATCGTTATAATTACCAAAATCTCTATAACCAGCATTAGCCACAATATCGTATTTATCTTGAATGTATTGCAGTTGCACTAAATTAACCAGTGAGTTACCGTTACTTTCGTAGCCACCAGAAACTTTTCCGTGCAATCCATAATCTTCATAATCTGGTTTTTGAGTTACCAAATTAACAATGCCTCCAAAAGTCGCTCCGTAGCGTACAGTATATGGTCCTTTTATGATTTCAATTTTTGAAATTTCTTCAGGAATAATATGTGTTGTGATAGGATCCATGCGGTTCGGACAAGCGTGCATGGCCTTTGTCCCTCCATCATATTGAATATTGAGTTGTTCGTATTGTGCCCCTCTAAACGACGGATCTATAGCATAATTTCCTCTTTTTATAACTGAAAAGCCATTGATGTTATTGAATAAATCAGCAACGTTTTTTGGCTGGACAATTGTTTCGTCATAGTTATTAGTAACAACCGTTAATACTGGGTCCGTTTTTAAATTTCCAGTTACAATAACTTCATTAAGTTTTGTTGTTTTCTGTGTCGTGGTATCGTTTTTGATCTCTTTTTGTTCTTGACCATAGGATACAGCTGTAATTAGTGCGCATAAAAGCACACTGCAAAATATTTTCATACTAGAGTTATGTTTATTTAATTTGAATAATTGTGATAGTAATTGCTATCAATAAATGAAGGATTATACTCTAGGTGGATGAAAACAGTAGTTCAAATTATTAAAACTATATAAGTTAAGATAATAAGATGTAAAGCGTGTGTTTTTAATTAATGTATCTTGAGTTAATTGAAATGAAGTATTAGGACATGGATACAAAATAAGTTCCTTAAAATCAATGATGCTTTTTGGTATGTTTTGATCGCTGCTTTGGGATTCTGCAACCTTTATTAATTGACATTTCCCATTACACTCCAATTAGGGTTTGTCTTTGTTCTCACATAGATTTTCTACAAATCCTATGGGATCTAAGGTGTAATACGCATACGTCAACGAAGTTCTAGTACTATTGAAAATAATCAATAATAACAAGAATAGTACAAAAACGGGTTGGAGTATCTTCATTTAGAAATTATGGAATAGCTTCTTAATTATTGAACTGATCTTAGTCATTGCTCGTAATTGTAATAGAAACTAATTTTATTGTCAATATCAAAGTTCACTATAAAATACTCATGATAGGGTAACTTTAGTTACATAGTTAAAATCTATTGTGAGTTATATTTGTTATAAATTAATTAAATACATATAGCGTTATGAATACTACAGAATCAATACACGAAGAGCAATCGTTTTCAATGCCAAGAATTGGAGATAAAGCACCAGAATTTAAAGCCGTAACAACACAAGGGGATATTAATTACCCGTCAGATTATAAAGGAAAATGGTCTATACTATTTAGTCATCCAGCAGATTTTACACCTGTTTGTACATCTGAGTTTATAACATTTGCACATTTAGAAGAAAAATTTGAAAAAGCAAACTGTAGCCTTATTGGATTGTCTATAGATGGTTTATATAGCCATATTGCATGGTTAAGAACGATTAAGGATAAAATTGAATTTAACGGCATGAAAAATATTGAAGTTAAGTTCCCTTTAATTGAAGACATCTCTATGGAAGTTGCAAAAAAATACGGTATGATTCAACCTGGAGAAAGTAAAACCCAAGCCGTTAGAGCGGTATTTTTTGTAGATCCAAATGAAACCGTAAGAGCTATTATTTATTACCCATTGAGTTTAGGACGTAATTTTGATGAGTTATACAGAGCCTTAATAGCGATGCAAACAGCAGATAAATTTAATGTGGCAACACCTGCTGATTGGAATCCTGGTGACGATGTTATTGTATCACCAGCAGGATCTTGTGGTGTAGCGGAAGAACGAATGACATCTTCAGAAGATTTAGATTGTAAAGATTGGTTCTTCTGTACTAAGAAGCTAGATAAAGATTTAGTGTTAGACACAATTCTCAAAAAATAAATAATTATAACATTTAAAGAGCCTCTTTTAGAGGCTCTTTTTGTAATTTTAAGTACATCAATAGAACGAGAGGAATTGAAAACAGAAAATCCATCAAAAAAAGATTATGTATTTGTGGGGATTCAGCTTTTGCTTTTTGTCTCTTATGTTTTCCCTATTAAAATAAGAGTTGTAAACCTTGTCGGATGGTTACGATATTCGGGTTTAGTCATAGCCATATTAGGTTTTATATTAGGAGGCATAGCGCTATTTCAAATAAATACAAAAATATCACCGTTTCCTACCCCCATAGCAAGTAGTAAATTGCATACCGATGGTGCTTTTGCTTTGGCTAGGCATCCTATTTATACGAGTATTTTGGCAATCACTTTAGGGTATGCTTTATATGATGCCTCTATATATAAATTGGTGATAGGGATTTTATTGGTGCTGTTGTTTTATTTCAAATCAATATATGAAGAACAATTGCTCTTAAACAAATTTCCTGAATACTCGATTTATAAACTAAAAACCAGACGATTTATTTAGCACTTTATGACGAACAATACTGCAGACTTTTGGAATGAACGGTATGCAAATGAAGAATTTGTTTATGGTACCAAACCTAATGCGTTTTTTAAGCAACAATTAGATGAACTAAAGCCAAGAAAAATATTGCTTCCAGCTGAAGGTGAGGGGCGCAATGCAGTATACGCAGCAACACAAGGTTGGGAAGTTACTGCTTTTGACATGAGTATTAAAGGTAAAGAAAAAGCGTTGAAATTAGCAAAATTGAAAGATGTTAATATTACTTATGAAGTTATAGGTGTACAAGAATTTAAAACCGATGAGAAATTTGATGTTATAGGTTTAAGTTTTGTGCATTTTCCAATAGATATTCGTAAAAAAGCACACCAACATTTACTACAATTTTTAAAAAAAAGAGGTATTATTATTTTTGAAGCATTTGTAAAAGCGCAATTAAATTATAGTTCTGGTGGCCCTAAAAAGGAAGAAATGTTATTTTCTATTGATGAAGTAATACAAGAATTTATCGGATTAGAATTTAAAATATTAGAAGAAAAAACAATTGAACTGTCAGAAGGCAATTATCATAAAGGAAAGGCTCAGGTCATTCGATTTGTTGGTGTAAAAATGTAATCGAAGAGCTAAGTGTATATTTTCTTATTTTTAATAACCCAAAACTGTAACTATTGTGACATAGAGAATTTTTTTTAATGATAACTTTGTAACATCCAAAATAAGACATATGGAAGATATGCTATTCTATGATCGTATGCAGTTTGCATTTACGATCACATTTCACTACTTATTTCCGCAATTAACCATGGGATTATCCTTAATGATCGTCTATTTTAAATGGAAATTCCTCAGGACAAAAATTGACAAATACAACGATGCTGCAAAATTCTGGATGAAGATTTTTGCGCTCAACTTTGCTATGGGTGTCGTCACAGGTATTCCAATGGAATTTCAATTTGGGACCAATTGGGCTAAATTTTCAGAACTTACAGGTGGCATTATCGGCCAGACTTTAGCCATGGAAGGGATGTTTTCCTTCTTTTTAGAATCGTCCTTTTTAGGACTCTTTTTATTTGGTGAAAAACTATTAGGTCATAAACTTCATTTTTTAACTGGTTTTTTAGTCTTTTTAGGGTCTTGGGCAAGTGGTTATTTAATTATTGCCACCCATTCTTGGATGCAATATCCAGTAGGCTATGAAGTTCTTGAAAACGGGAAATTTGTACTCAATAATTTTGGAGCGCTATTCTCAAATCCATGGTTATTGCCAGCCTATTTGCATAATCAAGCTGCTTCTTTAGTAACGTCCTCGTTTGTCGTTGCAGCAATAGGAGCGTTTTATTTGTTAAATAATAAGCATCATGAATTCGGAAAGCTATTTGTAAAAACAGGTGTCATTTTCGGATTAATTTCTAGTTTGTTAGTGGCTTTTCCAACAGGAGATTGGGCTGCTAAAAATGTAGCAGAACACCAACCCGTTACCTTTGCAGCCATGGAAGGTATTTTTGAAACCGAAGAAGGTGGTTCAGAAATTGTTTTGATAGGGCAACCTAATATGTTAGAAAAGAAGCTAGACAATAAAATAGCAGTTCCAAATATATTGAGCTTCTTAACGTATCAAGAATGGGACGCTCAGATAAAAGGACTAAATGAATTTGATGAAAGTGTACATCCAACTAACGTTCCTGGATTGTATTATTCTTATCATATTATGGTAGGCTTAGGCACTGTTTTTATTGGTTTAATGTTATTGGCTGTAGTACAATTATTCAGAAAACGACTATATAAAACCAAATGGATTTTATGGTCGCTTATGTTTATGTTGCCTTTTCCATACATCGCTAATACTACAGGTTGGTATACAGCAGAATTAGGTAGACAACCTTGGCTCGTTTATAATTTATTACGAACAGCAGATGGGGCATCTCCAACGGTGTCTTCTGGTAATACATTATTTACATTACTCGGCTTTATAGGTTTATATCTACTTTTAGGATTGTTATTTTTAATGCTAGCAGGAAAAATTATTAATAAAGGACCACAACTAAATCAACAACACTAATTATGGAATTATTTTGGTATATCGTTTTAATGACAATGTTAGCTGTTTATGTGATTTTAGACGGTTACGATTTTGGAGCAGGAATAGTACATCTGTTTTTTGCAAAAGAAGAAAAAGATAAAAAAGCTATAACTAACGCCATTGGTCCATTTTGGGATGCCAATGAAGTGTGGTTAATTGCTGCTGGTGGTGTTTTGTTTTTTGCATTTCCTACATTATACGCATCATCGTTTAGTGGATTTTATTTGCCTTTAATCATGATTTTATGGTTGCTTATTTTTAGAGCAATTGGCTTAGAACTTAGAGGTCAAATTCACAATAAAATGTGGGAATCCATTTGGGATAAAGCTTTTGGAATTGCGAGTTTATTGTTAGCGCTCTTTTTTGGTGTTGCATTGGGTAACGTTGTAAGAGGTGTTAACTTAGGGAATGTGGTTAATGGAGTTTCTACCTATGAAGCTCATTATTTCTTTCTACCACTTTGGAATCCAACTTTTAGCCCGCAAGCAGAACAATTAGGGATTTTAGATTGGTTTACGGTACTACTAGGAATCATCGGTGTTGTGGCTTTGACCATACATGGTGCGAATTGGATTATTTTTAAAACGAATGCAAACATTAATGAAAAATTAAAGAAAGTGGTCTTCAATCTAAATATAGTGTTGTCAGCTTTAGTGATTATTTCCCTTTTAATTTGGCATATTATTGAACCACAACCATTTCATAATTTTATAGATAATCCTTGGTTATGGATTTTTCCTATAATTACGTTTACTGGATTGTTTGGCTTATTTAAAGTGAAAACGTTTAAAAAACACGGCATGGGCTTCTTGTTTTCTTCTTTATTTCTAGGGGGAGGCTTAGCATCAACAGTGGCATCGATTTTCCCAAAAGTATTGCCTTCTACCAATAATATTAATCCAGATTTAACCTTGTATAATGTAGCAGCTCACGAATATGGATTGTCGGTTGGTGTATATTGGTTTGTAATTGCAGCAGTTTTAGTCGCTATTTATATGATTATTCAATATAAAGTCTTTAAAGGAAAAATGGATGATGTTGGTTATGGAGAGCATTAATTAATAGTGTTATTATGACGGGTACTTTAATTTCTTTAATTAGTATTTTTTTAGGAATCATTTCTTCTAATGTATTTGGATATTTTAAAAAGAAGTATTCTTTTGGCTTTACAGGAAATACATTAGTTGGTGTATTTGGAAGTATCTTATTGGTCAAAACTTTTGGTAGATTGGGTTTTGATCCATGGCACATAATGAATGATGGAGATTTTGATGGTTTAAGATTAACAATCAATTTGTTTATGTCTGCTTTAGGCGGTATTCTAGGTCTTATATTTGCTAAAATGATTTATAATAAAATGAACAAATAGAGTGCCTAAAACAGAATTCAAAAGTTAAAAAATAATCAAACAGGTGATGGTTTGATTATTTTTTGTAAATTTATTAACCAATTGGTTAAACCACATAGTTGAAATGAAAAAAACAAAAGACGAAAATACCGAAGAGCTAATACTAAATGCAGCAAAACACATTTTTCAATCTAAAGGAATGGTTGGCGCAAGAATGCAAGAAATAGCCGATAAGGCAGGTATTAATAAAGCGATGTTGCATTATTACTATAGAAATAAGCAGTTATTGTTTGAAGCCGTTTTTAAGAATGCGTTTTCGTTGTTAGCACCACAATTGAATGCCGTTTTAAATGATGATTCTTCTATTGAAGATAAAGTGAAAAATTTCACATTAAACTATATCAACTTTATAGCGAAGCATCCGTATTTGCCAAATTTTATCATTCAAGAACTCAATAGGAATCCAGATTTTCTTTTAAAAATGAAAGACAATCCAGCTTTTCCTAATATTGAAAAGTTTAAGAAACAAGTCGCTCAGGAAGTTGAAAAAGGTATTTTAAAACCTATTAGTGCCGAACAATTATTTATCAATATTATGGCTTTAAATGTTTTTCCGTTTGTAGCAAAACCGTTACTCGTGGCATTTACTAATACCGATGATGAAACCTACAAACAACTCATAGAAGATCGTAAAACCGAAGTTGCCGACTTTATTATTAATTCTATAAAGCATACTTAAAATGAAGCAGTTATTAATAATTTTATTCCTCTTAGTTGGTTTGCCAAATGTTGCACAACAAAGCATTACGTTAGAAGAATGCTATGATTTAGTGATAGAAAACTATCCGTTAGCAAAACAGTCAAAACTTTTTGAGGCGCAAAACAAATTGGATGCGGAAGTTATTTCGACTTCCAAATTACCTCAGTTAAGCTTAGATGCACAAGCAACTTATCAGTCTGATGTGATTGAATTTCCTTTGGCAATGTCTGGAATCGAACCATTAAATAAAGACCAATATCGTGCAACCGTTTCTGTAAATCAACTCATTTATAATGGAGGAGCAACAGCAGCATCTTTAGATTTAAAATCCGCGCAATTAAAAACCAAACAAAAACAAGTTGAAGTCAGTTTATATCAACTCAAACAGCAAATTAATCAACTCTATTTTTCTGTGTTATTAGCGCAAGAATCTCAGTTGTTATTAAAAGCGAAAAAGGCTCAATTAGAAGCAAAACTGAAGGAAGTTCAATCAGGAATTAAGTATGGTGTTATTTTACCAACTTCAGATAAAGTTTTAGAGGCTGAATTATTAAAAATAAACCAACAATGCAATGAATTAGAAAGTAACAAAGCATCTCTTATAGAAACATTATCAAGTTTAATAAGTCAACCAATAGATGCTTCAACAACATTTCAAAAACCACTTGTAGAAACACAGTTACGAACAGAATTAGTAAGACCAGAACTGGAATTATTTCAACTTAAAAAAGAAGAAATTGAAAATTCTGAAATCCTATTATCAAAACAAAACGCACCTAAATTACTTGGTTTTGCAACAGGTGGTTATGGTAATCCAGGATTAAATATGTTAGATAATTCGTTTCAAACGTTTTATACTGTTGGTGTTAAAGTGAATTGGAATATTTTCGATTGGAATGCGAACAAAAAACAAAGAGCATCTCTAGCGATTAACAAAGATTTTATAGAGAATGAAACCGAAATTTTTAAACTCAATACTAACATTGCGCTAAATCAACAACAAAAAGAAATCGATAAAATTGAAGCGTTTATTACTTCAGATTTAGAAATAATTAATCTTAGAAAAGACGTACTTAAATCAGCTGATTCACAACTTAAAAATGGTGTGATTACATCATCGGCATACATCACAGAACTCACTAATTTATATGAAGATGAAAACACCTTGATAAAACATAACATTCAGTTACAATTGGCAAAAGCAAATTACAATGTCATTAAAGGACAGTAGAAAAATAATTCTCGCGGATTTCACAGATTATCGCAGAAAAATGAACAACAAAAAATCAACGTAAATCTGTAGAATCAGTGGGAACAAAATAATAAAGATTAAACATGAAAAATAATAAATACATACTAGGACTAAGCATTATTGCTTTTAGCTTGTTTTCTTGTGGAAACAACAACGGAAAAGCAGATGGTTACGGCAATTTCGAAGCCACAGAAATAACCATTTCAGCCGAAAATAATGGAAAACTAATGCAGTTTAATCTCGATGAAGGCGATGTGCTTCAAAAAGAACAATTTATGGGCTATATAGATACCATTCCCTTAGCATTAAAACGTGAGCAGTTAGAGGTTTCTAAAGCTGTCATTGCTTCAAAATCTAAAGGAGTCTTATCTCAAATAGCGGTTTTAAATTCTAAATTAAAAACAGCAAATACCAATAAAACACGAATAGAAAATCTGATAAAAGATAATGCAGGAACGCAAAAGCAGTTAGATGATATAACAGGAGAAATGGATGTCATAAAAAATCAAATTAGAAGTGTCGAAATTCAAAATGCACCTGTGGTTAATGAATTGAAATCTATTGATGTACAGTTAAAACAAATTGACGACCAAATGCTGAAAAGTAAGATTGTAAATCCTGTAAACGGAACCGTCTTAACCAAATACGCAGAACCAAATGAAATTACTGCTTTTGGAAAACCGTTGTATAAAATTGCCGATTTAAGTACCATGCAATTACGAGTTTATATAAGCGAAACGCAATTAGCTAATATTAAAATAGGACAGGAAGTAACGGTTAAAATTGATGATGCAGATGGCATGAAATCCTACAAAGGAACGATTAGCTGGATAGCTTCGGAAGCAGAATTCACACCAAAAATAATTCAAACTAAAGAAGAGCGTGTGGCCTTAGTTTATGCTGTAAAAGTGGACGTTAAAAACGATGGAAGCCTAAAAATTGGAATGCCAGCCGAACTATGGCTAAATACTTCGGAGGAACCTATTAATAATTAAATAGATAAGCATAACTAAAATTATAGAATCATGGAAAAACATATTTATAACGTCGATATTAATTGGACGCAAGACAGAAAAGGAACCATGTGTTCCCCAGAATTGAAAAATGAGGTAACTAATGAAACTAATTGCATTGAAGTGGCAACACCACCTGAATTTCCTGGCGGAATGCCAAATATTTGGTCGCCAGAACATTTATTTACTGCAGCTGTAAGTAGTTGTTTAATGACAACGTTTTTAGCAATTGCAGAATATTCAAAATTAGAATTTGTGAGTTTTACATGTGGTTCTAAAGGCATTCTAGAAAAAGTGGATGGTAAATTTGCAATAAGTGAAGTGTTATTATTTCCAGAAGTTGTAATTACAGACGCATCTAAAAGAGAACGTACAGAACGTATTTTAGAAAAATCGGAAAAAGCCTGTTTAATTTCAAATTCTGTGACTTCAAAAATTACAATGGAAGCTAAAATTATAGTTCAAAATTAAAATTTAGTGAGTATAACGGTCAACCATATTAGTAAGTCTTATAAAAACGTAAAGGCCTTAGAAGATATTTCTTTTCAAGTAAAAGAAGGGGAGCTCTTTGGACTTATTGGTCCGGATGGAGCTGGTAAAACAACGTTGTTTAGAATTTTAACTACGCTGTTAATTGCTAATGAAGGTTCGGCAACGGTTGCTGATTTTGATGTGGTTACAGACTATAAAATGATTCGGAATAATGTGGGCTATATGCCAGGGAAATTTTCACTCTATCAAGATTTAACGATTGAAGAAAATTTAAACTTCTTCGCAACTATTTTCGGAACAACCATAGAAGAAAACTACGATTTAATAAAAGATATTTATGTTCAAATAGAACCTTTTAAAGACCGTCGAGCAGGTAAACTATCTGGCGGAATGAAACAAAAACTGGCTTTATGTTGTGCTTTAATTCACAAACCAAAAGTATTGTTTTTAGATGAGCCAACAACAGGTGTTGATCCAGTATCGAGAAAAGAATTTTGGGACATGCTAAAACGTTTGCAGCAAAAAGGCATTACCATTTTGGTATCTACACCATATATGGATGAAGCAGCTTTGTGTGATAGAATTGCATTAATTCAAGATGGTAAAATTTTGCAGATTGATACACCTCAAGCTATAGTGAAACATTATCCAAAAAGGATTTATAATGTTAGGGCAAGCAATACATACCAACTCATAAATGCTTTAAATGATTATGAATACAACCATAGTGTTTATCCTTTTGGAGAGTTTGTACATTATACAGATAGCAGAGAAGATTTTAATCCGGAAGATTTATTAGATTATTTACAATCTAAAGATTTATCGCATATAGAAATCGGAAAAACCGAACCAACCATTGAAGATACCTTTATGGAATTAGCGAAATAAATAATTTCCCGCGGATTTCGCTGATTTACACAGAAAAGAGAATAAAAAATCTGCGATAATCTGCGAAATCCGCGGGAGAAAAAAGAGAAAGATTCCCACTTTCGTGGGAACTAAAGATGAAAAATAACAACGTCATACAAGTAGAAGGTTTAACCAAAATATTCGGAGATTTTATAGCTGTAAACGCTATAACTTTTAATGTTGAAAAAGGCGAAATTTTCGGATTTTTAGGAGCAAATGGAGCAGGAAAAACAACAGCTATGAAAATGCTGATTGGGATTTCTAAACCAACTTCTGGAGCTGCAAAAGTCGCAGGATTTGATGTATTTACTAATGCAGAAGATATCAAGAAAAACATTGGTTATATGAGTCAGAAATTTGCTTTGTATGACGATTTAACGGTTAAAGAAAACATCACGTTCTTTGGAGGAATTTATGGTTTGTCAAGAAAAAGTATCAAAGAGAAATCTACTGTACTAATTGAAGAATTAGGGCTAGAAAAGGTGGCAAGTAAATTAGTAGGATCCTTACCATTAGGCTGGAAACAAAAACTATCCTTTTCGGTGTCTTTGCTTCACGATCCTAAGATTGTGTTTTTAGATGAGCCAACAGGTGGAGTAGATCCCATAACGAGACGTCAGTTTTGGGAAATGATTTACAAAGCAGCCCATCAAGGCACAACCGTTTTTGTAACCACGCATTATATGGATGAAGCGGAATATTG
This sequence comes from Winogradskyella sp. PC D3.3, assembly GCF_054366245.1. NCBI lineage: Bacteria > Pseudomonadati > Bacteroidota > Flavobacteriia > Flavobacteriales > Flavobacteriaceae > Winogradskyella > Winogradskyella sp. PC D3.3. The sequence continues at coordinate 3,453,692 of NZ_CM135962.1, read as the reverse complement.
CGATCGCGTTTCCATAATGGTTAACGGAAAAATTGAAGCTCTAGATACACCAAAGAAATTGAAAGAGCAGTTCAACGTAGATAATATGAATGATGTGTTTTTGAAATTGGCACGTGGATAAATTGTTTCTCGCAGATGTCGAAAAAAAATAGTTTCCCGCAGATTTCACGTATTTGCGCAGAAGAGTAACTAAAAAATCTGCGTTTATCTGCGAAATCTGCGGGAGAAACTTGGAAAAATAAAACAAAGAATTATGGAACCAAAAACAGAAAATGAAATATCCTATATAATCAGAGGAGCGATTTTTAAAGTCTATAATGAATTAGGTCCGGGTTTACTCGAGTCTGTATACGAAGCTGTGTTGATGTATGAACTAGAGAAACAAGGTTTATCAGTTAAAAAACAAGTTCCGTTGCCAGTATTTTATGATGGTATAGAATTAGAAATTGGCTTTAGATTAGATTTATTAGTTAATAATAAAGTAATAATCGAAATAAAATCGGTAGAAACTTTATCCAAAGTACATCACAAGCAAGTTTTGACTTACTTAAAAATTTCAGAATTAAAACTAGGTATTTTAGTGAACTTCAATGTGGATGATATAACAAAAGGGATTTTTAGAAAAGTAAATGGATTATAAAAAAAAAATCCCGCAGATTTCTCAGATTTTCGCGGAAAAAAATAATACTAAATTTATCGAAACTAATAAAAAAAGATCAGCGATAATCAGCGAAATCAGCGGGAGATAGATAGTTATAAAAAATGTCTCGCAGATAATGCAGATTTACGCAGAAAAATAAATGTAAAATCAAAAGATAACATTTAAAAAAAGATCTGCGGTAATCAACGGAATCAGCGGGATAAACAGAGATATAAAATTATCCTGAGATAATTCAGGTTTGAGTAGAAAGAGTGAATATCAAATTAATAAAAAAACAAAAAAGATCAGCGGTAATCAGCGAAATCAGCGGGATAAACAGAGATATAAAATTAACCCGAGATAATACGGGTTAGAGTAGAAAGAGTAAATATCAAATCTAAGGAAAATTTAAAAAGATCAGTGATAATCAGCGTAATCAGCGGGAGATAGATAGTTATAAAAAATGTCCCGCAGATAATGCAGATTTACGCAGAAAAATAAATGTAAAATCAAAAGATAACATTTAAAAAAAATCTGCGGTAATCTGCGACCCGAGCGTCAGTGAACTGGCGAAGCAAATCTGCAGGAGAAAAGAAATAAATAATGAAAAGATTCATAGGTTTCATAAAAAAAGAATTCTATCACATTTTTAGAGATAGACGCTCATTGTTTATTCTCTTTGGAATGCCAATAGCACAAATTATGCTATTTGGTTTCGCGATTACCAATGAAATAAATAATGTAGATATTGCAATTTTAGACCATTCTAAAGACGCAACAACAAAAGAAATTATTAATAAAATTTCAGCTTCAAAATACTTTAGTATCAATCAATTTATTGATAGAGAAGCCGATATTGAAACTATTTTCAAAAAAGGAAAAGTAAAAGCAGTTTTAAATTTCGAGGAAGGTTTCAGTAAAAGCTTAATTAAAGATCATATAGCAACTATCCAAATTATTACAGATGCTACAGATCCAAATACGGCAAATACCATAAGTAATTATGTCAATGCCATTCTTCAGCAATATCAAAAAGAATTGAATAAAGACATCACAATTGCCTATCAAATTGTACCACAAACAAGAATGGTATATAATCCAGAATTAAAAAGCGTCTACATGTTTGTTCCTGGTGTGATGACTATTATTTTAATGCTAGTTTCTGCAATGATGACATCCATTTCTATCACAAGAGAAAAGGAATTAGGCACGATGGAAATCCTTTTAGTGTCACCTATAAAACCAATTCAGGTTATTGTTGGTAAAGTATTTCCGTATATTTTTCTATCTATTATAAACGCAATTGTCATTGTAGTTTTAAGCATATTCATATTTAAAATGCCAGTGCAAGGAAGCTTGTTTTTATTAGGTTTTGAAAGTGTTCTATTCATTATTACAGCATTAGCTTTAGGGATTTTAATCTCAACAATTTCTGCAACACAGCAAACAGCAATGATGATTTCGTTGATGGGGTTAATGCTACCAGTAATTCTATTATCAGGTTTTATTTTTCCAATCTCAAGCATGCCTTTGCCATTGCAAGTGATTAGTAACATCATTCCTGCAAAATGGTTTATCATCATCATAAAAGGGATCATGCTAAAAGGAGTAGGGTTACAATATTTATGGAAAGAAACCTTAATTTTAGTTGGAATGACCATCTTTTTTATTGGATTAAGTGTGAAGAAATATAAAATACGATTAGAGTAAAAGAGTAAAGTTGTCTTATCGAGCGCAGTCGAGACGTTTATTAAAAAATGAAATTTAAAAAAGATTCCTGCCTACGCAGGAAGAGATATGAAAACAATTTTATACATCATACAAAAGGAGTTCAAGCAAATCTTTAGAAATAGAGGCATGCTTCCTATTATTTTTGTTTTACCAATATTACAGCTCGTTATACTATCTAATGCAGCTACATTTGAAGTCAAGAATATCAAATTTGGTTATATTGATAACGACCACACATCAACGTCTAGAGCCTTAGTTGAAAAATTTAATGCCTCTACTTACTTTAATGTGTTAACAGATTTTCCTTCGGAAGCTTTAGCAAGTGCTTCCATGTTGAAAGGTGAGGTAGATGTGCTTTTACAGATTCCACAATATTTTGAACGCGATTTACAAAAAGAAAAACAGAATAGCTTAGGCGTAACTATAAACGCAATTGATGGTGCAGCAGCAGGAGTAGAAAATGTATATGTCACACAAATTGTACAACGTTTCAATCAAAACATAAAATTAAATTTGTTTCAAGTTTCAGACAAACAAATACAACCAATTGCTATAGAGACTATCCCATTATTTTGGTATAATAAAACTTTAAATTATAAAACCTTTATGGTTCCTGGTATATTGGTTTTACTAGTCACCATGATTACGCTCTTCCTTTCAGGAATGAATATTGTCCGCGAAAAAGAAATTGGTACGCTAGAACAAATCAACGTCACACCAATTAAAAAGAGCCAGTTTATTATTGGGAAACTTTTTCCGTTTTGGGTCATAGGAATGGGCTTACTAACGGTTGGGTTAATTTTAGCAAAAGTTATCTTTAATGTTCCAATGCTAGGGAGTTTATCGCTTATGTATTTATACACTTCAATTTATATTCTGGTTATTTTAGGAATCGGTTTATTCATTTCTAATTTTACAGATACGCAACAACAAGCCATGTTTATTGCGTGGTTTTTTACCGTTATTTTTATTTTAATGAGTGGTTTATTTACACCAATAGAGAGTATGCCTCAATGGGCACAAACGCTTACTGAATTTAACCCAATAAGATATTTTGTAGAAGTCATGCGTATGGTGATGCTTAAAGGTTCTGGTTTTAACGATATTCTTCCACAGTTATTAAAAACAGCACTTTACGCTTTTATAATGAATGGATTAGCCGTTTGGAGTTATAAGAAGACGAATTAAAAGACTTGTGTAACATTAGTTGCTGTGTGTCATTTTATTTGATATTACCTTTAATTAAAATTAATGATTATGTCTAAAATTGTCATTCTTGGAGCCGGAATTTCTGGTCACGTTGCAGCAACGCATTTACGCAGAAAACTACCGAAAAAACACGAAGTTGTTGTGGTATCACCTAACAGTAATTACCAATGGATACCATCGAATATTTGGGTGGGAATTGGTAGAATGAAATCTGAAAAAATCCTATTTCCATTAGCGCCTTTATATAAAAAGAAAGGGATTCAGTTTAAACAAGCTAAAGCAATTTCATTTCATCCTGAAGGTGATAAAACCGAAGAGAAACCTTATGTTTTATCCGAATATGTAGTAGGTGAGAACCAAGGGAAACAAGAAAAAGTCACTTACGATTATTTGATTAATGCCACTGGGCCTAAACTGAATTTTGAAGCCACCGAAGGTTTAATTCCAGGTAAGAATAAAACGTATTCTGTTTGTACCTATACACATGCAGATCATGCTTGGAAAGGTCTAAAGGAGGTAATTCAGCAAATGAAAACTGGTAAAAAAGCCAAAATTTTAATTGGAACAGGACACGCAAAATCTACATGTCAAGGTGCAGCTTTTGAATATATATTAAATGTAGAACAAGAATTACGCAAGCATAATGTACGTGATATGGCCGAAGTGACATGGATTTCAAACGAATATCAATTAGGAGATTTTGGGATGGATGGTATGCTATTAAGCTACGGAAGTTTGACCATGAAGTCTCACGAAATGATTGAAATGATTTTTGAAGATCGCGATATCAAGTGGATTCTTGGTGCAGGTGTTAATAAAATTGAAGATGGAATTGCCCATTACGAAAATTTAGAAGGAGAACACAAATCGGAATCCTATGATTTTGCAATGCTAATTCCATCATTTTCGGGTCATGGTTTTAAAGCTTATGATAAAAACGAAAACGATATTACAGAAAAACTCTTTAAAGGATTTATGCTAGTGGATGCAGATTATACTCCCAAACCTTATGAAGAATGGTCTGTAAAGGATTGGCCAGAAACGTATCAAAACCCCAATTATAAAAACATTTTTGCACCAGGTATTGCGTTTGCGCCTCCGCATTCAATATCTAAGCCAAGAAAAAGTAAAAATGGTACAGATATTACACCAGCTCCACCAAGAACAGGAATGCCATCTGGTATCACGGCAAAGTTAGTAGCAGATAATATTATTGATTCTATAAAGAGTGGAAAAGAGTCCTTAAGTCACAAAGGGTCTATGGGAAATATGGGCGCAGCATGTATTGCTTCTGCAGGTTTTGGTTTAACAAAAGGAAGTGGAGTTAGTATTACAACCTATCCCATTGTTCCAGATTATGAAAAATATCCTAAAACACAAGGACGTCAACTCGGTAAAACTTTTGGTGAAATTGGTTTAGCTGGTCACTGGCTAAAATTAGCTTTACACTATGCTTTTATTTACAAAGCTAAAATGCGACCATTTTGGTGGTTGATTCCTGAATAGGTTTTTTTTAAATTAGTGTGAGCTAATGAATTTTGAGTAAACACATAAGAGTAATGTCCCCTTGAGGGGACTTTAGGGGTGTTTTATTAATAGAGTAATCAAATTTGTCAAGTCACAGAAATATAACCGTGAAAATTAAAATACCATGACACAAAGAATTTCAAAATATCAAAGATTTAAAATGATGAATCCTATCATTCAGTTTTTCAAATTCATTTATTTAAGTATTAAAATAATGATAGTCGTTGCAGGAGGCCATGGTGGTACAAGAAACGTGAACTAAAATAATGATTAGAAATTAGTATGGGATTAATATTTAGAACTCATCTATTTAATGGTATAATAACTATTAAATAGATGTGGATGTTAGCATCTGAATACCCATAGCAATCATTTCCTTTTTTCGTTTTTCAAAGACGTCCTTATCCAATGCTTTAGAAGCATCTTCAATAAAAAAGCAATCAAAACCTTCTTTAACAGCATCGCGTGCTGAAAAATAAACGCAAATATCAGCCGCTAAACCACATAGATAAAGCTGTGTGGTTCCCTTTTCTTTTAAATAACCTGCTAATCCGGTTGATTTTAAATGGTCATTGTCATAAAAGGCGCTGTAACTATCAATAGTTTTATGGGTTCCTTTTCTAAAAATAGCTTCAAATTTGTCAGTATTTAAATCCGGATGAAATGCTGCACCTGCAGTACCTTGTACACAGTGATTTGGCCATAACGTTTGTGGTTGCCCATGAATTTCAATCTCATCAAAGACAGATTTTCCGTCATGATTACTAGCAAAACTGATATGGTCTTTAGGGTGCCAATCTTGTGTGCCAATTACTAAATCAAATTTATCTTGAATCTTATTAATTATTGGAACAATTTGATCGCCGTAGGGAACAGGAAGCGAACCGTTTGGTATGAAATCGTTCTGCACATCAATGATTAGTAGCGTTTTCATATGTGGAATTTAATTTCGAATCTATTCATGAAAATAGCTTAGTTTAAAATTTATGCTTATTAATTAAAGTATCACGCTCTTTCTTAAGTGCTGAACTTAATCCAATTTTATAGATATGTGGATTCTGAAAACGTTTGTATTCATTAGGAAGTTGTTTTAAACGTGATTGCGAATATTTCGAAATTTCAGTAACCGATCGAGAAGGAAGTACTCTTTTTCCATTTTTCATAACCTGTTCAAGTAAAGGCTCATGCTTAAATGAATTGAGGTCTAAACTTTTTGTCGTATCAAAAGGATGTTCCATTAATGTAACGTTATCTTCAGAAGAAAGCGTTACGGCATCGGCACCATAGAACATACCATTAACGTCTATCATTCGGTAAACTTGCTTTTTAAACGGAAGCGATATTTTAATAATATTTTCAGAAAGTTTGATTCGCGGTGTATCGTTATATTCTGCTAATTTATAAACACCGTCCATGGCAGCATCAGGTTTTCCGGTCACTAGATTTGTGCCAACACCAAAAATGTCAATGGACGCACCTTGTTCCTTCAAACTTTTTATAACATATTCATCCAATTGGTTAGACGCAACAATTTTTACATAACTCAAATTCGCATCGTCAAGTATAGCGCGCGTTTTTTTAGATAAATAGGCTAAATCACCACTGTCTAAGCGTACACCTAACAGACGGTCGCCTCGTTTTTCCATTTCTTTGGCTACAGTAATAGCATTGGGTAGGCCACTTTTCAGGGTATTATAAGTGTCTATTAAGAAGACGCAATTCTCTGGTCGCATTTTAGCAAAATCTCTAAAAGCTTGCAGTTCTTCATCATAACTTTGAATAAAAGAATGTGCCATAGTACCTGTGGAAGGAATATCGTAATCTTCGGCAGCTTTAACATTACTCGTACTGTCAAAACCACCAATGGCTGCAGCTCTAGAGGCATAATAGCCACCTGTAGCATGTGCACGACGTAAGCCCATGTCTAAGAGAATACCATCTTTAGCACTAAATTTTATTCGGCTAGCCTTTGTAGCAATCAAGGTTTGAAAATTAAGAATATTTAGTAAAAGCGTCTCAATAATCTGAGCTTCTATAATATTGGCTTCTACTTGTAAAATAGGTCGATTAGGAAATACAACATCACCTTCTTTACTCGAATAAATGTTTCCTTTAAAACGGAAATGCTTTAAATAGTCTAAAAAATCACTTTCAAACCCTTTTTGTTTCAAGTATGAAATATCTGATGAAGAGAACTCGAGGGTTTCAAGAATATCTAAGACATCTTCTAGTCCAGCAAAAATGGAATAGCCACTATTAAAAGGATTGTGTCTAAAATAATAATCAAAGACGGCGCGTCCATTGGGTTTAGTGCCAAAATAAACTTGAGCCATTGTAATTTGATAGAGATCGGTATATGCTGCAGTAATATTCATGAGAATTTTGGATTATATCTTTACAAGATATCCAAAAATGAAAAGATGTCTTGTTGAGAATTTTGAAAAATTAAAGGGAATAAATTTAAGGATATTTTACCACTCGGAAAGGGAAGACCTAAGAAAGATTGTATTTGTTTATTAAAAAGGCAGATTTAATTGTAATTCAGTTTCACTAAGTAACATTAGTTACGGTGTGGTATTAAATGTTCATTTACTTTTGTAGGATAAAATAGGTTTGTTTGGCTTTAATAGAATTATAAGCTTTGTTTTTAAGAACAATCAGGTTGTTATGACACAGAGAATTTCAAAATATCAAAGATTTAAAATGATGAATCCTATCGTTCAGTTTATCAAATTTATTGATGTAAGTATAACAATAATGTTAGTTGTAGCTGGAGGTTATGGAAGCACAAGAAAAGTTAACTGATGTGGTTATCAGTTTTTTGGTTGGTTAGTGAAAAGGCATTTATAAAGATTTATAAGTGCCTTTTTTATTAGAATAGACTGCTAAGGCCTAAACCAGTGGTTAAATCGTAAATGTTTACCGTTATTTTATTGAAAATTTGCAGTTTATATACTTCAGTCTGATAAATGTCATTGTGGTAGTTCTGTCTAGTTAATACTTTTAATTACAATTTTTAAAAAGTATTAATACAATGAAAAAGTCTGTCAAAGCCATGCGGAAATCTTCTTGGAACTTTATACTAAATGCAAGCATGACCTTATGTATGTCTGCCATTATAGGGATTGGTTTTCTAATGAAGTATACTCTTTTATCAGGTCAAGATCGAAACGAAGTTTATGGGAGAAACATAGAATTGTATTTTCTCAATATGGATAGGCATCAATGGGGAACTATTCATCTCATATTAAGCTTTGTATTAATTGGTTTGCTAATAATACATGTTTATCTGCATTGGAAAGTCGTCACAGCGGTTTACCAAAAAATTATTAATGTGCAATTCACTAAGCGGATAGTTGCTTTTAGTTTCGCCATACTATGTGCTCTGCTAATTCTTATCCCATTTTTTATTAAGCCTAAACTTGAACCTATTGAAAAAGGAAACGGACGTCAAGTAACATTGGTTACAGACTTCAATAATACATTAAACTACTTTTGTTCTGTAAATTAATAATTGATGAAAAAACATATTTATATACCACTATTACTTTTAGCGTTTACCATGTCCGTGAAGGCACAAGATGCAGTGTCTATAACAAAAACAGAGGTTCTAAGTAGAGTTTCAGAAAATAATACAAGTATTAAGATTTCTGAGGAAGAGTTTAAACAAGCGAAAGCCGATTTTAGACAAACCAATGCGGTGTTTTTGCCAAATATTACAGCAAGTCATACCGCAATAGCAACTACGAATCCGTTAATGGCTTTTGGTTCTAAGTTGAATCAAGAAATATTAACGCAAAACGATTTTAATCCTGCATTATTAAATGATCCTTCGCAGATTGAAAACTACGCTACAAAATTCGAAATTCAACAACCATTAATCAATTTTGATGGCATGTACCAACGCAAAGCGGCCAAATCTAAAATGGAAGCGATGTCTTTAAAAACAGAACGTACACAAGAGTATTTGGCTTTTGAAGTGGAGAAAGCATACATGCAATTGCAACTAGCTTATAAAGCGGTTGATGTTTTAGAAAAAGCATTAGAAGCTGCAAATGCCAATAAAAAATTAGCAGACAACAGTTTTAAACAAGGCTATTTACAACGCTCAGATGTGTTGAATGTTGAAGTACGAGTAACTGAAGTTCAAAATCAATTACAATCAGCTAAAAGTAACGTGCAAAATGCCTCTAACTACTTATCGTTTTTAATGAATGATGAGACGTATGTGATTTACACACCGACAGATGAGTTAACGGTTTCAACTATTGCAATGGAAGATAAATCTATTTCTGAAAATCGTTCGGATATTAAAGCCATGGAATTGGCTTCAAAGGCTTATGAGGCTATGAATAAGGCTGATAAAATGGCATTTTTACCACGATTAAATGCATTTGGAAGTTACGAGTTGTATGACGATCAAATTTTTCAAGCCGACGCTAGTGGTTATTTATTTGGCGCACAATTAAGCTGGGATATTTTTCAAGGCTCTAAACGTTTTGGGAAAGCACAAAAAAGTAAATCAGAATTCGAAAAATCAAAACTAGAATACAAGCAATATGTGTCTCAAAGTAATTTGGAATTAAACAAGGCAAAACGTGCCTTATTGGATGCAGAAAACAAGTTGAAATTAACAGCTTTAGCTTTAGAACAATCTAAAGAATCTTTAAGAATTAGAACTAATAGATTTAAAGAAGGATTAGAAAAAACGTCTGATTTATTAATGGCAGATACACAATTTGCTCAAAAACAATTAGAATATTACCAAACCATTTTCGAATACAATTACGCACAAGCCTATTTAGAATTTTTAACCAAAGAATAATCTCTCGACTGCGCTCGAGTTGACAGACTTTTGTCTGGTAGAGCGCAGTAGAGACCTAACAAATAAACAAATCATAAAATGAAAAAATCATATACAATTCTAACTTTATCATTGGCCTTGTTACTTGCTAGCTGCGGAAGCGAAGGCAAAAAAGCAATTGAGGATAATACACCTGCAATTAGTGTAAAAACCAGTCGGGTAGAAGCTAATACCAATAGTCCATTTTTGGCGGTCAGTGGAAAAATTCAAGCAGTTAATAGTGCTGATTTGAGCACTAGAATGATGGGTTACGTTAATAAAGTTCATGTTAATGTTGGCGATAAGGTTAAAAAAGGACAATTATTAGTGTCTATTAATAATGCCGATTTACAAGCTAAACGAGCACAAGTAAATGCAGGAATATCAGAAGCAACAGCTGCCTTCAATAATGCACAAAAAGATTATAATCGTTTTAAAAACTTGTTCGCAGATAATAGTGCTTCTCAAAAAGAGATGGATGATATGACGGCCAATTTTGAAATGGCTAAAGCACGTTTAGAATCTGCTAATCAAATGAAAAACGAAATTAATGCACAATTTACGTATAGTAATATTACAGCGCCTTTTAACGGAACCATTACAAGTAAAAATGTAGAAGCTGGTGATATGGCAAATCCAGGAGCACCATTAATAAGCATTGAAACGCCAGGACATTTTGAAGTGATGGCTATGGTACCTGAATCTGAAATTTCTGCGATAAAAAAAGGAACTACTGTTGACGTATTGGTGAAATCAATTAATGAAACCTTAAAAGGGAAAGTAGCCGAAGTAAGTACATCTGCCAAAAACACAGGTGGACAATATTTAGTAAAAATAGATTTAGATAAAACAGAAGCTAATATTTTATCAGGAATGTTTACAACAGTACAATTTCCTGTAGAAAGAAAAGCAGCAACAGCAATGGTTTTAATTCCAACGGATGCTATTATAACAAACGGACAATTATCTGGTGTGTATACCGTAAGTCAAAGTAATACAGCATTATTAAGATGGTTACGTTTAGGAAGAACCTTTGGAGACCAAGTAGAAGTATTATCGGGTTTAAATGCAGATGAAGCTTATATTGTATCAGCAGAAGGAAAACTTTACAATGGAGCAAAAATTTCAATTCAATAACTAATAGGTTGCGTTAAGGATTATTCGTGGTTTATTATTTCAAGTTAATGAACTCATGAATGTAAAATCATTTGTAATGAAAATCCTTTTTACGTCAGTTCGAGTGAATTTGCCTAAGCAAATTTGTATCGAGAACAAGTAAAAAGATCGTAATGCATAGCCTGACTTTTTGCGATCCTGTAAGGTTTCTAAAACCTGACAGGTATGAGTAAAAAGTAACGCCCAAAATAAATAAAAAACATGAAAGAAGGAATCGCAGGTAAAATCGCCAAAGTCTTTATGCAATCGAAGCTTACAGTGCTTTTAATGATTGTATTTATGGTGGTTGGTGTCTATAGTTCATTTTTAATACCACGTGAGGAAGAACCACAAATAGATGTGCCAATGGCAGACATTTTTGTTGGTTATCCTGGCGCAAGTCCAACGGAAGTAGAATCGCGAGTGATTAAGCCATTAGAGCAATTAATATCTAACATCAAAGGTGTAGAATATGTGTATTCGACATCGATGAAAGAGCAAGGTATGGTCATCGTACAATTTTATGTGGGCGAAGATATTGAACGTTCATTTGTAAAATTATACAACGAAATCAACAAACATATGGACCAAATGCCGCAAGGTGTAACGTTTCCGTTGGTAAAAACACGTGCGATCGACGATGTGCCGATGTTGGGATTAACCTTGTGGAGTGAAAATTACGACGATTACCAATTAGGTCAAATGGCACAAGAGCTAGAGGCCGAAATTAAAAAGGTAAATGACGTTGCTATTACCCATAAAATAGGTGGAAGAAACCGCCAATTACGCGTGGTTTTAGATAAAGATAAATTGGCTTCAAGCGGTTTAGATTTCTTATCGGTTTCAGAAATGATTAAGGCGAATAACAGTCAATTGAGTTCTGGGAGTTTTGATAAAAATGATACGGAGTTTCTAATTAACACAGGGAAGTTTTTAGAATCAGTGACCGATGTTGAAAATTTAGTAGTTGGGGTACAGCAAAATCAACCCATCTATTTAAAACAAGTCGCTAAAATTATTGATGGACCAGAAGTGCCCCAAAATTATGTGAGTTTAGGCTTCGGTAAAGGAAGCGTAAAAGCTGAAGATTATAAATCGGAATATCCTGCAGTTACTATTTCTGTAGCTAAAAGAAAAGGTGCAGATGCCATGAAAATTGCGGAAGTGATTATAGACAAGGTAGACCATTTACGTAGTACGTTAATTCCTGATGATGTGCATGTTGAAATTACAAGAAACTATGGAGAAACAGCGTCTCATAAAGTGTCAGAATTACTGTTACATCTTATAGGTTCTATATTTGCAGTAACCATTGTTGTAATGCTAGCCATGGGTTGGCGAGGTGGATTAGTCGTGTTTTTATCCGTGCCAATTACGTTTGCGTTAACTTTGTTGAGTTACTATATGATGGATTACACATTAAACCGAATCACGCTTTTTGCATTAGTGTTCGTAACCGGAATCGTGGTGGATGACTCCATTATTATAGCCGAAAATATGCATAGGCATTTTAAAATGAAACGCTTGCCATTTAAACAAGCGGCTTTATATGCAATTAATGAAGTAGGTAATCCAACCATATTAGCCACATTTACGGTAATTGCTTCGGTTTTACCAATGGCTTTTGTTTCAGGATTAATGGGGCCATATATGGCACCAATGCCAATTGGAGCATCAATTGCTATGATTTTATCGCTATTTGTAGCTTTAACAATTACACCATATTTAGGGTATATTTTCTTAAGAGAAAAAGATAAAAAAGGAGCAGAAGAGCAACCTGAAAAAGCTGTTGAAGACACGCTTATTTATAGAATTTACAATAAGTTTGAAAGACCACTTTTAGAAAGTAAAGGTAAACGTTGGTTGTTTTTATTAGGAACCTTCGCTGTACTAATGGGAACGATGGTATTATTTTTTACCAATTCGGTAGCCGTAAAAATGTTGCCTTTTGATAACAAAAATGAATTTCAAGTCGTGATTGATATGCCAGAAGGGACTACGTTAGAACGTACAGGTGTTGTGGCTCAAGAAATTTCGCAATACTTATCCACACGACCAGAAGTGGTGAATTATCAAAACTATATTGGAACGTCTGCACCAATAACCTTTAATGGTTTGGTACGTCACTACGATTTACGTGGTGGATCTAATATGGCAGATATTCAGGTGAATTTAATTGATAAAGAAGAGCGTACAGCACAGAGTCATGATATTGCTAAATTATTACGACCAGATATTCAGAAGATCGCTTCAAAGTATAATGCCAATGTGAAGTTGGTAGAAGTACCACCAGGACCACCGGTAATGTCTACCATTGTTGCAGAGGTTTATGGCCCTGATTACGATGAGCAGATTAAAGTCGCTAAACATGTAGAAACCATCCTTAATAATACGGATGATGTTGTGGATGTAGATTGGATGGTTGAAGCAGACCAAACCGAATATCAATTTGAGATTAATAAAGAAAAAGCGATGTTATATGGTGTGGCACCACAGCAAATAGCGTATACCATGAACATGGCATTGTCTAATAGAGCAGTTACTAATTTATATGATGAAGATGCCGTGAACCAGATTGGATTGGTATTAGCTTTAGATGAAAAAGAAAAATCGACCATTACCGATATTTCCCAATTAAAAGTAAAATCGAAACAAGGTAATTTAGTGCCAATTGCCGATTTAGTTACTATAAGTAAAACTATGGCAGCAAAAAGCATTTCACGTAAAAACCAAAAACGGGTGGTTTATGTAATGGCAGATATGGCAGGCGAATTAGAGAGTCCGGCGTATGCCATTTTAGGAATGGAAGAAAAGTTAAAAGAAATTCCATTACCTCCAGGTTATGCCATAAATGAAATGTATTTAGGACAACCAGAATTTGAAGATGATTATACTGTAAAATGGGATGGTGAATGGCAGATTACTTTAGAAGTGTTTCGAGATTTAGGTATTGCCTTTTTAGGAGCTATCATCTTAATCTATATCTTAATTGTAGGATGGTTTCAAAACTTTAAAGCACCAATCGTCATGATGGTTGCGATTCCGTTGTCTTTAATAGGGATTATTCTGGGGCATTGGATTATGGGAGCATTTTTTACTGCAACATCTTTTATAGGCATGATTGCTTTAGCCGGAATCATGGTAAGAAACTCAGTATTACTGATTGACTTTATCAACTTAAGAACCGCAGAAGGTATCCCGTTAAAACAAGCCGCAATCGAAGCAGGAGCTGTGAGAACCACACCAATTTTATTAACTGCGGGAACGGTTGTTATTGGAGCTTTCGTGATTTTGTTTGATCCAATTTTCCAAGGATTAGCAATCTCATTAATGGGAGGAACCATTGTGTCAACAGTATTAACATTGTTGGTGGTACCATTAGTGTATTATATGATAGAGAAGAAGAATTATAAATAATGTTCCGTCTCTTCGAGTGGTTTTTGAAGAATGAATAAATTTTATCGAGAAGTTTTAATGGTTCTCGATACAATCCCGAAAGTATTCGGAATCACTGGAACTGACGAAATTTTAAATAATAAAAATATCTTCCCAAAAATAGCGTAGATTTTTGCAGGAAAACACCATTAAAATTTGCGATTATCTGCGTAATCAGGGGGAAACTAAAACACAAACAAATGAAATTAGTTATAGTTACAGCCGTAGAACAGTATCAAAAAGAAGTATTGAAGCTTTTTAAAAAAGCAAATATTGAAAGTTTTAGTAGTTCTGATATTGATGGTCATAAGAACGGATCATCATTATTAATGACTTCTAATTGGTTTCCTGCAGAAAAAGGAGGAAACGAATCTAGTATGTTCTTTTCGTTTACAGATAACGAACACATTGATGCTTTATTCGAAGTCATAAAAGAATTCAATGAAAATTTAGAAACTAATAATCCTATAAAAGCGATTGTAGTTCCTATTGAAAGATTTATATAAACTTAAAAATTAATTAAAATGTTAAATACATATTTTAGAGTCATCGTTGGTGTCATGATATTATTAAGTGTGGTGCTTTCTGTATACGTAAGTCCTAATTGGATGTGGTTTACGGTATTTATTGGTGTGAATTTAATTCAATCGGCCTTTACAAAGTGGTGTTTGTTAGAAACTATTTTAGTAAAGTTAGGCGTAAAGAAAGAGGGGGGAAGTTGCTCGTCTTGTTAATTTTGTATAATGTAGTGTAACAAATTAATTCAGTTTGCGTCCTATTACTGTAAAATCATTAATCATGGAATCAAATTATCACACGCTTAAACGCACAGACAATCAATTATTAGTCATTACGCATTTGTCATAATTACTAACGTATGTGACAGGTTTCGGTGGACTTTTAGCACCATTAATTATTTGGGCTACACAGAAAGAACAAGTTGATGGCATGGATGCTCATGGAAAATCTATAGTGAATTTTCAGTTAAGCATGCTCATCTATTCTATAATTAGTATTCCGTTAATCTTCGTTGTTGGATTAGGAATCTTAACTTTAATATTAGTTGCAATTTTGGCATTTGTAATGCCAATAATAAACGCTATAAAGGCTGGTAATGGAGAATTACCTAGCTATCCATTGTCTTTTAATTTTATTAGTTAATCATTAAAGTAATGGAATAGAAAAGGCTCACCTAATACTTGGTGAGCCTTTTTTTATTGAATTAATTAGCAAAAAAATCTTAATTGTTTAGCATTACAGGCATTACAAGCATTGTTACATGTTCTCCTTCATCTAAACCATCAATTGGTGTTAAAATACCAGCTCGGTTTGGTAAGCTCATTTCGAGTTGAACATTATCAGATCCTAGATTATTAATCATTTCGGTTAAGAAGCGCGAGTTAAAACCTATTTGCATATCATCTCCTTGATAATCACAACTTAAACGCTCTTCTGCTTTGTTTGAATAATCAATATCTTCAGCAGAAATATTTAATTCTGCACCAGCAATTTTTAAACGAATTTGGTGAGTTGTTTTGTTAGAGAAAATACTAACACGACGTACAGAATTTAAAAATTGTGTTCTATCAATTACTAATTTATTTGGATTTTCTTTAGGAATTACCGCTTCATAATTTGGATATTTTCCATCAATTAAACGACAAATTAATACTGAGTTTTCAAAAGTAAACTTGGCATTAGATTCGTTGTATTCTACTAAGACATCATCATCACTTCCTGCTAAAATACCTTTTAAAAGATTTAAAGGTTTCTTTGGCATAATGAATTCTGCAGTTTCCGTTGCACTAACATCGTTTCTAGTATATTTTACCAATTTGTGCGCATCAGTAGCTACAAAGGTTAAATTATCTTGAGAAAACTGAAAGAACACACCGCTCATTACAGGTCTTAAGTCATCATTACCAGCAGCAAAAATTGTTTTGCTAATCGCTGTTGCTAAGATGTCTCCCATAATGGTTGTTGTACTAGCATCTTCAATAGAAACTGCATTTGGAAATTCTGCACCATCAGCATAAGCTAAAGCATATTTACCATGATTAGAGCTAATTTCTACCGTATTATTTTCTTCAACAACAAAGGTTAAAGGTTGTTCCGGAAAGGTCTTTAAGGTGTCTAATAATAATCTTGCTGGTAATGCAATGCTACCTTCAGAATCACTCTCAACATCAATCGTTGCAGACATTGTCGTTTCTAAATCACTCGCCGAAATCGTTAATTTTGATAGGCTTAGTTCAAATAAGAAATTATCTAAAATAGGTAGTGTATTACTGTTATTAATAACCCCTCCTAATACTTGAAGTTGCTTTAATAAATAGGTACTTGAAACAATGAATTTCATGTGTTATATCTTAATTGTTTTTTATTCGACACAAAGAACACCTTAATGAAAATTTAAGATAAAATCCGACCTCATAAGGTTATGATGTTTTATGCTGAATAGATGTGTTTTATACTTTTAATCGGTATTACAAATATATCTTAATAGAAGGGTTTTTTAAAACAAACTTATTAACAAATTATGGCCTTTGGGGCTAAAATCAATAGTAAAAATGAACGCAATTTAAGAGGCGTATTTGCGTTTTCTTAAATAGTTAAATATAAAGCCAAAGAGGCCTAAAAGTATGAGTGGCAAAGCAATATTAATAAATTGCCATGTCGATTTATTATCTTTAATTTTATCAGCATCTAAAAAAGCCACATTTATTTCTTTAGATCTTATGTTTATAAGTCCAGAATCATCCAATAGGTAATTTACCGAATTAAGCAGAAATTCTTTATTTCCAAATGATTTTCCTGTGAGTTGATCAAAGCCTAATTCTTGAGGTCTGTTTCTTATAACATCATTTCTAATAAGGTCTCCATCCGAAATTACAATCATTTTTGTCGCAGGACTTTTAGATTTAAAATTCTTAACCTTAAAAGGTAATATACGTTGGTCATAAACCGAAGAAAATTCACCTTCTAAAAGCACAGCTAAATTTTGTGGACCTAAACTGTAACTCGCTTCATCTGGCGCCTTAGTAACATTAGCTAACGAAATTGTGCTTGGAGCTCCTTCGAGTTTTGATTTTGGGGAGCTTTGTAGTAAGATTGATTTTTTAACACTGTTTTTTAAGGTATCAATCGGACTCGCAAAATCAAATTTCACTAAGTTTAAATTCTTAGTAATCGAATGATTAGGGTTTGATGCTGCTAAAGGAGAATATTGCCATTGTATGGGTTGCATTTGCGCTTGACTACCTTCTCCAATCGATAACATAATTGGAGCAGAGTAGAGGTCTTTGACTAAAGATGGGTTGACTCTTACTCCGTATTTAAAGAAAAAATCATTCAATTGTAAATCACGCATAATGGAAACACCAGTACCTGCTTCATTATACAAACTGTCTTTATCCATAATAACAGACTCTGTAAGCCATAGACTTTTACCTCCATTCATGGTGTATTGGTCTAAAACTAACTTTTCCTTTTCTGTAAAAGGAATACTTGGTTTTGCAGCAATAATTAAATCGTAATCTTTAAGCTTATCTAAGGTGCCTTGTGGATTGGTGGCGACGCTATCTAAAGTAAATTGCGCTAGATTATAATATGGTTTTACCGTTTTTAGAAAGTCAGCGATGTATAAATCGTCTAATTCTCCATTACCTTTTAAAATGGCTATTTTTTTAGTTTTTGCATTTACCAATTTACTAAAACCGTCGGCAAAGGCGTATTCTAAAGCTTGTACCGAATTATTAATTTGTTCTTGCAAGCCTTGTGTGATGCTCCGCTTTAAAAGTGAAATTTTTACCGTTTTACCTTTGTAGCTTGCAAAAGCCCATGGGAAAATAATATCTTGTTTTACTTGGCCTGTACTATTATCGGTGTTGATATAAGGTTCTAATCCGGATTTTGTTAACTCTTCAATGTTACGTTGACGTGTAGTTTCATCTTCAATAGGATTAATGTAATTGACAAAAATCTGTTTTGTTTCAAGTTGAAATTCATCTATAATTTGTTTCACTTCAGTTTGAAGTAATCTGAACTCTGAAGGAAAGTCCCCTTCTAAAAACACATCAATTATTAAAGGAGAATCTAGGTCGCTAATCAAGTCTTTTGAAACATCAGAAAGCGTATAACGATGGTCTTTTGTTAAGTCGAAACGCTGATATACGGAACTCGAAATCATATTAACGATAACCAATCCAACAATAATAACGACAATATATAGTATAGATTTATTTGTTTTCATTCCCAAATGTTATTTCTTTTTGATAGGGTTTTAGAGCGATGACTTTATCATCTTTAAACGTAATTTCTACACATTCTCTTTTATCTGTAAATGCACCAGGTTCTATACCAAGTGCGTAGTTCCATTTGTTAGTATCGTGTGCTTTTTTTGCATCATCCCATGTTAACCATTCGGCTTTGCCTAAAAGTATTGTCACTTCATCTTTTGACACGCCAATCAACGTATCAGATGCTATAGTGTTATCAATCATTTCGTAACGTAAGGCAGGTTTTTCTATCCAAGCTTCGCTATCAAAATATTTTTGATGGTGATAATTGCTTACGATATTAAGAAACGGATAGAACATAAAGAAAAATACCAATGGTGTTAGTACTAAACTGATTAATCCGGTAAGCCATTTGCGCTTGTCAACCGTGTTTAAAAACAAAAACAGAAGCACAAATACAATGAGCAAGAATATTACTAATAAGGGAGTGACAATCATACTATTGTTTTTGAATTCTCAGTGTTGTGAATAATAAAAAGGCAAAGGAAATACTTATAAAATAGACTAAATCTCTTGTGTCTATGACACCACGACTCATACTGTTGTAATGTGCCGCCATCCCTAGGTTTTCTATATAAACGAGGCCATCAATAACATTGTAATTGGAAAGGCCTTCAAATCCAAAATAGAAAAAGAAGCAGATAAAAACAGCAATAATAAAAGCGACAATTTGATTATCAGAAAGGGTAGATGCAAAAACACCAATTGCGGTATAAGCACCAACGAGAAATAGTAATCCAAAATAGGATCCAACAGTACTTCCCATATCGAGATTGCCTTCAGGATTTCCTAATTGAGAAACGGTGTAAACATATAATAAGGTCGGAATTAGAGCCATTAAGATAAGTGCAAAGGCACCAAGGTATTTACCTAATACAATCTGAAAATGTGATATCGGTTTCGTTACCAACAATTCTAAAGTGCCTTGTTTCTTTTCATCACTAAAACTACGCATGGTTACTGCAGGTACCAAAAAAATAAGAATCCATGGTGCCAATAGAAAGAATGAAGATAAACTAGCTAACCCATTATCTAAAATATTGAATTCACCTTTAAATACCCACAGAAATAAGCCGTTTAATAATAGAAATACACCAATAACTAGATAACCTATTGGTGAGGCAAAAAAGGTATTGATTTCTTTTTTTAATATTGCTAACATATAATCTTGTTCGTTCGGTTGTTGCACGTTAAGCTTTTAGCAAAACGTGGTACGTTGTTTATTTATAATTTTAATGAATAGATTGTCTTGTCCTTCGTCCGCAACATAATAGTTTTATTTGAGTTTCAAATTTAGGACTTATAATTTATTAATCTAAACTCACTAATTTATCGACACTCCAAGCTTCGGGTTTAGCATTAAATTTGGGTTTGGTATTTGCCCAAACCTCTTTAAATAAATCCGAATGCCTGTAATTATTTAAATCGTCTTCTGAAGTCCAATAACTATAGGTGAAAAAAATATTACTGTTGTTCTTATCGCGATATAACTCTAAAAAATTACAGCCTTCAAAATTTCGAATCTTTTCTTTAACTGTTTCAAAGTTAGCCAAGAAATCTTCGATCTTAGACGGTTCAAAACTCATTTTTACAATTCTTACTAACAAAGCTTATGGATTTATGAAGTTAACGGTTACAGTATCCATGGTTTTCAAACCCATTAAAGTAGAGGCGCTACCAACGGTACTATTATTACTTTTATAAACTGCGATTTCAATATAGTTTGATGAATTAAACACCACCATGCCTTTACCTTCAACATTTCGTTTAAACTCATCATCGTCATCATTTAAAATGTCGCTATACTTATTAAATATGGTTTTAAATTTATGGCTTCTTGCGGATACTTCGTATGCTCTTCCTTGTTGAATCGATTCAAAAAACTTGCGTTTTATGTTGGTAACAACATTGCCGTAATTATCAATATAAATAACACTACCAATGATTTGATTGTGTTCGTCGTTTACAAACGGAATCAAATTTTTAATAGGTTTTATGGTGTTAATAGCTTTTCCGATGACATCTAAAGTTCCTCCTCTTGCAATATGGCAGGCAACTTTTACAAAAATGTCTAAAACAGGGAAACTAGTTTCAACTCTGTCATGGATGTTAATCTCAACAATTTTTTCTGGTGAAATTTCAGAACAAATCATACTCATAATACCGTTATTGGCACATATAAAGTAATGATCGTTTAATTTAACTGCAATATGTTTGTTTTCAGGGCTTAATTCAGAATCAATTCCAATCATGTGAATCGTTCCTTTTGGAAAACTACTGTAGGCGTTTTGTATAATATATGCCGCTTCAGAAATGTTAAAAGGCGAAATAGAATGTGATATATCTACAATATTAATCTGCTCAAGCTCGCTATAAATAGATCCTTTTATGGCTCCTACAAAGTGGTCTTTCTCTCCAAAATCAGTCGTTAAAGTGATTATCGCCATGGATATATTATTGAAATTTTTTTAAGGATTATGGTTGTAAAATTATTAGATTTGTGTGTATACAACAGAATTACAAAATTAATAAAAGAAAACATATTAACACACTAAATGTAGCTCGCTTTTGAATGAACTTATCCTAGAACTCGAAGAAATATCTCCAAAGGAATTCTTCGGAGCGCAAAATGCTAATATTGAACTTCTAAAAAAGTACTTCCCTAAACTTAAAATAGTCGCTAGAGGCAACAAATTGAAGGCCTATGGTGATGAAGAATTACTTGATGAGTTTGATCGCAGAATGACCATGTTGATGAAGCATTTTGGCAAGTATAATAAGCTTGATGAAAATGTGATAGAGCGGGTACTAACAAGCCAAAGTAGTGATGATTATTCCACCTCTGCTAAAAGTGATGAAGTCTTGGTGCATGGAGTCGGAGGAAAACTTATTAAAGCGCAAACCGCAAATCAGCGTAAGTTGGTAGAGAGTATGCGGAATAATGATATGGTTTTTGCAATTGGTCCTGCAGGAACAGGAAAAACCTATACAGGTGTAGCATTAGCTGTACAAGCCTTAAAGAATAGGGAAGTTAAACGTATTATTTTAACGCGTCCTGCGGTTGAAGCAGGTGAAAACTTAGGGTTTTTACCTGGTGATTTAAAGGAAAAATTAGATCCGTATATGCAACCATTATATGATGCGTTGCGCGATATGATTCCACATGAAAAATTAGAAAGCTATGTAGAAAAAGGAGTCATACAAATTGCACCTTTAGCCTTTATGAGAGGGCGAACTCTAGATAATGCTTTTGTGATTTTAGATGAAGGTCAGAACACCACGCATGCCCAAATGAAAATGTTCTTAACCAGAATGGGCAAGAACGCCAAGTTTTTACTTACAGGTGATCCTGGACAAGTAGATTTACCACGTCGTACGATTTCCGGATTGAAAGAAGCCCTTTTAGTATTGCAAAACGTGGAAGGGATTGGTATGATATATTTAGATGAAAAAGATGTCATTCGTCATAAGCTTGTTAAGAAAGTGATTGCCGCTTATAAAAGTATTGAAAATAGAGAATAGTGTTTAAAATGGTTTAGTTCAGTGTTGTAGGTGTTTTGGGTTTTAAATTATATAAGATTAAAGCGAAATCATATAAATATTTTAGACGCAATGCTGTATAAATTTGCCGATATAACTAAAACTTATAACAACATGAAGAAAGTATTTTTAATTATCGGAATATCATTAGGATTAAGTCCTTTATTTGCTCAAGAAGAAGACATCGATTTGAATGCCGATAATTCTTGGCTTAAGGTAGGTTTAACAGCAGGCATACCAGTAGGTGATGCCGATGATGTCTCATCGTTTACTTTAGGTTTAGATTTGAGAGGACAATACCTGTTTAACCCTAACTTAGGAATTGGTTTAGCTTCTGGTTACACTAATTATTTTGGAAAAGATGAGAATGATGATTTTGGTATCGTTCCACTTGCAGGATTTATTCGTTATTATTTTACGCCTGATGGCCTGTTCTTTGGCACCGATTTAGGTTATGGTTTTTTAACTGGCGTAGACGACAATGAGGGTGGACTCTATATTAATCCACAAATAGGTTACCATAATCGCGATTGGAATTTTTACGCATACTACCAAAACACTTTTGCAGAGAATGATATCGATATACAGTCTATAGGGATTGGAGCAACTTATAATATTAGGTTGAAATAAGATAAACCACATAAAAGTTAAATTAAAGAGGAGAAAGTTTGTTTCTCCTTTTTTTATGGAGTTTATTGTTTCACCCAAGTAAAGAAATTACATTTGTAGTTCACAACTAAATGATGATTAAATGAACACCATAGTAGATACCAATTTCAACTTTCCAAATCAGAAAAGTGTTTATAAAGGCAAAGTAAGAGAAGTCTATAATATTAATGATGAGCAATTGGTGATGGTTGCCACAGATCGTCTTAGTGCTTTTGACGTGGTGATGCCTAAAGGGATTCCTTACAAAGGCCAAATCTTAAATCAGATTGCGACTAAAATGATGAAGGAGACTGAAGATTTAGTGCCTAATTGGTTGGTGGCTACACCAGATCCGAATGTGGCTGTTGGTCATTTATGTGAGCCTTTTAAGGTTGAAATGGTTATTCGTGGTTATATGTCTGGCCATGCCGCTAGAGAATATAAAGCAGGAAAGCGAATGTTATGCGGAGTTGAAATGCCAGAAGGCATGAAGGAAAATGATAAATTTCCTGAAGCGATTATTACACCTGCAACAAAAGCTGAAATGGGTGACCATGATGAGGATATCTCTAGAGAAGATATTTTGAAAAAAGGCATTGTTTCTGAAGCGGATTATATTGTTCTTGAAGATTATACGCGAAAATTATTTCAACGCGGAACAGAAATTGCTGCAAATCGTGGATTAATTTTAGTGGATACCAAATACGAATTTGGAAAAACTAAAGACGGAAAAATTGTACTGATAGATGAAATTCATACACCAGATTCTTCACGTTATTTCTATGCAGATGGTTATCAAGAGCGTCAAGATAAAGGTGAAGCACAGAAGCAATTGTCTAAAGAATTTGTGAGACAATGGTTAATTGCAAACGATTTCCAAGGTTTAGAAGGACAAACTGTTCCTGAAATGAGTGATGCTTATATTCAATCTGTCAGTGAACGTTATATTGAATTATATGAAAAGATTACAGGTGATACCTTTATAAAAGGAGATCTTAGTGATATTCAAAATAGAATAGAAACTAACGTTTTAAACTATTTGAGTTAAAACCTTAGTGATTGCAAAATAAGGCTAAGCGTTTTGCCGCTATATGATGGTTGTTTTTTGATTAGTTGTGTGTTGTTATTTAAAATTATAATGTGTTTTTAGTGTATGAGTATGTTGCTCAACATGATAGGCAGTCCACATAACAATCTCTCTAACCGGCATTTTTCCCATTAATGGATGTGGTAACACAACAGTATCTAAATTTTCATCGCTAATGCGTCTAGTTTTATATTGTAGTTTTTTAGCTTCTGTTTGTAGCCTATTTAAAAGGTACTGTTTGTCTGAAGGTTTAGGGATTTTCATATTTTGAGATCCTTTAAACGTTTTGCCTTTGGCATTTTTTAAGCGTTCGTTATAGCGTTTTACAATAGTATCATAAGATCTAATAGGCCTATTGGCTTTACCATATTTAAAACGCAATAAAAATTTTGGCATACTTAAAGCATTGTTTAATGGAATAATGCTTTGTAGTAAATGTAGTACTTGCTGACCTGTTGTCCATTTTCCTTCTGGTCCAAGTGTCCAAGATTCATCTGTTTGGTTTTGTAACCAAATAATTAATTCAGAATGCTTGGCGTCGATTAAATCTGCAATATCATCTTTATGCATTTGAAAAAATTTTATAAAGAGAAGATAAGAATTAATTTTAATAGAAACACAACTTATTTTTAATAAGACTTAAGAGTTTAGTCGCTTTTGAAAACGAAAGTGGCATTGCGATTTTTAAATTTTAATCTTCAGCTTCTTTCTCTTGAATTATGATTTTATCTTTCTTAAAAATGGGTACTAAATAAGATAAATTAAATCCAAAACCTCCACCAAATCGGCTACTATCATAAGTTCTATTATAGCCAGGAACATAAAGGTTTTCGTAATTATCGATTTCTTTTTCTGAAAGCAAGACTTTTAGTTGTACATTGAATCCTGCATAGAAGTTATTAAAGAGTTCCGCCTTTAATCCAATTTGTAATTCTGTCCAAAGCGCCGTTAAGCCACTAAATTCTTGTCCTTCTTCCACCGTAAAACGATCTCCCCAGTATTGGTTGTTCACATCATATACGGTATAGTTATTTAGTTTTTGACTAAACGTACTTGCACCAATTCGAATTCCGGCATAAATCAGATTTTCCATATCCAGCCAGTTTTGATAGAAATTCATATCCAATCCAGCTTTAAAATAACTACCTTTTGTGGTATTGTTTAACACCTCATTTTCAAGAATACGTTCTTCGTTTCCAATTTCACCAGCAATATAAATACGTTTGGTTAAACGATAATCACCCATAATTTCAAAACCAGAATAGTCATCATCAAGAAACGTTCTTGCCAGTTTACTTATATCAGCACCAAGTCTAAGGCCATACTTTTGCTTGTATACTAAGGTATCGTTTACTGTTTTTTTCTTTTCTTGCGCAAAAGCCATTGTCGAAAACAACAGCAATATGATTACGCTTCTAGTGATAGATGCGTACATGAGTTGTGTTTTCATTTTCTATACTTGCTTGTGTGGTTTCTTCGATTTCGATATTGGTAATCCATTGATTATCATCTGTTAATCTTGCAACTCCTATGTTCTTAAAATTACTTTTGTAACCGCAAGCTCTAGACACGTAAACAAATTCAGTATTATAAGAGATTTCTATAATATCGATATTTGAATTTGTCAAAGGATCATCATCGAGCCTAAGATCGGTGTCTTTTTCTAAGATAAAGCGTGTTGTTATAAGTTCTTGTTCGGCTCCAACTATTAGTGGTAATTCTACTGAATTTGCAATTTCGTTGAAGAGCAACGTGGCATCCGAAGATACAGTAGGATCACTTATTGGGTTGCCGTCATCATCTAATACTCCCTCACCATAAACCGTAATTCGGGTAACATCTAATAATTCATCAGTCTCTGAGGCATCATAGAATTGTACTATTAATCGAGGTGTGGTTTGTGTAGAGGCAGGGCAAATATCGTCGCGTTCGCAATTGACAAGTGCTATGGCTATAAATAAGACTAAAAATTTTAAGTTTTTCATTTACTTTTTCTCAAATAACACAACCGTTTCAATATGCGCTGTATGCGGAAACTGATCGACCAAACTTAATTTTTTAATGGTGTAACCCGACTCCATTAATTGTTCTGTGTCTCTGGCTTGTGTTGCTGGATTACAAGATACATAAACCAAACGTTCTGCATTTAGGTTTATTATTTTTTTAAGAGTTTTTGGTGCAATTCCGGCTCTCGCAGGATCTAGAATAATCGTTCTAATTTTATTAGTATATTCAGGATGTTCTGTTAAAAATTTACCAACATCGGCAGCAAAGAATTTTAAACCTTCAATATTATTTCGTTTGGCATTTTCTTTAGCATCTTCAATAGCAGCAGCCACAATATCAACTCCAACAATTTTAGCGTTATCAGATTGGTTTGCTATAATTTGACCAATGGTTCCTGTGCCACAGAATAAATCTAAGACCACCGTATTATCAATAGCATCTTTGTTTTCTAAAGCATAATCGACCACTTTAGAATATAACTTTTCAGCACATTTAGGATTGGTTTGAAAAAAGCTTTTCATGCTGATTTCAAAATTTAAGCCTAATAATTCTTCAACAATTTTATCGTCGCCATACACTAGAGAAATACTTCCGGTTGTAGCAATTGTTCGATCTCCAGTTTCGTCGTTAATGGTATGTAATAAACCAGCAACACGATCGCCAAATAATTCGACTAAATAATTCGCGAATTTATCTAAATCAAACTCTGGTAAATCGTAAGAGGTTGTAACTAAATTAAAAAGTAATTGATTGGTTTTAAACGATTTTCTAACGACAAAATACCTAAAAAAGCCTTCTCGTTTTGGAGGATGCCAAGGGGCTAATCCGGTTTTAACGCAATAGGCTTTGATGTCTTTTAAGCGGTTTTCAAATTCAGCATCAAATAAACCAGAATCTTTTTTTAGATCATCACCACACCACCATGTACCACGTTTTTTAAAGCCTAAGGTAAATTCATCGACATCGGTTTTTAAGTCGTGATTATAACCAATAGCAGAAAAACCATATTCCATTTTATTTCTATAATGAAATGTGTTTGGAGAGCTTACAAATTCGTCAAACTTAGCTTCAATATCAGCAACTTTACCAATGCGCTTAAATAACTCTAAGGTGCTTTGCTTTTTATAGTCGTGCTGCTTTTCAATAGGTAAATTAATATAAGGAGCACCAGGAATGCTTTGGTAAGGCATGTCTATTTCATCTTCCGATGGTTTCAAGACTTCAAAAAGTTTGCATTCGGCGTACTTTTTACTGGTCTTTTTTACCTGTCCTTTTACCAATTGACCAGGTAATGTATTAGGAACAAAAACAACAAATTCTCCATGTTCATTTCTAATACGACCAATACCTTTGCCGCCAAAAGCGTAGTCTTCAATTAAAATCTCAATGATTTGTCCACGCTTTACAAATTTATTCCGTTCTCTCTTTGGCATTTCTTATAATAATTTGAGTGCAAAGATATTCTTATTTTATAAATAGTTAGAAGGAATGTGGTCTGTATAATAGAGATTAAATTAAAAATTTTTAAACCAAGTGTAATCATTTTTAGAATTTTATAGTCTTTATCTTCAAAAAAAACAGAGTAGGTATTATTTCATATAAGATTCTTTGTAAATTGCAGACCTCTAAGGGATGATTTCTTTCCCACGCTGAATTTTCGGACACATCGAAAGGATAAAGGTAGATAAGGAATGGATATTTTATTCATTTATTAAATTATTTTTAAAATGGCTGTTATAGACCAATTAACATCGCAAGAAGCGATAGATTTAGAAAACAAATATGGTGCGCACAATTACCATCCACTACCAGTAGTATTAAGTAGAGGAGAAGGTGTATATGTTTGGGATGTAGAAGGCAAACAATATTACGATTTTTTGTCTGCTTACTCTGCCGTTAACCAAGGGCATTGCCATCCTAAAATTGTTGCTGCTATGACTAAGCAAGCACAAACACTAAGCTTAACATCAAGAGCATTTTATAATGACATGTTAGGTAAGTATGAAAAATATGCTTCCGAAACATTTAATTTCGATAAGCTTTTACCCATGAATACAGGTGCCGAAGCTGTAGAAACAGCTTTAAAACTTTGTAGAAAATGGGCTTATGAAGTTAAAGGAATTGATGAAAATGAAGCTGAGATTGTTGTATGTGAAAACAACTTCCACGGAAGAACAACAACAATCATTTCGTTTAGTAACGATCCTATAGCACGTAAAAACTTTGGACCTTATACGAATGGTTTTATAAAAATTGAGTACAACAATTTAGAAGCTTTAGAAGATACGTTAAAAAATAATCCTAATGTTGCTGGCTTTTTAGTAGAACCAATTCAAGGTGAAGCTGGAGTTTATGTGCCAAGTGAAGGGTATTTAGCAAAAGCAAAAGCGATATGTGAAGCTCATAATGTTTTATTTATTGCAGACGAAGTACAAACAGGTATTGCTAGAACAGGAAAGATGTTAGCTGTAGACCATGAAAACGTTAAGCCAGATATTCTAATCTTAGGAAAAGCCTTATCAGGTGGTGCATATCCTGTGTCTGCTGTTTTGGCAAATGATAACATTATGAATGTTATAAAGCCAGGAAATCACGGAAGTACGTTTGGAGGAAATCCAATTGCTGCGGCAGTGGCTATTGCAGCTTTAGAAGTTGTTAAGGATGAAAATTTAGCAAACAATGCTCAAGAATTAGGAGACTTATTTAGAAGTGAATTATCTAAATTTATTGAAACAAGTTCTATTGTAAATTCAGTAAGAGGTAAAGGCTTATTAAATGCTATTTTAATAAACGATGATGAAGACAGCGATACCGCTTGGAATATTTGTTTAAAATTAAGAGATAACGGTTTGTTAGCAAAACCAACACATGGTAATATTATTCGTTTTGCTCCACCTTTAGTAATGACGAGAGAACAATTATTAGATTGTGTGTCTATTATTACTAAGACTTTAAAAGAGTTTGAAGTTTAGAAATTACGAGATAATAAGCATAAAAAAAAAGCGATTTTCTTAATTGAAAATCGCTTTTTTATGTTTTGTAGATAAGACTATTGTCCCATCATTTCTTGCATTTTCTCTTGCATTAATTCTTGATTTTGTAAAGTTTCCCATCCAAAATAAGAAATAATCCATAGTATATAAGCTACCATTAAGATACTTAAAACGACACCAATAATTCCCATTATTCGACCTGCTTTAACATTTCCAAAACCTGAATAACTTTCAGGTGCTTCCATGTATACTTTTGTGGCTTTACCACCAAGAATAATTGCTACGATTCCGAAAATTAATCCAGGTAAACCGTAACAACAGCAGCCAATAATTGATAAGATTCCCATGATTAGGACTAAGGTACCATTTGGTATTTGTTGTTTCTCCATTGTGTTAGTTGTTTTAGTTGGTTAAAAAGGTTTTTATGATAAAACTTATTACAATAATACTAATATTTAATAAAAAAAGCCCAAAAATTATTCTATGACCGTTTTTAAATTGAAATTTAAGATGCAATACTAAAAAAGAAAATAGGACAATAAGCGAATAAATTGCAGGATACATATAGAAAGCTCCAACAAAATCTCCACTTAAAATTAATGAAATAGAGCGTTGCATACCACAACCCATACAATCGATATTAAACGTTTGTTTCCATAAGCATGGTAACATATAATCATCAAGTCCTTTTACGAGTATTAACATTTTGCTAAATTAACAATTTGCTAAAAACTATTGTTATTGCTGTAAATATTTTTCTAAACCTTACTTTTGCGAATAATAATTTGATAGTTATGAATATCTCAAGAAGTATAAATTTTATTTGCATCGTTGTCGGTGGTGTTGTCGCTATTTATGCACAAGCACAACAAGAACAAAACACCTATATCTTAATGGGTGGTATTGTATTATTGGTTTTTGGTATTTATAGAACGTCTAGAAATATACCGAGCAAATTTGATAAAGAAGAATCTTTTATAAAAACAGAAAGAGAAGATGAAGTTTAAAGTTGGCGATACTGTTGAAACTATTGATGATGCTATTTCTGGAATTATAACAAAAATTTCAGGAGACACTATTACTGTTGAAGATACTGATGGCTTTGATATTACATTTGAAGCTCGTGAACTTATGTTAATGGCTTCGGGTCATAGTTTAGAGAATGCTGTTTACAATACCGATTTCGAAGCTGTAAAAAAAGAGAAAGCATCCAAAAAACGAAAGTCAGAACCTACAGTTAAACCAAAAGAACGTCACGCTCCAAAATTTGAAGTGGATCTGCATATTCATCATCTCACAAAATCGTCGAGAGGGATGTCTAATTATGATATGCTTAATCTTCAATTAGACACGGCTAGAGGTCAATTGGAATTTGCCATGCGAAAACGTATTCCTAAAGTTGTATTTATACATGGAGTAGGAGAAGGCGTATTGCGACAAGAGTTAGAAACGTTGTTTAGTCGCTATAATAATGTGCAATTTTACGATGCCGATTATAAAACTTATGGTTTTGGGGCCACAGAGGTTAGAATTTTACAAAATATTGAACCTTAATCGTCTTCAGGATCAAAGTCTTCTATAACCGTGGTTAATGTACCAAGGTTAATTTCTGTAGCTCTGAAAATCGTTAAATCGGTGTCTTTAACTATAAAGTTGGTTGTAACAGTTCTTGTATATTTATTCTCAAAAGCATCATAATCTTCAAAGTCATAGGGGGTGTCTTCCAACGGATTTAGATAAAGTAGTACTAAAACCCCATTAACAGCTATACGATCATCACCAGGACCATTTTCTCCATTAGCGTCTTCTAAACGTGTTGGAATTCCGTCGCCATCGTCATCAGGGTCTAAATAATTTGGTATACCGTCTCCATCTGTATCTAAAGGATTCGTTAAAGGATCACCATCTCCGTCTTCATCTAATTCGTCAAGTTCATTTTTTGTTAATACATTATCGCCATCATCATCGATATCGAGATAATCTGGTATACCATCTCCGTCTGTATCTTGAGGGTTGTCTATACCGCCTGGACCGTATTCAAAAATACTCGGAACGCCATCATTATCATCATCTACAAAGGTAGAGATTACTTCCACAGTTCCAGAACCCGCTTCATAGTCTTCTCGTATGGTTAAATTATAAGGCGGGACTACAGCACAAATATCACTAGCACTTAATTCTCTATTGTAGGTTCTATATATGAAACGAATTGTTTCTTCGTTAATCGTTAATTCTGTAGGTACGTCTACTGTGGTAGCTGATGTAAATAGCGCATCATTAGTGGTAGACTTTGGGAATATTAAAATAAGCGCTTCATTAGGATCATCTCGTGTGTCATAGACTAAATGATAGTCTTCAAAATTATCACAGTATGCTAATTCTTCATCAAACTCTAAGTCTACTGTTAAGATATCACCATCATCGCAGGTGGTTAAAAACGCAAAACAACATAGTATAAAAAAACGACGGATCATAGATTCAATTTTTAACAAAAATAACGGATTTGTAAAATTATAACACTCCATTATCTAAATAATTTTATTTACAATATTTTTGTATCAGGAAATCGGCATGTTTAAAATTATATCATTCAAAGAAATGATTTGAAATGAAAGACTTGTTTGCGTCTCTTGAAGCCGAAGTATGGCTATGAAACAATAATAAAAACATATGACCTCAGTATATTTAGATAACGCAGCAACCACAGCTTTACGACCAGAAGTTGTTGAGCGTATGACGCAAGTCTTAAACGAAAGTTATGGAAATGCATCGTCTACACATAGTTTTGGGCGCTCGTCAAAAGCGCTTTTAGAACAGTGTAGAAAAAATATTGCTTCTTATTTTAATGTTTCGGCTTCAGAGATTGTTTTTACATCTGGAGGCACAGAAGCTGATAATTTGGCGATGCGAAGCGCTGTAAGAGATTTAGGTGTTACCGAAATAATTACGTCTAAAATTGAGCATCATGCCGTTTTGCATACAGCAGAACAACTACAAAAAGAATACAACATAGACATACGCTACGTGGATTTAGACGATTGTGGTCTCGTAAATTTCATACATTTAGAGGAATTATTGCAATCTGCGAGCAAGCCATTAGTAAGCTTAATGCATGTGAATAATGAAGTTGGTAATGTTTTAGATCTTTCAAAAGTAGCCCATCTTTGTATAACATATAAAGCCTTGTTTCATTCGGATATGGTGCAGTCTGTGGGGCATTACAAAATAGATTTGAAAGATATTCAAGTTGATTTTATGGCGGCGAGTGCGCATAAGTTTCATGGACCAAAGGGGGTTGGATTTTGTTTTATACGAAAAGAATCAGGTTTAAAACCGTTGATTTTTGGTGGAGAACAAGAACGCGGTTATAGAGCTGGTACAGAAGCGACGCACAATATTGTAGGTATGGATGAAGCCCTAAAAATAGCCTATACCAATCTTGAAACTGATAAGACATACGTTTTAGGTTTAAAGGACTATTTTATTGAAGAACTAAAAAGTCATTTACCTAAGGTTAGCTTTAACGGTTGTTGTGAGGCTTCAGAAAATAGCACATACACCTTAGTTAATGTCTGTTTGCCTATTGCGCCAGCAAAAGCTCCGATGTTACAGTTTCAACTCGATTTAAAAGGGATTGCATGTTCAAAAGGAAGTGCTTGCCAAAGTGGAAGCAGTCAACAATCACACGTGTTATCGGCAATTTTAAATGATGAGAAATTAAAACAACCTTCTGTCCGTTTTTCTTTCAGTATATATAATACAAAAGAAGAATTGGACTATGTGGTCAGTGTTTTAAAAGAATTTGTAATTGGAGTTAGTTCTTAATAATGATTTTTTGAGACTTTCCAACTGTGTTTGTTTGAGTTGAAACATTAACAACATAAACACCATCGCTTAATCGCAACGTAGAAATATCATACTCGTTTTCAATACCATCAAAGTTAGACTGTAATATACGCTTACCAGTAATATCAACTATTTCAATAGTTTTAACATCTAAGCTATTTGGGTTTTGTACCATCAGTTGATGTTTGCTATTATCTTGTAGAATATTTAAAGATGTGACATCAAACTCATCAATACCTAGAGTGTTTTCTGTTGTAAATACAATTTCAAAACGATCGGTATAGCTTCCTGGTTCAATATTTAATTCATAATCTAAATTCCTTAAGTTAGTATAAGAATCAGTGTTGTTATCATGAATGTAAATCCCTTGAGAATCATCAAAATTCTGAATGTCAAAAATTCTAAAGCGTAACGGCTGCTGTTGCTCAATATTAATAACTACAGGAATTACTAATGCGTCTTCAAATGGAAACGCCTGACCAGAATACACCTTGTCATCTAAAGAAAAATAGGCGTCTGAGTTATAGCTTTCTGTTCGGATTAATTCTAATCCATAATCAAATCCGGCAGTTGCAGAATCATGAAAATTCAAAATCAATTGCCTTGTGTATTGTGATGCATCATCAATAAAATCGACATTAATTCTAAAGCGCTTATAATCTTCAGGTATAATAGAGAGGCCATTGTCTTGGTATTGAATTCCTGAGGGTTCAGTCGTTTCAGAAGTATTAGAATCATTCGAGTTGCTTCTAAAAAAATAACTATCACCATCAGATTCTTTTGCAAACGTACGATGTGAGTTTCTTGCATATACTTTTGCCGGAACACTAGGTGTGCCTGCTATACCTTCAACCATAAAGCCTTGCCCGATTGGTATATAGCGTGAGGCTAGTTTTGTTCCAGAGCCTCCTGGACCAGGTGGTAAAGGAAATGGTCCATTATCCTGCTCGTCATAAGTAAAGAAAACAGCAGGAGTGCTAGTTATAATTGCACCAGCAGCATCTATTGTAAATAAAGAGTACCCTCCAATATAATCTTGTAATACATGCGAGGGCACATTACCATCTTGTTCCCAGAATTGTAGTGTGCCATTAATTGATGCTTGGTTATCTGCATCATGAATGAATGCAGCAGCATCCATAGCACTAGGATACGGATTGCCGACTAAAGTATTTAAGCCATTTGCAACATCATTCGTAATAGTGCCATTATTTGGTTTGCCTCTAAAATCATATAATTGGCTACCTGTTAAACCCGTTCCATTGCCTTTCATTGTAAAACCAAGACCTGGTTTGATATTGCCAGTAGAACCAACAAAAACCCAATCGAGATATTGATCGGATGTTTGATACGTCCATAACCAACGTTGAGCTATAGTTAATGGGCTAGAAGAGCCATCATAACTAGAGGTAAATAAAGCATCAGCACTAGAGATTATTCCTGTAGCATCATCAATTAAATTAACGCGTGCATCTTCATTTCCAAAAGCGGCTGAATTATTTCCAACAGGCGAACACCAATAATTATAACTCCATTGGTTTACGGTTCCCGTTTGGTAGACACTTAATTGACCCAAACCAGAATTACCAGTAGTTCCATCACCTTGAAGCAACTGAGCTTCATCTCTTAGGTATATTTTAGAATTGGCATCATCAATATTAACAGCATCTGTAACATATACTTGTTGGTCTTTTACAAAGAGATAGGCGTCATTTTGAACACTAAGTTGAGCAAAAGAAATGCTACAGCAAAGGAGCAGAAATGAACTGAGGGAAAGTTTCATAATTCTTAATTTTTGAACTAAAGTTTAAAAAGCGCAGTCTAGAGTCTTCTAAAAGCTTTAGTTCATCAAATTTAAGTAAATAAAATGATTTTGTTTTGCTGAATTCATCTAAAAGCATACTCATTTCGCTCTAAAACAAGCGTATAATCTAAAAACGAGCAGACAATCTTACATTAAAAACACGAGGTGTTAAATAATTTGGAATAGCATATTGGTTTTTACTATAAACATCTCTCACCCAAGTATTCGTAATAGAGTTTTGGTTATTAAACATATTATAGATTTCAAAGCCGATAGATAATTCTCTAAAGGCTTCTTTCCATTTAGAATTGTATGTTTTTTCTGGATTAATTATCTCGTATGAAATCCCCAAATCGGCACGTCTATAATCACGCAGTCTCAATTGATAATTATAAGGATCGGCATAACTAGGTGATCCGCCAGGTACTCCTGTGTTGTAGACTAAATTCAAATACATTTTTAAATCTGGCATGTTAGGCACGTAATCCTGAAATAATGCTCCAAATTTTAAACGCTGATCCGTTGGTCTTGCAATATAACCACGATTATCAATGTTTTCTTCCGTTTTTAAATAACCAAAGCTAAACCAAGATTCTGTTCCTGGTACAAACTCTCCATTAAGCCTTAAATCTAAACCATAAGCATAGGCTTTAGCATTATTATCTGCACTGTAGCGAATTCTAACATTCTCTAATGTATAAGGATTAACATCTGTCATCCCTTTATAATAGGCTTCGCTAACCAATTTAAATGGTCGGTCCCATAGTTCAAAACTATATTCGTTTCCTAATACTACATGAAACGATTTTTGCGCTTTTACGTTAGGTTGCACGGTACCTTCAGAATCTCTTAATTCTCTATAAAATGGAGGTTGGTAGTACAAACCTGCAGCAACTCTAAAGAGCATATCTTTTTCCCAGTTAGGTTTAATGGCAAATTGTGCTCTTGGACTAATCACCGTTTGTATTTTATTATCTGTAATCCCATCTCCATTTACCGTCCAACTATGTGTTCGAACACCAGCATTATAAAATACCTCATTACCATTCCAATCGGTTCGTTTGCTGTATTGCACAAAGGCTTGAAATCTATTGATTTGTACACGATTCGTTGCTCTCGTATTTTCAAAGGCAGCTAATGGTCCTGAAAAAGGATCATAAGGTTGTGTGTTAGGTTCACTAAATCGAGGAGGTCGTATTGAAAAACCAGCAGAATCAATAACTTCATATTCTACCAAACGATCTCTAATATCTTCATGGGTGTATTTTACAGACCATTCTACAGTACTTTCATCGTCAATTTTATAATCTCCTCGGTGTTCGGCATTAATAATGAAGGCATCTAAATCGTTACGAGCATGGGTGAGTTGACTACCAATACCTTCACTAAATTCCACTTCCCCCAGATTTTCATCTCCAATATTCGTATTAACTTCACCTAAACGGTATTGTGCTAAAATGTCGAAGTACTCTTGTTCTGTAGTATGGTAAGCCGAAGCAACAAGTTTGAGCGTGAGGTCATCACTAGCAAAATAATTAGCTTTAAAGGCTCCAAAATAAGTTTGGTATTCGTCTTTCTCTTGACCATCATAAAACACTAACAATGCCACAGGATCTTGTAACGTTCCAAAATTAGTTTGTCGATTTTGAGGTTGAAAGTTGTATTTGTTTGAAGAGATATTTCCCAAAAAGTTTAAATGAAACTTACTAGAAAAGCGATAGGTTAAATAGGTTTGCGCATCTGCAAAGACAGGTTCTACATTGCCTTCTGTTTCTAAACTGTTTAACAATAAACTATTGTCTCTATAGCGTACACCTGCAATACCAGAAAATTTACCATCTTTAGAAACGGTTTCTGCTGTAAGGCTTCCTCCAAGTAAACTTAAATCAGCTCTTATTCCAAAATTAACAGGATTACGATAGGTAATATCTAAAACAGAGGATAGTTTATCTCCATACTTCGCTTGAAATCCACCAGCTGAAAAATCAACATTATGAACCATATCGGTATTTACAAAACTCAAACCTTCCTGATTACCCGAACGAATTAAAAATGGTCTGTACACTTCAATTTCGTTAACGTAAACGAGGTTTTCATCAAAATTACCGCCTCTTACAGAGTATTGTGTGCTTAATTCATTAGAAATATTAACACCAGGTAAGGTTTTTAGAATATTCTCAACTCCAGGTTGTGCTCCTTTTATGGTTCTAATCATTTGTGGAGAAATTGAGGTAACTCCATCAACAGATTGTCTGGTATTTGTATTAATAACAACCGTGGCAATTTGTTCAACCTCAATGAGCATTACCGGATTGTACTCAATCTCTTGGCCATTTTTAAGGTTAAACTTTTGTTGGACGCGTTTGTGTGAAACGTGTGTAAAAATTATGGTTACTTCAGAACCAAAAGGAATTTTAAGTTCATAAAACCCATTACTATTGGTTGCGGTACCTTCGCCTGTACTCGCTTTTATGTTAACTCCTTCAATAGGTAAATTACCTTCATCTAATATAACACCTCTAATAATTGCGGATTGCGAAAAGGAAAGCAAACTAAACAGTAAGCTTATTAAGACTATATAATGTAAGCGTTTCAAATGGTTCTGATTTTTTTTAGTTAAGTTGAAATTAGAGTTTATATTTCAATCTTATATATTATGGTTGTTATTATATTTTACTTTGTCCTAAAAAAAACACCCCTAATGTCCCCTAAAGGGGATAATTTATAGAAGAAACTTTTTTAGATTATAATTTTATTTTTTATTAAAACTATAAATCTAAACCTAAATTTTGATAGGAACACAATGCGTCTTACTTCTTGATTCTAAAAGTAAAGCGGTCTTAAATCTATTTTTTTATTTATTTTCTAAAAAACGTTGCTTCAAATGTAGAACTATTTCCCACATTATCTGTTACAATTATTTTTAATTCGTTTTTAGTGTCTTTAACGATATTATCATTAAAATCGTGTGTTAGGGTCTTTGTTTTATAATCGTATTCCATTAAAATCCACTGTCCATTAACGGTAGCTCGGTATTTACTGATACCTGTTAACTCATCGTCAATTTTAACTTTAAGATAGCGATAATTGCTTATCCATTTTTTATCCTTAAAATTAACAGGTGTAATAACCGGAGGAGTGTTGTCTATGGCTAAAGCATAGGTGCCAAGAGCTTTAGTTTTAGCTGTTAAAATATGGCCTTTTCGTGTGGTAGAAACATAATACGGTTTTTTATAATTTCCGTAAAAGCGTGCCACATAAAGTTTGTCTTGGTGTTCTGATTTAAAATGGCTTAAATCATAATTAATATAGAAATTCTTCTGCATAGCAATCCTATCTTCGCCTAAAAACAGTGTGTCTGAGCTGACTTTAAAATCAATATAAGAATCGTCATATAATGTGTTTTTGTAGAAGTCAACTGAAATATTCCCAGAGCTTAGGTGTGTTGCTTTATCACTATAAACAAGAGATTTTTGAGATGTTTCAATACTATGGTCTCTTTTAATTGTTTCAAATTCTCCATTTATGGGTATAATGACCCAAGTTTCATTTTGGTGGTAATCTCTTATTCTTACCTTATATACCGAAGAGGTGCTGTCTTTTATTGAAACATAACCATTGTCATACGCATCTTTATAGATACTTAAAGGATTGTTCTTTTCAATAAATAGTTTTTGAATTCTAGATTTTTTACTGATGTAATACTCATAATCGACTAAACGTTTTATATGTTTAGTTTCTTCAAAACTAATACGTTTAAAATCTATTTCTAAGCTTTTATTCCCATTAAAAAAGGTTTGAATATTGCTGACTCCATTGGTGTTAGGAGCTAAATCTTGTTTGTCATAAGAGGTCACACCAAAACCAATATTACCATAGGCTTTGATTTCTTCAACTTCGTAGTCTCCTGTTTTTTGAGGAATTAATCGTAATGGGACACGTTCATTTTTTCCATTAATGGTCGCATTGTCATCTTTAGGATAGGCAAACACGGCAGATACAAATGGCGCCTTAGAATCTTTAACTTCTAAACCAAATAGTAAGGGATTCAATGGTCGTTCTTCATTGTCTCTTATTTCAAAATGCAAATGCGGACCACCAGATCCTCCTGTATTCCCAGAAAAGGCAATGATTTCATCAGGTTCAACTAAGAGTTCTTCACTATGAGGAAACACTTCTACTTCATAACTCTCTTTATCATACTGGCATTGTTTAATATAGTTTTCTAAACGTTTAGAAAATTTTTGAAGATGACCGTAAACGGTGGTATAACCATTAGGATGTGTAATATAGATGGCTTTTCCGTAACCAAAATGAGAGATTTTTATCCTACTGATGTAGCCTTCTGCAGCCGCATAGACTCTTAAACCTTCTCTTTGTTGTGTTTTTATATCTAATCCACCGTGAAAATGAGTAGATCTTAATTCACCAAATGTGCCCGAAAGCACCAATGGAATGTCTAAAGGAGATCTAAAGTAATCTTGAGGATATTCAGATTGTCCATATACTGAACATGTTATTAAAAAAAGGATCAAAAATTGTTTCATAAAATCAACTATTACAGCTAAAATATCAATTTGATTACGATTTGCAAATTCTAAAACCGTATTATTTTTATTAACGGTTTAATTGGGTTGAACTTATATTATTAAAAAATAAATGTAAAAGAATTGTATTTTTTCATTTGGTATGTTAACTTTGTTTCAATAGTATTGAATTGCCTTAATGAGTAAAATAGAAGACATTGTTGATGCGTTAGAGAATAAAATCAGTAAGATTTTACATAAGCAAGAGGTTTTGAAACAAACCAACGCTAAACTCTCAGCTCAAATAGAACAGCAGCAACAAAGGCTTTTAGAACAGCAAGAAGAAATTTCTGCCTGGGTAGAAAAACATGATACACTCAAAATAGCAAATTCGATGCTTGGTAGTGACGAAAATAAACGAGAAACGAAGCTCAAAATAAATGCACTTATTAGAGATATTGACCATTGTATAGGACAATTATCAGAATAATATTGTAAATTTAGATTATAATGTCAGAACAATTAAAAATTAAACTTTCTATTGCAAATAGAGTTTATCCGTTGACGATAAATCCAAGTCAGGAAGAAGGTTTACGTAAGGCCTCAAAAAAAATTGAGGCTATGATTGGACAATTTGAGCAGAATTATTCTGTAAGAGATAAGCAAGATGTTTTGGCCATGTGTGCCTTGCAATTTGCCGCTCAAGTAGAGCAAAAGTCAATAGATAAAGAGTATGTTAATGAAGAGGTTCAGGAAAAGTTAGAAGCTTTAAACGAACTTTTAAATCAGCATATTTAACTCGTACGTTCTTTAAAATACATAAGGTTACTGCCTACATTAGTTACATTTTTTGATAAACTCAACGATCAATTCTTTAAAAAGGGTGAGTTTTAGTTGTAAAATCGTGCTGTTAGTGCTGAACTCGTTTCAGTATCTTAGACAGATTTTTGATCAGCTTGTTAGCCCTAAACTTGTTTTTAAGGAGTTTATACAAAACCGATAACTGATGTAGGCTTTTTTTATACACTAAAACTAAATAATAAACATGGACACGAACACAATTTTATATATTGTTGGGGGAGTAGTAATAGGAGTAATACTAGGATATATTATAGCTAAATCTTTAGAAAAAGGAAAAGCTTCAAAAATAATTGCAAATGCAGAAAGTGAATCTCAATCGATTTTAAAACAAGCAAAATTAGATGGAGAATCTATTAAAAAAGATAAAATTCTACAGGCTAAAGAAAAATTTATTGAGCTAAAATCAGAACACGAAAAAGTAATTTTTTCTCGTGACAAAAAAATGGCAGAAGCAGAAAAGCGCATTAGAGATAAAGAATCGCATGTTTCTAATGAACTATCTAAATCTAAAAAAGCCAATCAAGCGCTTGAAGATAAAATTAAGGATTACGACTTTAGACTCGAATTTCTAGATAAGAAACAAGAGGAAATAGAAAAGGCGCACAAAAACCAAGTGAAGCAATTGGAAGTGATTTCGTCTTTGTCTGCCGAAGAAGCAAAAGAACAATTAATAGAGTCTCTTAAAGAAGAAGCGAAAACGGATGCTATGGCCTTTATACAAGACCATATTGAAGAAGCTAAGTTAACAGCACAACAAGAGGCTAAGAAAATTATTATTAATACCATTCAACGTATCGGTACAGAAGAAGCGGTAGATAACTGTGTCTCTGTTTTTAATATTGAATCTGATGATGTTAAAGGTAGAATTATAGGTAGAGAAGGTCGAAATATTAGAGCTATTGAAGCTGCTACAGGTGTTGAAATTATTGTTGATGATACACCAGAAGCTATTATCTTATCGTGTTTTGATTCTGTAAGACGTGAAATTGCACGTTTATCATTACACAAATTAGTAACGGATGGAAGAATACACCCTGCGCGAATTGAAGAAATCGTTAAGAAAACTGAAAAACAAATAGAACAAGAAATTATTGAAGTTGGTAAACGTACGGTTATCGATTTAGGAATTCATGGTTTACATCCTGAATTAATTAAAATGGTTGGTCGTATGAAGTACCGTTCGTCTTACGGACAAAACTTATTACAACACTCGCGTGAAGTTGCTAAACTTTGTGGCGTAATGGCTGCAGAATTAGGTTTAAATCCTAAGTTAGCAAAACGTGCAGGGTTATTGCACGATATCGGAAAAGTACCATCATCTGAAACAGATGTTGAAACTCCACACGCTATTTTAGGAATGCAATGGGCGGAGAAGCATGGTGAAAAACCAGAGGTTTGTAATGCTATTGGAGCTCACCACGACGAGATTGAAATGACCACATTATTAGCGCCAATTATTCAAGTGTGTGATGCTATTTCTGGAGCAAGACCAGGGGCAAGACGTCAGGTTTTAGATTCTTACATCCAAAGATTAAAGGATTTAGAAGATGTAGCCTTTGGATTTACAGGTGTAAAGAAAGCTTATGCTATACAAGCAGGTAGAGAATTACGTGTTATTGTAGAAAGCGAAAAAGTAACTGATGACAGAGCAGCAAGTTTATCCTTTGAGATTTCTCAAAAGATTCAAACGGATATGACCTATCCAGGACAAGTTAAAGTTACTGTGATTAGAGAAACGAGAGCAGTAAATATTGCAAAGTAATCTTAAGTATATATAAAATAAAAAAT
The DNA here is from genome assembly GCF_054366245.1 of Winogradskyella sp. PC D3.3. Classification (NCBI taxonomy): domain Bacteria; kingdom Pseudomonadati; phylum Bacteroidota; class Flavobacteriia; order Flavobacteriales; family Flavobacteriaceae; genus Winogradskyella; species Winogradskyella sp. PC D3.3. The sequence goes on along the minus strand of NZ_CM135962.1, from coordinate 3,411,754 downwards.
CCGGTATATCACCGGATTTTTTTATGCCTTATTTTAAAATAACTACGATATCATATAGAATCGTTAGTGAGGTATTAATTAAAGTGCTTTTTGCTTTTTAAAGGTAATAGAAAAAGCAGTACCCTCGTTGAGTGTACTTTCCACTAAAATCTCTCCTTGTAAAGCTTCTACTTGCGTCTTTGTGATATAAAGACCAATACCTCTAGAATCTGAGCGTTCTGTGCCATGAAAGGTTTTATACATTTGAAATATTTGATCTTTATATGTCTTCATGTCAATACCAATACCATTATCAGAAATTAAAATCTTAATTGTATCCTTTGAATGAATAGATTGAATGACAATTTGAGATTTTTTATTGGGATCAGCATACTTAATACCATTAGAAATTAGATTATATAGCACACTTTCTAAATAAGATCTATTAGTTAGCATGGATTCATCTTTTCTTAAAGCATTGTGTATAGTAACACCTTGTTTTTCGCTGTCTATTTTTAAACTTTCAATTATCTTATTTGTAAAATCATGCAGATCAACGCGTTCATTGAGTTGATTGATATTGATTTTAGATTTTATACTTACAATATCATCAAGATCAACAATAGTTGTTGTTAAAGATTTTGATATGGATTTTAAATGATTAATAAGTTCTGTTTTTTCAGTTTCAGAAGTTGCTTCATCATAAAACTCTAATAGGTTTTTAAGATTCCCAATATGCGTTTTTAAATTATGAGAAACAATATGCGTAAAACTGTATAAGCGTTTGTTTTGGCTAGTTATGAGTTGCAGGTTGTTTTTTAGTTGTGCTTCCTTGTCTTTAGAATTGGTTATATCTGTATGTGTACCAATAATATGACAAGGCTTCCCTTTAGAATCTCGTTTTACAACTTTGGCTTTATCTAAGATCCATTTATAGCTGCCATTTTTACATTGAATTCTATATTCATTTTGGTACAATTCGATATGGCCTTTTAACAAGGAATTAAATTCACTGTAGTAAGTGTCCTTGTCATCCAAATGGACTTTATCATCCCAGAACTTAGAGGTGTTTTTTAACTCGCTATCAGAATATCCAATAATTTGTTTAGATTCTTTAGAGTAGAAGACCTTATTGGTCGTAATATTCCAATCCCAAAGACCAACATTAGAAAGTTCTAATGCAATTTTGTGCTTCTCTTCTTCGAGTGTAGATTGTGTGGTGTCGTCGTTTTTATAAAAGCCTGACCTGTAATTTTTTAAGCTTATGCTAGGGAGTTTCATTCTTTTTCTCTTTTTTTTAAGACACAAAAACAATCTGTAAGTCACAAAAATAGTGATGTTTTTTTGCACTATGTTCTTGGGTGAAACTTATTTAAAATGTCGCTTAAATGAGAACGATCAACATGCATATATATTTCAGTTGTGGTAATACTTTCATGGCCAAGCATCATTTGTATAGCTCTAAGGTCTGCACCGTTTTCTAATAAGTGGGTTGCAAAGGAATGTCTAAAGGTGTGCGGAGATACCTTTTTATTTAAACCAGTTTTTTCTACGAGTTGCTTTATAATTGTAAAAATCATGGCTCGCGTTAGTTTTCCTCCTTTGTGATTTAAAAAGAGAATGTCTTTAGAATTAGGTTGCACATCTATGTGGTTTCTTATACCTATCCAAATGTTAATGAATTTTTGAGTGGTTTCTCCAATAGGCACAAAACGTTGTTTGTCTCCTTTTCCAGTAACTTTAATAAAGCCTTCTTCAAAAAATAAATCTGATACTTTTAATTCTATTAATTCACTTACACGCAAACCACAACTATATAAGGTTTCGATAATAGTTCTATTCCGTTCGCCTAAATTGACTCCATTATATAGATGACTTAAATCTATAGCTTTAATTAAATTGTCAATATCAGAAATCGATAACGTATCTGGTAGTTTTCTGCCAATTCTTGGAGATTCTATTAAATCTAAAGGATTGGTTGTTCGGTAGTTTTCAAAAATAAGATAATCAAAAAAATTACGAAGTCCAGAAATTAAACGGGCTTGCGATCGTGGATTAAGTGTTTTGGAAACAGAATAAATAAAATCTTTAACAGTATTGGTGTCAATATTTATGGGTGAATCTTTAATGCTATAAACTTCAGTATAGCATACGAGCTTTTTAATATCATAACTATAATTTTCAATAGAGTTATGAGATAGCCCGCGTTCTATTTTAAGATAATGTGTGTAATCCGTAATAGCTTGCTCCCAATTCATGGTTAAAAATAGTGATTTATGGTATATAAAGGTATAGAAGGGTGTATTTTGTCTTAGTTTTTTGTTGTAATACTAAATTAACAATGCTGGGACATTTTAATATGAGACTAGAAGCGCTATAGTTTGTAGTAGTCATTTTTAAACTTAATCATTTTGATGAAATTAGTTTTGGAGGTTATGTAATGCCAAGAGTACTATGTAAAATTAATGAAAGCCTTGATATGGTTCAGACATATAAAGGTGTGAGTACAGATAGAGGTTCTTTTGATACAATTTCTTTGGGAGTTGAGTTTGGATTATAAGTTTAACTATTTAAATATCAAAGAGACGCAATATGCCTCTCTTTTTTTGTCGAAAGAACACGCTATAAGTATTATAAAGCTAAGGTTAATTATCGGTTAACTTTAGCTTATTAATTGTTCTGTATTAGTGTTTTTGATATTTTAAAATGAGGTGATCAACACGTTTAACGGTTTAAGTGCGGTTAATATCGATGAAATGCACTAAATTTTAACACAAATAGAATTTCAACTATGGAACTAAAGTCTACATTTGCGAACCAATTAATAATCAAATTTAAACTAAAATTATGAAAAAATTATTATTTACAGCTGCAGTTGCAGTATTAGGATTTACAAATGTAAGTGCACAAGATGAAGCAGCAACAGGTGGTTTTGAACAAGGAGACCTTTTTGTTAGTGGTTCTGTTGGTTTTAACAGTTCTAAAACTGGTGATGCTAAAAGTAACGATTTAAACTTTTCTCCATCTGTAGGTTATTTTATTTCTGAAAACATTGCTTTAGAAGTTAATCTTATGATTGGTTCTGGTGAAGACGAATTCGATACTAAAACTACAGATTTAGGTGCTGGTTTAGGTGCAACTTATTTCTTTACTCCTGCTAGTCAATTTTCATTTACTGTTGGTGCTGGTTTCGATTACAAAAATAGCAAAGTAGAGCCAGATGGTTTTGATGAAACAAAAGTAGATTCTTTTGGATTTACTGTTGCACCAGGTGTACATTATTTTGTTTCAGATAAATTTGCTTTAAGAGCTTCAGTAGGTGCTTTATCTTACGAAAGTACTAAAGTTGATGGTGCTGATGATGCAACAAATGATTTTGGATTAAACATCGATTTATCTGATATCAACTTTGGTATCGTATACAAATTCTAGTGAATACAAAATTTACTATATAAAAAAAACCGAAGCGTTAGCTTCGGTTTTTTTTATGCCATTTTTTTAGGATTATAAAAACTAATTCAAAATGATCCACGTCATTAATCCTATTGTTTAATAGCTATAATTTTGTATCAACGAATTTGGCATAATGTCCAAAACTTAAATATTAAAAATTATATATCATGAAAAAATTAATGTTAATGGCTGCACTCGCAGTTTTCGGATTCACAAATGTAAATGCTCAAGACGATACTTCAGGTGGACAAACATCGGAAGGTAAATGGTTAATTGAGGCCAATACAGGTAATCAAATGTTAGGGACTACCGGACTTTATTTCTCAACGAGCGATGGTAGTTCTAGCTACAATATCGGTTTAGATGGTGGCTATTTTATTATGGATGATCTTGCTATTAAAGCGGGTTTAGGTTATGGTGGCTTTAGCCCTGATGAAGGTGATTCTACAAGTTCCTTTTCTTACCGTTTAGGGGCAAAGTACTACTTTAACAGCATGATTCCTGTAACTGTAGATTTAACAGGGGCTTCAGGTGATGGCGCTGAAAACTATGCAGGCGAAACACCATTATGGTTAGGTGTAGGTGCAGGGTATGCATGGTTTATTAGCGATAACGTTTCTATTGAACCAGGTCTAAGATACAATGTCTCTTTAAACGAAGATTATACCGATGAAGGGGTCCTTCAATTTAATGTTGGTTTTGCTTTACATTTCTAGAACTTACAATAGTTTAAAAATAAAAAAACCGAAGGATTAGCTTCGGTTTTTTTATGCGCATAATTTAATATATTTACAGGATGAAGGAACTTATTATTATTAACGGTCCTAATTTGAATCTCTTAGGTAAGCGCGAACCTGAGATTTATGGACATCAAACATTTGAAGACTATCTTGAAGTCTTAAAATCAAAATTCCCTAAAGTCAAAATTCAGTATTACCAATCTAATATAGAAGGAGAGCTTATTAGTAAATTACAAGAGGTTGGTTTTTCTTATGACGGTATTATTCTTAATGCTGCCGCTTATACACATACCTCTGTAGGTATTGGAGATGCGGTAAAAGCAATTGAAACACCTGTTGTAGAAGTGCATATTTCTAATACGTTTTCTAGAGCGTCTATTAGACATCAATCCTATATTTCTGCAAATGCGAAAGGTGTTATTTTAGGTTTTGGTTTGCAGAGTTATGATTTGGCAATTGAAAGTTTTATTTCAAACTAAAACGCTTAGATCGTGTTTAATGAAAAGGTTTCTTTAATGTGAAAGGTTAATACTTTTAAGATGAAAACGCGAAGTCTAGTTGTTTTAGTTTTTATCACCATTTGTAGTTCTCTAAACCTTCATGCGCAAACCGATGTTGGTATTAAAGGTGGACTCAATCTTACCTTTTTTAAAGTTGTAGAATCTAATTTTGGTGAGAATACTGATGTGCAATTAGGGTATTATGCAGGTGTTTTTGCGAGTTTTGAAATAGAAAATGATTTTCATTTACAACCCGAATTACTTTATATTGGACTAGGAGATTTTAAGTTTTTGAACGCACCAATATATTTGAAGTATTATATCAACAACCGTTTTAATATTCTCGTAGGTCCAAGTGTCAATTATTTCTTCGATTTTTTTAATGCTAAACTTAAAATAAGAGCAGATTTAGGGTTTGCTTATAATATGTCTTCATCTTTAGACTTACATATGAAATACACTATCGGTTTTGAAGAGATAACACCGAATGGATTATTTTTAGGTCTAGGTTATAAGTTGTAAGTTCTATATTTTTTTTCGATAGCGTCAATCTTTTTCGGGATTGCGTTGACCTAAATTATATACTTTTCCGATTGTTTTTTTACAAAAATAGAAAACTAGTTAAACTGCTGTTAAGCCTTGTGTATAGAGCGTTTTGCGTTGTTAGCTTTGTTGTTTTAAACCAAATAAAATAACAAAAATGATGAAAAATTTAATAGTTTTTACAGGAGTATTTTTATTTGCATTAACATCCGTTTATGCACAATCAGATTCAAAAACAGTTCAACTCGGAGCTAAGGGAGGGCTTAACTTTTCTAAGCTAAGTGGAGACGATTTTGAGGATGTGGATGCAAGAACAAGTTTTAATGTTGGTTTAGTGGCCGAAATTCCACTTTCAACACGTATTTCTTTTCAACCAGAGGTATTTTATTCCGGTCAAGGTTTTGATATTGTACAAAGTGAAGATAGAATTTTTAATACCAGTGAAGATGTAGAATATCAGTTAGACTACATCCAAGTTCCATTATTATTTAAAGCGTATATAATAAAAGGATTAAGTGTTGAGGCAGGTCCTCAATTTGGATTTAAAATCCATGAAGAATTTGATTCGGAGCCGAACTCAGATGGTGGTGATTTTGAAATTGATGAAGACGATTCTTACGTTAAAGATTTCGACACAAGTTTAGCAGTAGGGACGTCGTATAAGTTTGATAGCGGTTTCTTTGTAAGCGCACGTTACACCATGGGATTAACAAGCATCTTTAAAGACGATACGCTTTTTGAAAATGTAGATGGTAAAAATGAAGTCTTGCAAGTTGGTCTAGGATTTATGTTTTAATCTAGTTATTCTGAATAATAGCATAAAAAAGATCCAGTTAATTCTGGATTTTTTTTGTTTTTATAGCTTAACCTTTTGAATATAATTGAAATATTATCCTTCTAATTTGGTAAAAGTAGAATCATAGGTTTTGGAGTAGACGACACGATTTTAGTATAAGTGAAAGGTCACTATTCGATAATAGATCAACAGAGGTGTTAAAGTTCCATTTCAACATTAAGATTATTTAACTAATTTATAACTAAGTAGTTATTTAATATAATTGAAAATGAGCTATTTTTGATAGTACTATAACTATTGACGCCATGACATCTTCTGTAAAACACCTGATATGCCTTATTGCTTTTTTAGGCGTCTATCTAATGTCGACTTCACAATGTTTTGGACAGCAGAGCTCACAATTTGCTACCTTTCAAGAAGATTTAGCATCACAAAATTGGGATTTAGCAGTTAATGGAATTTTCTTAACTAAAAATGTTTCTTTTACTGCAAGTCAGTTTGAATTTTTAAATGCTGAAGCGAGCTTAATAGAGGTTCCTTTACTATTTAAAGTGAAGATATCAGAAAAATTGAGTCTTCTGTCTGGTGCTAAAATAGACTTTTACAAAGTACAGCAACGTCTGTCTTCTGATGTAGGTGTTTCAATATCTACGGGCTTACAATACGATATAAATAAGAATGCTTTTATTAATGCAGGGTTTAATTATCAAATAAATAATACAGGTCATGGTTACAATTATAACTATGGAAACAAGTCTAGTTTTATTTTAAAATCCGGAATTAAGTTTTAAACAAAAAAATGCGATTCAATTTTGAATCGCATTTATGATATATTGAACCATCCGAGTAAGAACTCCTACTTTTTGGGATGGGATTATAAATGAATCACTTCACCATAAGCATCAGCAACAGCTTCCATAACGGCTTCACTCATGGTTGGGTGAGGATGCACTGTTTTTAAGACTTCGTGTCCTGTAGTTTCTAATTTACGACCTAGTACAGCTTCAGCAATCATATCGGTTACACCAGCACCAATCATATGGCAGCCTAACCATTCGCCATATTTGGCATCAAAAATGACTTTAACAAAACCGTCTTTGTTTCCACCTGCACTTGCTTTACCAGATGCAGAGAAAGGAAATTTACCAATTTTGATATCTAAACCTTTTGCTTTGGCTTGTTCTTCTGTTAAACCTACAGATGCAATTTCAGGAGTACAATACGTACAACCTGGAATATTTCCGTAATCTAAAGCTTCAACATGTTGTCCTGCAATTTTTTCTACACAAAGTATAGCTTCAGCAGAAGCAACGTGTGCTAAGGCTTGTCCAGGAGTAACATCACCAATAGCATAATAACCAGGAATGTTAGTTTGGTAAAAATCGTTAACTAAGATTTTGTCTCTATCAACAGCGATACCAACATCTTCTAAACCGATATTTTCAATGTTAGATTTAATACCAACAGCTGATAATAAAATATCAGCTTCTAGTACTTCTTCTCCTTTTTTAGTTTTTACAGTGGCTTTTACACCAGTACCAGAAGTATCAACAGAAGTCACTTCAGCCGAGGTCATTATCTTGATACCACTTTTCTTAAAGCTACGTTCTAATTGTTTAGAAACGTCATTATCTTCAACAGGTACAATTTTATCTAAATATTCTACTATCGTTACTTCAGTACCCATAGCGTTATAGAAATAAGCAAACTCAACACCAATAGCACCAGAACCAACCACAATCATTTTCTTAGGTTGTTTCTCTAAGCTCATCGCTTGTCTGTAACCAATTACTTTTTTACCATCTTGAGGTAAATTTGGTAATTCGCGAGAACGTGCTCCTGTAGCAATAATAATATGGTCAGCAGAATATTCTTTACCATCGACGTCAATTTTCTTTCCGGTTTTAAGTGTTCCGTAACCTTCAATAACGTCAATCTTATTTTTCTTCATTAAGAATTTAACGCCATTACTCATACCATCGGCAACACCACGACTACGTTTTACAACGGCATCAAAGTCTTTATCGTAATCAGAAACTTTTAATCCGTAATCGTCAGCATGTTTAAGGTATTCAAAAACCTGAGCAGATTTTAAAAGCGCTTTTGTTGGGATACAACCCCAATTTAGGCAGATACCTCCAAGGCTTTCTTTTTCAATAATGGCTGTTTTAAAACCTAATTGTGAAGCGCGAATTGCAGCAACATAACCACCTGGACCACTTCCTAAAACTATAATATCGTATTTACTCATGAGTAAGTTTTTAAATTGAATTTTTGAAGTTACAAAAGTATGAAATTCAAATAACAATTTAGAAATTACAAAACCCAAATTCTAAATTCTAAAAGGCAACTGCAATTGTGGTGTTTTTTTTAGTGGAAATTAAGCATTTATAGTCCTGATTTGTACTGTAAAAGCTATAGGTCGTCTGTAAAATGTTTGCGAATTTTATCTTGTTGAAATTTATCGTTGTTGTAAAATTTAGACTGTCCTTTGGCTATAGATAACGATTCCCAGTCCGCACCCTTTACCAATTTGCCAATAAATACCATCTGCCCCACATGGTAGGCGTAATGCATCATTTGTCTATTGATGGCTTCAGTTACGGAATGGCCTTGATTTCGAATGTAGATTATGTGTTCTAAATCATTTTGAGATAAAGGTTTTATAGCCGTAAATAGGCAATTCCAACCTTTATTCCAAGCGGTTAAAATAGCTGCTTTCGACTTAAAATCAGCAATAAATTCTTCGTCACGTTTTCTCCATTCTTTTTCACCATCTTCAGTTAAAAAGTTGGTCCAGCGACTCAACATATTGCCCACAAGATGTTTTATAATTACAGCAACCGAATTAGAATCTTTAGCAAACTCCTTTTGTAATTCATCAAAAGACAGTTGTGCTATGGTTTTGTCTCCAAGAGATTTGTAGTATTCAAATTGTTTAATAGCACTAGGTAAATAAGACTGATCCATGAGATAGAATTTAGTTTCTATAAAAATAGCGATATAGTATCTGATAATCTATGTTATGATATAGATAGATGTAATAGCGCTATTTAGCTTTTAATAAATTTAAAATTAACTTATTCGGAAGCTACAAATTTTAAAGCGGCTCCGTTTATACAATGACGTTTTCCAGTGGTTTCTTTTGGGCCGTCACTAAAGACATGTCCTAAATGACCACCACATGTTGCGCAATGCTCTTCATCTCTAGTGTAACCAATTTTAGTATCTGTTCCAAAGGAGACGTTGCCTTCTATAACACGATCAAAACTTGGCCAACCGGTTCCTGAATCGAACTTGTGTTCACTCTTAAATAAAGGAGTGTTACAAGCAGCACAATGGTAAGTGCCTTTTTCTGTGTTTTTATTTAAAGGACTTGAAAATGGTCTTTCGGTACCAGCTTCTCTTAAAACATGATATTGTATGTCGCTAAGTAGCGCTTTCCATTCAGCCTCAGTTTTAGTCACGGTAAATGTTTCTTTTGCTTTGGTTTCTGTTTTTTGAGCTGAACTGTTACAGCTCAAAAACAAACCAATAATTGTAAGTAATGCGATCTTTTTCATATTTTAAAATTACAAATTTTTGCTTGCTCTATAGGTCGTATTAACATTTGATTAATTACGGTAATAGAGTAAAGTTATTTTTGGGTAACAATTACTGTTTTATGGTTGTCTTTATTTTTTTTATTGTTAAATTTAACAGCATTAACAATTAATTAGTCTATGTCAATGAAAATTATGCACGTTAGTGCCGAGTGTTATCCAATAGCCAAAGTTGGTGGTTTAGCAGATGTAGTAGGAGCTTTGCCAAAGTACCAAAACGAAATAGGTGCTAATAGTTCGGTTATAATGCCATTTTATAATAATAAGTTTACACAAACTCATGAATTTACGTCCATTTATCAGGCCTATTTAAACTTAGGGAATGATGAGGTGAAGTTTAAAATTTTAAAAGTTGATGACTCGGATTTAGAATTCGATATTTACTTTGTGGATGTTGCAGAGTTACTTTATACCGATTATGTGTATTCCGAAAATGATACGGATCGTTTTTTAGCGTTTCAAATCGCAGCTCTAGATTGGATACTAACTTTAGAAGAGAAGCCCAATTATTTGCATTGTCATGATCACCATACTGGGTTAATGCCATTTATGACTCAAGAATGTTATAAGTATGAGGCTTTAAATACCATTCCTACAATAACGACAATTCATAATGCACAATACCAAGGTTGGATGCCTTATGATAACTTGTATAAGTTGCCAAGATTTAATATTGAGAATGTCGGTTTATTAATGTGGGATGGCATGATAAATCCATTAGCAGCCGCAATAAAGTGTGCTTGGCGTGTAACTACGGTTTCACCAAGTTATATGGAAGAATTAAAATCTAATGCTAATGGTCTTGAGTCGCTATTGTCTCATGAAAGTTCTAAAGCAATAGGTATATTAAATGGTATAGATTCAGATGTTTGGAATCCTGATACCGATAAATACATTATAAAAAATTATAAAAAAACATCTGTAGACTCTGGAAAAAAGGCGAATAAAGAATGGTTGTGTACTGAATTTAATTTAGATAAAAGCAAGCCTCTATTTGCATTTATAGGACGTTTAGTAGGAGAAAAAGGCGCAGAGCTTTTACCATTTGCACTTGATTATGCCTTGCGTTCTAAAGAGATATCAGTTATTGTGTTAGGATCTGGTGCTAAAGAAACAGAGCACCAATTATTGGAGCTTACAACAAGGCACAGCGGAAATTATAATGCATTTATTGGTTATGATGAAAAACTGTCTCATATTATTTATGCAGGAGCCGATTTCTTGTTAATGCCATCACGTGTAGAGCCTTGTGGCTTAAACCAGATGTATGCATTAAGATATGGAACCGTGCCAGTGGTGCGTCGTATTGGAGGCTTAAAAGATACGGTTGTCGATATTATAGACCATGGTTTTGGTATTTGTCATAATGACGTATCTGTTCAAGATATCGTTGAGGCTATCCATAGAGGCAAAGATTTTTACAAACAACAAAAGGAATTTAAAACTAACCGAAAACACATAATGAGCATTGATCATTCTTGGAAGGTTTCAGCTAAAGCATACATAAACTTATACAATTCAATAAACTAAAACTAAACTAAAGCTATGATAAACGATAAAGTATTGTCCATTATACTAGGAGGAGGCCAAGGATCTCGATTATATCCATTAACGGAAAAACGTTCTAAACCTGCCGTACCAATAGCTGGAAAATATAGATTAGTAGATATCCCTATATCTAATTGTATTAATTCTGATATTAAACGGATGTATGTGTTAACCCAGTTTAATTCAGCATCCTTAAATAGACATATAAAAAACACCTATCATTTTAGTTTTTTTAGTTCTGCGTTTGTAGATGTATTAGCAGCAGAACAAACACCAGAAAGTAAATCTTGGTTTCAAGGCACAGCAGATGCGGTAAGACAAAGTATGCATCATATTAAAGCGCATAAATTTGAGTATGCTTTAATTTTGTCTGGTGATCAATTGTATCAAATGGACTTTAATGCAATGATTCAGGCACATGTTGATGCCAATGCAGAAATCTCAATAGCAACCATTCCAGTTAATGAAAAAGACGCTACTTCCTTTGGTATTCTTAAGACAGATGAAAATAATGTGGTCACGTCATTTATTGAAAAACCAGATGCTGAGTTGTTACCAGATTGGACGTCTGAGACAAGTAAGGAGATGAAGGCACAGGGGAGAAATCACCTAGCTTCAATGGGAATTTATATCTTTAATAGACAGTTGTTGATTGATTTAATGAATAATCCAGAAACTAATGATTTTGGTAAAGAAATTATTCCTCAGTCTATCGATAAGCATAAAACCTTGAGTTATCAGTATGAAGGGTATTGGACGGATATTGGAAATATAGACTCATTTTTTGAGGCTAATCTTGGTTTTACGGATGATTTACCGCAATTTAACTTATACGATTCTAAACAGCGTACTTATACCAATGCGAGAATTCTTCCAACTTCAAAAATAACAGGTACAGCTTTGCATAAAGCGGTCATCGCCGAAGGTTGTTTAATAAATGCAGCTAAGATTGAGAAATCTGTTATCGGAATTCGATCTAGAATAGGTAAAGATTCTACAATCATTAATACTTATATGATGGGGAATGATGATTATGAGTCTTTAGAAGATATTAATAACAAACACACAGAAATACTTTTAGGTATTGGAGAACGCTGCTTTATTAAGAATACCATTATTGATAAAAATGTACGGATTGGTGATGATGTAAGAATTAATGGAGGAGCGCATTTGGCAGATACAGAAACCAATGAATATATTGTTAAAGACGGTATCGTTGTTATTAAGAAAGACGCTATAATTACTAAAGGATTTGTACTTTAATATATGGCAAATGTAATAGTACATAGTCGTTTTACGGATTTTGATATCGCTCTTTTTAAATCGGGAAAACACTATCGTTTATACGAAAAATTTGGGTCTCATATTACAACCTTAGATGGAGTAGAAGGCGTTTATTTTGCGGTTTGGGCTCCTTCGGCTAAAATGGTTTCTGTAATTGGTGATTTTAATTTTTGGACCGAAGGCGAGCATAAATTAAATGTACGCTGGGATTCTAGTGGCATTTGGGAAGGCTTTATTCCCGATGCAGGTAAAGGGAGCAAGTATAAGTATAAGATTCTGAGTAGTAATAACGATATTGAAACTGAAAAAGCAGATCCTTATGCTCGACGTGCAGAGCATAATCCTAAAACAGCATCTATTGTTTGGGATGAGCCATATACTTGGAAAGATAGCAAATGGATGAAAAAGCGGAAAAAGCATAATGCTTTAGAGGCACCATTTTCGGTTTATGAAGTGCATTTAGGGTCTTGGAAAAGGAAAGTTGAAGAAGGACGTTTTATGTCTTACGTTGAAATGGCCGACGAATTAGTGACCTATGTCAAAGCCATGAATTTTACACATGTAGAGCTTATGCCAATAATGGAGTTTCCGTATGATCCTTCTTGGGGCTATCAGGTTACAGGTTATTTTGCGCCAACATCACGTTTTGGCTATCCAGAAGAATTTAAATTCCTCGTTGATAAATTTCATCAAAATGATATCGGAATTATTCTAGATTGGGTACCGTCGCATTTTCCAGAAGATGTACATGGACTTGGTGGTTTTGATGGTACCGCATTATATGAACATCCCGATCCGAGAAGAGGTTATCATAACGATTGGAAGAGTTTAATTTTTAATTATGGCCGAAATGAAGTCAAGTCCTTTTTAATTAGTAATGCTATTTTTTGGATGGATCAGTACCATGTTGATGGCTTGCGAGTAGATGCTGTGGCCTCAATGCTCTTTTTAGATTATAGTAGAGAGGATGGACAATGGGAGCCTAATATGTATGGTGGAAATGAAAATTTAGAAGCCATATCATTCTTAAGAGAAATGAACGAAGCGGTGTATGCTTCATTTCCAGATGTACAAACTATAGCTGAAGAATCTACGGCGTTTCCAATGGTATCAAAACCTACTTTTATAGGTGGACTTGGTTTTGGAATGAAATGGATGATGGGTTGGATGCATGATACACTTCAATATTTTGCAAAAGAACCAATATATAGACAATTCCATCAAGATGATTTAACCTTTTCAATGACTTATGCGTTCACGGAAAACTTTATGTTGCCTTTAAGTCACGATGAAGTTGTATATGGTAAAAAATCTATTTTAGGTAAAATGCCAGGAGATGAATGGCAACGTTTTGCTAATTTAAGATTGTTATATAGTTATATGTTTACTCATCCAGGAACTAAATTGTTGTTTCAAGGGGCTGAATTTGGTCAGAGTAGCGAGTGGAATTTTGAGAAAAGTCTCGATTGGCATTTGTTAGAATATAGTCCACATAAAGGAGTTCAAGAATTAATGAAAGACTTGAATACGCTTTATAGAAAACAACCAGCATTGTACGAAAAGCAATTTTCAGTAGAAGGTTTTGAGTGGATTGATTATGGCGATTCTAAAAATTCTGTGTTTACCTATATCAGAAAAGGACATAAGGAAGAAGACGATCTTATTGTGGCTTGTAATATGACACCAGTTCCAAAAGAAAATTATAAAATTGGTGTTCCTAGAAAAGGAATACTAAAAGAAGTGTTTAATAGTGATTTAAAAAAATACTTCGGTAGTGGTCAATATAAAAATAAAATAGTCAAGACCAAGGCAGATGCATGGCATTTTAGAGATCATTCAGTAGAAATCGATATTCCTCCTTTGGGAATGGTTGTTTTTCGCTACGCAATATAAAACCACAAAGAAGTAATTGTTATTAGAGCCTTTCTGGTAAACTAAATCAGAAAGGTTTTTGCTTCGAATAAATTAACAAATATTGGCACTCATAATGGAGGCATTAACAGTGAAATGAACTTCGTTTTGTAATTTTTATTTGATTTGTAAGTAGGGGATAATGTAAGAAATCTTAAGGCGCTTTATGCTTTGCGAATTCTGCTAAATATCGCTTTAAAATTCATATAATCGCAAAAGCGTATGCCGAAAACGATATAGTTAACAACAATTACCAATAACCAGCGCTATACCTTTCAAAAGATGGATTTTTTCCGTTTTTTTGCGGGTGATTTTCGCCAATATATTGTCCTATGATTATAAATACTGAATTAGAAAATAAAGGGAATTTATTTCCTTCAAAAATAATAGATTTTAAAAAAGATGTTGATAAATTATATTTTATAGCAGATAATGATGTGATTCTTGAGTTAACTGTTGTAAGAGATAGTTTGCTTCGTTTTAGATATACCACAGTTGGTAATTTTGATAATGATTTTTCTTATGCCATTACCAAATACGCCAGTATAGGATATAATAAGCTAGAGATTGAAGAGAAAAAAGATTGTTTTGAAGTGCTTACTTCAAAATTGAGATGTGAGATTTCTAAGGAAGATATGCGAGTCTCTATTTACGATGCCATTGATGGTATGCTTATTAACGAAGATGAAAATGGGTTTCATTGGGAAGAAAGTTATGAGCATGGTGGAAACATTGTTAAGATGAGTAAAGCATCAAACGATGGTGAAAGTTATTATGGTCTTGGTGACAAACCCAATCATTTAAATTTAAAAGGAAAACGATATAATAATTGGGTTACCGATTCCTATGCTTACGGAAAAGATACCGATCCCTTATATAAAACAATTCCATTTTATACTGGTTTACACCATGGTAAAGCCTATGGGATTTTCTTTGACAATACATTTAGAACTTCTTTTGATTTTGCTCAAGAACGCAGAAATGTTACGAGTTTCTGGGCACAAGGTGGTGAAATGAATTATTACTTTTTCTATGGTCCTAAAATGACGGATGTTGTAGAAAGTTATACCGATTTAACCGGAAAGCCACATCATTTACCACCGCTTTGGGCTTTAGGTTTTCATCAATGTAAGTGGAGTTATTACCCAGAGCGTAAAGTAAAAGAGATTACATCAACTTTTAGAAAATTAAAGATTCCTTGTGATGCTATTTATTTAGACATCGATTATATGGAAGGCTTTCGTTGTTTTACTTGGAATAAAGACTATTTCCCTGATCCCAAACGTATGGTAAAGGAATTAATGGATGACGGATTTAAAACGGTTGCCATTATAGATCCAGGAATTAAAATTGATAAAGCGTATTCTGTTTTTGAGGAAGCTTTAGAAAACGATTACTTCTGTAAACGCGCTGATGGAGATTATATGAAGGGGAAAGTTTGGCCTGGAGAATGTTATTTTCCAGATTTCACAAACCCAGAAGTAAGAGAATGGTGGTCTGGATTATTCAAAGAATTGATTGAAGACATTGGTATAAAAGGTGTTTGGAACGATATGAATGAGCCAGCCGTAATGGAAGTGCCTAATAAAACATTTCCAGACGATGTACGCCATGATTATGATGGAAATCCATGTAGCCATAGAAAAGCACATAATATTTATGGTATGCAGATGGCTAGAGCAACCTACCAAGGGTTAAAAAAATATTCTTATCCTAAACGTCCTTTTGTTATTACACGTGCGGCTTATTCGGGGACGCAACGTTATACATCTACTTGGACAGGTGATAATGTCGCCACTTGGGAGCATTTATGGATTGCAAATATACAAGCACAACGTATGGCAATGTCTGGTTTCTCTTTTGCAGGTAGTGATATTGGAGGGTTTGCAGAGCAACCACAAGGAGAGTTATTTACACGATGGATTCAATTAGGGATCTTTCATCCTTTCTTTAGAGTGCATTCATCTGGAGATCATGGAGATCAAGAACCTTGGGCTTTTGATGAAGATGTAACCGATATTGTTAGAAAGTTTATTGAAATTCGTTACCAATTATTACCGTATTTATACACTGCATTTTGGAACTATACAGATCATGGAACACCAATACTAAAATCATTAGTGTTGTATGATCAAGCTGATGTGCAAACGCACTATAGAACCGACGAATTTATTTTTGGTGAGCAAATATTAGCTTGTCCTGTTTTAGAGCCTAATGCTAAAGGTCGAAGAATGTATATTCCACAGGGAAATTGGTATAATTTTTGGACCGATGACATCATCAAAGGAGGGAAAGAAATGTGGGTCGATGCCGATATTGATAGTATGCCAATTTTTGTGAAAGAAGGTGCTATTATTCCTAAATTTCCAATTCAACAATACGTTGGTGAAAAGGAAATTTCAGAAATTACGTTAGATGTTTATTACAAGAATGGTAAGGAGGAAAGTGAGCTTTTTAGTGATGCTAATGATGGATTCGATTATACCAAAGGACGTTATAGTTTTAGAAACTTTAAACTTACCGGTAAATCTACTGAACTAATTATTAATCAGCATAAAGAAGGGAAATTCATTACACCATATGAGACCTTTAATATTCAATTTCACGGCTTACCATTTGATATTGTAGAGGTACAATTAGATAATGAAAAGATAGCTCATAAGATATTGAAAGTAAATGGTATAGAGTCTATTGTTGTCGATAAGAACTTTTCTGAGTTACATATAAAAGGAATTAAGGTAAATTCATAGTGACCATTAACTTAATTTTGTGTCCTATTTAGTATAAAATAAATATTAGTATTTTAGTAATGTTTAACAAAATGATTAGCTATGAAATTTAATAAATTAATATGTGGTCTTTCAATTGTTGCTTTTGTGGCTTCGTGTGCAACAAATCCTTTTACAGGGAAAAAGACAATGGCATTTCCAGGAACAGAGAATAGTAGACTCTTTCCTGCAGCATTTGCGCAATACAATGAAGTATTGTCAGAAAATAAAGTGATTACAGGTACTGCGGATGCTGAAATGATAAAACGCGTAGGACAACGTATTGCTTCTGCTGCTGAGCGTTGGTTAGTTGCAAATGGCAATCATGGCTATTTAGATGATTATGCCTGGGAATATACGCTTATAGAATCAGATCAAGTAAATGCATGGTGTATGCCTGGTGGAAAAATAGCCTTTTATACAGGAATTTTACCAATTGCAGAAAATGAAACGGCAGTTGCAGCCATTATGAGTCACGAAGTTGTACACGCACTTGCAAACCACGGTCAACAACGTATGAGTGCTGGTATGGTACAACAAGGTTTAGCGCTTGCAGGTAATTTAGCATTATCTAATGATGAGCAATCATTAGGGCTTTTTAATCAGTCTTTCGGTATTGTTTCTAACGTAGCTGGAATGTTACCATTCAGTAGAGCTCATGAAACTGAAGCAGATAAAGTAGGGTTAATTATTATGGCTATTGCAGGATATAATCCAGATGAAGCTGCAGAACTTTGGAAACGAATGAAAGCCGCTAGTGGAGGTGAAGCACCTCCAGAATTTTTAAGTACACACCCAAGTAATGATACTCGAATTAAAAATTTACAAGAATTAGCACCTAAAGCAAAAGAGGAAGCTAAGAAATTTGGAATAACATCATTTAGACCAATAAACTAAGATTATAAATATATTTGTTTACTTTAGAAGCTGCTCAATTTGAGCAGCTTTTTTTATTAAACGGCTTTATTTATAATGATTTAATTATTAGATAATAAGACGTGATTATTTTAATAATAGACAAAGTTAACTAACGTGTATTTATGAGTGAACTTAAAAAAGGAAGTAAAAAACTTCTTAACGCATGGGCCTTTTATGATTGGGCAAATTCAGTTTATACCTTAACGATTGCATCCTCGATATTTCCAATATTTTATTCCGCATTATTTGTATCTCAAGTCGAAAAAAATGTTACTGCTTTTGGGATGGTTTTTAAAAGTACAGCATTGATTACTTATGTCACTGCGTTTACCTTTTTGGTCGTTGCATTTACATCACCCATTCTTTCTGGTATTGCGGATTATGTTGGTAATAAAAAGAATTTTATGAAATTCTTTTGTTACGTTGGTGGTGCAGGTTGTATTGGCTTGTATTGGTTTAGTATAGAGCCAGATGGAATCCATTTAAGTCTGTTGTTTTATTTTATGGGATTAATAGGTTATTGGGGAAGTTTAGTGTTTTATAATTCGTATTTGCCAGATATTGCCTATCCAGAACAGCAAGATAGTGTTAGTGCTAAAGGTTTTAGTTTAGGATATTTAGGGAGTGTTTTACTGTTAGTATTGAATTTAGCAATGGTAATGTTTCCAAACTTTTTTCTTATCACTGATAATATCGGTGAAGATGGAATAGTAATAGAAACTGCCGCACAAGTAGGAATGCGGTATTCTTTTATAATGGTAGGTTTATGGTGGATCTTATTTAGTCAGTATACATTTTATGTGCTCCCTAAGGGTGTTAAAAAAGGAGGTAAAGTCACAAAAGATGTTGTCTTCAATGGGATAAAGGAGTTGAAGCAAGTTTGGCTTCAATTAAACGAAAACCTAAGATTAAAACGCTACTTAGTTGCTTTTTTTGTGTTTAGTATGGCAGTTCAAACCATAATGTTGGTGGCTGTTTATTTTGGAGAAGAAGAAATTGCTTGGGGAGATTCTGAAGCTAAAACCTTTGGTCTTATTGTCAGTATCTTAGTGATTCAATTGGTGGCAATTGTAGGTGCGCTCATAACCTCCTATGCTTCGTCAAAATTTGGAAATATTAAAACACTGATCGTTATTAATTTCTTTTGGATGGCACTTTGTTTTTATGCTTATTTTATGGAAACCCCATTTCAATTTTATATAGCAGCGGGTTTTGTAGGCTTAGTTATGGGGGGAGTGCAAGCTTTAGCAAGATCTACATATTCTAAGTTTTTACCAGAAACGGAAGATACCACCTCGTATTTCAGTTTTTATGATGTCGCAGAAAAAATAGGAATTGTTATTGGAATGGTCATTTTTGCGACTATAGACCAAATTACTGGAAGTATAAGAAATGCGATTTTGTTTTTAGTTATCTTTTTTGTAGCAGGAATTATACTCTTGTTTAGGGTTCCAAAAACTCAATTGGAAAATAAAGCGTAAATTTATCACGCTATGATAAATAAAATTCCAGTACTATATTCGCTTATAGTATTTATGCTGCTGTTCAATTGTGATAATGAGCCTTACGAAGGTGAATTTATAATTAATGATAATTCTTGTGCTTTAGCAATCCAATCTTCAGCTGATGCTTTAGCGAATTACAACACAGCCACCGACAATAATTTTAGTCTTTTTTGCCAGGCATATATAGAGGCCTTACAGCATCAGATAGATGTTTGTGGAGATGATAATAATGTTTTACAACTTATTATAGATGGTTTAGGAGATTGTTCAATGTCTAATGAGCTTTGTGATGAAGCTATTGCAGCTACACAATTTGCACAACTTGTCTTTACGTCAGCAACCAATAGTACTTTTGAAGAATTATGTATAGCATATAAAAATGCTTTACTATATCAAATAGATGTATGTGGTGATGATGGCACATTATTAGGCATTATTGAAAGTTTAGGTGATTGTCAAATAGCAACTGTAGAGACCATAGGAACTTGGAAATTGGTGAATTGGAACACCGATTTATTTAGAGATATTAATAATGATGGAGTTGAGACGGGGTTTTATTTGGATGAAATAGATTGCTATAATAATGAAACGTTAACCTTTAATCCGAATGGTACGGGTACGTTCTTTTTAAGATCTAAAGCAGATATAACTTATACTCCAGTTGAAGGCTCTAGTACAGATGTTGATTTTTCTGTAACCTGTATTGAAATTAGTGAAGATAATGCATTTACGTGGTCCCAATTCGGTAATACAGTTAATATCATAATGTCCGATGGAACGTCAATTAACTATTTTAGAAATGGTAATTCGCTTTTTGTAGCTTTAAATGATGGCTTTTTTGCAACAAGTACTGTAGAAGGTGGTGCTGATATTTCAGAGCGTGTCACTTATGTGTATACTAAGTTATAGTCGTTGTCGGATAAAAAGATGAGGTATAAGATTGCATAAAAAAAGGATAAGTAAACACGTATCCTTTTCTGTCTTATATGTCATTATAAGACTTAATGGCTTATACTACCAGATCCTGAGATATTCGTATTCTTTTTTGTGGGTTTTCCTGAATATTTTAAATCACCAGAGCCTGCTATTGCTACATTGAGTTCACCGTTACAAACAACATTGATATCTCCAGAACCCGCAATTTTAGCGTTTACGTTGGTGCTTTTTAAAGCCTTCCCATCAAAGTCACCAGAACCGGTTACAATAGTTGTTAGATTATGGGTTATGCCTTTAAGCGAGATATCTCCTGAGCCCGCAATATTGCTTTCTAGGGCGTGCGCTTCAATATTTAAATCGATATCTCCAGAACCGGCTAAAGACACTTTAAATTTGTCAGCTTTTATCGTGCCAGAATTTTCAACATCACCAGAACCAGCTAACGACAAAGAACTAATAGATTCATAAGGTATAGTGATAAGGATAGTTTCGCTAGGTTTTAAATTATACCCGTCTTTAATTTTAACATGAAGCGAATTACCTTTAACTTCTGTAATTATATACGCTATTAAATTAGAATCTCCTTTAATTAAAATTTCGCCTTCTGTACCTTTAACCAGTTTAAAGTCCATAGAACCAGAGGCTTTAATGTCGTCATAAGAGTCTGTAGAAACGGTTGTTGTAGTCATGTTTCCATTTCCTTTAATCTTTTTAAATTTTCCCCATTGGGCAGAAGCTGATGTAGTACTTAAAAGAAGCGTTAAGATTGTAATTGATTTTAATAGTTTCATGAGTGTTTAATTTTGATTGATTTAATATTTGATTGTTTTTCTTAATTGTTTTTAAAAGTAATGCTGCCATATTCAGATTTTATGAGTACTGAATTGTTAGAATTTGGAGTGCCGTGATATCCAATGTATTTCTTTCCAAAGTTGTCTGTGTTTTTTTCTGTAAAATTGAAACCATCAGATTCTCTTAGCGACCCAAAGTCAATATCGATATTAAAATCGAAATTGTAATCACTATCAATTCCGATAGTAATCCCAACAAATTCAGTATCAATATCTAATGTTTTAGTGTTTGGAGTTAAGCGGTCAATTTTTATAGAACCATAATCGGCTCTTATTTTTGCTGTTTTATAAATGGTGCCAAGTCTTAAAGATAAATAGTCTCCTTTTCCGTCTAAATTGTTAATGCTGTTTATTTTAAGAGACCCATACTCACATTCATAAACAACATTTTCTGCGATTTCAATTACGGAAGTTGTATAATCTGCTTCTAAGTTTAAATCTTTAGCTTTTGCCACGGTAAATTCGCTATAATCGGCTTCAATGGTTCCGTTGTTTATATATTCAAAATAACTGTTTCTAGTGTAGTCTAAGTGAAGTGAATTAGATTTACCCATGAGTTCTTTAGTGGTTACTTTTCCATAATCACATTTTATATAGGCGTTGCCTTCGAGCTTGTCTAAATTTATATAGCCATAATCGTTAAATAACCTAACATTGTTTGTTATAGGCATTTTAACCACGTAATTAACTTCAATTTTTACATTATTGCCCAATTTTTTATTCCACCATGAGGTATCCCAACTATTACCATCAATTGCTGTAATTGCTGAAACTTTATGAGGTGCAGATTGAAAAGCGACATCTAATTCGTTCAATTTTTCGTTTACCTTACTTTGATTATTACCTTCTACTTTTATGATGACTTGGATATCAATACGATTTTCATTCCATGTAATGATATCAATATTCCCATAACGATTGGTAATATTAAATGTAGCGTCAGCATTTACATTAAAGGATTTTTCTATAGTTTTCTGTTTTTCATGTTTTGCGGCTTTTGGTGTCTCATTTGAGGCCAAAATAAAGGTTGGCATCAGTAATAAAAGAAAGCATATGTTATAAAATATTTTCATTTTGAATTGGATTTAAATTGTTTAACGATTTCAATTTGTTCTAATACGGTGTTTAGAATGTCTATTCTAGTTTGAAAGTTAGAGATCATCGCATAAATAACACGTTGGTTTTTTCCGCTTTCGGTTAAATCTGTTTTTAATTTTTTGTAATCGGTTTCTAAAAGTTGAATTTGGACTAATGCATCATTAATTATTTGTTCTGTTAATGGGGAACGTTCCTTATTAAGTTTCTTTAATTCGTTTTCTATGGTGACTGTAAAAAAGTCTTGGGTCTCAGACATTTCAGGGGATACACTTGCTAAGTCTAAATATTCAGGCTGTTGTTGCAATGTTGTAAAAAGTCCTAAACAAATCATTATAGAGGCGGCAATGGCTAAAAAAGGTTTCCAGTTAATGCCAGATTGTTTTTTTTGTTTCGGTTGCAGCCCTGTCCTGAGCGTTCAATTTGTCTAAAAAACGTTGCTCATGGTTTTTGTTGGGTGTTTCAATATTAAATTCACCTTTCAAATCATCAAATAAGCCTTCTAATTT
Source organism: Winogradskyella sp. PC D3.3 (assembly GCF_054366245.1). NCBI lineage: Bacteria > Pseudomonadati > Bacteroidota > Flavobacteriia > Flavobacteriales > Flavobacteriaceae > Winogradskyella > Winogradskyella sp. PC D3.3. The sequence goes on along the minus strand of NZ_CM135962.1, from coordinate 3,388,816 downwards.
ATTGTCTTTCATAATTAATTTAATAATAATTTTTTTCGCAAACTTTCTTTTGCTCTCGATATTAAAGTTCTACAATTCGCATAAGAGATATTCATGATCTCACAGATTTCTTCATAATCATAGCCTTCAATTAAATGCAATGATAAGCCCAAATTATAATTAGGTTTTAGGGTTTTCATAGCGTCTAAAATCCGTTTTACTTTTTCGTTAGTCTGCTCATTGTCGTTAATGCCATTATCAGCTTCAGCTTTATAGATAACACTATCTAAAGGCACTTCATTTTGTTTAACCGCTTTGTTATAATACCCAATACTGTTATTTACAACAATACGTTTTAACCATGCGCCAAATAAATTGGTGTCTTGTAGCGTGTTCAATTTTGTAAAAGCGGTTAAAAAAGACTCTTGCATAATGTCCTCAGCTTTAAAAGAGTTTTTTACAATTCTAAAGGCTGTGTTGTACATGGCTTTGTTATATCTGTTGTAAATTTCCAACTGTGCACGTTGGTTTCCAGATTGACAAAGCTGCAATAACTGTTCGATATTTTGATTGGTTGATGTCAAAAAAACAATTGCTTTTATTTATAGAGAACTACTTTTATTTTTTGTTACAGTTAAAATGAAAAAAAAATATGGCGTTATAAAGGTAATGGCATAACAATTGAAATTACTGTAGTGTGAATAACTTTGAATATCTTGTAATGCTTTGATATTCAATATGAAGTTAATTTTTAATACATTTAAAATAATGTTGTTCTGTTTGTAATAATGACAGAATGGCTAGAAAATATATATGGGAAAATCAAATTTTTTAAATTTAGACAATCTGTCATTTCAGGATTTTGATGGGAATTCAGAATTAATTCCGTTAATGACACCAGAAGATGAAGAGTTAATAAATAACGAATCGTTACCAGAATCGTTACCAATTTTACCGTTGCGAAATACCGTTTTATTTCCAGGTGTTGTCATTCCGATAACAGCAGGTAGAGATGCATCGATCAAATTAATCAATGATGCTAATAATGGTGGAAAAGTAATTGGTGTGGTTTCGCAAAAGGATGAAGCGGTTGAAAATCCTACGGCAAAAGACATTTATAAAACAGGTACTGTTGCTCGAATCTTAAAAGTTTTAAAAATGCCTGATGGTAACACTACCGTTATCATACAAGGTAAAAAGCGTTTTGTTATTAATGAAGTCATTGTTGAAAAGCCTTATTTGAAGGCAACAATTTCTGATATTCCTGAAGTAAAACCAGAAAAAACGAATGAAGAGTTCAGAGCAATTATTGATTCTATCAAAGATTTGTCGTTAGACATCATTAAGGAAAGTCCGAGTATTCCGTCTGAAGCTAGCTTTGCGATTAAAAATATTGAAAGTGATTCGTTCTTAGTCAACTTTGTGTCCTCTAACATGAATCTAAATGTAGAGGAGAAGCAAGAGCTATTAAAGATCAATGATCTTAAAGACCGTGCGCTTCAAACATTGAAATTCATGAATCTCGAATTTCAAAAGTTAGAGCTTAAAAATGATATTCAATCTAAGGTTCAGAGTGATATGAACCAACAGCAACGCGAATATTTCTTACATCAACAAATGAAAACCATTCAAGAAGAATTGGGTGGAGGAGTGTCTTCTGGTGAAGAAATTGAAGACATGAAAGCGCGTGCTAAGAATAAAAAATGGGACGCTAAAGTAAAAGAGCATTTTGATAAAGAATTAGCAAAAATGCAACGTATGAATCCTCAGGTTGCTGAGTATTCTATTCAACGTAATTACTTAGATCTGTTTTTAGATTTGCCTTGGAATGAGTTTAGCAAGGATAAATTCGATTTAAAACGAGCACAGAAAATTTTAGATCGTGACCACTTTGGATTAGAAGATGTAAAAAAACGAATTATTGAGTATTTGGCTGTTTTAAAGCTTAGAAATGACATGAAGTCACCAATTCTTTGTTTATATGGACCTCCAGGTGTTGGTAAGACCTCTTTAGGAAAGTCTGTTGCCGAAGCTTTAGGGCGAGAGTATGTGCGTATTTCATTAGGTGGTTTACGTGATGAAGCTGAAATCCGTGGTCATAGAAAAACCTATATTGGTGCTATGCCAGGACGAATTATTCAGAGTTTAAAGAAAGCACAAACGTCTAACCCTGTGTTTGTGTTAGATGAAATAGATAAATTGTCTACTGGTCATCAAGGTGATCCGTCTTCTGCCATGTTAGAAGTGTTAGATCCTGAGCAAAACAATGAGTTTTATGATAATTTCTTAGAAATGGGATATGATTTATCTAAAGTAATGTTTATTGCGACGGCTAATAGTTTGAACACGATTCAGCCAGCATTACGAGATCGTATGGAGATTATTAATGTAACAGGGTATACTATTGAAGAAAAAGTAGAGATAGCTAAGCGTCATTTACTGCCAAAGCAGTTAAAAGAGCATGGTTTAGATGATAAAGCTTTAAAGATAGCAAAGCCACAACTCGAAAAAATAGTTGAAGGCTATACGCGTGAATCTGGTGTGAGAGGCTTAGAAAAACAAATTGCAAAAATGGTGCGTTATGCCGCAAAAAATATTGCAATGGAAGAAGCGTATAACATTAAGGTTACCAATGAAGATGTTATTGAAATTCTAGGAAGCCCAAGAATGGAGCGCGATAAATACGAAAACAATGATGTTGCAGGTGTGGTAACAGGATTGGCGTGGACAAGCGTAGGTGGTGATATTCTCTTTATTGAATCTATTTTATCTAAAGGAAAAGGAACCTTATCTATTACAGGAAACTTAGGTAAAGTAATGAAGGAGTCTGCAACCATTGCTATGGAATATATCAAGGCTAATGCAGATGAATTTGGTATTGATCCAGAGGTTTTTAGTAAGTATAATGTTCACATTCATGTGCCGGAAGGAGCAACTCCAAAAGATGGTCCAAGTGCAGGAGTTACTATGTTAACTTCTTTAGTATCTTTGTTTACACAACGTAAAGTTAAAAAGAGCTTGGCAATGACAGGTGAAATTACGTTAAGAGGTAAAGTATTACCAGTTGGTGGTATTAAAGAAAAAATCTTAGCAGCCAAACGTGCTCGTATTAAAGAGATTTTACTTTGTGAAGATAACCGAAGAGATATTGAAGAAATTAAACCCGAATATTTAAAAGGTTTAACATTTCACTATGTTAAGGATATGAGCGATGTTTTAAAACTAGCGCTTACAAAACAGAAGGTACAGAATGCTAAAAAGCTTTAAACTAATATTGACATTTTTAATAAGTTTTACTTCGTTAATGAGTATTTGTGCTCAAGACGAAGTAAAATTTAAAAATGTTATATTAGATGGAAAGCCAGCAAGATTGAATATACTCACCGGTGAAATTTCCCTTGTGCAATTAGAAGATAAGACGGTTGAAACCCCAAGAGATTCGGTTGAAACAACATTGATTTTGGAGACAAATCGTAGCGTTATTAATGTATCAATACCTACAAATCTAGAGGCTGATAATGATTCTGATTTTCATATGGTAAAAGAAGGAGATAATTTATTTAAACTATCAGTAAAGTATAAGACAACTTTAGGTGAATTAAAAAAAGCTAATAATTTAGAAACCACACTTATAACTGCAGGACAAAAATTAAGAGTCCGTAATTTTGATAATATGAGTGAGAAAGAACATACATTAGTATGGGTTGTTAAAAAAGGAGATAACTTATACCGAATTGCGAAAGAAAACGGTACAACAGTAAAAGCACTTAAAGACATCAATGGCTTAAAGAGTGATGTTATTAAAATTGGTCAAAAGGTGCAATTAAAATAGAAAAGAACCACACTCAAAAAATAAAAAAATCATATCATCGTTTTAAGATAGATTTAGTTATTTTGCAAAATCTATGATTAAAAGGATTACCACCTTATTTTTAATGCTTTTGTCTCTGCCAATGTTTGCGCAATTGGGAGGTGAGGCAACGTATCAATTTCTCAATTTGGTGTCGTCTCCAAGACAAGCAGCTTTGGGTGGAAAGATTATTACCAACTTTGATCATGATGTTACGGAAGCTCTTTATAATCCTGCTTCTATTAATTACCAAATGAGTAATCAATTGGCTGTCAATTATTCCAATTATTTAGGTGGTGTTAGTTATGGTACAGCGGCTTATGCTTATACTTGGGATAGACATGTACAAACCTTTCACTTTGGTGTTACCTACATTAATTACGGTAGTTTTGATGGTTATGATGTTAATGGGAATTCTACAGGGACTTTTAATGGTAATGAAACCGCAATATCTGCAGGTTATAATTATCATATTCCATATACAGATTTTTATGTTGGTGCTAATGTTAAGATGATTACATCAGCATTAGAACAATATAATTCTATTGGAGGTGCGGTAGATTTTGGCGCTATGTATATTAATGAAAAACTCGATTTTCATGCGGCATTAACCATAAGAAATATAGGAACACAGTTTACAACTTACGCTGGTCAAAACGAACCATTACCTTTCGAAATTAATTTTGGAATGTCACAAACGCTAGAAAATGTGCCGTTACGTTGGCATTTAACGTTAGAGAATCTACAAAAATGGCCAATAGCAGTGTCCAATCCAGCTAGAGCAACAACCGATTTAGATGGTAACCAAACAGAAGAAAAAGTAGGCTTTTTAAATAAGGGCTTACGACATTTAATTTTGGGAGCAGAATTATTTCCAGAAGGAGGTTTTAATGTTAGATTAGGTTACAACTTTAGACGCGCAGAGGAATTACGAATTGTTGATCAAAGAAATTTTTCAGGACTTTCTGTCGGTATTGGAATTAAATTAAACAAAATGCGTTTTAGTTATACGCATGCAAGGTATACAGGAGCTTCTAATACTAGTTTTTTCGGACTTCAAATTGATTTAGATGGCCGAAGAAGGTAAATTAAATAAGACAACATTGAATAAAATTATTATTGCTATAGACGGATTTTCATCCACAGGAAAAAGTACAGTTGCTAAACGGCTAGCTAAAAAGCTAAACTATATTTATGTAGATACAGGAGCAATGTATAGAGCTGTGACTTATTTTGCTTTGGAAAACCAATTTATAGGTGATGGTTTTTTTAAAGAAGACCAATTAATAAATCATTTAGACGATATTACAATTACGTTTAAGTTTAATAAATTGGCAGGTTTTGCTGAAGTTTATTTAAATGGTAAAAACATAGAAGCGGCAATTAGAACACTTAAAGTTTCAAAATTTGTGAGTCCTGTAGCTACTTTATCTGAAGTTAGACGAAAGTTAGTGGAGCAACAGCAGCTTATGGGAAAAGATAAAGGCATTGTTATGGATGGACGTGATATAGGTACTGTAGTTTTTCCTGAGGCAGAATTAAAAATATTTATGACCGCTTCTGCCGAAACAAGAGCCAAGCGTCGTTACAAAGAATTGCTAGATCGTGGTCACGAATTGAGTTATGAAGATGTCTTAGAAAATGTAACCACAAGAGATCATATCGATTCTACACGAGAAGATTCCCCTTTAGTAAAAGCAGAGGATGCTATTGAAATTGATAACTCTAATTTGACGCTAGAGGAGCAGTTGGATACTATTGTTGGTTGGGCTAAAGATCTTATATCGTAGCCTTACGAGTTTAAAATAATAACTATAAAAAAGCGATAAACATTATGTTTATCGCTTTAATAATTTTTAGAAGTCTTTTGATGTAATTAAGAAGTCACTCTTTGTTACATCAAAGATAATAAAAAATATCCTAATTAAAGATTAGGAATAATTAATTCTTGATCAGGATGAATCATATCAGGGTTCTTTAAAATATCAGAATTGGCAGCAAAGATATCTTTGTACTTCATGGCATCACCATAATAGTGTTTTGCAATTTTCCCTAATGTTTCACCAGAAGCCACCGTATGTCTTGCGTAAATGGTGTCATCGGCAACTTTAATGTCAGCCATTATATCTGAAGGATTGTCACCTCCAGTTGCTTTTATTTTATCCCAAAGTAAGTTTTTTTCGTATTGTGTTGCGGCAGTTCCTACAACTTTTAATACTCCATTCTCTTCAGTAACATTTCCGTCTTGAATGTTTAATTGTTCTCCTAAATCTAATACATCTTGATATTTAGCTCTAACCATTTTTTTATATTTTTAAAAATTAATACTCTTTGTAAAGATACCAAATTTATATGCCAATTGTTAGTGTTCTAAGCATCAAATCGATATCCTATTTTATAAGACACATCCATTAATATAAAGTCACATTATTTAGTGTTTGGTTTTCAGAATAATATATAGTACTTTTGCACTCCTTTTTAGCGATGTTAAGAAAAGTAGAAAAGGAATAAGAAAAATCATAATTAATAACTTCTGTAAATTTTTCGCTAATCTTTCAAAAGATACAGAATACAAATTTTTATTCAGCACAAATGTCTGAAAAAGAAACAAACCAAGCTGAAGTTGAAGCAACTGAAGCAACTCAAGCAGCAGCTCCAGTAATCTCTGAAGCTCAAGCAAACCCAGAAAAATTCTTAAAAGAATTCGATTGGCACAATTACGAAGAAGGAATTGAGCAAGTAGCGGATACTAAATTAGAAGAATTTGAAAAACTAGTATCAGAAAATTTCGTTGACACTTTAGATGACGAAGTTGTAGAAGGTACTGTAATCACTATCACAGATCGTGATGCAATTATTGATATTAACGCAAAATCGGAAGGTGTAATTTCACTTAACGAATTTCGTTACAACCCAAACTTAGCAGTAGGTGATAAAGTTGAAGTATTAATTGATGTGCGTGAAGATGCAACTGGTCAATTAGTATTATCTCACAGAAAAGCGCGTGTAATTAAAGCATGGGAACGTGTTAATAACGCACACGATACAGGTGAAATTGTAAACGGTTTTGTAAAATGCAGAACTAAAGGTGGTATGATCGTTGACGTATTTGGTATAGAAGCATTCTTGCCAGGTTCTCAAATCGATGTGAAGCCTATTAGAGATTACGATCAGTATGTAAACAAAACTATGGAATTTAAAGTTGTGAAAATCAATCACGAATTCAAAAACATAGTGGTGTCTCATAAAGCGTTAATCGAAGCTGATATTGAAGAACAAAAGAAAGAAATCATTGGTCAACTAGAAAAAGGACAAGTCTTAGAAGGTATTGTAAAAAATATTACTTCTTATGGTGTGTTTATCGATTTAGGTGGTGTAGATGGTTTAGTTCATATTACAGATTTATCTTGGTCTCGTATCAACCATCCAAATGAGATTGTTGAGTTAGATCAGAAATTAAATGTTGTAATCCTTGATTTTGATGAAAACAAATCAAGAATCCAATTAGGTCTTAAACAATTATCTAAGCACCCTTGGGAAGCTTTAGGTGAAGATGTAAAAGTAGGAGATAAAGTAAAAGGTAAAGTCGTAGTTATCGCTGATTACGGTGCTTTTGTTGAAGTTGAAGAAGGTGTAGAAGGATTAGTTCACGTAAGTGAAATGTCTTGGTCTACGCATTTACGTTCTGCTCAAGATTTTGTGTCTGTTGGAGATGAAATCGATGCGGTTATCTTAACTTTAGATAGAGAAGACAGAAAAATGTCTCTTGGTATTAAGCAATTAACACCAGATCCATGGACTGATATTACTACTAAGTATCCTGTAGGTTCTAAGCACACAGGTATTGTACGTAACTTTACAAACTTTGGTGTTTTTGTTGAATTAGAAGAAGGTATCGACGGATTAATTTATATCTCAGATTTATCTTGGACTAAGAAAATTAAGCATCCATCTGAGTTCTGTAACGTAGGTGATACTTTAGATGTCGTTGTATTAGAGTTAGATGTAGATGGACGTAAATTATCTTTAGGTCATAAACAAACTACTGAAAACCCTTGGGATAAGTACGAAACTGAGTTCGCTTTAGATACAGTACATAAAGCAGCTATCACAGAGATGGTAGATAAAGGAGCAACAATTGATTTTAACGAAGATATCATTGCCTTTGTACCAGCACGTCACTTAGAGAAAGAAGATGGTTCTAAACTTGCTAAAGGTGAAGAAGCAGAATTCAAAATCATTGAATTTAACAAAGAATTCAAACGTGTTGTAGCATCTCATACAGCAGTATTTAGAGAAGAAGAAGCTAAAATCGTTAAGCAAGCTGTTAGAAAACAGGAAGCTCAAGCGGCTGAAGCTAAACCAACTTTAGGTGATGCAAATGATGCTTTACAAGCGCTTAAAGATAAAATGGACGGGAAGAAATAATCCCAATTCCTTTGAAAAAAGGAATCTCATTAATCTATAATTTAAAGCCTCTCGATTTTTCGGGAGGCTTTTTTATGCCATGGTTTGGTTATCTACTCAGTACACTGCCTTTGCAAGAAAAAAGCATTGCCAACAAAATAATTTATCCTAACTTTGTAAGCCAACAACGTTTGGAAACGATATGAGTCAGAAAGTACTACTTAACTCTAAAGAAGTCAATATTACCCTTCATAGATTGGCTTGTCAACTCATTGAAAATCATGATGATTTTTCTGAAACGGTATTAATTGGTCTTCAACCTCGAGGAAAATTTTTAGCAGATCGTTTAGCACAGCTACTCACTGACGATTATAAGATTAAGAATATTCAATTAGGACATTTAGATATCACGTTTTTTAGAGACGATTTTAGAAGAGGAGACAAACCACTAGAAGCTAACACAACCAAAATAGATTTTATAGTCGAAGATAAAAATGTCGTCTTTATTGATGATGTTTTATATACAGGACGAAGTATTAGGTCGGCATTAACAGCGATTCAATCTTTTGGTAGGCCCAAAGATATTCAGTTATTAACCTTAATCGATAGACGATTTAGCAGACATTTACCAATTCAACCTAATTACAGAGGACGTCAAGTCGATGCTATCGATAATCAGAAAGTCATAGTGAAATGGGTTGAAAATGAAGGAGAAGATGCTGTTTATTTGGTAGATAAGTAAGAAGATGAACTCGAACTTGAAATCGAAGTTGAAAACTAAAAATGAAGCGCTAAAGGCCAAAAGCTAATAGCCAAAAGCTAAATAAAGCAAAACAAAATGAGCGAATTAAGTGTCAATCACTTATTAGGAATAAAGTATCTCACTAAAGGAGATATCGACCTTATTTTTGAAACTGCAGATCAGTTTAAAGAGGTTATAAATAGACCTATTAAAAAAGTACCATCACTTAGAGATATTACTATTGCCAATTTATTTTTTGAAAATTCAACACGAACAAAATTGTCTTTTGAGTTGGCCGAAAAACGATTGTCGGCAGATGTGATTAATTTTTCAGCTTCGCAATCTTCAGTTAAAAAAGGAGAAACGCTTATAGATACGGTTAATAATATACTTTCAATGAAAGTGGATATGGTGGTTATGCGCCATCCCAATCCTGGAGCTGGTGTCTTTCTTTCAAAACATGTTAACGCTAGTATTATTAATGCAGGAGATGGAGCACATGAGCATCCTACACAAGCTTTGTTAGATTCGTATTCAATTCGAGAGAAATTAGGAAGCGTTAAAGGGAAGAACGTCGTTATTGTTGGTGATATTTTACACAGTCGTGTTGCCCTTTCAAATATTTATGCCTTACAATTACAAGGAGCTAATGTTATGGTGTGTGGACCTAAAACTTTGCTTCCAAAATATATTAAAGATTTAGGGGTTAAAGTAGAAACCAATCTTAAAAAAGCGTTGGAGTGGTGCGATGTTGCTAATATGCTACGCGTACAGAATGAGCGTATGGATATTAGTTATTTTCCTTCTACAAGAGAATATACACAACAATTTGGAGTTAATAAAGAACTATTAGACAGCTTAGATAAAGAGATTGTGATTATGCACCCTGGACCAATAAACCGGGGAGTAGAAATTACAAGTGATGTTGCAGATTCTAAACAAGCTATAATTTTAAATCAAGTAGAAAATGGAGTAGCGGTTAGGATGGCCGTGATTTATCTTTTAGCGTCTAAAATAAAACAATAAATTATGATAATAGATAGAGACGGTAACATTACCATAATTACACAAGAAGCAGCAGCTGTAAAAACGTTAGTTCAAAATATTGAACAAGCTTATGAAACTTATAAAAATGATCACCTTATCGTAAATTTAACGAGTTTAGATAAGGTTTCATTAGAAGATATAATTGAGTTTTTACGATTGAGTAATAATCATAGGGGAGATAAAAAGAGTTTTGTTATTGTATCTGAAAATGTAGATTTGGAGCAAATGCCAGATGAAATAGTTGTGGTGCCAACACTACAAGAAGCTTATGATATAATCGAAATGGAAGATATTGAACGCGATTTAGAATTGTAATAATAGTGTTGGTTTTTAAGATGTTCATCGTTAACAACTAACGATTTAGCAGTTTAAGAACTTCACAAAAAATAATTAATGAAATTAACCATTCTCGGCTGCCATAGTGCCACTCCAAGTATTAACATCAATCCAACTGCACAAGTTTTAGAGATTAATAACCATATGTTTTTGATTGATTGCGGAGAGGGGACACAAGTGCAACTGAGAAAAAATAAGGTAAAGTTTTCAAGGATTAAGCATATTTTTATCTCGCATCTTCATGGTGACCATTATTTAGGTTTAACAGGATTGGTGAGCACTTTTGGATTGTTGACACGAGAAACGGAACTTCATATATATGCACCTAAAGGCTTAAAAGAGGTGATAACGCTTCAAATGAAATTATCAGAAAGTTGGACAAACTATCCTCTGATTTTTCATGAGTTACGTTCAAAAGAGTCCGAATTAATATATGAAGATGATAAAGTTGAAGTACATACGATTCCTTTAAAGCATCGTATTTACACTAATGGCTTTCTATTTAAAGAGAAAGAAAATGAACGTAAAATAGATATTAATTTAGTTAATGAAGCTAATATTGATAAGGCCTATTTCAGAAAGTTAAAACAAGGGGTTGATGTTGAAAACGAAGATGGAGTTTTAATTAGTAATGCAAAAGTGACTAAAGATCCAATTCCTGCAAAAAGTTATGCCTTTTGTAGTGATACCATCTATAATGAAGACATTATTCCAATTATAAAGAACTGTACCGTATTGTATCATGAGTCTACATTTTTAGAGAAAAATGAAGCCCTTTGCATTCCTACAAAACATAGTACAGCTAAACAAGCTGCTACGATAGCTAAGAAAGCTAATGTAGGAACTTTAATCTTAGGACATTACTCAACACGTTACAATGGTTACGAAGCATTTAAAACGGAAGCTAAAATGGTGTTCGACAATGTACTACTATCTAAAGATGGTAAAACATTTAATTTTGATTAACATCAGTCTTAAATTCTTCTAAATTCATAGTCCATTCTATGGCTTCTTCTAAACTTTTGCAGCGTTTTAGACTTTTATTAAAAAATTGCTTTTCTAAAGAAGCATTGAGGTAACTAAAATTAGAATAAGTTACAATGGCCGAAGCTACAAAGACATCATAGTCTTTGTTAAAATCAACCCAAAGTTGTGGGTCAAAAGAATATGAGTTATAACGATTGGCAATATAACCTATTTTAGTATTGGCAGAGATTAATTCACTAAATCTAGAAATTAATTCGCTAGCAATAGTATAATCCACATGTATACCTTCGTTAAATTCAGATAATAAAAAATGTTCTGTTACGTATATGGTGCCAAATGAAAATTCTTCTTTTGTGTACTTTAATTGTGTAGAATATTTACTGTCCTCAAACTTCATTTTTGTATTTTAATCCTTAAATTTATAGGGAAAATTGCGATGTAAAAAATAATAGAAGAAGAAAAATTAAAATAAAAACGTAATGGAAACAGACTTAGGTGATTATAGAAAATCTTACGAAAAGGGGCAGCTATTATTAGACACGATATCCGAAAACCCAATGGAGTTATTTAGAGATTGGTTTATAGAAGTTGATACGCATTTTAATGTGGATGAAACAAATGCTATGACCATCTCAACGATTGGCTTAGATGGTTACCCTAAAAGTAGAGTAGTGTTACTTAAAAAATATACACACGAAGGATTTATATTCTATACCAATTACAACAGTGAAAAAGGTAAAGCTATTGCAGAGAATCCTAATGTCTGTTTATCGTTCTTTTGGCATGCAGCAGAACGACAAATTATTATTAAGGGTAAAGCTGAAAAGATTTCAGAAAACCTTAGTGATGGGTATTTTGAATCGCGACCAAGAGGGAGTCAATTAGGAGCTGTTGTTTCTAATCAAAGCGAAGTGATTGCAAATAGACAAGAATTAGATAATAAACTAAAAGACCTTGAAGCTAAATTTGAAGGAGTAGAGATTGAACGACCTCAGTATTGGGGCGGGTTTATTATTAAACCCGTAGAGCTTGAATTTTGGCAGGGTAGACCCAATAGACTACACGATAGAATCCGATATCAACTTCGAGAGGATTATAATTGGAAAATGGAACGTCTAGCTCCTTAAAACGATTGTGATACTGATTGTAGTTATTTAGCCGATTTTGTAAAGCTAAAATTCACAGCAAACAGACTGGGTTTAATTGCCGATGAAATACAATAATCACAGGTTTAAATGTCGTTTTTTTGTTTTTTAAAGTGTATTTCATCGATGATTTACATTAAAAACCGATAAACCGTATGTCGTTTATCGATTTTAACATTTTCTTAACAGTCTAGCTTAGCTGTACGGTTAATTTAGTAGTCCCAAATCTAAAGACCCTACATTATGAATGCAGCTAGACTCTTGCCAATTTTGGCTATTGTTGCCCTTTTTAGTTTCACTTCTTGTGCAAAAGACACTACCGATGATGAAGCGTTAAATTCAATTGAAATTCCAGTGGCCCCTCAAGCCAAATCCATAGAGATTGAAATTATGGAGCTTATTAATGCTTATCGCATTACTGAAGGATTAAATCCTTTAAATAATCACAATACAGTTAAAGCTGTAGCTTCTACACACACGGATTATATGATTGAAGTTAATAATGTCTCTCATGATCATTTCTATTTAAGAAAACAAAGTTTACAGGCCAATGCTAATGCTAATATCGTTACAGAAAATGTAGCTTATGGTTTTAGTTCTGCAGAATCGGTTGTAAATGCATGGTTAGCGAGTCCAAGCCATAGAGATAATATTCAAGGTGATTATACCGATTTTGATGTCTCTGCAGAGCAGAATAGTGAAGGTAAGTGGTACTTTACTAATATATTTATTAAACGATAGTTTGCTTCACTTGTAGACCGTATTCACTGGCTTTTATACCCGACTTTAACTTTTATAAAAGGCACTGCATAATAGCTCTTTTTAAAAACAGATTTTCGAGAATGCTTAGACCAATTATTTCAATGAAAAGGTGTATATTTTAATTGTTTTACGCTGTGTGTATGCAGAATACTTGGTGTAGTTAAGTACATTGAATTTGTGAGTTCAATATGTTCTTGTTGTATGGTTTCTATACCAACAAAAATTCCACTTTCACCAAACGGAATAATTTTATCCTCTAAATCTAATTTATAATTCTTAGCATTTTTTTGTGGCTTAATAATAAGGTTTTCATAATGCATAAGCTCACCAGGAAATCCTAGGTCATTTAGCTTATAAAAAGCAAATCTATAATAGGTTTGGTGCGTTTTGTTCGTATCGCGACTTGAACCTTTAAATTTTAATTTGAGTTGAATTAATTTTCCTCTGCGTTGCGTTGCTTAGTGTTTTCTATTAAAGTGGTCGTTTCATAACCAAAAGGAATAGATACCGGAAACACCTGCTTTCTAGGGCTTGTTGAAATACTTGTCTTATGAGTATCATATGATTTTCTTCTACTTAAAATTAAAGATTAAATATAATGACTAAGATATGTCTGTAATAATTATTTTAGCGATGTCTAAGACGTGTCCACCATCTTCATTACATAACTTACCATATTTTTATTTTTAATAACAAAATTGACGTAAGCTAATGTTTTATTTGCGATGCTATTGGAGATACTCCCTTTTAAGGTTTGAGAATGGGAAGGTAAGTTTATGAATAGTATGAATAATGATAATACATATGTCATTATGGTGCTTTGTTTAATCAAATACAGGCCTTAAAAGTACTAACAAAAAAAGAGCAAACTTATTACAAGCTTACTCTTTTTTAATTGATGTTATTTGGATTTATTCCTTATCTCTATCCAAAATATAGAAATAAGAACGTCTATTTAATTGGTGCTCTTCTTCTGAACATTTAGAATTATTTCCGCAATCATTTAAAAGTTGTGTTTCACCATAACCTATTGCACTTTCTATTCGATTTGCACTAATACCTCTAGATAAGATATAATCTCTAGTAGATTTTGCACGTCTATCTGATAATTTCATATTGTATTTATCGCGACCTCGACTATCGGTATGTGATTCAATTTTAATAATCATTTCAGGGTGTTTGCGTAGAACATCAACAATATTCTCTAATTCGTATTCCGCATCAGTTCTTATATTTGATTTATCAAAATCAAAGAATATAGGATTAATAACAATCTGATTATCTTGAATTAATGGTCTTAATGATAAGTCTAATGTATTAACTTTTTCATTTTCATTATTGGTTGTAATAGATCCTTTATCATCTTTATAGTCTGGTTTTGATCCTAAAATCGTATACGTTTTATCACATTCTACGTCAAATGTATAAGCACCATCGCCTTTAGTTACAACTTCCTCTATAATTTTACCAGTTTCATCAATCAGTTGTACTGTAACACCTGGTAATATAATATCTGTTCTTTGCTCTCTAGCTACACCTGTAAGTTGTTGTTTACATTCAGTAATGTTGTAGCTATAGATATCGTCACTTCCTTTTCCTTCAGGTCTGTTAGACGAAAAGTAACCTCTTTGAGTTTCGCTATCAATAAAATATGCAAAATCGTCATAGCCACTATTAAAAGGGGCACCAATATTTACAGGATCCGTTGTGGCTTCTTCCTTTAAGATATTAGATTGAAAAATATCTAATAATCCTAAATTTAAATGCCCATCTGAAGAAAAGTAGAAGGTGTTGTCTTTACTTACAAAAGGAAACATTTCGCGACCTTCTGTATTAATATCATCACCTAAATTTTCAGGGGTTCCATAAGTACCATCATCATTTATGGTCACAGAATAAATATCTGTTTGTCCAATGCCTCCTTCACGATCGGATACAAAGTATAAAGTTGTGTTATCTGGACTTAAAGCAGGATGACCAGTAGAATATAAATCGTCATTAAAAGGTAGTTCTTCAACCGCGGTCCATTCATCATCAACTAATGTTGCTTTATAAATTTTAAGATGTGTAGTTCCTTGTTTATCATATTTTAGTCTATTGCGTTTACTAGTGTTATCTCTAGTGAAATACATAGTTTTACCGTCGTTTGTGATAGCCATAGAAGCTTCATGATAGTCTGTATTTACGTTAGCTGCATTAATTTGAGAAGGTGAGCCGTAAGTTCGGGTACCATTTTCGTCATCCTTAACTTCAATTTGAAAGATATCTAAAAAAGGTTCTTTGTTCCAATTGTACACTTTTTTTGCATCACCTCGTCCTGAGGCAAAGTATAAAGTGTTGTTAAACATATAAGATCCAAAATCGGAGTTTTCAGAATTGAATTCTAAATTTTCAATAGTGACTATAAGATCATTATTCTTAGAGGTTAATTTATCAAATAAATCAACTTCATCAGGATTGTAACCATTTAGGCGACTATCTCCTTGTTGTGCTTCACTAAGCTTTTTAAACCAAACATCAGCTTCTTCATATTTTCCAATACTTCTTAACGATTGAATGTATTTATATATGAATTCAGCTTCAATGTTTTTATGTTCAGACAATGCCTTTCCATACCAGTAAACAGCTTTTTCAGAATTAGAATTATTGTAATATGCGTCGCCTAATCGTGTTAAGACGTGTGCCGTATTTTCTCCTTTTTCAACAGCTTTTTCATATAATTCTATGGCTTTCACATAGCCATAATTATCAAAGAATTTATCTGCTAATTTCGTTTGGGCAAAAGAGAATGAACTGTATAAAATTATAAGGAGCGCTAATATTTTGATTTTCATAATAAGGGCTTTTTAGAAATATCTAGGCGATTTAATACGTTTACTTTTAAAGACTTCAAACATTAATAATACTTCGTGCGTACCACTAGTGTAAGGTCTGATATCAGAAAGGGGATACTCATAAGCATAACCAATTCTTAATTGTTTTGATATTTGAAAATCGGCAATACCTCCAAGTGCAGCTGTATTTTGATTAACTCTATAAGCGCCACCTAACCAAAGTTTGTCATGGAATAGGAAGTTTGCTGAAATATCGAAAGATAAAGGTGCACCGTTTGTTGCTTTTAACAAAGCAGAAGGTTTTAATTTTGTGTTTTCGCTAAGGTCAAACACATAACCACCCGTGACGTAATAACTTATTCTTTCTAAGGCAACATAATCAAGAGTGCCATTTTTCCCTTTATTATAATCGGTATTTAAGATTCTTGGAGCTGATAATCCAACATACCAACGTGAGGAATGTAAATATAAACCAGCACCAATATTTGGACTCCAACGGTTAGATACATCATTAAAAAATGGATCACTAGTCACAGAAGGATCGTTAAGTAATTCTTCATCTAAAGTATAATGCGTAAAACCACCCTTTATACCAAAGGCCAATTTGGTAGTTTCGCTTGTTTGAATGGTATATGAATAATCTGCATAGAGGTATGAGAAGTTTTCATAACCTAACTTATCATTAATAAAGGAAATACCTAATCCCATGTTTTCGTTACGTAAAGGAGAGTGAACAGATAACGTTTGTGTTTCTGGTCCACCTTCTAAACCAACCCATTGACTTCTATGTAATCCAACAACACTTAGCGTTTCTCTACTACCAGCATAAGCAGGGTTAATAGAAATAGTGTTAAACATATATTGCGTAAACTGAGGTAACTGCTGGGCAAAGGCAGAAGAAACACTCAAAAATAGTATCGCAATACTTATGATTTTTGATAACTTCATTGGTTAAGTTTTAATTAATTTGTAGCTACGTAGATAGGACCTGCAAAAGGTGCTAAACCACTATTTTTTAAGTTAATAATATAATAATATGTACCAGTTGGGACTTTTCCAGAACTTCCGACAGAAGAACTATGAGCTTCCCCATTCCAATCGTTTAAGTAGTTGTTAGATTTATAAATCTCAGCTCCCCAACGGTTGAATATCTGTAGTTCTATTACAAATCCACAATCTTCAATACCAGTTATGGTAAAGAATTCGTTATAAGCATCACCATTAGCCGTTACTGTTTTTGATATTACAACATCATCCTCACCACATGCTAATACCACACAATCATCATCTAAAGTTACAGTGACTTCTTTTGAAACAGAACAAGATCCGTCAACAATTTCATATTTAAATGTGTAAACACCAACTTCCGCAGAAGACGGGTCAAAGAGACTTCCGTTAAGGGTTGCATCTCCAGAGACTACAGTCCATGTTCCATCGGTACTGAAATCACCAGTCAATAATTCAAATAAATCAAATTCAGAATCTAAAATACAACGTGTTGTATCAATGGCATCAAAGACATTACTGATATCTACTGTAATTGTTTGTGTAAATACAGCCTGATTTCCGCAATCATCTGTAACAGTCCAAGTTCTAAGAATATCGTAGTTGTTTGAATCAACAGTTGCATTAGAGTCTTCGTTAAACGAAACTTCTATGTCATTTGAACAAGAATCTTCAAATACCAAACTTGGAACTTCAGGAATACTATCACATGTCACATTTATTGAGTCCTCAAAAGCACTAACCAAAGTTGGTGCAGTGTTATCTTGCACTGTAATTATTTGTGTATGTACGGCTTCATTTCCACAGCTATCAGTAGCGGTCCATGTACGTTCAATGATATAATCGCCCATACAAGTACCATTTGTAATTTCTTCTTCAAATGTCACTTCAGCAGTACCACAGCTATCAGTTGCTGTTAATGTTTCAGCAGTAGGAACAGCATCACATTCAGCATCAAGATCCATAGGTAAAGTTTCATTAAATATCGGTGCTGTTGTATCTTGAACAGTAATCGTTTGAACAGCTGTTGTTGAATTGTCACAATCATCAGTTAAGGTCCACGTTCTGGTAATAATTGAAGCGTTAGGACAAGAGCCATCAACCACACTATCACTAAAGGTCGCTTCAAGATCGCTAGAACAGTTGTCAGCTTCATCAGTAACCTCACCAGTAATGGTTAAATCAGTAACATCTACATCACATTCAATAGTAATATCTGCAGGAACGCTAAATGTAGGTGCTGTTGTATCTTGAACAGTAATCGTTTGAATAGCTGTTGTTGTATTGTCACAATCATCAGTTAAGGTCCACGTTCTGGTAATAATTGAAGCGTTAGGACAAGAGCCATCAACCACACTATCACTAAAGGTCGCTTCAAGATCGCTAGAACAGTTGTCAGCTTCATCAGTAACCTCACCAGTAATGGTTAAATCAGTAACATCTACATCACATTCAATAGTAATATCTGCAGGAACGCTAAATGTAGGTGCTGTTGTATCTTGAACAGTAATCGTTTGAATAGCTGTTGTTGTATTGTCACAATCATCAGTTAAGGTCCACGTTCTGGTAATAATTGAAGCGTTAGGACAAGAGCCATCAACCGCACTATCACTAAAGGTCGCTTCAAGATCGCTAGAACAGTTGTCAGCTTCATCAGTAACCTCACCAGTAATGGTTAAATCAGTAACATCTACATCACATTCAATAGTAATATCTGCAGGAACACTAAATGTAGGTGCTGTTGTATCTTGAACAGTAATCGTTTGAATAGCTGTTGTTGTATTGTCACAATCATCAGTTAAGGTCCACGTTCTGGTAATAATTGAAGCGTTAGGACAAGAGCCATCAATCACACTATCACTAAAGGTCGCTTCAAGATCGCTAGAACAGTTGTCAGCTTCATCAGTAACCTCACCAGTGATGGTTAAATCAGTAACATCTACATCACATTCAATAGTAATATCTGCAGGAACACTAAATGTAGGTGCTGTTGTATCTTGAACAGTAATCGTTTGGGTTTGAGATGTTGTGTTTTTACAATCATCCGTTAAATACCAAGTTCTGGTAATTATAGAAGTATTGGGGCAATCTCCATTAGCTACACTATCAGAATAAGAAGTAATAAGAGCGGTTGAGCAGTTATCTGCTTTATCAGTTATATTACCAGTAATTGTTAAATCTGTTGCATCCACATCACATTCAATCGTAATATCAGCAGGTACTGTAAATGTTGGAGGAGTTGTATCTTCAACAGTTATCGTTTGAATTAATGAGGTTGTGTTATTACAATCATCAGTTAAAGACCAAGTTCGTGTGATAATGTATGACTCAAAACATAAACCATTAGTTATACGGTCTGAAAATGTCGCTTCAAGATTAGTAGAACAATTGTCTGATTCATCAGTAACATCACCAGTAATTGTTAGATCTGTAGCGTCTATATCACATTCAATAGTAATGTCAGCAGGGGCACTAAACGTTGGTGGAATAGTGTCGTGGACAGTAATGAGCTGAATGCATTCGGTGCTATTTAAAACCGTTGTGTCATCTTCATCATAAATTCCGTTTCCATTTGTATCGTCATATGATGTGATTGTATAGGTACGAGTAATAATTTGGTCACAATTATTTTGAGCACTACCATTCTGAGCTGTAATTCTAATAACGCCACAAGTGTTATTGCTTATAATACCATCTTGATTACCTAAAGCTTCAAATTCTTCGATAGTATAAGTTGTTTGAGAAGGTAAATCTGCGTAACAAGCTACTGTAGTTGTTTCGAAAGTAGGGCATGTTACTTCAAACTCACAGCATTTAGCAGCTTCTCCTGTTAGGGTAATTGTATTACAAGAATTGACATCGTGTATTTCAATATTATAGGATTCATTACTTGAAATTGCATCAGAAGTCCAAGTAAATGTATCGTTATTATTTGTAACCCAGCTGCCTGGTTGACCTGTACCATTTACAGTAAAAGGTGGTGTTCCTGTAAAGGTGGCAATCAAGACATAAGTAGAACCATCATCTGAACATTCTAAAGTTTCTGTAGTTACTAAAGTAATGTCAGCTGTAAAATTAACTGTTACAGCTAATCTTTCTTGACTCTCACAGCCTTCAGCGGTAATTTGAGTTGCGTAATAAGTAACTCCATCTATTAATGATTCAGACGAATCTAAAGAAGATGCACCAGTTTCATCAGCATACCATTGTATATTTTCGCCAGTAGCATTTAGGTTAGCAATGGTAGGAGCAGTAGACGCACAAAATTCTTGAATAGCATTCCCTGTAGGTATTGAAGTTTCATTTAAGCTTATCGTAATAGTTGCTGGTATCGATGAGATTCCAATGATATCCGAAATTATATAATCTATAGAAGCTCCAGAAAAACCAGGTAAGGCCTCAAATAGTATATTACCATCACTATTTACTGTAAATGTTCCTTGATTAGAAATCGTTACGGTGTTAGTAGGTAACAATGTTAAAGGGTCAATCAGTTGTACCGAAGTTACATCGATATTATAAGTTCCGGCGGAATCATTTTCTAAAACATTTATATTTATTTCTGTTTCATTAGACGTAATACAAACAGAATCATCTTCAGCCATAGGAACAATTAACTGAGAAGGACAGCGTGCACCGTCACCTGGTAGTATATTAATTAATTGATTATAAGGAGTCGCTGCTAAATTTCCCGTATTTGGTGTTGCAATCCTATAGACATTTCCCGATGCATTATTTGCTATGTACATGTTTCCAAGTGCATCCATATATGCAGTTCCAAACGCATTAGTGATTTCAGAATTTAGTCCGGTAACTAAACCAAGATCGTCTACTGTATTTGTAGTAACATTAAAACGCAATAACTTTCTGTTAGTAGTACTTGTTACCATATAAATGTTACCATCTACTGGGCTAACTGTTATGTCATTAATGCTAACAGGGTAGTTTAATAATGTTGTTGATTTTAAATAGTTAGGACTTGTTGGGTTTAAATCGATAGAAATAAATTTGTTTTCCCCATATAAGAACAAGATACCGTTTTCATTAATATCACCTGAACTGTAGTCACCAATAGTAAATGGCCCAAGGATGGGTAAAAACTCTATATTTCCAGAGGAGTCAATTTTTACAATATTATTAGTGAATTGTTGTATTCCATAGATATTATTATCTAAAATGTTGTAACCAATACCGTTCACAAACTGAGAAATTGAACTGTCTTCAATTAAAGGCGCTTTTATTAGGGTTTGGGCATGTGTAGCTAAATCATAAGAGTATAACCCTGAAACAAAGTTGTTTTCATCATCTCTGTCGTTAACAATAATGTAAGCAAAACCGTTCTCACAATCAAAAGGAGTATTTAAACATTCAGCTGGTGAAGAACCTATGAGGTCAATTGATCCGCATTTATCAGATATTGTAACATTATAAGTTTCAACCGTACTTTCAATAGGGCTAGAAACCCATGTGGTAGTACCATCATTATTGCTTGTAAAAACCCCAGGTTGTCCAACTCCAGAAGCTGTAAAGGGGGCCGTACCTGTAAACGAAGCTTCAATGGTATAAAGTGCTCCGTGGACAACAACACAATTAGTTTCCTCAGGATCCACCAAAGAAATTTCATCATTAAATTGAACCGTAACGGCTAATCGTTCTGTACTTTCACATCCTTCCGTACTTGTTTGTGAAGCATAATAAGTAGTCCCATTATGTATAGCCGTATTAGAATTAAGTACTGTATTGTTGTTAGGACTTGAATACCATGTTATGTTATTTCCAGAAACATTTAGATCTGCTATTGTGGTGTTTTCGTTTTCACAAAATTCTTGAGTAGTCTCACCTGTTGGTGCTTCAGTATTATTTAAATTAATAGTTATGCTACCTAAATTAGAGGAATACCCAATAATATCTAAAATGGTATATGCTATAGAGGTCCCTGTAAATGTTGATAATGGTTCAAATGTAACGTCTCCATTAGCTCCTAAAGTAAATGTTCCTTGACCAGCAACTGTAACTGAATTTGAAGGTGCCGAAGTTATAGGATCAATAAGTTGAACAGATGTTATATCTATTGAGTAAGTTCCTTCAGAATCATTGGCAGCGACATTTATTACAACATTTGCCATATCGGTACTATAACAAATATCATCTGGATTAGCCATAGGTTTGGTAGGTTGCGATGGGCAACGTGCACCATCTCCTGGACTAACACCTGGTAAATTACTATAGTAAGTTGCTGTTAAACCACCTAAATGAGGGGTTTCTATTTTATATGTGTTTCCTGAAACATTATTTGCCACATACATATTACCTAAAGCATCCATGTAGGCTGTACCAAATGAATCGGTGCTTTCTGATTCCAAACCAGATACTTGCCCTATAGTAGTTATGGTATTTGTCGTTGTATCAAATTTCAACAATGACCGTGTACTTGTGCTGGTTAACATGTAAATATTATTATCAACAGGGCTAAAAGTCATATCATTAATATTTAATGAATATTGTAATACAACATTAGCAACTAAATAATCGGGGCTGGTTGGATTTAAATCAATGGCAACAAACCGATTTTGTCCATATAAATATAGAATGCCATTAGCATCAACATCGCCTGAAGCATAATTATTTCCAATTAAACCAGTGACCGTCATTAGTTCTATATCACCATTGCTATCAATTTTAACAACTTTATTACTGCCTTGTAATAAGCCATATATATAATTGTCAACAATATTGTAACCAATAGCATTAATAAATTGAGATGTTGATGTGTCAGCAAGTATAGGGTCTTTAATTAAAGCAAACGTGTTTGTAGATAAATCAAATGAATATAACCCCGTGACATTACCATTGGAGCTATTAACATTTGTTAGTATATATCCAAAACCGTCTGCACAATCGAAAGTTTCATTAGCATCTCCTGTGAGCATTTGTTCTAAATCATTATAACTTGAACTATTAATGTTAGTAAAACGAGCATTTGTTAAACTAAGATCCTCAGAAGGTACTTGTTGTAGTTTTGAAGGCTTTTTGTTTCTTGGGATTAAAACTTGACTAGAAGCGTTAAAGCTAACCATACTTAGTGCCATGATTAACACGAGGGTTAACTGTAGTATGGAAGGTGTTTTTAATTTAGGACAGTATAGATGTTTCATTTTAAACTTTATTAAGTTAACCAAACTATGATTGCTTTAAAATTTGAATTTGTAATAAAAATGGTGTGCTCAAATGTTTTAAAGTATCGTTGTGCCATGTACAAGGATACAATGCAGAATATGTTGTTTTAAATACATTATTATTTAAAGAAAAAGGGACTTCCATTATCTTTAGTTGTTTTAAAAAATTTACAACTGAGTCTTTAATGTCTTGACTATAAGCTTGTAATATGCTTGGTCTGGTGAAAATGATCGTAATTATTGTTTTCATATTTAAAATTGATTCACAAATTTTATAGTCGCTTAGCGATGTTTTATTTTTATGGATAATGAAATACATCAATTTATTAGTTAAACATATGTTATGTTTAATGGGGCAATCAAAATATTTAGAGGGAAGGGTTTTTGATACATAAATACCAAAACATGGATTTATTAATATATTTTTAATTTGGAGGCTTTTACATTAATTTTACGATACAAAATAACTTATAACTAAAACATTAGCCAAATATTAGTGTTAAAGGGGCAATATACTCGTCAAAACGGAAATATACAACATTTTATCGATAAAAAACGTATTTAATCGATACAGTATGAAGGAAATTATACTTATTAGACATGGTAAGTCATCTTGGGAATTTGACGAGGTCGATAGAGATAGGCCTTTAAAATCAAGGGGAAGGACGGATTCGGAACTGGTTGCTAAAGCGTTAATTCGGAAAAGTAGCATCCCTAAGGTTTTGTTTTCAAGTCCAGCAAATCGGGCACTTAGCACATGTAAAATTTTTGCTAAGGTGTTTGAATTTTCAGATAATCAGATTATTGTAGATGAAGATCTATACGATTTTGAAGGAAGTAATGTCATCAACTTTATAAAATCATTACCAAATGACTTGAAAGCAGTTATGATTTTTGGTCACAATCATGCATTCACGTCAATTTCTAATATATTTGGGGACACATTTATAGATAATCTTCCTACCAGTGGTTTAGTGAAACTGAATTTTGATGTTAATGATTGGAACGATGTGGAAAAAGGTACTACAGAATTTATTATAATCCCAAAGGATTTAAAAGCATGACAAAAGATAAAAACATTTATATAAATAGAGAATTAAGTTGGTTGAAATTTAACGAGCGTGTATTGCAAGAAGCTGCAGATGAGGATGTTCCGTTAATTGAGAGATTGCGTTTTCTTGGGATTTTTTCTAACAATTTAGATGAGTTTTTTAAAGTAAGATACGCTACTGTAAAACGAATTTATGAAGCAGGAAAAGGTGGTAAATCAGAATTAGGAGGGATTAAAGCTGGTGATCTTTTAGAAGAAATAACTCAAATTGTAATTAAACAACAAAGTTACAGTTTGAAAATTTTGGACGAGATTAATGTTGAACTTCAGAATGAGAATATTTATGTTATTGATGAAACTGAAATTGATGACTACCATCATGAGTTTATTAAAAACTACTTCTATCAAGAAATTAGTCCGGCTTTAGTCGTTATAATGCTTAACGAAGATGTTGCGTTGCCAGAACTAATGGATATTTCGGCTTATCTCACTGTGAGAATGACCAATAAGGATGAAAAGGACCAGGTTGCGTTAATAGAGATTTCTTCAGATATGGATCGGTTTGTAGTATTACCAAGTAAAAACGGTAATAACTATATTATTATGGTTGATGATATTTTAAGATATTGTTTAGACGATATTTTTAATATCTTTAAATACGATAGTATTACTGCTCATATGATTAAAATTACTAGAGATGGGGAGTTAGAATTTGATAGTGATTTAAGTAAAAGTTTTATAGATAAGCTTTCAGAAAGTGTTAAAGACAGACAAAGTGGAGCACCTGTGCGTTTTGTTTATGATATGAATATAGAACAAGATACTTTAGATTTTCTTCTTAAGCATATGTCTATCGATGAAAAAGAGAGTATCATTCCTGGCGGACGATATCATAACCGTAGAGATTATATGAATTTCCCAAGTTTGGGAAGAACAGATTTACTCTACGACAAAATTAAACCACTTCCTGTAAAAGGGCTGAGTTTAGAAGAAAGTATTTTTAGTACTATTGCGAAAAAGGATTATATGGTTTATACGCCTTACCATACATTTTCGTACATCGTTAAATTTCTTAGAGAGGCAGCATTAGATCCAAAAGTAAAAACTATAAAAATTACAATTTATAGATTAGCGCAAATTTCTCATGTTGCAAGTTCTCTAATTAATGCGGCTAAAAATGGTAAAAAGGTAACGGTTTCTATAGAATTAAGAGCGCGTTTTGATGAGGAAGCAAATATTAATTATGCTGAGCAAATGCAAGACGAGGGCATAAATATGCTCTTTGGTGTTACAGGATTAAAAGTACATTGTAAAATGTGTGTTATTGAGCGCGAAGAAAATGATAAATTAGTAAGGTATGGTTTTATTAGTACGGGGAATTTTAACGAGTCTACTGCAAAAATATATACTGATTTTACTTTAATGACGGCTAATTCAAAAATATTAAAGGAAATCAATAAAGTATTCGACTTTTTTGAAGTCAATTATAAAATTAACAGATATAAACATATTATTACGTCACCACACTATACCAAATCTAAATTATTTGCTTTAATAGATAAAGAAATTGAATGTGCCAAAAACGGTAAACCAGCTTATATTAAACTTAAGATGAATAGTATAAGTAGCTATAAAATGATAGATAAGCTATATGAAGCAAGTAGAGCTGGCGTAAAAATCCAAATGATTGTTAGAGGCCTTTGCTGTTTGGTGCCTGGTGTTAAAGGGATGAGTGAAAATATTGAGATTATTAGTATTATAGACAAGTTTTTAGAACATACACGGTTGTATATATTTTCGAATCAAAATAATCCTAAAATCTACATTTCTTCTGCAGATTGGATGACTAGAAATATAGATACTAGAGTAGAGGTTAGTTGTCCAATCTATGATGAAGATATTAAGCAAGAATTACAACACTTATTTGATATTTGTTGGAATGATAATGTTAAAGCTCGTATTATCGATGAAAAACAAGATAATCGTTATCGTAGAAATGACAAGCCTAAAGTAAGAGCTCAATTTGAAACGTATAAGTATTACTTAAATAAATTAGAAGGATAATAATGTTGAAGATTCAAAAATATGCAGCCATAGATATTGGTTCAAATGCGGTAAGATTATTAATTTCAAATATTATTGAACAGGATAATGAACCTCCTATTTTTAAAAAGAATTCATTAGTTCGTGTGCCTATCCGATTGGGGGCAGATGTATTTCTAAAAGGTGAAATATCAGAGTATAACCAAGAGCGAATGATCGATACTATGAAGGCTTTTAGTCTTATTATAAAGTCGCATGGTGTAACGCGTTATAAAGCGTGCGCAACGTCAGCAATGAGAGAAGCTAAAAACAGTGCTCCTTTATCTGATAAAATTCTCGAAACTTGTGGTATAAGTATAGAAACTATTGACGGAGAGGAAGAGGCAGCGATTATTGCCGCCACAGATTTGCAGTCTTTTATAAACCCGAATAAAACATATCTCTATGTCGATGTAGGTGGTGGAAGTACTGAATTTTCAATTATTCATAATGGAGAGAAGAAACAATCAAAATCGTTTAAAATTGGAACGGTGAGATTGTTGAATGATATTGTAAAGAATGAAACTTGGCTAGAGTTAGAACGCTGGATAAAAGACAACACCAAAGGGTATGATAAAATAGAATTGATAGGCTCTGGTGGTAATATTAATAAAATTTTTAAAATATCAGGAAAAGATATTGGTAAGCCATTGACCTATTTTTATTTAACAAGCTATTATAAGATGCTTCAGAATTACTCATATGAAGAACGTATAACAAAGTTGAATCTAAATCAAGATAGAGCAGATGTGATTATTCCCGCAACCCGAATTTACTTGTCGGCCATGAAGTGGAGTGGAGCAAAAGATATATATGTGCCAAAAATAGGCCTCTCAGATGGTATTATAAAGAGCATGTATTATGAAACGGTTTCTAGTGTTGTAGTGTAGTTTTAACACATAATAATCCATTTGTCCGATTTTTTTCTATCTAGACCTATTAATTGATAGGAAATTATTATTTAATATATATTCGTAATCTCAAATTGAAAAATTATGAAAAAATATTTAGTTGCCTTATTGTTCGTTTCTTTTACTTCTATAGGAATGTCTCAAGATATTTTATATGGTGTTAGAGGGGCTTTAAATGTGTCTAATCTTGACTTTGAAACTAATACAGGGTTTGAAAACAAGCACAGAAATGGCTTTGCTTTTGGAGGTTTTGTAGATTTTAACGTTACAGATGACTTATCATTGTTAACCGAATTACAATGGTCAGCTGAAGGTGGTAAGGATCCAGAAATTAGGGCAGATTATATCAAATTACCTATTCTCTTAAGGTTTTCTGTGTCTAATGATCTTATGTTGGGCGTAGGACCACAAGTAGCTTTGAAAACATGGCAAGATACGGATGGATTTGCGACGTTTGCATTCTCTGGAGTGGCTGGTGCAGAATATATGATAACTGATGAGCTTTTTTTAGATATTAGATATTATTATGGCATAACTAATATTTTAGATAAAGACCTAACTAATAATGAAGCTAAAAATCATGTCATGCAATTTGGTTTTGGAATAAAGCTTTAGGTACAAAATAATATTTTATAAAAAAAGCTTTAACATAAGTTGAGGCTTTTTTTGTGTTTACGTATAAATAGTGTTATCCGTGAATAGTTTCTTTGTTACCTAAGTTTTTCATGATATCAGCTTCAAAATCTAAAAGAGCTTCCCACTTTTGATCCACCTCCGATCGGTCTCCGTATTTACGAGCAAAGTTTAAAAACATAGTGTAATGACCAGCTTCACTAATCATTAATTTACGGTAGAATTTAGCTAGTTTTTTATCCTCTAATTCTTCAGATAATAATCTAAAACGTTCACAACTTCGTGCTTCAATTAATGCGGCGTATAATAATCGGTGCACTAACTGTGTTGTTCTGCTTCCTCCTTTTGGGAAAAATTTAAGTAAGGCAATAACATAATCATCTTTGCGATCTCTGCCTAGTGTCCAGCCGTTTTCTAAAATACGATCATGTACCATTTTAAAATGGCTCATTTCTTCGTTAGCCAATGCAATCATTTCTTGTACTAACTCTGTATATTCAGGGAAACCAACAATAAGCGAAATAGCTGTGCTGGCGGCCTTTTGTTCACAATAGGCATGATCGGTTAATATATCTTCAATGTTCTTTTCAACAATATTTACCCATCTTGGATCTGTTGGTAATTTTAATCCTAACATAATTATTTTATTTTTTCATGTACCATATGCATTGTACCATCAGCATTAATATATAATGTATGAGTGGCCGTACGATTTGTTTCTGGTATTGCAAACATAATATCTATAAGTACCTTGTTTTTTACTGAAGGTTCCTCATTGACCTGTATTGATTTTAAAATAGCTAATTTATCAAAGTTGTAAAGTGGTGAATCTGGATGAAAATTTTCACTATAACCTAATACTTTATTGGCTTTTAGTTTGTCATAATGTTCTTCATAAATTAATTGGCCTTCTTTTTCAACGCGAATATCAAAATTGAAATTTCGGTAATGTGTTTGCTGATTAATAGTGTCTTTTATTTTAGAAAATAAAACACTATTTGCCATGTCTGAATATGTCTTTATTTTTACATGGTAGCCGTTACTCATTAGGGTATCAACTTCACGTTCTGTGTAAGTTTTAGGAATATAAACGTTAGTTTCAAAACTAACGGTCTTTTTAAATTCTTCAATGCTTTTTAATAAGGCTTGCCTTTTTGTTGTTCGACCTTCACAACTTGTAAAGCCAATTACGACTGCTAATACTATTAATCCAAGTAAGTGTTTCATAGTCTTAAATATCTAAACCAAATGTCTGTCGTAAAACTTCTAAATTTGGATTTTTTTGTTTTAATTTTTCATACTTTTCTAAAGGCGTAAAAGCATATTTTTTAGCAACCTCTTCGTTGACTGTAATATCTAATTTAAGATCGTAGTTAAGTAATTTTTTCTTTAAAAAAGTCATTAAAGGAAACTGAGCGCGTTCTAATTCAATCTTATTGGTAGTGTTAGAATAAGTTAAATGAATGGTAGTGCCTTCTAATTTGGGCTGGTCCATTTGTAAAATAGAAGCCATGATTTTTTCTCCTTTTTGATCCATTTGATCGGTATAGAGTTTCCATGCTTCGCTTAAAGCTTCTTGTGTTACAGGCTCTTTAGGGAGGTTCTCTTCATCAATAACCACTTCCATTTGGCGTAATTGATGCTCTTTCTTTTCTCTAATACTTTTTAAGGATAAACCCGACGTAGACTTCTTAGGCTTATTTATGGATATTTTAGGAATACTAATAGCTTTTTCAACTACAGAAACAGGTTCTTTTTGTGCTGTTTTTTGGTTTGTAACTGTTCTGTTTTCGGGTGTTTTAACATCCGTTTTTGGTTTTGTAACAGGAATTGGGGTAATACCTCTCGCTCTAAAATAGGAAGGAGGAATTATGAAGTGCTTAAGATTTTTTTTTTCTCCATCAAAAGTGATAGAGGCAAGTTGCATAAGCGTTAACTCAACGAGTAACCGTTGATTTTTACTGGTTTTATATTTTAGATCACAATCATTGGCCAGCCTAATCCCTTCCATTAAAAAACTATGTGTTGTTTTCTGTGATTGCTCCATGTATTTAAGACTGGTGTCTTCACCAACTTCTAATAAAGGAATCGTTGCCGGATTTTTACAAACCATTAAGTCTCTAAAGTGCGAGGCTAAACCAGCAATATAATGATGACCATCAAATCCTTTAGAAAGAATGGTATTGAATTGTATTAATAATTCAGGAATTTTATTCTCTAAAATTAAATCTGTACTTGTAAAATAGGTTTCGTAATCGAGAACATTTAAGTTTTCTGTGACCGCTTGTCTTGTTAAGTTTTTACCAGAAAAACTAACAACACGATCAAAAATAGATAAGGCGTCTCGCATAGCACCATCTGCTTTCTGAGCAATAATATGCAGCGCATCATCTTCAGCATCAATTCCTTGTTCTTTTGCTATATATTTTAAGTACGCTTTAGCATCGGAAACAGTAATGCGTTTAAAATCGAAAATTTGACAACGCGATAATATGGTCGGAATGATTTTATGCTTTTCAGTCGTTGCTAAAATGAAAATACAATGTTTTGGCGGCTCTTCTAATGTCTTTAAAAACGCATTAAAAGCCGCTTGAGATAACATGTGGACCTCATCAATAATATATACTTTGTATTTTCCAACTTGTGGAGGTATACGAACTTGATCCGTTAAGCTTCTAATATCGTCAACAGAATTATTAGATGCCGCATCTAATTCGAAAATATTAAATGCAAAATCTTCATCTTCGCTAGTATTGCCATCGCTGTTAATCATTTTAGACAAAATACGTGCACACGTTGTTTTGCCAACTCCACGTGGTCCTGTAAATAATAAAGCTTGCGCTAAGTGATTGTTTTCAATAGCATTCAGCAATGTATTTGTAATAGCCTGTTGCCCCACAACATCCTTAAAGGTTTGGGGTCTGTATTTACGAGCCGATACTACAAAATGTTCCATTTTAATTGCTGAATTTAATTTGGTGGTTTTTAATACCAAATTTTGAGCATTACAAATTTAAGAATTACCAATTAAAAGCACTTTATAAGGACTGAAAATTAACATGAGTTATTAACAATTTGTGTACTTTTGCGCCAAGTAGATCGCCTTATCGATTCTAAATTTATTTAGGGTAGGAAAGTCCGAACACCATAGTGTAATCATAGTGGTTAACAGCCATCCATCGAAAGGTGAGGAAAAGTGCAACAGAAAGTATGTACAGGTAATGCTGTAGTGAAACCAGGTAAACTCTATGTGGTGCAATGTCATGTATACTAACGTTTGAGCGTGCACGCGCGATTGTTAGAGGGTAGGCAGCTAAAGCTTGCTGGTAACAGTAAGTGTAGATAAATGATAAGGGCTTTGATTTTTTTAGAATTTAATTTCTGATAAAAGTAAAAGTACAGAATTCGGCTTATAGATTTACTTAAACAAACAAGCTTCATGGGAGACCATGAAGCTTTGTTTTTATGGTGTATAGCATCTTAGGATGTGTAATTAAAAAAACTAAACATATTACCGCCATAACCTTTAGAATGGGAGTAGTGTTCTAAATGACTTAAATCGGTGTGTTTAGAATGTTCTACAATTAAGGTGCCCTCTTCTTCTAACAATTCATTTTTAAAAACCAACTCAGGAATTTTAGAAAAGGCTTCAACATCAAAATCGTAAGGTGGATCAGCAAAAATAATGGTATGTTTTTGTTTTGCTTTTTCAAGAAATTTAAAAACATCACTTTTAATGGTGCTAATGGTCATTTCAAAAGCTTCAGCGGTTTCAGTTATAAATTTAATACAACCGTAGTTTTCATCTACAGCAGTAATCTTTTCGGTACCTCTAGATGCAAATTCGTAGCTGATATTTCCTGTGCCCGAAAATAAATCTAATACAGAAATATCATCTAGATAGTATTGGTTATTTAAAATATTGAACAGGGCTTCCTTTGCCATATCTGTTGTTGGTCTTACAGGTAATTTTTTAGGAGCTGTAATTCGTCTGCCTTTATACAAACCTGAAATAATACGCATTAAAAGGAATTTAAAATTAAAAAGTATTTATGTAAATAACGTCTGTCTATAGTATGAGCTATCGAGAAGTTATAAGTTTTATTTATGAAACCAACATGTCTTATGTAGGTGTAAAGTATATTATAAGATCATCACCTTTGTTAATATGACCACTTAATTCAACAGGCGTGGTTTCTGCATTGAGTTTTAATTGTTCAAATACAAATAAAATATAATAGATAAAGTCTTCTTTACTGTGGTATTCAAAAACATTAAATAGTTGAAGCTTGTTTTTTTCTATCACTAATACTTCAACTGTGTTTTCATTGATATTGAGGTATACTATTGGAGTTTCACTAGTTTCTGTCTGTTGTAGATAGGCATCAATAAGCACACTAGATGAGTGTTTATAAACGAATTCGCCAAAAGTTTCAAAAATGTAATTATTAATATTTACATAAGGTACGTAAACATTCACGCTTTTATTTATAGAAATATCATCTTCTGTGATAAAATCGTTTCTAAGAATTTTTGAATTGAATTTTAAATAATCTGCTTTATGCTCAACATCATACAATTCTTCAGGGACTAATGTTGCCAATTCATTTTGGTGAATTACTAAAACAGCATTAAAATCTTCAGAAAAAACAGTATTACTACTTAATTCTGCTTTTAAATGATTGAGAACTGCAACAGGAGTTGTTTTTTGCTCAAAAGGAAGTGTTTTGAGAAACTCAATGGTATTTAAAGTTTTATTTAGAATACAAAAAGAAAGCCCATTCAAATTAATTTGAATGGACAGTTCCTTAATATCATTTATTTTCAAACTATTCTTTATTTGTGTAGCTTTTTGGCCAGTTTCCTTTTGTGAATACTTCGTCCATAGAACCTACTTTTAAGGTTGGTCCGTTAACGCCATCTACCGACATTACTTGCTTTTCTTTTTCAACTAAGTAAGGCTCTTGGTCATCCAAAACAACTGCCTTATCTACACTTACTTCAAATACAGGGAACTCATCTAGTCTACCAGCTTTCATTGTGAATTTAGCTCCTTCTTTACCAATACCAACATTCATCATTGTTTTATAACGGTCACTACCTTTGAACAATGAGTCTTTTACAGAGTAAAAGCTTAAGGTGTCAATTAATGTTATGGTTTTCATAGTTTCTACACCACCAAAAAGTTTTGTTCTTTCTTCATCCAAAACTAAAGTGTCACGTCTTTGTGTAATTGGCACTTTTCCATTTTCTACAAAGTCAATTAATTTATCAAAACTATCAGTATAAGTTCCATTAACATCTTTATATGCTAATTGCGAATCTCTAATGTCAATTAGACGATCAATAACTACAGCGTAACGTTTCTCTTTTAATTGGTTAAATTGGATTTCTCTATATACAGACATATAAGTAATATACCCTAAGAAAATAATTAAAATCCAAAGTAAAATATTAATGATTGGTTTAATTTTTCTAGGCACAAATTTGTCAATTAACCATACAATTCCAAAGGTTAATAGTATAATTACTACAATTGCTATAATTACGTTCATATTAGTTTTTATTAATTAGGTCTATCGCAAATCTACAATTTTTTTTTGTTGGTTAAAACTATCTAAAATAAAAAACAGTAAAAATATTGAACTAAATAAAAATTGGGCTTTAAAAATAGAGAATAATAGTATCTTGCTATATATTTCTATGCACTATGATTTCTAATGCTTCTGCATTCTATTCGTTATTAAAATCTAAATTTCCATTTGCACCAACTTCTAAGCAAGACATGGTGTTAATGCAATTGTCTCAATTTATTTTTGACACTAATAAAAATTCAATTTACTTATTAAAAGGGTACGCAGGTACAGGTAAAACTAGCATAATTGGAACCATTGTTTCCAATTTGTGGCAAGCAAAAAAAAGTGCGGTTTTATTAGCTCCTACAGGTCGAGCTGCTAAGGTTATTTCAAATTACTCTAAAAAGGAGGCTTTTACCATTCATAAAAAGATTTATTTTCCTAAAAAAGATAAAGGAGGAGGTGTCAATTTTGTTATGCAACCCAATAAACATCGCAATACTATTTTTATTGTTGATGAAGCTTCTATGATACCAGATACTCCTTCGGACACAAAATCGTTTGATAGTCGTTCGTTGCTCGATGATCTGATGCAATATGTGTATTCTGGTCACGACTGTAAATTACTATTAATAGGAGATAAAGCACAGTTGCCTCCGGTGAAGTCCGATTTAAGTCCTGCTTTAGATGAAAACCGACTCAGTTTAAACTATAATAAAGATGTTGTAGGAATTGAGTTAGATGAAGTGGTACGACAAGAACAAGGTTCTGGGATTTTAAGTAATGCAACCGAACTTAGAGCGGTTTTAGAATCTAATTTTTATGAGAGTTTTAAATTCAACCTCAATGGCTTTACAGATAGTGTGCGCTTAATAGATGGCTACGAAATTATGGACGCCATTAATGATGCTTATAGTGCCGATGGTTACGAGGAAACAGCCATTATTGTTAGAAGTAATAAGCGTGCAAATGCTTACAATCAACAAATTCGTCAGCGTATTCTATTTAATGAAACAGAACTCTCAGCAGGCGATTATTTAATGGTGGTAAAGAATAATTATTTTTGGTTAAAACCTAATACCGAAGCTGGTTTTATTGCTAATGGTGATATTATTGAAGTGCTAGAAATTTTTAGCATCAAAGAATTATACGGTTTTAGATTTGCAGAAGTTAAGTTACGAATGGTAGATTACCCTAATATGAAACCGTTTGAAACCGTATTGCTTTTAGATACTATTGATGTAGAAAGCGCATCTTTAAGTTATGAAGAGTCCAACCGATTATACCAAGAAGTATCCAAAGATTATGAAGGAGAAACAAAATACAAACGCTTTTTAGGGGTTAAGAACAATAAGTATTTTAATGCCTTGCAAGTAAAGTTTTCTTATGCAATTACCTGTCATAAATCGCAAGGTGGCCAATGGAATACCATTTTTGTAGAGCAACCTTACTTGCCTAATGGTATGGACAGAGATTATATTAGATGGTTGTATACGGCCATAACAAGGGCTAAAGAAAAACTGTATTTAATAGGTTTTAAAGATGAGATGTTTGTAGAAAACGAATCAAACTAAACTATAATGACAGAAACAATTTTAAGTATTTTTTTAGGGATTGGTCTTACGGCTTCCGTAGGCTTTAGAGTTTTTTTACCATTGTTTGCGTTGAGTTTAGCAGCCTATTTTAATGTTTGGGAGCTTAATGAATCTTGGCAATGGATTGGTAGTACAGCAGCCGTAATTACATTGGGTATAGCAACGTTAGTTGAAATTGTAGCGTACTATATTCCTGTTGTAGATAATTTATTAGATAGTATTGCCATTCCGTTAGCGACCATTGCTGGGACAGCAGTTATGGTATCAACCGTTGCAGATTTAAGTCCGGTAATTACTTGGGCTTTGGCAATTATCGCAGGAGGAGGTACTGCAGCAGCTGTTAAAAGTTCTGCAAGTGCAACACGTTTGGGGTCTACTGTATCTACTGCTGGTTTTGGAAACCCAATGGTATCAACTATAGAAACAGGGACTTCGGTTATAATGTCTATAATCTCTATCTTTTTACCCATTTTAGCTATAATTTTAGTAGTATTCATATTTTATTTGATATTTAAACTCTATAAAAAGTTACGATCAAATTGACCGAAATCAGCTTTTAAATCTTATTTTTGAAATTAAATACTATCATTATATACATCTTATTAAATGAAAATTATTTCCATGATTCCTGCACGATATAGTGCATCACGTTTTCCAGGTAAATTGATGCAAAATTTAGCAGGAAAATCTGTAATTCTAAGAACTTATGAAGCTACGGTTGCCACGCAACTCTTTAGTGAGGTTTATGTGGTGACGGATAGTGATATTATTTTTAATGAGATTGTAAATAATGGCGGAAAAGCCATGATGAGTTTAAAAGAACACGAATCGGGAAGTGATAGAATTGCCGAAGCTGTTGCTAATATAGATTGTGATATTGTTATAAATGTACAAGGTGATGAACCGTTTACAGAGGGCGAAAGTTTAGCAAAAGTGATTGATGTCTTTAAGGATGATAAGGATAAAGAAATTGACTTAGCCTCTTTAATGGTAGAAATTGAGGATTTAGAAGAAATTAATAATCCCAATACCGTTAAAGTTATTGTAGATCAGCAAAATTTCGCTTTGTATTTTTCACGAAGTCCAATACCATTTCCAAGAGATAAAAATGTAGGTGCGCGTTACTTTAAGCACAAAGGTGTTTATGCCTTTAGAAAACAAGCATTATTAGATTTTACGGTTTTACCAATGCAATTTTTAGAAGCTTCTGAAAAGATTGAATGTATCAGGTACCTAGAATATGGTAAGCGTATAAAAATGGTAGAAACTAAAATACAAGGAGTAGAAATAGATACACCTGAAGATTTAGAAAAAGCGAAACGTTTGTGGAAGTAAATTACAGTAACATAAAGGTAATTGGTTTTGATGCCGATGATACGCTTTGGGTCAATGAAACCTATTTTAGAGAAGCAGAAGAGAGCGTTGGGCTCTTATTGTCGCATTATGAAACACCAAACAAAATAGACCAAGAGCTTTTTAAGATGGAAATGAAAAATCTATCTATTTATGGTTATGGAGTTAAGGGCTTTATATTATCAATGATTGAATTGGCTGTAGAGTTGTCTAATGGTAAGGTGTCAAATACTATAATAGCCGAAATATTAGAAATTGGTAAGGATATGATTAATAAGCCTATTGAGCTGTTAGATGGAGTAGAAGAGGTCCTTAAAACCTTATCGAAAGATTACAAATTAATTGTTGCCACAAAAGGTGATTTATTAGACCAAGAACGGAAATTAGAGAAATCAGGATTGTTAAAATACTTCCATCATATTGAAGTGTTAAGTGAAAAACAAGAGCATAATTATAAACAGCTATTAAAACGATTGGATATTGAACCCGAAGCATTTTTAATGGTGGGTAATTCATTAAAATCTGATATTTTACCTCTGGTAAAGATAGGTTCAAAAGCGATTCATGTGCCTTTTCATACCACTTGGGAGCATGAAAAAGTATCTAAACACGAATCTAATGGGGCAGAATATGAAACGGAGCATAGTTTAACCGATATTTTAAAATATTTTAAATAAAAAATTGAAAATACTAGATAAGCATACATGGAATAGGCAAGCTCATTTTGAGTTCTTTAATACGTTTGTAGATCCTTATTTTGCGGTTACATTTAAAGTCGATGTCACAAACGCTTATGAGTTTTCACATGATAATGCAACATCATTTTTTGTGACCTATTTACATGCCACAATGCAGGCCATAAATGATGTTGAAAATCTAAAATACAGAATAAATGAATCTAACGAGGTTGTGGTGTTTGAGACCATTCATGCCTCTCCAACAATTTTAAGGCCAAATAAAACCTTTGGATTTTCGTTTGTAAACTATGATAAAGATATTTTAAAATTTCAGAATAATTTTTTAAAAGAAAAAGAAAGAATATTTGGTTCTAATGACTTGTTTCCACCTGTAAATTCAATGGATTGTGTGCATTGCTCGTCTTTGCCATGGGTCAATTTTACAGGGCATAAAGAACCGTTTAAAGGAGATAAAGACTCTATACCCAAATTAGCGTTTAGTAAAATGGAACGTGTAGGGTCAAAAAAAGAAATGCAAGTCGCTATCAGTGTTAATCATGCCTTGGTAGATGGCTATCATATTGGGCTATTTAATGAAAAATTACAATTTCATTTAAATAGTTATTAAATATAAACTAAGTAATTATTTTTGTTAAAGATATAAAGTAAATGATATTCAAAAATTTTCCAATGGTGTCCAGAGTGGTTTTTGGACGAGGAAGTTTTAATCAACTCGATGAGATTCTCGCCCCAAAGCGCAAAGGAAGAAACGCGCCATTTATATTTTATGTTGATGATGTTTTTAAAGGCAATCATTGGTTAACCTCTCGTATAACGTTATCCTACAAGGATAAAATAATATATATACCTACCAAAGAAGAACCGCGAACAGATCAAATCGATCAGTTGGTAGAAGATATTATATTAGAATATAGTGAGTTGCCGTCTGGGATTATTGGAATTGGTGGTGGTACGGTTTTAGATATAGCAAAAGCCGTGTCTTTAATGTTAACCAATAAAGGTGAGTCTAAGGACTATCAAGGTTGGGATTTAATTAAACATCCTGCCATTTATCATGTCGGAATTCCAACAATCTCAGGAACAGGCGCAGAAGTGTCTAGGACTACAATTTTAACTGGTCCAGTTCGTAAACTTGGTATTAACAGTGATCATACTCCTTTTTACCAAGTGATATTAGACCCCGAATTAACTAAAGATGTTCCAAAAGATCAGTGGTTTTACACTGGTATGGATTGTTTTGTGCATTGTGTTGAGTCGCTTACAGGAACATATTTAAATGCATTTAGCCAGACTTATGGCGAAAAAGCATATGAACTTTGTAAGGAAATATTTTTAGGAGATTCATTAAGTCCTGAAGAATCACAAGATAAATTAATGATGGCATCTTGGCATGGAGGTATGAGTATTGCTTATTCGCAAGTTGGTGTTGCCCATGCTATGAGTTATGGTTTAGGTTATCTTTTAGGAGTAAAACATGGTATTGGAAATTGTATTGTTTTTGATCATTTAGAAGAATATTATCCTGAAGGTGTTGCCATTTTTAAACAGATGAAAGCCAAACATAATATTAAATTACCACAAGGAATTTGTGCAAATTTAGATCAAGATCAGTTTGATACAATGATTAATGTGGCATTGAGTTTAGAACCCCTTTGGGAAAATGCTATTGGAAAAAACTGGAAGACCATAATGACTAGGGAAAAGCTTTTAGAGCTTTACAAAAAAATGTAATATGCGCTGGTTAGCCAAATTCATATATTTTAAATTAATGGGGTGGAAGATTGCGGGTAACACTAATTTTTCAAAAGACACCATTAAAAAGGCCGTGATTATAGCGGTACCACATACGAGTTGGCACGACTTTTATATTGGAGTATTACTTCGTAAAATTACAAACGTAAAAACTAATTTTGTTGCTAAAAAAGAATTGTTTACATGGCCATTTGGCTATTACTTTAGAGCGATTGGTGGACGCGCATTAGATAGAACTTCTGGACAAAATAAGGTAGAAGCTATTGCAAAATTATTTAATGACACTGATGAATTTCGATTAACTTTAGCACCAGAGGGTACAAGAAAAAAAGTAGAAAACTGGAAAACAGGATTTTATTATATCGCTAAAGCAGCTAATGTGCCTATAATTATGTTTACGCTCGATTTTAAAAATAAACAAAATAAAATATCAGAACCGTTTTATCCAACAGACAATATTGAAGCCGATCTTAAAGCCATGAAAGCTTTTTTTAAAGATGTAGAAGGTAAGGTGAAGGCTTATAGTTAAGCTATCATAAATAGTGCTGTATGTATGTGCAAACCAAGTTGTTTGGCATGTAATTTGTTTTAAAATAAGTACAATGAAACATAAAGTAAACTCCAAGTCACTAAAAAGAAACATTGTCACAAAAGCTGTTTAATTATTTAGACAGCTTTTTTTGTACTCAAAAACGTATCTAACAACGTGTTGGTCTGCCTCTGAAGTTTGTTTTTAAAGAAAGGCATACCGCCAAAGATAAGACCCTTAATGCCCATAGCTTGTTTAGCCCATTGATGTAGGTTGAATTTATCCGTATGTTTAATAATTAAACCATCTTTAAACTCAAATGAAGCATTAATCTTATTGTGTACTTTTCGTCCTGTTTTACTGAAATTATAAAAAGCTTCCCAATGTGCCGAACCTGATGTATCATTCGCTTTAATATTTGAAAATTCGACTTTAAATCCTTTTCCGTTTTGAGATTCGCATAACATTAACCACATCGCTTTAGCACGTTCGCCTTTCAAAATTCCAAAAGCAGGATCCTTAAAAATAATATCATCATGGTAACAAGATGCCATTGTTGGACCGTCTCCATTATTCAAGGCGTTGTAAAATTTTTCTATGATCTGTTCCATGTCATTATTGGTTTAATATGTATAAAGTCATTAGTAACTAAAATACGTAAGTAGAATGCTATTAATTTATATTTTAAAATGAAAATGATTTTCTCTTTGACGAGATGTCTTTTTTATTCTATAGTAATTGTATTTCTAAAACTAATGTCGGTCTGTTCGTTAAATACAAAATCAAAATAACGAGCATCGCCTTTTTGACCTTGTATTGTGGCTTTTGCTCTACCGATTTCTAATCCAGATTTATTATAAGCTTTAGCGACCACTTCTTTGTTAAACGAGGCATCAAAAATTAAATATAAAGTGAGTTTATTGTTGTTGCTATGGTTTTGTTTACCAATGTTATAGGCTCC
Organism: Winogradskyella sp. PC D3.3; assembly: GCF_054366245.1. Classification (NCBI taxonomy): domain Bacteria; kingdom Pseudomonadati; phylum Bacteroidota; class Flavobacteriia; order Flavobacteriales; family Flavobacteriaceae; genus Winogradskyella; species Winogradskyella sp. PC D3.3. The sequence goes on along the minus strand of NZ_CM135962.1, from coordinate 3,348,405 downwards.
TGTTTTTAAACCATGCTTTAACAAGCTATCAGATAATTTAATTTTGCATTCCAAGGTTTTGTCTACGCCTTCTGAAACACCATCAAAGAATTCTGTAGCAGTTTCACCAACCATTTCACCTCCTTTGTTTAAACCTTTTTTAGTTTTATTAGCGATGTGGTTACAAGATAATAGACATAGAGCAATAAACAGAGGTATATAACGGAATAGATTCATAATAAAATGATTTAAGAGGACTAAAAATAATGAAATTAGTGCGTGTATTTTTTAATCTTATCCATAATTTTTTGCAAATTAGAATACACAAATACGTTTGTTTTTGCATAATAAAACGAAATAAAGCAAACGATAGAAAGAAAAGATAGTGCACCAATAACAGCTTGCCAAGGCTCTAGAGTTTTACCAATAAGCTGATGTAGCCCAATACCCGTAAAACTACCATAAATAATAATAAAGTGGATAACGTAAATGGATAAAGTTTTTTGACCAATCTTTAGGATTAAAGGCTGTTTAATATAGTTTTCGGCTAAATAGAATAAAGAGAATAAAATCAAAACATTGCCAAGTCTAGTGAACAAATAATTGTAATAGGCAACCTCCTTAAAAAGTGAAATGTCTAAGGTAAAATAGAGGTGCATTAATAAGTCCGATGATCCAAAAATAAGAGCAATTCCGAAAACGAAAAATCCCGAAACAATAGCCATTTTAAATTTTGGTCGTTCTACGTACCTATAGAATAACGTGGCAATAAACGCACCAAATGCCACATAACCAAACCATGGTATGATGGTGAAAATGGAACCATTGGCCTTAGATAGATAATTAGAAAAGAACTTAGGAAGTTCTGGTAATTCTAAATAGCGATATAGTGGTTCGGTTATAAAAATAGACAAACCCAGAAGTAACATCACGATTGAAAAGAGCAAGGTTTTTTTTAAGGTAAGTCTATAAATAAATACAATAAGTATAAGTGATAGACCGATGCATTGCAGCACATCTATAACTAAAAAATAACTGGAAAATTTCCCCATTAACCATTCAAAAATTGGAGCTCGTAATAGGTAACCAATACCAATAAGCATAAATCCTCGGACTAGGCCTTTGTGCATACGTTTCTTTATTGTGCCGTTTTGTTTAGCTCTTATTAGTAAATATGAAAAAATGAGACCTGAAATTGTAAAAAAGGTTGGTGCAGTGATCCCTCTAAAGTATTCCCAAACTTTAAAAGCAGTATTGCTTTGGTCTCTATACGATACGTCTAAAAGTGTATCTATAAAATGACCTTGTAACATCATTAGGATGGCAAATGCTCTTACGGCATCTATAAAATATAAACGGTTTGCGTTCAAGTTGTAATTGGTTGGTATGCAAATGTAGTATTTTAGAGTTGGAATAAAATAATATCACGATTTTTTGGTGGGTGCTTATCGTTTTGATTATGATGTTGTACTATGGTTTTTATTCTATTAATATTTCAATAGCTTTTGGTGTAACGTATGCTTCTTTTACGCTGAAAACAGTGTGCAAATTTCCCTTTATAGTTATTTTTGGGGCTACACGAAGTTCTGATTTAACTACACGATTATTATATTCAATTCAGGTATTTCTAAAATAATGTGTTCTTTTGATTCTGAAATTAGTCCTTTAAAAGTTTTTTTTAATTCTGATTTTCTTTTCTCCTTTTTTAGGGGTTACTATAACTGTTATTTCAAAGGTGTTATTAATGTTATAGGATGCTTTGTCTGTTTGGAAGTACATTTCGGTATCAGAAAAATCATTTTGATTACAACTGAAAGTCAAAATTAAAAGTAGCAAATATGCTCATATATTCTTCATTTATCAAATGCAAAGCGAAGTTGGATTAAAAAAAACAAAATAAGAATCAGCAGGTTAGGGTTTTATTTATAAATTAATTAGAAACATATATACTGTACATTCAAACCGTTTACTACATTTATAATCTATGGAATTTATAAATCAATTACTCAGTGACTTTTCATCATTAGCTTGGGGTTTGCCTTTGCTTATTTTATTAATTGGTGGAGGCTTATATTTATTAGTACGATCTCATTTTGTGCCATTTCGGTATTTAGGTCATGCTTTAAACGTGCTTCGTGGTAAATATGATGACCCTAACGATCCTGGTGAAATTTCTCATTTTCAAGCGTTGACCACCGCATTATCTGCAACTGTTGGTATGGGGAATATTGCAGGTGTTGCTGTGGCTATTTCAATTGGTGGTCCTGGAGCTGTATTCTGGATGTGGATTAGCGCTGTGGTTGGGATGTCTACAAAATTTTTCACGTCTACCTTGTCTATAATGTATAGAGGTAAGGATAGTGCCGGAGAAATCCAAGGAGGTCCAATGTATTTTATAATGGAGGGCTTAGGTAAATCATGGAAGCCTTTGGCGGTGTTTTTTAGTTTATGTGGACTAATAGGAGCCTTACCAGTTTTTAATGTAAACCAACTCACGCAAGCTTTAAATGATATTTTATTAGTTCCAAATGGAGTAGAAGTTGGTCTAAAATCTAATCTCATTATTGGCATTGTATTGGTTGGAATTACATCATTGGTGATTTTAGGAGGTATTAAACGTATTGGAAACGTCGCATCGCGATTAGTGCCTAGTATGGTGGCGTTATATTTTGTATTGGTTATAATCATTCTTGTAGCACATAGTGATGTGTTAGGGCACTATCTTAAGCTGATATTTACAGATGCCTTTGCTGCTAATTATTATCCAAAAGACGATACCTTTTTGGGAGGTGTTTTAGGGGCGCTAATTTTACATGGAATTAAACGTGGAGCATTTTCTAATGAAGCTGGAATTGGTACAGCACCAATGGCTCATGGTGCAGCCAAAACAGATGAGCCAATTCGTGAGGGTTTGGTCGCAATGCTTGGACCTGCAATAGATACCTTAATTGTTTGTACACTGACAGCTTTGGCTATTTTGGTGACTGGTGTTTGGGAAACAACATCTAATAACGGAGTTAGTCTTACGGCTTCTGCCTTCGCAGATGTAATGCCTAATTATGGTAAATATCTGCTGTTAGTTTGTATTGCTGTTTTTAGTATGAGTTCCTTGTTTTCATACTCATATTATGGAACAAAATGTATGTCGTTTCTCTTTGGAGCAGATAAAAAGCATTACTACAATTACTTCTACATTTTAAGTATTTTAATTGGTGCAACAACAAGTTTAAGTATGATGATTAATCTCATTGATGGTGTGTTTGCTTTGATGGCAATTCCAACAATGTTGGCGACTTTAATCTTAGCACCAAAAGTGATTAAAGAGCTAAAACGCTATACCAGCCAATTAAAACAAGAGAAAAATTAAAACAAACAACCGCTTACAATTCAGAATACATTATAAGAGGTTGTTAGGTGTTTCTACTGAGAACTTACTTCTTCTTTAATAATATTTTTTCATTTGTAAATTGATTTGCTTCGTCTAAAAAAGCTATCATTTTAGTCCAATTACTATTGGGTTCAAAGTTGTGTTTGTATTGTTTAGACGTGTTAATAATAAGTTGATGCCCCTCTATTACAGCAGAGCTGATAAACGCTCCAGTTTCATTATCTACAGTTGTATTTAGTTTATCTAAACCAGCAACTGTATAGCCTTCTGGAATATTAAAGGTAATAGTATAGTTAAAACTTCTCGGATTGGCAATGTAGATGTTTGAGCTACGAACACGCTCTTTTTCTTCAAGATCAATTTGACCACCGATCAGTTTTCCAATTTCAATAATATAGTTAGGGCCTGCTTTTTTAATTAAAGCGTTTTTAGCATTAAAATGTTCTGTAAATGTGAAGTAAGACTCTAAGCTGTAACGTCCTGTATTATTAATTTCATAAGTGTAGTCTTCAATGTCTTCAATTTGAAATTCTGCTTTAGCCCTATTTTCAAAACGTTCTATTTGATTGGTTTTAATTTTTTCGGCAACAGCATCAAGTTCTTTCTTATATCGGATTTTGTCTTTTTTACGTTTAATAAGTTCAATAAAAGATGCGGTCTCGTATTTTGCATAATCTTCTGTAACGTAATCTGTAAACATTAAACGGTCGTACTGTTCATCTTTTTTAGAAAGCCCCTTAAAACTATTTATGGCGCTTAGGTTAAAACCTGAGAAATCGTCATTTAAAGTTACTGTAATGTCCTTTTTTGTTTCATTGTCTAAATGGCTAGATACAGGGAGTTTGCCTTTTGTAATGATGTCAATTCTATTTCTCGATGGTGATAATAAGTAAACATCAGTACCTTCAATTAATGGTGAAAATTCATTGATATTGGTATGAATGCTAAATAATTCGGCATATAACGGTGTAGCAGTTTCAACTTTAATTAAGACGTTAACGTTTCTTTCAATTAATAAATCGTCAATAGAACCATCGTAGCGTTTTTTGGCCACAACAATGTCATACTTAATTTTTTCACTTTTTAAGTATTCTGTAAAATGACGTACAAATTGTTTTTGATTTTGAATAAATACAGGGACTCCATAATATCCAAATGGATTGTACATAATTTCGGCTTCTTTTACAATCATGGCCTCAACAAAACGCGTTAAGTAATAGTGACGCATAAAATAATAAGCTTCTGTTACTTTTTCGGTGTCATTAGCAAAGGTTTTCTTCTTAAAGAAGCGTCTTACATCTCCAACATCTCCATCGGGTTTAAAACGGTTAGCATATAAATCTAAAACTTCCTCTTTAGATACAGATGTTTTAATGATGTCTTCTTTTTCAGGTAGAAAGGCTAATGCTCTGTCTTCAAACTTACCAGATCGTGCAAAGTACACTTGAAACTTGTAAGACGGTAATTCTAAAAGTGGGTAAGACCAACGTGTAGATGTAATCTTTTCTATATCGGAAGCAACGAGTTCGTACCGTCTCATGCTTCGTTTTTCAGTTGGTATTTCGATTAGTTTAGGAGCATCATTAAACGAATTAAAATTGATAAAGAAATCATTTTCAGTTTCAAAAAACAATTTAAAATCTACGACAGGATATTCTTCTCCTAAATAAGTTTCAACCGGATCAAATCCGAAAGCGTAGGTTGTTTTAAAGGGTTCTAAGCGGTAAAAATAATAGTCTATAATATCACCGATTTCTAAGTTAGCTATGGCCAACTTGGTTTCTCCATCTACTTCTATAGATTCTTTTTCGACATCAATTTCTATTTCGCTTCCATCTGGTTTTACAATTTTTACACCAATGTAATTATTGCCTTTTTCTTTCCAAGTGTAACGCCCTTTGTCTGATCTAAAACGTTTTTTAAACGCGAATTCTGAAAAATCTTCAACAGCAGCTTTATCTAATAATTTTATACGTTGCCTTATAGAACTTGTATAAGTTACGTTTTTTCCAAATTTGTGAAAATCATAATTCTCGTTTTTATATAAAATTACAGCAGATTCATTAGTCCATTTTTTAGGAACTTCTGTGACATTTTTGTAAGCATCATCGTTACCCCAGAAAAACGCTTTAGCTTCGAGTTCTTCTTTTGATTGCGAAAAAATGGAAATGGAAAATAATAATAGGAAAGCGGTTAGTCCTTTAAATTTCATGTGTTTAGTCTTTAGTAAGGATGATTTGTTCTTGGTATAGGGTATTGAGGTTATTTATAAACGTATTCCATTCTTCAAAATCAGTAGTTTCGATTTTTGCATTTTTAATATGAAATTGTTTCTTGTAAGTCAAAGTGTTATTTTCTGTTTTAAAGCTCACCGATAAATCATAGTTGTCACTAGAAACTTTAATATCATTGGGTACGTGAGTAACGCTATAACCATTAGGAATTTTTAATTCGGTAATTGACTCTAAATATTTTTTTGAGCTAAATATATAGTCTACATCACGCTCTTTTAATTTGTAGTCACTGAATTCCTTGTCTAAATCGAGATCTATATATATTGAATTGTCAAAGGTTGAAATCGCATTTCTTACCGTAAGATCATGAGAAATGGTAACGTTGAGTTCTCTGTTAGACAAATCTGATGTAATAATGTTAGATACTTTTCTATTGCTATCTGAGTTGCTTAAATAAGCGTCTAAAAATTCTTCTTTTTTATCTGATTTTAATTGATCAAAATAATACAATAGTCCAGATCTACTCTCTCCGTTAAATTCTTTTTTAACAGTACCTGTTAGCATTTCGTTATTTAAAGTGAGCTGATATTTATAATATTCTTTATTAAAAGACGCTTCACTTGTTGGGACGTGTTTTAAAATAAAACCTTCATTATCTTCAATTAAAACCTGTTTGCCTTGTATGCGGTCTGCATATTCGCCAAAGGCATTAAATTTTTCTGTGCCATCTAAAAAGACAATGGTATCATCTTTAAACAAGGTGCAAATCATGTGATTATCAACCGATAAATTTGGTGTGGAATAATCGTAAGCAATGTGTTTGGTGCCAATCCATGTCAGTCGGGCATCAAAACCTGCTTCTATTAGCATTTGCTTGGTTAAATTAGCCATCCCTTTACAATCTCCATACCTTTTGTTGAATACACTGGCCGCTTCATCGGGTTTAAAACCAGCGATACCGTCCTCAAAAGCGATATATCTAATATTGTCTTGTACCCAATAATAGATGTTTTTTATTTTTTCGTTGTCGGTTTTAGCATCTTTAGTCAATTCTGCAACTTTCGCTTTTAGATCGGTGTTGTCATTTTCTAAGCTATTAACTAAGGATTTGTACCAATTGTATAAGTCTTGAGTAGAGTTGAAAATCGGTTGTGTGTTTCCTTTTATAGTATAGGATTTTGCTAAAATTAATAAATGTGGGTAGATGTAAGTTGGGCCTGGTGCATTGGAAACTTTATGCATTGCCGATACATTTTTTAGTGTATAGGTGTATATTTTAGATTTGTTTTTAGGGTTTGGTTTTACGGTTTTTACAATGTCATAACCTTCAAAATTTATCGCTTTTAATTCAAGATCTAGCCAATCAGGAATTTCAACAGAAATCGCTTTTGTTTCAATAGGATATGAGTCATTAAAGTAGAGTTTTGTGAAGTATTTAATGTCTTTGTACGACTTAACGATATGCGTGTTGTAACGATAACCTTGTAAAGGGAAATCGACATGAGTATATTTTACCCGAGAATCAACATGAAACAAATCGTTGCTTATAGAAGCTTCATCTTTAATATAGAATCCAGCACTTTTATTAGTTTTATATAAGATGTCAAATTGCTCAATTGTTGTTTGATCGTTGTAGAATGTATATTTCTGAATATCCGCACGAGTGCTCATGTTTATCATTTTTTCTTTCAAATCATGATTAACCGTGACTTTATTATTTCGACTATCAAAAGCGAAGCGCACATAATCCGTGCTTTCTTCTAGAGCAATCTCGTCGTCTTTATGATCAAATTTTTCTTTTAGTTGTTTTGCTTTAGCAATATCATAGGCGTCTGGTTCTATTTTTCGTTGTGCATAAGAAGTGGATATAAACAAGAAAATAGAAGATAAAATAAGGAGCGGTTTTGTCATAAAGGGGCTGTATAGGATGCTAATATAATTAACCAAGTTCTGTTTTAAAAGGTAATTGTTATAATATATAATAATGAGGAGGTAAACGGAAGCTTATTTATGGCTTGTTTTGTTTATGGAAGCCTTAAATTGTTGAGGTGTCATCATTTCCATCTTTCTGAATTGTCTGTTAAAGTAGCTGGTGTTATTAAAGCCAGACTGAAACGCAACTTCAGACATTCTTAAATTTGGTGCTGTTTTGATGAGCTTTTTAGAAAATTTGATTTTTTCTGAATTTATATAATCGATTGGTGAAATACCTAGGGTATTTTTAAATTGCTTATGAAAGTGAGAGGTGCTCATATAAGCTTTCTCTGCTAATTGATCTACGGAGATATCTCTATTAGTTAAGTTGTCTTTTATAAATTTAATGACCGTCCCAATGCGGGTGTCATTAAAAACATGAGTGTCATTTGTAATAAGAGATTTAGCTTTGGTTTGAAGTAATCTAACAATTAATTCCTGAATCATTAAATCTAATAAGACATCTTTAGACTTATTACTATTGGTAAAAGTGTAGGTTAGTCGCTCGATTAAATGGTTGACATCAGCATTATTTATAAGATGTGATGCTGTTTCATCTAAATTCCAATTGTTGTTTTCATTTTCTATAGCAACATTATGATTGAATTTTTCTACAACTTCTAAAATTTTGAACGCATCAATACCTAGGGCTAAGCATTGTGTGGGTTGATTTTTTGTGGCAATGGGGAAATCTATAACCATTTCCTTGTTTGTGGGCATAACAACAGATTCTCCAGGAAAAAAGTCAAACGCATCAAAACCATCTATGTGCATTATTTTTTTTCCTGTAAGCATACTGGCGATAATAGGAAAATCGAAAGTTAATGACACTTTCTCTGCAATGGCATGTGTTTCATAAATATTAAGCTCGGCATATTCCGCGTTATAAGTCGTCCTATTTTCTACTAAGGTCGTTAGTTTTCTGTGGCTTTTATGTCGCGTTAATAAGTTGCTCATATTCAATATTACAAAAAAATAGTCTTAAAATTTGTTAATAATAGATATGTTCAAAAATATAATAAATATGTTCAATTTGTTTGGGATTTGATAAAATAACTTTATCAAAATTAAAGTATAGATAATATTTATGCTAAATAAATGAGTAATTAACAATAAAACTAATTAAGGTATGAGCTATTCTAAACCACAGTTTAAAGACAAGTATTTCAATTTTATAAATGGAAAATTTGTACCGCCAGTAGGTGGAGATTATTTTGAAAACACCTCTCCTGTAGATGGGACTTTAATTGCAAAATATCCCAGGTCGCAAAAAGAAGATGTAGAGAATGCTGTTGATGCAGCAAATGCAGCTAAAGAGGCTTGGGGAAATACTTCTGCAGCAGAACGAGCAACGCTTTTAAATAAAGTAGCCGATATTATTGAAGCTAATTTAGAGGAATTCGCTGTTGTTGAAACATGTGATAATGGGAAACCAATCCGTGAAACCTTAAACGCCGATATCCCTTTATCTGTAGATCATTGGCGTTATTTTGCAGCATGTATTAGGTCAGAAGAAGGTAGTGCTACAGAATTAGATCAGAATACCTTGTCTATGAATATTAAAGAACCATTGGGTGTTATTGGTCAAATTATTCCGTGGAATTTTCCTTTATTAATGTTATCGTGGAAATTACCTCCTGCTTTAGCAACGGGAACTGTGTGGTTTTAAAACCTGCAGAACAAACTCCATCATCTGCAACATTGTTAATGGAGAAAATTGCCGATGTGTTTCCTCCAGGGGTCTTAAATATTGTTCATGGGTTTGGACCAGAAGCCGGAAAGCCTTTAGCGTCGAGTTCTAAAGTGGATAAAGTGGCTTTTACAGGAGAAACTACAACTGGACAGTTAATTATGCAATATGCTTCTAAAAACTTAAATCCAGTGACCATGGAATTAGGTGGAAAGTCCCCAAATGTATTCTTTAATAGTGTAATGGATGAAGATGATGCTTTTTTAGATAAAGCTATTGAAGGAGCTGTTTTGTTTGCCTTTAATCAGGGTGAAGTTTGTACGTGTCCTTCTAGAATTTTAGTGCAAGAAGATATTTATGATGCGTTTATGGAGCGTGTTGTAGCAAGAACAGAGGCTATTGTGCAAACAAGTCCTTATGATGTGAATTCTATGGTTGGAGCACAAGCGTCTAATGATCAATATGAAAAAATACAATCTTATTTTGAAATTGGAAGAGAAGAAGGAGCTAAAGTTTTAACAGGTGGAGAAGCTAATAAATTAGAAGGTGATTTGGCTAACGGTTATTATATTAAGCCTACAATTTTAGAAGGGCATAATAAAATGCGTGTATTTCAAGAAGAAATTTTTGGACCTGTGGTATGTGTGACAAAGTTTAAAGATGAAGCTGAAGCTATAGAAATTGCAAATGATACGCTTTATGGCTTAGGAGCGGGAGTGTGGACGCGCGATGCTCACCAATTATACCAAATACCAAGAGCAATTAAAGCAGGTCGTGTTTGGGTAAACTGTTACCATGCTTATCCTGCTCATGCACCGTTTGGAGGATATAAAAAATCTGGGTTTGGTAGAGAGAACCATTTAATGATGATGAGTCATTACAGACAAACCAAAAACATGTTAATCTCTTACGATAAGAACAAATTAGGCTTCTTTTAGAAGTTAATTAATAGCTGATTAAGGCTGGATTAATAGATGCAATTCAGCCTTTTTTATACCATAAATTATGAAACGCGTAGAAATAACAGATAAAGCTGCAGAGATTGTAAGACAATTAAAAGCGAAACATGGAGAATTAATCTTTCATCAAAGTGGAGGTTGTTGTGACGGCTCTGCACCAATGATTTTTGCAAAAGGAGACATGTATCTAGATGAAAGTGATATACTTTTAGGTGAAGTTGAAGGGGTTAGTTTTTATATGAATCAAGATCAGTTTGAATATTGGAAACATACTCACTTAACTGTAGACGTTACGGAAGGTAGAGGAGCGAGTTTTTCGTTAGAGATCCCGTTGGGACTCAGGTTTTTAATTCATTCACGATTACTAACTGAAGAAGAGGACGCTTACTTTAATATGAAAGTCGAATAACTTTAAGAATATATATCTAATGAGCCCATATACTATGTATGTGGGCTTTTTTTTATTTTCATAATTTTAATTCTAATTATAGTGAATAGTGTAATGATTTTAATTTTATATTGATAAAAATGAAATATTTTAACGATTCTTAATTATTTTTATTGCTAATTTGATATATTTATGCTAAATAAGTATATATGACAGTAGATTTATGTCCAAATTGTGGTAGTGATCAGTACGTTAAGAGCGGAATTGTTAAAGAAAGGCAGCGTTTTAAATGTAAAAAATGCAACTATTATTTTACAGTGAATAAGATGGGGAAGAAGATAGATGACTACTACGTTAATAAATCTCTGCAACTCTATTTAGAGGGGCTTACATATAGAGAAATTGAACGCATACTTGGAATTTCGCACGTAAGCGTGATGAATTGGGTGAAAAAATATAATATTAAACGTCCTTATAATTCTAATTATCACCCAACTTATAAAATTTTAAACCCTACAGAGCTAGGTAGATACTTTTCGGAAATACAAAATATAAAAGGTGCGGGTGTTATTGTTACAGAGTTAGGCGATAAATTTATGCTGATTAAATGGGAGCGTTTTAAAGATTAGTATACTAAATTAACAAATAAGTATATTAATTATTAATTAAACAGATGTTTTTAAGAGCTTAGTGGTGCACACAAAACTAATTTTAAGTACTAACTAATCTTTTAAACCATGAAGAAGTCAACCTTTCTGTTGATAGGACTATTTGTAATGTTCTTTCAATTTATGATTGCCCAAGGCTCACCTGATTATTCGGGTGGCCTTAAATTCAAATTCAATGAAGACGGCACAAAATATCTCCGATTAATTTCTTGGGCACAAGTCCAAGCCAATTACAATACCGATGATACCTTTGATAGTAATGGTAATGAAAACAGTAAATTAAACTTCAATTTACGACGTGCCAGAGTTTTAATGTTTGCTCAAATCAACAAAGACTTTTTAATTCTTACTCATTTTGGGTTAAACAGTTTAACGAGTACTACATTAAGTCCAACCGGAAAAGGTGACGGCTCTCAACTCTTCTTTCACGATGTTTGGGCACAATACAATTTAGGGAAAGATCATACTATTGGTGGTGGTTTACATTATTTTAACGGAATTTCTAGATTAAATAATCAGAGTACTCTTAATATCATGACACTTGACAACAATCGTCAGTCGTGGGCAACTATTGGGTTGTCAGACCAATTTGCTAGGCATTTAGGGGTTTTTATGAAAGGGAAGTTCAATAAACTGCAGTATCGCGTTGCTATCAATGATGCCGCTGTGGCTTCATTAGATGCTCGTACAGCTGTTGCAGGTGGTGATGCGGTTTATAATGGTCGTTCTAGTCTTGGGTCTAAAGCAGCAGGAAAGACCTATGCTGGTTATTTTGATTATCATTTTTTAGATCAAGAATCTAACTTCTTACCGTATAAAGTCGGAACGTATTTAGGAGAGAAGAAAGTATTCAATATTGGTGTTGGTTTCTTTTTACATCCTGAAGGTTCTGTAATAGATACAGGTACAGTGATAACTCCAAATCTTGAAGGTGAGGATGTCTCTATAGTGGCGATAGATGCTTTTTACGATACACCAATTGGTGGAAATGGAAGTTCCATTACAGCATATGCAGTCTATCAAAATAATGATTACGGGAAAAATTATCTATACAGTGCTTATGGAACAGGAAGTATGCTCTATGGTCATGTCGGTTATGTTTTAAATGGAGATAAACTAAAGACAAGATTTCAACCTTACTTAAGTTATGGAACGCATAGTTACGATGCTGTTGACGATAATAGATCAACATTAGGTGTTGGTATCAACGCTTATATGAGTGGACACAATTCAAAATTAACTTTAGAATACATGAATCAAAGTTTTGATGCAGTGGATACAAATACGATTTCACTTCAAGCTATGATTTACCTTTAAAAATTTAAAAACTATGAATAATAAACAGGAACACGCTACAGCGTACTGGAAAGAAAATGTGAAGTATTTAGCAATACTTCTAACCATATGGTTTGTTGTATCCTTTGGATGTGGCATTCTATTTAGAGAACAGCTCAACCAATTTAAACTCGGAGGCTTTAAGCTTGGGTTTTGGTTTGCACAACAAGGGTCTATATATGTATTCGTCGTCTTGATTTTCGTTTACGTAAGATTAATGAATAAACTAGATAAAAAATACGGTTTCGACGAGTAAGCCTTAACTAACAACATTAAATAAAAATATTATGAGTGTACAAACATGGACATGGTTATTAGTCGGGATTACTTTTGCGCTGTATTTCGGTATTGCAATATGGGCTAGAGCAGGCTCTACAAAAGAATTTTATGTTGCAGGTGGAGGAGTATCCCCATTGGCAAATGGTATGGCAACTGCAGCGGATTGGATGAGTGCCGCCTCCTTTATTAGTATGGCGGGTATTATTTCTTTCGCAGGTTATGATGGCTCGGTTTACCTTATGGGATGGACAGGTGGATACGTGCTGTTAGCATTGCTCTTAGCACCTTATTTACGGAAGTTTGGAAAGTTTACAGTACCCGATTTTATTGGAGATCGTTACTATTCAAATACCGCAAGAACAGTTGCAGTTATATGTGCTTTAATTGTATCATTTACTTATGTTGCAGGTCAAATGCGTGGTGTAGGAATTGTATTTTCGCAATTCTTACAAGTGGATATTAACTTAGGTGTTGTTATTGGAATGACCGTGGTTCTTGCATTTGCGCTATTAGGTGGGATGAAAGGCATTACATATACACAAGTGGCACAATATTGTGTGTTAATCTTTGCCTTTATGGTGCCAGCATTCTTTATTTCCTTGCAAATGACAGGTAATATCATTCCTCAATTCGGAATGGGGGGTAAAGTAGAAGGTGGAGCTTTTTTACTAGATAAACTAGATGCGCTACATACAGAGTTAGGTTTTCACGAATATACAAGTGGGACTAAAAGTACTTGGGATGTTTTCGCCATTACTTTAGCATTAATGGCGGGTACGGCAGGCTTACCGCACGTTATTGTTCGGTTTTTTACCGTGCCTAAAGTAAAAGATGCACGTAAATCAGCCGGATATGCCTTATTCTTAATCGCTATTCTTTATACAACAGCTCCAGCTGTAGCCGTTTTTTCAAGAACGAACTTAATTGAAACGGTGAGTAATAAGCGTTATGCAGATATTCCTGTATGGTTTAAAAACTGGGAAAATACAGGATTAATTGCTTGGTCTGATAAAAATGGTGATGGTAAAATTCAATATGTTGCCGGAAATTCATTGTCGAGCAGTAAGCCCGAATATGCCGATGCAAGAGGTGAGCATGGTGAGCGTATCGTTACTAATAATAGTGATGAAGTTAATGAATTATACGTGGATAGAGATATTATGGTATTAGCAAATCCTGAAATTGCAAATCTACCAAACTGGGTTATTGGTTTGGTGGCTGCAGGGGGATTAGCGGCAGCATTATCTACAGCGGCAGGATTACTATTAGTGATTTCGACTTCTATTTCTCACGATTTAATTAAAAAACAATTAAAACCAAACATTTCAGATAAAGGGGAGTTAAGAGCAGCAAGAATTTCAATTTTTGTAGCGATTTTAATTGCGGGTTACTTTGGAATTAATCCGCCAGGATTTGTCGCCGCCGTGGTCGCACTTGCCTTCGGACTTGCCGCCGCCTCCTTTTTTCCTGCTATTATTTTAGGGATTTTCGATAAACGAATGAATAAAGAAGGGGCTATTGCAGGTATGATTGTAGGTATTACATTGATGATGTATTACATGATGCGCTTTAAGCTGAATATGTTTAGTGGGAGTAATGGTAGTGAAGATTGGTGGTTTGGAACATCACCTGAAGGCTTCGGAACCATCGCTATGTGTGTTAATTTTGTGGTCTCAGTAGTGATTTCAAGATTATCAGTTCCGCCTCCTCAGGAAGTTCAAGATATGGTTGAAAGTATTAGAATACCTTCAGGAGCAGGTGAGGCTCAAGACCATTAGATCATAGTGTCTATAAATTTTATTTAGTTAGAGAATCAGTATTACAATTTTTGTAATACTGATTTCTTATATTAGTAGATATTTAGTTGAATCAACTAACAAGTCAACCCAATATGAAAAAACGACATGAACAAAAGCTAGTTGTATTAGCATTAGCTTTGTTTTTTATTTTCAATATTCCTTTTGTCCTCATTTTTAATTTTGAAGGAGCTATTTTGGGGATTCCTACATTGTACTTTTCGTTATTTACGTTTTGGTTGATATCGATAGTGATTTCATACATTGTTTTAAAGCGTCACTATGAATAGTTATGCTTTAGTTGTTATAATCATCATTTATTTAGCAGTGTTATTTTACATTGCATTCCTTGCTGAAAAAAAACGACAAAGTAAGTGGGTTAATAATCCTTATGTTTACACCTTGTCATTAGCGGTTTATTGTTCGGCATGGACGTATTATGGGAGTGTTGGTATTGCAGCAAATTCAGGAATCCATTTTTTGCCAATTTATATAGGTCCTGTAATCGCAGCGCCACTATGGATTGTGGTGCTTCGGAAAATTATAAGAATTTCAAAACACCATAAAATTTCATCCATTGCTGATTTTATTTCTTTACGCTATGGAAATAATAGATTTTTAGGCGCCTTAGTGACTATCATTTGTTTATTTGGGACTCTGCCTTATATTTCTTTACAGTTAAAAGCTGTTTCAGAGACTTTTGAAATTATATCTGGCGATAATAGTTATATTGCAACTGCAGTTATAGATGATTCTACATTTTATGTGGCGTTATTACTGGCGATATTTGCTGCGTTTTTTGGAACTCAAAATACAGATGCCTCTGAAAAACATAAAGGAATTGTTGCTACGGTGGCGTTAGAATCTATATTGAAATTGATTTTCTTTCTAATCATCGGAGCTTATATTACATTCTATTTGTTTGATGGCACTTCTGATATTTATGAAAAAATTTCTGTATCAGATAACTTTAAAGACTTAACGACACTCGGTAAGGTGGAAGATGGCTTTAATTGGTTTTTCATGATTGCCCTATCATTTTTGGTGGTGTTTTTATTACCAAGGCAATTTCAAGTTGCTGTTTTAGAGAATAATAGAGAAAAGCATCTTAAGAAAGCGATTTGGTTATTTCCATTGTATTTATTGTTGTTTAATAGCTTTGTCATCTTCATTGCTTGGGCCGGAAAGCTCACTTTTGGTTCTACAGAAAATGCCGAATATTACACCTTATTGTTGCCTTTAGAACACGGCAATACATTTTTAGCAACTCTTGTGTTTTTAGGTGGTTTTTCTGCTGTGATTTCTATGGTGGTAGTTTCAACATTAGCACTATCTACGATGGTGAGTAATAACTTGGTGATTCCTTATGGTTTTCTTGATAAATTTATTAAAAATCAACCCGAACGCAACTCCAAATACATTAAGACCATTCGTCGCATTTCTATTTTTACAATCATTATTACAGCGTATTTCTTTTATGTCTTGTTTTCAAAAGCCTTATCGTTATATTCTATTGGTTTAATCTCATTTGTGATTATGTCTCAATTGGCACCATCGTTTTTTATTGGTTTATACTGGAATCGTGGATCTTCAAAAGGAGCAATTATTGGTATGATTGTCGGGTTTTGTATTGCTATATATACCTTGGTGTTACCGTTTACATTAGAAGTGTATTCTGGTACGGATGATTTTCGTCAATATGGATTGTTGGGTATTGAAGCATTAAAGCCTTATGCTTTATTTGGAATCGATTTTTTAAGTCCGCCATCACATGCTTTCTTCTGGAGTATGACTTTAAATTTATTCTGTTATTTAACGTTTTCGTTAATGTCTAAAGGAAATTATAGAGAACGTAATTATGCAGAGATGTTTGTGGATAGTAAGAATTTTACAAATCTTCAAGATAGTGCCTTGGTATGGAAAGGTGAAGCTTATGTAACAGATATTAAAAATGTTTTAGCTCGATTTTTAGGAGAGCAAAGAGCGGCACGGGCGCTGAGAATCTTTTTTACAAAGTATGAATTAGCTCAGGATACACAGTTGGCAGATGCACGTTTAATTAACTTTTCTGAAAAACTCTTAACAGGAAGCATTGGTTCGGCTTCTGCAAAAATACTAATTGCAAGTGTGGTAAAGGAGGAGCAAATTAGTTTGGTTGAGGTTTTAAAGATTTTGGAAGAATCTAAAGAAAACATTGTGAGCAATAAAGTGCTTCTAGAAAAATCAAACGAGTTATCTCAATTAACATCTCGTTTAAAAGACGCTAACGAGGAGTTAATTAGTAAAGACAGACAGAAAGATGAATTTTTAGATACTGTGGCACATGAGCTAAAGACTCCAATAACAGGCATACGAGCAGCGACTGAAGTCATTATGGATGATGAAGATATGCCTAAAGAGATAAAAGCGCAGTTTTTAAAGAATATTCTACAAGATTCAGACCGTTTAGGGCGCTTAATTAATAATATTTTAGATTTTGAAAAGTTAGAAACAGGTGGCTTACTGTTAGACCTACAAGTGCAAGATATTCAAAAAACAATAGCAAAAGCCATCGCGAGTATTTCTCAAATTGCAGTAAAAAAAGAAGTTCAAATTGTAAATAATAATGTTCATTCTTTTGTGCTTAGTTATGATGAAGACCGTATTCTTCAAGTGTTAACTAATTTATTGTCTAATGCCATTAAGTTTTGTGAGGTTAAAACAGGTAAGATTGTAGTTGACTATAAGTTAGGAAATGGATGTATAGAAATCTCCGTAGCAGACAACGGTAAAGGTATTCCAGAAGAAGATTTTCTTTATATTTTTGATAAATTTTACCAATCTCAAAATCAAAATACAAGAAAGCCTGAAGGGAGTGGATTAGGTTTGGCAATTACAAAACAGATTATAGAAAAGCACAATGGAAAAATTTGGGCGAAAAAAGAGATAAAAAAGGGGGCAACACTTGTTTTTACAATCCCTTTTAAGTAAATTGAAACCCTAAAGTATGACGAAGAAAATTTTAATTGTAGACGATGAGCCAAATATTGTCATGTCGTTAGAGTACACTTTCAAAAAACAAGGATTTGAAGTGTTTATTGCAAGAGACGGAAGTGAGGCTTTAGAGATATTAAAACATCATACACCTAACGTTATTTTGTTAGATATTATGATGCCTAATGTAGATGGTTATCAAACGTTAACATTTATAAAAGAATCTGAAAGTTTAAAACACATTAAAGTGGTGTTTTTAACGGCAAAAAATAAAGCTTCAGATATTGAAAAGGGTTTAAAACTTGGAGCGGATAAATATTTAACCAAACCTTTTTCAGTAAAAAAAATAGTTTCTGAAATATTGGAACTTGTGACTTAGAAATAGTCTTTTAGGTCTTTTTTAAAATTGGTTTTGTGTGCAAACAAACTAAGTTTAATTAAAATTTAAAGACATGAAATTTCACATTAACCCATTAGCGTCCGATATTATCATAAGTATCTATGTTATAGCTACGCTTTTTTTAAGGTTTAAATACGAAAATATTACAAACGTAACTCCTATGCTTTCTTTAGTTATGGGAATTTGTTTTGTGGTCATTATCTGGGCGCTTATCAAACTCAAAGTGCTTAATCCTAATTGGTTTGGCTTACTTAATTCTAAAAAAGAAAAGTCATGAAATATTTAGAACTTTACAACGAAAGTATTGATAATCCCGAACACTTCTGGAAGAATCAAACCAATCAAATTGATTGGTTTAAATTGCCTCAAACCATCCGATCTAAAGATAAATATGGTTATAATCAATGGTTTGAAGATGGGGAACTCAACATGAGTTATTTGTGTATTGATAAGCATATAAATGATGGTTTTGGTGAGCAAAATGCACTAATTTATGATTCGCCAGTTACCGATACAAAACAGCATATTACATTTAACCAATTACATTACGAAGTTTCAAAGTTAGCCGGAGGATTACAAAAGTTAGGTCTTAAAAAAGGCGATACTTGCATTATTTATATGCCTATGATTCCTCAAGCGGCATATGCGATGTTGGCTTGCGCTAGGCTTGGTATTATTCACTCCGTAGTGTTTGGTGGTTTTGCACCACATGAGTTAGCTATTCGGATTGATGATTGTAAACCTAAAGCCATTATTACAGCTTCTAATGGAGTTGAGATTAAACGTATTATTCCTTACAAACCATTTGTAGATGAAGCTATAGATAAAGCTGAAAATAAGCCAGAACATGTTATTGTTTTTGATAGGCAATTAGGAGTAGAAATTCCTAAGAGATATTATGATGTAGATTATAAAACTTTAGTAGAAAATTCCCCTTCAGTTAAAGCTGTTTCAGTGGAGTCAACACATCCTTTATATATTCTATATACTTCAGGAACAACAGGAACTCCAAAAGGTATTATTAGAGATACAGGTGGATATGCTACGGCTTTAAAGTTCTCAATGACCTCTGTTTATGGAGTCAATGAAGGAGAGGTTTTTTGGGCAGCAAGTGATGTCGGTTGGGTTGTAGGTCATAGTTTTATCGTTTATGGACCATTATTAAATAGAAATACGAGTATCATTTTTGAAGGTAAACCAATTAAAACACCAGATGCTTCTACGTTTTGGCGGGTTATAAATGAACATAATGTAAAGGCAATGTTTACGGCACCAACAGCGATTAGAGCCATAAAGAAAGAAGATCCTGATGGAATGATGTTAAAACCTTTCGACTTATCATGCTTAAACTATTTGTTTTTAGCAGGTGAGCGTTGTGATATCGCAACATTGAATTGGGCAGAAAAACAATTAGAGATTCCTGTCATAGATCATTGGTGGCAAACCGAAAGTGGTTGGCCAATGTTAGCGAATATGGTTGGCGTTGCTTTACAGCCTATTATGCCAGGATCGGCAGGTTTGCCAGTTTGTGGTTATGATATTAAAATCTTAAATGAAGATGGAGAAGAGGTTGAGGCAAGTGTTGAAGGTTATGTTGCTCTTAAATTACCTTTACCACCTGGTACCCTAAGTAATCTTTGGGGAGATCCTGAACGTTTTAAATATGGCTATTTGCATCGTTTTCCAGGCTATTATTTTTCAGGAGATGGAGGTTATATCGATGAAGATGGTTATGTGTTTATTACAGGTCGTGTAGATGATATTATTAATGTCGCAGGACATCGTTTGTCTACAGCAGAGATGGAAGAGATTGTAGCCTCTCACAAAATGGTTGCAGAATGTGCTGTATTTGGAGTGCATTGTGAGATTAAAGGACAAAAACCGTTAGGATTAATCGTTCTAAAGACAGATAGTGATGTTGATAATGAACAGATTCAAAAAGAAATCATACAAGATGTAAGACGTGAAATTGGAGCGGTAGCATCCTTTAGAGAGGTACTTGTGGTAGAGCGTTTACCAAAAACAAGAAGCGGAAAAACACTTCGAAAATTATTGAGGAATATAGCAGATGAACAACAATATAACATCCCATCAACTATAGATGATATTGCTATTATTGAAGAGATAAAGCAAGTGTATCAAAACCATAACATTGGAATTTATAAATAAAGAGTACTAATACATAACATTGAATTCTCGCACTAAGCATATAAGGTGTTTGAGATCTAATTAATAATATTAAATTTAAAAAAATGAGTAATTATCATATAAAACAGTTTGAAGAATACTTTCAAGTTTATAGAAAATCAGTCAGAAATCCAGAGCAATTTTGGGAAGAAATAGCAGAAGAACATTTCACTTGGAAAAAGAAATGGTCTAAAGTTTTAAGCTATGACTATTCAAAATCAGAATTCAAATGGTTTGAAGATGCTAAACTTAATATTACAGAAAACTGTATAGATCGTCATCTGCATACAAGTGGCGATAAAACCGCGCTTTTATTTGAACCTAATAATCCAGAAGAAGAGGCAGAGCATATTACTTATAAACAACTGCATGCTCGTGTGTGTAAGTTTGCTAATGTTTTAAAAGATAAAGGCATAAAAAAGGGAGATGTTGTTTGTATCTATTTACCTATGATTCCAGAATTAGCAATTTCAGTTTTAGCTTGTGCTAGAATCGGTGCTATACATTCTGTTGTATTCGCAGGATTTTCTTCTAAGGCAGTGTCTTCACGAATAAATGATTGTAATGCAAAGATGGTAATTACATCAGATGGGTCTTATCGTGGTTCAAAAACCATCGATTTAAAAGGAATTGTAGATGAAGCCTTAAATGATACACCTGGAGTTGAATCAGTATTAGTCGTTAAACGTATTCATTCTGATATAACGATGAAACCTGGTCGTGATTTTTGGTTAGAGCCTCTTTTAGAAGATGCGTATGCCGATTGTGTTGCTGAGGTTATGGATGCTGAAGACCCATTGTTTATCCTTTATACATCTGGTTCTACAGGGAAACCAAAAGGTATGGTTCATACTATAGGTGGTTATATGGTCTATACGGCTTATACGTTTAAAAATGTATTTCAATATCGCGATGATGATGTCTATTGGTGTACTGCTGATATTGGTTGGATTACAGGACATAGCTATATTGTTTATGGACCTTTAGCAAATGGAGCAACTTCTGTAATGTTTGAAGGAGTGCCGAGTTATCCTGATTACGGGCGTTTTTGGGATATTGTTGAAAAACATAAGATAACACAGTTTTACACCGCTCCAACAGCGATTAGAGCTTTAGCAAAACAAGGTGCTGAGTTTGTTGAAAAATATGATTTATCATCATTAAAAGTACTAGGGTCTGTAGGAGAACCTATAAATGAAGAGGCTTGGCACTGGTATGATGAAAATGTAGGAAAAAAGAAAAGTCCAATTGTAGATACCTGGTGGCAAACCGAAACAGGAGGTATAATGATTACTCCAATTCCATTTTCTACACCAACAAAACCAACGTATGCAACCTTACCGTTTATCGGTATTCAGCCTGTTTTAATGGATGAAAATGGGGAAGAACTAAAAGGCAATCAAGTTGAAGGACGATTGTGTATTAAATTTCCGTGGCCATCTATGGCACGAACGATTTGGGGAAATCATCAACGCTATAAAGACACGTATTTTTCGGCTTTTGAAAATATGTACTTTACAGGAGATGGAGCCTTGCGAGATGAAGTAGGGTATTACAGAATTACTGGTAGAGTAGATGATGTCATTATTGTTTCGGGTCATAATTTAGGTACCGCTCCAATTGAAGATGCCATAAACGAGCATCCGGCAGTTTCAGAATCTGCTATTGTAGGGTTTCCACACGATGTTAAAGGAAATGCATTATATGGTTACATTACTTTAAAAGATGTTGGTGAGAGCAGAAATCATGATAATTTAAAAATGGAAATTAATCAGCTTATTACCGATAGAATTGGGCCTATTGCAAAACTCGATAAAATTCAGTTTACAGAAGGATTACCAAAAACTAGAAGTGGAAAAATAATGCGTAGAATATTAAGGAAAATAGCATGTAATGAAACGGACCAACTAGGAGATACAAGTACATTATTGAATCCTGAAGTAGTTCAAGCGATAATGGATAACGTTGTATAATTAAGCGTCCTTTTCCTTTTGTGCTTTAGCGCGTGCAACAATAGATTTCAGACGCGCTTTGCGTTCTTCAGATTTAGATTTTTGTTTATTCTTTTTCTGAGCGATTAATCTGCTATGCTTGGCTTTGTTTGTAGTGTTTTTTTCGCGTCCTTTTTTTGCCATCTTTCTTAAATGTGTTTGAAAAGGCAAAACTAAGCATAATTTAATATAAACATAATGGCATTGTTAGAGCTTCGGGCTAACAATGCTATTTACTTTTTTATCTTCGCTTCAAATTTAAAAAATGTTATGCTTAAAGCTGTATTATTTGATATGGATGGTGTTATTGTAGATACTGAACCATTACACCGAAAGGCTTACCACCAAATGTTTGATGATGTATCTATTGATGTCAACGAGGATTTATATGCGTCATTTACAGGACAGTCCACAATAAATATTTGCAAACGGTTGGTAAATCACTTTAATTTAAATGAAACTCCAGAAGATTTAGTTAGCTTAAAACGAAAGCACTATAAAGTGTTTTTTGATAATGGAGGTTTAGAATTAATTGATGGTGTTTTAGAACGCATAAAAGATTACCACGCAAATGATGTAAAACTCGTTGTGGCTTCTTCAGCATCAATGATGGGAATACATCAAATTTTTGAGCGCTTTGAGCTGAACCCTTATTTTAGTGCAAAATTTAGTGGTGCAGATTTAAAGCAGTCTAAGCCACATCCTGAGATTTTTATTAAAGCGGCTGAATCAACAGGTTTTAAGGCATCCGAATGTATGGTTATCGAAGATTCTACTAATGGTATAAAGGCAGCTAACGCCGCTGGTATCTTTTGTGTAGGATTTAAAAGTGAGCATTCATCACATCAAGATTACACCTTAGCCAATAAAGTAGTCTCTAGTTTTAACGAGATTAGTTATTCTAAAATTGCGAATATTATTTAGGCTATTTGCTGAATTTTTCTTGTAATTGTTTCACGACATCGGCTATGTTTTCATCTTTAAGTTTCGATAAAATGACTATAGGCTTGACTTGTCTTACTTCACAATCATTTATAGCACAACGTTCACATGTTACGCCAACTTGGGTTGTTGTGATCGATTTACTATTGGCAAATGCTACTTTTCGTTTAAATTGATTATTAATTTGAATACCAATATTTACACTTCTGTATTTTCCCGATACAAAAGGATCTGCGGTTGCAGAAGACAACACAAGATAGCTTTTTCCTTCATTTGGATAATTAGAGATTTGAATATCAAATTCATGCAGTTTGTTGGTCTTGGTAATGTCGTTTAAAACTTTTAAAGATACCCATCGTCTACAGTAATGTTCATCGGTTTCATTAGCGTGAGGAGATTGCTGTTTAGATAAGTGTAGCTCTTTATTTAATTCAAAATCATTACGACCTTTTTGATGAGAGAATCTTAAAAAGAATAAACTATTAAGGTTAAAATCTTTAGGTAAAATATTTGTGAGACGCTGATAGATGGACTCAGGTGAAGCGTTGTAATTATTGATGATATGTTCAAAATATTTCGGTTTAAACGATTTCTTAGAGAACAAGATCTTTAAATCAGCAACCAAACGGGCTCTTGGGATGATTAGAGCACCAGCAAAATAAGACGCATAAAAATTATTAAGGACTTGATCAAAATTTTCAAATTTAATCCAAGAAAAGGTATAGAGGCGTTCTTTGATTTTTAAATAATTATAAGCGATTTCTTTTGCGAAAATAAATGTTTTTTGTGCATCATCAATATGTTTTGCAAGTAGAAGTGTTTTGGTTTTAGGAACAAAAACGGAACGTAGATTGTCTAATGCTGTATGCGATGCTAATTCAGAGGTGTTAATTGTGTACCCGTATTCTTCTACTAAAATATCTTCGAGTTCTTTAGATTGTAATGGTTGCGTTAAATCGACCTGATAAGTTTTTGAAAAGGCTATAACGGCTTGTTCTAAATGATCAAAATAATTATTGTTGGCTTCTTGAAAAGACCGTAACGATGCTAAATAAAAACTTTCTTTACTAAAACTGTAATTCTTAGCAATTTCAATAATGGTACTAATAAAGGCGGTAACCTTAGATGGTGCGTTTGAAATGATATCAATCAGTGTACTTTCTTTAATTCCAAATAATTCTAAAGGAATCTCTTTTAGTAGCTTAGATTGTAAAATTTCACCAATAGGAGCTAAGTTTTTATCCAGTTTTAGAGAAACCATTTCATCGTATGGGACTTCTAAATGTTCAGATAATAATGCTATTTTGTCTGGTTTAGGATATTTTTTTCCTTTTTCAATTTCGTTGAGATACGATTTTGAAAGTCCAGATAATTTAGATAGTCCAAATAACGAAAGCTCTTTATTTGTACGGATTTGCTTTAGCTTTAATCCGAATATTAATTTAATATAATCTTGTTCCATAATAACAAATATACTACTATTTGCGAACTTATATAAATAGCGAAAAATAATATTTAGCGAACGTTCGCTTGTTTTTTTGAAAAATAGATTGTAACATTGCTTTATCAAAATACTATAGCATGGAAATTACAGAAACAACACAACAGAAAATGAAATTTGCTCCAGAGGTAACAAATTTTTATCCTAAACTATTAACAGAAGAGGCATTGGCGTTTCTTACGGCATTACAAGAAAAATTTAATGTTTCTCGTTTAGCACTATTAGATCGTCGAGAGAGTCAACAAAGCGTTTTCGATAGAGGCGAATTTCCTTCGTTTCCTTCAGAAACAAAATCTATTAGAGAATCAGATTGGGAAGCGGCATCAATTCCAAACGATTTATTAGATCGTCGGGTTGAGATTACTGGGCCTGTAGATCGAAAAATGGTAATTAATGCTTTAAACTCAGGAGCCAAAACGTTTATGGCAGATTTTGAAGATAGTAATGCGCCAAGTTGGAAAAATACCTTAGAAGGTCAACAAAACTTAATCGATGCTAATAATAAAACCATTGAATTGGTGGATGAAGCGAGAGGGAAGCATTATAAACTTAACGCTGAAACAGCGGTGTTATTGGTGAGACCAAGAGGTTTGCATCTAAACGAACGCCACCTATTAATTAATGGAGAAGAAATCTCTGGGAGTTTATTTGATTTTGGTTTATATGTCTTTCATAACAGTAAAACATTAATGGATAGCGGTTCTGCACCTTATTTTTATTTGCCAAAATTAGAACATTACTTAGAATCCCGTTGGTGGAATGACGTTTTTAAATTTGCACAAAATTATCTCAAAATTCCGAATGGAACCTTTAAGGCGACATTATTAATAGAGACCATTACGGCGAGTTTCCAGTTAGATGAATTTATCTACGAACTCAAAGATCATATTGTTGGTTTAAACTGTGGCCGATGGGATTATATTTTTTCGTATATCAAGAAGTTTAGAAATCATAAAGGATTTATAGTGCCAAACCGCGATCAGGTAACAATGACGACACCATTTATGGCATCCTATTCTAATTTGGTAATACAACGTTGTCATAAACGTGGTATTCATGCTATGGGTGGAATGGCGGCTCAAATTCCGATTAAAAATAATCCAGAAGCCAATAAAGCTGCGCTCGAAAAAGTAAGAATAGATAAAGAACGTGAAGCAAAAAATGGACACGACGGTACTTGGGTCGCGCATCCTGCATTAGTAGAAGTTGCTATGAAAGAATTTGATATATATATGCCAACTCCAAATCAAATTTTTAATAAACGCGAAGATGTTGTTGTAACTGAAGAAGATTTAGTAGAACTACCACAAGGTACGATTACGGAAGCTGGTGTTAGAAAAAATATAAATGTTGGTATTTTATATCTCGAAGCGTGGTTAAGAGGTCATGGTGCTGTGGCGCTTTACAATTTAATGGAAGATGCAGCTACTGCAGAAATATCTAGAACTCAAGTTTGGCAATGGTTGAAAAACGAAGTTTTCTTAGAAGATGGAAGAACTTTTAATAAAGAATTGTTTGACACTTTGTTTGATGATGAAGTTGAAAAATTAATCACAGAAGTAGGCGAGGACCATATTAAAAGCACCAAATTTTCAGAAGCTATTGCACTTTTTAAACGTTTAGTAACTCAAGAAGAATTTGAAGAGTTTTTAACACTTTCAGCCTATCAATATATTTAAAAAAAATGTCTCGTAACTACTGGAATAGACTACGAGACCTAATTATCAAAATTTGGAATAACCTTAATAATCAAAAGCAAAATTATGAAAAATTTAGCACAAAGTAACTATCGTTCAGCGTTACAAACAGTAAGAGATCTTAAAGAAAAGTATGGGCCAACTTGGAATGCCATTAATCCGGAAAGTGCAGCTAGAATGGTTGCTCAAAATCAATTTAGAACAGGATTAGATATTGCAAAATACACCGCAGCGATTATGCGAAACGATATGGCTGAGTACGATGCGGATACATCACAATACACGCAATCTTTAGGGTGCTGGCATGGATTTGTGGCGCAGCAAAAAATGATTGCTGTAAAAAAGCATCATAAGACGACCAATAAGAAATATTTATACCTTTCAGGTTGGATGGTTGCTGCATTGCGTTCAGAATTTGGACCCTTACCAGACCAGTCGATGCATGAGAAAACTGCTGTTTCAGGACTTATTGAAGAGATTTATGATTTCTTACGTCAAGCAGATGCTATTGAATTAAATGATTTGTTCAGAAGACAAGAAAATGGAGAAGATGTGCAAGATCAAATAGATAATTTTGAAACACATATCGTTCCAATTATTGCAGACATTGATGCAGGTTTTGGAAACGAAGAAGCGACGTATTTGCTAGCAAAAAAGATGATTCAGGCTGGAGCTTGTGCTATTCAAATTGAAAATCAAGTATCTGATGCGAAGCAATGTGGACATCAAGATGGAAAAGTTACCGTGCCTCATGAAGATTTTATTGCAAAATTAAATGCGGTGAGATATGCTTTTTTAGAGTTAGGTGTAGAAGATGGTATTATAGTGGCAAGAACAGATTCTGAAGGTGCAGGGTTAACTCAAAAACTACCAGTTAGTCAAGAGCCAGGAGATTTGGCCTCGCAATACTTAGCGTTTGTTGATGCAGAAGAAGTGGAGATAGAAAACGCTAAAGAAGACGATGTTTTATTGAAACGTGATGGCAAATTAGTACGTCCAATTAGATTGGCAAATGGTTTGTATAAATTTAAAGAGGGCTCTAATATTGATCGTGTTGTTTTAGATTGTGTAACGAGTCTTCAGAATGGTGCCGATTTATTGTGGATTGAAACGCCAACACCAAATGTAAAACAGATTGCACATATGGTAAACCGAATTAAAGAAGTAGTACCAAATGCTAAATTGGTTTACAATAACTCACCATCATTCAACTGGACTTTAAACTTCCGTAATCAGGTCTTTGATGAAATGCTTGCAGAAGGTGAAAACATGGAGGCTTACAATAGAAATAATTTAATGGATGCACAATATGACCATTCTGAATTATGCCGTCGTGCAGACGAGAAAATTAAAACATTCCAAGTAGATGGTGCAAGGGAGGCTGGTATTTTTCATCACTTAATTACGTTGCCAACGTATCATACTACAGCACTCCATATGAACGATTTAACTGAAGGGTATTTTGGGGAAGAAGGGATGTTGGCTTATGTGAAAGGTGTACAGCGACAAGAAATTCGTAAAAGCGTGTCTTGTGTAAAACATCAAAGAATGGCAGGTTCAGATCTTGGTGATGATCATAAAACATTTTTTGCAGGTGAAAAAGCGTTAAAAGCAAGTGGTGAAAATAATACGTCAAACCAATTTGAAGTAGAACCTAAGACTCATACAAAAGATCAAAAATTAAGTGAAGTTGCATGAAAGTGTAATGTAACGCTTTAGATATTTTAATTCTAAGTAAAAAAGGCACATTCAAATATTGAATGCGCCTTTTTATGATGTGTATGTATAGTAATGATAATGATTTAAGAACTCAATCTCTAGCCCTCAAACTCCATGTCGTCACCACCATTTCCTCGTTGTCCAGAACGGTCTTTACTGTTTAATCTTTGGTTAAACCTGTAGATAAATGATACATTAACTTGGCGTTGTCTCCATTGAAATTCGCTATAACGACTGTAAAAGTCTGTCGTGGTAACAGATTTGTATTTTCTAGAGTTAAGTAAATCTCTAACGTTTACAGATATCGTTGCTTTTTTGTTTAGTATTTCTTTACTAAATGCAAGATCTAAAGAGAAGATACCTTCGGTATCAGATTGGGCGTCTTGTCTTGCACCTCTGTAAAATGCACTAGTTTGCCAATCTATAGCTAAAGGTAAAGTGACTTTAGAACTAAATCGAGCGAACCAACTTGTGTTTTTTGCTCCGTAATCTACACCGTTAAATTCTCCATCGGTTTCAAATTGAAAGAAATTAATGCTCGAGTTTAATCGCAACCATTTTTCAGGATTGTACATTAAACCAAGTTCAGCACCTGTACGTTGGTTTGTAGAAAGGTTAATTGGGATGGTTCTAATAATATCAATACCATCTGTAGTTTGCTGTCCTGTATTTTCTTGAACACGTTCAAATGAGTCTGTTTCGTGTTGGTAATAAATAGAAGACGTTAGTGTAAATTTTTCCCAACGTTTTAGATAGCCTAAATCAAATGTACTAGAAAAAGCAGGGTCTAAATTCGGGTTTCCTTGAAAGATATTCGTTCTACTAGAGCGAGAAGGGAAGGGGTTGATATACCAACCACGAGGACGGTTAATTCTTCTGTTATAGCCTAGTGTTATGCTTTCTTCAACATCAGAATCAGCAGATGAAAGATTATAGATAAGATTTACAGTAGGGAACAAACCTAAATAATTCTTGTCAAAGTCTGTATCAATAGGGAAACCAAAAGCTTCATTTAATTCTTGCTCTGTTAGGCGTGAATCAATTTTTCCTTTTAATTGTGTGTTTTCTAATCTTAACCCTAATAGGAAAGAGAACTTACCAAGTTTTGAACCGTATTGTGTGTATAGAGCATTTACATTTTCTGTATAATCGAAAATGTTTGAAATTTCTTCATTGATGGCAATGATTCCAGTATCTGTGTCTTCCTGATCGAGTTGGTAATCAGTATTACTATTTTTAAAATTCCCTCGATATCCAGCTTCAAAACGAGAATCTTCTCCTAATGGCAACACATAATCGGCTTGAAATAAGTATTCTTTTTGTTTTTCGTAAGTGAATTCTTGTTCTATTTGGAAAGGTTCAGGTGTAGTTTGGTTTGTGAAAATATAATTTTCATCTAGGTATGTAAGACCATCTTCGTTATCTCTTTCAAATTGAAAGTCAGCCGTTAATTTATGGTCGCTATCATCTCCAAAGCGTTTTACATAGTTAAGTGCAATTTGAAATCTGTTGTCTTTTTCGGTTTCTTTTTCTTTTCTAAGTGTTTCTTCAATAATAGTATTATTATTAAAACGTTCACTAGAATTTATGGATGTATCGGCATCGTTTCCAAAATTATAAAACAAACTACCTGTTAGCGAAGAGGATTCATTTAAGAAGTACTCCATACCTATATTCGCATTATAATTCCGATTTAAACGTTGAACGTTTTGTGTTTCAATAATTCTTCGGTATGTAGGTTCTAAAATTTGATCAGCGTCATCTGTAGTATCAAAGTAATCAACATCGGTGTAAGTGTTACGTGGTGCGTCATTATAGCGCCACCCGAAATTAGAAAATAGGTTGTATTTTTCCTTACGGTAATTCAATGCTGCGGAAAGCCCAAGGTTATCAGGATCACCAGCAGTTGCTGTTACCGATCCATTAAATCCAAGAGTTTCTTTTTGTCTTAAAATAATATTTAATATTCCAGCTGTACCTTCAGCATCATATCTAGCCGAAGGAGAGGTGATAACTTCTACACGTTCAATAGCTTCTGCAGGTAATTGACTTAATATATTACTGTCACCAAAACCAGCCATTGCTGATGGTTTTCCGTTAATTAAAATGCGTACATTTTCATTGCCTCTAAGACTAATAGCTCCTTCAACATCTACTGTTACAGAAGGTACATTGTTAAGAGCATCACTTACAGTTCCACCTGCTGTGGTTAAATCTTTACCAATGTTATAAACTTTTTTATCTAGCTTTATTTCTACGGTAGTACGTTCGGCAACAACCATTACTTCATTTAATGAAGAGACATCTAAAGCAAGGTTGATGGTTCCTAAATTTATATTGTTGGTGATATTTTGTTCTGGAAACGTTTTCGTTTTATAGGAGATGTATTCTACAGATATAATATAAAGACCTGCAGGAACTTCTACCTTGAATTTACCTTTAGAATCGGTAATACCTCCAGTAATAATTTTATCGTCTTTACTAGATTTAACAACAACCGTTGCATATTCAAGTGGAATATTAGTGTCTTCTTCAACAACGGTACCTTCAATTTTTATGTCTTTTTGAGCAAAAGAAAAATTAAGAAAACAAAGGATAAATAAAGCGGTTATAGTATGTAATTTCATCACAAGGGTTTAGTTTGTTTGCAAAAATAAACTTACTTGTGATGTATTTGGTTAATCTTGTGTTAAAGGCAACACGATTAGTGCGATTTTAACACAACCTTAATTTTTATTTCGTTTTCTCTTTTTCTTCTTCTTTTTTACCACTTCCTTTTCGTTAAAGTCACCTTTTATGAGTTCCTTTATTTTAGTCATGTCTTCTTCAGAAATAAGTTCTTTTAAGTCTAAGAAATGTGTGTCTTCTAAATTTTTTATTGCTGTATCACGTTCTAAATAATGGTCGTATCTTATTTTTAGTAAGGCGATTTTTTTGTCAAAAAAGCTATTTATAGATTGTTTAATAATATGTTTCTGAAATTCGTCAGCCTCTAGAGTGGTAAGGAAATTAGAAATATATTCGTCTTTACGCTCTTCTATTTCGCGTTGGCGTTTTGCGATTTCTTGCTCGGTTGGTTCACTGTTGGTTTGAGGAATACCATTCATGTTTCCTCTTCTGCTTTGTGCATGGATATTTAAGCCTAAGAATAAAGCGAAAAGAATTATAACTGTTTTCTTCATTGTTATACTATTTAATAAAGTCTTTAATTAATTCTGGCGGTCTGCCAACAACGGCACTATTATCTTTAACTACAATTGGGCGTTCTATTAATTTGGGATGCGCAACCATAGCTTCAATAATGGCTTTGTTAGAAAGTGTTTTTCCTTTAAAGTCAGATTTCCAAATCGCTTCATTCTTTCGAATTAAATCGATTGGTTGAATGTTTAATTTAGCAATTATAGCTTCTAAGTCTTTAACCGTTAAGTTGTTCTCAAGATATTTTATAATTTCAAAATCTTTACCTGACGCTTCTAAAATAGCTAGTCCTTGTCTTGATTTTGAACATCTTGGATTATGATATATTTTAATCATATCTTCTTATTTTTTTACAATTTATCTACTGTATCTTTTTGGCCCATCATCATTAGATACGCTTTTAAAAAGGGTTCTAAATCTCCATCCATTACGGCGTCTACATTTCCTGTTTCATAAGCAGAACGCACATCTTTAACTAATTTATAAGGATGCATCACGTAATTTCTTATTTGACTTCCCCATTCAATTTTCATTTTACCAGCTTCAATGTCATCACGTTGTGCCATTTGCTTTTGTAATTCAATTTCATATAATTGCGACTTCAGCATTTGCATAGCTCTAGTTCTGTTGTCGTGTTGAGAACGAGTTTCAGAACATTGAATTTGAATTCCAGAAGGCTTATGTAATAATTGCACTTTGGTTTCAACCTTGTTTACATTCTGTCCACCAGCACCACTAGAACGAGCTGTTGTGATTTCAATATCTGCCGGATTAATGTCAATTTCAATAGTATCATCAACCAAGGGATAGACATATACTGAAGCAAAACTAGTATGGCGCTTGGCGTTACTATCAAAAGGAGAGATTCGTACTAAGCGGTGTACTCCGTTTTCACCTTTAAGCCAACCGAAAGCAAAATCTCCTTCAATTTCTAAAGTCACTGTTTTTATACCAGCAACGTCACCATCTTGTAAGTTGAGTTCCTTAACTTTGTAACCGCTTTTTTCGGCATACATTAAATACATGCGCATAAGCATACTGGCCCAATCGCAAGATTCTGTACCACCTGCACCAGCAGTAATTTGAAGTACAGCACTCAGGCTATCTCCTTCTTCGGAAAGCATATTTTTGAATTCTAATTTTTCAATCGCATTAACGGCGGTTTCAAAACGTTCTTCAACATTTTCCATGGGAGCTTCTCCTTCTTTGTAGAACTCATAAATGACTTCTAAATCTTCAAAAAGTGATTTAGCATTGTTATAATCGTTAACCCAACTTTTTTTCTCACGAATAGATTTCATTACCAATTCGGCAGCTTTAGAATCATTCCAAAAATTAGGGTCGAAAGTTTGTTCTTCTTCGTTAGCGATTTCTATGAGCTTAGCATCTAAGTCAAAGATATTGTCTAAGTACGTCTAGACGGGAATTAAGATCTTTTATTTGATCTGATGTAATCATAAATAGTAGATTTTTATACAAATATAAGGTGCGTTGTTAAAGTGCCATAATTTTGAATCAGTTTTTTGGAAATTCCGTAATTTTATCATCATATAATATACCATACAAATGATTATAGATTTACGAAGCGATACGGTTACTAAGCCGTCAAAAGAAATGTTAGACGCTATGATGTCAGCACAGGTTGGAGATGATGTTTTTAGAGAAGATCCAACAGTGAATGAATTGGAAGAACGGTTAGCTAAAATGTTTGGGAAACAGAAGGCTTTGTTTTTTCCGTCTGGCAGCATGGCAAATCAAATTGCTATAAAATTACATACTAATCCAGGTGAGCAAGTTATTTGCGATAAATATGCACATATCTATAATTATGAAGTGGGTGGTGTCGCTTTTCACAGTGGTGCATCTTGTAAATTGATAGATGGAAATCGCGGTATGTTTACTGCTGCGCAAGTTGAAGAGGCTATTAATCCTTCGGAATATTATTATAGCCAAACGAGTTTAGTTGAGGTTGAAAACACGACCAATAAAGGAGGTGGAGCTTGTTGGGATTTTAATGAAATTGAAAAGATTAAACAAGTCTGTAAAACCAATAATTTAGGTTTTCATTTAGATGGAGCACGCTTGTGGAATGCGATGGTGGCTAAAAATGAATCAACACTTCAATACGGCAATACATTCGATACAATTTCAGTGTGTTTAAGTAAAGGTTTAGGGTGTCCTGTGGGATCTGTATTAATAGGTGATGAGGATATAATGAAGCAATCACTGAGTTTAAGAAAACTCTTTGGTGGTAACATGCGACAAGTGGGGTATTTGGCAGCCGCAGGTTTGTTTGCTTTAGATCATCATATAGATCGCCTTGCGGACGACCATAAAAAAGCAAAAGAAATAGGCACGGAGCTTTCAAGCTTATCTATAATCAAAAAAGTAGAGGCAATAGAAACCAATATTGTCATTTTTGAATTGAATGATGATGTAGATGAAGCGGATTTCTTAACTAAATTAAAAGAAAAGCATATCCATATTATAGGAATGGGAAGCCATAAATTACGCATGGTCACACATTTGGACTATACAGACCAAATGCATGACAAGCTTTTAACAGAATTAAATTCTATTTAAACATATCCATGCCAGGAATACTTGGCATGCCTTCTTTAGCAACAGCAGCAACTTCTGTTTCATGTACGTTGGTGGCTTTTTCTATTGCTTTGTTTAATGTTAAGATTAAATAATCTTCTAACATGTCTTTGTCTTGAAGTAACTCATCAGCAATGTCAATAGATTTAATTGTTCTGTTAGCTGTAATCGTTACTTTAAGTTTGTTGTCGTTACTTGTTTCATCAATTAAAACGGTATGTAGACGTTCTTTAGTTGCTTCAACTTTTTTTTGAGCTTCTTTTAATTTGCCCATCATACCCATCATATCTCCAAACATAATCTTGTGTTTTAAATTTATACGATGCAAAATTACTAAATTGCGCCTCTTTTTAGACTAAATATTCATAACAAATGATAAAAAATATAGATATAAAACCTCCAGTAGCCAAGAAGATTCCACAGCAATTAGAAAAACATGGTGATATTCGTATTGATAATTATTTTTGGATGAAAGACCGAGAGCTCCCAGAGGTTATTGATTATCTTAATGCTGAAAATGACTATTGTGATACCGAAATGGCACATACTAAAACATTTCAAAAGGATTTGTTTGAGGAAATGAAAGCCAGAATTAAAGAAGATGATTCTTCTGTACCTTATAAGTATAATGGTTATTGGTATATCACAAAATTTGAAAAAGGAAAAGATTATCCAATTTACACACGTAAAAAAGAGAGCCTAGACAATCCTGAAGAATTGTTGTTTGACTGTAATAAAATGGCTGAAGGTGAATCTTATTTTAAGTTGGTAGGTATTAGTATTAGTCCAGATAACAAATTAGTTTCTTATGGAATTGATACTACAGGAAGACGAAACTATACGATTCATATTAAGAATTTAGAAACGCATAAAGTAGCTTTAGATAGAGTTAAAAACACGACAGGATCTTCAAGTTGGGCGAATGATAATGAAACGCTATTTTATACTAAAAAAGATGAGGTTACGCTTAGAGCGTTTCAAATATATAAACATCGTTTAGGGGATAATTCTGAAGATGAACTTGTTTTTGAAGAAGGTGATGATACATTTGGAGTTGCGGTATATAAGTCAAAATCTAGAAAATATATCATTATTGCATGTTACAGTACATTGACAAATGAATATCATATTCTTGATGCTAATAATCCAGAAGGGAAATTTAAGGTTTTTCAACCAAGAATTAGAGGCTTAGAATATAGTATATCGCATTACGATAATCATTTTTATATACTTACCAATAAAGATAAAGCAACCAACTTTAAACTGATGAAGACTTTAGAGACAAATACTAAAGTTGAAAACTGGACAGAAGTCATTGCACATAGAAATGATGTGTTATTAGAAGGTATCGATATTTTTAAAGATTATTTGGTTATTAGTGAGCGTAAAAACGGCTTAAATGAAATACGAATAAAACGTTGGGATGGAAGTGCCGATTACTATTTGCCTTTTGATAACGAAACGTATACCGCATATACAGGTACCAATGTAGATTTTGATACGGAAATATTACGCTATGGTTATAATGCCATGACGACTCCATCTTCGGTTATTGAATTTAATATGCGTACTAAAATTAAAACCGTATTAAAGGAGCAAGAGGTTTTAGATAAGAATTTTAACAAAGATAATTACATTTCAGAACGTATTTGGGCCACAGCAGAAGATGGTACTAAAATTCCAATGTCTGTAGTTTATAAAAAAGGAATTAAAAAAGATGGTACTAATCCATTATTGCAATACGCTTATGGAAGTTATGGTTCTACAATGGATCCTTATTTTTCAACTATACGATTGAGTTTGTTAGATCGTGGATTTATTTATGTGATAGCGCATATAAGAGGCGGAGAATATTTAGGACGTCATTGGTATGAAGATGGAAAATTGTTGCATAAAAAAAATACATTTTCAGATTTTATTGCTTGCTCTATTCATTTAATAAAAGAACGTTATACGTCTTCTCAACATTTATATGCAATGGGAGGCAGTGCAGGAGGGTTGTTAATGGGAGCGATAGTGAATAAAGCACCCGAATTGTATAACGGTATTATTGCAGCGGTACCATTTGTAGATGTTATTACTACAATGTTAGACGATTCTATACCATTAACGACAGGTGAGTATGATGAATGGGGAAATCCTAATGATAAACTTTATTATGATTATATAAAATCGTATTCGCCATATGACAATGTTGAGGCAAAAGCCTATCCCAATATGTTAATTACTACAGGACTTCACGATTCACAAGTGCAATATTGGGAACCAGCGAAATGGGTAGCGAAACTTAGAGATCTAAAAACGGACTCAAATAAATTATATTTAAAAACAAATATGGATGCTGGTCATGGTGGTGCTTCTGGCCGATTTGAGAGTCTAAAGGAAGATGCTGAAGAGTATGCTTTTCTTCTCGATTTAGAAGGAATTACGAGCTAATTAAAAAAAAAATGTTACTTTTGCGGGGTTTTAGGTGTCTAATATAATATAATAGGTTACTGAAAAATATTTTTTATGAAGCAAAACAAAAATGTATTTGATAATGTATTACAGTTAATAGGTAATACTCCGCTTATCAAATTAAATAGAATGACTGCTGACTTTGATGGTGAATTTTATGCTAAAGTAGAAGCGTTTAATCCGGGTCATTCTTCAAAAGACAGAATTGCATTACATATTATTGAAGAAGCTGAACGTCAGGGTATATTGACACCAGGAGATACTATTATTGAAACCACCTCTGGTAATACCGGTTTTAGTATTGCTATGGTTAGTATTATTAAAGGCTACGAGTGTATTTTGGCTGTAAGTTCTAAATCTTCAGCTGATAAGATAGACATGTTAAAGTCTATGGGAGCAAAAGTTTACGTTTGTCCTGCACACGTTAAAGCTGATGATCCGCGTTCGTATTATGAAGTTGCAAAACGTTTACACGAAGAGAATAAAGGCTCTATATATATTAACCAATATTTTAACCAATTAAATATTGATGCCCATTACAATTCTACTGGACCAGAGATTTGGGATCAGACAAGTGGTGAAATTACGCACTTAATAGCTTGTAGTGGAACAGGAGGAACAATTTCTGGAATATCAAAATATTTGAAAGAGCAGAACCCAAACGTAAAAGTGATAGGTGTTGATGCTTATGGTTCTGTTTTAAAAAGTTATCACGAAACACGAGTGTTCGATGATAAAGAAATTTATCCATACAGAATTGAAGGTTTAGGTAAAAACTTAATTCCTACGGCAACTGATTTTGATGTGATTGACAAGTTTGTGAAAGTTACAGATGAAGAAAGTGCCCATACAGCAAGAGAAATTGCAAATACAGAAGGCCTTTTTGTTGGTTATACAAGTGGTGCGGCAATGCAAGCGATTAAACAATTGCAAGAAGAAGGTGAGTTTAAACCTACAGATAAAATTGTAGTTGTTTTTCCAGATCATGGATCACGTTATATGAGTAAAGTCTATAATGATAAGTGGATGGAAGATCAAGGCTTTTTTGATAGCAAACGTGCTGTTCAATCTGCAATAGAGTATATAAAATAAAATAGCATTTAAAGAATACCGGCCTATTACCATTACATGTGATAGGCTTTTTTTTGCAGAATTTTCACATAAAAATATGTTGAATAAAGTGGTTTATAACTTGTGAATACTTCATTAAATAAATTATGCATTCATAATATTATTACCTAATTTTGCAGATACTAACTAGATGAATTAACAATTATTAATAGTGGATTTTTATGGCCTAAACGTAGAAAAAACTGTTAGTAGCAAAGTATGCATGAATGAAAGATTTATTTGCAAAGATTTACAGAGATAAAGGACCACTTGGAAAATGGGCAGCTCAGGCTGAAGGTTATTTTGTTTTTCCAAAACTTGAGGGGCAAATTTCTAATAGGATGAAGTTTCAAGGCAAAGAAGTAATCACTTGGAGTATAAATGATTATTTAGGATTGTCTAATCATCCTGAAGTAAGAAAAGTAGATGCGGAAGCAGCTGCAGCTTACGGTTCTGCATATCCTATGGGGGCCCGTATGATGTCTGGTCATACCGATTTACACGAAAAATTACAAGAAGAGCTTGCGGCTTTTGTGAATAAAGAAGCGGCTTATCTTTTAAACTTTGGGTATCAAGGAATGTTATCTACAATTGATGCTTTAGTTGCTAAAGATGATATTATAGTTTATGATGTTGATGCACACGCTTGTATTATTGATGGTGTACGTTTACATATGGGTAAACGTTTTACTTATAAGCATAATGATGTCGCAAGTTTAGAAAAGAACCTTGAGCGTGCTACTAAAATGGCTGAACAAACTGGAGGTGGAATCTTAGTGATTTCTGAAGGTGTTTTTGGAATGCGTGGAGAACAAGGCCGTTTAAAAGAGATTGTTGATCTTAAGAAAAAATTCAATTTTAGACTATTTGTTGATGATGCTCATGGTTTTGGAACTTTAGGTGCTACAGGTGCAGGTACAGGTGAAGAACAAGGAGTTCAAGATGAAATTGATGTGTATTTCGCCACTTTTGCGAAAGCAATGGCTAGTACAGGTGCATTTATTGCAGCAGATAAAGAAATTATAGATTACTTAAAATACAACTTACGTTCTCAAATGTTTGCGAAGTCTTTACAGATGCAACTCGTAGTTGGTGCATTAAAGCGTTTAGACATGTTACGTACTATGCCAGAACTTAAAGCAAATCTATGGACCATTGTTGATGCGTTACAATCCGGTTTAAAAGAGCGTGGTTTTGATATTGGAACAACACAAAGTTGTGTAACTCCTGTGTATTTAAAAGGTAGTATTCCAGAAGCGATGGCCTTAGTAAGAGACTTACGAGAAAATTATGGAATATTCTGTTCTATAGTTGTTTATCCTGTGATTCCTAAAGGACTTATTTTATTAAGAATGATTCCTACAGCAACACATACATTAGAAGATGTAAAAGAAACATTAGATGCTTTTGACGCTATTAGAGAACGTTTAATTAACGGTACTTATAAAAGAATGTCTGCAGCGTTAATTGCTGCTATGGGTGAATAATTTATAGCTCGAAAAAGATAAAAATTAAAACGGTCATCGCAATTTATGTGATGACCGTTTTTCATTTATTGACGTTTATAAATCTTAGTTTATAAGTCTTTTCGTAATGTTTTTCTTCTAATATAAACCTTTGGATCAAAATGTTTCCAGATTTGCTTTATGGCAATATTATCTTCTAACTCTGGTGTTCTATAACAGGTTTCTATTCTTTTTTGTTTAAAGGTTTCATAATATTCATTAAATATTACAGCATGAACTCCTTTGTTTTGATAGTCTGGGTGTATCCCTATTAAATAGAAAATAACGTCCTTACTGTGTTTTTTTGCTTTTAGAATATGTGAAAATCCAAATGGGAATAATTTACCATTAGCTTTTTGTAATGCTAAAGCAAATCTAGGCATCACAACAGCAAAACCAATAAGTTTATCGTGCTCATCAATCACAAATTTGATGTATTCTGGATTAACAAAACTGATGAATTTCTTCTTAAAATAGTCTTTTTGAATATCTGTTATTTCAACAAATGACGATAAAGACGAATAACTCTCATTAAAAAGATCGAACATACGATCGGCATAAGGCATTACCTCTTCGGTTTTAGTAAGCTTTAAGGCCCGTAGCTTGTAGCGCCGTTTAATGAGTTCTTGTGCTTTTTTAAAAAATTCGGGCTTTACATTTTTAAAAGGAAACTTGTTTTCTGAGTATTCTTTTTCAATGCTGTAGCCATGAGCATTATAGTGGTCAATATAGTAAGGGTGGTTATACCATGTAATCATGGTGCCAAGTTGGTCAAAACCTTCAGTCATGACACCCACTTTATCTAAATTTGAGAAACCTACAGGACCTTCGGCATAACTTAATTGCTGATCTCTTCCAATATCTTCAATGGTGTTTAATAACGCTTTGCTGACTTCTAAATCGTCAATAAAATCAAACCAACCAAAACGCATTTTCTTTATACCTTGTTTATCAACTTCAAGCCAATTTATAATAGCAGCAATTCTACCAACAATCTCCCCAGATTTATAGGCTAAGAAAAAACGAGCCTCTGCATCTTTAAAGATTGGGTTTTTGTCTTTATTAAAGGTTTCTAACTCTTGTTTTATAATAGGAGGGACCCAATACTTAGAGTCTTTGTATATTTTAAAAGGGAACTGAACAAATGCTTTTAATTCCTTTTTTGATGTGGCTTCTTTAATTGTTATCATGTAGTTAGGAAAGCTATAAATTAAGAATCGAAATCATTTGTTTTCTTTTCCTTTTTCTTTTTCTTCTTTTTCTTAAAATTACCATCACTGCCGTTACCATTATCTATCTTTTTATCTTGATGAAAATCTAAACGATATGAAGCTCCAAACGCTATGTTAAAAACGGTAGGAGTGTCTTTGGTGTTAAATGCGATATTGGCGTCTAATTGAAAATCTTTTGTCCAAAGATACGCACCTCCAAATCTAAAAATATTATCAGCATAGAAATCACTATTAATTCCTTGTGCTTCTCCAAATACCACCCATTGTGGAGTAAAAGAATGGGTTAAAGTAAAGATATATTGAAAATCAGATTGATCTGTTCCGATTCTATCTTTAATTAAATTCATTACAAAGACCCAACCACCATTAAAATTGTTCTGAGTCGCAAGCATTACTTTGGGACTAAACCCCTCTATGTCTGGTGCTGTGTAAGGATTGTTTTTCGTGTCAAAATTAGCACCAACATAAACGGAAACAGCTGGTATTAAAGATTTCCATCTAAATTTATTGTTAGCATGATAGCTATATAAATTAGGTTTTTCTTCTCCTGCATTTTTATACGGATCATAAACCAAATACTTTGCTCCTAAAGTAAAATTTTTAAAATTAGAGCGTTTGTCTGGAAGAGGAATTGTAGCATTATTATAAGTGATTTTGTCATTTTGATAAATACCGTCTAGAGATAATTCGAGTTGTTCAAATAATAAGCCATATCGCAATGCGAAATCAAGTCCAAAGCCTGAAACTTCATAATTAGCAAGTGCATGCTCTTCTTTAACGGTAAAAGCACCAGCTTCAAATTGAACAACTCCGGTTCCTACCGAAAAAGCACTTTTGGATACTCCTGGTCGATTAGAGTTAATGACTTCAGTATATTGAGCGTAGGTAGAATTAAAACTAAAGGCTAGAATTAAAACAAGTATTGATTTGAGTATTCGCATTATTTATGGATTTAAAACCATTCGGTCTATTGTAGATTGAAGTCAAATATAGATATTTTATAGTTTTTTTAAGGAATTAAATCGGATTATAAATGAGTATAATTGTATTTTTGAATATTATAACATGTTTATCATACAACAAGCTTAGTCCATGGGATTACTGAGAACTATATTAATTATTTTACTTGTTTACTTCGGTTTTAAGATATTATCACGTCTTTTTGCACCTTTATTATTGAAGTTTGTAGCCAAGAAAGCTGAGGAAAAATTTGGAGGACAATTTGGAGGCTTCCAAAATCCGAATCAACAAAGACAGGAACAAAAGCAAAAGGAAGGAGAAACCGTAATCGATAAAATGCCTAACCAAAATGGTTCTTCTAACCAAAAAGTAGGTGAATATATCGACTATGAAGAAATTGATTAATCAATTTTTTGCACATAGAGGAAACTCTAGTGATGTTTCAAAAAAAATAACTACTTTTCAGAATCATTCAACTTAAAGCATTCTCATGTCATTTTCTATAAAACGTTTATTGCCACATGTCCTAATTTTAATAGGATTTGTAGTGGTTTCATTAGCTTATTTTAGTCCTGTTTTACAAGGAAAAAAAATTAACCAAAGTGATATTTTGCACTACATTGGTATGGCTCAGCAACAAAAAGAGTTTGCCAAGACTACAGGTGAAGAAACGTATTGGACCAATAGTGCCTTTGGTGGAATGCCAACTTATCAATTAGGGGCAAAGTATCCGCACAATTATATTAAAAAATTAGATTTAACGTTACGATTTTTACCGAGACCTGCAGATTATTTATTCCTTTATTTTATAGGCTTTTATATCTTATTGTTGTCCTTAAAAGTTGATTTTAAGCTGGCTGCATTAGGAGCATTGGCTTTTGGTTTTTCTACCTATTTGATTATTATTTTGGGTGTGGGGCATAATGCAAAGGCACATGCTATAGCTTATATGCCTTTAGTATTGGCAGGAATAATTCTCACGTTTCGAAAAAAATATATTTTAGGGTTTTTGCTCACGACTATAGCTTTAGGTCTAGAGATTGTGGCTAATCATTTCCAGATGACCTATTATCTGTTACTATTGGTTTTGGTGCTTGGTTTAGCGTACCTCATTGATGCATATAGAAAAAAGGTATTACCGCACTTCTTTAAATCAGTGGGTTTATTAACTATTGCGGCCATTTTAGCTGTTGGTTTAAATGCTACCAATATAATGGCAACGCAAGAATATGTTAAAGAAAGTGCGCGTGGTCAAAGTGATTTAACCATAAATCCAGATGGTTCACCAAAAGAGGTGACAACGGGTTTAGATAGAGATTATATTACAGAATATAGTTATGGTATTTTAGAAACTTTCAATCTATATATCCCCAAATTTATGGGAGGTGGTAACTACGAAGATGTGGGTAAAGATTCCGAAACTTATAAAGCCTATATTAATTT
Source organism: Winogradskyella sp. PC D3.3 (assembly GCF_054366245.1). NCBI lineage: Bacteria > Pseudomonadati > Bacteroidota > Flavobacteriia > Flavobacteriales > Flavobacteriaceae > Winogradskyella > Winogradskyella sp. PC D3.3. The sequence goes on along the minus strand of NZ_CM135962.1, from coordinate 3,305,799 downwards.
AGGAGCTTCTCCAATGGAAGCGTTAGATAGGGCTAGAAATGCACCAATGTATTGGGGAGATCAACCTATTGTAGAAGCACCAGCTTACGTTGGAGCTGTGATTATTTTCTTATTTGTATTAGGTCTGTTTTTGGTGAAAGGACGATTAAAATGGTGGCTCGTTGGTGGAACTGTTTTATCACTTTTATTGTCTTATGGAAAGAATTTTGGGTTTTTAACAGATTTGTTTATTGATTATGTGCCTTTCTATAACAAGTTTAGAGCGGTAAGTTCAATTCAAGTGATTTTAGAATTGTGTATTCCGGTTTTAGGTATTTTTGCATTATCACGTTTGTTTAATGACTTTCAGAAAGATGAAGAAAAACTAAAAGCTTTGCTGTATTCCGTTGGCATCACAGCAGGTTTAGCTGTCCTCTTTCTACTATTTAAATCTATTTTATTTGATTTTGAAGGTTTACGAGATGATCAATACATTAGTGCTTATGGGCAACCATTTATGGATGCCGTTATTGAAGACCGAAAAGCGTTAATGACCACAGACACCTTAAGAACCTTAATATTAGTTTTGCTTTCCGCAGGCACGATCTACTTATTTTTAAAGAAGAAATTATCAGAAAATTTAGTCGTTGTTGTATTTGCAGTGTTAATCCTTTTCGATTTGGTGACTGTAGATAAACAGTATGTTAATAATGATAATTTTATTTCAGCTATTAAAGTTGATAAGCCATATCAGCCTAACCAAGCAGATAAAGAAATATTAAAAGACAAAGGGCATTTTAGAGTGATGGATATGTCTACAGAAGGACAACGCATGCCTGCCAAAGCTGCTTATTATCATAATTCATTGATGGGGTATAGTGCAGCGAAACTAGGACGTGTTAATGAGTTATTAGAATTTCATAAAAACAACATGAATGTCCTTAATATGCTTAATACCAAATACATCATTGCAGAAGAACAAGGACAGATTTTTCCTTATACTAATACAGATGCGAATGGTAATGCTTGGTTTGTTTCAAGGCTCAAGGTTGTTGCCGATGCTAATCAAGAAATTTTAGCTTTAGATAGTTTAAATACAAAAACAACAGCTGTTTTAGAGCAAACAGTTCAGGCCAAAAATAATTTAAAAACAACATACCAAGTTGATTCCACAGCTTCCATTGAGTTAATGGAATACAAGCCAAATTATTTAAAATACGAATCGAATAACACAAATGTAGGCTTAGCTGTATTCTCAGAAATCTATTACGCTCAGGGTTGGAATGCTTACATTGATGGTACATTAACACCACATTTTAGAGTAAACTATGTGTTAAGAGCATTAGAATTACCTAAAGGCAAGCACACTATAGAATTTAAATTTGAACCACAAGTTGTAAAAACAGGTAGTAGTGTTGCTTTAATGAGTTCTGTTGTTTTAGGGCTTTTGATTTTGTTTGGTGTTTTCTATGCGTTTAAGCGACGAAAGGCTAAGGATTAATTATGAGTTTTAAAACACTAATTATAACTTATTATTGGCCCCCAGCGGGAGGACCAGGCGTGCAACGTTGGTTAAAATTCGTGAAATACTTACCTGAATTTGGAATAGAACCTATTGTCTATTGTCCTGAAAATCCAAATTATCCTATATTAGATGAGAGTTTAGTAAATGAGATTCCTGAGAATATTACCATTTTAAAACAACCAATTAATGAACCTTATGGGTTGGCAAGTGTGTTTTCAAAAGGAAAATCTAAAAAAATTAGTTCAGGTGTTATTCCTAAAGCCAAAAAGCAGTCGTTAACAGAAAAAGCTATGCTTTATGTGAGAGGGAATTTCTTTATTCCTGATGCTCGGAAAAATTGGATAAAACCTTCGGTTGAGTTTCTTTCAAACTATATAAAAGAGTATCAAATTGAAACGATAATTACTACAGGACCACCTCATAGTTTACACTTAATAGGCTTGCAATTAAAAGCAAGAATAGGAGTAAAGTGGTTAGCCGATTTTAGAGACCCATGGACCACGATTGGTTATCATAAAGATTTAAAACTAACAGCGGCTTCAAAAGCAAAACATATTGATTTAGAACAAAAGGTTTTAAATGCTGCCGATGAAATTATAGTGACTAGTCATCATACCAAAAACGAATTTCAAATCAAAACCAAGCAACCAATTTCGGTAATTACTAATGGTTACGATGCACATTCAGTTAGGATAGAAGCGAAGGATGAAAAATTTACCTTATCTCATATTGGTTCGTTGTTGTCTGAACGTAACCCTTTAGTTTTATGGGAAACCCTTTCGGAATTAATTAAAGAAAATAGTGCTTTTTCTGAAGCATTTAGCTTGCAATTAATAGGAGTGGTTAGTGATGACGTGATTGAATCTATTCATGAAAAGGGATTAAAGAATCATGTTAATATTGTAGGGTATGTGAACCATGATGAAGCCTTAAGATTTCAAATGAAATCGCAGTTATTATTGTTAATTGAAATCGATTCAGAAGACACTAAAGCCATTATTGCAGGTAAAGTTTTTGAATATCTTATTTCTGAAACTCCAATATTAGCTATTGGTCCTAAAGATGCGGATGTGGAACAAATTATTACATCAACTAATACAGGGACCTATTTTAATTACCAACAAAAAACAGCATTAAAAGGACAACTCTTAAATTATTTCCAAGCCTATCAAAATCACGACCTAAAAGTGCATGCTATTGGTTTACAGCCTTACAGCAGAAAAGCATTGACGCAAAGGTTAAGTGAAATTATTAAAGCGGGCTAGTTAATAAAGTTCATTTTAGCATTAATAGTTGTATTTTGCTTCACTATGGGAATCGTATTAAATCAATCATTTAAAAACACAATCACCACGTATTTGGGTTTTGGTATTGGTGCTATTAATACACTATTTCTTTACACAAATTTTTTATCGGATGAGTATTACGGTTTAGTTGCTTTTTTGCTGTCGGCCGCCAATATTATGATGCCTTTTATGGCTTTTGGTGTGCATAACGCGATAGTGAAATTCTATTCTTCGTTTAAGTCAAAAAACAGTATCAATAGTTTTTTGACACTTATGCTATTTCTGCCTTTATTGTTTATTATTCCAGCGGCTCTTATAGGGTGTTTTGCCTATGAGGCTATAGTTCATTGGCTTTCAAACGAAAACCCAATCGTAGAAAATTATGTTTGGCATATTTTCATTCTGGCAGTATCAATGGCTTATTTCGAAATCTTTTTCGCATGGACAAAAGTGCACATGCAAACCGTTTTTGGGAATTTAATGAAAGAGATCTTTCATCGCATCTGTATCATGCTTTTACTCTTTGCAGTATATTTCGATTGGTTAACGGTAGATCATTTTATAGTCGCTCTTGTTGGAGTGTATGTTTTAAGAATGTTGATTATGAAATTGTACGCGTATTCTGTTAGATTCCCTAAATTAAAATTTCAAAAATTAGAGCATCAGTTTTCAATTTTAAAATATGCTGCATTAATGATTATTGCAGGTTCCGTTGCTATGCTGATTTTGGATATCGACAAGTTTATGATTGGTTTAATGTTGCCCGATATTGAGCAAGTGGCTTATTACAGTGTTGCTATTTTTATAGCTACTGTTATTGCTGTTCCGCAACGTGCAATGCATCAAATTATGTTGCCATTAACAGCAAAATACCTCAATGAAAAGGATAAAATATCATTAGAGAACTTATATAAGCGCAGTTCTATGACGCTTTTAGTGATTAGTGGATTTATTTTTTTGCTGATTATTTTAAATATTAATCAACTCTACGAAATTCTTCCAGAGAAATTTACAGGTGGACTTTTTGTAGTTTTAATCGTAAGTCTTGCTAAACTTTACGATAATAGTTTGGGAAATAATAATGCTATTCTATTCAATAGTGATTATTACCGAATGGTCTTGTTTTTTGGTGTTTTGTTAGCGCTGATGGCGATAGTGTTGAATGCTGTTTTTATTCCTGTGTATGGCATAGAAGGTTCTGCTTTTGCAACATTCTTGGCTGTTTTTATTTATAATACAATCAAAATTATATTTGTAAAACGAAAATTTAATATGTTGCCTTTTACTATAGGTTCTGTTAAGGTTATATTGGCATTAATAGTGTTATCATTAGCATTTTATTTTTGGGATTTTCCATTTCATCCTGTAATGAATATTATTTTGAAATCAGGATTAATAGGTTTCATTTACTTTGTGTTAATTTATAAATTGAATGTGTCTGAGGATATTTCAGAACAAATAAAAAAGTATTTAAAATTTTAAAAACGTTTAAAAAAAGAAATTCCCGTAAGTTGCTTTGAGGCACACTTCATACGGGAATTCCTAACCAACCAAAAAAAAACGTTTATCCTCTTGTTCGTCTTGAGCTAGCTCTTGTAGAACTTTGGTTGCTTGTTCTACTGATATTTGTTCTAGCTTTTACAGACGACTTGCTTTTATTTTGAGTCACTTTCCTGTTTTGTGACTTTGCTTTAGTATATGTACGAGAAGTAGTGGTGTTCGGTTTTCTAACCGATAAACTATTTCTCCTTTCTGTTTTGTTAGACACAGAAGAACTGCTTCTGGTCACATTTGTACTTGTATTTCTTCTAGGTATTACACTAGTATTGCGTTGTGTGGTCGTTCTACTTGGTGTTGTCACTCTCGTATTTGTACGCGTTGTTGTTCTTGTACGCGTTGCTCTAGTTGGAGTCGAAACTCTTGTTGTAGAGCGTGTTGATACTGTAGCATTTGAAGCACGTCTTGTGTTTGTACTTCGTGTTGTAGCCCTTGTATTAGCTTCTGTTAAATGTGTTGCTCTTGTACTTGCAATGGTTGTATTTCTACGTTGCGCTTGTGTTCTAATAGTACGTTCAGCTCTGTTTCTTGGGGTTTGAGCGTAACTAACATTTCTTCTAGTGGTAGTAGCCGTTCTTCTTACGGCATGTCCATTATCACGTCTTCCAATATTATAATATCTGACATTGTTTGTATATGGTCTATAATAAATATGTCTTACAGGTGTATAAAACTGTCTGTATGGATTAATATGAACAATAGAGAAGTTAACATGTGGTGTCGCATAATATCGATGCCATGGTCTGTAAACATAAGATCTGTTGTATATATTAATAAAGCCATCATATCTGTAAAATACATTGTTTCTGTAGTACACATTTAGACCGCCAATACGACTAATTCTACCAAAATTGTTATAGTTAATAAAGATGTTTCCAATTTGGTTTACACGTCCGTAATAATCATAATAGATTGGCGTGTTTTCAACTTGAATAATAGCACCAAATTCATCATACTGTACATAAGGATTATAATCATAACCCGTATTAAAGCTCAAACTAAAACCAGGAGTATTAATTCCAACGCTTACATCTGGTCCATAATTTGGTAAATAAAAATCAAACTGACCATCGGCGAACACAGAAAATTCAATTCCAGCTTCATTAAATATGAAAGAATTACCATAACCTCTCACATAGTTATTAATTGAAGCCTCTGCTTCTGATGTGGTTGTGTTGGTTGCGAATGCAGTAGTGCTTATGGCGACTAAAGTTGCAAATAAATATAGTATTCGTTTCATAATAATTGGGTTTTAAATTAAACTCGTTTAGTATAAAACAAACAACGTGCCAGAATTGTAGATTACTGTGTTTTAATGGGTTGTGTTTGATTGAAAATAGACTGGTAGATATAAATTATGCGCATACCCTTTAAAGCGATCAAAGGTGTTATATAATTTATTACTTTTAAACCAGACTAAGCATCAAACTATGAGTACCAACCAAATAGATTGTAAAAATTGTGAACAACCTTATCATGAGGAGTTTCAATTTTGCCCACATTGCGGACAAAAAGCAAACGACGAACTTACGATAGGGGTTTTGTTTTATAATACCATTAGTAATTACTTTTCATTTGATGCACGCTTTTTTAAAAGCTTTATGCCTTTAATGTTTAAGCCTGGTTATTTAGCTCAGGAATTTATTAAAGGAAAGCGCTTAATGTATTTGCATCCTGCGCAGATGTATTTGTTTATTACTGTTATATTTTTCTTTTTATCTAGTTTTTATTCCAGAGAATTTAGAGATGATATAGATAAAGGCATGCAACAAGTTTTGGCGAGTCGATCTGAAAACGTTATAATACAAGATAGTATTCCTAAAGATTCTATTGCTATCAATGACTATTTAAAACCTCTTAGAGATAATAGCTTCACTATAGGATTAGATGACGATGATTTAAAAGTTATAGATTCCCTCTCAAAAATTAAAGTGCCTAAAAATAACTTTGGAACGTCATTTACTTTTAATGAAAGAGAAATGGACTCCATAATTGCTACAGGAGCATCAGACGAAGCGATATATAAACATATGGGAATGTCCGATGATGCAGGTTTTGTAAAACGAAAACTCTATAGTCAAATGCTTAAGTTTTATAAAAGTATGGGACTTGGGCAGATTTACCAAACCATTATAGATAGCATCCCATTAGCTATGTTCTTCTTATTGCCGCTTTTTGCACTTTTGTTGAAAATATTCTTTTTTAATAAAGGTAGATATGCCCATCATTTGGTGTTTAGTTTTTACTATTTTTCCTTTTTGTTTACCTTATTTAGTATCCTGTTTTTAGTAAATAGATGGATAATAGATATACCAGATTGGATCGATTGGCTTATTGTATTTTCAACCTTCTTTTACTTAGTATTTGCAATAGCTAGATTTTACAGACAGCACTGGCTTTTAAGTTTCGTTAAAACGGGTGTAATTGGCTTTTTATTTATGTCGCTTGTATTACCGTTTTCACTTACGATCTTAGGAATTATTTCGTTTTTGTACTATTAATTATGAAAACAACAAACGCACTATTATGGTGTTGTTTTGCAGAACTTAACAAAACATAGACACTGTAATTAAGCTTATGAATTAATAGGTGCGTTTACTCTTGTCTAGAAGGCTTTTTATTTTTTTGTAAGCAATAAGGTAGATTGTAGCTACACCGAATGAGATAAGGGTACCTATATATATTCCAAATAAGGGGTAAACGATGGATATTGTTAACGAATAAATGATTAACGAAAACATTCCAATCGGAACATTTTTAATCACCGTATGCACATGTTCTTTTGAATAGGTAAAGTGAATGATTAGCATTAAAGGAAAAAGCGTGGTAGGGAAAGCAGAAAAAAGCCCAGCCCAAGTAGATCCTACAAATTTTGGGACACTCGTAATTACCAATATAATTAAGGCAGCAAAAAAGGCTCTCACAAATAGAATTCTATAATTGAGTTTTACCTTAGTTTGAATGTTAATATTCTTAATATTTTTGAAAAGATAGATGTATAGAAAAGAACATGCAATCGGAATTAATATAGCGATGTATTTATTAATTTCAATACGTTGTAATAATGAAACAATAATAAAGTAGCCAATAATAGCACACAAAGAAGATAAGAGAATATTATAGTTTTTAAAGTGCCTTGATGCTATGTAATAAATATAAACAAAGGATAAGGTGGCACTCAATCCAATCATATTATAAACGGCACTTTCTGCAGCAAATTCAGGATTAACTTCTAAACCAAAAAAGAATAAAGTTATAGCAGAACCAGAAGGATAACCTGATAAGATCCCTGCAACTTTGGGGCTTACATTCTCAGCCAGAACCGATAAGCCTATAACAAATGCAATGGCGACGATTAATTTAATTAAGAATAGAAATTCTATCATATGATGGGCAAATATAATTATTTAGTTGAAGCATTCATTCTCTATTAGTTATAAAAAAAACATAAATAAGGCAGCCATTTTAGTTGCCTATTTTAACGCGTTAAAAACAAAAGTGACTTTAGAATTAGTGACAGCTATAACTGAAGAAAATATAAGAACAGTTGCTAAAATCTTATCCTAATCATTTATAATTTATAGCCTCATCCTAATAGGTAAGAAACAAGCTGCCTATATAATGTAAGTAGTTTTTAAGATGTTAATAGCTTAGTCTTAGTAAAGACAAGTGATCTATAAATTACTAATTGGACCAGCATGCCAAATAGGAACTTTTAAAAAGGCGCTCAACATTTCAGCATCTCTAATAATAGATTTTAAATTACCATGATCTACAACATTTTTTCTAGACGCATCATCTAGTACTAAATTAAGTTCAAAACTTTTATAAGAGCCATCATCACTTTGAACGTGTTCTCCTATAATTTGAATGGCAATTATTGATTTTAAAGATAAATAGTCTTCGGAATGTTTTCTTTTAGAGCGCTGCGTTTTGAATGCATACGTTGTGTAATAAAGCCCCTGCTGTTTATCGAAAACTCGCGGTTTGTAAAATATATAAAACATAAAACCTCCTGCTCCAGAAAAAACGAGTCCAAAAATAATAAGAAACCAATTGATAGAAATGGATTCTAAATTTCCTTTAAATAATGGAACGAGATTAAAAAATAAAACTCCCAAACCAACAGCTAAAAATATAAAGCTAAAGATAGCTGCTCCGATTGAAGGTTTATAAATTAATTTAGAAGGATTTGCTTGAATTAAAACATTGGTTTTAAAATTGGCACCACCAGGTTTTAAAGGAGATGTTGAAACTTTAGATTTTATAGTGTCATTATTACTAGGTGTATTTGCTTTAGCTTCAATAACTTCGTTGTGAAAACCTTCGGGTAAATCCATCTTATAATTTTTCTTTTAGATATTTTCCTGTAACCGAATTTTTATTCTTCACAATATCTTCAGGCGTGCCTGCAGCGATTAATTGGCCACCGTGTTTTCCGCCTTCAGGACCTAAATCAATAATATAATCGGCACATTTTATTAAATCAATATTATGCTCAATGACTATGATAGAATGGCCTTTAGCAATTAAAGCTTGAAATGATTTGAGTAACTTTTTTATATCATGAAAATGAAGCCCAGTTGTAGGTTCATCAAAGATGAAAAGCGCATTATCGCTTTTACTTCCTTTGCCTAAAAACGTCGCCAGTTTTATACGCTGCGCTTCTCCACCAGAAAGGGTAGAAGAAGACTGTCCTAAAGTGACATAGCCTAAACCAACATCTTGTAGTGGTTGCAATTTACCTTTAATCTTGGTTTCCTTATGTGCTTCAAAGAAAGCGATAGCATCATCTATTGTAAGATTTAAAATGTCATCTATAGATTTGCCTTCAAACTTAACTTCTAGTACTTCTTTTTTAAAGCGTTTACCACCGCAGGTATCACAGGTTAAGTGCACATCGGCCATAAATTGCATTTCAATTGTAACTTCTCCTTCACCTTTACAGGTTTCACAGCGGCCACCATCGACGTTAAAACTAAAATGCTTGGCAGCGTAGTTTCTAATTTTACTTAATTTTTGAGAAGCAAATAATGCACGAATATCATCATAAGCTTTAATATAAGTCACTGGGTTAGAACGCGACGAACGCCCAATAGGATTCTGATCTACAAATTCTACATGCTGAATATTGCTGTAATTACCTTTGATTTCTGAAACCTGACCAATTTTATCACTAAATCCAGTGAGTTTCTTTTGAATGGCAGGAAATACTATTTTTTTAACTAAAGTGCTTTTTCCACTTCCAGAAACTCCTGTAATAACCGTTAGCATTTCTAATGGAAAATTAACCGTTACATTTTTTAAGTTATTTTCACGTGCACCAACAATTTCAATATTATATTTTGAAGTTCTTCGTTTTTTAGGTACTTCTATTTCTAATTGCCCATTTAGGTACTTTGCTGTTAAAGTATTGGCTTTTAATATTTCTTTAAAATCACCAACAGCGACCACTTCACCTCCAAGAGTTCCGGCTTCTGGACCAATGTCAATAATAGCATCTGCTGCTTTCATAATGTCTTCATCATGTTCTACAACGATAACTGTATTACCTAGATCTCGTAGAGATTTTAAGACGTTTATTAAACGTTCGGTATCTTTTGGATGCAAGCCAATACTTGGTTCATCTAAAATATACATAGAACCCACTAAGCTACTTCCTAAAGAAGTGGCTAGGTTTATACGTTGACTTTCACCGCCAGATAAGGTATTCGATTTGCGATTCAGGGTTAAATAACTTAAACCTACATTAGATAAAAACTCTAATCGGGTATTGATTTCTGTTAGAAGGCGTTTTGCGATTTTAGCATCACTTTCGCTTAGCTTTAAGTTTTTAAAAAAGACGGTGAGTTCGTCTATAGGTAAATCGACTAAATCAGTGATAGTTGCATTGTTAATTTTAACATAACTGGCTTCTACACGTAGGCGCTTACCTTTACAAACATTACATTTTGTTTTACCGCGATAACGCGATAACATCACGCGATTCTGAATTTTATAGGCTTTAGATTCTAATTCAGTAAAGAAATCATCTAAACCTTCAAAGTATTTATTGCCTTTCCAGATGAGTGCTTTGTGTTCGTCACTTAATTGAAAATAAGGCTTATGAATAGGAAAATCGAATTCATGCGAATTATTAACCAATTGATCTCTGTACCAGCTCATACTTTCACCTCTCCATGGAAAAATAGCATTTTCAAAAACGGATAAGGCTGTGTTTGGAATTACCAAATCGGCATCAATACCAATAACATCACCATAACCTTCACATTTAGGACAGGCTCCATAAGGATTGTTAAAGCTGAATAAATGTGCATTTGGTTCTAAAAAAGACATGCCATCAAGTTCAAACTTATTATTGAATACGGTTTGCTTTTTATCTGATAGGGATTCTATAATACAGGTACCTACACCTTCGTAAAAAGCCGTTCCTACAGCATCTGCTAATCGGTTTAAAAAGTCTTCATCATTTTTAAAGACAATTCTATCCACAACTAAAAATAAATCATCAGCTGAAGATATATTTTGTTTTAAGGCATCATCAATTCTAACAACATCGTCTTTTATTTTAATACGTGCGTAACCTTGTTGTTGTAAGGTTTGAAGTTTGTTTTCAATGGTTCTGCCTTCTTCTAATAAAATAGGAGATAAGAGTAATAATTTAGTCCCTTCTTCAAATTTAGAAATAAAAGTTATGACATCAGAAACGGTATGTTTTTTAACTTCTTCACCCGAAATAGGTGAGTAGGTCTTTCCTATTCTTGCAAATAATAATTTTAGATAATCGTAAATTTCTGTTGTTGTACCAACGGTTGATCTTGGATTTGTTGAGTTTACTTTTTGCTCAATAGCAATCGCAGGAGCAATTCCTTTAATGTAATCTACTTTGGGTTTGTTAAGTCGACCTAAGAACTGACGTGCATAACTGCTCAAGCTTTCTACATAGCGTCTTTGGCCTTCAGCATAAAGCGTATCGAATGCTAAGCTAGATTTTCCTGAACCAGATAAACCCGTTATAACGACCAATTTATTCCGAGGAATAACCACATCAATATTTTTAAGATTATGGAGTTTTGCTCCTTTAATAATAATATTTTCCTTTGGGCTAACGTCTAAAACAGTAGTATTCATAGGTTACTTTCGGTATGTAAGTTTGCAAAGATACTACAATAGCGAGTAAAGATTAAAATATGTGATATAATTCGCTAAGAGGGTTATAATCGTAAATGATAACATTCAATTATTACCGATTTAACAGTTGTTTTATCTATTAAAGGAACTTTTTATTCTATAAAATGTTAAAATTTAGTGCTATTTTTTGTTTATTCGGAATGATTGTTGTTATATTTGAAACCTATTCATCTTATAAAATCATCTGCGTATAGCATAATATTACTTTTAGAAAACAGCTAGAAACCCCAAACTTAGTTAGCAATGACTAAGGACTAAAGTAATTATTATGAACAAAGAACTTATCCAAGACGCGGAGTTGGTCAGCAACTACATTAATGGTCACGAAAATGCACTTTCAATTTTAATAGAGAGGCATAAGCAAAAAATTTACAGTTTTATTTACTCTAAAGTTTATGACAGAGCTATTACTGAAGATGTTTTTCAGGATACCTTTATTAAGGTTATTAAAAACTTAAAACGAGGTAAGTATAATGAGGAAGGTAAATTTTTACCTTGGGTTATGCGTATTGCTCATAATTTGGTAATTGATCATTTTAGAAAAAATAGTCGAATGCCAAAATTTGATAATGCAGGCGAGTTCAGTATCTTTTCAGTGCTAAGCGATTCTAGTTTAAATGCTGAGAAAGTGCTCATTAAAGACCAGGTAGAATCTGATGTAAGACGTATTATTGAAGAATTACCAGAAGATCAAAAACAAGTGCTTTTGATGCGTATGTATCAAGACATGAGTTTTAAGGAAATCTCTGAACGCACAGGTGTAAGTATAAATACAGCTTTGGGTAGAATGCGTTATGCGCTTATTAATATGCGAAAAGTGATTGAACAAAATAATATCATTTTAACTAATTAGTACTAAGTTAACTCTAAAATGAATCCTAATAGATTTGAATTGTTTTCTAATTAGGGTATTCAACATTTAGGTATAACGCTAAATTCGGTAAATGTTCTGTTCAATTGATTAAGGAAAAAGAAACAGGGTAATACGGTTCTTTTAGTGAAGATTTGATGATGATACGCAATAAAGTCCGTATAAGTTCGTTTTTGCTATATATAAACTCTTAAATTGTTAAAATGGCAAAAATTTACTCTCATGCTTCCCCAAAAAATAATAATTTAATACCAAAAGATGAAACGATAAGTTTTATTTTGAATTATTCAAAAGCTTTAAGTGTTATAGACTATAATAAACTGAAGTTTGAAGCACTTTTAAATTAAGTTTAAGAAAAAAATCCTGATGTAAAAGCATCAGGATTTTTTTGTAAAAAGTAACGCTTCATAATTTTGAGTTGTTAGATATTCTTCCTTTAGATCTTTTAAATACTCAATAGTTTTTTCTTTTAAAGGATGATGGTCTCTTAAGCAGTTTTTTATGTTTTCATCATATACTGTTAAAATAATATACCAATGTCCTGTTCTGCTAGTATAGTTATTTTCGAATAAGCGTGAGTTTCCATTACCTTCCCGCTTTGCATCAATTAAAACTAGAGGTAGATTTACTTTTTCATCGGTTCTTTCGGCTTCATAATATGATAAATAAAGTGTTTGATTTTCAAGTTGAAAAGGTACATTGTAACCGACATCCACATTATTTAATCTGTATTTTTTATTGATATAATTATAGAATTCTTCAGCATCTTTGGGGTCTTTAAAAATGAAAGCAGTTTCCCTAGGCATTTTACGCTGAAATTTTTTTGCTTGCATTATTTTATAATCTTGATTCTTGAATTTAGGAGCAACCTTATAAGGGATACAAGACGTTAAAATAATAAGGAATGCTAGAATAAGGATGTTTTTCATGTGTTGTTGGTTTTTTAATACGGCATCAAGAATTATACCGTCACTAACTTGTTTTCCATATCATTACGCATTTGAATCAATGTGTTTTACTTTTTCTTCTTTTTATAATAATCCTCTAAAACCGATTTCCGACCAATAGTTTTGGTGATAATATCTTTATCTAAATCCCAACCACGAGCAGGTGAATACTCTCTGCCATACCATATAATTTGAAGATGTAGGTCGTTCCAAAGTTCTTTTGGGAATATACGTTTCGCATCTTTTTCGGTTTGGACTACGTTTTTTCCATTAGTTAAATTCCAGCGGTACATTAAGCGATGAATATGTGTATCTACAGGAAAAGCCGGGATCCCAAAGGCTTGAGATAATACAACAGCCGCTGTTTTGTGGCCAACAGCTGGTAATGCTTCAAGTTCCTCGTAAGTTTTTGGGACTTTACCATCATGTTTATCAATGAGTATATGCGATAAACCGTGAATACCTTTACTCTTCATTGGAGATAAGCCAACTGGTTTTATGATGTCTCTAATCTCTTCAATGCTTAATTTAATCATGTCGTAAGGATTGTCGGCACGTTCAAACAACAGCGGTGTAATTTTATTGACGCGTACATCTGTACTTTGTGCGGACATTAATACGGCAATTAACAATGTATAAGGATCCTTGTGGTCTAGCGGCACCGGAATTTCAGGATATAATTTATACAGTGTATTTATAACGAAATTTACTTTTTCTTGTTTAGTCATTTTGTATTTTTACCTCATCAGAGATTGAATACAAATTTACGTAATTATGACACATTTAAAAGTAGGAGATAAGGCACCAAATTTTTCAGCAAAAGATGAACAAGGCAATACCATTTCATTATCAGATTATAAAGGTAAAAAGTTAGTGGTTTTCTTTTATCCAAAAGCAAGTACTCCGGGTTGTACCGCAGAAGCTTGTAATCTCAATGATAATTACGAGCGTTTTAGAGCACAAGGTTATGAAATTCTAGGAGTCAGTGCAGATAGTGCGAAAAGGCAATCTAATTTTAAAAATAAATATGCATTTCAATATCCATTATTAGCAGATGAAGATAAAGCTGTTATTGAGGCTTTCGGAGTTTGGGGACCAAAGAAATTTATGGGAAAAGAATATGACGGTATTCATAGAACAACATTTGTTATAGATGAAAATGGTGTTATTGAAACTATTATTTCAAAAGTAAAAACGAAGGCTCATGCAGAGCAGATCTTAGGAGAATAAGACAAAATAAGAGTAAAGAAAAGCGACCAATACACTACAAAATTTAGCATATTGGTCGCTTTTTTATATCCTATAATTTGATGTTATCTCTTTTGTATTACCTCTTCAGATTCACAACCAAATAAGCTCTTTTCTTTTATCAATTTAGAAACACCTTCTGGTAACATCGATTCCCAGCCTTCTTCATTTTCAGAAATCATCTTAAGTACTGTTCTTGAGAAAACATCTAGATTAGAAGCGTTATAATCAATAATATCAACCACTTTGCCATTGTATTTAAAGAACTTGTAAAGCTCTTTCATACGTGGATGTACTTTAAGATTTTCGCTAGTAGTTAAACTATCATCTTCATTTACCATAGGGTATAAATACACGCGTAAATCTTTGTAAAATAATTTACCAAAGGCTTCTAAAATTCCACCACTTAAATGACGGTAATATTTCTCGTCAAAGATATCTACGAGGTTATTGACACCCATGGCTAGTCCCATTCTGGCTTTAGAGTATTGAGAGAAGTATTCTACTAATTTATAGTATTCTTGGAAGTTTGAAATTAAAACGGTTTGTCCTAAAGAACACAAGAGTTTTGCGCGATCCATAAAATCTTGTTCGTCAATTTCACCTTCAGCTCTTAAGTTAGATAGTGTGATTTCAAAAATAACTTGCGTTTTTTCCTTATCAACTTTATTTTCTTTAATGAACATTTCGTAAGATCTCTCAAACATGTCCATATTAACTTTAGTTACAGGTCTAAAGCTACCTCTTAATGCTAAAATATTCTTTTTATAAAGGACACGTGCTGGTAAAACGTTGTTCCCATCTGGAGCAAACATTACAGCATCTGTCATACCGTTTTTAACCAGTTGTAAACTCATTAATCGGTTGTCAACATCTTTAAAAACAGGACCAGAGAAATTAATAGTATCAATTTCTAATTGGTCTTTATCTAAATGATCGTATAAGTAGCGAAGTAGTTTTCTTGGTTGGTTGTATTTGTAAAATGCACCATAAATTAAGTTAGTGCCTAATTTACCAAGTGTTTCTTGTTGTAAACGGGCGTCATTTTCTTTAAAACGAACGTGAATTATAATGTCATTATACTCTTGGTTTGGTCCTACTTGATATTTTATACCAACCCAACCATGCCCTTTGTATTGTTTTGCAAAATCAATAGTGGTCACTGTATTTGCATATGAGAAAAATATTTTATTTGGGTGTTTTTCTCTTGTAATGCGCTCTTCCATTAAATTCACTTCGTGATTTAACATTTTACGAAGTCTAGCTTCAGTAACATAGCGCTTATCATCTTCAATGCCGTAAATGGCATCACTAAAATCTTTATCGTAAGCAGACATGGCTTTTGCAATTGTGCCAGAAGCACCTCCTGCTCTAAAAAAATGTCGAACAGTTTCTTGCCCTGCACCAATTTCAGAAAATGTACCGTAAATGTCAGCGTTAAGATTAATACGTAGAGCTTTGTCTTTTAATGATGGAATATTTTCAAAATCTGAGTCGCCTGTATACGTTATGTCATCCATAGATATTGGGTTTGCATCGTTTAAGCAAAGGTACTGTTTTACTATTGCAAACAAAAAAATAAGTTTATTTTTGTCATGACACTTCTAAATTGAAAATATATTAATTGTATTGCTTGTTTTTTTTCGTTTTTATGATATTTAAATAAAAAAAGAACTTTTTTTTGAGAGTATTGCAATTTGGAGGTCTATCCTTAAATTAAAGAATTTTGAAAATTACATTTTTAGGAACAGGTACATCGCAAGGCATTCCAATTATTGGTAGTGATCACCCTGTATGTTTAAGCGAAAATCCTAAAGATAAACGCTTACGTGTTTCGGTTTTAGTAGAGTGGGACAATTATACTTTTGTGATAGATTGCGGCCCCGATTTTAGACAGCAAATGCTCAGAGCTAATGTCTCACGAATTGATGGGATTATTTTTACTCACGAACATGCTGATCATACGATGGGATTAGATGATATTCGTCCGTTTTTTTTCAGACAAGGCGATATTCCGTTGTATGCACACCAACGTGTTTTTAAAGCATTAGAAAAACGTTTTGATTATATTTTTACAACTGAAAACAAATATCCAGGAGTTCCGTCGGTTATTAAAAATGAAGTAAAGAACGAACCTTTTTCTGCAGGTAACCTTAAGGTGATTCCGATTGATGGTTTACATTATAAGCTTCAGGTTTTTGGTTATAGATTTCATAATTTTGCGTATTTAACAGATATGAAAACGATTGCTGATGCTGAAATTGAAAAACTTCAAAATTTAGATGTTTTGGTGGTCAATGCGTTGCGAATAAAACCCCATTTGGCGCATTTCAACTTAGAAGAGGCCTTAGATTTTATTGCGCGTGTAAATCCTAAACGTGCTTATTTAACACATGTTAGTCATCTTTTAGGGTTTCATGATGATGTACAACAAATGCTGCCAGAAAACGTTTTTTTAGCTTACGATAACTTACAAATTACTATTTAGATATGAAGAATAAAATTTTAATGTATTTATTTGTTTTTTCAGTACTATTAATTGTTTTTCAATACGTGAATTCAAAAAATATTATTGATAAGTACGAAGAAGACATCGTTAAACTAAAAGCTAAGGTTGCTGAAAAGGATAAAACTATAAAAACATTAGAAGAACAAAATTTTGATCTGAGTTATTTTAGTATTGATAGAAATGAAGATGCATTAAGCTATTTTGAAGCCTTTGGTTATGATACAGAGCAGTTGATTCCTGCTATTATTGAAGGGTTATACAATATGAATGACTATGAAGGTGAAGATCATCCTATAGTCCCTTACGTATCCACAACAGATTCTAAATTATTAATCAATAAGGTTAGAGTTATGAATCACAAATGGATTGTCGCAAATTTTACAGATGGAGACCTTTGGGGTGAAATATTTGTAACGTATTCTATTGACGAAAATAATGATCTTAAATACAAGTTAGTAGACTACTTTTTATATCCTAAACTTAATTAGATATACGTTTCTAACCAAGTTTTTAAATCATAAAAATTCTGAGGTGCTACTCCATGTCCTACAGGGTATTCGGAATAGGTGTAATTAATATTTAAAGCTTTTAGAAATACAGCTGCTTTTTGAGCCCAATCTACAGGGATTACTTGGTCTGCGGTACCATGAGAACAGAAGAAATTTAGATGCGCCACAGCATTTTTGTCTATAGATTCTGGTATAATATCTTCATTGATATAACCACTTAAGGCTATAATGTTTTTAACTTTTTTAGGATAAGTCAATGCTACAGCATAACTCAAAATAGTACCTTGACTAAAACCTAAAAGCGTTACATTTTTTGAGTCTACATTATATGTGGAGCAAGCATAATCTATAAATTCGGCGATTTTATCCACTGACTCTTTAGCTTGTTCATTATCACTCCATTTACCTTTATCTGCATCAAAATTAATGGCGTACCAAGCGTTTCCGTAGGGTTGCATGGCATAAGGAGCTCTCAATGAAATAATCATTAATTCTTCTGGCAATTCTGAAGCGAATGAAAACAAATCATTTTCATCACTGCCATAACCATGACACATTATAAGTAAAGGAGCATTTTCTTTTAATGAAGAAGGTCTAGTAATGTAGTGTAATTTCGACATAATTATTGCCCTATAGTTTTAAATGTTTTTTGAAAAAAATCACCAAGTAATGGTATTTTGTTTTGTTTGCCTGTTATGGCCCCATAAATGCCATAGAGATATAATACTGAAAAGAAAATCCAAAAGGACATACTAATCATCATACTGTTTAAACTGCTGATAATATATGCCATTAGGATGTAACTAATACCTAATCCTAAACCTTGTCTAATATGAAAAGCTGTAAATGGATTACGTTTATCTTGGTTTACAAAAAATGCGACTAAAGTACCTAATAAGGTTAAGTAAGCTATTAAACCTAAAGTTTTACCTTCGTTTATTGTGTTTTGATTCATTATTTTAAAACAATTTTATTGTTGGCAATAACACCATAAGTTTCACCTTTAAGTTGCGAACCTAAAAAAGCACTATTTTTAGATCGCGATGAAATATGAGAGCTGTTGAATTCGTATGTTGTTTCAGGGTTAAATAACGTTAAATCGGCAATTTCTCCTTCATTTATTGAAGTTTCAGAAACTCCAAATCTAGATTTACCTTGTGTTAAAAGGCTTATCGATTTTTTAGTTGTAAAGAGATTTTGCAAGGCTCCAAAAGCAGATTCTAAACCAATCGTACCATATTTGGCATAATCGAATTCAATCTTCTTATGTTCAATGTCAATAGGGTTATGGTCTGTGGTTACCATATCAATTGTGCCGTCTTTTAGGCCTTCAATTAAAGCATCACAATCCGATTGTGTTCTCAGTGGAGGAAGGACTTTAAAATGCGTATCAAAGTCGTGCAAAACAGCATCCGTAAACACTAAATTATGAATAGCAACACTACAGGTGACATTCATTTTTTTCGCTTTTGCAGCTCTAATCAATTCAACAGATTTTGCCGTCGATATTGTTGGTATATGAAGTTTACCTTCAGTATACTCTAATAAGAATAAATCTCGAGCGACTTGTAACTCTTCAGCTAAAGCCGGATTCCCTTTTAAACCTAATTTTGTACTATTTATGTGTTCATTTACAACACCTAAACCAGAGATTTTAGATTCTTGAGGAAAAGAACAGATTAAGCCATCAAAATTACTTGCGTATTGTAACGCAATTTTCATGAGATTAGGATTCGATATTGGTTTTTGATAGTCGTAAAAAGCAACCGCTCCTGCATTGGTCATATCAAACAACTCGGCCAAATCTTCACCTTTACTCATTTGCGTTAATGCCCCAATAGGGTAAAGGCTAACTGCATTGTTATTTGCTTTAGATTTTACAAAGGTAATATCGGCATAACTGTCAATTACAGGATGAGAATTAGCATTTAGGGCTACAGCGGTAAAACCAGAATTTGCAGCTGTTTTTAGGCCATTAATTATGGTTTCCCGATCTTCATAACCCGGCTCTCCAAAAGACACGCTGCTATCAAACCAACCTTGAGAAATATGCAAATTATCGCGTTTAATTTCTTGGTAATTATTTGAATTGGTAATGCGTTTAGAGATCTTAGAAATACGACCTTTTTCAATTAAAATATCAACCGTTTCATTGTGAAAATCACTTTTAGAATCAACGATGGTTGCAGATTTTATGAGTGCGTTCATTTAAGATATTTTAGTAGTAACATTTCTACTATTAAAAATGCTAGTGCAAAAATAACAAACCATTTCCATAGCGCATTAACATTTGTGTTACTTTTTATCGTATTGATCGTTGTTGCTAAGCTAGAGTCTACAGTAGCATTATTTAAAGTGCTTAAATCGTAATAGCTAAGCTGACTTTCAGCTCTATTATAATTAAAACTTAAATTTTGAAGGCTATTCTTTTTATTCATAACTTTTAAAATACCAGCCGTATAAGGATAATCTTCGGTTTCTAAAATCACAGATTTGCTATACGTTTTTTGAAGAGGAATAACCGATGTTTCATCAGAAACCAAAGTTAAAATATCATCTTGTCCTATAGATGTTTCAATGGCAATCGTATTGGGTTGTCCAATCGTGTAATATAATTTAGAAAGTTTTAAACTTTGTAATCCCATATTATAGAAGACCGGAATTATTAATTGCGAATTTTTAAAATTTGAATTTTCTGAATTTAATGCCGATGAAAATGCATAAGTATTGGTATTTCCTACTAAGAATGGTGAACCATCTTCATAGGATAAAACGGCATTAGAATTTGAAGAAAAAGGATACGATTGTTTAATCTTAGGATATTGAAAGTTAGTGACTTTAGAATAAAAAGCATTAGCTAAAAGCGGATGCTCATAATTAATACTAGTGATTTGTTTTTTATTTGTATTCGGATTCCCAAAATGATCTATGTTTAAATCTTTAAATACTTGATTATAAGAATCTAAGTTGATTTGGTTTGAAGGGATAATTAATATCTTTCCTCCATCTTTATTAAAAGCGATTAGAGCTGTTTTTAATGCATTTGAAATGTCATCCAGTTCGTTTAAAATGATAAGATTTTGCTCTGGAATTAAATTGAAATTCAGCGCATTTATTTTGAAGCTCTTATAATCGAATTCATCGTGAGTATAAATTCGCTTTAAAAAAGAATCGTCAGCATCTTCATTTATAGCTAATACTTTAATTTTTGGTTTAGAATTCATATTAAAATAAAATGAATTATCGTATTGTAAACCTGCATCATCAATCATTAATTTGCCGTTAATTATTTTATTATTGGCAATGGTAAATGTTGTTTCTGCATCCTTGTCAATCGCCACGGCACTTTTGGTGAGTAATATTTCGTCATTAAATAAGGAAATAGACAAATTATCAATAGGTTCTGCAGCGTTAGATAATTTTACGTTTAGGTCTATTGTTTCGGCAGTTGAATTCGTAATATAAACGCTATCAATGCTTATATTTGAAACTAGTGTTGATTTTGGTTGAACTAATTTAAGTTGAATCGTGCTATCAGCATCAAAACGTAATGGGTGCCCTTTTTGTTGAAAATCTGAAACTAAAATTAAGTTTTGAGTTGCTGTGATTTTATTTGAAAAGAGTTGTTTGCCTTTTAAATAAACAGCATCATAATTGAGTTGTGTGGGAGAATAAGTTAATTGTATTAAATCGTTTTTTAAAGCTTTAACCGTTGTATTTCTAAAAGTTGCGTTATTAGTGAATAAGGTAAAGGATTCATCTTCAGGTAAGGTATTGATAATATCCTGAATGGCTTCATTTAACAAGGTGCCATTACGACCATTGGCTTGCATGCTAAAAGAGTTGTCTAAGTATATAACCGTTTCTTGAACTTCATTAAAGTCTTCAGTATTTGGAATAAAAGGTTGAGCAAAAGCAATGATGACACAAGCTAAAAGTAGCATTCGCGTTAGTAAGGTTATCCATTTTTTTAGCTGAGAACTTTTACGCGTTTGGAGCTTTACCGATTTTAAAAACTTAACGTTAGTAAATTCAACCTTCTGAAAACGTCGTAGTTGAAATAAATGTATCAGAATAGGAACAACCAGCAAAAATAAGGCGTAAAGTAATTCTGGGTTTTTGAACTGCATGCGTTGTTATTATGGTTTTTTAAGAGACCTGTCAAATTTCAAAAACAGATAGGCCTTAATGATTCAAATATATATAATCATACGCTATTACCTCGTTTGGCTTTTGAGAATTTTAACAGAAAAAGAAATAATCGATCATGGCTTTCATGTTTTTGGTT
Organism: Winogradskyella sp. PC D3.3; assembly: GCF_054366245.1. Lineage (NCBI taxonomy): Bacteria > Pseudomonadati > Bacteroidota > Flavobacteriia > Flavobacteriales > Flavobacteriaceae > Winogradskyella > Winogradskyella sp. PC D3.3. The sequence goes on along the minus strand of NZ_CM135962.1, from coordinate 3,283,889 downwards.
TGAAAATAACGTTTAATTTCTTTTTGAGCTTCAGAATTGGCTACAGTTACAATACTTTGTGGTTGCTTAAGCGCAGTTAGATAATCAAAATTATAGAGTTCTTGGTCGTAAATGTGTTTTCCGATTTTCTTCGGGTTATCGCAAATCCAATAGAACGGAATATTTTCTTTTAAAAGGATTTTAGCTAATGTTTTGCCTTTTGTACCTGCACCCCAAATTGCTAATGGTCTAGTTGCATCATAATTCAACTCTAAAAAATAATGAACTTTCAGGTCTAGAAATGAATTCTCAGCATAGTGTTTGTGTGTTCTAGAGGTTCTAGTACTATAATCGCGCCAATGAAGTAAAACGTCAGAGCAGGGAATACAAGTGTAATTCGCTTTATAAAACCGGAATGCTAAATCGTAATCTTCAGGATAAGTTTCGGAATTAAAGGCACCGCAGGCATCAAAATCATCGCGATGTAGCATCCAACATGGAGATGGAATAACACATTCTTTATAAATTTCAGAATAGTTTTTACCTTCTATTGTTAACGAATTTAGCCAACGTTCGTAGCGCGCAAAGCCATCACTAAGTCCATCTACTCTAAAATAGTTCACCTGCCCAACGGCGAGATGTTTTTTGCCCTGTTTTAGAAGCTTGTTGGTCATAACTTCAAGCCTGTTTGGAGTCATTAGGTCATCACTATCCATTCTAGTAATATATACTCCTGAACTATAGCTATAAGCCGTTCTTAGTGCTTCAATAATTCCGCTGCCTTTGTTTTTATAAAGTTTTATTCTAGAATCAATCTGAGCTTGGTTTTCAACAATCTGGAAAGAATTATCATTAGAATTATCATCAATAAAAATAGCTTCCCAATTGGAATAGGTTTGTTTTATTATTGACGTAATGCATTCCAATATAAATACTTCTGTGTTTTTAAACGGAATAACGATGCTAACTAAGGGCTGTGACATACCGCGAATTTAACAAAACCTTTAGGTTTTTAATAGTAACAGATTGTAGATTTGTGCGACTTGTAAAAAAATAAATACAAAAACATGAAGAATTATTTTGCCATTCTTGGCTTAAGTATCGTTTTGGTTGGTTGCGGAACTGCAAAGCAAAACGTTGTTGATTTAGCTATAAACAATCCTATTGAAACAGCATTAGATCTAACGGCTGTTAATAATGATAGGGTGCCTGTAACCATAAATCCAGGTCGTTTTACTACTGAAACTGTAACTTATAGGTTGCCAAGAGTTGTTCCAGGAACTTATTCTGTTAGTGATTTTGGGAAGTATATTGATGATTTTAAAGCTATCGATTACAAGGGTAATGAATTAACTGTAACTAAAGTTGATGACAATACATGGACGATTGCTGATGCAACTAAATTAGATAAACTTCAGTATTATGTTAACGATACTTTTGATGTTGAAATAACTGGTGGTATTGGAGGCGAGGAGCCTTTTTCTCCAGCAGGAACAAATATAGAAGAAGATAACTTTGTATTAAATCTTCATGGGTTTATAGGGTATTTTGATTCTTTAAAGAATTCGCAATACGCGGTGGATGTTACAGCTCCAGCTGATTTTGTTAGAGCCTCTGCTTTAGAAGATAAAGGAACCACAACTAGTGCAGATGGTAAATCTGTTACAACCCGTTATTTTGGACAGCGTTATTTTGATATTACAGATAACCCAATGATGTATGGGAGATTGGATGTTGAAGAATTTATGGTTGGAGATATTGAGATTGTGTTAAGTCTTTATTCTCCTACTAATAAGCATACTGCCGCGAGTTTAAAAGAGACCATAGTTAAAATGATGCAGGCACAAAAAGCATATTTAGGTGATATAAACAGTACACCTCGTTATGATATTTATTTGTACTTATCAAGAGGAGGGGATCATGACCCTAAAGGCTTTGGAGCATTAGAACACCATACATCTACTGTTGCCGTTTTTAAAGAAAGTGAAAGTGCTGAGAGTCTTAAAGTCTCATTGGTAGATGTTATAGCACATGAGTTTTTTCATATTGTAACTCCATTATCTGTGCATTCTGAGGATGTACATTATTTTGATTACAATAAACCAACCTTTTCTAAGCATTTATGGATGTACGAAGGTGTGACAGAGTATTTTGCTCAACACTTTCAAGTTTATGAAGGCTTAATTGAAAATAACGAGTTTTATAATACGATTTATTCTAAAATCAATATTTCTAAGCGATGGGATGATGCTATGAGTTTTACTATTATGAGTGAAAATGTATTAGAAGATCCATATGCCGATAACTACTATAATGTTTACATGAAAGGTGCGTTAATCGGGATGTGTATTGATATTTTAATGAGAAAAGAAAGTGATGGTCAAAGAAGTATGTTATCTTTAATGAAAGAACTATCTACAAAATACGGCAAAAATAAACCGTTTGAGGATGATAAATTAATAGCAGAAATTACGGCTATGACCTATCCTAGTGTGGGTGAGTTTTTAAAAACCCATGTTGAAGGAGATGTACCAATTAATTACTATGAGTATTTAAAATTAGTAGGTTTAACTTTAGGTGAAACACAGGTTGAAACTAATTATATTTTTGCAGGTGGACAAAATATTATTTTTGAAGCTGACCAGCTAAAAGGGGAGATTTTCTTTTCACCAATGGCATTGAATAATTCGTTTTGGAAAGGACAAGGTATTGTAGCTGGTGATGTGATTAAGAAAGTTAATGGTAAAGAATTAACATTGATTAATGCTAATGACGTTATTTTAAGTATGTTTGAATGGAAAGAAGGACAAGAAATCACTGTAGATTTAGAGCGTGATGGAAAACCTATTGTAATAAAAACAACGTTAACTAAAGCTTATGCGCCAGCGGAATCTATAGTTGAAGATGAAAATGCCACCACAGAACAACAAGCGTTAAGATCAGCTTGGTTAAAAGGATAAAGCATATTTTACACCTAAAAAAAGCTGATAATCGTAATTGATATCAGCTTTTTTATGTCGTAATTATTCTATGGTAAAACTGAAGGTACTTCCTTTTCCTAATTCTGATACTACAGAAATATGACCGTTAAGTTTTTCAACTAAGTTTTTTACAGTACTTAGTCCAATACCTGTAGTCGATTTCACAAAATTATTATCTGCCGTCTTAAATATATCAAAAACTTCATCTTGCTGACTTACAGGAATACCTATGCCGTTGTCTTTAACACTAAATTCATGATGTGTCGCTGATGACTGATAGTTAATTTGAATGATGCGTTCAGTCTTATCATTATATTTAAGTGCGTTGTCAACTAAATTTATAAGAATTTGAGATAAAGCCGCTTTATTTATATCTTTTATAACAGTATCATTAAATAGGAGCTGATCATTTTTAGAAATGAGGATATGTTTTATGTTTTCAGCGATGTCACTTAATAGTATATCTTCTTTTGTTGATTTTAAAAGTTCATCTGCGGTATAGTACTTTAAAATACCATCAATATAATCTTTAAGAACCGTTGTCGAATCTTCAATATAATTTAAATACTGAAAGGCCTCATCTGATAACTCATTTTTGTTTTCAATTTTTAATAAGTTTGTTAACGATATAATATTTGATAAAGGTGATTTTAAGTCGTGTGAAACAACACTAGCAAATGAGTTAAGTTGTTTGTTACGCATTTCTAATTCTTGTTTTATGAGGTTTAGATTCGCATTCTTTTTTCTTAATTCTAATAAATTTACAGCCTGTTGTCCAAGAGTTTTTAGAGCTTGTATTTGTGTGTCATGGAGTTGTCTTGGCTGGTGGTCAAAAATGCAAATGGTACCTAAATTGTATCCTGATTGGTTAAGTAATGGTACTCCTGCGTAAAAAACGAGGTTTTGTTCTTCAAGCAAAGGGTTGTCTATAAACCGGATATCTTCTCTAGCATCATTTATAATGAATATATCATTTTCTAAAATGGCGTGTCCACAAAAAGAAGTATCTCTTGGAGATTCCGTAAAGTTGATTCCATAAAGAGACTTAAAAAAATTCCGATCTTTATCGAGCACTGTGATTAAGGCGATCGGAACATCACAAATCATTGCCGCCAATTCTGTTAGATTATCGTAATCTTTTTCGGGTAAAGAATCTAGTATATTATATGATTTGACGGCTTTAAGGCGTTCTGCTTCATTAGTAGGAAATTTAGGAGCTTTCATAAAAGTGAATTTTTAAGACTTAGGTAGATTTTTAAGGATAGAGTTATTAGTTATTAAACTATAGGGCATTAATATTTTGCAGATTTTCCTTTTGAAAGTGAATTTTCAATAAAATCACGCAAGTCGTCATTCGCTTTAATTAAATCGTCATTTCTTAAGTACATCATGTGACCGCTTCTGTAGCCTTTGAAAGAAAAACGATCTTTCATTTTTCCACTAGGATCAATCTGCCATTGCGAATATTTAGCAGAAAAATAAGTTGTTGCACCGTCATAATACCCAGATTGAGTAAATACTTTTAAGTAAGGATTTTGTGCCATAGCCTGACGTAAATTATCTCTTGTGTTATCCTTTGAATTGTCCCAACGCCCTGTGTTACCAAAGACATTGTACTTTAGGTCTGTTTTAAATCCTAATTCATTTTGAATATAATAATTAATAGCAGGAGTAAAAGAATGTAGCCAAGATGTGAGCTCAGGACTATAATCTGGGCTTGTTCCGGTTTCGACCTTATCTATTCCGATATATCTAGAATCTAATCGTCCTATGGTTTCTCCTGTTTTATCTCGAAGTAATTCTTTCCAGAAAAAACGATTTGGGACATCTAAATTTTGTTGTAAAATAACTTTCTCGGATAATCCCGAATAATAACTCATCTGTTTTGCAATGGCTTGTTTTTCATTGTCAGAGATAAAACCACCTTTAGCAATGGCAGGCATTAAATCGTTAATTGCAAAATGTTCAACTTCAGGTAATATGTCGAGTAAATCTTTATTTTGAAGCGTAGGATTTAGCATTTTATGATACCAAGCAGCAGCTGTGAAATATGGTAAATTTAAACTAGAAGCTAAAGGCCCACCAACTCTTAAGACTTTATAATCTGCAGGAGATACCATAATGACTCCATTTAAATACATCCATTGTTTATTTTGTAACTCTAACGATAATCCCATAACGCGAGTGCCACCATAACTCTCTCCGATAATGTACTTAGGAGATGGCCATCTGTTTTGTCTTGTGGTAAAGGTATTCATCCAACTAGCGAGATATTTAATATCGGCATTAATACCAAAGAATAATTTGTCATCTGGCATTTTTCCATTTTTATCGGCTATTTTTCTAGAATAACCCGTATTTACGGGGTTAATGAAGACAATATCAGCGACGTCTAAAATAGAATTAGGATTATCTTTTACGCCATAAGGCTGTATTGGGTAACCTTCGTCATCGATATTGAGAACTTTTGGTCCTGTATAGGCGATATGCATCCATAGTGACGCGGAACCAGGCCCTCCATTAAATGAATAAATAATTGGTCTGTTGTTATTTTTTACATCATTTGTTCTTTTGTAATACGTGTAATAAAGTGATGCGATTATGTTACCCTCATCATCCCAAACGGGTTGAAAACCTGTTTCCGCTTTATAATTAATTTGCTTGCCTTTTATTGTAACGGTATGATTAGTAACGTGTACAGTGTCAGTAGGGATTTTTATGTTTTGAGAAAAGCTAAACGTAAAAGTGGCGCACAAAAAGATGAATATACAATGTTTCATAGGGGTAGTTTTATTAGTAAAGTTTAAAGGTACTCATTTGAATGCTGAAAATTAGTACCTTTTAACATACTCAATTCGGAATTATATTTCCCGTTGTAATGTTTTTAACGATTATAAACCTGATTTTCTTGTTCTGCGACTCTTATAAATGTGGTACGTTTTGTTAACTCTTTTAAACGTTGTGCCCCAACATAAGTACAAGTACTTCGTATACCACCTAAAATATCTAGCAGTGTATCTTTAACATCTCCTTTGTATGGGACTTCAACGGATTTACCTTCACTAGCTCTATATTCTGCAACACCACCAACATATTTACTCATAGCTGTAGCAGAACTCATACCATAGAATTGTTTGTATTGCTGTGCATTGCGAGTGATAAGTTCTCCACCACTTTCGGTATGGCCAGCAAACATGCCTCCAAGCATTACAAAGTCGGCGCCAGCACCAAAAGCTTTAGCAACATCACCAGGTGTTGAACAGCCTCCATCGCTAATAATTTGTCCACCTAAACCATGAGCAGCATCTGCACATTCTATAATTGCAGATAATTGTGGGTAGCCCACTCCTGTTTTAACTCGTGTAGTACAAACGCTACCAGGACCAATTCCTACTTTTACGATATCTGCACCAGAAAGTAATAATTGTTCTACCATTTCTCCGGTAACAACATTACCAGCAATAATCACTTTGTTTGGATATTGTTCTCGTGTTTGTTGTAAATACTCTACAAAATGCTCAGAATACCCATTGGCAACATCAATACATATAAATTTTAATTCTGGATGGCTTTTAAAAACTGTCTTTAATTTTTGAGCATCCGCTTTTCCTGTACCAGTGCTTATAGCGATATAGTTTATAATATTTTTTGGAGCTGTATTTAAAAAAATATCCCACTGTTTGGTAGAATAATGTTTATGAATGGCTGTAAATAATTTTTGTTGAGATAAGGCTAGAGCCATTTCAAACGTACCAACAGTATCCATGTTGGCTGCCATTATTGGTATTCCTGTCCAATTTGCTTTACTATTTAAAAACGTAAAATCGCGTTCCAAAGTTACTTGAGATCTGCTCTTTAGGGTGGAGCGTTTGGGGCGAATCATTACATCTTTAAAGCCTAATTTTATATCGTGTTCTATATGCATCTTTAAAAGCATTATTGGTAGCTTTCAAAAATACAAGTTCTTTGAAAAACGAAGATTGTAATTCTATTTGTCTTATAATGTTTTATTAACAATTGTTTAAAACAGGATTTTAAAAGAAATGATTCTTAAATATTAAGTAATATTAAGAATATTGTATTTAAGTGCTTGATTTTCATGTGTTTATTGTTTTTTTTTGTTGTGGACTTTAAAAACCTTCAAAAACCCCTAAACCAAATAGAGCAAAGTCGTATTTTACAGGATCGGTTACATCTAGTTTTCTAAGATTAGCGTCTAATTCAGCTAAGGCTTTTCCATCATTTTGTTTACGTTTAAGAAGTCCTAATTTTCTAGCAACATTTCCAGAATGCACATCAAGTGGGCAACTTAATTGCGAAGGTGATAGTGAATTCCATATTCCAAAATCAACTCCGTTCTTGTCATTTCTTACCATCCAACGCAAATACATGTTAATTCGTTTGGCCGCTGAATTTTTTAAAGGATCACTGACATGTTTTTCAGTCCGATCCAAATGAGGGAGTTCAAAGAATACATGTTTAAAATGATGAATACTGTTTTGTAGCGAATCGTCTTCGGCATATTTTGAAAATACAGCTTCTAGTCCATTGTGATTTTTATAAATGTGTTGTAAACTCTTAACAAACTGTATAAAATCATTGCCATTAAAGGTTCTATGAACAAATGGCGTTAACCGTTCTAAATCGGTTTGTTGATGTTGTTTGATGAATTCAAAAGGGGAGTAGTCTAATAGCTCCATCATCTTATTCGCATTATTTATGATGCTTTTACGATTTCCCCATGCAATGGTTGCTGTTAAGAAGGCAGCAATTTCGACATCTTCTTTTTTAGAGAATTGATGCGGAATTTGGATAGGGTCGCTCTCAATAAACTTTGGATTATTGTAAAGATTGACTTTTTCGTTTAGAAAGTCTTTTAATTCTGATGAGTTGAGTTTCAATATTATTCTATAATTTGAGTTGTAAAAATACAGCTTCTTTATTAGTGATGGTAAAACTCAGTTTGAATAATGATAACAAATCATTGTAAAGGGGTATGAGATTAGTGGTTACAATTATCTTTATTCAAAATTAGTTTTTGTCAATATGGTTAGAACTATTTAAAAGTAATGAAAAGTCTAATCTTAATTGATTCCGTTGAAATTAATGACTATTATAAAAACGGAAAACCTAAAGTGTTTGGTCTTGTAAAGTATTATAAGCATGGTGAATATGTCTATGAGATGAAGGTAGGCAAATGTATTTGGTTTTATAAAGGAGGTTCAAAAACAGTAACGGTTTATGATAATTGGGGAGCAGATTTATCTACGTATTATTAGGATTCAAATAATAATTTGATCATGGACAATTAACGACAAGGATAGAAACTAAGGTAGCCAACTTGGATGAGTTTTTTTCTTCTAATAAGCACATCACATGCAACGTTTCCTTTACAAATTATAGTTACGACTATAAAATGTGTAAATTCTATATGAGAAAAGAAGGGTATTATTATAAAGGGAAGAGGACGGGACTTTGGGAATTTTATAAACCCAATGGAGCACTGCAAAAAGAAAAATTATTTGGAAAATTTCAAAAAAATAAGTAGGCTTGGTAACCCATCAGTTAAAATGGGAGAGCTATGAGTTCTATGGCAGATAAAAAAGAGATAATAGACTTTATTGGTGCGCGATATGCCGGAAAATAACCATTGTTAAGTTCACTGTATTCTAATTGTGTTTTTAAATGGTTTTCAGCTAAAGTTTTATAGATGTCTTTATTAACGATATATTTCCAGACTTTAAAGATTTTAACGTTTTTCGAAAATTTTCTTTTAAATCGATAAAGTGAGTCTTCTTGGCTGCCTTTTCCCCCTCCTAAGTTTAAATATTTTGAGCCTTCATTACTCGAAACAATACACATTTCATCAATAATAAGTTTTATGGGTTGTAGCTTAAAGTAGGCTTCATTAAGTCCTGATAAATGATACTGAACAATAGATCCTGTTTTTATAAATATAGCTCCAGCAATAATTTCTTGTGTTTCATTATGCTTACAGAGCATTAGCTTTGAGACAAAGTCGTTACTCGTTAAAAGTCTATAGTAATAGTCTTTACTGAAGTGATAACTCTCGTCAGCCCCAATACGCGTCATATTCTCTAAATATAATTTAATGAATGTATCAATATGCGCTTTTGTATGGCCTTCAAAGACGGAGCATAATCGGCGAGATTTATTTAAGTAAGTTCTTAAACGTCTATTGTAGGTCGTTCTTAAGTCCTTTAGGGGTTTATTCAAATCAATAAATACAACCTTACCAAGTGAAACAATGTCTCCTAATCCATTTAAAACTGATTCACTTTCTTTAATAAAAGGATGGAACCTAGAGAAGACGGCTATGATTTTATTCTCATTAAAAAAAGTAGTGAGTTCATTATGAAACTGTTCTGGATTAAAATCCTTACCAATATTTAGAGCTAATAAACCAGCATAACCGTAGACAGATGTTGCATCTTTATAGTCTGAGTCTTCTATGTCTCTTAAAAGAAAAGGTAGTACTAAAGATGTATGCCCATCAGTATAGTGGATTAGTATAGGGTGTTCGTTAGCGTTTTTGGAAAGTTGATGATAGTCATAAGTATGGTAAAAATCATAATGCTCTATTGTGGATAATAGAGTTTTCCATTCTATAATATCATTTATGACTTTAATCAATTTGATGAAAATTTATGACTAAAGTTAATGAATTATTTAGATATAAAACTGGAATATTAAAAAATAAACATCTATAGATGTTTGGTTTTTAGGTGATTCGGTTGTTTGTGTGCGTTGTGGTGTATACAATGAATGCTAGTCTGATTATTTTACAGCAATCATACTAATCTCAACATTGACAAATTTAGGTAAGTTAGCAACTTCTACAGTTTCTCTTGCTGGTGCTGTAGCTTCATCAAAATATTTTCCGTAAATCTCGTTTATTTGTTTAAAGTTATTCATGTCACTAATAAATATGGATGATTTAATGACGTTTTCAAACGTCATGTCTGCAGCTTCTAAAACGGCTTTCATGTTTTCCATAACTTGTTTGGTTTCTGTTTTAATATCATCTATAACCAATTCCATCGTTTCAGGATGTAAAGCAATTTGTCCTGAAGTATATAAGGTGTTTCCAGTTAAAACAGCTTGATTGTATGGGCCTATTGGTGCTGGTGCTTTTGTAGTGTTAATTATTTTTTTCATGACATTATCCAAAAAAATATGGATCTTTATTAATAGTTAGTACTAAAACAAATTTAATATAAATTATTGAGTTTTAATTGCTCTAAGTTTCTGTTGAAATAGAAGTTGGTTTTAAAATGGAATGGAGGCGGAGTTAAATTAAATCTTAGTTCCCAACCTTTTGGTCTGGTTGCTTTCGTTTATCGTATTTTAAATCTTTAAGCAAGCTAGATTTAATACCAATAAAGAAATTCCAAGATGTTCGATCACTAAATGGGATCCAAGTGAAATTCATATGCCAACTTAATAAATCGCGTTCGAAGCGCAATTGTGTATAAGTGAATCCTCTATTCAGGAAGTCATAACCCGAAGAAGCACCAATACTCCATCGTGGTGATATGTCTACATCTCCAGAAAACATGAGTGAGTGCGAGGATATTTTATCTTCACGTTTCGTATTGGTATAATTTGCAGAATAAGCCAACCTTAAACTCCAGGGCATTTTATAATTATAGAAATCGTTGTTCTCTTCCTTGTCTTCTTTGTTTTCATCGGTATCAGAGAGGCGCTTGTTAGCATAATCTTCTGATCGGCCAAAGAGATCGTCTGTTCGTCCGCCAGATCGTGCAGATTCTTGTGCAGATGCTCTTTTTTCATCAGATTCGTCACCAGAAAAACTTTCATTAGACAAAGTGTAACTCATGTTTACATTGGCTGCTGTTAATCTAAAAAGACTTCCTCCATTATCAATGTTAAATGTGTTAATAAGGTTGTTGTTACTATCTAGAGCATAAGGGTTAAGTGTTAGTCCGAAGTTAATGCTCATTTTTTTATTCAAAATTTGAGTACCACCAGTCATTCTAATAGGACTTATATTTAACGAGTCAGCGGCAAGATCGTAAGCTGTCGAAAAATTAAGCGTGTTTAATAAGGATATTTTTTCAGGTTCTGTTTTTGTGGAATCTTTAGAACGAACTTTAGCTTCAATATTGTTTCCAAGAGTCAATCCTATGCTACTAGAGTAACGGTTACCAGGAGTGCCAAACAGTGAATTTTCAAATCGGGTATATTCAACCTGGTCAGAAGTAGTTCCGTCGGCATCAACAACATCGTAGGTTTCGTAATATTGATCGAAAGCTGGACTAACAGAATAGCTCAAAGATGGTCTAAGAACATGTCTAATTGCTTTTATTTTGGCAGTCTTGTCTTCGTTTTCTAAATCGTACATACCATAAATAGTTGTACCAATACTGGCACCAAAATTATAAGTAGAAAAACGATCAAATCCACTTTGATCTACGGTTACAACTTCTTCGTTGGCTTGGTCATAAAAACGTTTGATTGTTTTTAATGTCCATGTTTCTTCAAAATTTGCATTGGCACTAACACTGAAATAATCAAAAACTTTAAAGTTGGTCGTAATGGGTATGCTATGCTTCATGCCTGTAAGAGCATCATCAAACATTTCACTTTTACCAAATAAAGTGTCGTTAGTTTTAATGCTATACTCACCTCTAGAAGATAATTGAAAATTAATATTATGAATTGCACCTTTTTTAGTTCCTGTTTTGGGAGCAAAAGGATAAACCCTTCCTATTGAGGTTTGCATAGTAGGTAAGGTTAAATTGATATCACCTGTATTTGTGTTTTGGCTATGTGTTGCTGTTAAGCTTAAATTAACTTGAGGTTCACCAGAAAACGTTTTTGAATAGGACACTGAAGAGGCTAATGTGTTATTCAAAAAGTTAGATTGGTTCAGTTGATTGATAGACTCTTGGTAATATGAGCTACTACCTAAGTTAACCGAAGCAGAAAACCGTGAGTTTGGATTGGCCTTACTGTCTTGGCTATGGGACCATCTAATATTATAAACGGTACTTTGACTAAAATCTGGAAATCCGCGTTCGCTACTCAATAAGTTTTCATATCTAAAACTTAAATTACCTCTAAATTTATAGCGTAAGGCATAATTGTTCTCTATTCGCAATCCGTAACTACCATTGGTATAGTAATCACCAAGAACCGCTAAATCTAAGTAATCATTAATGGCAAAATAGTAACCTCCATTTTGTAAATTATAACCTCTATTACTGTCTTCACCAAAAGTTGGAAAAATGATACCAGAAGTTTGTTTTTTAGTCATAGGGAAAAACGCAAATGGTAAGGCAATTGGTGTTGGAATTCCATAGATTTCCATATATGTTGGACCAACAATAACCTTTTTGTTAGGCACTAATTTCATTTTGGTAGTCACAAACTGATATTCCGGATTTCAATGTCTTCGGCTGTTGTAAATCGGCCATTTTTCATAAAATATACCGAATCATTTTCCTTTTTTGTTATAGGAGAATAGACTTTAAAACCTTGTTGTTCAGTTCTCGAATTAAAAACTAAGGCTTTCTTTGTTTCAGTATTAAAAACAATAGAGTCTGGTTCAATAACATTTTCACCTTGTTTAAAAATAGGGCGTTGAGAATACCCTGTAGAATCCTTTAAACGACCGGCATATACAAGATTTTTGCTGTAGTCAATAACAATGACACCTGCGGTAATTTCCATATCTTGATATATAACTTCGGCTTTGTTATATAGATATATTTTTTTCTTTTTTTGACTCAAAGACACATAGTCGGACGCTTTGTATTTAACTGTGCCTTCTAGAAAATCGTTCTTCTTTTTTAGAGAGTCTTTTTTAGTAGAATCGACCTCTTTTATATTTACAGGAGGTTTTATTATAGTGTCAACTACAATTGTGGTCGAATCTTTAAGTTGTTCAACAGGAATAGCCGCCTTCTTTATTGGTAATTCTTGGGCGAAGCTAAAAGTGTTGATAAACACTGTAAAACTCAGGATAAAAAGTATGTGTAAGCTTTTTGTATGCAACGCTTTTAAATGTATTTTTGTAAAAATATGGCTCGGTTTTTGAAACGCCAAAAGTACAGCTATTTTTTTGTGATTATTTTATTAAAATTAGAAAATACTGTTTCACTATTTAGCATTAAATAATAAACCGAGAATGTAAACCGTTAAATTAAATATGCAAACGACACTAAAACCTACAATAGTATTTTTAACCCTATTATTTATAAGTACTTTAACATCTTATGCAACGTTGCAGGCGCAAGAAGACAAGTTTGTTGTGGTCTTGGACGCAGGACATGGAGGTCATGATTCTGGTAATGTAGGAAATGGTCATAGCGAAAAGGATATCGCTTTAAAGGTAACCTTGGAAGTGGGGCGAGAACTTGCTAAAAACCCCGATATTAAGGTTATTTACACGCGTAAAACTGATGTTTTTATAGAACTACATGAGCGGGCTAATATAGCCAATAAAGCAGATGCTGATTTATTTGTATCTATACATTGTAATGCACACAGCTCGCAAGCCAGCGGTACAGAAACATTTGTTTTAGGTGAAAAAAATACAGGACGTAATTTTGATGTTGCTAAACGCGAAAATGAAGTAATTTTTTTAGAGGACAACTATAAAGAGAATTATGCCGGATTTGATCCAAGTTCACCAGAATCTACTATAGCTATCGGTATTGAACAAGAAGTCTATGTCGAACAAAGTATTGTTCTAGCTCGAAAAATAGAGGATAACTTTATAAGTAAAGCGAAGCGTAAGAGTAGAGGATTAAAACAAGCGAGTTTGCTAGTTATTCGTAATACATACATGCCAAGTGTATTAGTCGAGGTGGGATTTTTAACCAATAAGAGTGAGGGAAGTTATCTAAATACTAAAGCTGGACAAACGAAAATGGCAGACGCTATAAGATCAGCTATAATTGATTATAAAAAGGAACTCGATCAAAATGTTGGGAGCCATATTTTACATGTTGATGCTGAAACCATGGTAGAAACAGAAGAGGCATCTCGAATTATAGAAGGTGTTACATTTAAAGTTCAGATTGCAGCAAGCTCCAGAGATTTAGAAGCAAAATCTTATAATTTTAAAGGTTTATCTGAGATTTCACGACAAAAATCGGGTAGTATTTACAAATACTTTAGCGGAAAAACCTCTGATTATAATAAGGCTAAACAACTTCAAAATGAAGCAAAATTAAAAGGATATACAGGAGCCTTTATTGTAGCTTACAGAGGAGACAAAAAAATTGATGTAGCAGATGCGTTAAAATCAGCATCAAATTAGAAACATTATTAATATATTTATTCCTAATTTTGTTAGCAAACTAAAGAAAACGCCCATTGAAAGTTACAAGAGAAGTAAAAACAGCAATATTAGTCCTAGCTGGTATCGCTTTTTGTATATACCTATTCACATTTCTGAAAGGAGAGGATCTGTTTGAAAATACGAATACCTACTACACCGAATTTGATTATAATGCGTTAAGTATGTCATCGCCGGTTACCATAAAAGGTAATAAAATCGGTAAAATTGAAAAAATAGACTACGATTTTGAGTCGGGTAAAACACGGATTTCTTTTACCGTAACTCCAGAATTGAAATTTTCTAAAAACAGCAAAGTTCGTTTATACCAAGATGGTTTAATGGGCGGAAATGCGTTGTCTATTGTTGAAGCAAATGATGGTGAAATAGCAGTATCTGGAGACTTTATTAAATCTGAAGTAAAACCTGGAATGATTTCGTCTTTAGAAAAGAATTTTTCTGGGATAAGTGAAGATTTAGGGACAACACTTCGTTCTTCAGATACCCTATTAACAAATATAAATGCTTTGGTTGTTGATGAGTCAGATAATGGTTTAAAACAAACAATAGCAGAATTAAATGCTACTTTAAAGACATTTAAAGGTGTAGGTTTTAAGGCCGATAATCTTCTAAGTAAAAACGATGAAAAAATAGCTTCAGTACTAGAGAATTTTGATAAAATGAGTGGCGAGTTAGCAATTCTAATAAAAGATCTCAACGACGCTAAACTTTCAAATACAGTTAAGAATTTAGATGATATGATTCTGAAATTTAATCAATTGGCAACTGGTTTGCAGGCAGGTGAAGGTTCTATTGGCAAATTATTAAAAGATGATGCGCTTTATCAGAACTTAGAAAATGCATCAAAAGAATTAGAGTTATTACTATTAGATATTAAACTTCATCCAGCAAGATACAGACGTATTTTGTCTAAGAAAGAGATTCCGTACGAGGAACCTACACAAGCGGAATTAAACAATAATTAGATCCATCAACTATGGAATACTTACCAAATATTATTTTTGCAGTTATCCTAATATTAGGAATAGGCTACTTTGCTTCAAACGTTAAAAAACTTATTAGAAATATTAAACTAGGTCATAAAGTTGATGCTAGCGATAATAAATCGCAACGTTGGAAAAATGTAGCTTACATTGCTTTAGGTCAAAGTAAAATTGTTAAACGCCCAATTTCAGGTCTTCTTCATGTTATTGTGTATGTTGGATTCGTTATTATTAATATAGAAGTGGTAGAGATTCTTATTGATGGTCTTTTTGGGACGCATCGTATTGGACAAGAAATTTTACCAGCTGGTTTATATGGTTTCTTAATTGGTTCATTTGAGATATTAGCAGTTTTAGTTTTAATTTCAGTAACGGTATTTTGGCTAAGAAGAAATGTAATTAAAATCAAACGTTTCTTGAGTTCAGAAATGAAAGGTTGGCCAAAAAGTGATGGTAATATTATCCTTTATTTTGAAGTCGTATTAATGTGTTTATTCTTAGTAATGAATGCTACAGATGGTTCTTTTCAAGGAGCTAATTCGGGGAATGTAATTTCGCAATTTATAGCGCCATGGTTTCATGGGGCTTCAGCGGAAACACTTCATACTATTGAAAGAGTAGCTTGGTGGTTACATATTGTAGGTATACTAATTTTCTTAAATTATTTATACTTCTCAAAGCATTTACATATTCTTTTAGCGTTTCCAAATGTGTATTTTGGAAAAGTTGTACCTAAAGGGCAATTCAATAATCTTGAAGCGGTTACAGCCGAAGTTAAATTAATGATGGATCCTGATGCTGATCCGTACGCAGCACCTCCTGAAACTTTAGAAGATGAGGTGCCAGCAAAGTTTGGCGCAAGTGATGTTATGGATTTAAGTCAAGTTCAATTACTTAATGCATATACCTGTACAGAATGTGGACGCTGTACTAGTGAATGTCCAGCAAATCTTACAGGTAAGAAATTATCTCCTCGTAAAATTATGATGGATACGAGAGATCGATTAGAGGAAGTTGGTAAGAATATAGATGCCAACAATGGGGTGTTTAAAGATGATGGCAAACAACTTTTAGGAGATTACATTACAAATGAAGAACTTTGGGCTTGTACGACGTGTAATGCGTGTGTAGAAGCTTGTCCTGTAAGTATTGATCCATTATCTATTATTATAGAAATGCGTCGCTATTTAGTAATGGAACAAAGTGCTGCACCAATGGAATTGAATACCATGATGACTAATATAGAAAATAACGGTGCACCTTGGCCTTACAACCAAATGGATCGTTTGAATTGGAAAGACGAAAATTAAAAATAGTTTAAAGGTTAAAATAGAAAGGTTTAATACAATTTATGATTGCTAACACTTTTTTTAAGTAAAACCCAAAAACGATTAAATTTAATAGAATGAGCGAGCAACTTAATGTGCCAACTATGGCAGAAATGATGGCAGAAGGCAAGCAACCAGAAATTTTATTTTGGGTCGGTTCTGCTGGAAGTTACGATGATAGAGCAAAGAAAATAACAAGAGCTTTCGTGAAAATTCTAAATAAAGCAAACGTAAATTTTGCTGTATTAGGAACTGAAGAAAGTAATACTGGTGATGTTGCAAAACGTGCTGGTAATGAGTTCTTGTTTCAAATGCAAGCCGTTATGAATATTGAAGTACTCAATGCTTATGAAATAAAACGAATAGTCACTTGTGATCCGCATTCTTTTAATTGTCTTAAAAATGAATATCCAGGTTTAGGTGGGAATTACGATGTTATTCACCACACACAATATATAAAAGAACTAATGAGTTCTGGCCGCTTAACTCTAGAAGGGAACACTTATAAAGGTAAACGAATTACGTTTCATGACCCTTGCTATTTAGGAAGAGGAAATGGTGTTTATGATGCGCCAAGAGATGTGCTTAGAAAAACGAATGCGACCTTAGTGGAAATGAAACGCCACAAAGGAACAGCCTTGTGTTGTGGAGCAGGAGGTGCGCAAATGTTTAAAGATGCAGAACCAGGAAATAAGGAAATTAATATTCTTAGAACTGAAGATGCTTTAGAAACCCAACCAGAAATTATTGCTACAGGTTGTCCGTATTGTAATACGATGATGACCGATGGAGTAAAGTTTAAAGAAAAAGAAGCTGAAATTTCGGTAATGGACATTGCAGAATTAATTGCGAATGCATAAGACAGCAAGATTGTGGGAAACAATATTGAAAAACTACCGTTAAAAAAGAGGGTTATTTCAGGTATTGGCACTGGTTTGTTATATGCTTCATTAATGGCAGGTTTAGATTATTTTACAGACCAACCATTTTCTTTGCTAAAGTTTCTATTTAATGCTTTCTTTTTTGGACTTGTAATGAGTTATGCCTTTAGGTATAAAATCACAAAAAAGAAAGATTAATAATATGTTTAAACAATGAACTTCACAAATCTTCAAATTCAAACAGAGCAATTACCTAAAGTTGAGGATGTCGTTTTAAAACCCATTTCAAAATCATACCTAAAGATTATTCTGCTAAATAAATTAGCTCTTTATACAGGGGTAATAGGATTAGTAATTGGTTTAAAATATATTATTGAGAAAAAAGAAGAGGTTCAACTTAATTTATGGTACATGCTATCTGCTGTAGTGGTGTTCTGTATTTTTAATTTCATAGTTAGTTTATTAGCATTTAAAAAACGAAAATACGCTATGCGAGAGCAAGATGTTGTTTACGCAAAAGGTTTAATTATTCATTCTATAACGACTGTTCCAATAACTAGAATTCAACACGTAGAAGAAACTAGAAGTTGGTTGGCTAGAGCTTTTGGTTTAGCTACGCTTAAAATATTTACCGCAGGGGAAGCTGGTAGTGATTTAAGTATTAAAGGACTACCACACCTTGAAGCCAAGCAGATTAAGGACATAATTAGCGACAAGGTTAATGGAAACAACTGATTTTTCGCAACCGATAAGGCAATCGTCTAAAGGTATCATTATCATATTCGCATTTAATACGTTTAATTTTTTTAAAAAGTTTTTCGTGCTTTTCGTGGCCTTTGGTGTTTCATTAATGAGACAAAAAACGTTTGTAGGAATAACACCAACCATGATGCTTTTGGGGGTAATGGTGGTTCTTATTATGATGTTGGTTATTGCAATCCTGAAATATCTCAATTTTAAGTTTTACCTCAGTAAAGACGATTTTCATTTAGCCACAGGAATTATTAATAAGGATAATACGATAATTCCCAAGTCTAAAATTCAAAATGTATATATCAAACAGAATTTCCTTCAACAGATCATTAATGTGGTTTCAGTTAAGATAGAAACTGCAGGAGATAAAAAATCTGAAATTGAAATTAGTGCTTTAGATAAACCTACGGCTTTATTATTAAAGAAAAAATTATTCACTAAAGCTTCAATTGAAAACGCTCCAATAGAACAACAGGAAGATGACGAAGTGTTCTTTAAAGTTACAACAAAACGGTTATTGTTAGAAGGTTTATCTCAAAACCATTTTAAGAGCTTTCTGTTGATATTCTCTTTTACGTTTGGGCTTTATAGTGAATTCAAAGATTTTTTAGAAGCATTAGAATTAGAAAAATATATAGATGATTTTGTAAAATTAGACCAAAACACCATCTTAAACCTCATTATCACTAATGCCATTATCGTAATTGTTGTTGTGTTAATCTCATTTTTGTTTTCTGTAGTAAAGACTTTTATCATTAATTTTAATTTAGAGGTTGTTGAGCATCAAAAAACGATTGAAATTAACAAGGGGCTGTTTAATAAAGTGTCGTTAAGTTTAACTCCGAGTCGGATTCAGAATTTAGTCATTACAACTAATCGGATTAAGCAGTATTTTGGATTGCATACTTTATCCGTAAAACAAGCCATGGTAAATGTTAAGCAGCAAAAAAACTTTAATATAGTAGCTTTAGAAAAAGAGCAGTTACATTATTTAGTAAATAAACTTTTAGGGAATTATAGTGCAGAAGGAGGTGAGAGAGCTAAGCCAAGACCTTATTTTATAAGGATTTCAATTTTAGAAATGCTACTTTTTGGAGTTATGATTAATGCGGTTTCTTGCGCTGTATTTGGCATACAAATGTTATGGATTAATGCCGTATTTATTCCTTTTGCGGCCTTGTACGTGTATTTTGCTTATAAAAAAGCATATTACAGAATTTCGGAAAATTTTATAACTATTGGAAGTGGTGTGATTGATACCACAACAAATATTCTCGAAATTCATAAAATTCAAAGTATAAAAATCAAACAGACCATTTTTCAACAACCACGAGCTATTGCTTCATTGGTTATTTCAACAGCATCAAAATCGGTTACTATCCCTTATATTTCAAAATCAGAGGCTTTATCTATTTATAATTTCTTGTTATATAAGGTCGAATCTCAGGATAGAGATTGGATGTAAAATTGTACTTTTGTATTCAGAAATAAGAGAAATTTATGCTAGTCGATTTTAATACCTTACCAGAAGAATCTAGAGTTTGGATTTACCAAGCTAATCGGTCGTTTACAGACGAAGAACTAGAGCAACTTAAAACACAATTAGATACCTTTATTGAGGCTTGGACAGCTCACGGAAAAGATTTAAAAGCAGGTTATAAATTAGTTTATAAGCGATTTATTGTCATTGCTATGGATCAAAGTTTAAATAGTGCAACAGGTTGTTCTATCGATGCATCGGTTAATTTTATTCAACAATTAGAAAAACAATATAATGTTGATTTAATGGATAAAATGAATGTGTCTTACAAGCAAGGTGACTATATTGCTTATAAACCATTAATTGACTTCAAAAAAATGGCGCAACAAAAAGCAGTTTCTAAAAACACCATTGTTTTTAATAATCTTGTAACCAATATTGCAGAATTTAATGAAAATTGGGAGGTCCCTGCAAGTGAAAGCTGGCATAGTAGATTTATTAAATAGAAGGCTTAGCGTTACGAATTACATAGACTTTATTAGGTATTATTATAGAATTCTCAGTCTAAATAATTTTTATATATCAAATAGAATCTTGATTTTTACAACTATTAAAGTATAAATCAGTAATTGTGGCGACAGACATATTTCTATTAAATATTTCAGGACAAGATAAACCAGGTTTAACTTCTAGTTTAACAAGTGTATTAGCGGAGTATGACGCTAAAGTTTTAGACATTGGTCAAGCTAATATTCATGATACGCTGTCTTTAGGGATTATGTTTGAAATTAAATCAGGTAAAAAGTCAGCGGCAGTACTTAAAGATTTGCTGTTTAAAGCCTATGAACTTGGTATTAAAGCTAAATTCAAGCCCATTTCGCTTCAAGATTATGAAGATTGGGTTAGCTTACAAGGTAAAGATCGCTATATCATTACTATAGTCGGCAAAAAACTAGCCGCTGTACAAATATCTGAAGTTACTAAGGTTATCTCCGAAAAGAATCTGAATATCGATTCTATAAAACGTCTTACCGGTAGAACATCTTTAGTTAAAAAAGAAGAATACCCAAGAGCATCCATTCAGCTATCCATTAGAGGGAAAATAGGAGATAAGACAGATTTTACTCAGAAATTCATGGAAATTTCAAGAGAATTAGATGTCGATATCGCGTTTCAAGAAGATAATATTTTTAGACGAAATAGACGTTTGGTTTGTTTTGATATGGATTCAACACTAATTCAAACTGAAGTCATCGATGAACTGGCAGAATTAGCAGGAGTAGGGGACGAGGTAAAAGCTATTACAGAATCTGCGATGCAAGGCGAAATAGATTTTAACGAAAGCTTTAAAAGACGAATGAAACTTTTAGAAGGTTTAAGTGATACTGTTTTACAAGAAGTTGCCGAACGTTTACCAATTACAAAAGGAGCTAAACGTTTAATAGACACATTACATTATTACGGTTTTAAAACTGCTATATTATCAGGAGGTTTTACTTATTTTGGACATTATCTTCAGAAAAAATTAGATATTGATTATGTATTTGCTAATCAGCTCGAAATTAAAGATGGAGTTTTAACAGGAGGTTATATTGGTGATATAGTTGATGGTAATAAAAAAGCAGAATACCTTCAGAAATTAGCAGACGAAATGGAAATTGATATTAGTCAAACCATTGCTATTGGTGATGGCGCCAACGATTTACAAATGCTTAATTTAGCCGGATTAGGAATAGCATTTCATGCAAAACCTAAGGTAAAAGACAATGCTCAAAGCTCTATTTCTAGTATTGGATTAGATGGTGTTTTATATCTATTAGGTTATCATGATAGACAAATTGATTTACTCGCTTAATTTTTTAACAAAATATAGACAGCACACAGTTTATAAAAGTATCTTAAAGTCTTTTTACTTCCTCCTAAAAATGCTAATTTGGCACAATATTCGTTATCTCTTCAAGTAATAACCTTATAAACGATAAAAGATTGCTAATGCGTTACCTTGCCCTCATTCTAATTTATAGTTGTTTTCAATTTAGCTGTGCTCAAAATTGGGCTGAAAACCCACTTCAATCTAAAGATCCTATTTTACAACAAAAATGGGTAGATAGTCTATACAATTCAATGTCAATAGAAGAACGTATAGGTCAACTGTTTATGGTTCAGGTCTTTTCAAATAAAGGGAAAGCTCACGAAAATAGTATCGCAAAATTAATTACAAATCAACATATTGGTGGTTTAATCTATTCTAACGGTGGACCAGTGCGTCAGGCAAAATTAAATAACGAGTTGCAAGCAGCTTCTAAGATTCCTCTTTTAATAGGAATGGATGCAGAATGGGGGTTAAGTATGCGTTTAGATTCTACTTATGCTTTTCCTTGGAATATGACACTTGGAGCTATTACAGATAATAAACTTGTTGAACAAGTCGGAAGACAAATAGGAGAACATTGTAAACGTTTAGGAGTGCATTTTAATTTTGCACCAGCTGTTGATATTAATACCAATCCCAAAAATCCTATAATAGGAAATCGCTCTTTTGGTGAAGATAGAGATAATGTTACCGAAAAAGGCTTAGCGTTTATGAAAGGCATGCAAAGTGCAGGAACATTAGCAAATGCGAAACATTTTCCTGGGCATGGAGATACAGAGGAGGATTCTCATTTAAAATTACCAACTATTAATTTTAGTGCTAAACGTATCGATTCTATAGAGTTGTATCCATATAGAAAGCTAATTAAAGAAGGCTTGGCTAGTGTTATGGTAGCACATTTAAATGTCCCTAGTTTAGAGTCACGGAGAGATTTTCCGTCGTCGTTGTCTAAACACATCGTTACTGATATTTTAAAAGATAGCTTAGGGTTTAACGGTTTAATTTTTACTGATGCCTTAACCATGAAAGGTGCCGCTGATTATGTTGAAAAAGGTGTAGATGGTACGAGGACTAAAAGCTTAATTAAAGGAGGAGAGATAGATTTAATGGCGTTTTTAGCAGGAAACGACGTGATGTTAATGTCTGAAGATCCAGAAAAAGGTATTGCAAAATTTGTTGAAGCTTTTAATAATGGTACGATTACTGAAGAACGCTTAGCACATTCTGTTAAGAAAATATTAATGGCTAAATACAAAGTAGGTTTAAATAACTACTCACCTATAGGTATCTATGATTTAGAGCAAGATTTAAACCGACTTAAAGATGATGTACTCTATGAAGAACTCATGGAAAATGCTATTACTGTCGTAAAAAACACCAATGAATTATTGCCGCTTCGTGATCTAGAAACTAAGAAAATAGCTTATGTATCGCTAGGGGATGATAAGGGCTCTGCTTTTTTAGATGAGTTAAAGAAATATACTAAAGTTCACGAGATTAAAGCAGATAAGCTTGATGAAGTTATTTCTAAACTTCAGAATTATAATACGGTTGTTGTAGGCTTTCATAAATCAAATGCTAATCCATGGAAAAGCTTTAAATTTTCACAGAAAGAAATGGCGTGGTTGTATGAAATTTCTAGAACAAATACCGTTGTTTTAGACGTCTTTGCCCGACCTTATGCCTTAAACGACTTACTGTCTGTTGAAAATATTGAGGGGATTGTAATGAGTTATCAGAACAGTGAAATTGCTCAAAAAAAATCAGCACAACTGATTTTTGGGGCTATTCCAGCTAAGGGTAAATTACCAGTGAGTGTAGGACCTTCATTCGCCGTCGGAACAGGTGAAGTTTATAATTCTTTATTGAATTTAAGTTACGGTTTACCAGAACGCGTTGGTATGGATTCTAAATTGTTGAGCCGAATTGATTCTGTAGCAAATTATGCTGTAAACGGAAAAATGACACCTGGAATTCAGTTGATTGTAGCTCGTAAGGGTAAAGTGATTTATAATAAGAATTTTGGATATCACACGTATGCTAAAAAGGAAAAAGTGAAATTTAATGATCTTTATGATGTGGCATCATTAACAAAAATATTAGCAACGCTTCCTGTTCTAATGGAGTTGGAAGAGCAGGGCTCATTGTCTTTAGATGATAAGTTGAGTAAGCTAATGCCAGAATACAAGACCACGAATAAGAAAAACATTACCCTAAAAAAGATGTTATCGCATTATGCACGATTAAAACCTTGGATACCATTTTATTATGCCACCTTAGATTCTATAACTAAAAAGCCAGATCCAAAATATTATCGTAAAACACGGACTAAAGGTTTTACTGTAGAGGTAACCAATACACTCTTTATGCGTAATGATTACAAGGATTCCATTCAGAAAATTATTAGAGATAGTGATTTATTATCGAGTTTAAGGTATCGTTATAGCGATTTGCCTTATTATATTCTTAAAAAGTATCTCGAAGATTTCTATGACAAGCCATTAAATGAAATTACTGAAGATCGTTTTTATAAATCTTTAGGTGCGAATTACACCACCTATAATCCGCGAAATAAGTTTAGCTTAAAAGATATTGTTCCAACAGAGATAGATGATTATTATCGTTTTAAAAAAGTACATGGTTACGTCCACGATATGGGAGCAGCTATGCAAAACGGTGTGGGAGGCCATGCAGGTATTTTTAGTAATGCTAATGATGTTGCTAAAATTATGCAGATGTATTTGCAAAAAGGATTTTATGGTGGAAAACGCTACCTGAAAAGTGAAACTATAGATAAATTTAATTATTGCTATTACTGTGACAATGATAACAGACGAGGTATAGGGTTTGATAAACCGCAGTTGGGTGAAGCTGGTCCAACTTGTGGATGTTTATCTATGACGAGTTTTGGGCATTCTGGTTTTACAGGGACTTATGCTTGGGCAGATCCTGAAGAAGAAATTGTATATGTCTTTCTGGCAAATAGAACCTATCCAGAAGCCGGTAAAAATCTTTTGTTGCGGGAGAACATTAGAACGGAAATACAACGCCTCATCTACGAAGCAATAATTGAGTAAAATAAGTAAGTAAAGTTGTAAGGGTTTTACAAAACTTGAGACTTTATTAGCGATTAACTTAAAACTTTTACATGAAAATAGGAATAGTTTGCTACCCAACATTTGGCGGCAGTGGAGTCGTGGCTACGGAATTAGGCTTGGAGCTTTCTAAACGCGGTCATGAGATACATTTTATCACTTATAAACAACCTGTGCGTTTAGAATTGTTGAGTAATAATGTTCATTTTCATGAAGTCCATGTTCCTGAGTATCCTTTATTTCATTATCAGCCTTATGAATTAGCCTTATCTAGTAAATTAGTAGATATGGTGAAGCTTCATGGGATTCAACTGTTACATGTACATTATGCCATTCCTCATGCATATGCGGCTTATATGGCGCAACAAATGCTTAAGGATGAGGGAATTTTTGTCCCTATTGTAACAACTTTGCATGGTACTGATATAACTTTGGTCGGAAGTCATCCATTTTATAAACCCGCAGTAACTTTTAGTATCAATAAATCTAATGCAGTAACGTCTGTATCGGAAAGTTTAAAAAACGATACAATGCGATTGTTTGATATTAAGAAAGAAATTTATGTTGTTCCTAATTTTATAGATTTAGAAAAACATCAGCATAGTTATACCGATTGCCAACGTGGTATGATGGCAGAAGAAGAGGAGCGTATTATAACGCATATTAGTAACTTTAGGGAGGTCAAACGTATTCCTGATGTGATTAAGATTTTTTATAAAATTCAGAAAGAATTGCCTGCAAAATTAATGATGGTGGGTGAGGGACCAGAGAAAGAAACGGCAGAGTATTTAGTTGAAGAGTTAGGAATTAAAGACAAGGTTATTTTCTTTGGAAACAGTAATGAAATTGATCGTATTTTATGTTTTAGTGACTTGTTCTTATTACCATCTCAAACCGAAAGTTTTGGTTTAGTTGCCCTTGAAGCTATGGCGAGTAGTGTTCCTGTGATTTCTACTAATACAGGTGGACTATCTGAGGTTAATGAAGATGGATTTTCGGGATATTTAAGTGATGTCAATGCTATTAAAGATATGTCTGAAAATGCATTGAAAATCTTATCCGATATCGATACGTTAAATCAGTTTAAGGCAAACGCTAAAGTTCAATCTCAAAAGTTCGACTTACATAATATAGTACCTATGTATGAAAAAATATATGAGGAAACATTAAAAGCGTTCTTAGCAAATAACGAGATATAAGACATTTATTTTTCTTTTAAAATTTAGAGCTAAAACTTTACATAAAAAAAGGCTTCCAAATTGGAAGCCTTTTTTTATGGTTCAACCTGCGCTAGCTATTGTTTACCACATTTCACTAACTTCTTGTTTAATATATGCTAAAGCAGCATTACTTGGTGCCGGTTTATCCATTAAATCTGTTAAAATGACTTCTCTAAGTTTGTTGGCTGTATCTGTAGATTCCTGCATTGCAGCTTTTCTTATCAATTGAATAGTCGCATTTTTTGCAGCTAATGTAATAGACCAACATTGATCACTGACGTAGATTTGTTGGGTTAAGTTATGC
This sequence comes from Winogradskyella sp. PC D3.3, assembly GCF_054366245.1. Taxonomy (NCBI): domain Bacteria; kingdom Pseudomonadati; phylum Bacteroidota; class Flavobacteriia; order Flavobacteriales; family Flavobacteriaceae; genus Winogradskyella; species Winogradskyella sp. PC D3.3. Next base: position 3,257,662 of record NZ_CM135962.1, on the reverse strand, counting down.
TCTAATTCTTGTTCTATTGTGGCAATAAGTAAACTCTCGTAATCACTTTTATTTGAAGATGTTGGATTGACCCTTGTTAATAGTTTGGCAGGGGCTATACGTTCTAAGAAAAGTGTCATACGTTCATAAGCTTGTAAGCGCAATGGGAAGCTTTCTTTTTGTAAATCCTTCTGCAATAAAAAATGTCTTCTGCTATTTTCATTTTGTAGGTGTTGCTGAAAGAAATAGTAGGCAATTGCTCCAACTATAGCAGCAGGTGCAATGCTAAAAAGTAACTCGATAATCTTATCAATATCCATGGCGTAAATTTTAGTTACAAACTTAAAACCTTTCATTCTATTGTACAAACAAAACAGGTAATTGAATGAACCCTGTGTTTAATTGGATGAAATTGCCTTTAGAGTTGATGGTAGGGCGTATTCTATAGAGAACAAGTTAATTTGCAAGAGCTATATTTTAGGGAATAAGGGCTTTTATTATATGTAGTGCATAAAACGATTTAATATGGGGATGATACATATGTTGTGTGTTGTTCTTATATTATATCGTTTATTTTGAGTTCACATTTATAATGTAGTTGCTAAATTGTATCATGCGTTATAAAACTATTGTTTTTGTATAAATAGTTAAAACAGCTTGATAAAATACATGTTTTATAAATGTTTTCAGAATTAAACATTGTGGTATTTCAAGTTGAATAAAGCATGAAATTAACGAAACAATAATTTAGTAGATGTATCCAGAACTATTCAAATTCACTTTATCAGATTTTTTGGCAAGCCTACTAAATGTAGAGCAAGTTACGGTATATACCTATGCGACCTTAATTGTATTAGGGACGCTTATTGCTGCGCTATATACTAAGTGGAGTGCAAAACGAGAATTGGGAATTCAGAACTTACCTAATGCCTTTTTCTATGCCATCTTTATTGCTGGTTTTGTTGGAGGAAAGTTGTTTTTCTATTTGCAAGACCCCATGCTGTACATTCAAAATCCAAATTTATTATTAAATAATTTTTCTGGAGGTTTTGTCTTTTATGGATCATTTGTAGTTATTATTCCTTATATCATTTGGTTTTTAAAAAAGCATAATATTCCAGTTTTACCAATGCTAGATATTTTTGCGATAACCACAACAATTGTACACGCTATAGGACGTTTTGGTTGTTTTACTGCAGGTTGCTGTTATGGTTCTCCAACAGAAAGTAGTTTTGGTTTAGTGTTTCCTACAACCCATAATGTATCGGTTCATCCTACGCAGTTATATGAAGTAACAATGTTGGTGACCATTATGTGTCTGTTATTTAGAATTAAAAAAATCCAACAATTTAAAGGACAATTATTTCTAATCTATTTGATGCTTTATGCTTTTGGTAGAGGGATTTTAGAACTTTTTAGAGGAGATGATAGAGGTTTTATTATAGAAAATATACTATCGCATTCACAGTTTATTGCACTTTGTCTTATTGCCATAGCGGCTTATTTCTATTATCGATTTTTCAAGCAAATTAATTTAAGAACAACTAATATTTAAGATTATGAAAACACATATGTTAAAAACATTTCTGCCAATGCTGTTATTAATAATAGCTGTATTCATTATTGGTTCGGGCTGTATAGGTGAGCCACAAGACTACTCATATCATTGGTATCCCGATTTAGACCAAGATGGTTTTGGTGATAATTCCGTAGATCCAACTGTTCAACACGATCAACCATTAAATTATATTAAAGAAAATCATTCAGACTGTGATGATACTGATCCAGGAATAAATCCTGATTCCATTGACATTCCTGATAATACTATCGACGAAAATTGTAATGGATTATTTGCGATAACGTTTTATAAAGATTCAGATAATGATGGTTTTGGTAACTCTATTTCTGGTTCTGTTTTCGAAATAGAATTAGGAGCTGATGCTCCAAACGGTATGGTTTATAATAATGCCGATTGTGATGATTCTAATGATATGATTAATCCATTAGCAGACGAAATTGTAGGCAATGATATAGATGATAACTGTAACGGGGAGATCGATATTGATGATATTAGATATCTTGACGAAGATAATGACGGCTATGGCTCAAGTGAACAATCTCCTGCAGATGGTGTGTTTAATAGTTTAGACTGTGATGACACTAATCCTCTTATTCATCCTTATGCCAAGGAAATTAAAGAGAATGGAATTGATGATGATTGCGACGGTATGGTAGATGAAATAGTCTAAAAAAATAAATTTTAAAAAAATAAGAATTAGAGGGTAACAATTTGTCGATTGACTTGATATAACCTCGAACGTCAGTTTTCAAAGTGTTAACTGAATTATAAAAAACTAAAATATAAGAATTATGAAATCAATTTTAAAAACAATTTTATTACTAGCAATTACACTTACTTTATTTAACTGTGATAATGACGATGATAATGCACCAAACATAAGTGTTTGTAGTTATGAAGGACTTACAGCAGAATTACAAGGGGTCTTAACTTTAATACCAGCATCAGACTTGGTTACGGATTATTTTCCAAATAATGACGGACCAGGTGTAGGAGCATATGAAGTGAATCAAATTAGTAATATGGGAGGTACGTTCGTTGTAACAAGAGCTGTTACCGAAGGTGCTGTAGATTCAAATCCAGAAATTAGAATCAATGATACAAATTATTCTGGTGTTGTGACTTGCCAAAGAGCAGGAAGTGCTGTAGGTGATGAAATTCGATTAGATATTGTACTGGCGTCAGGAGAAGAAGTAGAGTTATGTATTGTTATTGATGATGTAAATCCATAAAAATTAGATTATGAAATTAGGAATAAACATCTTACTAATATTAGTTGTTGCTCTTACTTTTTTTAATTGCGATAATAATGACGATGCTACATCAACAGCATCAACAGATGGATTCACAATAAATTCAACGTTTCACGAAACCGTAAATGCATACATCACTATAGATCAATCAGACAGCAATGCTGATGGTTATCCAGATCATTATAATTTTATGTTTACTGATGGGAGAATCACAGATTCTTTTGGTGATGTTGGTCTTGGTTATGCGTATGCCTATTCGGTTAATACCACTTCAAAATTGGCTTTAATAAAAGTATCCGTAGATGATAATGCAAGTTTGTCTGCGGGTTTAATTTCTACAGGTAATACGTATATCGGTTCTAGTTTAAGTACAGGTATGCCTAATTACTCAGCAGATTCTTTAATCGCTTATGACGGAGTTGTTTCTCCATCATTTGGAACAGAAAATGGAATTGATTATGGTCATCTTCCTGAAACAAGTGGAGTTTGGTATTACATAGGAACTATGGAGCCGACGGTGATCATAAATGCGATAAATATTGATACTAATGTTCCGGCAAATAGTACAATCGATGTGGATTATACGTTTTTAGCTTCAGATGGCACTTCTATTACAGGGCATTATGAAGGCACTTTAGGAATAATACTAGACTAGATATGAGAGTAATAATTTTTACCTTATTAATGATAACGCTATTCACATCGTGTGATAATGACGATGATAACGCTATAGAAACCTGCACTAATCATGGGCTGTTTTATACACTAGATACTGATGCAGAGGTCTATTTGCCTCAGGGTGGTTTTAGTACATCAACGACTGTTTACACAGAGTCAGCTGTTGGTACTGGAGATAATGTAATGGTGCATGAGTTAGAAAACAACTATATATTTCAAAGTTCTGCACTCGATGTCAACCAAACATCACTATTTAATTCAGATATTTCTTCCTCAGAAGCAAGTCATTTATTTATTAATGGGGTTTTATCTAATCCACAAAGCGTTAATATAACATTCACCTGTTTAGTTAATGAAGCTGTTGTTGGTGGAACCATACGTTATTCGTTTGTAGGGACATTTACCTCAAATATGAATATACAACACACAATAGAGGGAGAGGTTTGTGTAATAATTGAAACAATAAATTAAAAAATATGAATATATTTAAAAGATTAAGCGTGGTTGCGATGTTGTGTTTGGGACTTGTGTCATGTAATAATGATGATACAAATGCTACCAATATTTCGGAATGTAATTATGAAGGGTTTTCGTATTACGATTCTAATAATCAAGATCAACTTATTTTACCAGAATCGGAGTTAAGTACACAATATTTCCCCAATGCTAGTAATGGACCTTATGGTGCACCAGGAATAGAAATAGCTTCTTTTTCTAGCTCACCTACTATATTTTTTACAACTAATGTATTAGAAGAAAATGAAATAGGTATAGGTCGATTTTATCTCAATGGAGAAGTTGAACCGCAAATGGTAACGGTGACGTGTCAGCGAACAGGAACAGCAATAGGAGACGAGATGCGATATGATGTTAGCTACGGCAGTATTGAAGTCGAATTTTGTGTAATAATAGATGAAGTTTTATAAATACGAATATGACGAAATTATTAATAAAGTCAATAGGACTTATTGTTTTAGTGTTTTGCACATTTAGTTGTAGTAATGATGATGACGGCTCAACGACTACCGGAAATACAGATGAGTATTTTAAATATACCATTGATGGAGTAGAACGTATTTTTGATTATGACATTGAGGCTCATTTAGAAACCGATAGTTCTACACTAATTGATAAGTATGAAATTAATGCTTCAGGACAGCAACCAAGTGGTGATTTAAGACATATTTCAGCGGTATTTACCTTTGATAGTACGGGCGCATTTTTGCCAAACATTATCTATAATTGGGGAGTTATGCAAAACGTTAATTCTTCTGAAGGGTTTTATTTTGCAGAAAACACGTTGAGTCATCTTTTTATGCTGTCTCCAGATTTTACTATACATCAAATTTCAGCAACAGTAACTTCTGCAATTCCAACGAGTATAGGTGACTATATAGAATTTGAGTTTTCTGGGACTTTTACAGATGATAGTAACGTTACACACAATATTTCTGGTGTTTGCAGAGTAAAAAGAGACGCAGATCAAAATTATTAATACAATAAACCTTTACTTTGTAAATATCATTAATCAATTTTATTGAAACATAATAAACTCCATATCACCATTTATTTCCTTCTGATATGGAGTTTTTCGTTTGCACAACAATATACCAATTACGCGACAAAAGACGGTTTACCAAGTAATCACGTCTATACCATTATGCAAGATGCCAAAGGCTTTATGTGGTTTTTAACCGATAAAGGCATGGTGCGATATAATGGCAAAACATTTAAAACCTTTACAACAAAACAAGGCTTACCTAATAATGATGTATGGGATGCTTTCCCTACTCCAGATGGTAAAATTTGGTACCTATCTAAGTCAACTCATTTAGGATATATAGAGAATGATACTGTCTTGTCATTTCCTAATGAAAATGAAGAAGAAACAATTAACCCTATTTATTCGGTTCAGCTAAATAATAAGGTATATCCTGCAGGACCAAAAAAGATTTATGCCTTAAAGGATAATGTTTGGGTGAATTTTGAAAATGTAGTAGAAAACAAAATTCGTGAAGATTACACCACTATTTTTAACGATAAAGTTGCGTATTTTGGTTTAAAATTAGAAGATGAAAGCCTAAACATTTATGATAAACAGAATCACATTTTAAGTAAAAGTTCAACTAAAGGGATTATTAATCAAAACAGTTCTCGAGGTCAGATAAGTGATAGCTTATATTTTTGGGTTTCAGAAAAATCTTATAGTATTTTAAACCTAAACACATTCACTTTAAATAGTTTTAATTATGGAGATGAAATTGGCATTGAAACAATAAAATACCCTAGAATTAACTTAGTTGGAAATTCGATTCAAATTTCTGGGGATCGTTTTGTTGGTACATTTAATAAAGATTTTCATATTATAAATCCTTTTTTCTTTCCGCCAGAGTTAAATGCACATTTTGGTTTTATAGATCAACAGAATACGATATGGTTAGCGACGTTTACTAATGGAGTTTATAAACTACCTTATATAAAGCAAAACATAGCCTACCACTTTAATAATGAAAAGGTTCAAAACTTAAATCTTGTAAATAATGAATTGTTCGCCAGTGTTTACAATAAGGGATTCTATAAATTTAATGCCTCGGACAAAACCTTCATTCCTTATTTAACTTCAGATGATTACAATTTTGGTAGTGTTTATATTGAACGTCTTAAACGTACTTACTTTTTAAAACAATCTGGTATTGTTTCTGAAGGAGATGGAAAACGAGAAGTCATAAACTTTAATGGTAATGTAAAACCATCACTTCATATTAACTCTTTTGTAAAGAAACTCACCTTTTTTAAGTCCAATTTATATGGGATTTATTCTTTTGGAATTTTTAAAATAGATGCTCAAACCTTCAATATAGAGAAAGACATCGTCTTAAAAGGATCTAATGATTTTTTAGTTTTTAATTCACGATTAATCATAGCCACTAATAATGGTTTAAAAGAATTAGAAAACGATTCTATAAAAAAGGTAAATTTTAAAGAAGCTATTTTTAATAAATCGGTACTTAGTATTAAAGCCATTTCTGAGGACGAGATTTTAATCAATACGGATGGTTTTGGTAGTTATATTTCAAATTTAAATACAATTAAACCTCTAGAGAATTCCGAATTTTTAATTGTTCAGGATGCTTTTATACAAGAAAAAGCGATTTGGTTAGCAACTAATTCAGGTGTGTTACATTATACCAAAATTGACAATGAATATAAGTTAATTAGAACGTATAATAGTAATGATGGTTTGCCAAATAATAACGTTAATACTGTTGCCGTAGTCAATGAAGACTTAATTGTTGGTACAAATAATGGACTGGGCGTTGTACCAATTCGTCAGACAAGGAACGACTTAATAATTGATATGTTTATTACCAAAGCAACCTATAATAAGCAATCTTTTTCCGATAGCCATGGTGCATTTAATTATGAACATAATAATACTGTAAATTTTAAGTTTGAAAGTATTGATTATTCTGAAGATAAGCTAAAAAACGGTGATTATTTATATAAGTTAGAACCACTGCAAACCAATTGGGTCCAAACCACAATTAACTCCGTAAATTATAATAATCTTCAACCAGGACGCTATGTTTTTAAAGTTTATAATAAGTCAATTTCGAAACAAGTAAGTTTCAAAATAAAGGCTTTATGGTGGCAAACCTTTTGGTTTAAATTAATAGCGGTTATAATAGGTGTTTTTCTTGTGGGTTTAATATCACGATTCATTGTTAAAAAATCTGAATTTAAAAAGAATCAAAAGATTTTTGAAGATAAGCGTCTAATTGAATTACAGCTAAAAGCCTTACGCTCTCAGATGAACCCACACTTTGTGTTTAATTCCTTGGCGGCAATTCAATATTATATCAATGAAAATGATTTTGAAGCATCGGAAATGTATTTGGTTAAATTTTCAAAATTAATCAGGCAATTTTTTGAGCTTTCAAAAGAAAACGAAATCTCATTAGCGGCAGAAATGAGCTTACTTCAAAGTTATTTAGAAATAGAAAAGTTGCGTTTTAGAGAAAAACTAAGTTTCAATATTAATGTTGATGACAATCTGTATATTGAAAAAATGAAGGTGCCTACAATGATATTACAACCCATTATTGAAAATGCTATAAATCATGGTTTATTTAATAAAGAAGACAACGGAACTGTAACTGTTAATTTTATAAAAGGCGAAGGCGAGGTGGTTATCGTAGAAATTATTGATGATGGAGTTGGGTTTGTAAATACGAATAAAGGGCAAAGTGATGGAGTGAAATCGTCAAGTGTTTTAAAAGACCGACTTCATTTTTTGAATAATTCTAAAAAATGGAACATTTCGTATTCAGAACAGGAGTTATATCCAGAGCAATATGAAAAAGGGAATAAATCAATTTTTATAATACAAAAACTATGATAGAAAACGTAACCGCTATCATCGTTGATGATGAAATATCTAATATAAAAGGCTTGCAGAAAAAGGTCGAGAATTTATTTCCAAATATTACCATTATTGGGAGTTATCAAAAACCAGAAGCCGCCATTGAGGCCATAAAAGAATTGAGACCGCAATTGGTGTTTTTAGATATACAAATGCCTAGAATTAATGGTTTTGAACTTTTAAAGGCTGTTGAGGTTATCGATTTTCAGGTCATATTTGTAACGGCTTATAGTGAATATGCGATTAAAGCATTTAAGCAAAATGCGGTAGATTATATTCTAAAGCCTATAGATGATTCAGAACTCAAGTTGGCTGTGCAAAAAGCTATTAGCGCTATAGTGTCTTTAGATAAAATGGAGCTAAATTCTAAGCTATTAAAATTAATTTCGGCCACTGTAACCGACAATAATAAACTAATTGTACCAACGGTTAAGGGCTTATCATTTATACCTCAAGATGAAGTTTTACATATTGAAGGTTATGACGGTTACACTAAAATCCACTTAGATGATAATTCTACCTTAATGAGCTCTTACAACTTAGGTAAGTTTGAAAAAGTCGTTTCCTCAAACTTTTTTAAATGTCATAAATCGCATATTGTCAATATTAATAAAGTGAGGCATTTTGAAAATGAAGGCTATTTAGTTTTAGAGAATAAACAACGTGTTCCAATTTCTCGAGCGAATAGAAAAGCCTTTTTAGAGATATTTAGTTAATTAGGACTCTAAATGGTTTAGAAGTTCAATCTGGTCTCAGTGTAGTGAAATTAAAGTATAAATAAAAACTTCAATAAATAGGGTAACAAAACTAGGCTTGTTTTTATATAAGGGTGATTTGATAATAAGATATCAACATTTTTAAATTAAAACAATATGAAAACAAGACAAACAATTTCTAAAATTTCGCTAGCATTAATTCTAGTGTTTAGTGTTTTATTCACATCCTGTGAAAAAGAGGAGGGTATTGATGACATATCTTCAGGTAACGACAATAATGAAATGAGCGTTATAAATCAAGGCGCGAGTATTCAAAGAGATTTTATGGGGAAAATAGTTGATGAGTCATCGATGCCTTTAAGTAACGTAAGTGTCGCTATTGGAAACAAAGTAGCTTTTACCGATGCTAATGGTGTTTTTATGATATACAATGCATCCGTTAAAGAAAAACAAGCTTATATAACAGCTGAAAAAGATGGTTTTATTAGAGGTTTAAAATCTGTAGTACCTACAGAGGGTATCAGTAATGTTCGTCTTATGTTAGTTGCTAAAAACTTAACAGGAACTGTTTCCTCAGGAATCGAAAGTGAAGTCTCTTTAAGTAATGGAGCTAAAGTAAAATTTGATGGTGCTTTTAAAGATGAAGAAGGAAACGCTTATTCGGGTAGTGTTGATGTGTATTTGTATCATTTAGATCCAGCGCATGCTAATGTATTCGATGTAATGCCAGGAAATTTACAAGCCATTAATAATAACGGTGAGGAACAATTGTTAGAAACTTATGGGATGTTAAACGTGGAGTTAATAGGAGAGTCTGGCCAGAAATTAAATATTGCAGACGGTCATGTTGCAGAAATACATATGCCACTAGATCCAGCACAAAGTGGAGTCGCACCTTCAACAATACCATTATGGCATTTTGATGAGGAGAATGGTTATTGGATAGAAGACGGAGAGGCAGATTTAATTGGTGGTGTATATATTGGAGAAGTATCACATTTTTCATGGTGGAATTGTGATGCGCCTTTCCCAACGGTGACATTATGTTTAAATATTGTAGATGATACAAACACACCAATCGTTAACGTGAAGGTTGAATTATTGAGAACAGGTGAAACCTATGCAAAACCAGGTTACTCTAATGCAAATGGTGAAATCTGTGGTTTAATACCAGCAAACGAAATCTTAACACTTACGGCTTTTGATCAGTGTGGTACAACAGTATTTTCTAATACAATAGGGCCTTTTTCTAGCAATACGAATTATGGCAATATTGCTTTACCTAGTGTGGTCACAGAAGTTGTATCAGGGAACTTAGTTGATTGTTCAAATTCAAATGTTACAGATGGTTATGTGAACTTGTCTTATGGAAGTCAAGAAGGAGCTGTCGCTGTTAATAATGGTGATTTTGCTATTAATATTATTAAATGTGCTTCATTAAATACGTTTTCTTTAGAAGGTTTTGATTATGATGCTTTACAATCAACAACGGTTTTACCATTTAATTTAATCACTCCTAATGTAGGGAGTATAGTGGCTTGTAATAATGTTTCGGAGTATATCTCTGTTCAAACAGATAATAATCCAGTAAATTACCATTTAAGTAATATCCATGCCTATCAAGAAGGCCCAATAGGTGGTATGTTCGTAGTCTCAAGTCAATCTGAAGAAGGGTCTTTTTCAGTAGGAGGAAATACAACAACATTAGGAACTTACACCACTTCAGACTTTTGGATACAATCGTCTTATTTAGATATTGATCCTAATGCCCCAGATACGCTGCAATTTACATTGTCTAATTTTGGTGCTGTAGGAGGTTATATAGACATTACTGTTACAGGGACATATACTGACAATGGTGGTGTTGTAAAAACCTTAGCTGTTTCTATTCACGTGCTAATTGATAGTTAATAGAGAAAATTATAAAAAAGTAAAAAAGCCATTTCATATTTTGAAGTGGCTTTTTTTTGAGTTAATATAAAATTGGTATTGGTTAATCGTTTTAAAAGTGTTTTGGTAGCTTTATTAATAATCTTACAGAACTGAACAAAATGACAAAACCTACATATAAAAAAATCATAATTGTAATGACTATTATTACAAGCGTTACTATGTTATTATCCTTTTTAGTTAATAGGCTTATTGAACAGAAATTAGGACAGGAGTTTCAAAAGGTATCCGAATCTACTAAAATCGAATATGCAACCATTAATGCTAATATATGGACAGGTAATGTTGAGGTGGTATCTCCAACAATCGTTATCTCAGGAGAAACAACCCAAAAAACGATTTTAGACGCAAAACTTAAATCTATAGAAATTAATGATGTTGGCTATTGGGATTTACTTTTTAACGATAAAATAATTATTGAATCTCTTGTGATTGATGAGCTCGTTGCAAAATACAAGCATAATTCAGTCGTGAAGAATGAGGATTATCATAGCAGCTTTCTAGATAAAATCAATCAAGTTATTCATGCCGAAAAAATCCTGATTAATAAAGCGGATATTTTAATAACGAATTATGAAAGTGACTCTTTAATTTTAAGTATTCCTAACCTTAATTTCGAATTATTGGACTTTCAAATCGACCCAAAAGCTTCAAAAGTAAATAAGAAAATAGCATATAAGGATTTTGAATTACATGCTAAAAATGTAAAATGGGCAACGAATATGTATGATAACCTAATGGTAGATACCATGTATATTACTGATAATACTGCCACATTTAAGGACTTCAAACTAAAAACAAAATATGCTAAAGTTCAATATTCAAAAGTTTTAAAAACGGAGCGCGACCATTTCGACCTAAACATAAAGGAGATTAATATGTTTGATATGGATTTTGGTTTTAATACAGATGATGCTTTTTATTTCATTTCAAAAAAGGTCGATTTGAATTCACCGATAGCAGAAATATATAGAGACAAATTAGTTGCAGACGATTTATCGTATAAAACATTGTATGGAACCTTACTACGGGATTTGTCTTTTAACTTGGGATTAGAAAAGGTTATAATTACCGATGGAAGTATTTCATACTTAGAAAAAGTCAATGTTGAAGAACGGGCTGGTCGTTTAGATTTTACAAACTTAAATGCCACATTTACAAAATTAGGAAACACCTTTGGAAATGATGATACAGCTATTGAAATACAATCCACTTTTATGAATGATTGTCCTTTAAAAGTGAATTGGAATTTTAAAGTTGCAGACACTACAGATCAATTTACGTTTAAAGCCGATTTAGGTTTTTTTAGTGCAACTCAGATGGATCAGTTTACACAACCGAATCTTTTTGTCGATTTAAATGGGGAATTAAAACAAACGTATTTTACTGTAAGTGGGAATCCTAAAATGGCTCGAATAGATCTCAAAATAGCCTATGATGATTTTGAAGTTTCAATCTTAAAGAAGAACGGAAAAGAGAAAAATAATTTTCTTTCAACAATTGTTAACCTCTTCGTTTCTAACGATAGTGAGGATGAAAAAAAGAATTTTCGCTATGGGCAATCGGAGAATGTAGAACGCGATGTAACGAAATCTGTATTCAATTTTGTTTGGTTAAATATAAAAGCAGGGTTGTTATCGGCAATGGCTGGTGATGGTAAAAAAGAGCATTAGAGACTCTGTTTTCTGATATATTGTTTATAATTTATACCGTTTCCATGCGGTAAACTATAAGACTATCCGTAATTTTACATCTTCAAAAATTTTTAGATTGGAAAAGTATCTTAGTCAACTTAATGAGGCTCAGTTAGCGCCTACTGTACAGATTGATGGACCAATGATTATCATTGCTGGTGCAGGTTCTGGAAAAACACGTGTGCTCACATATCGTATTGCTTACTTAATGAGCAAAGGAGTGGATGCCTTTAATATTTTGGCATTGACCTTTACAAATAAGGCGGCCAAAGAAATGAAAGGTAGAATTGCTGACATCGTAGGAGATGGTGAAGCTAAGAACCTTTGGATGGGAACATTTCACTCTGTTTTTGCAAAAATTTTGCGTTTTGAAGGCCATCATTTAGGGTATCCTAGCAACTTTACAATCTACGATACACAAGATTCACAAAAATTAATGGGTTCTATTATTAAAGAAATGGGACTCGATAAAGATATTTATAAAACGAAGCAGGTTTATAGCCGAATTTCATCTTATAAAAACAACCTTGTTACAGTAAAAGCATATTATAAAAACCCAGAATTGATGGAAGCCGATGCTATGGCTAGACGTCCTAGAATGGGAGAGATTTACAAAGAATATGTAGAGCGTTGTTTTAAGGCTGGGGCAATGGATTTTGATGATTTATTGTTACGAACAAATGAACTTCTAACACGCTTTCCTGCAGTATTAGCACAATATCAAAATCGATTTAGATACATATTGGTAGATGAGTATCAAGATACCAACCATTCGCAATATTTAATTGTAAGAGCTTTAGCGGATCGTTTTCAAAATATATGTGTTGTAGGTGATGATGCCCAGAGTATCTATGCTTTCCGTGGTGCAAATATTAATAATATTTTAAATTTCCAGAAAGATTATGACGGTGTAAAGATGTACCGATTAGAACAAAATTACCGTTCTACAAAATGTATTGTTGGTGCAGCAAATTCTGTTATAGAACACAATAAAACCAAATTAGATAAAGTTGTTTGGACAGCAAATGATGTCGGTGAGAAAGTAAAAGTACACCGGGCTCTGACAGATGGTGATGAAGGACGTTATGTTGCCAGTACTATTTGGGAAACTAAAATGAATGAGCAACTTCACAACAGTGATTTTGCTGTATTATACCGTACCAATGCACAGTCTAGAGCTATTGAAGATGCCTTGCGTAAGCGTGATATTCCTTATCGTATTTACGGTGGTTTATCCTTTTATCAACGTAAGGAAATTAAAGATTTAACCGCTTATTTGCGTTTAGTTTTAAACCCTTCAGATGAAGAAGCACTTAAACGTGTTATTAATTATCCGGCCAGAGGAATTGGTCAAACTACAGTAGATCGCCTAATTGTAGCTGCTAATACTTATGGTAAAACCATTTTTGAAGTCTTACAGAATTTAGATAGTATTGATATTAATATCAATGGTGGTACTAAAAATAAATTGAGAGATTTCGTAACACTCATTGAGAGTTACCAAGTGATGAATCAGACCGCAAATGCTTTTGATTTAGCGGAACATGTTACTAAAACAAGTGGGTTAATACGAGAACTGAACAAGGATGCTACACCAGAAGGTGTGGTGAAAATGGACAACGTTCAAGAATTGTTAAACGGTATTAAAGATTTCGTTGAAGGTCAAATAGAATTAGCAGATGCTGGGGATTCTTTAGCCGAATTCTTAGAAGATATCGCTTTAGCAACAGATTTGGATGGTGATAAAGGAGATGCAGATCATGTGGCCTTAATGACCATTCACTTAGCAAAAGGATTAGAATTTAGCCATGTATTCATCGTTGGTTTGGAAGAAGATTTATTTCCAAGTGGCATGAGTATGAATACCCGTAGTGAATTAGAAGAAGAACGTCGTTTGTTTTATGTAGCTTTAACTAGAGCAGAAAAACAAGCGTATTTAACATATACCTTATCGCGTTACCGATGGGGAAAATTAATAGATGCAGAACCTAGTCGATTTATTGAAGAAATCGATGAGGAATTTGTAGATATCGTCACACCATTAAGAGAACAACGTATAAATCCAATGTTAGATCAGTCTATATTTGGAGATATTGAACCTAATCGCATTCGATTCGCGAAACCAAAAACAGCAAAAATTTTGAGAAAAGAGTCTAAGAAGAAACCTGAGAAATTTCAAATTAGTACACCGAAAAAGATGAAGCCACTTGCCGATACTCAAGAACCAACAGGCTCATTTAATACTAAATTGGCCGTTGGAAACACCGTCAATCATGATCGATTTGGTAGAGGTGAAGTGATGAAAATTGAAGGAGCTGGGGCTGATGCAAAAGCTGAAATTAAATTTCAGAATGGAGATACTAAAAAACTACTCTTACGTTTTGCAAAGCTTGAAATCTTAAGAACAAAGCAAGACTAAAGCTGCGTTTCAATAAACGTTTTTAACTTTAGAGTTGTATCTAGCAAATTAAGACCAGTCCATCCGTGTCCTTCATTAGGATACAAGGTAAACTGATGTGTAATGTTAAGCGCTTCTAGTTTGTCTCGCATCGCTGTACCTTGTGTTGTTGGAATTAAAAGGTCTTGACCTCCATAGAATAAAATCGTAGGAGGAGATGTTATTGTGACGTTATGATAAGGACTTACCTCTTCTAAAAAATCTATTGCTGTATTTATTCCAAATGTATCTAAAACGTCTTGGAGTAAGGGGGTGGTATGGTTTAAGTAAGCAGGATCTGTAAAATTAGTCGGACCAACGATACTACATACCATTTTAACTTGATGTTCAGTATCAAAAGCATAACTCCAGAGTAAGGACAAGTGTGCGCCAGCACTAGTTCCTACAAAGCCTAGGCTATTTGAAATGGTATAATGTGATTGGTTGGTTTTTAGGTGATTAACAACACTAGTGATATCATCAATTTGCATAGGATAGGGGGGATGGTTTTCATCTGCTAATCGGTAATTAATATTTACTACAGCGTAATTGGGCATTTGATCTTTAATAAAAGTTTTAAAAGCATCCATATCAGCTTTGTCGCCAGAATTCCAACCACCTCCATGAACCAAAACTATTGTTTTTGTCTGAACAGTTCGGTTAGCAGGTAAGTACAAATCAAACACCTGATCATCATCATTACCATAAGAAATATTGAGTTCTTCGTACAGCTCTGTCGTGTTTAAAGGGGATAGTCCATTATAATCGGAAGACTCAGAAGCACAAGATGTCACTATTAAAATTAATAGAAAAAAGATGAATACAAGTTTTAAATGGTTCATATTGAAAAAAATATAGTTACTTTGTATAACGTATTTGAAAGGTACATATTATGGCGGACTTTATTAGAATATATCCAGAAAACCCGAATCCAAAAGAGATTCAAAAAGTAGTTAAAGTACTAAAGAATGGTGGATTAGTAATTTATCCAACAGACACGGTTTATGGTCTAGGTTGTGATATTACTAATGTAAAGGCCTTAGAGCGTATTGCTCAAATTAAAGGAGTAAAGCTAGAGAAATCTAATTTTTCATTTGTTTGTGAAGATTTAAGTAATTTAAGTGACTACGTAAAGCAAATTGATACAACAACGTTTAAAATTTTAAAACGCGCTTTACCAGGGCCCTATACGTTTATTTTGCCAGGATCTAAAAATTTACCTAACCCATTCAAAAAACGAAAAACAGTCGGAATTAGAGTACCCGATAATTCTATAGCTTTAGCCATAGTTTCAGCATTAGGGAATCCAATCGTTTCAACATCTATAAGAGACGAAGATGATGTTTTAGAATATACTACAGACCCAGAATTAATACTCGAAAAATGGGATAATTTAGTAGATATAGTTATTGATGGCGGTTATGGTGATAACGAAGCATCCACTATTATTGATTTATCGGAAGAAACGCCTATTGTAATAAGAGAAGGTAAGGGTAGTTTGGAGATTTTTTAGACTGTTTTTTAGATTTTACTAATATCGGTTTTTACACTGTAGAACAACAAGTGTTTATTAATCAGTGTTTTATGGGTGTTTTTTTATGAAAAATAAGAATTACAAAGTGTAAAAATGATGCAGTTTTATTTTTTTCTTACACATAACTACACTTAAACGTATTTATTTGCTTTTTGTGGTGTTTTTTTATACTTTTACCGACGGATTAATTAACATAACTTAAAATTTTGAATACAAAAGCAAAAATTTACACAGCCTTTTCATTATTATTATCAACTTACGGTTTTTCTCAAGCAGGGCCAGGAGGAGTAACAACCGATAATGAAATATGGCTAAAGGCCGAAAATAGCACTTATACAGATGCTGGTACTACTTTAGGAGCTAATGATTCTGCGATACAGCAGTGGAATGATGCATCAGGAAACGGTAACAATGCCTTACAGCTTTCATCAGCTCTTAGACCTAAACTAAAAACAAACGCTATAAATGGCTATTCAGCTTTAAATTTTGATGGTAATGATGATAGAATCTTGGTAACAGGTGTAGGACATGGCGATGAAGTAAGTTTATTTGTTGTGCTAAAAGCTACGTCTTTTAGTGGTGGTACAGGAGGTATTGTTCAAGCAGGACCATCGGGAACTGCGTTTTCAAATGTTATAGAAAATAAATCTATAGGAATGTGGGCTAGTTCTAATGGACGTATTTGGGGAAGAGGAGTGCAATTTGATGGGGTTGCTAAGTCTCTTAGTAAATATACAGGAACAATTTTAACAAATAATGTTCCATATCTTATTACACAAGATTTCAATGGAACAGATATAAAACAATATGTAAACGCAAAAATCTCTGGTTCAGTAGGGTATGATGGGACTTTACAAAGCTTTAGTGATTTTGGTATTGGTAAACAATCGGGTGATAGTTTCAACGGAAACATAGCTGAAGTCGTTTTTTACACAAGATCACTTAATTTAGCAGAAACAACGATTGTTGAAAATTATTTATCTGCAAAATATGGTACAGCTTTAGACGGTTCTAAAGATTTTTATGCACAAGATAATACTGCTAATGGAGATTTTGACCATCATGTCGCAGGTATAGGTCAAGCATCAGATGGGAGTAATCATGTAGATTCAAGAGGAACAGGAATTGTGCGTATAAATACACCTTCGAATTTATCGGATGGTGATTTTTTATTTTGGGGAGAAGATACTAAAGACCCTGCATATGATTTCGTTACAAACACAGCAAACCATTCAGAACAGTTAACGTCAAAGTGGCGTGTAAGTAAAGTAGGTGATTTAGGTACAGTAACAGTAGAATTAGATATTACTGCTATTAGTGCAGCTACAGAAGGTTGTCAAGGTTTACAGTTGCTTGTAAGTAACGATGATACTTTTACTACATCAACAGCTTATAATTTAACAGTTTCAGGTAATACAGCAACAGCAACAGGTGTTTCTTTTGCTGATGGAGATTATTTTACATTAAGTTTTATTTCTGATATTGTTTGGGATGGTACAAATTATTTTAAAGGATCAGTAGTGTCCGCTGCTCCAAGTGCTACGGATTCTTGTTATGGGTTAATCATAAAATCAGGTACTGATGCGGTTCTTAGTGCAGATGCAACTGTAAAATCAGTATTGGTAGAAGCAGGAGCGAGCTTAACGATTAATTCTGGAGTTACCTTAACGGTTACGGATGCAATGACTTTAAAATCTGTATCTGATAGTTATTCAAGTTTAATCTTAAATGGTACTATTAATGGTACCATAAACTACGATCGTCATGTAAATATCGTCGGCACAAGCACTGGTGGTGGAAATGACTTAATAGCTTTGCCATTAACTCCACCAGGTGGCCTTACATTTGATGCTTTTATTAATCTTGGTTCACCAACAAACGCAACTAAACTTGCAACAAACGGATCAGTATATGCTTTTGGGCCTTATGATAATACGGCTAATGAGCCTGTTTATGAAAATTTTGCCGTAAACGCTACTACCGCTTTAGAAACGGGAAAAGGATATAGAGCCGCAACGACTACTAGCGACCAAGTTTTAACTTTTACAGGAGATGTTGTTACAGGTAATGTGAGTGCTCCTATTAGTAATTCTGATGGCGGAAATCAATGGAATTTAGTTGGTAATCCTTACCCGAGTTATCTTAGTGCTTCTGAATTTTTAACGGCTAACGCAGCAGTTTTAGATGAGGATGCTGTAGCCATTTATGGTTATAATAGTGGAGTTTATTCAGGAAGTGAAGCTACTACAGGTAATTTTACTATTATAAATGCTGCCACAACTGAAACGCTAAATATAGCACCTGGTCAAGGATTTATAGTTGCAGCTAAAAATGCTACTGGGAATGTTGTTTTTAATAATGGAACATCTGATACCGTAGATATGAGAACACTTATAGGTTCTGATGATTATATAGAAGGTAGATCGTCAGCTATTAGTTATAATCTTAAATTGGATCTTGTAGGTTCTAAAAACTATAGAACAAGTTTTTACTTTAATGATGATTCGAGCTTAGGATTAGATCCTGGTTATGATGCTAAAGTATTTGGTACGGTACCTCCATTTGCGCTTTACTCTCATTTAGTAGAAGCTAATGAGGATGTTAATTTTGCACTTCAATCTTTAAACACTTCAAATTTGAGTAATGTTACCATTCCTCTTGGTGTGAATGCTAATCAAGGTCAGCAAATTGCATTTACTATTTCACAATCGACATTACCAAATACTGTAGAAGTATATTTAGAGGATACAGTTGCAAACGTCACAACATTATTAAATTCTGCTGATTATATCTTAACACCAAATACGGACTTAAGTGGAACAGGTCGTTTCTATTTACGTTTAAGTAATAGTACATTATCTACAAATGTAAATACTCTTGATGTATTAACGATTTATACTAATAAAGCTGATAAAACTATTGTTGTTGCAGGTCAGTTAGTAGGGGCAACTAAGGCTACAATTTACGATTTACAAGGACGCGTTATAATTTCGAAAAATTTGAACACGTCTAGTACATCTCAAGCCATTGATGTGAGCGGATTAAGTTTAGGTGCTTATATTGTGGAATTAAACAATAGAACACAGTATAAAACTCAAAAAGTAATATTGAAATAGGCGTGGTCTACGCCATCAATTAAAGTAACCAGGAGAGTGAAAGCAAGTATTTAAACTATTATTCTTTTACTCTCACTGGTTTTTTTACACTATAGAATAAAACCAACCCAATAATTCCTGTTACAAAAAAGCCAATAAAAAGAGGTAATACCGAGGTTTTTACAAAACTACCTATGTAATTAGCAATAGGTACAGCCATTATGGTAGATATAAAACCATTAAGTGCAGATCCTACTCCAGCGATATGCCCCATAGGTTGCATGGCTAAAGCTCTATAATTTCCAAATAAAAATGCTACACTCGCAAATTGAATCATTAAAAAGGGTATAAGAATTTCAATTGGTGGATTTACACCCGACCAAAAAAGGATTACAAAAATTAAGGAGTTGAGCACAAAGACTATTAAAGCGATATTTACTAAATTCCACATGCCAAAACGCATTACAATGGCACTGTTTAAAAACGTTGCCAGACCAATAGTTACAGCTAAGCTAGCAAAAATATAAGGGAACATGTCGCCCAAGTCATATTGTACTTGAAAAATTTGTTGAGAAGTACTTAAATACACCATAAAAGAGCCTGTAGCCAATCCCGAAAGTAGGGTGTAAATAACCGCAGATTTTATTCTAAAGAACGTAATGACACCAGATTTAAAAATGGATAATCGGAATGTTTTTTGATATTTTTTATGAAGTGTTTCTGGTTGACGTCTCCAAAACCATAATATTATCAAAAATCCAAAGACGAGATTAACAATAAATATGGATTGCCATCCAAAATGGCCCAATAAGAACTGACCTAATATGGGGGCAATTACAGGCACTAAAATAAAGGTCATGGTGACGACAGATAGAATTTTAGCCATATGATCTCCATCGAATGAATCTCTTACTATGGCAATACTCATGGTTCTAGGTGATGATAAGCCAACGCCTTGTAATACTCGTCCCAAAAGCATGATCTCAAAATTCCGTGTGGTAATACAAACCATAGAAGCAATTACAAAAACACCAAAACCAAAATAAACCATTGGTTTTCGTCCAAAACTATCGGATAATGGCCCAAAAATAAGCTGTCCAAATCCTAAGCCTAAAAATATTGCTGTAATAAGTTTTTGATTTTCAGTTTCACTCGAACTGTTTAAATAGTCACCTATTTTAGGTAAAGCAGGTAATACTGCATCGATTGAAAGTGCTACAATAGACATTAAGGCTGCCATTAATACCACAAATTCTAACTGAGACCTTTTTTGATTTTGCATTAGGCAAAAGTAAATTAATTATTACCTATTTTTGATTATAAATAAGACTAATATTAATATTTTAAAAGTTTACTAAAGGATACATTGATAACGTTGTTTAAAAGAGACCTTAATCGATTAATTGAAGAAATTAACTAGTATAAGGAGGATGCCAAGCTTTGGAAAATAGATGGATTAAGTATTCATCTTATTAGAAATTTAAACTATTTTATAGGTGTTGTATAAGGTGATTCAGGATATATAAGATAACGAGATTCCGATTTAAAGCAAGATTATAAATTTTATGTTTTTAATGAAGCGATGACAATTGAATATTTTTTGATTCATTTAAATTCGCACCTATCATATCAATTAAGACAAATTAATTACCACAGACGATTAATTGAAAAATAGAATAACCTCTCAGGTTTTTAAACCTGAAAGGTTTAGATTTTATTTAAGATGTTTTTAATTACAACGGAATATTACCGTGCTTTCTGTTAGGCTTAACAACATCCTTATTTTCAAGCATACTAAAAGCCTTTATTAATTTACGTCTTGTGTTTTGTGGTAGAATGACATCATCAACAAAACCACGTTCAGCGGCACTATAAGGATTTGCAAATAATTTAGCATACTCAGCTTCTTTCTCTTTCCATTTGGCTTCTTTATCATCGGCCTTAGAAATTTCACGTTTAAAAATAATTTCGGCGGCACCTTTTGCACCCATCACTGCTATTTCTGCATTTGGCCAAGCGAAATTCATATCTGCTCCGATGTGTTTAGAGTTCATTACATCGTAAGCTCCTCCGTATGCTTTTCTCGTAATTACTGTTATTCTCGGAACAGTGGCTTCACTAAACGCATAGAGTAGTTTTGCTCCATTTACAATAATTCCATTCCATTCTTGGTCTGTTCCTGGTAAAAATCCAGGAACATCTTCTAAAACTAATAATGGAATATTAAAACAATCGCAAAAGCGTACAAAACGTGCTGCTTTTTTAGAACTGTTGACATCTAAAACCCCAGCTAAAAACATCGGTTGATTAGCGACTATTCCGATACTTTTCCCTGCTAAACGTGCAAAACCTACAATAATATTTTCGGCATAATCTTTATGGATTTCATAGAAAGAATCCTCATCAATAATACCACCAATGACTTGGTGCATATCGTAAGGTTTATTCGGATTATCAGGAACTATAGCGGCTAACGATTCTCGGACTTCTTCGTTAAGTTCATAAGGTAAATCATCGGGCTTTTCCTTATTGCTTTGTGGTAAGTAACTCAATAGTTTTTTAATGTCTTCAAGACATTCAACATCATTTGTAGATGTTATGTGAGCCACACCAGATTTTGAAGAATGTACACTTGCACCTCCTAACTCTTCACTCGTTACTTCTTCATTTGTTACGGTTTTAACAACGTTTGGTCCAGTAACAAACATATAACTGGTATCTTCAACCATCATAGTAAAATCGGTCATTGCAGGCGAATAAACAGCTCCACCAGCGCAAGGCCCCATAATTGCAGAAATTTGAGGAATAACACCAGAGGCCTGAACATTTTTGTAAAAAATATCAGCATAGCCACCTAAAGAACGTACACCTTCTTGAATACGTGCTCCTCCAGAATCATTTAAGCCAATAATTGGAGCACCAACGTTAACGGCCATATCCATAATCTTACAGATTTTTTCGGCATGGGTCTCGGATAAAGAACCACCAAAAACAGTAAAATCTTGTGCAAAAACATAAATCAGTTTTCCATTAACGGTACCGTAACCTGTAACCACACCATCTCCGTAAAACTGCTGGTCAGCCATTCCGAAGTCCTTGGTTCTATGGGTCACTAAAGCGCCAATTTCTTCAAAAGAACCTTCGTCTAATAAATACATTACACGTTCTCGAGCGGTTAGTTTTTTATTTTGATGCTGTTTATCAATTCGGGCTTGTCCTCCTCCTAGTTTAGCTAGGTCTAGTTTGTCCTTTAAAATTTTTATTTTATTGCTCATGCTTTTATAGTTCTCGCTTTTTGTTTTCTATCGAAATCGCAAAGCTGTATGTAATTCTAATTGATATTATAAGTCTAAACGTTTAATGAATCTCTATTTTTTGTTAACAGCGATTAATTAGGTATACGTAAAACTTTTTGTTCTTTTAAATAATGCTTTAAGGCAATTTTTGCTGCGATTTCAGCTTCCAATTGATGTTGCGTTTCTAAAAGGCTAGGTGAGTAGTAATTTTCTACAAAATGAGTGTCAAAATTTCCACTTCTAAACGCTTCATGTTCAAAAACAAAACGTCCAAAAGGTAATGTAGTTTCTACTCCTATGATTTGATAATTGTCAATGGCCTCTATCATCAATTCAATGGCTTCTTCACGTGTGTTTCCGTAAGTTATTAATTTTGAAAGCATTGGGTCGTAGTAGATAGGGATGTCCATACCTTGTTCAAAACCATTATCAACTCTTATATTATTTCCTTTAGGTAGTTGGTAAACTTCTAAATTTCCAACACTTGGTAGAAAATCATTCATAGGGTCTTCTGCATAAACTCTAAGTTCTAAAGCATGACCGTTTATTTTTAAATCTTCTTGTTTGATATGTAATGTTTCTCCTTTTGCCACTCTTATTTGTAGCTCAACTAAATCCACTCCAGCAATCCACTCAGAAACGGGATGCTCTACTTGAAGTCTTGTATTCATTTCTAAAAAGTAGAAATTGAAATTTTCATCGAGTAAGAATTCCACAGTACCAGCACCAATATAATCACAAGAGCGAGCTACATTTATGGCGGCTTGTCCCATTTTTTCTCTTAATTCTGGAGTTAAAACAGGAGAAGGTGCTTTTTCAACTACTTTTTGATGTCGACGTTGAACAGAACATTCGCGTTCAAATAAATGGATGACATTACCATGTGTGTCTGCCATTATTTGGATTTCGATATGTCTTGGTGAAGCCACATATTTTTCAATGAATACAGAACCATCGCCAAACGCATTTTTGGCTTCGCTGATAGCTCTATCCATTTGCGATTCAAATTCGGCTTCGTTTTCAACGATTCGCATCCCTTTTCCACCACCTCCGGCAGAGGCTTTAATAAGAATAGGGAATCCTATTGTTTTTGCAATATTTTTAGCTTCAGCAATATCTGTAATAGCTTCGTCAGTTCCAGGAACCATAGGGATATCATAAGCTTTAACCGTTTCTTTTGCAGCTAATTTACTTCCCATTACTCGGATAGCTTTTGAACGTGGGCCTATAAAAATGATATTATTGGCTTCACATAATTCAGCAAAATCAGCATTTTCACTAAGGAAACCATAACCAGGATGAATGGCATCGACATAAAGTGATTTTGAAACTTCGATAATTTTATCACCTCTTAAATACGATTCGTTAGATGGTGCTGGACCAATACATACAGCTTGATCTGCATATTTGACGTGTGGTGAATTTCTATCGGCTTCAGAAAATACGGCGACTGTTTTAAGGCCCATTTTCTTTGCGGTTTTCATAACTCTTATGGCGATTTCTCCTCTGTTTGCGACTAGTATTTTTTTCATCTTAATGCCTGCGAAAGCAGGTATCTTTTTAATTTATATGTATTTATCTAAAGGTTCTCGATACATTCTGGCGAAATAGTCAGAATAATCGAACTGATGATTGGTTTATTCAAACTCTATTAAAAGTGAGTTCTTATCAACTGTTTCTCCTTGTTTTATATGAATGGATTTTATAACTCCTTCACGAGGTGAATTGATGACATTTTCCATTTTCATGGCTTCTAATATTAATAAAGCATCATCTTCTTTAACCTCTTGACCTACTTTGACATTAATTTCTAAAATCAAGCCAGGCATTGGTGCTTTTATATCATTGATTTGCTTTGTTGCGCCTATTTCAAAACCTAAAGCTTCAATTTGTTGGTCTAAAGCGTCATAAATATCAACCTTATAGATACTATTGTTCACTTTTACGGTATACAGTTTTTTATTGAAATCAGTGTCTACAATCGCTGCTTTTATAGGTGTGTGGTCTTGAAGTATATGATAGTTATTACTTGACGTTTCTACAGCATCGAGCTTTTCCATGTGATCTTTCGTGACATTAAAAGTATAGGATGCGTTGACTTTTATTTTGTACATAAATTTCAGTTTTTGTGTATTTGGTAGGTAATTTTCAAATCAATTGCAAAATATGAAATTATTAACTTTTATTTTCTGAATTCTATAAAGATTTGAAGTTTGAATTTTTTTGGTGTGCATTAATCGCTTTCTTAGAAAGTATAATTCCAACAATGAGCGATATAAATGCACCGATAGAAATTCCTGGAATAAAGTTGATAAATAAGAAAAAATCATAGGCACCATGAAATAAGATTGCTAACAATAAGCCGGTTAAATTAAGGAGTATTCTATTTTTTGAGAATTTTGCTTTACCCATAAAATATCCCATAAGAACTCCAAACGTTGCGTGCGCCGGAACTGCTGTAAATGCTCTTAAAACGGCAATTTCATAACCTCCATTTAAGACATACATAATGTTTTCTGTACAAGCAAATCCCATAGATACCATTACGGCATAGATAATACCGTCGTAAGGTTCGTTAAATGCTTTTTGGGGTTGTGCATAGTATTTTACAATAACATATTTGCTAAATTCTTCTGCTAAGGCCACTACGATAAAGGCTTGAATAAACTGTTGGAAAATGCTAAAATGATCCGTAATTGGTATTAAGTGTCCTGTAAAAAAGTACAAAACAAAGACGATTATAATGCTTACAATCGCACCAAAAAGAAAGCTGTAAATTAATAGGTTTCTAGGTTCTTTTTCGTGTTTATCTTGGACATAAATATATAGAAGAATGGCAAAGACAGGTGCAATGGCTAATAGGAGTAGATTCATAAATCAAAAATAATTAAAAAAGAGACAAGAGTTGTTTTCTGCTTTTAGAGTCTAAAAAAATATAGACTATGTTAGTGATAAAGTGACTTGTTAAAACGGCAATAGCAGCTCCGGTAACATGCCAAATAGGAATGAGTAGGTAGCACAGAATAACGTTTGCAATACAGCCTAGAATGAATCGGTATACGTTTTTTTGTAGGTCGTTTGTATTGATAAGGTGTTTTTCGTAAATCATTCCTATAAATACAAAGAGGGGAGCCCAACAGAATATTAATAAAGGGGTTTTAGCTTCGGCAAAGCTCTCTGTAAAATAAGTGCTTAAAATAGCATTCCCGAAGAGCGTGTATAGGACACCAATGAGTATGGCCAAAGCACACATAATAATTAATAACCTTCTTATTTTTTTGATATAAAGCTGCCTGTTGTTTTGAAAGGATTCTGCGAGAGAAGGGTAGAGTGCGTTGATGATCGAAAATCCGATGTTCCAACTCAAAGCAATCACTAAAAATTGAACGGTAGCAAAGATGCCATTGGCATGATCTCCTAGAAAATATTTTAAAAACAGCTCGTCAATTGTGATATAAAACATAACTAAACTATTGGAGATGATTAAAGGAAACGACATTTTTAATAATGATTTTCCTAGAGGCCAAGAAAAGGTCCTGTGTTGAAATGAAAATTGTTTTTTATACTTTAAAATGAGTGTGTAAATTAA
The DNA here is from genome assembly GCF_054366245.1 of Winogradskyella sp. PC D3.3. Lineage (NCBI taxonomy): Bacteria > Pseudomonadati > Bacteroidota > Flavobacteriia > Flavobacteriales > Flavobacteriaceae > Winogradskyella > Winogradskyella sp. PC D3.3. The sequence goes on along the minus strand of NZ_CM135962.1, from coordinate 3,231,439 downwards.
GCCTTGAATAAAACAATCGAGGACAATAAGTTTGGCAAAATAATAGACATCTAGTTGGTGTTTAACTCCATAATATTGTAAAAACACAATAATGATTAAACTCGTTATTTTACTCAGGAATATGATTTTTGTCTGTTTTTTTGCCAATAAATAATATTCAAAAACATCGGTAAGCTTAAAAAGATAACTGATAGTTATGATGTAATACAATCCCTTTAAAGGACTACTTCCTGAGACATAAAAATAAATAAGGATTCCTGTTAAAATAACAATCCAGCTTATAAGACGAAGGTAAAATGCAGTAGCTAAAATTTGTTGACTTCGTTTGGGATGAAATACAATTTCTCTGATACAGATGCTAGATAAGCCTAAAAAAAATAAAGGAGTAAGCATGCCTAATATTGATTCAACAAATTTGAGTTTTCCTATATCTACTGTTCCTAATAAACTGAATATTTGTGGAACAATTAAGACACCTGTAATAAGTTGTATTAGTTTTTCTAATGTAAACCACTTGGTTGCAATAAAATCCTTTTTACTAAAGACCGATGCCATGAATCATATTTGGGTGCTCAAAGATATAAAAAGCATTTCCTTTCAGTCATTTCAAAGTTTATTATTACATTCGTTTTTCAATTTATTTAATGACTCCAGAGTTTCTTCGTCGCTATTATATTTTACGTATAATTTCAAACCCTAAAGTTTATGGTATTGAAAAAAATGGGTATGTCCCTTTGGAAGATCTACAAAGATCTTTAGATCAGTTGCGTGCCGATAATATGGACGATCCGCTTTACGATAAGCTGAATCTTCACAGTCAAAAAACGATTAAGCGCGATTTGGATAAAATTAAATCCTATTATCAAGCTATTATTTTACATAAGCGTAATTACGGTTATTATGTTGATGGTTATGAAATTAGTGAAGCCTTAAAAGAAATTTACGAAAAAACAGAACTCTATCTTTTGCATCACCATGCCCATGCATGGAAAACGTATGTGACCACAGCACGCAGTTCGTTGAGCTCGCAAGTGGATTTGGTACCTTTAATTCACGCTATAGAGCAGCGCCTATTAATTAAAATAACCTATCACGGCTGGTACGATGATAGCTTTAAAACGATCTCTGGTTTTTTTCAAGGTTTGCACATTAAAGAAATTAATAAAGCGTGGTATTTAATGGCGTATAACGAGAACTATGGAATATACGCATTTTGTTTAGATAATAGAGTTAAAAATCTGTCTATTAGTAAACAGCAAGTTAAACAACCAGTAGATTTTAGTCCAAGGGATTATTTTAAAAATGTTATAGGCATTTTAAAAACGGATATAAAAGCAGAATGGATTCATATCGCCGTAGCTAATCATCATTATAAGTATTTAGAAAACAATCCTTTACATCAATCGCAGCAAATCGTAACACGTCCGAAAGAACTTGATACACAAAATTTAGACTATAAAAACCCTAATATTTGGGGTGAAATAAAAGTGTATGTTGAGCCTAATTATGAATTCTTAATGGAAATCTTAAAATACAACCTTTGGGTGAAGGTGGTTAGTCCGTTACATGTTAAAGCTTATGTTAAGCATCATTTGCAGTTAATGCTGAGTTACTATAATTAGATTCTTTTTTAATTAAGGGGCTTTGTGAATTCAAGAGGACTTATCTGTTTTTATAAATTAGTATAGCTTTCTTTTTATAAATATGAAACAGACACATTTTGACTGTTTCGGGGTTATTTTTGACCAAGCTAATAGTTAGGAAGATTTTCTTAAGAGAATTGAATTCTAGATTTATTAAATATTTACGATTTGAAACCACAAAATACGATGTAGGGATCGCTATTTATTAATTACAATGGGGTAATAGTTTCAACCGTGACTAGCTGAAAAAGCCTCAACCGAATAGGTTGGGGTTTTTATTTAAATAGAAGTATTAATTACTACAGCTTTAGTATTTGGTTTTGTATGGCCTTATGTACTTTAAGATAATAATTATAATTGCTAGCCACAAAATGATTATTGTTTTCGCTTTCTTCTAATAAAGCTTCAAATTCATCAAAAGACACTAATTTTAAGGCTTCAACTTCTTCCTCTTGTATTATTAAATCTGTTAAATCAACATGCAATTCAGCGATATATACCTGATGAAATTCATTGTCCTGAATCTGACCATCAGCATAACGCGTTTCATGAAGAAAAACACCAATATGTTTTAGATGATGTGGTTCTAACTGTAATCCGATTTCCTCTTTAGTTTCTCGTAGAGCAGCTTCAATAAAAGTTTCACCAGCGTTTATGTGTCCAGCGACAGAGACATCCCAAAGCAGTGGATAAATCACTTTTTTGTGTGAGCGTTGTTGTAAAAGAATTTCGCCTTTATTGGTAAATAACCATAAATGAATGGTGTTGTGATACAAACCTTTGGCATGAGCTTCAGATTTTAAAGCTGTTGTGCCAGTTGGATTACCGTTTTTGTCAACGATGTCTAGAATTTCGTCCATAAAATAAATAGACCTGTCAGGTTTTCAAAACCTAACAGGTCTTAAATAAGTTTATTTAAAATAACTAAACGTTTCTCCGTCTTCTATTTTCAATAACGTTTCATAAATTAATTTAATCACGTTTTCTACATCGTCTCTATGCACCATTTCTACTGTGGTATGCATGTAACGCAAAGGCAATGAAATTAAAGCAGAAGCGACACCTCCGTTACTGTAAGCAAAAGCATCAGTATCAGTTCCTGTGGCTCTAGAAAGTGCGGCACGTTGAAAAGGAATTTTCTTTTCTTCAGCTGTATCCGTGATTAAATCACGTAATTTTTGTTGAACAGCAGGAGCATAAGCGATGACTGGTCCTTTTCCGATTTCAGCATAACCTTGTGTTTTTTGCTCAATCATTGGAGTGGTGGTATCGTGTGTTACATCAGTGACAATAGCCACATTTGGCTTAATCGTTTGGGTAATCATTTCAGCACCACGTAAGCCTATTTCTTCTTGTACAGAGTTGGTAATATAAAGTCCAAATGGTAAAGTCTTCTTATTCTCTTTTAATAAACGTGCCACTTCAGCAATCATAAAACCACCCATTCTGTTATCTAAAGCACGACAAACAAATTTGTCGTTATTTAGAATATGAAATTCATCCGGATAAGTAATCACACAGCCCACATGAACTCCCATGTTTTCAACTTCTTCTTTGTCTTTTGCTCCGACATCGATGGTAATATTATCTGGTTTTGGTGCTTGTTCTTTGGCTTTATTTCGCGTATGAATTGCTGGCCAACCAAAAACACCTTTTACGATGCCATTTTTAGTATGGATATTCACAATTTTACTTGGAGCGATTTGATGATCACTTCCTCCATTTCTAATCACGTAAATTAAACCGTTATCAGAAATGTAGTTCACATACCAAGAAATTTCATCGGCATGTCCTTCAATAACCACTTTGTATTTTGCTTTAGGATTAATTACTGCTACTGCAGAACCATAAGTATCTGTGATAAATTCATCTGCATATGGTTTTAGGTAATCCATCCAGATTTTCTGTCCCTCCCATTCGTAACCTGTAGGTGACGCGTTATTTAAATATTTTTCGAGGAAATCGAGTGATTTTTTATTAAGTATGCTTTTTGAAGCCATAATATATGTTTTGAATTTCTGTAAAAATAAAAGGATTTCCTAAGCTTTTAATGCCTTTTGAAAATTTTTTGTAACAAATTCTGCTATTTTTACACTAATACAACAATAATCTTAAACTTAAATGCAAACGATGAAACATCCATCCCAAAAATTTGATAATTATTCAAATTATTAATTGGATGTTGCATGTGACCATTAGAAAACAAATAAACTTAAACACATGAAATTAGTTATAACTAACCTTACTAAAACTTATAAAAATGGTGTAAAAGCTATTGATAATCTGAATCTTGAAATTGGAACAGGGATGTTTGGTCTTTTAGGACCAAACGGCGCAGGGAAATCGTCGTTAATGCGAACCATTGCTACATTACAAAGTCCGGATTCTGGATCTATAATGTTTGGTGATATTAATGTTTTAGAAGATAAAATGGCTTTGAGAAAAGTTTTAGGTTATTTACCGCAATCGTTTGGTGTCTATCCAAAAATGTCAGCAGAAGCCTTATTAGATTATTTTGCAACCTTAAAAGGTATCAGTTCAAAGACCGACAGACAAGCTTTAGTAAAAGAAGTATTAGATATTACCAACTTATATGATATGCGTAAAAAACATGTGGCTGGTTATTCTGGTGGAATGAAACAACGTTTTGGTATTGCACAGTTATTATTAAACAACCCAAAATTAATTATTGTAGATGAACCAACTGCAGGATTAGATCCAGCAGAACGTCATCGTTTTCTTAATGTGCTTCGTGAAGTTGGTACCAATTGTACGGTCATATTTTCAACACATATTGTTGAAGATGTAAAGGAGCTTTGTAACGATATGGCCATTTTAAATGGTGGTTGTATTTTAAAACAAGCCACGCCATCTCAAGCAAGACAAGAATTACAAGGTCGTATTTGGACTAAGATTATTGATAGAGATGATTTAGAAGCACACGAAGCACAATACAATTTATTATCGTCTAATTATAATGAAGATAACTCACTTAATATCCGTGTTTTTAGCGATAGCCAACCTAGTGACGATTTTAAATCTATAGAACCGCAATTAGACGATGTGTACTTTATAGCACTAAAACAAGACGAACCCGTAAGTGCTGTTTAATTTTAAACCTAAAAAAAGTACATCTATGTTTTCAACAATATTTTTTTACGAATTAAAGTACTGGTTAAAACGACCAGCGACTTATATTTATATGGCTATTTTCTTTATGTTATCATTATTTATGGCTGCGACTACAGCAGGAATATTTGATAGTATTACAGCTACAACAAGTTCTGCAAGGATTGTGAATTCTCCAATTGGAGTCAACAATTTGTTTAATGGACTGACTATCTTTATTTTCTTTTTATTTCCATCCATTATTGGTGCCTCCATTAATAGGGATTTTAAAAGTGAAATGCATTCCATTTTATATTCTTATCCGTTTACAAAAGCCAATTATTTATTTGCTAAATTTTTTAGTGCTATTGTCGTGGTAACACTTATTGTTATGACTATTGGAATTGGTATGTTTATCGGTTTTAGGTTGCCAGGTACCAATTCTGAGTTGATTATTCCTTTTGATGCTAAATCGTATTTCGATTCTTATTGGCTATTTATACTGCCTAATATTCTATTGTTTGGTGCTATTGTTTTTGCAGTCGTAACCTTTACTAGAAATATTGCTGCAGGATTTATTACTGTTATACTGTTATTGTTTGTTCAAGGAGTTACAGAAAGTTTATTATCTGATCCAGATAATCGTTATTTAGCAGCATTATTAGATCCGTTTGGAGCCTCTGCTTCTAACTATTACACACAGTATTGGACTGCTTACGAACAAAACGAATTACATATTCCTATTAAAGAAGTGATACTTTATAACCGATTGATATGGTTGGGTGTAGCTAGTTTGGTGTTTGGTTTGGTCTATAAATTTTTCACCTTCAGCCAAAATCCAATGTCTTTTTCATTCTTTAAAAAAGTAAAAGGAGAGCGTTCTATAAAACGAAATTTTGGAGGTATTACAAAAATCAACTTACCAAAAGTAACTTATGATTATTCTTTTATTCAGAACTTAAAAGCCACATGGAAAATTTCTAATGTAGAGTTTAAATATATCGTGAAGAGTTGGCCTTTTTTAAGTATTGTATTAGTCGGACTTATTGTGATTTTTATCGTCTTGGTTGATGTTGGTAATCCATTTGGAACATCAACATATCCTAGAACTTGGCTAATGTTGCAAGGTGGTGGAGAATTTGTATTTGCCATTAATATCTGTACATTTTTATATGCAGGTATGTTAGTCAATAGAAGTAAAATAGCCAATATTAATGGACTAGAGGATGTAACTCCTATACCCAACTGGTCGTTATTCTTATCTAAGTTTATAGCCATAGTGAAAATGCAAATACTATTGCTCACCGTTATTATGGTTTCAGGTATTTTGTTTCAACTGTATAAAGGGTATTACGATATTGAAATTGGTTTATATATAAAAGAACTCTTCGGTTTAAAACTGATTAATTATGTGATTTGGGCCTTCTTAGCATTAGCGGTTCAAACTGTGATTAGAAACCCTTACTTAGGTTTATTTGTATTGTTAGTTGTAGTTATTGGTATTCCATTATTAACTCTGGCTGGTGTAGAACAAGCGGTATTCAAATACAACGAAGGTCCTGGATTCGGATTTAATGATATGAATGGTTATGGTGATTCATTGTCTAATTATCTAACGTATAAATTCTATTGGGTCCTTGGTGGCTTAATTCTAATGCTTATTGCAGCGTTATTTTGGGTACGTGGTTTGCCGCATTCATTTAGAGAGCGTTTATCGATTGCTAAATCGCGATTAAAAACACCAATGGCGATTGCTTTTGTGGTGCTTTTAGCTGGGTTTTTCAGCATGGGATATACCATTTATAATGCCACTAACATTAATAATGATCGTTATTCTTCTAAGGAAGTTGAAGAAATGACTGTTGAATGGGAAAAAACATATAAGAAATATGAAGACTATGCACAGCCACGTATAGTCGGCGTAAAAGTAAACATGGATTTATTTATTAATGATCGTAATTTTGAATCGTCTGGAGAATATGCCATGGTTAACAAGACCGAGACTGCTATTGATAGTATTTTCTTAAATCATAATGATTATCCAAGTACGTTTAAATTTAATCGTGAAAATACTTTGGTTTTAGAAGATACGCTTTACAATTTTGATATTTATAGGTTGAAAGAACCTTTAATGCCAGGAGATTCCATGACTTTAAATTTCACGGTTAAAAACAAACCAAATACGTTTTTGGTTTCTAATTCGCCAATTATTGAAAACGGAACATTCATTAATAACATGCAACTGTTTCCTAGTTTAGGTTATAATGGTGGAGAGCTTACGGATGATAAAACCCGTGAAAAATATGATTTACCTCCAAACAAATTAAAACCTTTGCCTTCAGATTCAACAGCACTAGGGAATACTTATATTTCTAAAGATAGTGATTGGATTGATTTTGAAGCTACAGTAAGTACTAGTGAAGATCAAATTGCTATTGCTCCTGGATACCTTCAAAAGGAATGGGTAGAAGACGGTAGACGCTATTTTCATTATAAAATGGATAGTAAAATCTTAAATTTCTATGCTTTTAATTCCGCCAAGTATAAAGTAAAAAAAGATAAATGGAAGGACGTAAGTCTCGAAATTTACTATCATGAAGGTCATGAATATAATCTGGATAGAATGATGGATGGTATGAAAGCCTCGTTAGCATATAACAGCGAGAATTTTAGTCCATATCAACACAGACAATTGCGTATTGTAGAATTTCCTAGTGGTGGTTTTGCGCAATCATTTCCTAATACTATTCCCTTTGGTGGAGATACTGGTTTTATTGCAGATGTCGATGATAGTGAAGACGGTGGAATCGATTATACCTATGCAATCACAGTACATGAGGTTGCACATCAATGGTGGGCACACCAAGTCATTGGAGCCGATGTTTTAGGAGCAACGATGTTATCTGAAAGTTTATCAGAATATGTAGCTTTAAAAGTTCTTGAAAAAGAATTAGGAAAACCCCAAATGCGTAAGTTCTTGAAAAAATCTTTAGATGATTATTTATTAAGAAGAACGTTTGAACGTAAGCGCGAAAAGCCATTGATGTATAATGACGGACAAGGGTATATTCGTTACCAAAAAGGGTCTCTAGTGTTTTATGCGCTTAGCGACTATATTGGTGAAGATGTATTAAATGGAGCTTTAAAAACTTATGTTGAAAAAGTGAAGTTTCAACAGCCTCCTTATACCACGTCTATTGATATGGTGAATCATATTAAAGCGGTAACACCAGATAGTTTACAGTATGTGATTAAAGATATGTTTGAAACCATCACGGTTTATGACAATAGAATTAAGACTGCAACGTTTACCGAATTAGACAATGGTAAATATCAAGTGGATATTGAGTTTGATGTTAGTAAATACCGAAATGACGAAAAAGGAAAACAATTATTTTCTGAAACAGGGAGAGATTCCATTTCGTATTTGCCTGAAGGAAAAACGAAACCGATTTTGTCGTTGCCACTTCAAGATTATATTGATATAGGTGTGTTTACCGAAAAAGATGTAGATGGAAAAATGAAAGAAGAGCAACTGTATCTTAAGAAGCATAAAATTACTGCTATTGATAATAAAATATCAATTATTGTAGATAAGAAACCAACAGAAGTTGGTGTAGATCCTTATAATAAGTTAATTGATAGAAATTCTAGCGACAACCGTAAGAAACTCTAAAATAGCTTCCGTTTTAAATTATAAGACCTTTCAGATATACTAAATTTGAAAGGTCTTTTAATTTGGTGATTTTTAAATACGTTGTATAATATTAATACGAATTTTAGGTTATAGACTTTAAATATTATTAATTTTGAAATTACTAAGCCTATAACTTTAGAACGATTTTAGCCTAAGTATAATTCATGAAGTATATTACTTATATAGTGTTGTTTTTTTCAGTAGTGCTAAATGCGCAAGAAGACCCTGTGAAACAAGATTCAACAGAAGTGCACTACATGTATATTGAAGGGGATTCCATTCCTGTAACTTCAGTGGAATTAAATGAAGTTTTAGTATTACCTAATTTAAAATTTGAAGATAGAGCCGCACGGATTCGGTATATTATTTTGAGACGAAAAACCTTAAAAGTGTATCCTTATGCTAAGTTAGCAGCCGAACGTTTAGAGGCCTTACAAGAGCGATTAGATGGATTGGAGCGCAAACGCGATAAAAAGCGTTATGCTAAGATTATTCAGAATTATATTGAAGATGAATTTTCAGAAGAACTAAAGAAGCTGACTAAAACCGAAGGTCAGATTTTGGTGAAATTGATTCACAGACAAACCGGAAAAACGACTTTTGATCTTATTAAGGAATTACGGAGTGGTTGGCGTGCCTTTTGGTTTAATAGTACAGCGAGTTTGTTTGATATTTCATTAAAGAAAGAGTTCAGTCCTATTGATGAAGAGGAAGACTATTTAATTGAAGATATTCTGCAACGTGCGTTTCAAAACGAACAATTAAAACGACAAGCACCAGCTTTTGAGATTGATTTTTACGACGCTTTAAATAAATGGTCTCAATCTAAAAGTAAAATAAATTCTAAGCTTAAAGATTAATTATGCGTATTCAAACACAACTCGAAGAACAACTTAATGCATGGACCCATGGTTTTGGTGCGCTTTTGGGAATTGTAGCTTTAGTCTTGCTCATATTAAAAGCAGATAGTGTAACTCCTTGGAGCTTATTTAGTGTTATTGTTTACGGACTTTCTGTAGTCATTCTTTTTTCAGCATCTACATTTTATCATGCCGTAGAAGGGGAGAAGCGCAAACACTATTTTAGAATTGTGGATCATGTTAGTATTTATCTGCTCATTGCAGGGACATATACTCCCGTTTTATTAATTTTACTTACCGATAGCTTAGGTTGGCTGTTATTTTGGATTGTATGGGGCATTGCGGCTTTTGGCGTTATTTTAAAACTCTTCTTTACAGGACGCTTCGAGGTCTTTTCAACCCTTTTGTATTTGGTTATGGGTTGGTTAATTGTTTTCGATTTTTCAAATGTTTCAGAAGCTCTTGGACCCAATGGAGTCCTTTGGTTGTTTGCAGGTGGCTTGTTTTATACGATTGGTATTATTTTCTATGTGATTCAGAAAATACCGTATAATCATGTGATTTGGCATTTGTTTGTTTTGGGAGGAGCCATTTGCCACTTTTTTATGATATATCTATATGTGATTTAAAGCTTTATTTTAGGTTTGCTTCGCTTTTGTGTAGCAAGATTTGAACCTGCGTTTTATTAAGTTCTGTTGAAGTCGATTTGGGCTGATAGAAACGTTTAATTCAATTATTTAAGACATTACAATAGTACTTTAATCATTCCCATAAACAAGGTTAATAAAGTCGGACTTATCTATGGTTCCAAAGTAATCTTCAATGGACACATGATTTAGTATTTTACTAATTTCATGTTTGTCATAAGGCACACCAATGAGTAGGTTTTCAAGATCAGAAATAGGGGATCTTCCAAAGAAATCTCCGAAAATTTTAAGATCAGAAATATGACCTTTTTCAACAAAAATACGAAGATCAATTTCTCCTATAGGGAAGCGTTTATTCCGTTGGATATTAAATTTAGGTGAGCGACCAAAATTCCAATCCCATAAATCATATTTTTCGGCTTTTAGTTGCTTTACGGCTTTCCATTCGACCTCAGTTAATTTATAGGTCTCAAAAGGTTCACTGGCTTCGTATAAGCCAGTTAGTAATTCCTTTTTAAATTTTGCCATTGACATCGGTGTCTTTAAAAACTCGCTAATATTAGCCACGCGACTTCTTACGGATTTATGACCTTTAGATTGTATTTTGCTCATTTTAACCTGAAGGGCTTTAACGACTTCCCCCATGTCTGTATCGAATAATAAGGTTCCATGACTGATCATGCGTTTTCCTGTAGAAAACTGAGCTGTTCCAGAGATTTTCTTTTCATTAACTAAAATATCATTACGACCTTTTAATTCGGCGGCAACGCCCATCGAATTCAATACTTTAATAACTGGTGCTGTAAATTTTTTAAAGTTACTGATACTTTTACCATCGTGATTGGTAATAAAACTAAAGTTTAAGTTCCCCAAATCATGATACACAGCTCCACCTCCAGAAATACGTCTGACCACGTGGATGTTATTCTCATCGATATAGTCTTTGTTAATTTCTTCTAAGGTGTTTTGATTTCGCCCAATGATAATAGAAGGCTCATTGATGTAAAACAATAAATAATCGGTAGAAGCATCAAAATGCCTTAGGGCATACTCTTCTAATGCTAAATTTAATTTAGGGTTAGTATGGCCTTCATTATCTATAAAAATCATAAGCTTGGTTTCGTTTCAGAGCAAACAAATATAAAAAAAATGTGTAGGTAGATTATTATGCTGCTTAGATTAATATGGTGTTGCATTTTCATTAGATGAAACGGTGGGGACTCGCCATAAACAACACCTGTGATTATTGAAAACTTGTGAATTGTATGTGCTTTAAATTCAGTGTTATATGTTTGATTTTTAAAGTTATTGATTTCAATGTGTTCATTTTGAGAACATGCTAAAAAAAATCTAACCTTTATTTTATGCTGTATTTGAATGTGTAATCGAATGCTAATAGTGTAAGTCTTGTGTTTTTTTTATGAGAAGGCTAATTTTTTATGGTTTAGGGTAAGGCTACTATATATATTATTAGTGTTTATGGGGTGTACATCACGAATAAAGCCTTGATATAGGTTACGATAAGATTATTATAAACATTTTATAAGCACGCTATAACCATGCTATAACCTGTATTTTTGATTTCTGTTGTTTTACTTAAAAAAGGGGGAGGGATTTAGGATATAATTGATTTGATGTGATGCACTGGTTTGTTGAATTTGGAAACGGATTTTATGTCTTGTTTAGGCTGTACTGTAGAATGGTTGGCTTTGTTTGTGCTTTGTTTTGCGAAGTAAGAAGCATCTTCAAACCCTAAATGGAAAGCAATTTCTGAAACGGATATGTTTTCGAAAACCAACATTTTTTGATCACCAAAAATCTTATGCTCGTTTATTAAAAGCATATGTTTTTATTGGTATGGTTTTATTATTTAGAGTGAGCGTTTTATAATGTCTAACAAGCTATTCTTTTTTTACATTGTTAGTGGTATGGGCCTTTTTATTCCAAGCCTTTTTTTTTAGGATTCCAGAAAGGTTTCGTTTTAATTTGTTTGGTATTCCATTTTAATTCGTTTCTTAAATATTGGTTTATGGCAATGCACACTCTACTGTCTCCAGCAATATAAGCCATCTTTTCACCTTTAAGTTTGGGGATTACATTTTTGATTTGAGCTATTATTTCTTTCGTGTTATTCTCCTCTAAGCCGTAAAAGTTGAAAGGGGTATTGTTGTTTATATCAGAATATAATTCTGCAATGTTTTTGTTGTAAATGATACTTTCTATCTCTTTATCTTCGGATAAATATCTATTGATAGTGTATAAATGAGATAATGCAGATAAATCTCCAATCATTACATAGCTATCTGCAGAATTGTCTACGGTAAATTTGCCCGTTTTGGTTTTGTAATAAACTTTGTCTCCAACCGTACAGTCTTCCACCCATAGTGCACCAATTCCATTGCTATGCGTAGCTATGGCAAGACTAAAGGTGTTTAAATCTTTATCGATATCCCAAATAGAATAGCTTCTGACCATATCCTTTTTTGAGTTTGCTTTTTTACCAATGCCCACACCTAAACGTATAAAACAACCAGGTACAAAGTCCATCGTTTTTACAGCTTCACTTTGTATTTGAATTTTATAAACACTTTCGGAGAGTTTTTCTTTAGATATAATTACTCCTTTATCCATTATTGTTTTCATTATATTTTCTAATAGAGCCATACTGTTAATTTTTAAATTTTGTTTTTATTTTAATAATGAGTCTGGTTAAAACAGCCGGAACGCAAAGCAATACGCCTACTTTAACCAATGGCAATACATAGATGAACCATTGTTTGGGTAGTTGTTGAGAATCTGTGGTTTTGTTTTGAGTACTATTTATATTTTCTGCCCAATTTGTAAATCCGATAAGCCAAATACTTAATGAAAGGATAGCACTTATAGAGACCAGTACTAAAAGTGTTGTTTTGTGTTTTTGAAGGATGTTTATCAATTGTTTTAGATGATGAAAATCCGATATAAAGTGTAGCCTTTTAATGGTATTTACAATCCATTTCCAATGTAAAGCCAAATGAATACCTAAAAGAATTATGAATAAACTTGCAGAAGCATTGTGTATCATAGTCCAAAAAGGAGTGATTTTAAAATGAATACCCATTGAAGGTAAGGCAGCTTCAGAAATAACAATTCCAGAAAGTGTAACAACTAACATTACTATATATAAAAGCCAATTGAAAAAGTAATCAAACTTTAGTTTTCGTTTATATAGCTTTTTAGAATGGGTAACAATCCAATTCCAATTTACTATTAGATGCAAGAAGAAAGGTAATAAGATGATAAAACTTAACCATTCATGTATAGCTATTCCAGTACTTTGTGGAATTAGTACAAGAATCATTAAGACAAAGAAAAACAAATCTAAAATCCCACGTGTTTTATTGACGTTTCCTGTATTCTTTTTTGATTTTTTCATGGTGTTTTGGATATGTTTTTTGTTATCACAAAATAGATAATGGAAAGCACTAATAAAATCCCACTAACCGCTATAAAACTGTGTTGAAGCCCTAAGACATTTTGTATAGGTTGAATGGCTATGGGTGACATAAACATTCCTAAAAAATTAAACCTTGTTAATTTACCAATGTATTTTCCTCGCTGTTTTGGTGGCACTAAAGTCATGATCCACAAATTAGCATTAGGGATAAGCGAACCTATACCAAAACCAACTACGATAACACCAACTATTGCCATAAGATAGCTTGAACTAAAACCTATAATAAGATATCCCAAAGCCATCAATATAAACCCTAAAATATACATACTTAAAAAGCTTAGTTGTTGTCTTATTTTTTTAGAAAGCATGGCAGAAATTGCTAAAGATATCATCATTGTTCCGATGGCTACACCTACTAAGTTGGCACTAACACCAGTAAAGGTATTTAATAAAAAAGGAAGCTGAACAGGTATGATATAAAAGAAAAGCAGCGTTAAAAACGAACTGATATATACAAGCCAAATTTGGTTATCTACCTTTAAATCGGATTCGTTTTCTATGTGTTTTAGGTGATGCTTAGGTTCGTGTAAATAGAAAGGAACTAAGAGTAAAACAATAAAAGCAAAGCCATATACCAAAAATGTGTAGTGCCAATTAATATCTGCTAAAAACCCTGCGGCAGGAATAAAAAGTAACCCGCCAAGAGCATTAAATGCACCTTGTAAACCCATAAAATGTTCTCGCTTTTTCCCTTCAAAATAATCACCAACCAAGGTAGTAGTGGTCGTCATAATACCAGCAACTCCAAGACCTAAAATAATACGACCTAACAATATGAGATATAAATCATTGAGCCAAAGCCCAGAAGTTCCTGCAAGTGTATAAATAACTAAAGAAACGACTAAAACTTTGATTCTACCTTGTTTGTCTATAATGCGTCCAGCAAAAGGAGCTATGATAGCAATGGTTAGAGCCGGTAGTGTGAGCATTAATTTTGTTAAAGCTTCAACATTTTCTACCGTGTCAAAGGCACTACTTATTGCGGGCAAAGAAGGGGCAATGATTGCGTTAGCTAACATGGTTAGCATACTTGCCAACAGCAACGTTATTTCTAAGGGTTTGTTATTATTCATATTTGTTTCTTTACAAATGTTGATTAGTCAACAGTTGAGTTAAATTTTTTTAACTAATATTATTCAGTAATTTATTAAGAAGTAGATTTAATTTTTTTGCTTCTGTTTCTGTAAAACAACTAAGCGCTTCTTTTACAGTTTCTTTAGAGGCTTTATTAAAAACTTGAACCACCTTTTTACCTTCTTGAGTTAGTGTAATAATGTATGATCTTGAATCCTGTCCCGATTTTCGAATTACTAGTTTTTTTACTTCAAGATGATCTATTAATCGTTTTATAGCAGCTCTATCTTTATGTTGTAACTCAGCAAGTCTGCTTTGATTCATTTCTCCTTCATTAGAAATTAAAACTAATAAACGCCATTGTTCAGGAGTTGTATTAAGACCTGTGTTTTTAAATCTAGCCTGTAACTTTTGTTGTAATATTCTAGAAATAGTGGTTGTTAAATAGCCCACCGAATCTGTAAATACAAACTTTTCCATTTTAATAATGTTGATTAGTCAACAAATTTAGTCAAAAAAACTTAATATGTTCTATTTAGGAGTGTTTTTTTCCTGTCTTATCCTAAACTATGGCTATAGGTTAAAATTGATTTAAGCTGATAATTTATGTACCGTATTAGGTGTTTTATAATCTAAAGTTGAATGCAATCTCACTTTGTTATTGCCATTCTAAGTTCTTATACTTAGTATTTTTTTGACAAAAAGTGTGTTCTGTAGGTAATTTCACTGTATTATCCCTAACGTTGTTGTGCATGATTAAGTACTTAATTTAGCAAATAAAAACCAGCTAGAAAATCCGCTAGTGTTTTCGTAAGTAAGCCAGCACTAGCAATGGATTATCTTAGGTGTTGGCAACAGGCTTTGTTTCAGTCGTAAATTCTTATTATTTCGCCATTTCCTTTTCCGTTTACACTTCTTACATATCCGTTAATTACTTTTTTCATTGGTATCGGATTGTGTCCAGGGAAATAATCTTTGTACTTTTCATAAGCATCTTCGACCATTCCGGAAGAAACTACATTTACTCTAATTCCGTTTTCAATTTCCAGTGCAACCGCTTTTACAAAACTATGGATTCCCCCATTTACCATTGATGCACTCGCTGTTTTTACAACTGGGTCATCTGCTAAAATTCCTGTAGATAAAGTTATTGAACCATTTGGATTTAGATAATTTTGTCCAATACGTACAAGATTAACTTGTCCCATTAGTTTACTTTTCAGTCCGATATAATAATCACCTTCGGTAAGTTTATCAAAATCATCCCATTTTGCCTCGCCTGCAATGCAAATAATAGCATCTAACCTTCCAGTCTTTTCAAACATAGAGTTTATTGAACTACTATCAGCAATATCAACAGTCACATCTCCTTTGGTTCGTCCAGCAATTAGTATTTTGTTCTTGTCTTTGAAATGGGAAACGACCCTTTTTCCGATTGTTCCATTTCCTCCAATTATTAAAATTTTCATTGTTTGTATTTTTTAAGTTAAACATTGAGTTTTGTTACAAGTTTCCTTTTTATTTCTCAATTTGTAAATGATTTAAGTAGTAATCACGCTCCAAAGTAAATTGGTTACAAATGGAGGAATGGCATTGTAGTAATCACAGTTTATCGTTATTAAAAGTCCTCTAATGAAGTTCAAATATTTGCATAGTCTAAATTTTTTTATGTTGAAAATCTGTAAATTCCTTAATTGTCTTTTCGTTCCTTTTTAAATAAGACCATTTTCCCTGTCTTGTTGATATTAAAAGGCTGCATGTTTCCATATTATTAGTCAGATAAGTTGAAATTGTAGATTGAGATAATTCCGTTTTTTCTTGAATATAAGTAATGCAAACACCATCATTGTAATGCTTTAATGTTTTGTATGGTGGAACGTTTATTCTGGTTCTTTCAGCCATTCCATAATCTGAAATCTAATTTGGTTTGATAAACATTTACCAATTTCTGTGGCTATCTTCAAATTCATGATGTAAACCCATCTATAATTTTCGATATATAAAAATGAATTCGTGTTTTTGTTTGAAGTTCGATGTTTTTTTAGTTTGTTCCCAACGTTTAGTAAATGAAAAGTAGGCGATTTCGAAGCACGAAACTTTCGGTAAGCTTAAAGTTTGATACCTGATAATAGCCTTAACTTTACTACTATTTTACCTATTTTTTTATATACATTGTTGGCAGTATGTGCTTTTGTTTTTTCAAAGTCCGATTAATTTGAGACTACTTTTAGTCCGATAATTGAGGCAATTAATGTCATAATGAAAAATAGTCGCCAAAATGTCGCTGGTTCTTTAAAAATTAGAATTCCAATCAAAACTGTTCCTACAGCACCAATCCCTGTCCAAACTGCATATGCAGTTCCTATCGGTAGTTGTTGAGTCACCTTTACAAGAAGAAACATACTTATTCCTAAACAAATCAAGAATCCTATGTACCAATAAGTTGTTTCAATTCCTGTTGATTCTTTTGCTTTTCCAAGACAAGCTGCAAAAGCTACTTCAAATAATCCGGCAATTATTAATAGTATCCAATTCATTCGTAATTATCTTCTTTTTGTGTTGTAAGTCAATATTCAATTGCTGTCTGTATTTGCATTACTGCCAACGGGTTATATCCATATAAAAAATACGCTTATCCATTAAATGAACATGGATAAGCGTGCTTTTTAATTTTTAAATCTTCTGCACAGGGAATCCTCGGTCTCTCATGAGAGCTTCAATCTTAGCATCGCGACCTCTAAATTTTCTGTAGGCTTCTGCTGGATCCATAGCGTTGCGTGGTGCAAATAAATATTTCACCAATTTATCTGCAACGGCTTTATCATAAAAACCACCTTCGGCTTCTCTAAAGGCTTCAGAAGCATCACTAGTTAGTACATCTGCCCACATATAGCCATAATACGCTGTAGCATAGCCTTCACCAGAAAAGACATGACCAAATTGCGGTGTTCTGTGACGCATTGGTAGTTCTTTAGGCATGCCTAATTCGTCAAGTGTTTCGCGTTCAAATTTATCAATATCAATATCTGTTGGATCTGCTAAGTGTAACTTCATATCAATTAAAGCCGAAGCTAAATATTCAGTTGTTCCAAACCCTTGATTAAATGTTGAGGCTTTCTTTATTTTTTCAACTAAGGACGCAGGAATTGGTTCTCCCGTTTTATAATGCACTAAAAATTGATTGATAACTTTGTCTGTAGATAACCAACGTTCTAATAATTGCGATTGGAATTCTGTGTAATCTCTAACACCTCCATTTAAGGTTGGGTATTTTACATCGGCAGAAAAGAAGTGAAGGGCATGACCAAATTCATGGAAAAACGTTGTGGCATCATCCCAAGATACTAAAACCGCTTCTCCTGGTGCTGGTTTAACAAAGTTGGAATTGTTAGAGGCTAACACATTTTTTTCGCCTTCAAAAGAATCTGAACTTCTATAGGTTGTTGCCCAAGCGCCAGAGCGTTTGCCTTCGCGTGCAAAAGGATCTAAATACCATAAACCAATATGTTTACCAGAATCTTTATCGGTAACTTCCCAAACCTTCACATCCTCATGAAACACAGGAACAGTACCTTCTGCTACTGGTGTAAATTTATAATTAAACAATTCGCCAGCGGTAAAGAACATGGCTTCTGTTAGTTTATCTAACTGTAGGTATTGTTTTACTTCGTCGCTATCTAAATCGTATTTCTTTTTGCGCACTTTTTCTGCGTAGTATCTATAATCCCATGGTTCTATGCTTATGTTATCTCCAAGTTCGTTAGCAACAGTTTGCATATCTGCCACCTCTTCTTTAACTCTTGCGGTGGCAGCTGGCCAAACGGCCATCATTAGATCCATTGCGTTTTCTGGCGTTTTTGCCATACGGTCTTGTAATCTCCATTCGGCATAATTATCATAGCCCATTAAGCCCACACGTTCTTTACGTAATTTTAAAATTTGAGCAATGATTTTGTTATTGTCGTATTGGTCTCCGTTATCTCCTCTAGAGTAGTAGTTTTCCCAAACTTGCTTACGTAATTCGCGTTCTGTAGAGTAGGTAAGGAAGGGATCTATTGATGAGCGTGTATTGGTAATGGCGTATTTTCCGTCTTCACCTTTATCTGTAGCAATTTTAGCAGCAGATTTAATAAAGCCTTCAGCTAAACCACCTAACTGATCTTTGTTTAAATAGGTGATGTAGTTTTCTTCATCGTGCAGTACATTGTTTGCGAAATCGGTGTAAAGCGATGATAATTCTTTGTTGATTTCGGCATAGCGTTTTTTCTTTTCGGCATTTAAATTTGCTCCATTCATTTCAAACTGCTTGTAGGTTAAATCAACTACACGTTGTGCTTGCGGTTCTAAAGGTGTTTTTTGAGACGCTTCATAAACCGTTTTTATACGTTGGAATAATTTTTCGTTTTGTGAAATTTGAGACCTAAAATCTGAAAGTTTTGGTGCTAATTCGGCTTGTACTTTTCTAAATTCTGCTGAGGAGACGTTGCTTCCCATAACACCATAATAGGCAAAGACTCTATTCAATGCTTTACCAGCACTTTCCATGGCCACAATAGTGTTTTCAAAGGTGGCAGGTTCGGTGTTGTTAGCAATAGCTTCAATCTCGGCAAGGTTAAGCTTCATGGCTTCTTCCATTGCAGGTTTTATAGCTTCAACAGAAACTTTATCAAAAGCAGGAACACCTTGGTAAGGTCCTGTCCATTCTTGGATTAATACATTATCACTCATGTTTTTTTCTGTGGGTTTTTTGATGTCTTCTTTACAACTTGAAAAAAGGACAATGCTACAAATTAAGGTTGCTCTAAGGGAATTAGAAATCATAATTAATTGTTTAGTTTATGAATAATGGTTGCTGTTTTATCAAGTCATCAAAATACTGAAAATAGGAATAAACTCTCTTAAATATTTTATAATTTTTTGAAGGTAATCACTCTAAGATTACAGGGATTATATAGGCTTAAATAAGGCTAAAAAAACAAGTAATATCTTAACGTTATTTACGCAATATGCGTTACTCAATCAATTCAACTTTTCTAATATAAACATTATGTAAAGGCCAATCTCCTTCGTCTGTTTTAACAGCATTAATTTGATCTACGACATCCATGCCTTTTGTGACTTCGCCAAAAACGGTATACTCACCATCTAAATAATGGGCTCCATCTTCACGTTGAATAATGAAGAACTGAAAAGGAGAGGCCAATTTATAGGCATTTTCAATCTCGCTACTAGGCATAGAAATCGCGCCACGTTTGTGTGTATAGCCGCGTTTGGTATCTGGAGGTAATAAGTATTTTCCTATTTTTTGTCGTCTTTTAGCAATGTTATAGTCATCGCTACTGCCTCCTTGGATGACAAAATTCTTTACTACTCTATAAAACTGGGTACCATCAAAATATTGACGTTTGGTAAGGTAAACGAAATTTGCTCTGTGGAATTTGGTTTTATCGTAGAGTTCAATTTCTATAATTCCGAAATCTGTAGTGATTCGTGCTTTGTATTCTTTGTTTTCCTTTTCGTAGTTTAAAAAGAATTCCATAGCATTAGCATCTGTAAGTAAAGGGAATTCTGTAGCGGTTTGTTTTTGGGGATGAACATTATGTTCCGAGATTACAGAATCTTTTACGACCGTAGTATTTGTTTTTTTTGAAGTTTGTTTATCTTCACAACTCAGAAGTAATAATCCAATTCCGAAAGTCAACGGAAATAGTAATAGAAATCTCATAAATGCTTTTTAATTCGTTTTTAGAATCTGTAGTAAAAATAAAACATCTAGAACTTTCTGGCGAAGATTCGCACGTAAAAATGTCTCCACCATATCGTTTGGAGTTGGCCGAACAAATGAAAACGAAGTCCGAAACTGCAAGAAGGGCAGGAGTCATGGCTTTGTTTTATCCTAATTCTACTAATGAAACCATGTTGGTTTTAATACTTCGTAAAACTTATAAAGGAGTCCATTCTGCCCAAGTGGGTTTTCCTGGAGGTAAATATGAAGAAGAGGATTGCAATGATTTAATGCGTACAGCAATTAGAGAAACTGAAGAAGAAATAGGAGTTAATCATTTGGATTTTAAAGTTTTAAAAACCATGTCTCCGTTGTATATACCACCAAGTAACTTTATGGTTCATCCTTTTATTGGGATTTCAGAACATAACTTAACTTTTGTAAAACAAGATGAAGAAGTTGAAGACATTATAGAAGTTAAACTTGTTGATTTTTTAAACGATCAGAATACGATAACTGCAACAGTGCCAACCTCTTTTGATGTCGATGTTGATGTACCTGCGTTTGTTTTAAATGGTCATATTGTTTGGGGAGCCACAGCAATGATGCTTGGAGAAATAAAAGACTTGTTAAAACAAGTTTTATAATTTAACTTAATGGTTACATTTGTAATTGACAAAATTTGAAAAATTAACTATGGGATTATTCAAAAGAAATCCTTTCGGACATATACTTTGGGTAAAAAAATGGCTCATTAGAATTCTTGGTGCTTTTACGCACCGACGTTTTAGAGGATTTAATGATTTACAAATAGAAGGTTCTGAGATTATTAAGAATCTTCCGGATACGAATGTGTTGTTTATTTCTAATCATCAGACGTACTTTGCTGATGTTATTGCTATGTTTCACGTGTTTAACGCTAGTTTAAGCGGACGATTAGATAACATTAAAAACGTAGGCTATTTGTGGAATCCGAAGTTGAATATGTATTATGTTGCGGCTAAGGAGACTATGAAATCGGGTATACTTCCTAAAATATTTGCTTATACAGGCTCTATTAGTATTGAGCGAACTTGGCGTTCAAAAGGCAAAGATATAAACCGACAGGTTAAAATGAGTGATATTACCATGATAAAAACCGCTTTAGATGATGGTTGGGTGGTAACGTTTCCGCAAGGAACAACGACTCCTTTTAAACCGATTAGAAAAGGAACGGCTCATATTATTAAAACCTATAAGCCTATTGTAGTGCCAATTGTTATTGATGGTTTTAGACGATCGTTTGATAAAAAGGGACTGCGAATTAAAAAGAAAAATATTTTTCAAACTTTTGAGATAAAAGAACCTCTAGACATAGATTATGAAAATGAATCTATAGCTAGTATTGTTGAAAAAATAGAGTATGCTATTGAGCAACATCCTTCATTCTTAAAAGTAATACCACAAGATGTGTTAGAAGAGAATGAGCGCTTAAATAAAGAATTGCGAAATATGTAAGTGCTATTTTGTGTCTTTTACTCTTAAGATCCAATAATACAGACTTAAATCTTGTAACACCTGTTATATATTATCTTAATTTCATGTGAAGTGAGATAAACAAAGAAGACCTCGACGAAAGTCGAGGTCTTCTTTGTTATGAGTGGTAGATATTTTAGTTGTCAGCCTTTACTATTATTAAGGTTTTCTATACTTCTAGTTTCTTTAATTCGTTATAATTTTTGGTTAAGCGTTTAATTAAAATACCATAAATTAATCTGTAAAACACCCAAATTAATAGTATAAAAAGAGCCGTAAGACCTAGTCCAATTAAAGTCATTATAAATAATTGAGTAGAGGAAGCTTCTGCTAGTTTTTCAGAAATTTCAGGATGCTCATTTATAGAAAAATAGAGGCTTACAGGAATACTAATTAATGCTATAAACAAATTATAAAGCACATAATACTTAATAATTTTTCTAGTCTTTAATATGCTCTCCATCAGTTTCTTTGCGTTGTCTGTTACAGAAATTGCTTTATGAGCTTTCCAAAGTAAATAAACAAAGAGAACGATAACTGCATAGCTTAATATATTTAAAGCTATGTACACCCAACTATGACTCATTTCTTCTAATTGTGCTTTCATTCTGTCTGAAAGTACAAAGGGTAGAAAATTTATAAGTATCCAAAATCCTAACTCTGCAACACTTATATAGAATAATGTTTTTACAATGCTAGACGATTTTTTATGACTCATTTTATAGATATCACTATCTGAAAATGATTTATATTGATTCTCGGATTTATTCCAATCTTTCTTTAATAGTTCTAATTCATCCATAATCTTACGGATTTAGTATGGTTTTTAATTTCTTTTTAACGCGATTCATCTTCACTCGTGCATTCACTTCTGATATCCCAAGAGTCGCGCTGATTTCTCTGTAATCTTTGTCTTCTAAATACAAGAATACTAAGGCTTTTTCGATGTCATTTAGTTGATGTACAGCTTGGTATAAGAGTTTTAATTGTTGTTCTTCGGTATCGTCATATTCTTCAGCTTTAATTTTAAATTGTACAGCATCAAAATCTTGTGTGGTAATGCGTCTTTTCGATTTTCTGTATAACGTAATTGCGGTATTTAACCCTACACGATACATCCAAGTGCTAAATTTAGCATCACCTCTAAATTTTGGAAACGCTCTCCATAATTGTATGGTAATTTCTTGAAACAAATCGTTATGCGCATCAGCATTGTTAGTGTACAAACGGCACACCTTATGCACAATGTTTTGATGCTTTTGCAACTGTTCTACAAAACTATGTTCTAGTTCTTTGTTCAATTGATGAAATTGGTTGGTTATCTAATTAGTAGTAAGTATTTCTATTTTGTTACAAAATTTTTCAACTATTGTTTTAAAAACCTGTTTTAGTTTTGATAATTTGTATTTTTGCAAGCGAAATTACAACTCTTATTTTAATGAATATTCCACAGTCCAATCTACCAAGAATAGTAATTATCGGTGGAGGTTTTGCAGGTATAAATTTAGCAAAATCTTTAGCTAATAAAAATGTTCAAATCGTTTTAATAGACAAGCGCAATTACCATACATTTCAACCTTTATTGTATCAAGTTTCGAGTTCGGGTTTAGAGCCCGATTCTATTGCGTATCCGCTACGAAAGATTATAAAAAAGCATAATACAACGTTTTTTCGATTGACTGAGGTTGAGCAAATTCTACCAGAAAAGAATGAAATCATTACGTCTATTGGCCCTTTAAGTTATGACTACTTGGTTATTGCAACAGGAACAAAAACGAATTATTTTGGTAATAAGGCTATTGAATCTTTTAGTATGCCGATGAAAACCGTGCCTCAAGCTTTAGATATACGAAGTTTGATTTTACAAAATTTTGAAAAAGCAGCTATTGCCGATTCTAAAGAAGAACGGGAAGCCTTTCTTAATTTTGTGATTGTAGGAGCAGGGCCAACCGGAGTAGAGCTCGCTGGCGCCATAGCAGAATTAAAAAATAATATATTACCACGCGATTATCACGATTTGAATCCTGATGATATGCACATTCATTTATTAGAAGGTGCAAGTCGTGTATTGCCACCAATGAGTGAACATGCTTCAAAAAAAGCAACTAAGTTTTTAAATAAATTAGGCGTTAAAATACATTGTAACACTTTTGTAAAGCATTATGATGGCTTAACAGTAACAACAAATTCAGATTTAACAATGGAATCTGAAACCTTAATTTGGGCAGCAGGTGTTACTGGTGCTCCAGTACAAGGTTTAAAAGCAGAGGCTGTAATAGCCGGAGCAAACCGTTATAAAGTCAACCAATTTAATCAAGTAGAAGATTACGCTAATATTTTTGCCGTTGGAGATATTGCTTTAATGGCTTCTGAAGCATATCCTAAAGGGCATCCTCAAGTTGCACAACCTGCCATACAACAAGGTAATTTATTAGGGAAAAACTTATTGCGATTAATAGAAAATAAACCTTTGAAACCCTTTGTTTATAAAGATAAAGGTTCCATGGCAACTATTGGTAGAAATAAAGCGGTTGTAGATTTAAAGCATTATAAATTTGGAGGCTTCTTTGCTTGGTTTATTTGGATGTTTGTACACTTGATGTCTTTAGTAGGTTTTAGAAATCGCGTTATTGTACTGTTTAATTGGACCTATAATTATATCAATTTTGATAAAGCCGCACGACTTATAATCAGGCCCTTTAAAAAATAAGTGGTAATATTATCGTTGGTGTATTTGAAATGTTTCAATAATTCTTTAACGGAGCAGTTACTTTAGAATGACTTCATGTTTTAGTTTTAAAATCCCAATCACAATTAAATATTGGGCTAAGGCATAGGTGATCATTATGCTGTAGTTGGAATAGCTGAGTGGTGCATAGAACTTATTAAGAGCCAAAATACTATCTGACACCATAAATAATAAGGCTCCTAAAAAAACGAGGCCATAACTGAGTATATTCACTTGGTCTTTTCTTAAATATGCCGTTGTGGCCATACTTAATATGACCAACATATAGACAAGAACAGGAATAAATAGTTCTCCTAAATTTCCATTTAAAAAATAGAATAAGCTCGCTGCATAAACGAGCAATACGGCTATGAATCCTAACGCTGATTTTTGCTTGTTTCTATGTTTTAAAAATACAAGAACATACATCACGTGAGCCGTTAAAAAGGCAACCAATCCCAATGTGAAAAAGTGAAGTGATTGGTCTACAAACATCAATAATACATCTCCTAAAACGGAAAAGGCGAGTGCCAATAGCGTTGTCCGTTTTATGGCCTTAGGAAGTGATTCAGATGTTCTTAAAAACAAAACAATAAGACTAATCACAATTGCAGGTTTGGCTATGTAATGGATGCTGTTTAGCCATGTTATACTTCCTGTTACAAGTTCAACAAGTACAATTATAAAGAAGAGAAGGCTGAATTGTTTTTCGGTAGGCGTTAACATATTTGTTGGTTTTAAGTCAGACTGTTTTATGGACAGAACCAAATATATTCAATTCGTCATTGATATGGTACAGTTCAGTACAATAGAATTCATAACGGTTTAAAAATCGGTCAAATTTGTCTCATCAACAAAAACGAACTTTAATGACCAATCACATTATGAAACCACAGACTTACAAATACCTAAAGAACCATAGAAATGTGGTGGGTAAAATGCTAGTTACAATCATTACACTCTTTATAAGTATAATTACGTTTGGACAAACTACCATTTCAGGACAAGTAACAGATCATAAAGGTGAAGTTATTATTGGTGCCAATGTGTATTTAGAGGGGACTTATGATGGCGACACTTCCGATGTACATGGTAAATTTTCGTTTTCTACTGATGAAAAAGGTGTACAAACCTTAATGATTTCTTTTTTGTCTTTTGAAACTAAAACAATTATCGGAGATGTTTCTAAATTTTCAAGCCTTCAAATTAAATTACGAGAAGACGTTGAATCCTTAGATACTGTAATTATTAGTGCTGGTACTTTTGAAGCAGGTGATAATTCTAAGGTTTCTGTTTTAAAACCGTTAGATGTTGTTACGACGGCAAGTGCCTTAGGTGATTTTTTAGGAGCCTTACAGACTCTGCCAGGAACGTCAAATGTGGCAGAGGATGGACGTTTATTTGTTCGTGGAGGTCATGCAGATGAAACTCAAATTTTTATAGATGGTATTCGTGTGTTTACACCGTATACACCAACGACTAATAATATGCCAACACGTGGTCGCTATTCGCCATTTTTATTTGATGGTATTACGTTTTCAACAGGAGGGTATTCTTCAGAATTCGGGCAAGCGCTATCGAGTGTATTACTTCTAAATACCATTGACGAACCAGACCAAGAGAAGACCGATATTGGTATTATGAGTGTTGGAGCAAGTATAGGTAATACACAGAAATGGGATAAATCGTCTTTAAGTTTTAGTGCGAGTTATATTAATCTGGCTCCTTATTTAGCCGTTTTTGAGGATAAGAACGATTGGAAAACTCCTGTTTCTGGAGCGCAAGGTGAAACTGTTTTTAGACAAAAACTAAATAATGGCATGTTAAAATTTTATGCCGCTTTTGATGCTACAAAGTTTGAATTAAATCAAGAAGATATTAATTATGAAGAAGGCATCGATTTTAAATTGAAGAATAATAACTTCTATCTCAATACATCTTATAAAGGTGTTTTAGGACATAATTGGACCTTAACTTCAGGCGTGAGTTATACTTATGCTAAAAATAAGATAGGCATTCAAACCAGTGAGATTGATGATACTGAGAATTCCGCTCATTTAAAGTTGAAATTAAAAAAACGATTTAATAGTCGGTTTAAATTGAGTTTCGGTGCCGAACAGTTTATTACGGATTTTAAGGAAAATTATAAGGAAAGTTTTATTGACGAAAGCTATGGCTTTAACAATAATATAACCGCTGGATTTACAGAAGCAGATGTCATTTTTTCTAAAGCCTTGGCGTTAAAGATTGGAGTGCGAGCAGACCATAGCTCAATTTTTAATACTACAGATGTGGCCCCTAGAGCCGCATTGGCTTATAAAAGCTCTAAAAACGGACAGTTTTCTTTAGCTTACGGTAACTTTTTTCAGAATCCCAATAGCAATGTTTTAAAGTTTAATCAAGATTTAAGAGCACAAAAGACATCACATTATATATTTAACTATCAGTATGTTAATGATGGTAAACTATTTAGAGCAGAGGCTTACAGAAAGGATTATGACAATTTAGTAAAGTTTGATACGGATATTACGCAGTTTGATAGCAATTTTAATACATCAGGACAAGGTTATGCACAAGGAGTTGATTTCTTTTGGAGAGATAATACGAGTATAAAAGCAGTAGATTATTGGGTGAGTTATTCTTATTTAGATACAGAACGCGATTATAAAAACTATACAACTGCTGCACAGCCAAGTTATGCTACAAACCATAACTTATCTATTGTTGGTAAATATTGGATTGAAAATTGGAAAAGCCAAGTAGGATTATCTTATGGGTTTTCTTCAGGTCGTCCCTATACCAATCCTAATACTAATGCATTATTAAGTGAGCGCACAAAAGCATTCAATAGTTTAAGTGTTAATTGGGCGTATGTATTAAGCCCACAA
This sequence comes from Winogradskyella sp. PC D3.3, assembly GCF_054366245.1. Lineage (NCBI taxonomy): Bacteria > Pseudomonadati > Bacteroidota > Flavobacteriia > Flavobacteriales > Flavobacteriaceae > Winogradskyella > Winogradskyella sp. PC D3.3. The sequence goes on along the minus strand of NZ_CM135962.1, from coordinate 3,204,058 downwards.
AAGATCTTATATTTTTCTGTCAATAATGTATTAGGCTTTAAAAATATTAATGGTTACCAATATGCAAATACACCAGATTTTAATGGACAATTTAATAGACGCGCTTTAACTCCAGCAGCCGATCAGTTCTTTTTTGTAGGTTTCTTTTGGACCATAAGTGAAGATGGAAATGATAATCAATTAGATACCCTATAAAGCTTAAGGTGTTGATTCTAAGTGAAACATGATATAAGTCATAATTTTTTAGGGTAATGATGCGTAATTTTATATAACAAAATTAAACGTCATGGAACTCAAAAAAAACCCAAAAGCCAATGTAGGTCGAAACAGCAGTTTATTTTTTGCTGTTGGCTTAAACGTAATGTTGCTTATAACATATATAGGATTAGAACATAAGACTTACGAAAAAGACGATGTTAAAATTGACCTTTTAATGTTAGAAGATCAGTTTGATGAAGATATTCCGATTACCGTTATTGATGTATTACCACCGCCACCACCTCCGCAACAACAAGTCGTCACTGAGGTTATTAGCATTGTTGAAGATGTTGAAGACGTTGAAGAGAGTGTGATACAAAGTACAGAGATAGGACAAGATGATATTATAGACGATCGTGAAGTAGGTATTGAAGACGTCGCTGTAGAGGAAGTAGAAGAAGATATAGAAGTTCCTTTTGCAGTCATAGAAAAAGTACCTCAATTTCCGGGATGTACAGGTAATAATGCAGAGTTGAAAGCGTGTTTTGAACGTAAAATACAAGAACATTTACAAAAACACTTTAGATACCCTCAAGCTGCAGCAGATCTTAATATTGATGGTAAAGTTTATGTGTTCTTTTTAATAGATAAAAACGGAGAGGTTACTAAAGTTAAAAGTAGAGGACCTGATCAACTCTTAGAAACTGAAGCCGAACGTATCATTAACTTATTGCCAAAAATGATACCAGGTAGACAACGCGATAGAAACGTAGGTGTACCTTACAGTATCCCAATTAACTTTAAATTAGAATTGGAATAGACTAACAAGCGTTTAACGGCTATACTACTAAGTTTATTTTGATAGAAGTGTCATATTGAACACTGTTGAAAGCATTAATAATTATAAGTTTCAACGGTGTTCAGAATGACATTTTTTTTTGATGTTTATAGTTCATTGAATGGATTTTGCTTTAGATACCAGTTACACAATACCCCTTCATATTCGAATGTGCCAGAAGGTTGCATTCCTATTTTTTTAAGAATAGCGTTTGAAGCGCTATGTTTTGCATCTGCTGCCGCACCAATTTCTCTTAGCTTTAAATTGTTAAAGCCATATTCTAAAGAAGCCATGGCAGCTTCAGTAGCATAACCCTTGCCCCAAAATTGTTCTTTAAGTCGGTAGCCTATATCATAATAGTTGAATTCTTTTCTGAGCACTTCTTCATATTTAAGTCCAGCCCAACCTATAAATGCATTCGTATGCTTTTCTATTATAGCCAAACGGCCAACACCATTCGTTTTATATTGTTGTAAGATATTTGCAATCATGGCTTCAGATGCTGCAATCGTCTTAACCGGTTTGTTACCAAGAAAAATATGAACATTTGGATTAGAGTCTAATTCAAAAAAATCCGCAGTATCTTCACGATTAATCAGTCTAAGGATAAGGCGTTGGGTTTCTATGTTTTTGAATTCCATATGGTTCTATTTTAACTTGGTTTAAAAATATTTAAACAATATAGGCTTTAAATGCATTCAAATAAATTTAAGTCAGTATCTTTTATCTTTAAAAGGAGGTCTTAAATTAATTATTTAATTTTAAGAGCTATAGGTTAAATTTCAAACTATGAGTCAAATTATTACATTCGGAGAAGTGTTAATGCGTATTTCGCCACGAGGAAATAAAAAATTTATACAATCTAACACGGTAGAATTTTACTTTGGAGGTACCGAATTAAACGTTGGTATTTCTATTGCCAATTTTGGTGGAACGGTAAAGCATATTAGTGCAGTTTCTGATGATTTTATCGGAGAAACAGCCTTGTCTTATATTCGAAAGTTTGGTGTAGACACATCATCTATAGTATTTTCTAAACGGCCTTTGGGAGTTTATTTTTTAGAAGTAGGAGCCGTTATGCGGCCAAGTGCTATTTCGTACAACAGATCGCACTCGTCATTTTCTGAAATCGCACCTTGTATGGTCGATTGGGAGTCGGCTTTAGAAAACAGTAAATGGATGCATTGGACAGGCATTACACCTGCGTTATCAAAAGGAGCTTATGATACCCTTAAAGAAGGTTTAGTATTGGCAATAGGCAAGGGGATGATTGTTTCTGCGGATCCTACTTACCGTAGTGGTTTATGGAAATACGGACAAGACCCCAAGGAGGCTTTAATAGAATTATTACATTATTCTAATATTTTTATTGGAGGTATTAATGAGATGAATGAAGTATTGGGGACAACTTATGGTTATACTAATGAGGAGTTCTTAGAAGCAAGTAAAATATTGATGGAAACTTTTCCAAGCATTGAAAAAGTTTTTGATAAGATTAGAACCTCTTTAAATTCTTCATGGCATAAAATAAGAGCACGTATGTGGAATGGTACGGAATTTAGAGAAACTGAGGATTTAGATATTACCCATATTGTAGACCGAATCGGTACAGGAGATGCCTTTGCTGCAGGGTTGATCTATGGATTACAGCAATATGATGACTTTAAAGCCATGCAGTTTGCAAGTGCGGCTTGTGCGCTAAAGCATACTTATGAAGGCGATGTAAATTATACCAATGTTGAAGAGGTTAAAGCGATTATAGATGGCAATACTTCAGGGAGGTTTGTACGGTAGTACAATTGCGTTGTAAAGCAAGTACTAAGGGAATTATGTCTTGCTGGATTTGTTATTTAACGATTTTTCTTTTGTTTATACTTTCGTTTGGTTATGATTAATTGGTATCTCATATCATCATAAAATAAACTAATTAATAACACAATCGCTCCTAAAATAAGGGTGTTTAATTTTAGATTGAGTCTCGAGTAAAAAAAGCCTCCGATGAGTCCGCCTAGAAAAAAGAAACAAATGATATAAATTCTAAGCGTAATCGTTTCTTTTATCTTTTCTCTATTGGGATGCGACTCAGGAAAGAATAATTGTGATAGTTCAATGCCCAAGTCTGTAAACAAGCCCGTTAAATGCGTAGTTCTCACAATGGCATTGGAAATTTTTGTAACAAACGAATTTTGAAGCCCCATTGCAAATAATAACAAACAAACAATTAAATCAGGGTATTTTATTATGGTAAAATTACTGACTACCGCTATTGATGTTAAGATAAAACATTCAATTATTGTTGGTATTACAAAAATGTTGAGTTTTTTATTTTCACTAAATTTTTCAATAAGAAAACTTGAAAAAAACGATCCAAATAGAAAGGAGAAAATATAAAGGAAATAAATGGTTCCTTTCCAAAATTCTAAATTGTGAACATCATTAATAAATAGCGCAAAATGGCCAGTAATATTTGTTGTTAATTGTTTGAAGTATAAAAATCCTGTCACATTTACAACTCCTGCTACAAAGGATAAAAAAGTAGCAATTCTTAAGTTGTGTTCTAATGCTCTGCTTTTACCTTGATGTTTAAACATTTAGTTTTCATTTAGTTCTGACTTTCAGTTATAAACAGCATATTGTTTAGGGGAAGTAAAGTTATGTGTTTAGGATTTAATTTAGCAAATAAAAACAGAAAAGAACAGCTAAGCTTATTTTAAAACTTCACTAAACAAAACATTAGAAGTTGTACGCGTTTTAGTTTAAGATATAGACTAGTGATATTATTGAAATAAAAACCCATAGCGTAAGTGCTAATATTATGGGTTTGAATCCTGTAGATTTTAAATCTTTAATAGAAATGGTAGAGCCCACAATAAATAAGGTGACAATTAATAATCGTTTAGACATTAAAACTATAAAGTTAGTGGTTGTTTCGGGTAGAATATGATAACTGTTCACCATAATTGCAGCAATAAAAAATATAATGAAGTAGGGGATTTTTATCTTTTCGCCTTTGGTTTTAAACCAGAACATAGAAAAAATAGATAAGGGAATAATCCATAAGGTTCTCGATAGTTTTACCGTTGTTGCTATGCGTAATGCTTCTTCTCCATAGCCCAGCGAAGCCCCTACCACCGAACTTGTATCGTGAATTGCAATAGCACACCATAAACCAAATTGTTCTTGCGATAAGTTGAGGAAATGACCGATTGCAGGAAATACAAATAGGGCTATAGCGTTTAACAGGAAGACAATACCTAAAGCAATGCTTATGGTTTTACTTTTGGCTTTAATAACTGGTGAAATGGCAGCTATTGCACTACCACCGCAAATAGCGGTTCCGGAGGTAATAAGATAGCCTAACTTTATATCTAGTTTTAGGAGACGTGTGAGTAATAATCCTAAGGAAACCGTTAGAATTATTGAATAGAAGGTTAAGCTTAAGCCAGCTTTACTAGTTTCAATGGTTTCTGTAATTAACATCCCAAACCCTAGACCTACCACTGATATCTTTAAAAAGGAATGAATAGCTTTATGACTATATGCTTTAAAGGGGTTATTAAAAACTATGGTATATATAAACCCGAGAATTAATGCTGTAGGACTGGTTATAACTCCTAATACTGCCGTACTAATAATAAGTAAGTAAACAGCTTTTGAAAAAACAACGTTCATATCATTTGTATTATTTGATACAAAAGTAGATTGCTTTAATAACTGTTTAGCATATTAAATTGTTCTTAAGGATAACTAAAAGTTATAGTTAAGTCTTATGAACTTTTCAAAGTACTCTAAGGTGTTGGAAAGATATCCTGTTCGTTTAACAAAGTAAAACCACCTTTCGATGCTTAAATCTTTAATGTCTATTATTTTGAGTTTATTATTGATTAAATCATCATTTATGGAATGAATTGATAGAAGTGCATAATGATCTGAATTGTATAAATAGTTCTTAATCGCTTCAGTGCTGTTGAAGGCTACTACACTGTTGAGTTGTGCGATATTATTTTGGGATAAAAAGGTATCAATAATCATTTTCGTTCCTGAGCCATTTTCGCGCTCAATTATTGGAATGTTTTGTAAGGTTTTAAGGTCTATATTTCCTTTGGGGAATGATGGATTATTGGCATTAGTAACAAGTACTATTTCATCTTTAATAAATTTTTTGAATTGTAATTTGGGGTTACTGCTACTACCTTCTGTAATTCCAAAATCAATGTCTTCATTTAAAATTAGATGTTCAATGGTTTCAGAATTATTACTAGTGATATTAAACTTAGTTTGAGGAAATTGAATTCTAAACTTAGCAACGACTTTAGGGATTATGTAATTGGACAAGGTCGTGCTAACTCCAAAATTTATATATTCTGGAAACGTATCATTTTTATGTAGAAATTGCTCATCCATTTCAGCATAAATAGCTAAAATTTTATTGACATAAATAAGGAATGACTTTCCTTCTTGAGTCAATTCAATGGAGTTTCTTTTTCTAATGAACAGCGTTGTTTTATAGTCTTGTTCTAAATTTTTAATTGTTTTAGATATCGCAGGTTGTGATATATGCAGTTGTTCGGCAGCTTTTGTAAAACTTAAGTGTTTTGCAACTATTTTAAATATATGTAACTTGGTTTTCATTAGTTTGTGTTCTGGTTAGGACTAACTATACCCTGATATGCCATGCTATACTATTATTATTATTATTATTATTATAAGGTTGTTATAATCACGCTATAAGTAGCTGTAACTCACATTATGTATGGTTGCTTTTTTGAATAGAGGGGTATGATAAGCCTTAAATTTATTTCTAAGCGGTCATAATTTAGTCTTTAATTTGGTATATACCAATTGCCTTCATGCTTTGTTTTGACTTTTTTATTGGTGTTTTAGTTATCAGTTAAAATTCGACGTACAGATGTCCAAAAACTCAATAAGGAGGCTTTAGATTTATCTGAAAGCATAGAAAGTAGTAATAAGTTATTAATGTACGCTTTGACGTTTTCGTTATTAGGTTGGTGGTACGCCATGTTCCATTCGGAAAAGAACCTATCCTGGACATTATTTTCCCAAAGTAGGGTTACGGTATGGTGACGTTGGTCGCTTTTTATTTTTTCAAAAACGTACAGTACGTCTTTTTTACTTCCTTCAAGGATTTGAACAAAACTTTTGTTGTGGTAGATAAGGCATCCGGTAATGTTTTTTTCTGAGTTCACCGTATTGGCCTTCTCAAGTATATTGTCTAAATCTTCAAGGTTTAATCCTGATTTTGATTTAGAATGGTAATTAAGTTGATACATATTTTTTAATTTCACGTATTACAAACGGTCTTGTGTCTGAAAAGTTATGTGATAAGGCGATTAAGTTAGTGAATAAATTACAGATGGAATCTTCCTTAGGGAAAGTGGAGGGTAGTGTAGAACCAATGATTACATTTTGATGGTGATATGCGGTGTTTTTCTATTAGAACGTCATAGATAATCCTATGCCCATTGCTTTTTCATCATAAAACGGCATTACTATTCCATTTGTTTTCTTTTTGTTTTTGAAAATTGTTTTCTTAATTAGTGAATGTATCCAATATGCGATTTTTGTACTTAAAATACCGATTCCTGCACCCGCTGCGACATCCGTTAGTCACTGTCTATTATTATTATATAGTCTAAAAAGGCCCGTTCCGGTAGCAACAACATACCCGGTAATTCCCTACCAAATAGATACCTCTTTATATTCTTGGTATAAGAATTTGGCTCTCATAAAGGCTGTTGCTGTATGTCCTGAAGGGAATGAATTTTTAGATGAACCATCAGGTCTTTTTACATTTCCCGTTGTTTTAAGAATGTTTACAGTACCACCCATTATTCAATAGGCTGTTCCTAAGATGAGTGTTCTATCTTTAAAGTTGTTTTTTCCTTTAATTCTAATAGCATTTAATCTATAAACGGTTAAAAAGGTATTCATATGATAATTTCAAATTACACCTCTTAATTTGTAATCAGTTCGTTTGATATTAGAAGGAAGAGTGCCATGTGTTTTAATGGGCTAAAGTATTATTAATCCATTATAAACTTAAAGCCTGCCGTAATGATGCTAGAGCTAAACGAGGTATCTCTATCGTACTGATAAAACTTTAGATCAATACTTTTTAGGCCAAATTTCCAGATGTGTGCCTTTGTGAAGATATCGGTGTACGAGACTCCAAAACCTATTTGGTTTGCAGAATATTCGGAAAGGTCATAATCAGAAGTGTAAAACTCATCAGTCGATATAGCGTCTTCATAGGGTTTAAAATAATCGGCTGCAGTTTGGTTATAAAACCTATACGATGGATATAAGGTAAATTTATCTGTTATTTTAATTGGGATTTCAATACTTGCTGTATGTGAATTAATACCCCAATCATCAAAATAATAACGATAGAAGGTTCTTACTGTAACTATTTCATTTATATACCAGTTTAAACGTCCGCCAGCGGCAACTTTAAATCTTGAATCAGGCAAACGCTCAATGGCATCGGCGAGTTGAAAATTCTCAATAAATGAATCAGCTACATCTCCAAAATACACCCTTTGAAACGGTGTAGATAATAGGCCTTCTTGTTGTATGAAATCTAAGGCTAAGGATCCTTGGACATTCTTGTGAAGAATTTGAGAAAATCCAAAACCTAAAGCATAAGAGTTTCGTCCTTCGTCTTGAAACGCGCTAAATCTAGGGTTATAATTGGTATTTCCAGTAATGGTGTTTTCTATAAACAAGCGATTATTTAAACCGTTACCGTTGTCTCCAAAAGGTCTTAGTTCTGTTGGGTAAATGGCATTCCAAGTATCGATATATACACTTGCATTTATGCTTAATTCGGTGTTTTTTTCGTTCAATAATTTAGTGTAGCTGCCGCCAATACCGGCAGAAAAATAATCGAATTCTGATGCTATTGAAAGTTTAGCCGACCAAATATCGTTTCTATCATCTGAGCTATGACTATAATTTCCAGTTAAGTTTGCCCAAAGGTCTCCACTAGAAGCTCCAGAAGAGGCTTGAAACGGATCGGCAGTGTCATCATCAAAGGGGTCTATATTACTTGATGAGGCTGATGTGTACGCAGAGACTCCAGCATCAATGGTTAATACGTCGTCGTCATTTAATGGAATTGATACCACAAAAGTTCCTGTAACATCCGTTAATTCTTCAGTTCCTATTCCGCCACTTACCGCAGCATTGTCACCATCTTGTGTATAATAACTGGTTAGAAAATCGACTTCGGTCGTTTCTAAAACACGTTTTTTATACACGTTGGTTGAATCTTGAGTGGTTTGGGCATAGGATTTTGTCAATGACAATACACATACTATTAAAATTATCTTTTTCAATTGTCGTTTTTTTTTAGTTACAGCCGCAGCCACCACCGGTTTTTCCTCCATTAGCACCAACAGCAGCTTCGCGATAGGAATGTGCCGTAGAGATATTACGGTCACTTTTCTTATCAGATAGTGCCATATCGGGATCATTTAAATTTACCTTTTCGTATTCTTTAACTACAACACAACTAGTAAAGCAAGTTGTTATCAATGCAGCGTATATCAGTTTTGTTATCATAATTTATTTATTTCTATGTTTTCTGATTTTGAAATATGTCCTTTATCATCTATGATGATGCATTCTATTTTAGGTAATTGATTAATACGGTCTAAACCCGTTTCTTTTCCCATGACAAATACAGAAGTTGCAAGCGCATCTGCCAGTTCTGCTTTTGGAGCAAATACGGTGACACTAATAATACCCGTAGAAGGGTATCCTGTTCGTGGATCGATAATGTGTGTATAGCGTTTGCCATTAAAGTTAACATATTTTTCATAATTCCCCGAGGTTACTACCGCACCATTGGTAATAGGAAGCAAGGCGAAAACTTTATTCTTATCCATAGGGTTGGTAATGGCTACGTTCCAATTTTCACCATTGGTTTGTTTTCCCCAGGTATTCATATCTCCCGAAGCATTAATAATTCCAGAGGTGACCCCTTTAGAGATCAGCAATGCTTTTGCCTTATCGGCCGCATACCCTTTACCTATAGCTCCAAACCCTATTTTCATTCCTTTTAGTTTGAGGAAGATGGTGTTGTTTTTTTTATCTAGAATGATGTTTTTATAGCCTACTTTTTCTACAGAAGCGGCTATTTCCTCTTTAGAAGGCATAATGGTCATACTCCCATCAAACTTCCAAATCTTGTCCATTGACGCATAGCTAATATCAAAAGCACCATCCGTTAATTTTGAGATGGCTAGGGCTCTTTCAATTAGTTTGAATAATTCGGTATCTACCTTAACTGCTTTAATTCCAGCATTGCGATTAATTTCTGAGGTTTGCGAGTTCTCATCCCAAGATGAAATTAAGGTTTCAATTCTTGAAATTTCTGCAACAGCAGTATCGATGTATTTATTTGCTTGTATAGAATCCTTAGCGACTACGGTAATATCGAAGCGACTGCCCATGAGTTTAAGTGTTCTCTTATAAGGTTGTTGCCCTGCACTAACCATTAATGAGCACAAGAGTACTAAAGTGATTAAAGGTTTCAAATTACTTTGTAAAAGCATTTAATTCTTTTATATAAGCTTCTGGTGTCGTTTTTTTGTAGCTATTTTCTCCTAATACGTTGCCATTAGCGTTGAGTACGACCACAAAAGGGAAATATCCTTGTTTATTGTATTTTTCTGCAAGTAATGCGTTTGCTTGTGTTTGAGCATCAGACAATGCATTTTTCTTTCTTCTCGGAAAATCTGCCTTGAGCATAACATAATGGTCTTTGGCATAATTTATAAATGTGTCTGTACTCCAAATCTCTCGGTCTAGTTTAATACAGGGGGCACACCAATCTGAACCTTGAAACACCAGTATTATAGGCTTACTCTCTTTAGCAGCTATTTCTTTGGCAACATTGATATCTGTTTGCCATTCTTGAGCCATTGTTGTATTAATGCTTAGAATTATTACTGCTAGCGCCACAATTGTTCTTTTCATTTTATTGGTATTAAGTTTTTTACAATGTTTAGTCTACAATTAGAGCCATACCTATCAACGCTTGTCTTATTTATTTGTTGTTAAAACAAACTTTTATTTATTGGAGTGTATTAAAGTTAATTTAAATTTTTGAATAATAAGCCATTCAAGAGATAATAAAAACATGTTTTGTTTTAGCCTTAGCTTTTATCGTTTTAAATAGGATGCCTTACATAATTTTTTTAGCATAAGACACAATGTCTTTTACTAGCCATTGCTCTCATTAGTTACACTACTTAACCTGTTATAGAAAAATTTAATCTCATAAATTTTTCCAAATGAGGCTAATTTTTCAGTTTCAGTAAGTGCATTCAGTGCGCTTATTGCATTTATATAAACTCATAAAAATAATACTAGACGTATTTTATTTTTATGAGTTGGATTTTATAGCTCATAAATGAATACCTACTTAATTTTAGAAAGGGTTAAATATTCTCTAATTGGGAAAATTTTAAATGCTTGAAGTTGAGTATATCGTTTATAGCTTTACCGCGACGTCGGTGATTACGCTCTTGATTTAGTAAATAAGAGCCGAATAGTTAGGTAGATGCTAAAATGGTTATACCCTATAGCTATTGTTAGCTGGCGTATTTATTTAAATTTAATTCCATTTCTAATTGTTCAAGATTATTTTCTAGGCCTATTTTTTTTAAAAAAGCGTTTACATTTTTTGAACTTTTATCTACATTAATAATTGAAACCGCATTTCCGTATGTCTCTGTTAATTTTAAAAGTAGTGTTGAAGCGATTCGGTTTTTTCTAAAATCTTTACTCACGGCAATTTGTTGTATTCTTTTGTGAGTTGGATTGTAAATGACATAACCGATTAACTGATTTTTGGAATAAGCACCCCATGACATATTATGATGTTTTGATTCATTAATAACGTTTCTTGAATTTTGCCAAGTAGGATTAATATCCCAAAATGATTCCATTAGTTTCCAATTGTAGTTTTGTAATTCCTTAATATCTATATCTATACTTGCTTTTAAATCCTTAATGATTCCTTTGTAACAACTTAATTCTCTTTTAATTCTAAATCCAGATTTTTTATAAGATTTAATAGCTTGAGTATTCTCAGAAATCACTTCGAGTATTAGTTTATGTATTCTTTTTTTAGCTAAAATTGGTAAAATGAAAAGATACATTTGCTTAGTTAGCCCAAATCCTCTTTTATGTGGAATAACTCCGTTCCTCCATTATAGACAAGGTTTTCATTATTAATGCTATCGAATCCGTGTAAAATGAATGCCATTAATTGTCCTTTTTCAAAAACTCCAACTGAAAGATTAAGATCGGTTTTATCCGCCAACATCTTTAATCTTAATTGTTCTTCTGTTAGTTGAAATGGAATGAAATAGTCGGAAAATGAGTTGTTAAAAGCACTTAAAATAGATTTATAATCTATTCCTGCTAAGGTTTTGATTTCCATTCCTTTAATTACCGTTTATATTTTGTGTGTGATTTACTCCGCTTGTTTGTTATGCTCGGATGTTGTGTGGTTAGCAAGTTACTAAAAATTAGGTTAAAGAAAATCTAAAGTTTTTAGTGTCTAATTTTACAACTTCGGTTACAGCACCAAATATTATTAGTGCCTTACTTTTTCCTATATTATTTTTTATAGCTTTTCTATTAAAGCATAACACTAATACACCTGAAATTGGAATTAACCCTTGGAATTATTTTATGACGGTTTAAATTGAAAATTCAACACCGTTTTTCATACCAATGTTTATTGTTTTAATTACAGGTTTAATTATGCTAATAGAATATAAGTCATCTGACTTGTGAAATTTTGAAAGCGAAATAAAGCGCTAACTCTACCGAATACTAAATGAAAGTAGCTGAATGCTAAACCTATGTAAAGCATTTAGAAATAGATTGGTATTTTAGCTATAATGAAAATGATTACGGTTATAGTGTTCTATTTGTCGTTGAGTACAATGCAACTCTCTGGGCAAATTATGGCTGATTCTATTTCAAAAAAGATCAACTTAGTGGGCAACCCGTATGTTGAAGTATTGCGAACTAATCTTGAAACGTCTTTTGAAGAAATAAAAAAACATACCACATGGGCTCCTTATGATGCACCATATAAAGTCTCTTCAAAAACTGCTGTTTGGCTTAAATTTAGTATTGTTAACACTTCCAAAGACACCGTTAGAACCTATCTTTATAGTAAGGGTCATTATGTTTCTGTTTTTCAGCAGGTTAATAGTCGATTTAAGAAAATAAGAAATGGATCATATGTACCACTTCCTGATAGAGCTAATAAACGGGAGCAACATTTTTCTGAATTAATATTCTATCCTTTTCAGAAGTCCTTAATATATGTGCGGCTAACTGCTAACACTACAATGCCATTGATAAGTAGTCCTGCTATCTATTCCGAAAGAGCCTATTGGATGTTTTCGAAGGACACTTTTAGAAGTCAAGCAAATTCCATTGGATATATTTATTTTTATATTATTTCACTTACTACAATATTTGTTTTTTCATTGATTTTTTGGTTGCGATTACGAAAAAAATTATATCTCTATTATTTAGGATATTTGTTTTTTCAAATCATTTATGGCTTTTTGTCGCTTCGCTTAACGTTAGCACCTGTTGGTAATTTCTTTGAGTACTTTCCTAAATTGGCTTATGAGTTATCAGAGCCTGTACAATTTGTTTTTATAGGCTTTTATGTGTGGTTTATATTAAAGCTTTTAGACGTAAAAAAATACGATAGATTATTAGCAAAAATCCTCTTTAATTTAGGTTGTTTTTGCTTTATATATGCACTCTTTAATTTTGTTATTAGTCATTTTTTTATAGGTATAAAATTTACGGCATCGTTATTTTTGATCATAAGGTTTATTATTCTGCCTATTAATTTTGTTTTAATATTTTGGATTATTTTAAAAGTTAAACATCCCTTGTTAATCTACTTTATAGTAGGGCAAACGTTCTTTTTTATGGGAGCAATAGTCAGTACTTATCTTGCATATAATAATATGAACTTAATTCCTGGTCACTTATTTAACTTTACTCAGTCTTTAAATATTGTTTTTCAAATAGGGTTATTAGCAGAAGTGTATTGTTTTTCGTTAGCATTGGGTAAAAATGTATTCTTACTTCAAAAAGAAAAAGAAAAAGCAAATGCCGAGTTGATTGGTCAGTTACAAGAAAATCAACACTTGCAGGAAACTATGAATCGTGAACTTGATGAAAAAGTTCAAAAAAAAACAGAAGAACTCATTCAGCTTTATTCTGAAATAGAACGCGAACGCGATCAAAAAATAAAGGATGATTTTAATAAAAAAATAAAGGAAACAGAAATGATAGCTTTACGCTCTCAAATGAATCCACATTTCATTTTTAATAGTATGAATGCTATTAAAAATTTAATTATGACTTCTAGAAATGAGGCTGCAATAACCTATCTCGACGATTTTGCTAGTTTATTGCGTGGCATATTGCAGAATAGTAATCGTGATAAAATTACAGTAGAAGAGGAATTGGGTATTTTAGAATTGTATCTTTCTTTAGAAAAGAGTCGAATGGGGCGAGATTTTAATTATACTATTCATGTCACTTCAAAGGAAGAATTATCACAGTATCAGATTCCACCGCTTCTTTTACAGCCTATTGTAGAAAACGCTATTTGGCACGGATTACACCCGAGTTTGAAAGCTGAAAAAAATCTAACAATTGTTTTTGATACTAGTGCTGATTTAAAAATTGTTATAGAAGATAACGGCATTGGCAGAAAAGAAAGTAGCAAAAAGCGTAAATTACACAATAGCATGGGGACAACCATTGTACAAGACCGACTTACACTGTATAATCATTTAAATGATCACTCTATTGATATTAAAATCTCAGACCTCGAATCGGGTGAAAGTGTTTTGGGAACACGTATTACATTAACTTATAAATATTGAGACATGACAGATATTATAATTATAGATGATGAAAGCCATTGTACAAATGTCTTAAAGAACTTAATAGAGAGAGTACACGCTGACTATAAAATTACTGGGGTTTTTACAAATTCTATTGATGGATTAGAATTTATAAAAAATAATCCGCCAGATTTACTGTTTCTCGATATAGAAATGCCTAATCTCAATGGTTTTGCATTGTTAGATAATCTTCTTCCTATAGATTTTGATGTGATTTTTACCACAGCTTATGATCAGTATGCTATTAAAGCCTTTCAGTATAGCGCTATGAATTATTTGTTGAAACCAATAACCGAAAAAAATATTGTAAAAGCACTTTCCAATTGGGAAAAGCGCCGTAAAAAAACAAGCAAAGAACAATGGGAATTATTACAGAATCATTTAAAAAATTCTAATAAAAAGTGTTCTAAAATTGCACTGCCTACAGGCGTTGGTTATCAAATTGTAGAAATTCAAAATATCATTAGATGCCAATCCGATAGCAACTACACCTATATTTTTTGTAAAGATCAAAGCAAAATTTTAATCAGTAGAACTTTAAAAGAAATAGAAGAACTTTTACAACACCACGGTTTTGTTAGAGTACACCAGTCGCACCTAATAAATCCACAATTTGTTAAAGGAATTTTAAAACAAGATGGAGGTAGTCTAATAATGCATGATGAGGTAGAAATCCCTGTTTCAAGGCAAAAAGGTAAGCAAATTAATGAAATTCTTGAAACTATGATCCGTTTTAAGTAACCGCAAGATAAGTCTTTTAAATATGTGTTTTTGCCTGATTAGTATAGGCTTTTTACAGATGTTAAAACTTTTTTTCAAAACAAAAAACCTTATTGGTCCTTTATATTTCAAATATAAATTGGTAACAGTATTTTTTATAAATAATTGTAATTCCAAATTCTAAGTCAAACCCATCAAATACTAACTATAATATGCCAAATTCTGATTTGCTATTGTGTCAGAAAATACATCCATTACATTTGTTGCAACAAGTAACGTTTATTTTTATCTAAGATGAAAAATAAAATTAAATTTTACTAATCTTTAAATCCGATAACAAGTATACAAAGCATTTCATTTTAAATTTGAATTCCCTGTTCAAGAAATGAGTTTTAAGAAAAGAGTTAAAAGTATAGACTGTTTAGTTCTTATTATTCTATAAAAAAAACTTTGATACTGAGATTGAAAGATTTTTTATTCCCCTATTAACTACAACTATTTACGAGTTAAATGCTATGATAGCTATATGCTAATAATTTTATACTAGTCATTGAGCAAAAGCAGCTTCAGCCTTTATTAAGGTTAGATCATACGAGCATAACGATAATCGCACGCTTAGCGTTTTTAAAACCGGGTGCTCTAGTGTAGCTCTTTTTTGTTTTTTGATGGTGGTATGGCAACAGTAAAAGTATATATCTCGTGTAAAAAAGGAAGTTTATAATTAAAAAAAATCAAAGATGATACTACAAATTTGAGAATAACGGAATGAAAAGAACATTTATAATACTCCGCATTTTTTAAGTGTATTGGCTTTTGGAAGTTATGCAAATTACCTAATGGAGATAAAAAAACAAATAATCTTTTTACAGAAAAAATCAATATACGTTACAAGACTAGTCCATTTAAAAAAGAAACCAATAATCAGAAAATTATTAATTATGAAAAAAACAATGTTATGTGTAGGAGCATTTTTCTTCTTGCTAATGTCAATGCCTTCATTTGCACAAAAAACGACAAAAAAACAAGAAGCAAGTAAAACTAAAACAGAAAAAGTTGAGAAAAACAAAAGTTGGAAAATAAGGGAAATAAAGAATGTACCCAAAACGAAGCCAATTAATATTGTAACACCAGTAAAGGTGAATACTATACCTGTGAAATTGATAAAAAAGCCAATACTAACTCCGGGATTGTTTGAATATGTAAGTGGTTTAAAAAAAGTAGATGTCAGTGATACAAGAGATCGAAGTGACCATACAAAACTTGAAGCTAGCTATACAAATGCAACAAACCAAATTAATGTAAGTGAGTCAAAACCTGTGAAAGATGCAAATAATTGCTTTGTAACAACCAAAACTCTAAATATCACAACATCTGATTTTAGTTATTTTACAGAATCGAGCATTCCTCCATTTATAAAACCAGGAGTAGTAATTAATTATCAGTCTATTTTAGATGGAAGGAATACTATTAATACAGAGCCAAGAGACCCTATGACTGTTTATCTTATTAATACGTCTGCAATCTCAGGATTAGATAATTTATCAGTTAGTGTTGAGGATCCTCAGAATATAAGTGGTATTAATAATGCTTTGGGGAATTTAACAGGAAAATTGAATTCCAAGACCATACCAGCGAATATGAGTTTTGAAATTATAGAAATCAATTCAGAGAAAGAACTTCAGTATGCGGTGACAGGTTCTTATAGTTATGGGGCTATGGTTTCGGCAAAGTTTGGAGTGTCTGGAAGCAATTATAGTAACAGTTATTACTATTTAATAAAGTTCACACAAAACATGTACAATGTTGCGGCTGACCCGAATACTGTTAAATTTATAAATACACCTAGTGATGCCGGTCAATTGGCTTATGTTTCAGAAGTGACCTATGGAAGAAAAGGTCTTATGATGATTAAAACTAATAAAAGCATGAGTGAAATTAAAGCTGAAATGCAGGTTTCAGCTAATTATGGATTAAGCAAAGGTGATATCCAGGGATTTGTAAAATCTATAAATCGTGATAGTTCATCTGAAACTCGTGTTTTCTTTTATGGAGGTAGTTCTAGTGTTGCGGCACGTTCAGTTCAGGAGAATGATATGAAGATAGGCTTTGATAAATGGGTAGAGGCCGAAGCAGGAAATGGTCTATTAGCATTGCCTATTTCTTATAAAGTAAATAATCTTAAAGGTGAGCAGTTAAAAATAAGTTCTGTATTCGAGCAAAAGGATAGAGATTGTGTACCTAAAAAAAATCTTAAACTAAAGGTGACCCTTTTGGAAATAGAAGGAAAAAACACCAAAGATAATGATGGTATAGCTGATTATGCGGTAATGCAGCATATTAAGTATACTGCAAATAATAAAGTTAAATCTAAGTTTGGTAATGTACTTTATAAGACCTTTAAAAAGAAAACTCCTTGTAAAGTAGCAGGAACTAAGTCTTGGCCTGGATCCATAGCATTAGCATGCGGCAATATGAATGATCAAATTCATGTAGCGATGAATTCAAGTAAAAACAGAAAGAATTTGAAAAATATTATGAATTCAGTAGTTTTTGAAATTAGCCCTGAAGAAGCAAATGACGAGAATGCCAAGTTTGAAGTGGAAACTTGGGTAAAAGAATATTCGTCTAAAGATATTTTAATGAATAACGATTTTGGAATGACACAGAAAATACCAATACATTTCGTGTTAGCAGAACTTCAAGGTATAAGTCAAGCTGAATTTAGCGAGAATTATGGAAAAGACAGCCAATTGTCTGGAGATTATAATAATTTTGAAAATGAATATACAGCCATGACCAAGATTGTGGTTAGTGCTACAGGTGAAACCTATTTAGATGCTGTTTTTAGAGCTAGGAATAAAGGTGATTTAAGGGAAAAAGCATTTCTTTTCCTTCGATTTGAATTGATTGATTGATATTATTTAAGAATAAGTAAAACATAAAGATTGCATTTGTAATCCTATTACCTTATTTAAAAGAGGTCGTCTAAACTAACTTTATAGACGACCTCTTTTATTGAATTTAAAATCTGTTATAAATAATTTTATAATAAAAAGTTGAAATGTTAATATTCTTAAAAGTAATAATTTTTATCACCTAATTTCTATTAAAAGATTGTGCTTTTACTTACGTTTAACTTGTTTTTCTTAGCTAAAATCTGCCATCGATTTTGTCTATGTTGATAAAAGGATTTAGCCCACCAAGAAATAAATACTGTTAAAAATCCACCGTAAATAATAACTTCGTCTTCATAATAAATAGTGTTTTTGTCGATTGGTTTTATTGATATTTTATGATTCCAAACTTTTGCAAAACTATCATTTTCTTTAGTTTCTAAACAATTAGTATCATCATCTATATTGGCAAAATATATGGTATGAAGTCCACCAAAAGGTATAAACCCATAGGCCTTCATTTTTGTGGTTAAGGTCATTCCTTCTTTCCATGTTTCTGGAAATTCTCCATCCGTTGGAATGAAATATATTTTTCCTTTAGACACAAATTCAAGCGTAGCACTTTTATTAACTTCTATCCAAGCGGATTTTAAATCAATTGGAATTTCCGATGTTACTGTCAATTTATGAGCTGTTACATCTTTATTTTTAAATTGAATTTTTATCTTTTCTGTTTTTGACGTCATTAATTTTGAGGTCATAGAGTTGTTGTATAACATAAACATATCCTATTATTCTCGGGGTAAGGGTAGGCCTGTTGTCTTATAGCCACTTTATATTACAACCCATACTAGGTTTTTGGTTAGGGTTTACGGGTTCTTTGTTAATTAATGCATTCATGGCTGCTCTAATATCTTTTCCTGTTACTGGTATTCCATTTCCTGGTCTAGAATCATCTAATTGTCCTGTATAAACTAACTTTAAATCGGCGTCAAATAAGAAGAAGTCAGGTGTGCATGCAGCGTCGTATGCTTTGGCAACTTCTTGTGTTTGGTCATATAAATACGGGAAAATATAATCGTTATCTATGGCATTTTGAGTCATTAACTCTGGCCGATCTTGTGGATAATTTTTTACATCGTTGCTAGAAATAGCGATGCAGTTGATGCCTTTTGAAATATAGTCTTTAGCCAATTGTGCCAACTCAGAACTCACATGGATTACAAAAGGGCAGTGGTTACATATAAAACAGACTAAAGTTCCAGTTGTGCCTTTTAGTTCGTTGAGTGATTTTTTTGTATGATCTTTTGTGTCTATAAGAGTAAAATCAGGTGCTTTAGTACCAAGAGGTAGCATGTTAGATTCTGTACGAGCCATTATTTTATATATTTGTATTGAATTAGAGGTTTATTAGAATATATGGAAAAGATAATAACATTTGAAGACTTTACAAAAGTAGATTTGCGTGTTGGGACTATTATCGAGGTGAACGATTTCCCAAAAGCTCATCGTCCGGCGTATCAATTAACCATAGATTTTGGTACATTAGGGATTAAGAAGTCTTCTGCACAAATTACAACACAGTATAATAAAGAAGATTTATTACATCGTCAAATTTTGGCTGTAGTGAATTTTCCTAAAAAGCAAATTGCTAATTTTATGAGTGAATGCTTGGTTGTGGGGGCTGTAAAAGCAGATGATGTGTTTTTATTGCATCCTGAAACTAAAGTTAGGAATGGAGTACAGGTGTCGTAATGAATTTATATGTTTCAAAGACTTAAAGTTTAAATATGAAAACATAAGACATCAGGAAAATATTATTTTTAACCATCACCAATCACCAATCACTAAAGCCTACATCTCTTCTCTAAAGAAAATAGCATTCATTAATAATTTATTAGTTCCATACCAAAACGCTCTAAAATTAGTGTTGTCTGTAAAAGCAACAATGTTTCCTCTTCCCATTTTTCCAATTTTTAACGGCACGGTTTTACTAATACTATCTAGATTTTCTTCAGAAATATAGCCACTTAATAATGGATTCTTAGTATATTGAATAGGGTTGTTGTAACTGTTTTTATCTTCATTTATAAATAAGGTTGAATTTCTAAACATTGGCAGTTTATCATTTTTATAGCCAAAATTAATAGGGTGAGAGCGATCTAATTGGGTTTCAAAAATAGCACCTCCAATAACTTGTGCACCTCTAAAATCACTGCGCTGCTCATAACTAATGTTTTTTGCGGTATGCTTATTCTTTTTAAAATCAATTGTCATTAATTTTTTAGTATTCAACCATTTTAACGCATTTTTATAAGCCACTAAAGTCCCACCATTACTAATCCATGATTGTAATTTGTTTGTATTACTATCGTTTAATCCTGAATAAGAGTTGACCATTATAATGGTATTATAACGACTTAAATCGGCTCTGCTAAAATTTTTAGTGTCTAATTTTGTCGCAATAATGTCATAACGCGTATCGAATAAATGCCAGATTTCTCCAGCGTCATAAGAAGTCATTCCTTCTCCAACTAAAAGAGCAATTTTAGGTAATTCTAAGTTGCTGAAATTTCGGCTGCCTAAGTCTATGCCATCGTTTAAACCTGTTGCAACCACATCTATTTTTATGTGGCTTTCTCGTGCCGCTTCATTTAAGAAATTATAGATTTCAGCCGTCGTTAAATCTTGGTTTTTCGCAGGAATCATAATTGTTCCATAGTCATAAGATTTTCCATTAGCTTTAAACTGTTTCATGGCAACTTTTGCGCGTAAACCTTTCTTTAAAATGGCATTTAGAAGTTTAGGAGAATAGTACTCGTGCCATTCAAATAAATAGGCATAGTCACTTTGAGAACTAACACCACCGACTTGCTGTTTTAAATTGGTAACTTCATTTGCGACATTAGTTATTGTGGTTTCTGTATAATCTAAATTGAAGGCCAAAGGGAATGTCCAAGCCGAAATATCATAAAACAAACTGTCTTGAAACGTAGTTCGTTTTTCAAACATGGCATTAATTAACCTTGTGTTCTTTTGATTTTTAGGGACAATATAACTGTAGCCTTTTTTGTAGGTTTTTCCGTCTTTTGAAAAATCAGATTTTAAGTCGTAAAAGGTAATACGATGACGTTTTAATATTTCGGCTAAATGATATGTTTTTGCCGCATCTTTCTCGTCTCCAAACACAATTGCATTTTTACCTTCTTTAGAGGCTTCATTTCTTGCATTTTTAAAAAAGTTATGCTGGTAGTCTAAAATATCTTTTCGCATTCCATTGGCTGCTGCAAGTGTTGATAAAGCCGCTGTAAATTGATTTTTTATAGTAAAAGGAAAGGTTAATAAACCATTTTCACTTTCCTGAACATGCCCACGAGAGCTGGCTTGTTCAAACAAAATGCCAATACCTCCATTAATATCTGGAAAAGTAGAGCCTTTACCGTAGTAGAAATCATCAAAACTTTCTTCAGAATAGTATAAAGAGCCAATTTTATCTAAAGCCTTTGCGTGGTATGTTGCAATACCTTTAGTGAGGTCTTGGTTTAATTGCGGTGTTAAGGGATGTGTACGCGATGGAATTCCAGGTTGAAAAAAGAAACTTGCATTGGTGCCCATTTCATGATGATCCGTTAAAATATTAGGCATCCAATTATGAAAGGTTTCAATGCGCGCTCTAGATTCTGGTAATTGCACAGGCAGCCAATCTCTGTTCATATCAAACCAGTAATGATTGGTACGTCCTCCAGGCCAAACTTCACTGTATTCTCTATCGTTTGGGTCTGGGTTTAGGTTAATGTTTTTATTAGAATTTGCCCAATAAGCGAAGCGCTGTAAACCATCTGGATTTAATGAAGGATCCAATAGGATTATAGTGTTTTTTAATAAATTATCTATTTCAGTTCCTTCTGCAGCAGCCAAATAATAGGCAACTAACAATGCTGCATTTGAGCCACTAGGTTCATTGCCATGAATTGAAAACCCTTGGTAAACGACAATAGGTCTATTTTCTGAATTAGCAGAATTTGATTCGGTAGCTTCAATATGAGCGGATTGAATTGCTTTTATATGCTTATGATTTTCAGATGCTGTAATGGTTAGTAGGAGCAAAGGTCTGTCTTCAAAGGTTTTGCCTCTATCCTCTAGTGTAATTCTATCTGAAGCATTCGCTAAAGCTTTCATGTATTCCACTAGCTTATCATGGGTAACGTGCCATTCTCCAACTTGGTGGCCTAAGACACGCTCTGGTGTAGGTATGTTTGGGTTTAAAGTTACGTTTTGTGGTAAATAATAGGATAATTCAGTTTGTGACTGAGACAACAATGTTGAAGTCGCTAGAATAAAGAGTAGAAGGATGCGTTGCATAGCATTGAAGGTTGGTTAGACCTTAAAAATAAAAAAAACCTTGACAATAGTTGTCAAGGTTTGTTATTATTTAACCGAAGCTGTTTTTAAATATCGTCGAAACTGATGTTGGTAAAGCTATCTGTACTTTGAATATCTTCAGTTGTTTTAGCCTCTTGAGTAACAAAATCATCTTCGCGTTTAAAGTCTTTTTGATGACGTTCGCTAATCACTTCTTGACCTTTTTCGTTAATGATATAATCTGTCATTTCTGCTAAGATCTCTTTAAATTCAGTAAAATCTTCTTTATATAAGTAGATTTTATGCTTTTTATAATGGAACGAACCATCGTCGTTGGTGAATTTTTTACTTTCTGTAACCGTTAAATAATAATCACCAGCTTTTGTAGCTCTAACATCAAAGAAATATGTTCTTCTTCCTGCACGTAATACTTTCGAATATATTTCTTCTTTGTCCATCATTTCATAATCACTCATAACTCAATCTATTTTTTAGTTTCAATCCAAAAATCTAAAAAAAAAGTAACCTAAGCAACAAATAATCACATTTCTTTTTCAGAGTGCTGTTTGTTGTATAATTCCTTATAGTAACCATCCTTATTTATAAGGCTTTCATGATTTCCTGACTCTATAACAATTCCGTCGTCTAAAACAATAATTTTATCTGCATTCTTAGCAGAAGATACACGATGGCTTACGATAATTGTAGTTTTGCCTTCTGTGATTTTTACGAGGTTCTTTAAGATTTTTTCTTCCGTCTCTGTATCAACAGCAGACAAACAATCGTCAAATAATAAAATTTCGGGCTTTTTAATTATGGCTCTTGCTATTGAGACCCGTTGTTTTTGACCACCAGATAAAGTAATACCACGTTCGCCTAAAACCGTATCGTAGCCTTTGTTAAAGCCTACAATGTTTTTATGCACTTTTGCATTTTTTGCAGCATCTATAACCTCTTCGTCTGTAGCGTCTTCTTTTCCAAATTTTATATTGTTTTTTATACTATCTGAAAACAAAAACGCATCTTGTGGTACATAACCAATACTCTGTCTTAAACTTAAAAGATTTAAATCTTTAATATTAGTATTGTCAATTAGAATAGTGCCTTTATCGATGTCATATAAGCGGCCAATTAAATCTAGTATGGTCGATTTACCAGAACCTGTTTTTCCAAGTATGGCTAAGGTTTCACCCGAATTTAACTTAAAGCTTATGTCTTTTAAAGCTTCAATATTAGTGTCAGGATAGACAAAGGATACATTTTTAAATTCTATATCTCCTTTAATTGGCGTTAACTCAGTGGCTGTGTTTTTAATGTCTGGTTCTGTATTTAAGAATTCATTAATACGTTCTTGTGAAGCTTCAGCTTGTTGTATTAAAGACGTTACCCAACCTACAGTAGCAACAGGCCAAGTTAGCATGTTAACATAAATAATAAACTCTGCGATGGTTCCAATTTGTTCAATTTCGCCATCCATATATTGCATACCGCCAATATATATAACAATCAAGTTACTGATTCCAATTAATAAAATCATCATTGGAAAAAATAAGGCTTGTACTTTGGTTAGGTTGATTTGTTTTTGTCGGTTTTCTGCCGAAAGTTTTTCAAACGCCTTATTTGTTCTAGGTTCAATACCGTAAGACTTAATAACCGAAATACCACTAAATGTTTCTTGTGAATATGTTGACAGGGTGGATAAGGATTGTTGTACAATGGTACTACGTTTATTAATTAAGCGACTTAATTTATAAATGGCTACCGAAAGAAAGGGAAGCGGTAATAAGGTATATAAGGTTAGAGTAGGCGATCTATCAATCATGTAAATGATGGCAACAGCAAATAACGTAATGGTATTGATGGTATACATTATAGCTGGTCCGACATACATTCTTACTTTACCAACATCTTCACTTATCCGATTCATTAAATCTCCAGTTCTATTGGATTTATAAAACTTTAAAGACAATACTTGGTAGTGTTGATAGATTTCATTTTTAAGATCAAACTCTATATAACGCGACACATTAATAATGGTTTGACGCATTAAAAACGTGAAAATTCCGGCTACAACTGCAGCACCTACGAGGTAGAGAATGTTAATCATTAGCTCGCTTCTAAAAATTTCTTCTGAAATTTTTCCGTCTAATCGGTCGGACACAACGTTTATAGATGCACCGACTAATCGTGGTGTAAAAAGTGCAAATACCTTGGCTACTATAGTAATAAGGATTCCTATAATAAGACGATATTTATATTTTATAAAGTATTTATTGAGATGTTTTAGTGCCTTCATACTGTACTTAGTAGGTCAAAAGTATTGTGATAATCGTATTTAATAGTTAATATTTTGCTAATCCTTTAATTATAATTTACTTTTGCGTGCTGTTTTTAGAAAAAAATAAAACGCCCAAAAATATACATACATGACTTCAGAAATTATATCTTCAAAGGAATTAAAAAAAATGGATCCAGTTTTTGGACAACATTCTTTTGATAATCATGAACAAATTGTTTTTTGCAACGACAAAGATACTGGTTTAAAAGCTATAATTGGTATTCATAATACAGTTTTAGGTCCAGCATTAGGTGGTACTAGAATGTGGAATTATGCTAATGAGTGGGAAGCCCTTAATGACGTATTACGTTTGTCTCGCGGAATGACTTTTAAATCTGCTATTACTGGATTAAACCTTGGTGGCGGTAAAGCCGTTATTATCGGAGATGCCAAAACACAAAAAACACCAGAATTAATGCGCCGTTTTGGAGAATTTGTACATTCTTTAAGTGGTCGTTACATCACGGCAG
Organism: Winogradskyella sp. PC D3.3; assembly: GCF_054366245.1. Taxonomy (NCBI): domain Bacteria; kingdom Pseudomonadati; phylum Bacteroidota; class Flavobacteriia; order Flavobacteriales; family Flavobacteriaceae; genus Winogradskyella; species Winogradskyella sp. PC D3.3. The sequence continues at coordinate 3,179,249 of NZ_CM135962.1, read as the reverse complement.
AAGATGTGGGGATGACAACTGAAGATATGGATACCGTGAGAGAAGTGACTCCATATGTTACCGGAATTTCAGAAAGTAAAGGTGGAGCGGGAAATCCGTCACCAATTACTGCTTATGGTGTTTTTATGGGAATGAAAGCGGCAGCCAAATTTAAATTTGGGTCAGACGTTTTAGAAGATAAAAATATATATGTGCAAGGTATTGGTAATGTTGGTGAAGCCCTTGTAGAACATTTGGTAAACGAAGGAGCTAATGTAACGATTGCAGATATTAGTCAAGAGCGTTTAGAAGAAGTTCGTAGTAAATACGGTGTTACCATTTATGGTGGAAAGGATATTTACAGTGAAGACATGGATATTTACGCCCCTTGTGCTTTAGGTGCAACAATAAATGACGAGACAATTTATAAGTTGAAAGCCAAAGTGATTGCTGGAGCTGCAAATAATCAATTAGCAGAAGAGCGTAGTCATGGTTTAATTTTAAAAGAACGTGGTATTGTCTATGCTCCAGATTTTTTAATTAATGCCGGTGGAATTATCAACGTTTATGCAGAATTAGAGAATTATGGTCGACAAGAAATTATTCGTAAGACTGAGAATATTTACAATACCACTCTTGAAATTTTAGATAACGCGAAAGTTAATAATATTACGACGCATAACGCGGCTTTAAATGTTGCTAGAGAACGTATTGAAACGCGTAAAAGAGAAAACTTAAAATAGTCTGAATTATATTCTAATATAAAAATTAAATAATAGTATTTTTGCAAGGTGAATCTTAACTAGGTTCACCTTTTTTAATAACCCATACTAAAAGTAAGTTCTTACACATGTTAAACCGAAGACATATCAGAATTAAAGCCATGCAATCTATGTATGCTTTTAAAGGTCACGAGAGTGATGATCTAATAAAAGAACAAAAGTTTTTGTTACACAGTTTAGATAGTATGTATGATTTATATTTATCGCTTTTAGCGTTGCTCACTGAGTTGCACAAAAAAAGCAAGAATCATAACGAAAAACTGCAAAATAAACTCTTAGGTACTGATGCAGATAAAAATCCTGATTTAAAGTTTCAAGAAAATCAACTGTTACATCTTATTAGTAGCAATACTATGTTGCAAGAAGCAATAGCCAATAAGAAGTTGAATTTTTGGGATTTAGATTTCGAATATGTAGACATTCTTTTTAAAGCTATTTTGAAAAGTGATATTTATAAGGCTTACACAGCAGATACTGAACCGAGTTTTAAGAAAGATAAAAATTTTGTAATCGATGTATTTACAGAGATTATCGCACCAAACGAGAAGCTTTACGATTTCTTTGAAGATAAAAAGATTACATGGGTTGATGATTTACCTGTTGTAAATACAGCCATGTTAAAAGTATTACGTAAGCTGAAATTAACGTCTCCAGAAACGGCCTTGTTACCAAGTTTGTATAAAGATGATGATGATAAGGAATTTGCAATTGAATTATTTAAAAAGACATTTTTAAACAGTTCTAAATTTGCAGAAGAGATCAGTAAGAAAACTACGAATTGGGATTCTGAACGTTTAGCAAGCTTAGATGGTGTATTGTTGAAAATGGCACTATGTGAATTTCAAAAATTCCCTTCTATTCCTCATAAAGTTACAATTAACGAATATTTAGAAATTGCTAAGGAATATTCAACACCAAAAAGTAGTTTGTTTATTAACGGAATCTTAGATAAAATAGTTAAGGAATATCAATCTGAAAATATTCATCCTAAAGCAGGAAGAGGTTTAATGTAATTTATGATATGTCATAAAAATCATATTTTATAGAAAACTATGGTTTAGGTCAAATAACCAAGTTGAATCGTAGTTACTTAGACGGTTATTTCCTATTAAAATATGTTAACAAGAACTTAAAAATTTTAAATCCTTAAAATAATGATTAACTTCGTATTCTGAACCAAATTTTAACAAAAATATAAAATAATGAAAAAAGTAATTTTAGGACTTAGTGCATTATGCATGATAGCGTTTACATCTTGTAAAGATGATGCTGCGAGTAAAATTAAATCTGAAAATGTTGCTGTTGCTGCAGAAAGAGATGCCAATGCAGGAGATTTTGCCGTTTTAACTTTAGATAAGACAGAACACGATTTTGGTACGATTGCAAATGGTACTCCGGTAGAAACAGTCTTTAAGTATACAAATACAGGTAACTCTATGTTAGTTGTTAGTGATATTAAAAGTACTTGTGGATGTACAGTTCCTTCAAATTATACTAAAGAAGTTCAACCAGGTGAAACCGGTGAATTTACCGTTAGATTTAATGGAAAAGGTAATGGTAAAGTTACAAAATCTTTAACGATGACTACAAATACTGAAAAAGGTAAAATACCTGTAAGAATTACGGCATTTGTAGAGAAAGATCCAAATGCACCTGCAGCTACTAACGCAGCGAAGTCAACAACAAAAGCTGTTAATCCTTTAGCTACAGATAATGGAGCTGCTGCGCCAAGAAAATACTCTACGCAACCAGGTCACGAAGGACATAACCACGATTAATAAATAATTACTTATAATTACTGAATGGACGCAATAGGATCATTTTTACCGTTTATCGCAATTTTTGCAGTGATGTATTTCTTTATGATTGCACCACAAATGAAACGTTCTAAACAAGAAAAAAAGTTTGCCAGCGAATTAAAGCGTGGTACTCGTGTTATTACTAAAAGTGGTATGCACGGAAAAGTTGTAGAATTAAATGATAAAGATAACAGTTGTGTTATTGAAACATTAGCAGGAAAAATCAAATTTGATCGTTCTGCAATTTCTATGGAAATGAGTAATAAATTAAATGCACCAGCTGTTGTAAAATAGATTGAGTTGTATTATAAATTATTAAAAAGACTGTTCATTAATTTGAGCAGTTTTTTTTTGTTTCTATCAATGTTATTATTGAAAGTCACTGTGATGAAACCAAATTCAAAAACGAGTTTTACCATTTAAGCCGTAGGTTGATAGGCTTCATTTTATAGTTTCTTTGAGTTTTGTACTCGTAATTATGCTATGCAAAATACTTAGCGCTTCTGAAAACTGATGATTGAGTTTTATATGGTTAGTGTGTACCAGGCTCCTTTTTTATTTGAATTGAGCTAGTCATTGTTCTAGCTTCCAAAAAGTCGATTAAAGAATCCTGTTTTATTTTTAACATTTCTTAAATCTGCGATAACCCAATCATTACCGTTAAGTTGGTTTAAAAATGGAAAGTAGGAGGGGCTAGCCTTTTCAAAATCGATTTTATTACATAATTAATCATTGTTTTTCCAAATTGTATAGACGACGTTATCATGGATTTCATTGACCTCAAAAGGGCAAAAGTTTCCTTCACTTTTCCCATGAGCTCTAGAATCTAATGCTACGGAGTTAAATCGGTTGACAGATAAAAATTTACTTAATTCTATAAAGTGATTTTTGTTAGAGCGAATGCCATGCAAGAGAATAACCGTTCCTTTGGTTGTATCTAAACTCTACGAATAGGTTAATAGAGCAGATAGTTTAAGGCTATCAAACGAATTAAAAACGAATTCTTTTTGATTTAATTTTGACGCATTAGTGGAAGTTACGTTGATGTTAACATTTTTATTTCGTTTTATTAAGCCAACGACAGGATTTCTAATTTCTGAAATAAGTCGAGGTGAAAAAAAATGTACCACTACCAATCCAAGAATTAGTGTAACTAATGAAACACGTTTTAAGAGTTTTACACGTTTCTTAGTCAAAATAATTAGTCTTCGTCAAAATCTATACTTTGATAAGCACCAGCATCTGGCGAAACTGTTCTACTCACATTTAATATATCATTAGGAACTTGAGTCGCAAAAGTTGAAAGTCCGATGCCATCTGCTGCAGAATCATCACCAATACGCATCCTATTCTCAAAAGCATCTTCAAATTCTGGTTGTTGATTAAATACGTTGCCTATATAAAATATTTCATCGTCAAAATCATAGTTACCATTCCCTTCAAGATTGTCATTATCGAATCGTAATAAGCAGTTAGTAAATTTATAATTAAAGATATCGCCTTCATTTTCTAATAAAAACTCAGGATTATCATTACCATAAATAATACAGTTATTGAAATTGGCTTCCGTTAAATCGTTTGTAAAAACGGCATTGTTTTCATCCACTATAAAATCATTTATAAGTAGGGCAGGGTATTGTCTAAAACTGTTATTCCAATAATTAGCAATCGTACAATGTGTGAAATTATATTTTCCACCATACGTGCCAGCAAATGAGGATTGGCCAGCATTATTAATCACTACATTTTCTGCTTTAATAGAGGTTGCACGTCCTAAAATTCCAAAACTACTGACATTATAAATTTGAGAATTCCTAATGGTTAATTTATCGTTTGGCGCATTTTGATCTCCTTCAGATAATACGCCTATGGTTGCATTTTTTATAGTCGCGTAATTAATGGAGTTGTTTTCACTGCCACTATACAACCAAATCGTTCCCCATTGACCAGGAATATCTTCGTAAAGTGGTTCTAAACGATCACCTTCTAAAATGACTTCGTTTTCTAAAACGTCTTGGTTATCACTTAATTCTCCATTAATTTGAAGTGATCCATTATTGGTCACTATAATTCCAGAATCCGCATGAAAATGAACTCTCGCACCAGCTTCCATGGTTAAGGTTTTACCAGCTCCAACACCAGCATAACCATAAATGACATATGGTTTATCGTTGGTAAACGTTAATTCATCATCCGCAAGATAACGACCTTGTAATGTGGTTTCGTCTGGTGTACCATCTCCATCGACATCAAAACTTAAGGTTTCAATAATACCAGTTTCATCATCTTTACTCGGATAGATAAAAACAGCATCTTTAACTAAAGTGACAACATCTACATCTTGTTGATTGCTTCCTGCATCAAAAAGGATTTTATCGGTATATAAAAATTGATTATCTAAGGCTCCTAAAGTTGTAATATCGATTGTGGTTTCAATGAAAATAAATAAACTATCGTTAGCTAATAATTCAACATCTTCAAAGAATTTACCTTCTTGCGCGCCTTCTAATCCTGTGGTGCCATCAATATTCATTCTGTAACGAGAACTCAGACCATTTTCAAATTGTATGGTCGGAATCACAATATCATCATCACTGCGATTATATACTTTAAGATTGTAGGTGCTAGAACCAATGTTTGTAAAAACAGTATCTAAATAAATGGTGTCTTGGGCAAACTCAAGATTTCCTTTACTTGGTGTAAATTCAAAATCGTTACGACAAGAACTCCAAAATAGTAAGATTCCAAAACAAAGTAAAAATGATAGCAATCGCTTCATAAGTGATAAATATAATTAAGGCTTAAAAATATAACTTTTGAAGTTAGGATTTATTATAGTTAAGCAATAATTATATAATGCTTGTCATTCCTGTGAAGACAGGAATCCACTTTACCACTGTAAGTGTTTTTTTACCAACAGTTTTCAATTAGATGATGTTGGATATAAAATTGTTGGTAAAAAACACCAACAATGGCTCGTCAGTTCTCGATAAAAAATTGCGAAAACGCAATTTCAATCGAACTGACGCTAGAATCTACTGATTAGAATAAATTAATCCTTAGTTAGTGGCTCCTCTCCATATTCCTCTAACAAAATTAAAAAGAGCTGACTATTTGTTACTAATTCTTCGAGTAATGCCATCTTATTTTCATCTTTAAGTAATGCTGAGCTTAATTGTTTAGCAGCACAAAACTCTAAAAAAAGATATTTATGTTCTTCAGGGATTTTAAGGTTTTCGATTAATAGTTGACTATTAAAAAAAGAACTTTTTTCAATTAGTAGTTTAAGGCTTTCGTAGGTAATAGTTGTTTCTTCAAGTGTTTTTGGTTTTTTTGACTTTAATAAATCAACTAACTTGCGAGCCAAGTAAATAAAATCTACACCCTGATTGTTTCCTAAAGGAGCATATTTTTCGGGATGATTTTTTATATCTGTTTGAATTAAATTTTTAAGTTCAATATTATAAGTTTCTTCGACAAACACAAGTTCTTCTGGTGCTGCTTTTATTTCAACTTCATCGAGTTCTGTGAGTATTTCTTTGAGTTCGAAAACGGCAACACCATTAAAATGAATGTCTTTAAGTATCACAGCTTTTGGATGGTAAAATAAAGACTCAAATAAAATGGTGTCATTCACTTTGGCATTAATACTAAAATCTCCATTTTTATTGGTCGCAGTTAATCGGTTTTGAGTGTCATTAAAGACTTTTATGTTTTCTATGGTTGTTGTAGAATTATAAACTTTACCTTTTAAAACTTGGGCATTTAACCCCAAGGGCAAGGCTAACAAAAAGATGAGAATGATGAATTGACGCATGGTTGATTTGATTGATGCGATAAAGTAAAGAGATTCAAATTACAATTAACCCAACGTTAAACAAACTTTAACCTAAATAAATGTTAATCCTCTGTTTTAAAAGATTGTAAAGAAGAAAAATGAAGGTGTAATCTAATTAAATAACTCAGCAATTTCAGGAATGATACGCGTAGGTCGCTGTGTTTTATTGTCTATTAAGCACCATTTTGCCTTAGACTTCACTATTAATTGATTGGTTTTAGCATTGATGATTTCTACATGTCTTGTGGTAGAAACGGCTTCAATTTTTGGCACATAAGTTTTTAAAAGTAATTTATCCCCTAATAATGCCTGATTTTTATATTCAATAAAATGATTGACCAAAAACCAAGAGTAGGCTTCTAAAATATCTTTTGTGGCATAAGCCAACCAGTGATCCTTAGCAATATCTTGAACCCATTGTACATAGCGTACATTGTTTACATGGTTACAGATCATCGATGTCATCTTTTGTAACGGTAATGGTTTTTTCGAATGTCTGCACAGTGCTATTATTGTTTCATTATTCTAACCTCAAAAAGTTTGTCCCAATTTTTTCCTGTTACAAAAATGGTTTGGCGTTCTGGATGGTATGCAATTCCGTTTAGGACGTCTAATTCAGGATGTTGAGTTACTAGTTTTCTTAAAGGTTTAAAATCAATTACACCTTCGACACCACCTGTTTTTGGATTGATAATGGCAACTCCATTTTTCTGGTAAATGTTGGCAAAAATCTTTCCGTCAATCCACTCGAGTTCATTTAAATTAGGGATTTTACCTTTTTCTGTATAGACCTCAATATGTCCTTTTTCATTTAGGTTTTCAGGGTTTAATAAATATATTTTTTCTGTACCGTCGGATTTATAAAGTGTTTTTCCGTCATTACAAATGCCCCAACCTTCTTTGCTTGTTCCATAATTAAAGGTGCTTAACTTTTCAAAAGTATTAACGTCGTAAATAAATCCACGTTTGGCCTGCCATGTAAGTTGATATATTTTATCATTCAAAACCGTTAAGCCTTCACCAAAATATTGATTTTCTAAATGGATATTTTTTAAGACTTCTCCAGTTTCAAAATTTACTTTTCTAAGTTTCGATTCTCCACGCTGACCAGTACTTTCATATAGTTCACCATTATAAAATTCTAATCCTTGGGTGTAAGACGTAATATCATGAGGATATGTATTTACAACCTCGTATTTGTAATAAGAAGGAATACTATTATTAAAAATTTGAATTGATTTTGATAGCGTTTCTGTTTTATCTCCCCAATTGACGGTGGCTGTAATTTCTTTTTCACCTAAAGTTACCTGGTTTAAAACGGTATTGTTTTCAATGGGTTTGCCATTTAACTGATAACTCACTTTAGTAAGCTCTAATTGTTTTGGATTATTGATTGAAAGTTTCAATGTATCACCAAACATTAAAGATTTTACCGAAGTATTTATAGATAAACTAGATTGTTTTGAAGCATTTGTATCACCACAATTGGATAAAAATAAGCTTAAAGCTAAGAGAATGAAATATTTAGAAATGTGCATAAGGACTGTTTGAATTTTTAGCAAGTTATTAAATAAAATTCAGTTTAAAAATCTCTATAAATTATTGCGAAAGTATTAAAAGATTGTATCTTTGCACCTGGCAAGTCCTACACAACCAGCTCCTGTTGAATCCTCCAGGGCGGGAACGCAGCAAAGGTAAATGGTCGTAGCGGTGTGATGTAGGTAGCTTGCCTTTTTTTGTACCCTAAACTCAAATCTTGAACGCCTCGGCGCATCGAGATTTTTTCAGTTTAGAGAAGTTCTAATTGAGGTTAGTTTACTATTATAAGAGCTACTAATTTCAGAAGTTGTATTTTCGATATTATAATTTATAAAACAGTATGTCTAAAGTTGTATTAATAACAGGTGGTTCTTCAGGAATAGGAAAAGCTGTTGGTGAATTTCTTCAAACCAAAGGATTTAACGTTTATGGCACAAGTAGGAATCCTGATAGGTATCCTAATAGTAAATTTCCTATTGTAGCTTTAGATGTTACAAAGCCAGAAACGATTTCTAATTGTGTAGCAGAAATCCTAACCCACGAATCTCGAATAGATGTACTCTTAAATAATGCAGGTGCAGGTATTACTGGTCCGATAGAAGAGATTCCTGATATAGAAATAAAGCGCAATTTTGAAACCAATTTATTTGGTCCAATAAATATGATTAAGGCTGTGTTGCCAACTATGCGCCAACAGAAATCGGGTTTAATTATTAACGTGACGTCTATTGCAGGTTATATGGGACTGCCATATAGAGGTATTTATAGTGCTAGTAAAGGAGCATTGGAGCTAGTTACGGAAGCCTTTAGAATGGAGTTGAAGGGGTTTAATATCAATATGACGAATGTAGCTCCTGGAGATTTTGCCACCAATATTGCGGCTGGTCGTTATCATGCTCCGGCCTTAGAGGATTCTCCATATAAAGCGACTTATGGAAAAACGTTAAGTATGATGGATGAGCACGTGGATAGTGGAAGTGATCCGCAGCAAATGGCAGAAGCGATATTTAAAATCATTCAGACTAAAAATCCGAAAATCCATTATAAAGTAGGTGCCTTTATGCAGAAATTCTCAATAGTTTTAAAACGAATTCTTCCTGATTCAGCTTACGAGAAGCTATTGATGAATCATTATAAATTGTAATGTGTTGGTAAGTTATTTTAGGTGTAACATAGCACAAGAACGTTTATGAAAGGTTTAAAATTTCTACTTTTGGTGGTGTGTTTTTTATTGCTCAGTTGTGAGGATATTATAGAGTGCATCATTAATAAACGACCAGAGATTCCTAATACATCGTTTCATGTTGGTTTTGTTAATACCTATTATTATGAAGGCTTAACTTCAGAAATAAAAAATGAGCCTCGCGATGATGATTATGGCTATACCTATGAAATCTATGGCGACTTACCCGATGGTTTGGAAACCTTTACTAATTTTAGAACGCTCTCTATAGAAGGGACCCCTCAGACCGCTGGGACATTTACTTTTACTATACGTCTTTATGTCGACCCACCAGAATATTATGATGAAGATTCTGGACAATATGAAGATTCTTTGTGTGCGTATTCTACATCTAAAGCGTTTACGATAATCATCAATTAGAATCTTTTGTTAATATATTCTGAAAAATCATTCCTATAAATGAGGCTTAAAGTCGTAAATTCGCGACAATAAAAAACACAACAATTCAAAACAAGTTTTTATGAAATTTTTTATCGATACAGCAAACCTAGAGCAGATTAAAGATGCTCAAGATATGGGTATTTTAGATGGTGTAACAACAAACCCATCGTTAATGGCTAAAGAAGGCATTACAGGAACGGATAATATTATGAAGCACTATGTGGCTATCTGTAATATTGTAGATGGTGATGTTTCTGCAGAAGTTATTTCTACAGATTTTGAAGGGATGGTAAGAGAGGGGGAAGCCTTAGCAGAATTACACGATCAAATTGTAATTAAATTACCAATGATTAAAGATGGTATTAAGGCTTGTAAATATTTTTCTGATAGAGGAATTAAAACCAATGTTACTTTAGTCTTTTCTCCTGGTCAGGCGTTATTAGCGGCTAAAGCAGGTGCAACGTATGTCTCTCCTTTTATCGGTCGTTTAGATGATATTTCAACAGATGGTTTAAACCTTATTGCTGAGATACGTCATATCTATGATAACTATGCTTTTGAAACTCAAATATTAGCAGCTTCTGTTCGTCATACCATGCACGTTATCGATTGTGCTAAATTAGGTGCAGATGTTATGACAGGACCATTAAGTTCAATCACAGGATTACTTAGACACCCATTAACAGATAGTGGTTTAGAAAAATTCTTAGCAGATTATAAGAAAGGAAATTAATTAACGTTCTATATAACAGTTTTAAAGAGCATCTTGTTTTACAATAAGGTGCTCTCTTTGTAATAGCTCCTCAAGGGTTTCAATAAATTGAGAATTAAAGATATTGGCATTAGGATGTAAAATGATACCGTTTTTATCAACAATAATACATTTGTTTAAGTAGTTTACGGCTAGTGTTTTACGTGCTTCTTTTGAATTCTTAAATTTAAACTCGTTAATCGTTGGAAAGTTGTAATTGTCAATGATTTTTTTCCAGAATTTATCGTTATTATCATTCACATTTATTGAAATAAAATCCATTTGAGGGAAATTCACTTTCAACTTATCTACCATATAATGACTATTTCTATATTGTGATTTAGAATTTGACGACCAGAAATAAATTATTGTTGGTTTGGTAATAATGGAATTGATAAAATACTCAGTGTCGTTATAATTCACAATAGAAATATTAGGCAACGGATTCCCTTGACGTAATAATTTTAAAGACGAGACCAAATCGGTCATATATAACTTGTCTTCTTCGTTAGTACTCTTTTCTAAGTAATAATTAAGTAATTCATTTGCTTCATCTTCTGTGTGATTATAGCTAATGTATTCTCGTGCTTTATACTTTAATAAGTTGTTTTTAATAATGGGATCTGAGATAATACTATCAATTAAATCTAATTTAGATTTATTGTAGCCCATAGCATGTCTATTAAACTTACTGTGGTAGGCATTATCTTTATAATAATTGTCAATGGCTAGGTTATCGATATGAGAGAATAAAAATCGGTTATAAGCAAAGAAGCGACTTAAATAGGTCGCATTATAATCGATGTTTTTTCTGTGAGCAAAAAAATCTTCAGGTAGATCTTTAATGTGAATCATTTTGTTATTACCGAAGTATGCAAAAGGATAAATCTCCTTGTCAGCGTATGTGTTGTAATTGATATTGGCTTCTATAATTGATTTAAAAAATTCGGATTCTTCGTTACGCTCTAAAAATTGATGAAACTCTTTTAGTTGTTTTTGTCGCCTGTTTTCAACAAAATCATTAAAAGCTTCTGGTTCCATTTTAGAATATTTAACCAATTGTTTGGCTTCCTTTTCATTAGATAGATAGGTTTTAAGAAGATAATTGTTCTTTTTGGCTCCATGTCCGGTAAACACTAAAGACTCATCAAAGTCATAAGTATTTAGTCTAAACATTATACTATCAAAAGGCTCTAATAATAACATTTGATATTCGCCACCATGAGTAAGCGAGTATAAACCCGGATGAAGATTATCTATTTTATAAATAAAACGATTATTGGCATCTAAAGTGATGGAGTCTAAAATCTGTCCATTGGTATTATAGAGAATAACACTATTGTTTTTAGGATTGATAATTTCGCCACCAATATACGCATAGTCACTAGTATTTCCACCTTTGAATTGACATCCAAAAACAGTTGATAATAAAGTAATAGTAAAAACTATACGTAGCATTTGCATGTAAAATTTATAATCGATTAGAAAACAAAAATATAGGATGCTTTACGTATCTGCTGTTAATACCTCGTTAAAACTTATAGGTAAGTCTTAAATTTTAATGAAATGCATAAATTAAGATGTGTTGCGGTTGTTTTGTTATATTATTAGTGGCTTTAGTGATGTGCGTTTCGTACAGTTTGTAAACCGAAGAGCAGGAATCATCTTCAGAAACGGCTTTCAATTTGAATTTTACCACTTTTTTAAGATTCATAATGCTGTAAAATAGCAGATTTTGGGTTTAATTTTCTACTTTTGCACTCTCAAAAATTCGCCTTCATTTATCGTGAGGTTAATAGATTAAAATTTAAAGACATGTTATCAGTTTCTAATCTTTCAGTTCAATTTGGAAAACGCATACTTTTTGATGAAGTAAGCACGACATTTAATAATGGTAATTGCTATGGTATTATTGGAGCCAATGGTGCCGGAAAATCTACGTTTTTAAAGATTATAGCGGGCAAAATGGATCCAACTTCTGGAAGTGTTCATTTAGAGCCAGGCAAGCGTATGTCTGTTTTAGAGCAGAATCACAATAAACATGATGAAGATACTGTTCTTGAAACGATTTTGAAGGGGAATAAGCCTTTATATGAATTGAAATCTCAGCTTGATGCACTTTATGCCGATTATACGGACGAAAACGCTGAGAAAATAGGTGAGCTTCAAGTGCAGTTTGAAGAAATGAATGGTTGGAATGCAGACAGTGACGCTGCAGCGATGTTGTCTAACTTAGGGATTAAGGAAGAATACCACTACACCTTAATGAAAGATTTAGATGGTAAGCAAAAAGTACGTGTATTATTGGCACAAGCTTTATTTGGCAATCCAGATTTGTTAATTATGGATGAGCCTACCAATGATTTAGATTACGAAACGATTTCGTGGTTAGAGAACTTTTTAGCAAATTACGAAAACTGCGTAATTGTGGTTTCTCACGATAGACACTTTTTAGATTCGGTTTGTACGCATATTTCGGATATCGATTTTGGGAAGATTAACCATTTCTCTGGTAACTATACGTTTTGGTACGAGTCGTCTCAATTAGCAGCAAGACAACATGCACAGCAAAATAAAAAGGCTGAAGAAAAGAAGAAAGAATTAGAAGATTTTATTCGTCGTTTCTCTGCTAACGTTGCTAAATCTAAGCAAGCAACGAGTAGAAAGAAAATGATTGATAAATTAAATATATCAGAAATTAAACGTTCTAGTCGTCGTTATCCTGCTATCATTTTTGAACGCGATCGTGAAGCTGGAGATCAGATATTGAATGTTCAAGGTTTATCAGCTAGTATAGAAAACGATGTTTTATTTAGTAATATAGATATTAACTTAAATAAAGGAGATAAAGTGGTGGTGTACTCTAAAGATTCTAGAGCAACAACAGCGTTTTATCAAATTCTTAATGGTAATGAACAAGCGGATTCTGGAAAATTTGATTGGGGAGTTACTACTACACAATCGTATTTGCCATTAGATAATAGCGAATTCTTTAATAATAAATTGACTTTGGTCGATTGGTTACGTCAGTGGGCACAAACAGAAGAAGAGCGTGAGGAAGTAAATATTAGAGGATTCCTTGGGAAAATGATTTTTAGTGGTGAAGAAGCTCTAAAAACATCAGATGTTTTATCTGGAGGCGAAAAGGTTCGTTGTATGCTTAGCCGTATGATGATGATGAGAGCTAACGTATTAATGTTAGACGAGCCAACCAACCACTTAGACTTAGAAAGTATTACAGCGTTTAACAATTCGTTAAAAAACTTTAAAGGCACCATTTTATTAACAACACATGATCATGAGTTTGCGCAAACCGTTGGTAATAGAATTATAGAATTAACACCAAGTGGAGTTATTGATCGTTATATGACGTTTGATGAGTACATGAGTGATAAAAAAATAAAAGAACAACGCGAAAAGATGTATAATGTTACGGCTTAATAGCATCTTATTCCTTTAAAATAGAAATGCTGATATTTTTTAATATCAGCATTTTTTTAGTTTTAACTTGAAGTATCTATTCATACTAAGGCAGGTTTTAAAAAAAAACAGCCTAAGTATTTTAAGTCGTACATTCTAATTATGGTAGAGTATTGCTTATCATTAAGAAGCAGCTTCCATTTCAGCTTTTACTCTATTAATAATCGCCATAGCTTTATCTAATTCATCATTATGGACAAAGACTTCTTGGAAGCCTTGATTCATTGATGCATAACCTGCTAAACGTTGCGATTCTCCTTCGTCTTTTATGATTGGTATTATGCCAGAGGCTTCCAATTCGTCTTTAACTCGTGTAACTAAAATAAAATTACCGTAGTAAACTTTTGTATATTCTGTAGTGCTCATAATTATAGGTATTAATTCATATAGAAAAGTTACGAAATTTTCTTGAGATTATTTACTAAATAAATCACAATTTTATTTGTTTTAACTATAATTTGTTAATTTACTATAGTTTTTGGTTATCGAAATATCAGATAATAAAATATTATAAATTAAATATCAGTATCTTAATCTATATTTTTATCAAAAATTAAAACGAAAATTACGATATATGGAAAATTCAGCTAAAGACTCTGCCGATTCAATTCATGCAGAAAATCAAGAAACTAACCCACATGGAGGATCAGGATTAGGTAAATGTCCTTTTATGCAAGGCGCAATTACTACCACAGAAAAATCAGTAACAGATTGGTGGCCAAACACGCTAAACTTAGACATTTTACACCAACATGATACTAAAACAAATCCCCTTGGTGCTGACTTTGACTATCAAGAAGAATTAAAAAAATTAGATGTTGCTGCACTTAAGCAAGATTTACACGATTTTATGACCGATTCTCAAGATTGGTGGCCTGCAGATTGGGGACATTATGGTGGATTAATGATTAGAATGGCATGGCATGCGGCAGGTTCATATAGATTAGCTGATGGACGTGGAGGCGGAGGAACAGGAAACCAGCGTTTTGCACCTTTAAATTCTTGGCCAGATAATGTAAGTTTAGATAAGGCGAGACGTTTATTGTGGCCTATCAAGAAAAAATATGGTAATAAAGTAAGTTGGGCAGATTTAATTATTCTTGCCGGAACTATTGCGTACGAAAGTATGGGATTAAAAACCTACGGTTTTGCATTTGGACGTACAGATATTTGGCATCCAGAAAAAGACGTGTATTGGGGAGCTGAAAAAGAATGGTTAGCACCAAGTGATGAGCGATATGGTAATGTCGATAAACCAGACACTATGGAAAATCCATTAGCCGCTGTACAAATGGGATTAATTTATGTGAATCCAGAAGGAGTTAACGGTAAACAAGATCCGTTAAAAACAGCATTGCAAATTCGTGAAACGTTTAAACGTATGGCGATGGATGATGAGGAAACGGTGGCTTTAACTGCTGGTGGACATACCGTAGGGAAAACACACGGAAATGGAGATGCTAGTATTTTAGGTCCTGATCCAGAAAGTGCAGATGTAGATGCACAAGGTTTAGGTTGGTCTAATCCAACAAAATCTGGTAAAGGAAGATATACCGTTACTAGTGGTTTAGAAGGAGCTTGGACAACACACCCTACAAAATGGGATAATGGCTTTTTCGAAATGTTATTTAACCACGAGTGGGAATCTAGAAAAAGTCCTGCAGGAGCAGACCAATGGGAACCTGTAAGTATTAAGGAGGAAGATAAGCCTGTAGATGTTGAAGACTTAACAACAAGGCTTAATCCAATGATGACCGATGCAGATATGGCCATGAAAATGGATCCTATTTACAGAGAAATTTCATTAAAATTCATGAATGATTTTGATGCGTTTTCTGACGCTTTTGCTCGCGCTTGGTTTAAGTTAACGCATCGTGATATGGGACCAAAAGACCGTTGGTTTGGACCAGATGTACCAAAAGAAGATTTAATTTGGCAAGATCCAATTCCAAAAGGGAATAAGGATTATAATGTTGACGCTGTTAAAGCTAAAATTGCAAGTACAGATTTAACAATATCAGAATTAGTGTCTACAGCTTGGGATAGCGCAAGAACGTATAGAGGATCAGATTTTAGAGGAGGATCAGATGGAGCGCGTATTCGTTTAGAACCACAAAATGCTTGGGAAGGTAACGAGCCTGCACAATTACAAAAGGTATTAGCTGTTTTAGAACCTATTGCTTCGGAATTTGGAATTAGTATTGCAGATACTATTGTATTAGCTGGTAATGTTGGTGTAGAAAAAGCAATCAAAAATGCAGGTTTAAATGTGAATGTTCCTTTTACACCAGGTAGAGGTGATGCAACACAAGAAATGACAGATGTTGAATCTTTTGAATCTTTAGAACCACTTGCAGATGGTTATAGAAATTATCAGAAAAAAGAATATGTAGTGAGTCCGGAAGAAATGCTACTAGATAAAACACAATTACTCGGCTTAACAGCTGCAGAAATGACGGTTTTAGTTGGAGGCATGCGTGTCATGGGAACCAACTATGGAGGCACAAAACATGGTGTGTTTACGGAAAATGAAGGTGCTTTAACAAACGATTTCTTTGTAAACCTTACTGACATGACTTACGAATGGAAATCTCAGGATAATGGAATCTATGAAATCAAAAACCGTCATACAGGTGAAGTGAAATACACCGCAACACGTGTAGATTTAGTATTTGGATCTAACTCTATTTTACGTGCGTATTCAGAATTATACGCGCAAGATGATAGCAAAGAAAAGTTTGTAACGGATTTTGTTTCAGCTTGGACAAAAGTGATGAACGCTAATCGTTTTGATATATAATACCTATTAAACATTGATATAAAAAGGAATGGACTTGATGTGCATTCCTTTTTATTTTAAAAATTTTAAAATTTCAGAAAATGAAAAAAGATACCGATGTTTTTTTTGAAGCTATAAAAGTTGGCGATAAAGACAGATTAAAAGCTTTAATGTGTATTAATCCACAATTAGTAAACAGTCAAGATGCTCGTGGATTTACTCCACTTATTTTAGCGACCTATTTTGATAATGATGTGGCCACACAATTGCTAATTGAGCATAAGGCCGACCTTGATGCTAAAGATGCATCAGGAAATACGGCATTGATTGGGGTTAGTTTTAAAGGGAATGTAGCTTTAACAACCACCTTATTAGAACATGGAGCCGATATTAATGCGGTGAATACTAATGGTGTCACAGCTTTGATATTTGCGACGCAATACAACAAGGTTGCTATTGTAAAATTACTTCTAGACTATAACGCAGATACTAGCATTAAAGACAACGATGGTAAAACGGCTTTAGACTATGCGAGAGATAAACAATTTGATGAGATTGTGGAGCTTTTAGACTAGTATATAGTAACTTCAATTAAAAACTGAGTTTAAAATTAGCTTGTTATGGCTTTTTTTGTACTCAGTTTTTTTGTAATTGAAGTCAGGCGTGTGCTTTATTAGTGTTTACAGGGAGTTTACCTTAGTTTTAGCTGAATCCAACACGTTATAACTTGTATTGTTGTATTTGCGTTTTTTTAGAGCAAAATGGGCTATGGCTTAAGATAAAAAAAGGACTTGTTTGTTGTGTTTGGTTATTGGATTGGGAGGTGTGAAGTATTCAAATTCTTAAATAAAAATTGAATAACACCGCACACAATGGATTAGAGCATGAAAAACTGAAATGATTTTTGAGATAAGATCAAGTCAAACAATTTATGGTGCGCAATGTAGCTCTCTATGTTTTATTCAGCAATATAATTTTCGACTGTTTTTAGTAATTGTTTTTCAAAATTATAAATAGCATCAATTGAATTTATTGGTTCTTTAACTTCCTTTTTATTGTCGTTAAAAAGACTGATGTATTTATTTCCTCCATTAAGGTGAAGTCGGCAAAGAGGTTTTCTGTTATTATCATCTAATAAGATTCCAAAATAGGATTGAGTGTCTCTCGAAACAATTCTTTCTTTGGCTAATTTTCGTCTCAAAATAGCAACTACAATTTGATAAGCTTCTAATTCCTCTTCCGTAGTTTCTATTTTGCTTTTAGGTTCTTCTTCGGTTTCTTCAACCTTTTGTTTCTCCACTTCTTTATTTAGTGCAGAATTAAGTCGGTCACTAACTTTTTCACTAATTATCTGTGCAAAAGCTTTATTTACAATTTCAGTAAACTCATTCATGACATTTGAAGTCAATCTTCCATTATAAGCTTTGTTGGCAAATAAACGGACAAATTCTTGTGATGGAGACTGAAGTTCGTTATTAATTAGAGTTTTAATTTCTCTCGTATATTTTAAATTACTTGCATTATCAACAATTTTTGAAACATCAAACTTTGATTTATGAAATTTCTCAATTTCCTTTACTGTACTTTCTTTTAAATTGGTAATATCAAATTCTAAAAATGGTTTTTCATCCATTTTATTGGTTTCTTCTAAATCGGTATAGAAACGATAAATTATTCCGTTTGTTAAAAGTGCAAATCTTGTTTTTGTAACGTGGAAATATCTAAATAATTGAGAGTTGTGAACGTCTAAATTTTGTTTCCAATTTTTACATTCTACAATTAATATTGGTGCACCATTTTGGAAAATGGCATAATCAACTTTCTCTCCTTTTTTTAGTCCTAAATCAGCAGTAAATTCGGGAACAACTTCTGTAGGATTAAAAGCATCATATCCTAAGATGTTTATGAATGGTAAAGTAAAAGCGTGCTTTGTACTTTCTTCTGTTTCAATTCGGTCTTTCAGTTGTTCTACTTTGTCTGCAAGTCCTTTTAGTTGGTTGTATAATTCCATGTTTTTAGATTTTGAAAATTCTGGTTATCAGGGGGTGTTTTTGTATTTTCATTTGTAATGAGCTATGTATTAGAATGATAATCTTAAAAGATTATAAGAAATACTAATGTGTAAGATGGCTTGTCGTTATTGTTGTGAATTGTTTCTTGTTTTAATGTTGTTCTATCCAAAAAGATTATTTTTCTGGTGTTCAAACAACTTTTTAATCCAATATCTTCACTATAATTGTTGCGTATAAAAAAGATAAATTGATACGAGAATGATTCATAATTATTCTAAATTATTCACATCCATTCGCAACATAACGTAGTAGCTATTTTTAAACAAAAGCTAAGTTACAACACTCCATATTATGGAGGTTACGGTAAACCGTAAAAGGGAGGAAATAAGAACTAAATACACATTGGTTAAAGCTGTTAATTCATTCTTCCAAGGGATGTGTGACGTGTTTTGAAACTAATTAGACCTTTACTATTTTCATCTGGTCTTTTTATTAGCTTGTAGTCTGGATTGTTTTTAGGGTCATTGTCTATCCTAATTTCCCAATACAATAATTTCTCGAAGCAATATTTAGCCAGTGGATTGTGTAATTCTTTGACGTCGTCGTTCATTACGGCTCTTAATTCTTTCGGTAAATTCTCATAATGATTTTCGAAAAAAGGATATTGTTTGTTGTTAAAGGTTACAATGATGTGTTTCATATCTTCATATTTAAGGTCTTTAGGGATCTCAATTTCTGAAGTTTCTCTGTTTAGAATTTGTAATTGCTTATACTTTGGGTTTACTGTTACTAATACTAAATTGAAGTCTGTTTTACGAATATTGGCTAGGGTATCGTTATCAATTATAAGTCTTAATCGTAAAGGTTGCGTGATTGCTTTTATTTCCCTTACAATAAAAGGGATATCGTGAGCAATATATTCGCTATGCTCTTTGATGATGATTTCTGCAATTTCGGCAAAATTGGTTTCTAGCAAGACTATGTTGATATTGGGTTCTGTTTTGGCGAGGTTGATAAATTTATCTAATTGCTCCTCGTCGTAGTTAGAATATATTAGTAAGGTTCTGTCTTTGGCTTCTTGAATATAGAACTTAAAGTTTTTGTCTAGCGCAGCTTTATATGCGTTTAGGGTGGTCGAATCTGTGATGTCTAAATCATATTCAGTAAAAACGAGATTTGTTCCTTTAAGAATTTTATTCTTGTAATTGTTGTAATATTCGGTGATAATGTTGTTTGAATTTAGGGTCTTTAGCCATTCTTTTGCTTTTTCAGAATGGTCTTGTGCATTTAAAAAGACCGTAAAAACGAGTATCATGTTTGTTATAATTCTTTTCATCAGTATGTTTAATTTGTTTTATACGCTGTGATTTAATTTTTTATAAAGCAGATGGTCAACGTCTTTTAATACCGTTGAACATGTAATTTTATTAATATGAACCGAATAGGCTTTTGTCTGGTAGCGTATTAAAAATAGAATAAACTTTTGGAGCATTGGGTTTAGAGCTCACTATAATTTTGAATGGTGTTTGGTTATTAGTTTTTAAGATAAGTTAGTCTTGCTTTTGCCGCAAATCTCAACGTAAATCATCAAAATTATATTGATTGCTCGGTTGAAGATCTGGTTTTATTTGAAATTTAGCCGTATCTGAATTTCGAAAATCATATAAATTAGCGATGTTGAAACCTCGATATGATAGTTGTAAATTATATTTAGAGATATAAATAGAGCTCCCCGTTTTGCCAGGTACTTTAATTACTCTTCAATTTCCCATTCTTTAGTTAACAAATTCGTTTTATCTCCATTTCTGGATTCATAGATTTAAATTAAATGATGCGTTATGGCTAGTATTTATTTTAACCATTAACACTTTGTTTATTTGATTTCTAGTGTATTCCATATCATATTAATGAGGCTTTTGCCTAAAGAATTTTCAGCGTTGGTCATTTCCATAGTCATTAGTATTAATCCGGAATCTTTTTTACCTATAGAAGCAATTTCATAAATGTTTATTTCGTTGTTATAGGTTAAAACCGCTTTGTTTACATTTATTTTTGAGCCAGAGGCTAAGGTTTTCTCATAATCTTCTCTAACTAGTTTAAATCCATAGTTCACACTTTCTTTTGTGAGTTCATTAATCATTAATTCATTTAGCATGGTTGGATTAATGCCTGAGTATTTTTGAATAATAAAACCAGAACCTTCTGCGGTCATAAGCATTAACTGTTCAATTTCTTTATCAATGACTGTTCTACCTACTTTATATTCCTTTGGGTATTTAAAGCTAAAATATGCATCGTTGTATACAAGGGTATCTTTTTGCTTAAGGTTAATTTTAATTGGGGTTCCGTTAATCTCTAATTCATAGTCTTTATCTAGTGCTATGTCAAAGATTTTGCCATTAATTTCTACTTCATAATTTTCTTGTGCATGGCTTAAGTTTATAAACAGTAAGACTAGAATTAGTAATGTGTTTTTCATAATAGTTTTTGTTGGAACCCTGAAGGGAAGGGGTTGTTTGAGATTGGTTAAGCGTCTAATTTAGTAAATAAAAACGGAATAGTAGATCTGATTGTATTTTCGTTAGCTGGTTAGGTATTCAGTTCTTAAGGTAATTAGATCTAATTACTATTCTGTGTATTAGAGTTATTTGTCAACCCATGTGATCCATTATGCTATAACCTGCATTAAAATATTTTGTATATTACTGTATCATAAGTGTTTAGTTTAAGGTGTGATGCTATGGCACAACAGACCGGAATTATCCCTTTAGTAGGCACGTTAAATGGTATTAATTTTTATTATTTGAATGGTAAGCCTATTGCACGAAAAGCGGGTGGTGGATTTACTAGAAAAGCAATAAAGCGCAAGGCTAGTATGCAGCGTGTGTGCGAAAATGCTAATGAGTTTGAACATTGCTCAGCGGTGAATAAAGCGTTTAGATTAGCTTTGACTCCGTTTTATAAGGGCTACATTCACCCATTTCCATAATCGTTTAATAGGCTTGTTTACACGTATAAAAGCCTTAGATACGACACATAAACGCAGAGAACGCAGTGTTGCTGAAGGGATAGGGCAGGCGCAAGGTCTTCAGTTGTTGCAACATTTTAGTTATACACCTGCGTGTGCTGTACGGCAGGTTTTGCCTTTTGGGTTTCATGTTTCTGATACTGATTTTGATATTCAGCAGGTGGGCTTTGCGGATGGTGCTACTCATATGGCGCTGACTTATGGTGTTCTAGATTTTGATTTTGAGCATTTGAATTATGCCTTGCATTTGGCTCCTTCGTTAGTTTTAGATCGTGCTAATGTGAGTTCTACTTTAGTTTTAGAGCCTGCTACTTTACCCAATGGTCTTGGTACTGCGCTATGTGTACTTGGTGTGCGGTTTTATCAAGAAGTTGATGGCGCTTTGTATGTTTTAAATGCTAAAGACAGTGTAGGTATTACGGTTTTGAAATGTTTATAGGACGTTAGTGGTAGCGCCTGTGTTTTAGTTTAAATGGTGACATATAAACTTGTAGATTCTATTAACACGACTATTTTGTTTATAGCATTGCTTCGATTATTCCTTTAAGATTAATCAAGAAAATCTTTATTAATAGTTTCAAGGTATGCTTTTACATAACTATCAACGGCCGCTTTGCTAGATACATTTTTACCACGTATAACCAAAATGATAATGTATTTATCCTTATAGGTGGCATGGTATTTTGCTTCCTCGTATTCCGTTTCAGTTGTGGTGGTTATAAACGCATTGTCAAATATGTTTAGATCGCTAACGAAAGTGTCTTCGATGTCTAATTTTACGGCATTTTTGTGACCTATTCGTATGTAATTGAACATGATTTTGTTTTCATTTACCTCTTCGGTGATAGTGAATGTAAATTCGTAGAAATCATTTGTAGGGTGGTTGTATTGAGCCGCAAGTCCGTGTTTAGTACAACCCACATTCTTGAAATTATATTCTGCGTAAGTATCAAGATGCGGAACGGCATCAAACAGTTTTTTATTGCGTTCGCAAGTCGGTACACTTTCTGGAAATTTTGATACCGTGGTTACCGTATTTTCATTTATAGCTACTAATTGTGCTGTAGATTCGTTTTCTTTACATGAAAACGTAATTGTTATTACTACTAGAAATAAAAGCATATTTTTCATCTATATATGTTTTAGTGCCGTTGGTTACCAAATACACAAAGACCTGTTTTTCTTTCTTTATTTATTTTCTTCGGTTTCAACGCAAATAAAAGTAGTATAAAGCATGTAACTTTTATGTTACCTTTTCGTATTATTTTTGTAAATCTATAAATTTAGATTTGTTGTGTTCAGTTATGAAGGGAAGTTCGTTTTAAGTCTAAAATCATTCGGACTCATTTTGGTTTTATTTTTAAATAATTTACTGAAGTATTGTGGGTATGCAAACCCTAAATCATAAGCTATTTCGCTAACGCTCTTGTTTGAATTTAAAAGTATGGTTTTAGCTTTTGATATTATAACTTCATGTATATGGCTTTGTGCACTTCTCCCAGTTTCCTTTTTTAGTAATTCGGTTAAATATTTTGGTGACATATTTAAAGCTTCAGCTAAATATTGAACAGAAGGCACTCCATCTACTTTTAACTTTTCAGAATTGCAATACGAGGTTAGCAGTGTTTCAAACTCACTCACTTTATCTGTATTAAAAACAGAACGTGTAAAAAACTGACGGTCATAATACCGCGTCGCATAATTTAAGATCAATTCTATAGTAGAAACAATTACATTTTGACTGTGTCTATCTATATTTTGAAAATATTCTGTTTCAATCTTATCAACCAATATTTTTATTTCGTTGCGTTCCTTTTCAGAAAGATGTAAAGCTTCATGAAGGTTGTATGAAAAGAAATCGTAGGACTTCATTTTAGATGAAAGCGAAGAGTGGCGAATTAAATCAGGATGGAAAAATAACATCCAACCCTGATTATTTACACTCATTTCTTCATCTCCTGGAGAAATGACTTGACCAGGCTCAATAAACATCATTGTACCACTTTCAAAGTCAAACTTATTTCTGCCATAGCTAAACCCCTTTAAAGAAATATCTTTTATAGCAATAGAATATAAATTAATTATAAATTTTTCATTATTAAAACGCTTCCGAATTTTAGGATCGTTTAAATGAATTACAGAGACTAATGGGTGATTTGGTGAGTCTACATTAAAAATAGCATTGACTTCACTAATGGTATCAATAGATATAAAGTCTGTTTTCATTCGTTTTTATTTGTTTGTTGTTTTAATGTTATTACGGTAATCTCAGGCCAAATACCTATTCTAGCTGAGTAGCCATGGAATCCAAAACCTCTATTTACATTAATGTACCGTCCAAATTCTTTATACAAGCCAGCCCATTGTTTGTAAATATATTGTACAGGGCTCCATTGGAAATATCCCGGAATTTCTATACCAAACTGTAAACCGTGTGTATGACCGCTTAAGGTTAATTGGTAATTGTGATCATGGGATTTTACTTCGTATTCCCAATGGCTAGGGTCATGACTCATAAGTATTTTAAAATCGTTTTTTGAAGTTTGTAAAGAAGCTTGCTCTAAATCGCCAGCTTGTTTAAAATTATGCCCCCAATTCTCAACACCAATAAGCGCTATTTTTTCATTTTCTTTTTCAAAATAAATACTTTCATTTAATAATAATTTAAAATCTATCTTTTTATGAATAGCCTTTATCGCATTAAAATTATTGTTTTTTTCCGTTTGAGAAGGCCATTCTACATATTCTCCATAATCGTGATTGCCAAGCACTGAATATTTACCAAATTCTGGTGTTTTTATTTCCTTAAATATAGCTATCCAAGGATCCATTTCATTTGCTTTTGTGTTTACAATATCACCTGTAAATAAAATAGTATCTGTGTCTTGTTGGTTGATTAAATCAATAGCGTATTTAACTTTTTCTTCATCATCAAAACTTCCAGAGTGTACATCTGTAATATGCGTAATTTTAAACCCATCAAAAGCCTTTGGGAGATCCTTAAAATAAAGGGTATGTGAAATTACTTTGTAATTGTACTTCCCTTTAAAAATACCGTAAAGAGCAGCAGAAAAAGGGATGGCAGCAATGCCTAATGCTAATTGACTTATAAATTTTCTTCTTGAAGAAATGAAAGTTGTTGCATTTTCACTAGACGTATTGTTTGTTAAATATTGGTAAAGACCAAGTGAAACCCTAATAATATCCTCTCCAAACATGAGTAAGATTACTACAATTTTGGGTACTAAAAATAGGATAAAAACAGCACCGAAAATTAAACTATCTTTATCAGGACCTACGGTATTATCATACCTAATAATAATTGCAAAAAGGTAAATTAATACACCAACGGAAATAATACCATACAGGCCATAAAACCATTGGTTTTTTGTGACATTCTTAATAGCTTGAAAAGCGTATACATCAATTATTATCAATCCTGTAAAAACAAGTAAAACGATAAGGATAAACTTCATATAATAAGCGTGTTGTTAAATTTTAATTATGTGATTGAATCAAAAAAACAAATGCATTTTGATTAGTCATTTTAGGTAAAGAACCTGCTTTGTTGTTTTAAAGATTCTTTAAAAGTTAATTCCGTTAAATTAAAAACGAGAACTGTTTTAAATTAGGATAATTAAAATTTTTCTATCATTTTTTCGGTTTCAAATCTCAGCCGTTTTTGTGCTTGCATATCCCTAATAGGTTTCCAAACTTTTCCTATTTTTTTATTGCTGATGTATTTTGAGTTAAGTCTTTTAGCTTTTTCATCAAATAGTAACCATAGATAAACATCTTTTGCTTTTTGGGGTGTAATACCCATAAATATCGGTAGAATTTTTGTTAACACGTTCATTGGGAAGGGCATTTTTTTTCCTTTTATTAATCCGGATGTCACAAAACCTGGATGAATTGTATTGACTCTCACATTTGTATTCTGTAATTGTTTTGCCAAATCAAACGTATGTGAAATCATTAAGTGTTTGGAATGTTCATAAACAAAAGGACCATCATATTCTTTTTTATCAAAATTAAAATCGTCCCAATTAATAGCTCTTTTGTGGCCACTAGACCCAGTGTTAATTATTTGCGCATCTCCTTTTTCTGAAGCCGTACGTATTACTATTGGGCTCAGGTATTTGTTAAGAAGGTAAGTCGATAAATAATTAGTGGCTAATGTCTTCTCAAAACCTTCAGAGGTAATTTCTTTATCATAATAATAAGCACCCGCATTATTAATCAAATAGTCTATTTGGTCAAAATCAGCAATAATCTCTTTTGCTATCTTTTTAGTTTGTGCTAAAGATGATAAGTCCGCTTGATAAATGTGTATTTGAT
The DNA here is from genome assembly GCF_054366245.1 of Winogradskyella sp. PC D3.3. Taxonomy (NCBI): domain Bacteria; kingdom Pseudomonadati; phylum Bacteroidota; class Flavobacteriia; order Flavobacteriales; family Flavobacteriaceae; genus Winogradskyella; species Winogradskyella sp. PC D3.3. The sequence goes on along the minus strand of NZ_CM135962.1, from coordinate 3,153,300 downwards.
TAGCCGAAGCGTTAGGTAGCTTGGTTAAGGCAGTTAACTTCTCTTTATTCCTTCCTATGATTCCAATTTTATAGCCGCCCTTTTTTATTAACGCCGCTATAAGTGCTTTTCCTATGCCGTTAGTAGCACCAGATATAATAATGTTTTCCATTTTTGATAGCCTTTAATTAGATTCCAAAGTTTTCTTTCAACATAGCTATCATCTCACCATCCGATAGTTTTGCTCTAGCTTCTAACATTTGTTCAGCATCATTACCTGCAGGAAATCTAAGTTGGTTTGTAGTATCATGGATCGCAGTGTCTATTACTTTAGCAACTGTGTTTGGTGCACTTCCAGGAAAAGTATCATTAGTTTCTTCTCCTTTATAGGTTTTCATAATTTTATCTACAACAACTTTATAGTCGCTAATGTTCTCGTCATTAAAAGCTACAGATTTACTAAAGTTTGATGTAATAACACCAGGTTCAATAATTTTCACAGTAATACCCAATGGTTCAAGTTCGTACTGTAATGCTTCAGAAATGCCTTCTACTGCATATTTTGTAGCGCCATACACACTACCTAAAGGTAATGCAATACGACCACCCATAGATGATATATTTACAATGGTTCCAGATTTTTGTTTGCGCATAATAGGTAAAACGGTTTGCGTCGTTTCAAGCAGCCCAATAACGTTTACATTGTATTGTTCTCTGATGGTTGCAATAGGAGTTGCTTCTAAAGTCCCCAACATACCATACCCTGCATTATTAAGTAAAACGTCTATAGTTTCAAACTTTTGGACTGCAGCCTTTACAGCAGATTGAATAGAGCTACTGTCTGTAACATCTAATCGCGTCACTAAAACATTTTGTAATTCTGCTAAGTCTTTTCCGCTGTTTGTATTACGCATTGTTGCAACTACATTCCATCCTTTTTTCTGAAAATGAATTGCTGTTGCTTTTCCTATTCCGCTACTTGCTCCTGTTATAAAAATTGTTTTGTTCATCACTTTAGTCTTTTAAAGATTAATAATGATGCAAAATTATAAGGTATAGAACTAATGGAAGTATATCAATTTCAGATTTTTGAATACTTATTTCGGATTTTAATTTCGCTAGAGTTTCCTCTGCATTTAATGAAACCTTTAGGTTTACACGAGTGAATATTAATATTTTGGTAAACCATAAGGGCATAAGTCTTCTCTGCGTCTTAAAGCCGTAGTATTAGTCAAAATGTGTATGTTTTTAAATGCAAATGTTCCCGAGCTTTTCAAGAAGCCGAAACCCAAAGAATAGTCTTTGGGTTTTGGATATCTCATTACATTTATTTGAGGAAATCAGGATCTTTATATGCCGGATTTGGATTGGTATATACTCCTTTTCCGTTTGCGGTGCCCATCCTTCCTTTGTCCAGGTATTCCGTTTTAAACCATCCAGCAACCTTCGCAGAAAGTTCATCTCCTTCTTCTCCCCATGCCTTGAACAAATTATAGGGTGTATTAGGACCAATGATGTCTAAGAGCGAAAAAGGACCAATTGGCGAACCTGTAGAAATCATCCAGGTTTTATCAATTATTTGCGGTTCTGCAATGCCATCTGCAGCCGTTTGAACACTAGCCTTAAAGTGCGGAACCAATAGCGTATTTAAAATATATCCTGGTTGCTCTTTGTACAATGGAATAGGAAGCTGTCAATAGAAAATTCGTCTGATTCTTTTATTTCATTTGTTGCTGTTCAAACTTATTTAAAACCTTTTTATTCGTAATTTTTTTATAACGTATATTTTCCAAGTCCACAAATAGATTACTACGACAGAACGTCTGAGACGGTGATGATTTTCCTGCTTGCGTATAATGAAAATCGATGCTTGTTATTTTATTTGAATTACAAGCGGTCAGCAATACAACGAAAAGAACGGTTATTAATTTTATGTTCATTTTTTTCGTGAGGGTTGGTTTAGGACTAGCTACTTTTATGAAGCTTTAATTTAGTGAATAATATTTGAATAGATAATTGGAAGTAGGCTAGGGCTAGCAATGATTTATACAGGTTGTTGGCAGTCGTTGTTTTAATTGGTATATTTTTTTATTAATTCTTTTTCTTTCTCAATCAGTTTGGTTCTCGTATGTCCAACAGGTTCGTTTTCCAACTTTTGTCTCAATTCAATAAATCTATTCGCAAAGGCATAAAACGTTTCGCTTGTGGTAAAACGCTCTAGCCATTCACTGAAATCAATTAAGTCGTCTTGATTTTTAGTATAATCAAAATATTCAATTAGTTCTTCTAGCTGCCAATTTGAAGCTTCAGATTTTTCAAATTGAAGTGATTCTTTTTCAAGAAATTTGTCAAAAATATAAGTATTAGACATAAAAGTTTGAATGGCTTTTTTTTCGGCTTGTTCAATTCTTTTGGTTTTAAAAAGCGTAATGGTCCATTCAAAAAGGAAGATGGGATAGCCAATGTCTTCAGGGAAATTTTTTGTAAACCAATTGAAGTATCGTAAGGCCCCAGTGAAATCTCCTAATTTTAAGTATAATTCGGGAGGTAAATAGCGTAAGCCACGACCATCGTGATAATATCCGCCCCAATGCTTTTTGTCTGCTTGAAGGTCTTGTTTAATTTTCTTGATTTTATTTTTTAGTCGTTCTTCCTGTTTAGGTGTCATTATTTTTTTTAATTATAGTCAGCGGTTTTGTTTGTGATTTGCTTTGTCAGTTCGCTGCGCTCGGGTGTTACGTGTTTAAGTATCTAATTTACTAAATAAAAACGGAATAGATACTCTGTGAGGCTTTTTGGAAGTAGGCTAGGATAGGTTCTAAATTATATACGGCTTAAGTTTGCAAATTATTAAATTAGATTAATAAATCAGAAAGTACAAAAGAGAGAATTAAGGTTAGTATACACGGTGAAGCCAAGACTTCGACAACATTGATAATCCTCTCTCTTTTTCTACCTAAATTTCGTTCAGTTCTGTGAGACCAAGATCTCGTTTTTAAGTTGTTGAAAGTAAAGTAGAATGTCCTTTCTAAAACTCATTTTTTATGAATAAAGATAAAGAAATTTATGGTATTGACATTAGTAAAAATGTTTTTGATGTGTATTGCGAGTCTATAGGTCATATTCAATTAAATAATGATGAAAAAGGCTTTAAAACACTATTAAAAAAGCTACCTAAAGCAGCTTTGGTAGTTATGGAAGCTACAGGCTATTATCATTACAGGTTAGCTCAGTTTTTAGATAAAAACGAAGTAGCAGTATCAGTAGTAAACCCATTGTCAGTTAAACGCTTTATACAGATGAAATTGGCTAAAGTAAAAACAGATAAGAGTGATGCAAAAGCGATTTGTGAGTATGGAACGATGAACAATTTGCCAATGTACAGTGCCTTGACAGCTATTCAAGCAGAATGTCTACAACTCTTTAGATTGTTGGATAATTATTTAAAGAAACGCACCCAGACCAAGAATAAGAAACATGGCGAGGAAGTCTTAGGTATTCCATCGAAATATGTTTATCAGTCTTTAAAACGAGATTTAAAGCATTTAGACAACGAGATTAAAGGCATAGAATTAAGGTTGTTGGAACTAGTAAAACAAGATCAGCAACACCAATTAACCTTATTAAATAGCATTCCAGGAATAGGCATAAAAACTGCTTTGTTTTTAATAGTTGTAACAGATGGTTTTAAGAAGTTTGAAAGCGCATCACAGCTTTGCAGTTATGTAGGCATTACACCAACAATAAGGGAATCTGGAAGTAGTGTTAGAGGACGCAGTAGGATAAGCAAAGTAGGGAATAAGAAGTTAAGAAACATGTTGTTTTTATGTGCTTTTTCGGCCAGTAAGCATAATAAGGCATGTAGAGAAATCTATGAACGAATAGTAGCCAAAGGGAAGCGCAAAAAACAAGCCTTAATAGCTGTTGCCAATAAGTTATTAAAACAAGCTTTTGCCATTGCAAAAAGTGGTTTGCCTTATGATGAAAACTTTGTTTCTAAATTAGCTTAAAATTGCTTGTTTTTTAACTCAGTTCTTTGTTGTGCATAGTGTTTTTTACGTTCATTCTTTATTTATCGGATTTTAGAACGATATTTTTTTATAAATGATTAAACCTTTATCAATTTTGATAGTCTATACACTAAAACTATTAAAAATTTACAATAAATGAAATATCTAATACTCGCACTCTTAACACTTTCAAGTTTAAATTGTTTTGCATCAAATAAAAGAAGTTTTTCAGCGGATACTACGGAAATAAGCAATAATAATATTCTTTATAAAGTTTCACAAGAAGGCGATTATATCTACCTAAATCTAAGCACTACGGATAAGAAGATTGCAACGTCAATTATTAGAAAAGGACTTACTATTTATTACGATATTAAAGGAAAGGAAAAAAAGGATGTGTATGTAAAATATCCCTCTAGTACCGAACCAAGACAATCTCGCCAAGGTTCCCGAGGAAATAATGACTCAAACACTATTGACTTAAATAGTATGATTGAAAAATTACCTGCAGAAGCAGAATATAGTTCTTTTGAAGAAAGTCAAGTATTTAACAAAGACTTAAATACTTTAGATATTGCAATTGAAAACCATTATACAGCTTCGAGTCAATTATTTGAGTTTTCAATTAAAATTCCAAAAACAAAAATATTATCCAAAGAAAATAGTGATTTTTCTAAACTATCCATTGGTGTTGTTTCAAATAAAATGGAAGGAAATATAAACTCAGAAAGAGGGCAAGGTCAAAACCAAGGGATGCGAAGTGGTGGCGGACGTAGAGGAAATGGAAGTGGACGTGGCGGAATGAGAGGTCAAAATAGACAGAACCAAGTTCAACAGCAGAAAAGATAACTGTTGATTTTTGGTTTGATGCCCAATAAAAACTTACGGTTATAGGGTGTATATATTTGATTACTTTTATTAATTATAATTGTGATTCTGTTGCTCACATTTTTATTTCAAATGTTGATGTTTTATACGATTTTCGCATTATGAACAACGTTATTGTGTATGATTAGTGGCGTGTTTAAGCACCTAATTTAACAAATAAAAACTGAATAGAAAATCCGCGAGGATTTTTGTAAGTAGGCTAGAACTAGCAATAAATTATATACGGTGTTCTACGCAGTTTTTATTCCGCTATTCTTTTTTTCAAATCCATTCTTTCGTGTAATATTCTCGTAATCTCAACATAATTTTCGTTTAAAGTTCTGTAGAATATTATATGTCGATTTGATTTTATTCCTAAAAGTTGTTTTGAAATTCCTTCATAATTCTTTCCTAAATCTGGATTTTCAGCAATTTCCTCACAATTTGAGATTAGTCCATCGTAATATTTATCCGCTTGTTTTTCTGACCAAGCCTCAAATGTATATTCCCAAATTTTTGATAAATCCGCAACAGCTTTGTTCGTCAGTTTATATTCAGCCATTCGAGTGCTTTTTCGCTTTTAGAGATTCAAGATGTTTTTTCGGGTCAAAATCGTGCGCTATTCCACTGTCTATTCCTTCTTGAATTGCTTTTTTCAATGCAATTACTTTACTTTCTTCTTCTTCTAAAAGTCTTAATCCTGCTCGTATAACTTCGCTAACGTTTTTAAATCTTCCTTCACTAATACTATTTTGGACGAATTGGTCAAAATAATTTCCAAGTGATATTGATGTGTTTTTGTTCATTTTGATACTATTTATATCAAATATACCAAAAATTGGTATGTTTGCAAAATTTTTATCAAATTTCGTAGAACGTGCTTGTATATGGTTTGTTGCGTGATTTAATCAACTAATTTAGTAAATAATTACCGACCAAGAAAATCCGCTAGGACTTTCGAAAGTAGGCGAGAAGCCAGCAATAAATTATATACGGTGTTCTCTGTAGTTATTTTCAATAGTTCAGCTTATAAATAGAAGTCGATTGTTTTTCAGTGATTTTTTTTGGCATTAGTTTCATAATGTTATTCCTGAAAAAGATTGCAATTCTGTTATCTAAGTGAGCTGTTTTTCCAACTGTCCAGCTTGTATTTATAACTTTTTCGACATTCTTTTTTCTTATTTTTTCGAGTTTTTGAAATGCTAAATTTATATTGTTTTCAGTTGATAGACATTCTGCAATTACAAAAGCAGTTTCAATCGCTTGACAAGCACCTTGTCCTAAATTCGGCGTTGTAGCGTGAGATGCATCTCCGATTAAACATACATTTTTATTATGCCAACTTGAAATTGGTTTTAAGTCCATCATTTCATTGAAAATGATATTTTTTTTCTCTGTTTTTGATATTATTTGTTTTACTAAAGGACTAAAATTTGAAAATAATTCTTCCAAATTTGCATTACGAAATTCTACTTTATAGTCCATTTTGTAATTTGCTAATGCATACCAATACACTTCATTTTTATTAATTTTCACAAAACCAAAACGTTTTCCTTTTCCCCATAATTCATTTAATTGGGTTTCATATTTATTAGAAATATCTGTTTTCACGATACCTCTCCAACAAACTTGTTTCGCAATTCGTAATTCAGTATTACCAATGATTGATTTTCTAACCACAGAGTGAATTCCATCTGCTCCAATTAATATGTTTGAGGTATATGTTGTTTCATCTTCAAAATCAAAAATGACTTCATTATCTGTTTGATTTAATGATTTTAACTTTTTATTTAAGTGAATTTTTACGCCATCTAATTTATTTACTAAAATGGTATGTAAAACTGCTCTGTGAATTGCAAAAGCTTTTGTCTTAAATTCCTGTTCTGTTTTTAATAGCTTTATTTTAGAAAGTATGTTGAATTTTTCATCTGTAATAAGTAAGGCATTGGTGTAACTGCCTAAAGATGCAATCTCATCATAAATACCTAATCTTTTATAGATTTGCATTGCGTTAATTGCCAAATTGATACCTGAACCTGCTTTCTTGAACGCTTTAGATTGTTCAAATATTTCTACCTCATAACCTTTTTGTTTCAATGCAATTGCTGTGGTTAAGCCTGCAATTCCGCCTCCTATTATGGAAATTTTCATTTTATACGTTTTGTAATTAACGAAATTGTAAATCCTAAAAAGGCTATACCTGTAAATAGAATTGGCACTATAAAAAATATTTAATAGATAATGCAAGGCAAATCAAACAAATTATAATATTAAAGATAACAATGTTTGTTGGAATTGATAAAGCTTGGTTATTTCTCAAAATCAATATATTTAATAATCCATAGCCAAAAAGTAATAACCCCATCATTAAACTGAAACCTTGATGGAAAGAAAAAATAGTAGCATTGCTTCCTAAAATTTCAATAGGAAATTCTTTCATTTTTATGATGAAGTCATTTTGAGATGATGTTTTTGGGCTTGTTAAATCTGTAATTGTATGTCCAATACCAACAAATATTAAGGACCAACTCGCTATTTTACTACTAATTTTTTCAATCTTCATTTTTAGTTAATTTTAATTTAGGTCAAATGTACTAATTTATTTTAGAATTAGGTCAATGTTACTAATTTGATTACTTTTGTAAAATGAAAAAGACTAAAGACATAATTTTAGAAAACTCTTTAGAGTTATTTAATTCACTTGGGTTGTCTAAAGTAACGCTTAGAACAATAGCAAATAAAATGGAAATAAGTCAAGGGAATTTAAATTATCATTTTAAAAAAAGGGAAGATATTATTGAAGCTTTGTATTTTAAATTAGTGCAAAGCATTGATAGTAGTATGTCAAGTATGCAAGAGTTTAAAAACCCTTTAAAAGCACTGTTCAGTATTTCTCAAACAATGATGAATAATTTTTACGAATATCGTTTTTTTCTTCTTGATTTTGTTCAAATTATGCGTGAGAACAAAAAAATTAAAATTCATTATTCAAAGTTAATTACTGAAAGAGAACAACAATTCTCAATGCTTTTTAACTTATTAATTGAGAACGATTTAATTCGAGAAGAAATTTTACCTAACGAATATAAAAACTTATATAAACGTCTTCAGCTTTTAAGTGATTTTTGGATATCCGATGCTGAAATTTTTCACTCTGAACTAACAAAGAAATCAATCTCAAAATATTCGGTAATTTTAATGCAATCTATTTTTCCTTATTTAACCTTAAAAGGTCAAAATGAATATAAATTGATTGTTTCGGATGAGTTATAATTACAGAGAACGTGTTTTATAATAACTTTTATCATCATATATATCCTATAAATCAAATAGGTTATGGCAGGTTTAATATGAGTTTAAAAGTCATCAGCCGCGAAGTTAAATTTATTATCTTAAAAATCTATACGTAATTTTACCTATAGGTTTCCTAATCAAATGCCAAGATAAAATCATCTTTTCAAAAAAACTTACGGGAATCCGTAAAAGTTAATTCTTGCATCTCAACCCCCTATAAAACGCAAAAACCACCAAGCTTTCGCAAGGTGGTTTTATACTCATTAATTTTTCTTTTTCTATTTACTTATCAATAGACCCTAAGACACGTTTCATAAAATTGTTAACGGCATCTTTTTTAGTAGCTCCTTCTTTGATCATTTTGTTGACTTCAATAGCACCATACATGTTAGAGATTAATTCTCCAATAACGTCGAGCTCTTCATCTTTAAGCGATGGTACTTCGGTTAAGGCTTCTAAGGTTTCAATGGTTTCAATGATATAATCTTCATCATTGTCTTCAATGAATTGCGTTAAGTGTTTAATTACAGGTAGTTTCATATGTATTTCCTGCGAAAGCAGGAATCTATTAAAAGGTTAAACAAATTAAGCGACTTCGTCAACCAGTTCTTTTAAAACATCGAACTTATTGGTTTGTACTTGGCTTTTAAATTCGCCATTCTTAAATGTTGCAAAGGTTGGTAAATTATCAACGTTTGCTAATTTTCTACTTTCAGGAAATTTTTCAGCATCAGCAATAACGAAAGTTGCTCCTTCGTGCTCTGTTGCTAATTTCTTGAATTTAGGTTTCATTATTCTACAATTACCACACCATGTCGCTGAATATTGTACGATCACTGTAGCGTTACTATTAATAATCTCTTGTAGATTATCTTGTTCTAATTCTTGTATCATAGTTTGTTGTTTAATAAACCTGACCGATTTTTGAAAACAGTCAGGTTTAATTGAGATTGCCACGCTTTGCTAGCAATGACAATAAGTTTTTAGTGAGACGCTAAATACTCAGCAGTCCCTTTAGCATTGGCTTGCATTGCATCTTTACCTTCTTCCCAGTTTGCAGGACAAACTTCACCTTTTTCTTGTACGTGTGTTAAGGCATCGATAATTCTTAAGTATTCGTTAACGTTTCTACCTAAAGGCATGTTGTTAATACTTTCGTGTTGAATGATTCCTTCTTCGTCAATGATGTATGTTGCTCTGTAGGTTACGTTATCACCTTCAACAGTTACTAGACCTGTTTCTTCATCGAATTGTTCATTGAAAATATCTAAGATCCCTAAAGCAGAGGCTAGGTTACGGTTAGAATCGGCTAAGATCGGGTACGTTACTCCTTCAATTCCACCATTATCTTTAGAGGTACTTAACCAAGCAAAGTGTACTTCGGCAGTATCACAAGACGCACCGATTACAAGGGTGTTTCTTTTTTCAAATTCGCCTAAAGCCGCTTGAAAAGCGTGTAACTCTGTAGGACATACAAAAGTAAAATCTTTTGGGTACCAGAATAATACAACTTTTTTGTTGTTGTTACGCGCTTCTTCTAGAACGTTCACTTTAAACGTGTCGCCCATAGCGTTCATTGCGTTTACATCTAAATTTGGAAATTCTCTTCCTACTAATGCCATGTTTTTTATAGTTTTAAATTGATTATTAATTTTCGACTACAAAGATACTTTTCATTAGGGAATTAATACGTTAAGCAAATTTTAATTTTTTATAAAGCAATAGGTTTTAGCTATACTAAATTTTATTTTTAATAAGTAAAAGCTATTTATCTTTTAGCATCTTAATTTTAAGATTTAAAGCAACAAAGACTAAGGTGGTAAAAGGACTTAACCAGTTAAAGATGGCATACATAAAGTATTCGCCCACCCCAACGCCTAAGACACCACTTTGGTAAGCTCCACAGGTGTTCCAAGGGATTAGTACAGAGGTTACGGTTCCAGAATCCTCTAGGGTACGACTTAAATTTTCTGGGGCTAAGCCTTTATCGATATAAGCTTGCTTAAACATTTTCCCAGGAATAACAATGGCCAAATATTGGTCTGAGGCAATAATATTTAAGCCTAAACAGCTTACCACAGTACTGGCAAATAATCCAAATATAGAGGTGGCTATAGAAAGCAATGCTTTTGTGATTCGGGATAGTGCTCCAATGGCGTCCATAATGCCCCCAAAAACCATGGCGCATATAATTAAATAGATGGTCCATAGCATGCCTTGCATCCCCTTAGCAGAGAAGAGGTCATTTAAATTTTCATTATCTGTAGCAATAGAGGTCTCTGTGAAAATAGAGTTAATTATGGCTGATAATTTAGATTCAGATAAGTTCTCTAACACTGGAGTTTGAAAAATGAATGCGAATATGATGGCTAAAACAATGCCGGATGCTAAAGCTAATAGTGGTTTTGTTTTGAGTAGTATTAAAGCCACTACAGTAATAGGTACTAAAAATAACCAAGGTGAAATATGGAAGGTGTTTTTAATTGAAGCTAGTAAATTGCTAACGTCTGCAGTTCCTGTAGGTTCAATATTAGCACTAATTATAGCGAATACAATTAAGGTTATAAGAATGGTTGGTATGGTGGTAATGGCCATGTATCGGATGTGAGTAAACAAATCGGTACCAGCCATTGCAGGAGCTAGGTTGGTGGTGTCACTTAATGGGGACATTTTATCTCCAAAATAAGCTCCAGAAATTACAGCACCAGCAATCATCCCTGGATTAATACCTAAGGCGGTACCAATACCCACTAAGGCAATACCTACGGTTGCAGAGGTAGTCCAAGAACTCCCTGTAGCAATAGAAATTACAGCGGCAATAACGACGGATGCTGGTAAGAATATTTCGGGACTTAAAACTTGTAAACCGTAATACACCATGGCAGGAATGACTCCACTGACTAACCAAGTGCCTGCTAAAGCACCGACTAAAAACAAAATCATAATTGGTACAAACACACTTCTTAGGTTTTCCCAAACCTCTTTGAGCATGATTTTGATATTTACTTTATTAAAAAAGCCGACAATGGCAGCGATACCTCCCCCTAATAATAAAATAATTTGATTGGTATAGCCGCCAAACCATTCTTGATCCTCAACAAAAAAGATGTTATAGGCTAGCATGGCCATGAGAATTACAACAGGTATAAGTGCTTCAAAAAAACTAAGTTCTTTATTGTCTATAATTACTTGATCTTCTGTTTTAATCTCACTTAGGTTGTCGTTTTCTTGCATTTTTAGTCCGTTTAGTTCTGTAATGTTACGATTTTGTTAAGCCATTTGCAAATGGAATGCAAATCCTAGAATTTGAAGCAAAAAAAGGGTTAGACCCTTAGTGTTACCTAAGAATCTAACCATTAATTATATAGCTGTGTTTTTAGCTTAAAGAATGTCTAATGCTTTCATGCAAGTTTTCATCATATCGTAGGTGCGTTCTATATCGGCATCAAGACCAATAGAAAAACGAATTAAGCCATCACTTAAACCCATTTCTTTTTGTTCATCTTCAGGTATTTCTGAAGAAGTTGAGCTTCCTGGTGCGCTAAATAAGGTTTTATAGAATCCTAAACTTACGGCTAAATAACCTAGGTTGCGCTCTTGCATTAATTCCATTAAGGCATTGGCTTTGTCTAAAGATCCTACATCAATAGTCATCATACCACCAAAACCGTATTTTTCGTTCATCATAGATTTGAATAGGGTATGTGATGGGTGAGAGGCTAGTCCAGGATATACGGTTTTTAAACCGTCATTTTCAAATCGTTCCGCTAAGTATGTTGCATTATAACTGTGTTGCATCATTCTAATATGCAAAGTTCTCAGATTTTTTAAAACAGAAGCCGAACGCATGCTGTCCATGGTAGCGCCGAGTAACATGGCCGCTCCGCTGTTTACGTTTCTTAGGTCGTCAATTAATTCTTGTGTACCACATACAACACCACCAACGGTATCTGAAGAGCCATTGATAAATTTGGTTAAACTGTGAATCACAACATCGGCTCCTAATTTTATAGGTGATATAGATAAGGGCGAAAAGGTATTATCTACTACCAATTTAAGATGGTGCTTTTTTGCTAATTTCGCTAAGCTTGCGATGTCTGCCACTTCTAATAAAGGATTGCTTACGGTTTCGCAAAACAAGACTTTAGTTTTAGGTGTGATGGCTGCTTCTACAGCCTCTAATTTAGTGATATCAACAAACGAGGTATTAAGACCTAAACGCGGGGCAAAGTTTTTTAAGAAGGCATAGGTCCCACCGTAAATGGTTCTGCTGCTTACAATATGTTCGCCAGCACCGCAAAGTTGTAATAAGACTGGTGTAATAGCACCCATACCAGAAGCTGTAACGGTAGCTGTTTCTGTACCCTCCATAGCGGCTAAAGCTTCTCCTAAGTATAAGTTTGAAGGAGATGAGTGACGTGAGTATAAATAACAGCCGTCAGCATTACCTTCAAAGGTATCGAACATGGTTTTAGCCGATAGGAATGTATAAGTTGATGAATCTGAAATGGATGGGTTAACACCACCAAATTCGCCGAAGTATTGTAAGTCTTGTATATTGTTTGCAGGTTTGAATGCCATAATAATGAGATATTTTAATTAGTTTATTCAAACTTCGCTATTTTTAGATGATTAGTCAATGGTTATGTTTATATATAGATTAATATTCTGTATTTGGTTGTTTTTGTAGTTTTATTATCATTAAATTTGAGTTTTGTATAATTATTTCCGAAAAAATAACATGTATGATTTTTGATGCCACTGACCGAAAACTGCTTCATTTACTACAAACCGATAGTAAGCAAACCACTAAAGCCTTATCTCACCAGTTAAACTTGTCGGTGACAGCAGTTTATGAGCGTATTAGAAAGCTTGAAAAAAGTGGTATTATAAAACAGTATGTTGCTTTAGTAGATAAGTCTAAGGTACAAAAGGATTTTGTGGCGTTTTGTCATGTTAAATTGGTACAGCATTCGCAAGATTATGTGGTGAAGTTTGAGCGTGAGGTTAACCAATTAAGTGAGGTTTTAGAATGCTATCATCTTAGTGGAGATTATGACTATTTGCTTAAAGTTTTAGTGAAGGATATGCAGGCTTTTCGGGAGTTTATGGTTGAAAAATTAACTAAAATTGATCATATTGGTAGTACCCACAGTATGTTTATGATTAGCGAAGTGAAGCATACCACGGCAATCATCTTGTAACACTTAGGGAGGTTAAGGATTCTTAATGTACTTCATCCTTGTTCTGTTTTAAACCCGTTTATGTGTTAAAAATGCGGTGTTTTGTGTGGGGTATTTTCATAACATCTTGTGATTTCTTGTGGTTATTAAGAGCTAGAGGCTTAATAATTAGATAAATTTTCTAATTTTACAGCATGAAATACAGTGAGATAAAGGATTTATACAAGTTTATTTTTAAATCTTATGATAAACCATTTCTAAAGGAGCACATCGCCAAAATTATTGAGCTCGATGACTATTTACCGTATAGTTCAACGTTTTTTTGTGTTACTAATACACAAGATTTAACCTTTGAATACATCAGTAAAAACTATACGGCGTGTTTAGGCCTGGATGCAACCGAATTAAAGGCTTTAGGGATGCGTTATTTTTGGAGCAGAATTCATCCGGATGATATTGACGCTTGGTTAAGTGCTTTAAATAGCTTGATGACGTTTACGCTAGAGACTATACCTGCGGATCGGCGAAAAGACGCCAATTATACTTGGAATTTTAGACTTAAAAATGCGGATGGTGTTTATGTGAACATTGTTCAGAATACCACTCCGTTGGTGTTTGATTCGGAAGGGAAGCCTATAATTGGGTTAGCCCATTACACGGTTTTGGATGCCAATATTAAAATGGAAATTACGGCATCGGCAAAATTGCTTAATTCAAATCATGAATACGAAACCCTATTTTTTAATAATTTTTCTCAAAAATTATTAAATGATGGTATCAGCAACCGGGAACGTGATGTTATTCGGTTACTTATTTTAAATCAGACGAGTAAAGAGATTTCAGGTAAATTAAATATCAGTTCACATACAGTAGATACCCATAGACGTAATATTTTGAAAAAGCTTAACATCTCATCTACAGGAGAGCTTATTGGGATGTTAAAGATGAATCAGTATTGGTTGTAAGTTAAAGAAATACTCAAATTGAGTATTGTTAGTGTTTGTATTAATTCAGAACTTTGACTTGCTATTATATCTTAGGGAGATATAAGTCCATTCTTTTAGATTACTCAACCTAATCTAGAAGTTTGGACTATTTTTTTGCGGTATAATGAACTCTCTTTTACAAGTCTTTTATGTTTCTTCTTTCGCATTGCGACTTCTTGTAATGCTTACATCTTGATTAGGTTTCGTTTTATCGAAAAAATAAGTTGAAATTTATAAAATACTCAAATTGAGTATTGCTAGTGGTTGTCTTAATTTGCAATTTTAAGGTACTATTTTATCTGGGGAGATACTAGGTCCATTCTTTTAGGTTATTACACATAATCTAGAAGTTTGGATTTTTTTTGTTTTTAAGTAGGGTTACAATTATCTTGAAAAAATTATTGAGGCAACCATCCTTAATCGATTTACGTCTATACTTATTATGGGCTATAATTCAATTACCTAACAAAACTTAAAATTACGCTCATATGAATCATAAATTGCTGTTTCCCTTATTAGTAATTTTATTATTAACTTCTTGCGCTAGTGTAGAAAAGTACAATAAGCAAATTTCACAACGACATGACGTTGCAGATTTACGAAAAGATATCGATAAGGTTTATGAGCAATTACAGCGTAATCACCCTCATTTATATCAGTTTACCACTAAGGAGGTTTTAGATTTTAAATTCGATAGTTTAAAGCAGGCCATTCAAGCACCTATGGACAGTCGAACGTTTTACAAACAATTATCCGCTGTGACTAAATATGTTGGTCAAGGTCATATGTCATTGTCTCCACCAAGTAAACGGTTCAATCGAAAAGAAAGAAAAGCGTTACGAGGATCTAAATTCGATATCACGAATTTAGATTTTGAATATTTAGAAGGCAAACTTGTTGTGGTGCATGCAAGAGGAGAAGATTCGCTTTTAGTGAATTCGGAAGTCCTTGAGGTGGATGGTAACAAGGTACAAGATTTATTAAAACGTTATACTAAAATTATAGCATCAGATGGTTATAATACGACCTTTCAAAATCGCGTGGCTGGTTTTCGTTTTATGAATTATTACGCCAATGATAAAGGCCGTTTTGACAGTATACGTTTAAAATTAAGACATTCGGATTCAATATTTGTAAAACTGTATAAACGTGTCTTAAAAAAGGATTTAGATTCTATAGCAAAAGACAGCTTAAATACAGATTCTATTAAAACACGTAACAAGGCTCTTCCAAAACTTAGCAAAGCTGAACGTAAGGCTAAAACGCGTCGATTAAAAGCAGAGCGTAAGCATAAAAGGAACTATGGCTATAATGCGAGTAGAGATGAATACACTAGAAACCTTGATTTTATAGGGAAAGATAGTACTGTGGCGTTATTAAAAATAAGAGGCTTTTCTAATGGGAGTTATGAAGAATTTTATGATGAAAGTTTTAAAACAATTGATTCGTTAAAAGCAGACGCATTAGTTATTGATTTGCGAAATAATTTTGGTGGTCGCTTAAAGGAAATCACCTATTTGTATTCGTATCTTACGGATGAAAATTTCACGATGATTAATCCAAGTGAAGTTAATACACGCTTTCCGCTTTTAAAGAGCCTTATGGCTAATTCAAGTCCCACTTTAGTTAAAGCCATTGCAGGTATAGCGTCACCAGTACTGGTTACCATTGATCTTTTTAAGACCGAAAAAAAGAATAACAAATTATATTATAAATTTAAATCCTCTAAAGAACACGAGCCAAAACCTTTAAATTTTAAAGGTAAGGTTTACGTGCTGATTAATGGTAATTCATTTTCAGCATCATCTATATTATCTACAAAATTAAAGGGGAGTCATCGCGCTATTTTTGTTGGTGAAGAAACAGGAGGAGCTTATAACGGCACCGTAGCTGGATACTATAAGGTATACGAGATGCCGCATACAAAAGTACGTGCTAGAATAGGACTTGCGCATATTGGTGCACCAAATAAAACGACACCAGATGGCTATGGTATAAAACCAGATGTAGAAATACTGCCAAGTTATAAGGATCGCTTGCAATCGATTGATCCAGAATTAGAATGGATTTTAGAAGATTTAGAGCAAAATGACTAAATAATTTTCTTCATTTAATATAAGGTTTTAAAATTCGTAAATCATTAATCAAAATTGTACTTTTGTAATCGTTTTTTTAATCAGACAAAAAAGTATTCTTATGAAATCATACGATGTAGCAATAATAGGTTCAGGACCTGGTGGATATGTGGCAGCAATACGTTGCGCACAATTAGGGATGAAAACAGCTATTATTGAAAAGTATTCTACACTAGGAGGAACCTGTTTAAATGTTGGTTGTATTCCAAGTAAAGCCTTATTAAGTTCTTCGCATCACTACGAAGAAGCAACAAAACATTTTGAAGATCATGGTATTGAAATCCCTGGTGAGATCAAAGTGAATTTAGAAAAAATGATTGGTCGTAAACAAGCTGTTGTCGATCAAACTACAGGAGGTGTTGATTTCTTAATGAAGAAAAACAATATTGATGTTTTTGAAGGTTTAGGATCTTTTGTAGATGCGACTCATATTAAAATTGAAGGTAAAGACGCCGGCGAGATTGAAGCTAAAGAAATCATTATTGCCACAGGAAGTAAGCCAAGTAGCTTACCGTTTATCACGTTAGATAAAGAACGTGTGATTACCTCTACAGAAGCTTTAAAATTAAAAGAAATTCCAAAACACTTAATCATTATTGGTGGAGGAGTTATTGGTTTAGAGCTTGGCCAAGTGTACCGTCGTTTAGGTGCAGAAGTTACTGTTATAGAATTTATGGACAGAATCTTACCAACTATGGATGCGGGCTTATCTAAAGAATTGAATAAAGTCTTTAAGAAAGCAAAATTCAAAATGATGTTGTCTCATAAAGTACAATCCGTTGAGCGTAATGGTGATGAGGTGATTGTAAAAGCTGAAAACAAAAAAGGTGAAGTTGTTGAATTTAAAGGAGACTATTGTTTAGTTTCAGTTGGACGTAAACCATATACGGCAGGCTTAAATGCAGAAGCTGCAGGAGTTAAATTAAATGATAGAGGGCAGGTTGAGGTAAATGAACATTTACAAACTAATGTGTCTAATATTTATGCTATTGGTGATGTTATAAAAGGAGCGATGTTAGCCCACAAAGCAGAAGAAGAAGGTACCTTTGTTGCTGAAACTATAGCAGGACAAAAACCACATATCGATTATAACTTAATTCCTGGTGTAGTTTACACATGGCCAGAAGTAGCTGCCGTTGGTAAAACAGAAGAAGAATTAAAAGCAGATAATGTAGAATACAAGGTAGGTCAGTTTCCATTTAGAGCTTTAGGTCGTGCTAGAGCAAGTGGAGATTTAGATGGTTTTGTAAAAATCTTAGCCGATAAAACCACTGATGAGGTTTTAGGAGTGCATATGATTGGAGCACGTTGTGCCGATTTAATTGCAGAAGCTGTAACCGCTATGGAATTTAGAGCATCAGCCGAAGATATTTCACGTATGTCACATGCCCACCCAACATTTGCAGAAGCCGTAAAAGAAGCCGCTTTAGCAGCCACAGACAATAGAGCTTTACACGTATAGAACATAAAATATGATAATAGAACCAAAAACTAGAGGGTTTATATGTTTAACATCACATCCAACAGGTTGTGAGAAAAATGTATTGAATCAGATAGAATATATAAAATCAAAACCAACAACCAATGGCCCTAAAAACGTATTAGTTATTGGAGCTTCAACAGGTTTTGGTTTGGCATCAAGAATAACAAGTGCTTACGGCTCTAATGCCTCAACCATTGGCGTGTTTTTTGAAAAGCCACCAACAGAAGGGCGTCCAGCGTCACCAGGCTGGTACAATAGTGCCGCTTTTGAAACACAAGCACATAAAGATGGTTTGTATGCTAAGAGTATTAATGGTGATGCCTTTTCTAATGAAATTAAAGCACAAACTTTAAAATTGATTCAAGACGATTTAGGGAAAATCGATATGTTGATTTACAGTTTGGCTTCACCGGTAAGAACGCATCCAGATACTGGAGAACGTTTTAAATCGGTATTAAAGCCTATTGGCGATACGTTTACCAATAATACGGTTGATTTTCATACAGGAGTCGTAAAAGAAATATCAATAGCACCATGTTCTGGTGATGATATTGACAATACCATTGCTGTAATGGGCGGTGAAGATTGGAAAATGTGGATTGACCTATTAAAATCTGCTGATGTTTTATCGGAAGATTTTAAAACGGTTGCCTATTCTTATATTGGCCCTTCATTAACCGAAGCGGTTTATAGAAAAGGAACGATTGGTCGCGCTAAAGATCATTTAGAAGCCACTGCTTTTGAAATTACTGATGCGTTAAAAGATATCAACGGAAAAGGTTATGTGTCTGTAAACAAAGCTCTAGTAACACAGGCGAGTTCTGCAATTCCTGTAATTCCGTTGTACATTTCGTTATTGTATAAAGTGATGAAAGAAGAGGGAATTCATGAAGGTTGTATTGAGCAAATAGAGCGTTTATTTAACGAGCGTTTATATGCTGAAGATTTACAATTGGATGAGCAAGGACGAATTCGTATTGACGATTGGGAAATGCGTGATGATATCCAAGCTAAAGTGTTAGAACTTTGGAAAGAAGCTACAACTGAAACGTTACCAAACATTGGTGATTTAGAAGGTTATAAAACGGATTTCTTTAACTTATTTGGCTTTAATGTTGAAGGAGTTGATTACGATAAAGATGTTGATGAAATGGTGGCTATTCCTGGATTACAAGCATAGATAGACTAAAACGTAAATATTATGAAAAGCGGATTTCTGAATAGATTTTCGCTTTTTTTATGAATTTAAAGTTGTTTCGCGGAGGAGTGGTGTGGAGATTGGGGGATGCGGTGATGCGGTGATGCGGTGATGCGGTGATATGGTGGTGTGGAGATTGGGGGATGCGGAATGTTATGCAGAACAGCTGCGGAGATTTACGGCGTTATCTTTAGAAGATAGTTTAAATTCATCTTGTTTTTTTCTTTACACGTCCACTGTAAGCTATAACTGCGATTGAAAACTAAGAATCAAAGTTCTTGAATTAAATCAGAAATACGTAAGCGGTTACTGTAGTCATATTCATTGATATCTCTAACAAAACAATACCTACTAATCTCACCGCTTTTTACCTTTTTGGCTAAGACTTCTACTTTAAAAGGACCGAATTCTTTTGATTTTTCGATGTAGTAGAATTCATGGTCATAAATAGCTGAACTCACTTTATTTTTGTATTTATCTTTTAAAAAATCTTGAATATCTTCTACTGAATTTAAGTCGTTATCATAATTACTCGCATTGATGTACATTGCAAATTCGTCTCTATTTTGGTTATTAAGCACTAAAATATCGTCATCTTTAAAATAGGCTTCTACCGTTATATGACCATCCTCAGTTTCAATAGAAAATATATTCTGAATGCTAATACTCCAAGACGTTTTAATGATGTTGTCTTTTCTGCTAATTTCTAGAACATTATCTGCTTTAAAGGTGTAGATAGACTTCTTTTTAGAAATGCCATTCACTAAAATCCAAGGCTTATTTATAAAATGCGCATCGTGATGATGCTCGTAATTAAAAGGTGTTAAATTAGGAATAGCGTTATGTAAGTCGTCGCTCATTAAGGGGTTTTTCAGTACAATAGCTGTTGCTATGTAACGTTTAGATTTGGGTGATTATTTTCTTAAAGTTAAAAATTTTCTAAACGTTTCAAAACTTCTTCCTTATAACTTCGACTAACGGAAAGCACTTTTCGATTAACTGTAACATGTTCATTTGTAAACGACTCTATTTGAGTGGCTGCCACAATATAAAATCGGTGAATGTTAAAGTTAAAGGCTTCAATGGCATTCCTCTTAGCGTAAAAGAGGAGGGGGGGCTAACAATAAAACCTACTAAAAAGTAAGATGATCGTATCTTCTAAGGCTGTTTTGCATGTATTTAAACCCTATATCAACTGTATTTTAGAATCTATTTTTAATTTTAAGGTATTTGTTTTAAGTGTTATGGAGCTGTTTTAAGTGATTTGTAATCGTAAGACTTCTTTTTTTAATTAAAATAAGTGAAAAATTTTAAAAGAATTGTGACCTTAATTAAAATCTAGTGTCTTAACTTTATTAGCTAATAATAACCGACAAAATATTCCCTTGACAAAAGACGCTTTTCATAGCCTAACCGATGAAGCGCTCGTAGAAGCAATCGTTAAAACCAACGACACTATGTTGTTTGAGCTGCTTTATGACAGGTATGCCTCAATGGTTTATAATAAGTGTTATGGGTTTGCCAACGGTGTTGACGAAGCCAAAGATTTGACTCAAGATGTGTTTTTGCGAGTTTTTGTAAAATTAGCTAGCTTTAAAGGAAAATCTAAATTTTCAACATGGTTGTATGCTTTTACATATAATCATTGTGTGAATTATGTGACTAGAAATACGGCGAAGAAATTTGAAAAAAAATCAATTAGCTCTGAAATTATTGATATTGAAAATATAGGAGAAGATATTGATTCTACTCTCGAATTTGAAAATATGAGAGTTGAGCATTTGAAGGAAGTCATGGAACTTATCTCACCAGATGAAAAAATGATTTTATTATTAAAATATCAAGATAATTTATCAATAAAAGAATTAGCTGACGCTTTAGATATTGGAGAAAGCGCAGTAAAAATGCGATTAAAAAGAGCAAAAGATAAACTTGTACTTAAGTACACAAATTATACGAAAGATGGAGAATCCATTTAAGCAATTAGATCGACCTTTAAAGGAGGTTCCTTTGGAATTGAAAGAGAAAGTTATGCATGATATTGCCTTAGCTAAACTTTTTATGGAACTGGCTGAATTATTTTCGTATAACATAGGGCATATTATAGATAGCGTAACGAGTAAAAGAACAAAAGAAAATAAGTAATACAAGATAAAATTATTAGTATGGAAAAAGTAACAGAGTTTAAAGATATTGCCATGCAATCATTGACAACAATGTGGTTTGAGATCACTAAAATTTTCCCCAATATTATTGGGGCATTAATTGTTATAATTATAGGTTGGGTTGTAACAAAGCTTATTGTTAAGCTAATAAAGAAGGTTTTAAAATTAGCAAAAGCCAATAAATTAGATGATAAGTTAAATGAGATTGAAATTGTAGAAGGTAAAAAACTCAATTTTGATACCGTTAAGATTGTGTCCAATTTCGTGAAATGGATTATGTATATCATTTTATTAATAACGGCATCTGATATTATGGGATTAGAGATTATTTCTAATCAGATTAGTGCTTTATTATCTTATTTACCTCATTTATTTGCAGCGCTCATTATTTTTATCATTGGTTTAATCTTTGCGAATTTTGTGAAGAACGGATTAAAATCATTATTTGAATCTATGGACTTGTCTGGCGGCAAGATGATTAGTCAAATTGTCTTTTTTCTACTGCTGACATTTATATCGATTACGGCTTTAAACCAAGCAGGTATCAATACAGAAATCATTTCTAATAACATTAATATGATTATTGCAGCTTTCTTGGTCGCATTTGCGATTGCATTTGGTTTAGGAGCGCGTGAGGTTGTGAGTAAATTATTAAATACGTTTTATGCTCGAAAGACCTTTGAAGTTGGACAGAACATTATTTTTAATGATAAGCCTTATACTATAGAAGCGGTACAGAGCATCTCAGTAATATTGAAAAATTCGGAAGGGAAACTAGTTGTTCCTATAAAAGAAATCGTAGAAAATCAAGTACAAATGCAGGATTAACTATAGGTTAGGGTTATAGATTTTATATTTTTATAAAATGCAATCCTGCAAGTACTTGACGTGTTTAAAAATCCTTTTCATTCTATTGATTAGGATTTTTAGCATTAATACATAGTTGTATTACTGCTATAAGGTATAATAGTAATTAAAAGCTAAGCTAATTAAGGAATTGATAAATTACAATGATATTTATCATTATTGTAAACTTTAGCGTTGTTATGATTTATTGGCTCTAATAAAATCAGAAATTAAATAGGTCATTAGTTTTCCAACTTTAGTTTCTGTGTTTTGGGTGGGAGCAGCTTCACAAATATGTAAATAGGCTGCATTTTCGTGTTGCCCTAAATAGTTTACAAATTGCCGCGCTTGTTTTACACTAAAGCCACTAGGTGTCATCGCACTACTTGGGATGTTTCTTATAGCATCACAATCAATTTCAATACCAAATTTTTTATGAGCTACAAAATCTAAAGCCGTTTTCATTTCAGGCACAAACTTGAGTTCGTTTCTAACTTCAATAGCTTCGTAGGTATTGTATTTTATGTTTTTTACTTTCTTTATTGTTTTTAATAAAGTATCTGAAGTATAATTTTCGTGTAAGCCAAAAATAAAATAGTTCTTTAAAAAACCTTCAGCAAAAGCATAACTAAATCCGTTACCACTATGCCGACCTTCTTCAGCTCTAAAATCAGAATGGGCATCAAAGTTAACGACGTTTATTTTATTGTCGTTTGCCAAAGCACAGCCTTTTATGTTTCCATAAGCATTGTTATGACCACCTCCTACAATTATTGGAATTTTACCAGCTTTAATAATTGATGATACAACATAAGTAACGTCTTTATCTATAGTCTCTACAAGACTTCTAACTTTAGACATTTGCTTTTTTTTAGACAAATCAAAATTAGCAATAGATTCTCTGAGTTCAGGATATTCTAAGTGGCCTAGTATGAGGACGCGTTTTGCTTGGGTAAAGTCATTACTCTGTATATTTAACAAAACTTTTAGAGTTGCTTCCCAAGCTTTGTAAGCGCCTGGTTTTCCATAGTTTGCAGTCACTCCGATATCTTCCTTTATACCAAAAATAACATAGTCAACATCTAAATGAACAATATCATCGTATATCTCAGTGAGGTTTGGTAATACCTGAATATGTTCACCAAATTTGGTTTCACCTTTACGTTTCTTTAAAAGCAGTTGTTGTTCTTTTTCTGTAAATACTATAAGATGTTCCATTGGGATAAATAATTATAATAATAAATTAAAAGTACATTTTTATTTAATTACTTTGGCCTCTAATTTCGATTAAAAAAAACAAGAATTAACAATACTTAAAACAAACAATTTATGGAAGGTTCACAAAAATCAAGTACAGGGTTAAAGGTAGGATTAGGCATATTATTAGTATTATTCTTAGTCACTGCATTTTACACTTCTAAACTTTACAGCGAGAAGCAAGAGAATGAAAAATTATTAATGAGTGAAAAGAAGCAAGTCTTGAATGATCTTAATAATATGGCAAAAGATTATGACGAAGCTATTGCTGAAAATGAAATTAAAAATCAAGATTTAATTGCTGCTAGAGAACGTATTCAAGGTTTAATGGATTCTTTAAAAGTATCTCAAAATAGTGTTGGTAGTTTATGGGGCTACAAGAAAAAATACATGGCTTTGCAAGAAGAGATGGATATTTTGTTAACTGAGAACGATCGTTTAAAAGGTGAAAACCAATATTTAGCGTCATCATTAGATAGTACACAAATTCAATTGGCTGAGCGTACCATGTTTACCGATTCATTATTAGTACAAAATACAGAGCTCGCCACAGTAGTTAAAGATGCGGCGGCATTACAAACCGTTGGTTTAGTTGGTATGGGAGTTATAGAAAGAAATAGTGGTAAACAAATACCAACAGAACGCGCAAGTAGAAGTGATAAAATAAAAGTGTGTTTTACAGTGGCAAAAAATATGCTAACCGAAAGTGGAGATAAAGAATTATATGTTCAAGTTATCGATCCTAAAAATAATGTATTAGGTTCTAACGATCAGATTGAATTTGAGGATGACGTTTTAAACTACAGTTTAATTAGTCGATTTAACTACGAGAATAGAAACTTAAACATTTGCGAATATATCAATGAGTTAGAGGATTCTAAATTTGAAAAAGGACGTTACACCGTTAATGTGTTTAGTGATAAAGCATTAATTTCTACTTCAGAGTTTGAATTAAAGTAAACCTCAATTGTTAATCGATTGTAAAAAAAATCCAGAAGGTTAACTTCTGGATTTTTTTTATTTTAAGACTTGACCATTAATGATGACTTGCTCAACAGGATTGTGAGCAAAGGCATAGGGTATTTCGCTATAATGATTCATTGGTTTTGTTATGATGAGATTTGCTTTTTTACCACGAGTTATGCTTCCATACATATTACTTATTCCCATCGCATAAGCTCCATTTACAGTTGCTGCGTTTATAGCTTCTTCTGGAGTTAATCTTAGTTTTACGCAAGCCGCGCTAACTACAAAATTCATATTACCACTAGGTGAAGATCCTGGATTGTAATCTGTAGCGATAGCTAAAGGCAAACCGGCATCGATAATCTTACGACCTTGTGTATACGGAATACTTAAAAAATAGGAGCAACCAGGTAAGGCAACAGGTATGGTTTCACTTCCTTTTAATGCTTCAATGTCATCATCATTAAGTTCTTCTAAGTGATCTACAGATAAAGCGTTGTATTTTACACCAAGAGCAATACCTCCTAGAATATTAAATTGGTTAACATGAAGTTTAGGTCGTAAATTGAATTTTTCACCAGCTTTTAATATGGCTTCAGTATCGTTTATATCAAAATAACCTTCTTCACAAAATACATCAACATAATTAGTAATGTTTAACTCTGCCGCTTTAGGAATTAAGTCTTCTGTGATATATTTTATATAGTCTTCTTTCTTTGTTTTGAATTCTTCAGGAATCGCATGAGCCGCTAGTAACGTTGGTATAATGACACCTAAACTTTCTTGTTTCATACGTTTTATAACGCGGAGCATTTTTAATTCTGCTTCCACGGTTAAGCCATAGCCTGTTTTTATTTCTACAGCTCCAGTTCCCATTGCAATGAGTTTATTCAATCGTTTTATGGATTGTTCAAATAACTCCTCTTCAGAGGTCTCTTGAAGTGTTTTAGCGGAATTTAAAATTCCACCACCTTTATTGGCTATTTCGGCATAAGACAGGCCATTTATTCGGTCTACAAATTCAGAGGTTCTATCACCTGCATATACAATATGCGTATGAGAGTCACACCAAGAAGGTAAAACTAATTTACCCGTTGCATCAATAACGGTTTCAGCATCAAACCCCTCGCAATCTTCCATGTTGCCAAATTCAATTATCGTATCATTCTCTATATAGAGATATGCATTTTCAATAATTGGTAACTTTTTCATAGCACTACCTTTAATAATGGTGGTGTTATAGTCATGAACTTGAATGAGTTGTTTAATGTTGGTAATGAGTAGAGACATCGTGTTGCTATTTTTGTAAAGATTGCTATTTTTTTGAACAAAAAAAACGCTAGTAACAATTTACTAGCGTTTCAAATGTTTTTAATAGTAATATTTTAACTTTTAATAAATTTTGAAGTTAATTTGTTATCTATTTTTATGGTATAGACACCTGTTTGTAATTCAGAAACATTAAGGGTTTCCCCATTGTTTAATTTCTGTTCTAATATTTGTTTTCCTAAGACATTAAATACGGAAACGGTAATACTTTTGTTGAAGCCTTCAAAATTTAAGACATCTTTCGCTGGGTTAGGGTAGATGTTAATTGTATTTAATTCTGAAACATCAACACTTAATCCATTAAGTATATTTTCTATCCATTCTACGGTATCACTATGATTTCCTACTACAGCGATATCAATATCAGAATCGCCATCAAAATCAGCGGCCGTAATATCTAACATTTGATGGTTGTTCTCTATTATTAATTGCGGTGTAGCACTTGGAGATGCATCAGCAGCTCCTTTAAACCAAATAATAGCATCATCTGAAGATCCGTAATCTGTTAATATAAAATCATTTAAACCATCTTCGTCAATATCTGTAACTAAAAAAGCTCCAGGTCTTGCCATAATACTTGCGTCAGAAACTGTAGTTGCTGTTGATGTACCATTTTTTATTTTATTAAACCATTTTACATCACCTGAGAGGTTATCTAGTTTAACAACATCCATAGTACCATCATTGTTTACATCTGCAAACGCAACACTTAACAGAAAAGAACTTCCAGTATCTACCGTTTCCGTATCTTTAATCCACGAAACGGTTGAAGTAGGATCTGGGGCTGAACCATCAAATTGATTGTAATATATTTCTAATGATCCGGTATTATAAAAACCAACTAAAACATCTAAATCACCATCGGCATCAAAATCAGCTACATCAACATAATAAGGACCGTCTGACGTACCACTTTCTATATCTGATTCGGCAGTAAAATTACCAGAACCATCACCAGAATACCATTGCGTTCTGTTGTTATTATAAGACGGTGTAATTAAATCGATGTGATTATCACCATTGATATCACCAGCAATCACTTGTCCTGGTCCACCAATAGAATTATCAATAGCCGTTTCTGTATACACATAAGAAGCGTCCATACTAGTTGAACTTAAGTAATAAACTAACTTATTTTGGATTGCGGATGTTGCCACGATATCAGCAGCTCCATCTTCATTAACATCTGCTAAAATTAAGCCATCCACCCATCTAATGGTTGATGATACCGTAATTTGAATTGGGAAATTACCAGTTCCATCGTTTAAATAACATTTGATATAATCTTGATCTGGGACACCTTCATTGTAATTATAAGTTGCCATTACAATATCAATATCACCATCACCATCAATATCACCAGAATCAATTTCATATGCTTCGTCTCCTGTGTCTGGATCAATGTTCTTTAGTACCCAATCTTGTGAGTAGTTTAAATTACTGATTCCAGAAACTAGTATAAACATGAGTAGTGTTTTCTTCATAATGTTTCAATTTATTTGTACGAATATAATAATTAATTCTAAAATAATGCATTTTAACGATGATTTTGGTGTTTGGTCGTTATTTTAAAGTGCCCACCATGTTTTCTGGTTTTACCCATTCGTCATAATCTTCAGCAGTAACATACCCTAAATTCACAGCTTCTTCTTTTAAGGTCGTACCATTTTTATGTGCTGTATTTGCAATTTCGGCAGCTTTGTAATAGCCTATTTTAGTGTTTAACGCCGTAACTAACATTAACGAGTTGTTCAATAATTCTTTAATCACTTGGTGATTAGGTTCTATGCCACTCGCACAATGTTCTTCAAAGCTAACGCAAGCATCCCCTAAAAGTTGAGCCGACTGTAAGATATTAGCTGCCATCATTGGTTTAAATACATTAAGCTCGTAATGGCCTTGTGTACCACCAACAGAAATGGCTACATCGTTACCCATAACTTGTGCACAAACCATTGTTAAGGCTTCACATTGTGTTGGATTTACTTTTCCTGGCATAATTGAACTACCTGGTTCGTTAGCAGGAATGATAATTTCACCAATTCCAGAACGCGGTCCAGAAGCCATCATTCTAATGTCGTTAGCTATTTTGTTTAAAGAAACCGCTAATAATTTTAAAGCACCGTGTGTTTCTACGATAGCATCGTGAGCCGCTAAAGCTTCAAATTTATTTTCAGCCGTAACAAAAGGTAATCCTGTAAATTCAGAAATATATTTTGCAACTAAAACATCATAGCCCTCAGGTGTGTTTAATCCTGTTCCAACAGCGGTTCCACCTAAAGCTAATTCGCTTAAATGTGCTAAGGTATGTTCTAAGGCTTTTAATCCATGATCTAATTGCGAGACATAACCCGAGAATTCTTGACCTAAAGTTAACGGTGTAGCATCCATTAAGTGAGTACGACCAATTTTTACAACAGTCTTAAACTCTTGTGCTTTTTTATGAAGCGTATTACGTAACTGAATAACTCCTGGTATAGTCGTTTCAACCACTTTCTTATACACCGCAATATGCATTCCTGTTGGAAATGTATCGTTAGAGGATTGCGATTTATTAACGTCATCGTTAGGTTGAATTGTTTTTTCGCCTTCACCTATAACTTTTCCAGCAATTTGATGAGCACGGTTAGCAATTACTTCATTAACGTTCATGTTACTTTGTGTACCAGAACCAGTTTGCCATATTACCAAAGGAAATTGATCATTATGCTTGCCTTCTAAAATTTCATCACAAACTTGTGCAATTAAATCACGCTTCTCTTTTGATAAAACCTCTAGTTCACAATTGGTATAAGCTGCTGCTTTTTTTAGATAAGCAAAACCATATACAATCTCTAATGGCATTGAGGCAGAAGCTCCAATTTTAAAGTTGTTACGAGAGCGTTCTGTCTGTGCTCCCCAAAGTTTGTCGGCAGGTACTTTAACCTCGCCCATGGTGTCTTTTTCTATTCGATAATTCATGTGTACTTTTTTTTATTGCATTACAAAATTAAAGGTTTTGTTAGTTTATATGATAATATCTAAGGTTTTATTTGAACCGATTTTAATTCAAATAGTTAATAAGTTATATAAATATTTCGACATCGTTTTATCAATGCTGTTTTTATGGATTTATGAGGTTCTAAGTCATCATTAAAAAAGAATGCACAATGAGTATTGGGTAGTTATATTGAATTTATGCTATTTAAAACGGTTAAATGTATATTGCCTTTGGGCTTGGTGCAATTGAAAAACCGTAATACAATAGCGTCTTTAAAAAGGGGTAAAAAAAGAGAACTTCAAAGCACAAAGTTGACCGTTCAGTTTTTTAAAACTATTTTAGCTTCGTCTTTTTGTTAAAAACGATGACCAAATCAACTGCATATGGCAACAAATCAAGAACTTATTGATAAATTAATTGATAAATTGGAACTGCTTTTTAAAAAGCAAGCCGAGTTTTCTTCTGAAATTAATAGTTTAAAAGAGGAATTGTATCACTTAAAATCGGGTACTGTTGAAGACAAACCGATTCCAAATAAGGAGGACATACAACCAGAAGTATTCCCTAAAAAGGAGGTAGAACTTCCTGTAAATACGATTACTCAAGCTAGCCAATCTATTGATCGAGTACCTCAATCAATTAAAGAGACCAATAATCAAAATACGTTTATTGAGGCGCAAGAAGACATTATTACTAAACAAAAGCCTAAAGAAAAATCGAGCTTAGAGAAGTTTATAGGTGAAAATATTCTTAATAAAATTGGAATTATTATCACTATTATTGGAGTTGCTATTGGTGCTAAATACTCGATTGAAAATGATTTAATCAGTCCTTTAACGCGAATTATTCTTGGTTATTTAACAGCCATTGGCTTATTAGGATTTGGTATTAAATTGAAAGAAAAGTATGAGTCTTATAGTGCTGTTTTGGTTAGCGGTTCTATTGTAATCCTATATTTTATCACCTTTTTTGCCTATAGTTTTTACGATTTAATACCTCAGGTTTTTGCGTTTGCACTCATGGTAATTTTCACCACCTTTACAGTGGTTGCTGCCATAAGTTATAATAAGCAAGTGATTGCGCATATTGGGCTCGTAGGAGCTTATGCTGTGCCGTTTTTACTGAGTAATGGTTCTGGACAAGTGGCGGTTTTATTTAGTTACATGGTGATTATTAATATTGGCATATTAGTACTTTCATTTAAAAAATATTGGAAATCATTATACTATTCAGCCTTTATGTTTACATGGTTGATCTATGGATCATGGTTCTTTTTTGAATACTATGAAGACGAGCAGTTTAGTTTAGCTTTAACTTTTTTGAGTTTATTCTTTATTATTTTTTACATCACATTTTTAGCCTATAAAATGCTGAGAAAAGAAGCGTTTAAAACGAGTGATGTTGTATTGTTACTCCTTAATTCATTTTTATTTTTTGGATTTGGTTATGCTACGCTTAATGAAGATAGTATTGGTTCGCAGCTTTTAGGTTTGTTTACACTTGGTAATGCGGTTATTCATTTTATTGTTAGTGTTATATTTTATAAGAACAAACTGGGGGATAAAAACTTGTTTTATTTAGCATCCGCAATGGTGTTGGTTTTTATTACAATTACAATTCCGGTACAATTAGATGGTAATTGGGTGACGCTTTTATGGGTAAGTGAAGCGGCTTTATTATTTTGGTTGGGTAGAACCAAAGGTATTAAGGTTTACGAAAAATTAGCGTACCCGCTAATGCTTTTAGCTTTTATAAGTCTTTTGCAAGATTGGTCTTTTGCCTATAGTGCTTATTACGGTTTGGATGTAGAAGATCAATTGACTTTTATTGCTAATAGTCATTTCCTAACCTCGTTATTATTTGTTTCTGCCTTTGGAGTTATTGTTTGGTTGTCTAGAAAAGAGGACTATACGTCTGCTTTAAAGCCGACTTCAATTTGGTACCGATTGCTTGCTTATGCTATTCCTTCGATATTAGTGTTTAGTGCTTACTATGCCTTTAGATTAGAAATTGAAATGTATTGGGATCAATTGTATCATACTACAAACTTATCCATCACAACTCAAGAGCATAACAGGGAGTCCATCTTTAATTATGATTTAAGAGATTTTAAAACCATTTGGGTTCTTAATTATTCTTTATTATTTGTGACCTTATTCTCTTTCATTAATTTCAAGTTTATAAAACATAAATTATTAGAGAAAATCATATTAGGTCTAACTGTAATCACCATATTTGTGTTTTTAACGCAAGGGTTATTAGCATTGAGTGATCTCAGAGAAAGTTATATGAATCCTTCGGAATATTTTGCTCAAAGCAGCTTTTATTTATGGATTCGCTATGTCTGTTTTATCTTTTTAGCACTTGCTTTATCGACGTGTTATAAATTTATTAAACGCGAAGGGATTACCAAAGGCTATAAAATAGCATACGATATCATACTTCATGTATCCATGCTTTGGGTGTTGAGTAGTGAGTTTATTCATTGGATGCATTTGTCTGAATCGACGCAATCGTATAAACTAGGGTTGAGCATACTTTGGGGTGTGTATTCGTTCTTGTTAATTGCGTTTGGCATTTGGAAAAACAAAGTTTATTTACGAATTGGAGGCATGGCTTTATTTGGCATAACTTTAATAAAACTCTTCTTTTACGATATTGTACATCTAAATACCATTTCTAAAACCATAGTGTTTGTGTCTCTTGGTGTGTTACTTTTAATTATTTCGTTTTTATACAATAAATACAAAAATCAAATTTCAGATGACGTTAACAACTAGGTTATTTATAGGGTTTCTTATAGGCTGTACCACATTTTGTGCTGCTCAAATAGAAACTTATAATTATAAAAGGGCACTTAATGAAGTGAATGACGAGTGGCATAAAATCTCTTTGCCAAAACCGGTATTTGGAAAGCTGAAATCGGATTTGTCAGACCTTCGAATTTATGGAATCACAGCTCAAAGCGATAGCATTGAGGCCCCGTATTTGTTGCAAGTGCTTTCTGAAAAGGTCGTTAGTAAAACGATACCATTTGATATCATTAATAAAACGAAAGGAGCGAATGGCTATTATTTTACCTTTCAGTTAAATTCTGAGGATATTATTAATCAGATTCATCTAAATTTTAAGGAGCAAAATTTTGATTGGAGGATAGAATTGCAAGGCAGTCAAAATCAACAAGAATGGTTTACAATTCTTGAAGATTATAGAATTATGTCTATTAAAAATGAAACGACGAATTTTAAATTTACAAGGCTTGATTTTCCGGATGCTAAATACCGTTTTTTTAGACTTTTAGTAAAGCAAAATGATTCACCAGAATTAATATCAGCAGAACTTATTAAATATGAAATTACAGAGGGAAGCTTTGTAAATCATGTCATTAAGACCATTGTAACTATAGACGACAAGAAGCAAAAAGCGACCACTATTAATTTAGACTTAGAACAATCGGTATCTATAAGCCAATTAGATATTGATGTTGCTAATACGTTTGATTATTACAGGCCTTTAAAAATTGAATATAAAAGTGATAGTGTAAAAACCGAAAAAGGTTGGAAATATACCTATAGAACGCTTAAAAATGCGACACTAAACTCGCTTGAAGCCAATCGTTTTAAAGTTCCGAATACCATTGTTAAACATCTAAGAATAACAATTTATAATGGGGATAATCAGCCACTGAACCTAAAAGATATTTCTGTAAAAGGTTACGAGCATCAATTAGTGGGACGATTTACAGAACCAGCAGATTATATGTTGGTTTATGGTAAGCCTGCAGCGAGAATACCAAATTATGACATTGCTAAGTTTGAAACTAAAATTCCTAAAGACTTAAAAGCTCTAACCCTAGGCAAGGAGCAATTTATAATGAAGCCAAAACATCAAAAATTACAACCACTATTTGAAAATAAGTATTGGCTTTGGGGAATTATAACTGTTGTGATTTTAATTCTTGGAGGCTTTACATTGAAGATGCTAAAGAAGAGCTAGTCTCTTTTATTATTATCCTAAGATCTTCCCATCAACCATAGTCAACTTTCGGTCTGCCATTTCTGCTAATTCTTGGTTATGTGTAACGATGACAAAGGTTTGATTAAACTCATCTCTAAGTTTGAAGAATAGATTATGAAGTTGATCTGCAGATTCGCTATCTAAATTCCCAGAAGGTTCATCAGCAAAAATGATATTCGGGTTGTTAATTAACGCTCTAGCGACAGCCACTCGTTGTTGCTCCCCTCCAGACATACTATTAGGTTTGTGATGAATGCGATCCTTTAGTCCTAAATAATCTAATAACTCAATAGCGCGCTTTTCGGCATCTGCTTTCGGTGTGTTATTAATAAACGCAGGAATACATACATTCTCTAAAGCAGAAAACTCGGGTAGCAACTGATGAAACTGAAATATAAAACCAATATTTTTATTTCTAAACTTCGCTAAAGCTTTATCGTTTAGTGTTTTTATCGATTGATCATTTATAACCAGTTCAGTACCTGGTTTATAATCGGGTTTGTCTAAAGTGCCTAAAATTTGAAGAAGTGTGGTTTTACCAGCACCAGAAGCACCAACAATTGAAATAATTTCACCTTCGGTAATAGTTAGGTCAACCCCTTTTAAGACCTGAAGATCTTTATAGGCTTTCTTAATCTGCTTTGCGGAAATAACGGTTTTACTCATACAATGTGAAAGTAATACTTAATCCCTAATTTTACAAAACTAAGATTCAGATTTATTAGGATTCAAAACAGATTTAATTCCATTAAAGTCAATAAAATATTGAAGCCTAGGCTTGCTGACCAGAACTAAAAACGTAAAACGAAGTGTCGTTTTGAGCATCGTTATTAGGGTTTAGTACTAATATAAAGTAATCGGTATGACCAAAGTTATCTCTATTGGTAAGTTGTTTCATTATTTTTGAAGGGTCGTCATAAAGATAAGCTGCAACATAAATAGCCTTATCATCGTAGGTTGTTCTCACTTTGGTGCGTTTGTTTTTGAGGCTATTTTTCCAATTTCTGGTCTATTGGAAACAAAACCAGTGGCATCATCTAAAAGGCCATTTAATTTAGGAGATTGCGGTGTTCGTTGTATGTTTATTAATTTTTTATCTTGAGCAATACTTGTATTGGTAAAACCTAATAAGGTCAGTAGAAGCAATAAAGAATGCAGGTTTATACCATAAAAGGTTTAATACAAACATGACAAGGCCCTTTTTTTGGAATAATTGTTGCTTTAAATAAGTTAGTAATTAATACACTATATGAATAAATACAAAAAATTAGGGATTGGTTTGCTTTTAGACGCTTTAGGTATGGTCTCGTTTATCATTCCCGGAATCGGTGAATTTTCAGATGTTGTATGGGCACCAATTTCTGCTTGGTTAATGACACGATTATATGCAGGAAAGGCAGGAAAAATAGCTGGAGTCATTAGTTTTGTAGAAGAGGCCTTGCCAGGCTTTGACGTAATACCAACATTTACACTAATGTGGTTTTATACTTACCTTATAAAAAAAGATACACCAGAAATAAAAGCATAAAAAAAAGCACTCGAATGGAGTGCTTTTTTTTAGTTTAAACTAAGTTTTAGTTTACATCGTATGTAAATGTTACGTTGGCATCTGTTGCGCCTCCTGCATTTGTAATGTCACCAGTGCTAACACCGTCAGCACTTTTTGTTGGTTCATGTCTTAAAGTAACAACTACTGTATTACCTGTTGAAGCAGCACCAGAATTAAATGTCGTTGATAAGCCGATAGGGTTACCATTATCATCTATATCAGTATAAGTTACACTACTATTAGCATTGTTAGTCGTAAATGTATAAAATACTTGGTGATCAACGCCTTCTTCTAATACTTCTTCAGTAATATCTTCAGCAGGACTTTCAAGTTCATTCCAAAACTTAGTTTCTCCTGTATATTCTGTGTCAGCTAAAATAGTTCCTTCAATAGAAAAAACAGGTGCATCTGGTCCATCTCCATCTAAATCTTGACTTTGAAGAACTACAACATCACCATTAGCTGATGTTAATTCTAAACGAACTGTTGTGATGATTTCTTCTTCATTTACAGCTTCTGGTGTGTCATCATCAGATGAACAAGATGTTAATGCAGATAAACTTAATACGGTAATAAATAAAAATTTAATTGTTTTCATGTTTGAATTTTTTTTTAATAGTTAAATTGTAATTGTAGCATTATATTTCTTCCTAAGTCATCAGCAAAATAACGAAGGCGATTTAAGTAAGCTCTATAGTTAGTGTCTAATAAATTAGTTACACTAAGCGCAATATTAAGATTGGTTTTATTTGAAGTTTCTAAAGTCACTTCAGAATAAAAATTTAACAATTGATAAGCACTTGGAGGTGTACTTATATCGACTAAAACAGTTTCGTTTGTAGAAGCGATGTAAGTTTCAAAGTTATTATCTGGATATTTGGTTTGTTCAAAAGTCCAATCACTCGTCAGAGACGCAGAAAATTGTTTCCAATCGTTACTATAAGTTATACTGTTTCGGGTATTAAATGCAGGTATATTTATAAGCGTTCTATCATTTTTAATATCATTTCCTACCGTGTAAGATGATTTATTTGAAAAATTAAAATGCTCATTTATAGTATAGTCTGCACTTAAATCGATACCGTATAACTCAGCATCTGTTTGTAAATATTCCCAAACAGGAAAAGCACCTCTTATGGTTTGCTCAATACCTGTTGGTTCTATATACATGTAATCATTAATATGGTTATAAAAAGCTTCTGCCGTTAAATTAAATTGTTTTGAGTTGTGGTTATAACTAGCAGAAACTCTATTAGAAGTTTCTTTAGTTAAATTTAAATCTCCTAATTCAATTCTAGCAGCAGAGTGGTGTAAGCCATCACTAAACAATTCTGAAGGATTTGGTGGTCTACTAGATAAGCTATAGTTTCCTATAAAACTATTATGCTCATTAAGTTGATAGTTAAATCCTGCAGAAACAGAAAGATTATGATAATCAAACACAGGGTTTACTAGTAATTGCGTGCCTAAATCATCAATAATGAGATTCGAAAAGTCTTCATCATAAGCACGTTCTTCCCATCGTGATGTGAAATAATATTTTTTAGCATCAATACGATTGAAATCATAACGCAAACCAAAATCTAAAGTCATTTTAGAATTTAAATTATGTTCTGCTGTAGCATAAATACCAAAATCATACTTATCATAATCCGGAATTAAGCGTCTTACACCTGTATCTGGATTTGCAAAATTATTTTGATATCTGCCCATAATTCCAAACTTCAATTTATAGTCAGAAAGGGCATCTAGCACAATATCTGAAGATAGGGTATGGGTTTGAAGTTTAAGGTCTAAAGCGGCTTTATCTCTATCATCTCCTACACGAATATCATATTCATAACGTTGGTTATTTTGGTAGTCGTATTGTAAATTTACTTTACCAAAATTTTTAAAACGTTTGTAATACATGGCTTTTGCAAGTTGATGTGTTACATCTTGTTTAGGTGCATTTATGTCGTAACTAAAATCTTCTATCACTGAAGGTTTTGTGCTATTAATGGCAGAAACTAAGTCTTCAATATTTCCAATATGCGAAGCTTTAAGAATACCTATTTTGTTGTTTAAGTAGCTATAAAAGACTTCAAAACCAGATTCAAAGGTTTGTTTTCCAGCACGGAAAGTAAGTCCTTTAGAGTTAGACCCTGTATTGGTTAATATATAATCTGGAGCTTCAAAATCACCATTTTGTTTAAGCGATCCTTGCACAGAAGCAAACCATCCTTTTTTTGTATACTTATTTAACTTGGTGTTAAAAGCATAACCTCTACCATTAGTTTGTCCGCTAAGTGTTGTTTTTCCAAACAATGTATCTTTTAAAAAAACACGTTCTGGGTTAGCGATAACCACACCTCCAATAGCATCACCACCATAAGCTAAGACTCCAGAACCTTTAATTACAGAGATTTGAGATGCCGCATTAACATCCATGTTAGGTGCGTGCTCAATTCCCCAATCTTGGTCCTGTAATCTTACGTTATTGTTTAACATAATTAATCTGCTGCTATGCATCCCATTAATCATAGGTTTCACAATGGAACTTCCAGTATTAATAGAAGAAACACCAGCCACTTCTTTTAATGCGTCACCAATACTTAATGCAGCATACTTTTTTAAAGTATATTCCTTAATTACGGTTTCTTGGGCTGTTTTGGTGTCCTTTTTATCTACATGGGCTATTACGGAAACTTCTTTAAGTTCTTCAATATGGTGCTCCATTAAAATGGTTTTAAAGGCATCACCACTTATTTCAAAACTTACGGTTTTGGTTTCACAATTAGCGTGAGATATGGTTAACGTTAGGAGGCCTGCGCACAAATTTTCAATTTTGAACTTACCATCTAAATCTGAGAAAGCATATCGATCATTTTCTTTTTGATAGATTGTTGCAGATTCTATAGGGGTTCCGTCATGAAAATCTTTGAGTTCTCCTAAAAAAATATAATTGCAATCCTGACTATGGCCAAAGCTAGAAATCGCTATAACTAAGCCAATAATTATTCGTTTCATTCAAATAGATTTATGAGAGTATTAGAAAATTAGAATTCTAACTCACCATAGGTGGCCCTCTTACAAATCGTGTGGAATGCTGATAACTTTTTAAAGAATTATAATATGAAGACAGCTGTTCTGTCGCTGTTACTTTTGTAAGTATTTCGTAGTTGTTACAGACTAGAAATAAGTTGTTTATGAGTTTGAATTTATAAAAATCACAATCTAAATCAGACTCATGAAAATGAGTTTTAAGCTCATTATCAGAATCACAAACTTCGTGTGTATGGTGATTAAACGCATGTGTTAATTTTACAGCAGAAGGCAACAACACCGAAAGCATTAGCATAATTGCTAATGTTTTAAATAGTGATGTTATTACTGTTTTTGTTTTCAATCTAAAAAGCGTTTAAACCCGAATCTTCGTAGCATTTTCTTTTCAAACTCCCAGAAAAATTTGAATTGCCCAAAAAGCCATCCAAAAGTTACTAATAGGATTTGATAGAAAATAATACCAATGATAATATATAAAAACCAATAAAGTGTAGAGTTTAAGTTTTCTTTAGTAATTCCAATAAATCTTATAATAGGTTTTCCGATAAATAAAGATGATGATCCTGTAACGGCAAAGACCATAAAAACGCGGATCATTTCCCATTTATAATCGAGAATCCACTTCTTTTCTAGTTTTTTAAATAGGATTAAAATTAGTTTTATGAATAGGAAGAATATAATGAGCGCTACAACTATAGTTAAAGTTAAGCCATAATTTTTTAAAAAAGCATTCGCAATTTTAAACGCAGAATATCCTAAGATAATTACACCAAAAAAGGGAAATACTAACTGCCAATTGTGTTGAATTTCCCAATGTTTTTTAAATTTTTCCATAGCACCTTTTCAGTGCTGCAAAATTAGTGAATTATGATGGTTTATTAAACTAAATTCTAGGTGTAAAAGAAGATAAGCGTTGTTTGTATTTGAGTTGAAAATAGAGAAAGTAATTGTATAATTTATAGTTGACTTCGTAACCGTAATCCGAACGAGAATCGTAATCGATACGAACTTCGTATAGATTTGGATCGTAGGTATGTGGTTGTAAATGTCTTTGATTCCATGCTTGTACTAAAATTGTATTTCTAGACTCCAACCATTCTTGTGAGTGGTAACCTTCTGGTCGTGCTGTGCTTAATAGCCATGAGTTGAAGCCGGGCTCTATAATAATAATTTCGTAATCGTTTTCATCACTGCTAATAGAAACGGTGTCGCTTTGAACTAAACTATGTTCATTGTCGTTATTAATTGTTGGGGTGTAATTGTAAGATTTACAGCTTGCAATTAACGAGAGGACAATAATTAATGGGATAATCTTTTTCATAAGTATTAAAGATATTAAAAAAATGTTTGTGTTTATAAAGTTTTACTTCGATTTAACACCACAAAATAACGTTAGCAGAGGAATTATTACAACTCAAACTAAGTAAACGAACCTTTTGGATGCGTCACACTATCGATTTTAATAGTTTGGATTGTAAAAACAAAAAAGCAGCTCGTTATCACGAACTGCTTTAAAATTGTATATAAAAGGAATTTTACTTACCAAATAAGCCTCCAAGAAGACCTCCAATTCCACCAGAACTTTTGCTTCCTCCTAAAACCATACCAGCTACATCATCAATAACACTTCCGTCGCCATCTGCATCTAAGATTTTTTCTAAGAAACTTTGTTCGTTTTGTGTGCTGCTACCACCAAGTAACCCTCCTAAAAGGCCACTGATGTCAGATTGAGAACTTGCATTACTCTGACTAGCTTGTTTTCCTAAAACACCCATTAAAATCGGAGCGGCTACTTTTAAAATATTGGCTACAGAACCAGCATCTAAGCCGGCTTTCTGACCAATAACCTGTTCTACACCTTGTTGTTTACTGCCTAATACGTGACTAAGAATTTTGGCTCCATCATCTTTTACATTATCGTCAACACCACCACCAAATAAACCACCAAGGTTATCTAAAATGCTTCCATCATGTTTGCTACTTAAAGCACTCATAAGTCCTGCTGCTCCTTCTGGTGTAGAAGCATTGCGCTCCATTGCTTTCATAAGTACAGGCAACGCCATTGTTAAGACGCTACTTGTTTTATTTTGATCTGTTCCTGTAGAACCAGAAACACCACTAATAATGGTTTTTCCAATATCGCTGTTTAATAAATCTAAAATTCCTGCCATTTCGTTATATATAATTAAGGTTAAAAAAAAATAATCATTTCAAGGTACAAAAAAAAAGTCCCACATATAGTAGGACTCATTTTATTTGATTAGGTCACATTTAAATTTTAACCTAGAATTGTTATAATTTGTTCTGCTAATTCTGTTCCAATTCTATCTTGTGCTTCATTAGTTGCTGCACCAGTGTGAGGAGTTAATGATAATGCCGGATTCATTAATAGTTGAATTTCTGGTTGTGGCTCTTTTTCAAAAACATCTAATGCGGCTCTCGATACCTTTCCGCTTTCTATGGCTTTAACAAGAGCGACTTCGTTAATAACTCCACCACGTGCTGCGTTGGCAATAATAACACCATCTTTCATAAGGTTAAATTCTGCTTCGTCAATCACGTAATCTTTTTGTGCAGGTACGTGAAGCGTAAGGAAATCAGCTTGTTTTAAAACATCGTCTTTTGAAATGGTTTCAATTTCAAAATTTACTTTCTGACCATCAAAGAAATCTAATTCTAAATTTGCTTTTCTAAAAAAGGATCGAAAGCGACCACTTTCATCCCTGCTCCAATAGCCACTTTAGCGGTTGCTTGACCGATACGTCCAAATCCTAAAATACCTAAAGTTTTACCTTTTAGTTCAGTTCCTTTAGCGTAAGCCTTTTTTAAATTTTTAAATTTAGAATCTCCTTCTAATGGCATATCACGATTAGAATTATGTAAATAACGCGCTAAACCGTAAAAGTGCCCAAATACTAATTCTGCAACAGAATGTGAAGATGCAGCAGGGGTATTAATCACCTTTAAGCCTTTGCTACGCGCATAGTCTACATCGATATTATCCATACCAACGCCACCACGACCAATAATTTTTAAGCTAGGGCAGTTGTCAATTAAATCTTTTCTAACCGTAGTTGCACTTCTTACTAATAAAACAGAAATGTCGTTTTTATTGATATAGTTTTCTAGTTGTTCTTGTGCAACTGTAGTTGTAATTACTTCGTAACCTGCAGCTTCTAAAGCGTTAATTCCACTTTGAGAAACTCCATCGTTTGCTAATACTTTCATTATTTTCTATTTTGTCATTGTTAAGGCGTTAGATTAGGCAATCGTAAAAAACTAATGCCTTTACTTCGCTGAGAACGACGGTTATTATTTGTTTTTAATGGAGTCAATAACTGCATACTGTGACTTCCAATTGTATTTTAAGCTTTGCTTTCTAATTCGCTCATCACTTCAACAAGTGCTTTTACACTATCTAATGATAAGGCATTATACATAGATGCTCTGTAGCCACCAACACTTCTATGACCATTTATGCCATTAATGCCAGCTTCTTTTACCATAGCTTCAAACGTTTCCTTTAGATTTTCATTTTCTAAAGTAAACGTAGCATTCATAATAGAACGATCTTCTTTAACAGAATAGCCTTTAAATAAAGGGTTTAAATCAATTTCAGAATAGATTAAACGTGCTTTCTTTTCGTTTTCTTCTTCAATTGCTTTAATACCACCTAAGTCTTTTAGCCACTGTAATGTTAACATAGATACATAAACTGCAAATACAGGAGGAGTGTTAAACATACTTCCTTTGCTGATATGCGTTTTGTAATCCATCATTGAAGGGATTTTACGCGATACTTTTCCTAAAATATCTTCTTTTATAACCACTAGCGTAGTTCCTGCAGGCCCCATATTTTTTTGAGCTCCAGCATAGATTAAATCAAATTGTGAAAAATCTAACTGACGCGAAAAAATATCACTACTCATATCACACACCATTGGAATTGGTGATTTTGGAAAACTTTTCATTTGAGTTCCAAAAATAGTATTGTTTGAAGTACAGTGAAAATAATCGTAATCTTCAGGAATATCGTATCCTTTTGGAATGTAGTTGTAGTTTGCACTTTTTGAAGAACCTACTTCATAAATATCATCATAAATTTTAGCTTCTTTAATCGCTTTGTCTGCCCAAGTTCCCGTATTTAAATACCCAGCTCTTTTTTCTAATAAATTTAAAGCCACCATTAAAAACTGTGTACTTGCACCTCCTTGAAGAAATAAAGCTTTATAGCCTTTACCTTCTAGTCCTAACAATTCTAAAGCTAAGGATCGTGCATTTTCCATAACATCAACAAAAGGTTTGCTACGGTGTGAAATCTCTAAAAGAGAAAGTCCGTCATCAAAGTTTAAAACTGCTGCTGCTGCTTGTTCCATTACCGATTTTGGTAGTACACATGGACCTGCACTGAAATTATGTTTTTTCATTTTATTATGAATTTAATTCAGGATCTTAACATCTAAATCCTGAATCTATTAGTTTTTGAACAGATACAAAGGTGCTAATTAATTGCTTAAAACTTGTTGCGAAATTGATAATTTTTAGGCTATATTTTTAGCAAGAAGTCAACAGTGTCTACATTGTCTGCATAATCCCAAAGTTGTGGTTTCTGGGTTTTTCCAAAAGGAATTTCATTATCGGAAAAACCATTGGCCACCATGCATTGTATTTTATCGCTATCTGTTTTTAGTTTTTGTTGTAATTCTGTTGGACTATTATAATATTCGTAAAACAATGTGGCGATAGGTGAGGCGTAGCTTTCATCTTCTTTGATCATTAAAAAACCATTTTCTAACATTTCAAACTCACTCATTAAATAAACGGCTTTGTTATAGTCGTAATTATTAGCATACTTCGATTCATTTATAATAGGATGCCATTTGTAAACAGCGTTAAAAAAGGCATCAAAATTATAATCCTTTGGAATAAAGAATTTTGATACGTTTCTACATCCTAAACCGTAATATCTAAAAATGTCATCAGAAAGAGCTTCTAGGTCTTCATTAGTTTCATTACCCGTTAAAATAGCGACTGAATTTCTATTTTTTCTAATAATAGAAGGTTTGTTTTTAAAGTAGTATTCAAAATAGCGTGCCGTATTATCACTTCCTGTGGCAATTACGGCATCAAAGTTTTCTAGTTTTTCTTCAGTAAATTTGATTTTACCTTTAAAATCGGGTTCAACAATCTCCAAATATTTCGCTAAAAAGGGTAATAGATGTTTATCGTTAGACGATTGTTTAACTAAGACTTTATGTCCAGAAATAAGTACGCTTAAAAAATCATGAAAGCCAACGAGAGGAATATTACCTGCCATAATAATGGCAACGGTTTGTGGATTGACATTGTTAAAGTCATACTTATCTATCCATTGCTTAATGTTTTTGTTAGTCAATGCATTAGACCAGTTATTTAAGGTAAAAGCAATATTTTGTTTAGTAAACCAACCATTATGTTCTTGCGCTAATTTTAGCTGGTGTTTAAAGCCATCAAAAAACAATTCATTGGCTTCTACATTTTCATTTCTTATGCTTTCGTTTTGTTGAAATTGATTTAAAAATGCGCCTAATTTTACGAATGCGTTAATTCTTTGTTCTAAATCCATAATGGGTTTGGTTATGCGATGTTTTGGCTTTATTTTTGCAGCTACAAATTTAAGCAAAGCAAATGAGCAACAAAAGGTTTGATTTTGATAAATAATTAAAATTTTCAAAATTAGGTGAGTCTCATTTTTAATGATAAATAAAAACAGAAATTACTATGGCAATTATAATCACAGACGAATGTATTAATTGTGGAGCTTGTGAGCCTGAATGTCCAAATACTGCTATTTACGAAGGAGCTGACGATTGGCGTTATGCTGATGGCACTAGTTTAGAAGGAAAAGTAGTACTTCCAAATGGTAAGGAAGTCGATGCAGACGAGACGCAAGAGCCGATAAGCGATGAAGTTTATTATATTTCACCAGATAAATGTACAGAGTGTATGGGCTTCCATGAAGAGCCGCAATGTGCTGCTGTTTGTCCAGTAGATTGTTGTGTTCCAGATGAGGATCATGTAGAAACAGAAGAGCAATTATTAGCGAAGCAACGTTTTATGCATCCAGTTGGTCATTAATAACATAGCTTACACATTTTAAGTATTAAAAATCCTAGGTCTTTGGCTTAGGATTTTTTTGTTTAAAATAGCATGCTGTTAATGTAATAATATTGAATCTAATTAATGAATTTTTAGAATTATCTAGTCTCCATTGATCCAATTGTCTTAAGATAGCATTAAGCGATTTGCCTTTAGGACTTAATTTGTACTCTACTTTGGGTGGAACTACGGGGAATATAGTGTGTGTAATTAATCCATCCTTTTCTAGTTCTCTTACTGTTTGTGTAAACATTTTGTTAGAGATGAATAGGCCAGAACGTAAACCGCCTTCTAATAAATGAAATAAAACTATGAGGTTCTACTTTATTTAAATTATACCTATCGTATAAAATGATGTAGGGTTTTTAGTATACAGCCTCTTATTTTGTTTTAATAAAAAGAAAAATAAATTAGTTTTACTAAGTGTTTAACGGAAAATTTAGTATCATTATAGCTGTTATTTTTTTTAGTTTATGACATACCAAGATGAATTTATTGTTTTCTGGGAACAAGTGAAAGAAAGTATTAAAGAAGGTACTTTTGCCAAATTAACTATGGCCAAAACCATAGGG
This sequence comes from Winogradskyella sp. PC D3.3, assembly GCF_054366245.1. Classification (NCBI taxonomy): domain Bacteria; kingdom Pseudomonadati; phylum Bacteroidota; class Flavobacteriia; order Flavobacteriales; family Flavobacteriaceae; genus Winogradskyella; species Winogradskyella sp. PC D3.3. The sequence goes on along the minus strand of NZ_CM135962.1, from coordinate 3,109,301 downwards.
AAACCTGAGTTGAAAAACATATTTATTAGACCAATTTATTCTGATGACGACTTTAAGGTGTTGCTGAAATACAGTTTTAGACCAAGAGAAACTGAGGATATAGAAGAGGAACTTACGTTAGATGCGGCATTGGCAGTAGTAAAGTCACATTTAAAAAGCTCTTTTTTATCTGTTTTATTATTTACTACAGCCAAGGATGTTGTTTTTAAAGTCAATAAGAAGGGTGTTGGTAGTATAACTGAAAGTTCTCCAACATTTAAACATGTAACTCAAGCCTAGAAACGTTTTAAGTATATATAGAGAGGAGATTGTTTTTAATTTTTCAAATTAATGACTGCTGTTTATCACTATACTATAAAGAAGCACTAACTTTGTCAATGCATACTGAAGTCGTTTCAGTAGCCCTAGTTTTTTTATTTTAATACCGACCTTTATTACTTAAGTTACCTTATATTATGGAACAAACAGAATTTTTAAAACAACATATATTTACGGATTTAGAAAATATTAATGATGGATTTGACACAGAGCAGAATCATTATTTTTCAGAATCGGATTTTGAAACCGTACTTAAACGTGCAGAACACTTTGGTCTTAGTATATATACTATTGCTCCAAGATTAGAAGGTGAATTGTTTGATACCGTTGGGAATGACGCTTATAAAAAGAAAGCGACAGATCCTAAATGGTACACAAAAGCATTTTCGGAATTTAAGAAACGCCAAAAAGACTTGGCTTATACGGCAACTTATAAAGTGTCTAAAAAGCTTTTAGAGCGTTAATCGTATTTGTTGTTTATTACGTAATTATCATAAAAACCCTGAGTATATAACTTAGGGTTTTTTATTGGCGTCAAAAATGTATAGTTTTAGCTGTTGATTTTTTTTTGAATTCCTATTAATGACCGCAACCGAAATAGAACGATTAATCATTTATGTAAACGCCTCAATAGTTACAATTTTTATTTGAAGAATATACCGAACATATCATTTCAGAACACTGAAAATATTAAGGATTTTGAGATTTTAAATCTAACGAAGCTATTTGCTAGAATTCCTCATATTTTAGATCACAACCCTACGCAGCCGCATCGCATATTCTTTTTTGCTTTATTAATTGTTACTGAGGGGACAGGAAGTCACCAAATAGATTTAAAAGATTATTCTGTCAGTGCGGGCACTGTATTAAAAATAGCGAAAGGTCAGGTGCATGCTTTTCAAAAAAACGCGCAATATGATGGTTTCTTAATTTTATTTACTGAAGATTTTGTGCTCGACCATTTTTCTAAATCCTCAATAAATATAATTTCACATTTATATAATTACCATATAACGTCACCTGATTTTAGCGATAAAACAGCTAATACCATTTTTCTAAACGAACTTATTACTGAGCTTAAAGCACAGAATACATACGCTCAGGAAAATATTGTTGCGGCATTATTAAATTTATATTTACTGCGTTTAGAACGTAAGGCTAGTGCAGGAAAGTTTCAAAATAACGATTCAAAGGGCTATATGACTTTTATTCAATTTAAAAATTTGTTAGAAACTAATTATACCCAAACAAGAAATGTGAAAGATTACGCTGAGTTGATGTTTGTTTCTACTAAGCACTTAAATCAAGTGGTTAAGGAGTTTACGTTAAATACGGCTAAAGCATTTATTGATCAATATGTTATTCTTGAAGCTAAACGAGCTATAGTCACGACGAGTAAAAGTTTAAAGGAGATTGCTTTTGAAATTGGCTTTGACGAAGTTACTAATTTTACTAAATTCTTCAAAAAGAGTACGGGGGTTACTCCAAAGCAATTCAAATCGAAGTTGTAATTCTTTTATTCTCACATTTACCATTTTTTGTCAAAGATTAACCTACCTGGTTATTCTGTAAATCTTCAAATTTGTCTTGAAGTTAAAATACCATGATGGTTGAACAATCCAATACAATAGAATTAACGTTAAATCAATTATATAGCGAGGCTAAAAACGATCGTTTGAAATTAATTAAAGGTTTAGCTAATAGGGACTTGAGTGCAATTGAGCCAAGTGATTTTAAGGATGTATATCTTTCTATATCAAAAGCTCAAGGTAATGATTTGGTGCAATTGATAAGAGATAATGGGCTTAAGAGAATTGTTGAGTTTGGGACTTCATTTGGTGTTTCTACATTGTTTTTGGCTCAAGGAGTCATGGAGACAGGTGGTTATATAATTACCACAGAAATCATTAGAACAAAAGCAAAACGAGCGATTGAAAACTTTAAAAAAGCAGGAGTCCATACTCTAATTGAAGTTAGAATTGGTGATGCCATGGAAACATTGAAACATCATAAAGAGGCAATAGATTTATTGATTTTAGATGGTTGGAAAGACTTGTGTTTCCCTCTATTTTTAATGCTTGAGCCTAATTTTCATGCGAATACATTAATCTATGTGGATAATGCAGATATGAAAGAGACAAAAGTCTTTTTAAGTACAATAGCCCAAAGTGAGAAGTATCAATTTCAAACTAAATTCGATGGAAAAGCCATTATCATAACTAATAAAAGGTAAAAAAATGAGTCAAGTAGCAAATTGCCCAACGTGTGGTGGTAAATCAAAAATAAAAGAAGCAAACGGGCAAACCGTTTATCAGGCAATTCAAGATGAGGAGGTATTGAAAAAAGTGAGTCAGCTTAAAAAGGCCATGGAAAAATTCAAAGAAAAAGCCGAAGCTTTAGAAAAGGAATTGAAGGAATTAAAATCAAATCTATAATTAAAATGAGTTTAGAAAAAAATAAAGAAAATGCCATAGCATTTTATAGGATGGCTTATGAAGGGAATCCTGCTAAGGCTGTAGAGTTGTATGTTGGTGAAGACTATATTCAACATAATCCGTTAGTTGCAAATGGACCTCAGGCGTTTATAGATTATTTTAATAGAATGCAAAAAGAGTATCCTGTAAAATCCATAACGTTTGTAAGAAGTGTTGCAGAAGGAGATTTGGTAGCGCTTCATACGCATCAAATTTGGCCAGATAATGATCAATACATTACGATGGACTTTTTTCGATTCTCAAGCGATGGGAAAATCGTAGAACATTGGGATAGTATTCAACAAGTGCCAGAAAAATCGATGAATCCTAATACTATGTATTAAGGTCTAATAATTCGTTTTTAAGAAAAACCTTCTTAGAAATGTTTTGCGATGGAGTTAGTAATCAGTTCTAAGATGACAAATTTCTGAATTTCCTTACGAGTTTTTAATACTCTCAAAAGGGATTAGTCGTTTTTTGTAAGGCAAGTACTAGGAATTGCGACTGCCTTGTGGAGTTTTCTGCTTTTATCATAGTTAGGATAATCATAAGTTTTTTTAGAGTTCATAATTATAGGACAGATTTATATAGGAGTCGTGAATATAAAACTAAAAAAAATCAATACGATATAAATGAGTCTACTCTAAAATATATTAAAAAAGGTGGTGCTGTAAGACGTAATTATTAATAAAAAAGATAGAATTTCTGAATCTGTTTACGGAATTCGATTAAAAAGTGATATTTTAAAGCGTTCTGAATTCGTTTCTAGCTATGGTTTGCATTTAAGCTCTGGTATTAGGAATAATGATTTATCTTTTAAAGATAAAGTAAGACGTTTTAGTGTGGGATTTAAACACTGCTAATGGTCATTTAGATTTAGCTATTGCTACAGACAGAAAGAGTATAGGGGGCAATACGTTGATAATTAAATTTATAGGAAGTGTATATCTGACGTTTTTAAAGATATTGATGGTTTAAGATCGTTCGATTTTTATTGTTTAGTACAGATTCCTAATAAGTGAAGTTTTAAGATTGTACCTTAAATAAAGGGGGGTAAAATGGTTTATATTGCTGGTGATAGTCGTATTTGAGTAGCATTAAACAATTATTTTAGAAACGAATTAAACTGGGATTCCAAACAGATTAAGACAAAACCATTCTGGAGTCCAGAAAAAAAAAGGATTAGAATAAAATGAATATAACCGAAAAGTATAAAACAATAAGGCAAGAAACCGTTACGTTTTGTAATCATCTCCAAATTGAAGATTACTCTATTCAGTTGGTACAATTTGCAAGCCCTCCAAAATGGCATTTAGCTCATACCACTTGGTTTTTTGAAACCTTTATTTTAATTCCGTACTTGGAAAGTTATACGACGTATGATTCTAATTTTAATTTTTTGTTTAATAGTTATTACAATACTGTAGGGGATAGAATATTGCAAGCCAATAGAGGTAATATGTCTAGGCCTAGCACTGAGACCATTTATCAATATAGAGCCTATGTAGACGCTAATATGGAGCGTTTATTAAAAGCTGTTTCTGATCAAAATATAATAGACCTAGTGATTTTAGGATTAAATCATGAACAGCAACATCAAGAATTATTGATTACGGATGTGAAATATATGCTTGGACACAATCCGCTTTTTCCTGTCTTTAATAGTGGGTTTAACTTAGTTAAAGATACAAACAGAAATACCGAAAGTATTAAGATTGAAGCAGGGGTTTATGATGTTGGTTATAGAGGAAATGACTTTTGTTATGACAATGAATTAGGTGTGCATAAAGTATATGTTAATGATTTTGAGGTGAATAATTATTTGGTTACCAATGGTGAATATATTGAATTTATGGAATCTGGTGCCTATGCTGATTTTAATTTTTGGTTAGACGAAGGTTGGACATGGGTAAATACACATCAAATCAATTCACCGATGTATTGGCATAATATAGATGGAGTGTGGCATTACTATACACTTTCAGGTTTACAAAAAGTAGATCAAGCAGCAGTTTTAACGCATATAAATTATTATGAGGCTTGTGCTTATGCCGAATGGAAAGGTATGCGTTTGCCAACCGAATTTGAATGGGAGATTGCTGCAGGGCATTTAAATTGGGGGAAACGCTGGGAGTGGACTAATAGTGCTTACTTGCCTTATCCTAATTTTAAAAAAGAAAATGGAGCTGTAGGTGAATACAACGGGAAATTTATGAGTAATAAAATGGTATTAAGAGGAGCTTCTGTAGCGACATCTAAAAACCATAGCCGATCAACATATCGCAATTTTTTTAACCCAACGGAGAGATGGCAATTTACAGGAATCCGATTAGCAAAATAACATGATTGATAAATTTACAAAAGAAGTAAGACAAGGATTAAATGATAAACCCAAAACACTACCTTCAAAATATTTTTACAACAAAAAAGGAGATGCGCTTTTTGTTGAAATAATGAATTTGCCAGAGTACTATTTAACGCGAAGCGAATTAGATGTCTTTCAAAATAAAACGCAACAATTAATAGATGCCATAAAACTAAGATCTGATTCTTATTTTGAATTAATAGAACTCGGTGCTGGCGATGGTTTAAAAACTAAAGAATTACTGCGGTCTTTAGATCGTCAAGGTTTTCAGTTTGATTATTTTCCAATAGATATTTCTATAAATGCCTTGCGTTTATTAGAAAAAGATTTATCCAAAACCTTACCTAATCTGTCTGTTAAAACGCAAGAAGGTGATTATTTTGAGGTGTTGGCGTCATTAAAAGAAAGTCATAAGCCCAAGATTATCTTGTTTTTAGGTTCTAATATCGGAAATATGAGTGATGATATGGCAGCACAATTCATTTATAATTTAGGGACTAATCTTAAGGCAGGAGATAAATTGATATTAGGTGTCGATTTAATAAAGGCTAAAGAAATTGTGCTTCCAGCTTATAACGATAGTAAAGGGGTAACAGCAAAGTTTAATTTAAATCTTCTTGAAAGAATCAATAATGAATTGGGTGGAGATTTTAACTTAAATCATTTTAAACATCAGCCAGAGTATAATGAGGAAGATGGAATTGCAAAGAGTTTTATTGTGAGTACAAAGGATCAAACCGTAACAATAAATGCAATTGGTGAGTCTTATGATTTTAAAGAAGGTGAAAAAATTCATACAGAAATCTCAAGAAAATATAATGATGCCTTAATTAAAGATATTATTGCTAAAACCGATTTTGTTTTGGAGACAAAAATAATGGATAGTAAGTCTTATTTTGCGGACTATATTTTGACAAGAAATTAAAATGGATAACAAAGCGGTTGCTATTTTGGGACTTGGAAGCCGGTCAACGATGTTTTATTTAAGCGAGTTGAATAGGCTTTATAATGAAAAAAATGGTGGATATAGTACTTGTCCTTATATATTGCTAAACGTAAATTTTGATTCAATTAATCCACTTTTGCCCAATGTATCAGAGGAATTAGATAATGTGATGCAGCGCTATGTGTATGAAATAGAAAAGTTGCCTATTGAACACGTTCTTGTTCCTAATATTACCCTTCATGAAACTATGGATAGATTAATCAGGTCTAAAAGTATAATACACCCTTTGGATTTATCAGTTTCAAAAATCAAACGAAACAAATGGACTAACGTGGTGTTGTTTGGTTCTTTGCATAGTATGAAGTCTTTATATATTCGGTCGTATTTGAAGTCTAATGGAATTGAAGTAATATTACCTACTCAATCTGAAATGGTGTTGATTGATACTGTTCGGAAACAGGTATATAATGAAACAGAAACCAAAGATTTAATTAAGGCATTTCATTCCTTAATTGCTAAGTATACCGAAAATTACCCTGTGATATTGGCTTGTACTGAATTGTCTATTTTCAATCCAAAGACAAATAACCTTTTAGATATGGCACAAGTTCAAATTGAAGATGCCTTGCGGGTTATTAGATAATCGTTTCATTTTTACCATTTTTAGGCAAAGATTAACCTATGTGTTCAAGCTATTAATTTGGACTTTTGTAAAGACAAAACAAACATGAGTTAAATTAGTATATTATGAAAATAGCAGTAACATCAGCTAGCGGAAAATTAGGAGCTTCCATTATTACTCATTTAGTTAAAGAAATAGGAGCAGATAATGTCATTGGACTAGCGCGTACACCAGAAAAAGCAAAGCATCTTGGTGTTGAAATTAGAGAAGGAGACTACAATAACCAAGAGCATTTTAATAAAGCATTACAAGGTATAGATGCGGTGCTTTTAGTTTCTGGAATGGATCAGCCCGAAAAAAGAATCGAGCAACATAGAAATGTTATTGAAGCAGCAAAAAACAATAACGTAAAAAAAATCGTTTACACAAGTATCATTGGTGCTGAGGAAGGCACTGCTTTTAGTCCTATTGTTCAATCTAATAGACAGACAGAAAAGGATGTTCAAGATTCTGGATTGGAGTGGAGTATTGGACGAAATGGAATTTATATTGAACCCGATTTGGAATACATTGATAATTATGTGAAAGATGGCGAAATTAAAAACTGTGCAGATGAGGGGAAATGTGCTTATACTAGTCGAGATGAATTAGGGTTTGCGTATGCAAAAATGCTAATGGAAGAAAAGCACAATGGGCAAATTTACAATCTTGTTGGAGAGGCAATTACTCAAAGTCAGTTAGCAGAGGATATAAATATAGTGTATCATACTAATCTCGTTTATCATTCCGTTTCGGTAGCTGCTTATTTAGCCGAAAGAAAAGCCGAATTAGGTGATTTTATGGGAACTATAGTTGCTGGTATTTATGAAGGAATTAAAAATGGAGCCAATAATATACCTTCGGATTTTGAAAAAGCAACAGGACGATTGCATAAGTCCCCTTTGGAATTAATCAGACAATTTAAAGGGGTGTAATTTTAGTCCTAATCATTTCAAAAAAATATAATCCAACTATTCTATGAATTAACTACATTTGCACTCGCAAAAAATAGATTCCCGTTTTCTCGGGAATGAAAAATATAGTTTCAATGAAAGCAGGAATCGTAGGATTACCAAACGTAGGAAAGTCAACCTTATTTAACTGTTTATCTAATGCTAAAGCGCAAAGTGCCAACTTTCCGTTTTGTACAATAGAGCCTAATATTGGGGTGGTAAATGTGCCAGATCCAAGATTAAAAAAACTAGAAGAATTAGTAAATCCAGAACGTGTGTTGCCAGCAACAGTAGAGATCGTGGATATTGCAGGGTTAGTTAAAGGAGCTAGTAAAGGTGAAGGGTTGGGAAATCAATTTTTGGCTAATATTAGAGAAACAGATGCTATTCTTCATGTTTTACGTTGTTTTGATAATGACAATATTGTGCATGTTGATGGTAATATCAATCCAATAAGAGATAAGGAAACCATTGATATGGAGTTGCAGCTTAAGGATTTGGAAACTGCAGATAAGAAGTTAGAAAAAGTGAAGCGTGCAGCCAAAACAGGTAATAAAGAAGCACAGAAAGAAGAAGCGGTACTTTTAAAAATAAAAGAGAATCTAGAAGCTGGTATTTCGGTTAGAGCATTAGAGTTTTCTGAAGAAGATTACGAGGATTATGTTAAGCCATCACAATTTATAACAGATAAACCAGTAATGTACGTTTGTAATGTTGATGAAGGGGCTGCTACGACTGGAAATGCTTATGTGGAAAAAGTAAAAGAAGCGGTTAAGGATGAAAACGCAGAGGTTTTAGTTTTGGCTGTTGGTACAGAAGCAGATATCAATGAATTAGACGATTACGAAGAGCGTCAAATGTTTTTAGCGGATATAGGTCTAGACGAACCAGGTTCTGCTAAATTAATTCGTTCGGCATACAAGTTGCTAAACCAACAAACGTATTTTACAGCTGGTGTTAAAGAAGTAAGAGCTTGGACTATTAATGTCGGTGCTACAGGACCACAAGCGGCTGGAGTTATTCATACGGATTTTGAAAAAGGTTTCATTAGAGCAGAAGTTATTGCTTATGATGATTTCGTTCAGTTTGGAAGTGAAGCTAAAGTCAAAGAAGCAGGTAAAATGCGCGTAGAAGGAAAGAATTATATAGTTAAAGATGGGGATATAATGCATTTCTTGTTTAATGTGTAATTTACATCAATGCTAAATTTAAAAAAAGATAAGTTTTAAATAGCGTTTATTTTTTTGGTGTGTGTGTGTTAGTGATAGAATGTCTATTCCTAAAACACACATTTTTTTTTATTTTTTTTTGATGACGAGGAAATATTAAATAGGTTTATGACTAATTGAAGATAAATTAAGAGGTGTTCTTTGTTAGGAATTTTTATGTTGTAGTGTCAAAAGCGTAATTTATAAATGTGTTTATTGGTTTTAAGAGGATAAGAAGTGTTATGTTTTAAATGCGAAATAGTGTTGTTTTTGGTTTTAATTGAAAAAAACTCCAATGTTCTCAACATATTTATACCGTTTTGTTAATTACTTTAGTGCTTCCTTATTTCATCTTTTAAGGTATAATCTTATATTAGCCTTTCATCTAAATATTCACTTAAATTTATGTCAGAACAGACTAATTATACTGAAGATAATATACGCTCACTCGATTGGAAAGAACACATCCGAATGCGACCAGGTATGTATATCGGTAAGTTAGGTGATGGTTCGTCTCCAGATGATGGTATTTACATACTTTTAAAAGAAGTATTAGATAATTCCATTGATGAGTATGTGATGGGAGCAGGTAAGACGATTGAAATCTCCATTCAGGGTGAACGCGTTATAGTGCGCGATTATGGTCGTGGTATTCCATTAGGGAAAGTTGTAGATGTGGTGTCTAAAATGAATACGGGTGGAAAGTATGACTCTAAAGCGTTTAAAAAATCGGTTGGATTAAATGGTGTTGGTACTAAAGCGGTAAACGCGCTGTCGTCTTATTTTAGAGTTGAATCGACAAGAGATAATAAATCGGCATCTGCAGAATTTGAACAGGGTAATCTTACCAATCAAGATCTTTTAGAGGAAACCTCGAGAAGAAAAGGAACTAAGGTAACTTTTATTCCAGATGAAGTTATATTCAAAAATTATAAGTATCGAAGCGAATATGTGGTTAAGATGCTTAAAAATTATGTGTATCTAAACCCGGGGTTGACTATTGTTTTTAACGGTGAAAAGTTTTACAGTGAAAACGGTTTGAAAGATTTGTTATCTGAAAACATTAACGAATCAGATATGCTGTATCCTATTATTCATCTAAAAGGTGATGATATAGAAATTGCAATTACACATAGTAAAACTCAGTATAGCGAAGAATACCATTCGTTTGTTAATGGTCAAAATACCACGCAAGGAGGAACACATTTAGCGGCTTTTAGAGAGGCTATTGTTAAAACAATCAGAGAATTTTATGGTAAGAGTTATGAGGCTTCAGATATTAGAAAATCTGTGGTAACGGCTATTGCTATTAAAGTAATGGAACCTGTTTTTGAGAGTCAGACCAAAACAAAATTGGGTTCTACGGATATGGGAGGTGAATTGCCAACCGTTAGAACTTATATTAATGATTTCGTAAAAACTTACTTAGACAACTTTTTGCATAAAAATCCAGATACTGCTGAAAAATTACAGCGTAAAATCCTTCAGGCTGAACGCGAGCGTAAGGAATTATCTGGTATTCGGAAATTAGCAAAAGACAGAGCTAAAAAAGCCAGTCTTCATAATAAAAAATTACGCGATTGCCGTGTGCATTTTGGAGATACTAAAAATGAACGTAATTTAGAAACGACTTTGTTTATTACCGAGGGAGATTCTGCATCAGGTAGTATTACAAAATCTCGAGATGTCAATACGCAAGCTGTTTTTAGTTTAAAAGGAAAGCCATTAAATTGTTATGGTTTAAGCAAGAAAATTGTTTATGAGAATGAAGAGTTTAACCTTTTACAAGCGGCTTTAAATATTGAAGAATCATTAGAAGACTTACGTTATAACAATGTTGTAATTGCAACGGATGCCGATGTTGATGGGATGCACATTCGTTTATTGTTAATTACATTTTTCTTACAATTCTTTCCAGAAGTTATAAAAGATGGTCATTTGTATATTTTGCAAACTCCATTGTTTCGAGTTCGAAATAAGAAAGAGACTATTTATTGTTATTCAGAACAAGAACGACGTGATGCTTTAGAGAAATTAAAACCAAAACCAGAAATTACCCGATTTAAAGGTTTGGGGGAAATTTCACCAGATGAGTTCGTGCATTTTATAGGTGAAGATATTCGTTTAGATCCTATAATGTTGGATAAGGATATGTCTATTGAAGAATTGTTATCTTTTTATATGGGAAAAAATACACCTACACGACAAGAGTTTATTATAGACAATCTTAAAGTTGAACTAGACGTTGTTGAGGATACCTTATGAGAACGGATAACAGAGAAATAAAAAATACTATAATTTCTATCTATTTTGTGTTAATAATCGTAGCGATTTTGTTAGCTACAGTATTTAAATCTTATAATCTAGTTGAGGGAAGCTCGTTTTATGTGCTTATAGGATTATTGGTTGCTGTGGTGGTGGTGCATTTTGTCGCCAGATTTTTTGAGTATGATAGTGATGGAGCAAAGGTTATTATTACAAATAGAGGGTTGATTCTTACTGATTTTTTGAATTATAGAGAAAATAAGATTGAGATATCTAGAGAAAAATTATCGGGTTATAAAATCTATAACTATTATTTTTATAAGAGCTTAGTGGTTTACACATCACTTAGTAATGGGAAAATAACAAAAGAGCGTTTTAACATCACACTTTTAAAACGAAAAAAGATAAAGTATGTTAGGCAATCATTACGGAAGATTATAAAAGAAAATAAAAGCATAAAGTTGGATAGATGATAGAAGAACATGACGAGTTGTTAAATGAAGACGAAGGTAGCCAAGAAACGATTACCAAGGTTACCGGAATGTACAAAGAATGGTTTTTAGATTACGCTTCTTATGTAATTTTAGAGCGTGCTGTACCTGCGATTGAAGATGGTTTTAAGCCAGTTCAGCGTCGTATTATGCATTCAATGAAAGACTTAGATGATGGTCGGTATAATAAAGTAGCGAACATTGTTGGGCATACCATGCAATATCACCCTCACGGTGATGCGAGTATTGCAGATGCTATGGTGCAGATTGGTCAGAAAGATTTATTGATTGATACGCAGGGAAACTGGGGAAATATATTGACTGGCGATCGTGCTGCAGCATCGCGTTATATTGAAGCAAGACTTTCTAAGTTTGCTTTAGATGTTGTTTATAATCCAAAAATAACAGAATGGCAAGCGTCTTATGATGGCAGGAGAAAAGAGCCTATAAACCTTCCAGTAATGTTTCCTTTATTGTTAGCGCAAGGAGGTGAGGGAATTGCGGTAGGTTTGTCCACAAAAATACTACCACACAATTTTATTGAGTTGATTGATGCCTCTATAAAACATCTAAAAGGTAAGCGTTTTACAATTTTGCCCGATTTTCCTACAGCTGGTATTGCAGATTTTACCAATTACAATGATGGTTTACGAGGCGGAAAAGTACGCGTGCGTGCGCAAATATCGCAACGCGATAAGAATACATTGGTAATTACCGAGATTCCTTTTGGTACAACAACATCATCACTTATAGATTCTATACTTAAGGCAAACGAAAAAGGAAAAATTAAGATTAAAAAAATTGAAGACAATACTGCTGCTAATGTAGAGATATTGATTCATTTACCTTCGGGCTTATCGCCAGACAAAACAATTGACGCGTTGTATGCTTTTACGAATTGCGAAACGTCAATTTCCCCATTAGGTTGTGTTATTGAAGATAACAAGCCTTACTTTGTGGGGGTGACCGAAATGTTGCGTCGTTCTACGGATAAAACGGTTCAGCTTTTAAAAAGCGAATTAGAAATAAAGCTTGGTGAGTTTGAAGAGCAGTGGCATTTTGCATCACTTGAACGTATTTTTATTGAAAAAAGAATCTATCGCGATATTGAAGAAGAGGAAACTTGGGATGGGGTTATTAGTGCTATTGACAAAGGGCTTCAGCCACACATAAAACATTTAAAACGCGCTATTACTGATGAAGATATAACGCGTTTAACTGAGATTAGAATTAAGCGTATTTCAAAATTTGATATTGATAAAGCGCAGCAAAAAATAGATGCTTTAGAAGATCAAATAGCTGAAGTAAAACATCACTTAAACAATCTAATTGACTATGCTGTAGCGTATTTTGAGCGATTAAAAAAAGAATACGGCGAAGGTAAGGAGCGTAAAACTGAAATCAGAATTTTTGATGATGTTGACGCGACTAAAGTTGTAATAAGAAATACAAAACTCTACGTTAATAGAGAGGAAGGTTTTGTTGGAACATCATTAAAACGCGATGAGTATGTTTGTGATTGTAGTGATATTGATGATATCATTGTGTTTACAAATAATGGCACGATGATGGTGACTAAGGTGGATTCTAAAACCTTTGTGGGTAAGAATATTATTCATGTTGCTGTGTTTAAGAAAAAAGATAAACGTACCATTTATAACATGATTTATCGCGATGGTAAAACTGGGCCTTCTTATGTTAAGCGGTTTGCTGTTACTAGTATTACAAGAGATCGTGAATACGATTTAACTAATGGGAATAAAGGTTCGGTCTTATGGTATTTTTCTGCTAATCCTAATGGTGAGGCTGAAGTCGTAACTATTATGTTGCGTCAAGTTGGTAGTATTAAGAAGTTGAAATGGGATTTAGATTTTGCTGATATTCTTATAAAAGGTAGAGCTTCAAAAGGTAATTTGGTTACTAAGCATGCCATAAAAAGGGTGGAGTTAAAGGAAAAAGGAGTTTCAACGTTAAAACCGCGTAAAATTTGGTTCGATGATACGGTTCAGCGCTTAAATGTTGACGGTAGAGGTGAATTGATTGGTGAGTTTAGAGGTGAGGATCGTATTTTGATTATCAATCAGTCAGGAGTTGTAAAAACAATTATTCCAGAATTAACGGCGCATTTTGATAGCGATATGATTGTTATGGAGAAATGGATTCCTAAGAAACCAATTTCGGCAATTTATTATGATGGTGAAAAAGAACGGTATTATGTGAAGCGTTTTGTTGTTGAACAGGAAGGAAAGGAGGAAGATTTTATTTCAGATCATCCTGATTCACACTTAGAGATTGTTTCAACAGATTGGAGACCGATTGTGGATGTGGAATTTACCAAGGAACGCGGTAAAGACCGTAAGCCAAACATGGAAGTTAACCTTGAAGAGTTTATTTCGGTAAAAGGGATTACTGCCCTAGGAAATCAGTTAACTAAGGATAAAATAAACCAAATTAACCTATTAGAATCTTTGCCTTATGAGGCGCCAGAAGAAGTGCCTGCGGATGATATAGAAGTTGTTGATGAGGAAACTGTTAAAACGAAACAAAACAGTTCGGCTGGGTCTAAAAATGATGTAAAATCAGACAATTCATCAACGGATGATGATGATGATGAATTAGGGATGGATGATAAAGGGCAGGTGACTTTGTTTTAAAGATTAAATTCAGTAAATCGGGTTTTGATTATTTCTTTTTAACGGCTTTAAGATTTAAGAACTCTACAAAAAGCGAAAATGCAATTGCAAAATAGAGATAGCCTTTTGGTATAGCACCAACCGTGTTTCCAAAGATTTCTGTTTGAGATAGGTGTGCTGCTTCTGTAAGGAGCATAAACCCTATTAGGATTAAAAAAGCAAGTCCTAAAATCTGTATACTTGGATGGGTGTCAATGAATTTTCGAATTGGATCTACAAAACCAATCATAATACCTATAGAAATCATCACCGCAATAATCATTAGAACTAAGGTGTAGTTGTGGTTGGGGTGTAATCCGTTTGTCATTCCGACAGCGGTTAATATTGAGTCTATCGAAAATATAAAGTCAATTATAACGATTTGAACGATAGCATTGCTAAGTGATTTTATAGGTTTGGATTTTACCTGGTTTTCATCATGGCTTGGGTTTTCTACTTTTTCTCTGATTTCAGAAGTGCTTTTATATATTAAGAATAGTCCTCCAGCAAATAAAATGATGGCTTGCCAACTAATTTCAATGGATAACCAGTTTGTTTCTACGGTGCAGAATGGTGTGCTTAGGCCGATTAAAAAAGAAACAAATGTTAGTAGGATGATGCGTTGAACCATAGCGAGCAAAAGACCAATTTTTGTTGCTTTGCTTCTCTGGTTTTCTGGTAGTTTGTTGGCGGCAATTGAGATAAATACAATATTATCTATGCCTAGTATTATTTCTAGAAACGTTAATGTTAATAATGCCATTATAGCATCGGAAGTTAATAGAAAGTCAAGCATATTGCTTATTCAATTTTTTTAGCCACTCCTTTTTCGACTCTTAACGGTCTATTGGGTCTTTTAACTGCGAGTTTGTATTCAAATGTATAGGAGTCTTCTGTCGTAGAGAGAATCTTCATGTGAATAGCGTCTTTTTCTGAATTACTCGTTGGGTGTAGTTTTTTTAGTATGAATTCACAATCGTTTATCCAGCGAATAGATGACGAGTCAGTCTTCTCTTTGTGATAATCAATATTTAGGTTCTCAGTGCGCTTAAAGCGAGAAGTGTGTTCAATGCCGTCTATGGTATAGGTGAACTCAAAGGTTCCGGTTTTAAAATCAGAACAATTTCGCTCGTTGGAGTAACAGCTTGATACTAATACTAACAATGCTATGGAAAGAAAAAATCTCATGTAAATCTTTTTGCAAAGATAATGAATCGTATAATTAATATTAAGGCTTATAGCTTTTAAAAGTGCCGTTTTTATAAAATATTACAATCTTGTCGATTTCGGAATCAGAGTCTGAATTAGTATTAGGGCTTGGGGTGTTTAGGGTTTGTTTTGAGGGTTGGGGTTTTGGCGGTGTTTCAATGGTGTTAGTTTTAGGTGGTTTTAGGGTAGGGATTTGGTTGGGGAAATTTCCTTTTCCGTCTATGAGCCAATGCAGTTCAACTTCGGGATAGGTATGAAGAACCTTCATTACGAAATCTAAACTAGGTTTATTTCTACCACTCAGAATGTGTGAAATACTAGAGCGTTGCACTCCGATTTTTTCTGCAAAACTAGAGGCGGATTCACTGTAGTAATCAATAACTTTTTGTAAGCGTCCGGTGAAATCTTTTGAGTTTATCATTGTAAACTAAGGGTTGGTTATTGTAATGGTACAAATGTAAACAATAGTATTTAGGTATGGTATAAATGTAACAAAATAATTTTTACAGTATTAAATCTTAAGTTTGATTTATCATTATTAATCACTGATAATAAATAAGATAGGTGTTTAAAAAATAATTTTAATGTCGCGTTGTTAAGATTTGGTCATAAGCCTTCGTTTTTGTGAGAATTGTTGTTTACTAGTGTAACATTTTACTTTAAAAATCTTGTTTACAAATGTAAAATATCAAATGATTACATTTGTAACCATTAATTTGATAGTATGAATTTAGAGACTTTGAATCAATTATTTTTAAAGGTAAAAACGCCCGAATTATATGGTCGTTATATCACCAATGCTCATATAGAAAAGTGTATCGGTAATTTGTCTAAACCTGTTATTTCAACATTTGGATATTCTGTTAAAGAGCAGCCCATATACAGTTTGAAATTTGGTACAGGTCCTATAAAGATTTTGCTATGGTCTCAAATGCATGGTAACGAATCAACATCGACTAAGGCGCTTTTTGACTGTTTTAATTTGTTAGAGTTAGATCATGCTATTTCAAATCGGATTTTAGAAGAATGTACTTTAATGGTGGTTCCTATATTGAATCCAGACGGAGCTGAGCGTTATACACGAATAAATGCTAATGGTGTTGATTTAAATAGAGATGCTCAAGATTTATCTCAGTCAGAAAGTAATGTGCTTAGGAAGCTATATGATGATTTTAAGCCTAATTACTGTTTTAACCTTCATGGTCAGCGGACTATTTTTAGTGCAGGAAGCACAAATAATGTGGCTACGCTTTCTTTTTTATCACCAGCGCAAGATCAAGAGCGGAAGTTAACGATCAACAGGAAGGAGGCTATGGTTATTATTGGTGAAATTAATAAGTTTTTACAACCCGAAATTCCTAATGGAATAGGGAGATACGACGATGGTTTCAATATCAATTGTGTTGGTGATACGTTTCAGCATTTTGGAGTACCAACGTTATTGTATGAAGCGGGGCATTACAAAAATGATTACGATAGAGAAGAGGTAAGGCGTTTAATGTTTATGGCTATACTTAAAGGGGTAGAAGTCATTTTAAATGGTGTTGATGCTAATGGATATGAAACTTATTTTGATATCCCTGAAAACGCAAAATGTTTTTATGATGTCATTATAAGAAATGCAAAGGTAGATGACGAAGGCGGTACTGTTGATGTTGCTATTCAATATAGAGAGGTATTGCTAGGAGATAAGTTAGAATTTGTACCTGTAATAGAAGAGATCTCAAAATTGAATAATAAGTATGGTCATAACGAAATAAAAGCCAATGGGTTTTTAGTAAAAACAATAGATAATTCTGAATTAATTGTAGGTTCCGAAATCGATTTCGTAATCATAAATAATGAAAGAATCTCATTAAAACCGTAAAATTATTCAGTTTTAATGCATAATTGTTAATTTAAATGTTTTATTTTTGCGTTTAGTTTAAAGATTATACAATTATGGCAAAGTTTAAATTGGATGAAGTTGATCATCAAATTCTCGATATGCTTATCGATAATACGCGTATTCCTTTTACGGATATAGCAAAAAAGTTATTGATTTCCGCAGGTACTGTTCATGTGCGTGTTAAGAAAATGGAGGAAGCAGGTATTATAATGGGGTCATCATTAACATTAGATTACCAAAAGTTAGATTATTCATTTATAGCTTATGTGGGTGTGTTTTTACAAAACACGTCACAAACGAAATTTGTTTTAGAGCGAATTATAGATATTCCTTACGTTACCGTAGCGCATATTACAACAGGTAAATTTAATATTTTCTGTAAAATACGAGCGAAAGACACAATGCATGCAAAGGATATTATTTTTATGTTAGATGACATTGAAGGTGTTTACAGAACAGAAACAATGATTTCTTTAGAAGAGAGCTTAAATGATAAAAAACGTTTGATGCATACTATTTTTAACGAATTGTAATCAACATTGAATATTTTAACAAAAGCCCTTGGTAATCCTGGGGCTTTTTTTATTTTAAAAAAAATATATGAATTTAGCATCTCTTAGTCCAGCAGAATATAATTCTTATTATCAACCTTATTTAGATGCAGTAGCTAAAGATATGGTTATTGTTGAAGGTTTACAGCAAAATCTAGAACTAGTGTTTTCTGTTTTTTCAAACATTCCAGAAGAGAAACACAATTATGCCTATGCCAAAGGAAAGTGGTCTATAAAAGATGTGTTACTACATATAATTGATACAGAGCGTGTATTTGCTTATAGAGCATTAAGAATTGCAAGACGTGATAAGACGTCTTTAGCGGGGTTTGAGCAAGATGACTACGTTATATCTGCTAATGTTGAAAAACGCTCAATGGATAGCTTGTTGGCTGAATATAGAGCAGTGAGACAGGCTACAATAGTGTTATTTAAGACCTTTGATAATGAAACTTTGCTTTTGTTAGGTGAGGCTTCTGGTTTTCCTGTTTCGGTTAGAGCAATTGGTTATATTATTGCTGGCCATGAAAAACATCACTTAAAAATTATAAAAGAACGCTACCTTTAGTTTGCGTAATAATCAAAAGCTTCCGAAATTAATTCATTGCTAACTATACAATCTATTTTGGGTTGCCCTATGGCTTCAAGCAGTACAAACTTTACGACACCATGACTATTCTTCTTGTCGTATTTTAGTAACGCTATTATATGATTTTGGTCGGCTTTAGATATTTCAACTTTAGCAAACGTTTTTAAAATACCATCCGTTATAGTTTTTAAGTTAACATCACTTAAGTCACAAATTTTTGTAGACAAATAGCTTTCTAAAATCATACCAATTGCTATAGCTTCGCCATGAAGAAGCGGGGTTTTATCAGCATTTTCTAAGAAATAACTTTCAATAGCGTGTCCAAGTGTGTGTCCAAAATTTAATATTTTCCTTAAACCTTGTTCGGTAGGATCAGAAGTGACAACTTGGTTTTTTATAACGATAGAGTCATAAATTAAACCATCTAAATCAGAAAGATCTAAATTTTCGAGATGAGTTAGAGTATTCCAATAGGCTTCATCATAGATTAAACCGTGTTTTAGCATTTCGGCAAAACCCGAAATCATTTCATTTTGTGGTAATGTATCTAAAAATGAGGTATCAACACCTACCATTTGACCTTCGTTAATAACACCAACTTGATTTTTTAAAGCTC
Source organism: Winogradskyella sp. PC D3.3 (assembly GCF_054366245.1). Taxonomy (NCBI): domain Bacteria; kingdom Pseudomonadati; phylum Bacteroidota; class Flavobacteriia; order Flavobacteriales; family Flavobacteriaceae; genus Winogradskyella; species Winogradskyella sp. PC D3.3. Next base: position 3,090,095 of record NZ_CM135962.1, on the reverse strand, counting down.
CTAAGTCTACTCCTGTTTTACCTCCAACAGAAGCATCTACCATAGCTAATAAGGTTGTTGGTATATTTATATAAGGTATACCACGCATGTAAGTACTTGCTACAAATCCTCCTAAATCAGTAACAACTCCACCTCCTAAATTGATTAATAAACTTTTACGATCAGCATTATACTCCGAAAGCGCTTCCCACACGCCAGTGCAAATGTCAATAGATTTATGTTCTTCACCATTTGGTATTTCCATTACTTCTAAAGGGATATCTCCAGATTCTATACGTTCTAGGAACTTAGGTAGACAATAATCATGCGTATTTGTGTCTACAAGAACAAATATCTTAGAAGGTTTTGTGGTTTTTAAATAATTATTTAATTCTGTATAAACCTCAGAATTAAAATGTATTACGGCGTTTTTTGTTGAAATAGATTCCATATTATAACTTATCTGCAAAATAGGATGTGAAAATACTTCCTTTTTAGAAAAAAATGTAAGACTATAATAAATATATTTGCATTTATATTCTTTTAGCTAATGATAAATCGTTCACTCTTTGAGGACACAGGTACGGCGTTTATTTTAAAATCTGATTCAGAATTAGAACGTGCCTATTTTTTATTCAAAATGATTTCTTCTGAGCCCTTGGTTCGAATGGGAACTGCAGCCACTAATTTTGCCTTAAAAGCGCATTTACCTGTAGAAAAACTGATAAGAGCTACTGTTTTTGATCATTTCTGCGGTGGTGTTAATGAGGAAGGTTGTTTGCCTGTCATAGATAAATTATATACGAAAGGAGTAAGTTCCGTGCTTGATTATTCTGTTGAAGGTAAAGCGGAAGAGAATCAATTTGATAACGCTTTAGAGAAAATACTGAAAATCATTCGTTTTTGTGATGAAAGAGAAGCGATGCCAATTGTAGTGTTTAAACCAACTGGTTTTGGACGTTTTTTATTGTATCAAAAAAAGACAGAAGGAATCGCTTTAACAACCGATGAAGAAGCAGAATGGAATAGAATTGTAAATCGATTTGATACGGTTTGTAAACTGGCAAAAGAAAAAGATGTTGAAGTATTAATCGATGGGGAAGAAAGTTGGATGCAAGATGCTGCAGATGATTTGGTAGAAGAAATGATGCGTCGTTATAATAAAGATGTGACTATTGTTTATAATACACTTCAATTGTACCGTTGGGATCGTTTAGATTACTTAAAGGCATTGCATCAACGTGCAAAAGACGATGGTTTTAAAATAGGGATGAAAATTGTGCGTGGTGCTTATATGGAAAAAGAACGTGACAGAGCTATAGCGAAAGGTTATGATTCTCCAATATGTGAAAATAAAAAAGCAACCGATGATAATTTTAATGCAACATTAAATTATATTCTCAATAATTTAAAAGATATCTCTGTTTTTATTGGTACGCATAACGAAGCAAGCTGTTATTTAGCAATGGAGCTTATGGAAACTAACCATATATCTAAGCAAGATAACAATGTGTGGTTTGGACAGTTATACGGTATGAGTGATCATATTAGTTTTAATTTAGCGGCGCAAGGTTATAATGTTGCAAAATATATTCCTTTTGGTCCTGTGAAAGATGTGATGCCTTATTTAATTAGAAGGGCAGAGGAGAATACGTCTGTCTCAGGGCAAACGAGTAGAGAGTTAACTTTACTGAAAACGGAAAAGCGTAGACGGAAGCTGTAAGGATTTAATTATTACTTAAGTATAAAAAAAAGCCACTAAATGACAATTAGTGGCTTTTCTTTTAGGTAGCTTAATTTGGTGGGGTTAATTAAGACTTACCAAATTGGTACCATTTTTTCTTCTTGTTAGGATTGTTACCATAGCCATAACCATAGCCATAACCTCCTTTTTTATTAGAATTAGTTCCATTTAAAAGAAAAGTCATGTTAGGTAATCTTTTGTCTTTTTTTAATGGTTGTGCTACATGCATAAGTAAACGTCTGTCTATTTTGTCTGCGCTTACAACATATATAAACATATCGGCTAATTTTGAAATTAGTAAGGTGTCGCTTACTATACCTACCGCAGAGGTATCTGCTATAATGTAATCGTACTTGGTTTCAAAATGATTAAATAGGTCTTCAACTCTATCGCTCATTAATAATTCTGAAGGGTTAGGAGGTATTGTTCCAGAAGGGATAATATCTAAAAACTCATTGTCTTTGTGTTTTAATATAATATGTTCTGGTTTAATTGATTTATCTACAATGTAGTCTGAAAGCCCTTGTACTGATTTGTCCTTTATATCGAGATAGTTAAGTAATTTGGGAACTCTAATATCTGTTTCAATTAGTAACACAGATTTGCCAGAATATGCTATGGATGTGGCTAAATTGACACTGGTGTGTGATTTCCCTTCTTGAGGGACGGTAGAGGTTATAAATAGTTTTTTAGAACGATTTTTTATGTCTTTAAGCATGAAATCGATATTGGATCTTACAATTCTAAAAGCTTCTGCTTTTGGAGAATAATCGATTTTTTTAATAAGTTTATGTTTTTTAGAAGTTTTAGGGATATCTCCTAAATAAGGAATATTTAATACATTAATTAAGTCTTCTTTGTTGTATATTTTGGTATTTAATAGATTAGAAATGTATATCAGAGCTATTGGAAGTCCTAATCCAAATAATAGAGAAGCTATGTAAACGATCATCTTATTAGGCGCAACAGGAAGGTGAGAGGAATAGGCGCGATCAATGATTTTAGCGTTTGGTGCATACATTCCAAGCCTTATGGCTGATTCTTCTCGTTTCTCTAATAAATAAAGATATAATGACTCTTTAATGTCTTGCTGTCTTTTTATATCTCTAAACTGTCTTGCTTTAGTTGGTGCAGAATATAATTGACCTTGAATTCTAGCATTATCTCTGTTTAAACGACTTAAAGTGAGCTCAGATGTAGCTCTCATGTTTTTTAATGAATTCTGAAGGTTTAACCTTAATGATTCAATTTGATTATTTAATTGGATAACCACGGGGTTTTTCTCACTTGAATTTCTTAGAATTTTATCACGCTGCGATACTAATTCGTTATGGCTTCTTAGTACCTGTGCTGTATTAGGATCTCCAATTGCAATATTAGCAGGCAATAAATCGGTACTTTTATTATCGCTCGATATTTTTGTCTCGAGAAAAGAAATTAATTCTATATTATTCGCTGTAGATGAAATTTGAGATTGTAATTGTTTTTCACTTTGAAGATTAAGATCGGCTTGGGAACTTAAAGCAGTGAGGTTATTTTTTTGTTGCAATTCTTCCGCAGTGTAATCTACTTTCTCTAATTCAACGGAAACTTGCTGAAGCCTATTGTTAATGAATTCAGATGTTTCTTTTACTACTGCCTCTTTATCTAACAATACATCTTGATTGTATTCTTGTATAAGCTGATTTAATATATCAACGGCCTTATATGAATTGCTTTCTTTTAAGTCTAGCTTTATGACACTAGAGCCTGTTTCTGTTGAAACTTTAATTTTTTTTTGATAATGGTTTACAATTTTGCTAACAGGTGATATTGAAATTTTTAAATTACTTCCAACCACAGGAGCATATTTTCCAATATTCGGAGTTATGACCATGTCGCCAAAACCTGTTTTTATTCTTGCTCCAAAATCATATAATTTTCCGCTTAACTCATCCCTGTTTACTAGGGTTTTGCTTTCGTTAACGTATGCTAAAAATTGAGTTGGTGACTTTACTTTAATATAGATTGTAGTATCTAATCTATGTATAATAGAGTCATTAGCTAAAAAACTTAACGAAACAGGAGGGTTTTTGTAAATTTCAAGTTCCTTAATATTGCCCTGGGTAAAACATCTAATGTTTAAATCTAATTTTTTTACAATATTTTTAATTAATGTTCGAGATTGAATAACTTCAATTTCATCTTTTATTTTGTTTGAACCATCAGAAAAAAGTCCTTCATTAGAAGGCTCGCCTATGGGTTGTAATTTTTTAGATTGTTTTTCATCTCTTATTTTAATAGTTGCAGTGGCGCTATATTCATAAGTCGTATATCGCAGGTAGGTGTATCCGAGAAATAGTGCAACTGCAGCACAAAATATAAGTATTTTCCAATAAGAAAGAAATAACTCAACACTTTGTTTAATTTCATTAGAATTTGAAACAGGTTTGGATTCCATATATGATTTTAATTAAATAGCTATTTTATAATGAATATAGCTAAAATTGTGGTTAATGTACCTATTGCCGAAATTAATACTCCGTTATTTTGATTGTATGTAGAAGATCTAATTCTTGCATTATTTGGTTCTACATAGATTACATCGTTTTGCTGAAGATAGTACAGGTCAGAGTTTATTGTGTTTACTGATGTTAAATCAATATTTGCAAATTTCTTTTTTCCATTAACCTCTCTTATCAATTTCACGTTTTTTCGCTTCCCAAAGATGGTCAAATCATTTGCATAACCAAGAGCTTCAATAAGTGTTACTCGTTCATCTTGCATTGTAAATGTTCCTGGTGAAGCTACTTCTCCAATAACAGTTATAGTAAAATTTGCTAATCTTACATTAACAATGGGATCTTTGGCCATTGGTCTTATGCGTTCCGTTAATAAGGCTGTTAACTCTGTTCGTGTTAGTCCTTCTACCTTTATTCTTCCTAAAACGGGAAAATCAATGTTACCGTTATAATCTACTAAATATGATTGCTGCTGCAAAGTTCCTTGAGCACTTGTTAAGTCAGAAGTATTATTTGAAACTATTGGCAAATTGAAAGGTCTAACGGTGTCTGGGTCTAGGGCAGAAACATTAATTGTTAATATATCGTCTGGTTTATAAGTTAATTGAGTTGGCTCAGATTCCAACTGTCCTTCTTTAATGAGTTCATCTTGAAAGTAAACTATTTTTTTCCTAGAAGCACAAGACGTTGCTGTTATAATTGCTAATATTGAAATGATTAGAATACGTGTTTTCATGTAAATAATAGTTTATAGATTAATTTGACCGTAGGATTTATTTTTTTAAGTCTAACACTTCATATGTTGAATTGTTAGAGATATATTCTGGTATTAAATTTTTTATTGAAGATACAATCTCTAAAGGTTGTGTTAACGAGTTTATTGCGGTTAGCTTATTGATTTGTTTTTCAACATTAATAATATCTACATGCCTAGATTTGGCAATCATAATTTTATCGTGATAGGTTTTCTTTGTGTTTTCCCCATCAGCTAATAGTTCTTCATAAATCTTTTCTCCAGGTCTTAATCCGGTGATTTTAATATCGATGTCTTCAGGGTATCGTAATCCAGATAGAATAATCATATTGGTAGCAAGGTTAAATATCTTAATCGGCTCTCCCATGTCAAAGACAAAAATTTCGCCACCATTACCCATCGCTGCTGCTTCTAATACTAATTGACAAGCTTCAGGAATGGTCATAAAATATCGCGTAATGTCCTTGTGTGTTACTGTTAAAGGCCCTCCTTTTTCGATTTGTTTTTTAAATAAAGGGATTACAGATCCATTAGAGCCTAAGACATTACCAAATCTTGTGGTGATAAATTTTGTATGTCCTTTTCCTTTTAGGCAGCTTACGTAAAGTTCTGCGATACGTTTTGTGGCTCCCATTACATTTGTTGGGTTTACCGCCTTGTCTGTTGATATAAATACAAATTTATCAACACTATGTTTGACGGCGATATCGGCAACATTTTTAGTTCCTCCAATATTAACACTAACCGCTTCAAATGGATTGTTTTCCATTAAAGGGACGTGTTTATAGGCGGCTGCATGGAAAATTACTTTTGGTTTATATAGGTTGAATATTTGATCGATTCGCGTTCTATTTCTTACGTCAGCGACAATAGCATCAATATTTTCTAAACCTTGTTGTCTAAATTCTTGTTGTATATCGTAGAGTGCAGACTCTGCATTATCTACTAAAATTAATTTTTTATAGTTATATAGACTAACTTTTCTGCAAATCTCGCTTCCTATTGAACCAGCAGCGCCTGTTATTAAAATAACTTTATTGTCATACTGTTCTTCTAAATCAGGATTTTTTATATTAATTGGGTCTCTTCCAAGTAAATCTTCAATTTTAACTTCTTTAATTTGGCCTACGCTCAAATCTCCATCTATCCAACTTTGAACAGGAGGAACGATTTTTACCTTAAGACCTAAAGCGAATAGACTACCAGTAATTTGAAGTAGTCGAGTAGGATCTATGTTCTGAATTGATATTATAACGTCTTCAACGTTATTATTTTTAATGAAATTTTCGTCAATAGATTCAATGTTATAAACCTTAATTAGATTTATCTTTTTTCCAATTTTTCGTTCATCATCATCAATAAAACCAACGACCTCAAGGCCACTCTTGGTATCGTTTTGAATGGCATCATAAGTTAACATACCAGAATTCCCTGCTCCAAAAATTAAAACATTTGAAATCGATTGAAAATCTTGAGTAATATGATTATATATAGATTTTATAAATAGTTTAGAGCCAATTAGGAATAGGATATTCAATAATAAGTGAATATATACAATGGAGCCGGATATATTAAAAACATTATCATCGCCAAGGAATTTTCGACTTAAAAAAGTGAAAAAAATTAAAATCGTTGCTAATATATTTGCTCCTATTATAATATTTACAATGTCTTTAAATCCTGTAAACCGAACAACTCCTTTGTATGATCCAACAGCAATAAAACTAATAGCTGCAATAAGCGCGACGTACGGCACTTGATTTAATAGTTTTATAAAGTCAAAATCTATTTGAAAATTATATCGTATTAAATAGGCAAGGAAAAAAGAAGCAATTACGATTATAACATCAAATAGCAATACGAGCCATTTAGATGCATATTTTTGTGATATTTTATGTAGAAGTTTAATTAGCATGTTACAAAATACGCATTTATAGCTGAAACTACCCTTTCTAATTCATTATCAGTAAGATTTGATCCGCTAGGTAAACATAAACCTTTCTCAAATAACGCATCAGATACACCATTAAGGTAACTTGGGTATTTTTTAAAAACGGGTTGTTGGTGCATTGGTTTCCATAAAGGTCGAGATTCAATGTTTTCAGCTTCTAACGCTAGTCTTAATCCCTCACGAGTTTCCATAGAATCTAAGAGGATACAAGATAACCAACGGTTAGAAAAATAACCTTCTGGTTCTTGGAGAAAGGAGATTTTATTATTGTCTTTGAAAGCATTAAAATAAAGTTGATGATTTGAGCGACGCTTTGCTACATGGCTATCTAAAATAGTCATTTGTCCACGACCAATTCCGGCAACAATATTAGACATTCTATAATTGTATCCAATTTGCGAGTGTAAGTAGTGTGGAGCATCATCTCTCGCTTGTGTTGCTAAGAAAACAGCTTGCTGTTTCAGTTCTTTGCTTTTAGTGACTAAAGCACCACCTCCAGAAGTTGTTATAATTTTATTTCCATTAAATGAGAGTATTGAGAAATCACCCAACGTCCCACAATTTTCCCCTTTATATAAGCTTCCTAAAGATTCGGCACTGTCTTCAATAACAGGAATGCTATACTTTAATGCAATCTCATTAATTTCATCAGCTTTGTAAGGCATACCATATAAATGTACAGCGATAATAGCTTTAGGTTTTGTTCCTTTTGAAATTCGGTCGTTAATGGCGATTTCAAGTTGCTCAGGACACATGTTCCACGTATCTCTTTCACTATCTATAAAGACAGGAGTCGCTCCTTGATAGACAATTGGGTTAGCAGACGCAGAAAATGTTTTGCTCTGGCAAATCACTTCATCTCCGTTTCCAACTCCCAGCATAACTAAACTTAAATGTAAAGCAGACGTTCCAGATGCTAATGCTGCAACATGTCGGCTATTTTTAAGGTAAGATTGTAAATCAGTTTCAAAGCCATTGACATTAGGTCCTAATGGGGCTACCCAATTGGTGTCGAATGCTTCATTAATGTAAGATAGTTCATTACCACTCATATGTGGTGATGAAAGCCATATTTTAGGTTTCATACGTAAAAATTGTTAAGTAATTATGCTATTACTATTCAATTTCATGTCAATAGAGGGATCTGGGACACGATCTTATTTAAGGGTTAAATATGCGCTTTTATCTTGAGTTGCCCCAAATTAAAACGATGAAAAGTAAATAATTACGTTATTTTCTAAATTATAGAAAGTGATTATTTCATATGTAATGATTTATTACAACACATTAAATTAGAAGCACTTTACTACATAAATAGTAAATGTAGTTGCCCAAGAGCACTACTGATGTTAAAAAAAGAATAGACAAATATGTCTATTAAGGTCATTTTTATATCAATTTACAACCTAATTTTAGACTTTATATCGTTTCTATAACAAAGATAATATTAACTATATTATATTTATCATTTGATATAAATATATTAAAAAAATTGCTAACCTAAATTTATAGAATGAATATCTTAATCACTTCAGCCGGACGTAGAGTTTCGCTTGTAAGATCGTTTCAAAAAGAACTAAAAAAAGTAGATCCAGAAAGCAAGGTTTATGCTACAGATGCTAACCCGGTTTTATCAGCAGCTTGCCAAGTTGCAGATGGATTTTTTAAGGTGCCTAAACTAAATGCTACGGATTATATTTCGGTTCTAATAAATTTTTGTAAAACGTATAAAATTCGTTTAATAATACCAACAATAGATACGGAACTACTTGAACTTGCAAAAAATAAAGTAAGGTTTAAGGAAGAAGGTATTGAGGTCGTTATATCATCCGTTGATTTTGTATCTAAATGTAGAAATAAGAGAGTTATACATGAGTTTTTTGAAGCGCATAACGTAAATGTAGCTAAAGAATTCAGCAAAGATAATTATGAATTACCTCTTTTTATAAAGCCAATAGATGGGAGTAGAAGTGTAGATACCTTTTTAATTAGAACTAAAGAAGAGTTGACAGATTATCATTTTAATAATGATAAATTAATGTTTTTAGAGTATTTAGACCATGATGATTTTGATGAATTCACATGTGATTTATATTTTGGCAAAGATCATAAATTGAAATGTGTTGTTCCAAGAAAAAGAATAGAGGTTAGGGATGGAGAAGTTTATAAAGCATTGACAGTTAATAATGCTTTAGTAGATTATATAAAGGATAACTTAAGCTATATTGATGGAGCTATTGGTTGTCTTACGGCTCAGTTTTTCCTAAGTAAACACGATGACAAAAAGGTATACGCCATAGAAATTAACCCTCGGTTTGGTGGTGGATATCCTTTATCGTATTTATCGGGAGCAAATTTTTCTAAATGGATTATTGATGAGTATTTATACGGAAAGACTATTGGTGATAAATTTGATGTTTGGGAAAACGATTTATTAATGATTCGCTATGATGATGAAATTCTAGTACATGGATATAAAGGTGAATAAAGATACAATTGTTGTTTTTGATTTAGACGACACCTTGTATAATGAATTGGACTATTTAAAATCGGCCTATAAATCTATTTCAAAATATATAGAACCTAAGGATTGGAAATCTCTATATTCTAAGATGTTTTCCTTGTATAGAAATAAGGTTAACGTTTTTGAATTCCTTGCTAATACTTATGGTAAAGACATTGGGACTCTTGTTGCAATGTATAGAGATCATCAACCGGATATTCAATTATTTGATGGTGTATTAGAGGTCTTTGAGGCTATAAAATCAAAAGAAGGGAAAATAGCCATAGTTACTGATGGCAGATCAAAGACGCAAAGAGCAAAGCTGAAGAATTTAGGTATTGTAGATTACTTAGATAAAATTATAATTTCAGAAGAAATTGGAACAGAAAAACCAAATTTTGCTAATTTTATAGCTATAGAAAAGGCGTTGGAGGGAACAACCTATTATTATATTGCCGATAATTTAAAGAAAGATTTTATTGCACCTAATTCATTAGGGTGGAATAGTATAGCTTTAGTAGATAATGGTAAAAATATTCATTTTGAATCTTACAAATTTATGGAGGTTGAGAATTTGCCAAAAGATTTTATAATCGATTTTAAAGATCTTAAAATTTGCTAGTTATAGGATTTTTAGCGTTGTGGTTTTGATCCTTTAAATTCAGGCATGTCTAGATTCTCAGAATTGTTGATGTCTTTTCTATTTATAACCTTATCTATGGTTTTTAGAATAATTTTAAAATCTAGTAAAAATGATTGCTGTTCTACATAGTAAACGTCATATTCAAATTTTTGCTCCCAACTTATTGTATTTCTTCCATTGACTTGCGCCCAACCGGTAATTCCTGGTAAAACTTCGTGTCGTCTATTTTGTCTTGAATTATAGCGATCTAAGTATATCGGTAATAAGGGGCGTGGCCCAATTAAGCTCATATCTCCTTTTAGTATGTTAACTAATTGCGGTAGTTCATCTAAAGACAATTTTCTACATATAGCTCCGATTTTGGTAACACGATCCATTGCAGGTAATAAATCACCGTTACTATCTGTTTTATCGGTCATGGTTTTGAGCTTAATAATTGTAAATATTTTACCATTTTTACCTGTACGTTCTTGGTAGAAAAAGGGTTTGCCATTATTGAGTATAAAAAGGCAGATAATGAGAAATAAAAACAAAGGCGCTATAATTAGTAGACCTATCAACGCGGCTAAAAAGTCAAAAATACGTTTTATGAATGTTTTATATAAATTCATATTTTACTTATGTTTTAAGAACACTATTTATTAATTGAATCAAATCGTTGTTTATAATGTCAACATCAAAACGCTCTTCGGCATATTTTCTACTATTAATTCCCATTTCTTTAATTTTTTCAGGATGGTTAATAAAATATTCCATGGGTTTTACTAAAGCATCTAAATTTTGAGGGGTAATTAAAAAACCATTTTCTCCTTCTTTAACGGCTTCTCTACAACCAACAGAGTCTGTTGTAATTATAGGGTTGCCACAAGCACTAGCTTCTAATGTTGTTCTCGGTAACCCCTCTCTGTAATAACTCGGTAAAACAAAAATATCGCTTTGGTGTAAATGATCTTCTATATTAGTTTGTCTTCCATGAAAAACAATAATCCCTTCGTTATGCAACGCATTAATTTCATCTTCACTGATAGCAGAAGGAGATGTTTCAACAACTCCAATTAAGTGAAATTCTGCTTTTGGATATTTTGCCTTTAGTAATTTTGCTGCTTCCATATAAAGCCCAATACCTTTTTCTTCAATTAGCCTAGCGACTAAAAGAAAACTAACTTTATCGGAAGCATTTTTTTCTACAAAAGTAAACTCCTTTAAGTTGACACCAGAACCACTTACAAAATCTACACGTTGTTGTTTGGAAATGACCTTTCGATCTAAAAATAATTGGTAATCATCCCTATTTTGAAATACAATAATTTTATTTTTTCTAATTGATAATTTGTAAAGAATTTCATTAAATCGCTGTAACGTTCTAGCTTTAGCGGATAGTCCCGTAAATGCATAGCCTAAACCCGTAATTAAAGAAATGACAGGGATTTTACAACTATTGGCAGCCATAGAACCATAAATAACTGGTTTTACGGTATAAGGAAAAACTAGGTCTATCCGATTATCCTTCATTATTGATTTTAATGCCTTAATAGATTTTAAATCTTTTAAAGGATTAAGCCCCGTACGTTGCAAGTTAAACTCAATAGGATTGGCGCCCATTGCGGTTATTATTTCAATATCTTCATCGGTATATTCTGGAGCTGCTGTAAATACATTGAATCCGTTTGCGATTAAGCTTTTAATAAAATCTCCTCTAAATCTTATAAGAGAACCTGCATATGAGGCAATAAGTAGTATTCTTTTTTTCTCCATGTCAATTTAGTTTTGTTTAAGGAAATTATATTTATACCATTTTTGAAAACAATAGTACGACCAAACTCTAAAGGTACTATCTTTTTTACTTTCTAAATGATCTTTAACTAATTTGGTTATAACGTCTACATTGAATATACCTTGTGACTTAAGCATAACCGGATCAATATAGGATTCTAGTTCTTTTCTTAGGCTTTGTCTTAGCCAATCTCCTGTAGGAGATCCAAAACCGCTTTTTCCTTTTTCTAAAAATTCTTTAGGAAACTGATCTCTAAAAGCTTCTTTTAAAATATACTTTTTGTTCCAGCCTTTCATTAAATAGCTTTCGGGTAGGGTGTTAGTGAATTCCCATAAATCTCGATTTAAGAAAGGTGCTCTACATTCTAGGGATGTCATCATACTTGTTCTATCAACTTTAGCTAGCATGCCTCCCTCTAAACTCAAAATTTTATCTACAAGTCTAAAATCAGTTAGGGTTTCAATGTTTTGTTTTCCCAAAACATTTTTATATTCTTGAAAAATATTGGCATCAAAATAATCTGGAGACATTATTTCGGCTAATTGATTGCTGGTATTTGCTAACGAAATAATGTCCCAATAAAAACCACCATCATAATCAATAGCATTTAAGAGTTTATTAATCTGAAACTTTCTACCACGCGTATCATCTTTATTAATAAGGTACTTATTACTTAAACCGGCAATCGATTTATGAAGCCCTTTTGGTACAACGCTAGTATATTTTTTGTTCATTTTACCAATGTAGTACTTGTTGTATCCACCAAATACTTCGTCTCCACCATCTCCAGTTAGAGCAACTGTAACGTGTTCTCTTGTCTTTTCGGAGAGTAGGTGTGTAGGTAGGGCTGCAGTATCTGAAAAAGGTTCATCGAAATTGATTAAAATTTCGTGTATGTTATTTTTAAGATCATTTTCGTCAATTATAAATTCGTGATGATTACTATTTAGCATTTTGGCAACGACTCTAGATTTGTCTGTTTCGTCGTAAGATGCTTTTTTGAATCCGATTGAAAATGTATCTATTTTTTTATCTGTAGTTTGTGCTAAACAAAGTGAAATAATAGAAGAATCTACACCTCCAGATAAAAATGTACCCAAACCAACGTCTGCAATAAATCTGCTATCTACACTTTTATAAACGAGATCTTTGGTTTTTGCTTTAGCATCGTCAAATGAAATATTTGTTGGTTTTGGTTTAGGCTCAGCATTTATTTTATGAATGCTTGTATTATGAGACGCTAAATCATATTCTATATAATGATTAGCTTCAAGCTTAAAAATGTTTTCGTAAATGGTATGTGGCGCAGGAATATAGGTTAATCTAAAATAAAGGTTCAATCCCTTTTTTGAAATATTAGGAGTAAAATCTATCGTATTGATTATAGATTTTAACTCTGATGCCCAAATAAATTCGTTATCCGTATGCGTGTAGTATAATGGTTTTTCACCAAAGAAATCACGAGCAATAAATAGTTTATTAATGGTTTTGTCATAGATGCTAAAGCCATACATACCATCTAACCATTGAAAAGATTCAACCCCATACTTTTCGTAAGCTTTTAAGATGACTTCAGTATCACTAGAGGTTTTAAATGTTACTCCTTCGGATTCTAATTTAGATTTTAAGGCTTTGTAATTATATATTTCACCATTAAATACAATGACAATTTGTTTATCATCTGAAAAAATAGGTTGTTTACCCGAAGACAAATCTATAATGGATAACCTACGCATTCCCATACCAACAGTGAATTGGTCATTTTCTTCAGAAAACAAGCCATCTTCATCTGGTCCTCTATGAATAATTAAATTATTCATTGTGTTAAGGACAGCTGTTATCTCGTCTTTGTTTCTATTGGTCTTGGCTATAATGCCGTTAATTCCACACATTTTGTTTTTGTATTAATTCTGTATAAAGTAATCAAACTTTTTATAAATACGTTCTAATTGATAGTCTTTAGAGCGTTCTAAACTTAGCTTGCTAAATCGTTCTCTTTCTTCTGGGTTATTGTGAAAATAATCTAATGCCTTACTTAACCCAATATAATCATCATTATTAACTAGTAAGCCGAACTTAGCAATGAAAAATTCACCATCCTTAATGTTTACCTCTTTGTTTTCATTTAATAGTTCTAATGGACCAGATAAACAATTTGTTGATATACTAGGTAAACCTATTGCCATGGCTTCAATTAGTGCATTTGGAAACCCTTCAGTAAAAGATGAAAGCACAAAACATTCGCTATTGAGTAAATGTTCATTTACTTTTTTGACTTTTCCTTTTAGAAAAACACTATCATTTAATTGGTGCTTATCAATTTCATTTTGTAAATAGTCATGTAAATCACCACCACCCAAAATAGAAAATTCATATTTTAATTTAGATGTCATAATTGCAAGAATGGTCATTATTTGATTTTTTCTTTTTATTAAGCTTCCTGCGGTAATTACTTTTAAAGTATTAATTGAAGTATTTAAGTTTTTAGAATCGATAACTAAATTTGGAATTTCTATTGGGTTATAAATGACTTCCATTGGGATTTTAACACCAAAGTTATCCTTTAAATCTCTATTAATGTGAACCGAATTTGAGAATAGTTTATCACATCTATTATAAAAAACAGGATAGAATAGTTTAGAAATATATAATGATAACTTACTAGTTACATTGTCGGAAGGAAACCCTCGTTCGCTAATAATTGTTTTTACGGATTTATTTAGACTAGAAATAATTCCATTTATAAGATTAGGGAATGCTAAAAATGATACAGAAATATCAATAGACTGCTTTTTTACAAAGCGGTTATATTTTATAATAAAATTTATACTATCAATTGTTTTTAATAAAAACGGTCGGTCTGCACCTTTTTCAGAAAGGATAACAACGTTAACGCCTTCTGGTATAGGGAAGTGTATTGTGTTGTAAAATAAAACTAAGGTTACATTATAATCTACAACTAGTTTCTTGAGGAGTAGGCTAATGACTTTTTCAGCTCCACCACTTCCTAAAGTTATACTAAGGATACTTATATTTTTTTTTGAATGATTCACTATTAACTATTTTATAACTTCAAGAAATAATTGTTCATAATCACCTATTATTTTTCTTTTGCTAAATTTTTCTAGAACAGAATCACTTATTGTTTTAGGATTCCATTCTCTTTGGGTTTGAAGTTTTTCTATAAATTCATCTTCATCATTTACTAAAAAACCATTGACGTTATTAACTACAATTTCCTTCGTTCCTCCTGGTACATTAAAAGCAATTACGGGTGTGCCTATAACACAACTTTCTAAGAGTGCATTTGGAAATCCTTCTACATATGAGCCTTGAAGAAAGTAATCATTAATTATAAGATATTTTTCTACCTCTTTAGTAAAAGGGATATGAGTGATTTTATCTTGTAAACTTAAGTTTTGAATTAAATTCATTACCTCTTCTTTATCAGGGCCATCTCCGATTAAAGTGTAATGAAATGGAATTTTAAGTTTAGACAACAATTTTAAAATTCTCGGAATTCCTTTTTCTTTACTAAGACGACCAACGGTTATTAACCGAATTGGATTATGATTTGTTTGTTTTTCCTTTATTGTAAATGTGTTTGTAATGGGATTGTTAATTACAACTAATTTGTCATTATTAAGATTGTAATTGTTTTCAATATCTGTCAACATGTCTTTTGATTGGCAGATAATTTTATCAAAAAAGCTAAAGCGTTTACGTCCTAAAACACTTAAAAGAGTATTACTCTTATGTTCATTAAATATACTTTCATCAACACTTAGAACAGTGGATTCTCGTGCGATAAATTTTGTTTTAGGAAACAAAATAGACATATAAGCCATTACAGTATTTAAATGACTTATTACGCTAAGGACAATGTCAGGCTTTAGTTTTTTAATCTGTTTAAATAGTTGCGGAATACCATTTAGTACTCTTGGTTTTTCTAAAAAAATGCAATTAATATTATTAATTTCATATGCAGAATCTTTAGCAGACCCCACAACAATTAATGTTGTATCAAATTTATTTTTATCAATATTTTGAGCTAAATAAGATATTATACGTTCAGAACCACCTGCAAATAAGGTAGGTAAAACAAAAACAATTTTTATTGGTTTATTTAATGTCATGATTAGGGTTGTGTTTTAACCATTGTTTTAATACCAATAATTTCCAAATCATAGGGTAGTGGTTCCAGCTTCCATCCATATGTTGTGTTATTTGTTTTTTTACCAATGCGATATCAATTCCGGGGATTTGACTTAGGCCTTCATGATTTAATTCGCTTAAGACATAGTCTTTAAGGTCTTCTCTAAACCAATTTTTAAAAGGCATGGTAAATCCAGCTTTCGGTCGGTTGAAAATATGTTTGGGAACCGATTGATATAGTATATCTTTTAGTATCCTTTTTTGATTATTACCTTTAAATTTAAAATCAGTAGGTAAGCTTTGAGCAAGCTCTACTACGCGATAATCCATTAATGGAGCTCTAGCTTCAAGCGAATATGCCATAGTAGCACGATCTACTTTAGTGTTAATATCCCAGTTTAAATATGTTTTTATATCAAAATCAGATACGCGTTCTAATAAGTTCTTATTATTATGTATTAGATATTTAAGCTCATCAACTTCTTTACTATTCATTTTAGACGCTCCTGTTTTTGAGTCTAAGTACGCCATATCTATAGATTTGTACTTCATAAATTCTGATAGAATTTTTAATCTATAATTAGGGAATAGAGCAACCATCTTAGACATAAGTAACCTTGCGGGATAAGGAATTTTCATAAATTTATTTCCTTTATTTATCCAGTCATAGCGATGATAACCTATAAAACTCTCATCTCCTGCATCTCCTGACAAAGCCACAGTTACTTGTTTTTTAGTGTGTTTAGCAAGTAACATTGATGGAATAGCGGAAGGGTCTGCAAAGGGTTCGTCGTAGAAATGATGAAAATTTTCAATTAAATCTAATCCTTCATCATAATTGCATTCAATAACATTATGTTCGGTTTTTAAATGGTCAGCGACTTGTTGCGCATAAACACTTTCATCAAAACCTTTATCATTAAATTTAACAGAAAACGTTTTGACTTTAGCTTGTGAATTTTGAGTTGCTAAAGCAGCAATAAGAGAAGAGTCTATACCACCAGATAAAAAGACTCCAACAGGAACATCTGCAAACATTCTTATTTTAACAGCATCTGAAAGGGTGTTTTTTAACGCTGTTTGTGCGTCTTCATAAGTGCCTAAAAATTTATTTTCGCCTTTATAGTCAATATCCCAATAAGGTTCTATATTAAGGCTTCCTGAGTCTATATCAAAAATAAAAGAATTACCAGGCAGTAGTTTTTTTACTTCATTAAATATACTGAGAGGATCAGGTATTGTTCCCCAGGTTAGATACGAATCAATAGCCTTTTTAGAGATACTTAAATCGTTGTGATAAAGTTGTATTGAAGATACCTGACTTGCGAATTCAAAAGCTTTACCATTATGATAATAATAAAAAGGTTTTTGACCAAGTCTGTCTCGAGCACCAAAAAAAAGATTTTTAATTTTATCATATATAACAAATGCGAACATTCCGTTAAAATGATTTACACAATCTTTCCCATACTCTAAATAAGCTGCGCAGATTACCTCGGTGTCACTTGTTGTTTTAAAAGTATAACCCTTTTTTAAAAGCTTGTTCTTAATGTCTTGAAAGTTAAATATTTCACCATTAAAAACAATTTCAATATTGTCAGAATAGGCGAGGGGTTGATTAGATCTAGCGTCTAAATCTATAATTGATAACCTATTATGTCCAAATGCTATCGAGTGATTATCTGATTTATAGAATTTCCATCCCATTTGGTCAGGACCTCTAAAGGATGTGCGTTTGAGCTTCTCTTTAACTTGAGTTTCATTATATAGTATTGTACTTCCGTAAATTCCGCACATGGTTATTTTATTATTAATAAAGTTATCTTAAAGTTTTTTATTTAGACTATCTGAACGTTTTTCACTTATTTATGAGCGGCATTTTAATATTGGTCATACGGTCTAATGACTACAATAAATAATTGTTCAATACAGAAAAATAATTTAGAGAATTAAATAACATTTTCGGTCAAAATTTAGGTTGAACTTAATGATTCTCAATAATTCAAGCTGTAAATATGTTGTAACTTAATGTAAATATCAAAATTATTCTACTAAATGTATTATAAAAACTTTTATTAACACTGAAATTAATTGTGGCGTACAATTAGCTTTTGATTGTAATATAATTTGTTTGATTTAATAGTTGTTATAAAAATAGTTTGTTGCTTAAAAAGCAGCTTGTTATAAGTGTTTTATAATTCTTGATATATCAATAGTTTTTATTTTTTCAGCAGGGTTTCCAGCTAATAGAATGTTTTCTTCTTCAAATGTCTTGTTAACTACAGCATTTGCACTAATGGCTGTATTGTTTGCAATAGAAATATTACCATAGATTTTTGCGCCAGGAGCAATATAAACATTGTCACCAATTTGTGGGGCCTTATCTGATCCTCCAGAAGCACCTATGTTTACACAAGCATGCATCCTACAATTACGTCCTACTTTGGTATTGCTATTAATTACGATAGTACCATAATGGACAATTGATAAACCAGGACCGAAGACGTTTATAGGTATTGAAAAACCCAATTTTATAGATGTTTTTTTGAATTTATATTTTAAGTAAAAAAAATATAATCTGTTCAAAATACCACGTTTACAGTTATTAAAATATTCGAGTTTACGAAGTCTTTTTTGAAAAACCCATATAGGATTTGGCGATAGAATATTAATAATTTGTTCATAAAAACTATCGTTTTTAATACCTAACGCAATTTTATCTTTTTGTAAATATTCTAAATAACTGGTCTTAGATTTTATCATTGATCTTTGTTTTGATACGTTGTTTTTTATTAAAACATATAGGCTTAGTAACAACTACTACGTTAAGGGATGATTGGGCTGGGACTACGGTCTTCTCCAAAATCAATTAAATAGCCTAGGGTGCAAAAAATAACCATAATATAAGCCTGATTTATGACCGTTTGTAAACTTAACATAAAAACGCAAAGTGTAAATACTACACTTAGGACAAAAAACTTTAATTGTAATTCTAATTTTAAAGCTCTAAAGAGATGCGTTAAAAGTATAATACAGAATAGGATAAAAACAAATATGCCTGCATCCGCCCATACTCCCATATAAGTATTATGACCTCTTATACTAACGGCAAAGTCTACACCATTTCCAATGATTGGGTTTTCATAGATATAACTCATTAAATTTGCTAATAAATCACCTCTTCCTGAATTATCGACCTTATCTGTATTTAATGTGATAACATTAGTTAAGTTTTCTATTTTAACTCTTTGAGCGGAAGATAGGTTCATATCTTTTGTAATACTCTGCAAATTTAAAACAACCAAGAATAATGAAATAAAAGCTACGACGAGAAACATAATTCGTATACCGCGAAAATATTTATAATTACTTAAAAGGAGTACAATTAAAAAGGTTGATAAGCCTGTTGTTGAAAACGTAAGAAATAGACTGTATAAAATAAATAAAATACCTAATATTTTTAAGGCTTTTTGCGTATGGTTTTTTGCAACGAAAAATTTATTAAAAAAAAGATAAGCTAATATACACACTAATGCTGCATTGTTGGCATCACCATAGAGTCCACCTGCACGATCAATTTTGTAGATATGTACACCTCCGTAATCTAAATCAAAATTTAAGTTATACAGAATTACAAGCATTATGCAAGCCGTTACTAAACAGATTGTAATTACTCTAAAAGTGATTTTCCTATAATTAACATTGCTTAAAAACACATAAAACCCATAAAAATAAATAACAGGAATAAGAGTTTTTGCTAAAGAAGGTGTGTATTTTGTATAGACGGATGCAATTAATCCAAATGTGTAGTAACAGGCAAAAAATACTATCCAAAGTTTAGCTGTTGCTGACACTAATCCTTTTTCTTTAATACAAAGAACCGTTCCAACTAAAATCAAGGCTAAGTTTAAATAAGCTAAGACTTGTGCTGCTGTACTTGATACGAATATAGCTATAAAGTCTTGTAAATTTAGAGTGTTGAATATTAGAGGTAATATAAAAAAAAGGATTAGAATTTTTTTCATGATTTATCCTGTAACGATTCAAAAATTGAGATATACTGGTTTATTATGGTGTCTAAATCAAATCGCTCTAAGGATTTAATTGCTTCTTTACCAAGTGATAATCTTAAGGTGTCATTATTTAAAAGTTGGGTTAATTTTAAAGTCATTTCTTTCTCGTTCTGATCTTCAATAAGTAAACCGTTACTATTATTAGAAATGATATCTGAAGGTCCTGTTTTACAATCATAAGCAATACAAGCCATACCTTGAGACATCGCTTCTAGAAGTACCATTGGCAATCCTTCAAATCTTGATGGGAGTATAAAAACGGAGGAGGATTCCATTAATTTAGATATCTCACTTACAAATCCTGTAAAACATACTTGGTGCTCTATGTTTTGATCTTTAACGATACGAGTTAAATACTGTAGTCCATCATCACCACCTCCTGCAATTTTTAATGTCCAATCTGGATTATCCTTCAATACTGGTGCAATGAACTTAATTAAATTGTCAAATCCTTTATGGTGATATCTATCCAAGCTCCCCACAGCTAAAATAACTTTTTCTCGTTGAATATGTATGTCTTCTATTGGAGTAAAAGAGCATGGATTAGGCATTACTATTACATTTGAGCCGTGTTTTTTGTAATAAGGAATATCAAAGCTGGTTAAAACGGTTACTAAGTCCGCCTTTTTATAAAGTACTTTTCTAGTAAAATCAGATAAAAATTTACGCCCATTCATAATGCGTAAATGACTATTGTGTTCTGCAGCAATGATTTTAATTGAAAATAATTTGGCAATAGGAATCGTTATAAAATTAGTTAATGTTATAAATGAAATAATAACGTGAGGCCGATTATTTTTGTTTTTATAATATTTGTAAAGATTAACAAAGCTTCTAATAGTATGATTTGAGATGCTGCCATGGCATAACGTTACTCTTGAAATAGATTGGTCTAAGTTATAACCTTCACCTTTATTAAGCGTAATAACAGTAATATCGAAGCCTTTTCGTTTTGATAAATTTGTAGCCAGTAAAGCCATAACGCGCTCTGCACCTCCGCCTTTCAGTGAACTTATTATAAAATCTATTTTCATTTAGTGAACTTTTGGGTTAAGACTTTCTTCTTCAAATTGTTTTTTTAGATAATTTGTATTGCTTAAGCGTAAAGTTAATAAAGAAAAAGAATGTAAGAATATAAATTATAGTTGTTCCTAATACTAATCCATAAACACCATATTGCTTAATCAAGACTATATTTAATACAATATTAGCAATAAGACTGAAAAATGAAATCCATGCCATAAAACTATTCTTATTTATACTAGTTAAAAAACGAACAAGAACCATCGTACATAAATAGAAAGGAATGTATATCAGCGTGATTTTTTGAATATTAGAAACTATAGTTGTGTCATCAGAATTAAATTCATTCCGTTCAAAAAGTAGTCTTATGATTTCATCAGAAAAGAAAAATGAAATAATTACTATTACAAGGGCAAGTATAAATATTGTCTTTAATATTTTAAATAATTGTTGATAGGCTTGCTTTAAATCTGTATTTATCAATCTCGAGAAATGGGGAAGAAGCACATTTCCTAAAGCTATTATTATAATACTAATTATAAATGACGGAATTTTTATTCCATAATTAATTGCTGTAATGGAACCAACAACCAATTGAGCAGCAAAAAATTGATCAACAAAATTATTTAAACCACTCAATAATCCAGATGATATTTTTGGAGGTAATTGCTTAATCATTTCTTTAGAGTTTTTACTAAATTTTGGTTTTTTCAAAACGATAAGTTTATAGTATAAACTAACAATGAGTAGAAAAATAAATGATAAAATACTTCCAATAAGCATTCCAATAGAAATAGTTAAATTACCAAGCTCTTCAGTAAAAAACAACAAACAAACAATAACGGATAACGATAGAAATACAGATGAAATGGTCGAAAAGAAAAATTTATTTGAAATGTCTAAAAGGCCACTAATTACAGCAGATAAGGACCAAAAAAATAGGCAAGGTAAGATGTAATTTAATTGATTTTGAATACTAATATAATATGAACTTGAATGACCTGGAAATAAAGTCGATAAAAAGAAATTCTCAAAAATCAGAATTAGAATAAAGAAAAATAGAGCAATGGCTAGTGAGGTTAAAAAGATAATGGACTGAAACTCTCCTTTATTACCACCAGATTTAAGTTCTGCGATATAATTGGGTATGTATATGGCACATAAGGCATTTATGAAGACATTTTGTATAAACGTTGGAATTAAAAGAGCAATGTAAAACGTATCTATTAACTCTGATAGGCCATAACTAGAAGCAATAACCGTTTCTTTATAAAAACCAATTATTTTTACCCCCAACGTAACTGTGGCAACAATAACAATGTTAATAATCAGAGGTTGTGCAAGAAATTTTTTAATATTTTCTTGAATAAGTTTTACGTTCATTATGATTATAGTAATAAAGAAATTAAATCCATAGTGATATGTTTGTATAATTCACAAAATCTTAAATACTTTTTTTGAAAATTAAATCAATCTTTCCTTGCATAGCGACAAATATGAAAAAAAAAAATTGAAGTATAATCCTAATTCGGTTTAACTTAAACTTATTACGATAATTAGGACGAGGTATTTGTTTTTTTATGCCTTACAAATCAATAGAGAAATTGCTGCTTCTTTGAACTAAAAATATCGATTTGTTACTTTTAATCGGACTAATTTGCCGTTCATGATCCAAAACAGCTTTTTAAACGTATTTAACTGTAAAACTAAACTTTTAAACTGACTCATAAGAAACAACTTACGTTTAAATTCGCTTTAACGATTAATTTAGTGTTTTAAAGTTTTTATATGTAGTTTCGAGTGTGTTAAATTTATAATTACCCCCTATTTATGAATAACCCTCTAACTAAAAGGAATGGTATTTCCTTTTACAAATTTTTTGTTTTACTCTTTTTTACCTTATTATACAATGTGCATAGTAATGCTCAAGTAAAATCGTTTCCAAGTGCATATGGTGCAGGAGCTTATACCACAGGCGGAAGAGGTGGGGAGGTCGTCCATGTTACAAATCTAAATGACAGTGGTTTTGGGTCTTTAAGATATGCGATGCAAATGGAAATCCCAAGAACAATTGTTTTTGATGTTAGTGGGGTAATTAGATTAGATACCTTTTTGTATATGGGGCCTAATAATGGAAATGTTACTATAGCAGGTCAAACTGCGCCAGAGGGAGGAATCACTATTGAAGGTCATAGAGTCTTTATGGAAAGTGTAGATAATGTAATTTGTCGTTATATTAGATTTAGAGGTGGTATAGATGCCGAAGGATTTGGTTATCAAAAAAATGATAGCTTTACTGCAGCAGGTAGTACAACAAATCACATTTTTGACCATTGTAGTTTTAGTTTTGATGGAGATGAAACTTCTGATTGGTCAGCTGCTTCTGGAAATTATACAATTAATAATGTCACTGTACAACGGTGTATTATGGGAGAAGGAGAGAAAGGTGTTTTATTCGGTGGCCAACCTTCTGTGACAACTGGAGAAATGTCATTTCATCACTCCTTATTTTATAATATAACACATCGAACACCAAATATTGCTGGTTATAATGGTGCAAAAATTGAAACCATAAACAATGTAGTTTGGACAATTGATAATAGATTAATAAGAACAGATGGTAATCCTGAATGGAATCATATAAATAATTATTATGACTTTGGTAATACACCAGTTAGTGATGGTCGTTTAAATATGCAAACATCAATAGATTCAGATCCTCCAAGTATTTATACTAATGGAAATAAAATTGTATCGGTTAATACTATCAACCCTTTAACTTATAATGTTGCTCAATTGAATGCAGATAATAAGTTAATGCATCGTTATTTTTTGGTTGGTGAAGGGCATTTGATTGGTGAGCTTTTAAATTCAAATTATTTTACAGACACTCAACATCCTTTATTAGGGGCGCCAATTCCTGTTCAATCTGCTGATGAAGCTTTTGACAGTGTAAAAAGTGATGTCGGTTGTAATTCTAGATTAAATGCTGATGGTTCAGTAAGCGATAATAAAGATGTATTAGATGCCGGTTGGTTAGCCAACATTAATAATGGAGTTTATGTCCCTAGAGCAGATAGCTCAACTTGGAGTGTTCCAAACATTGTTTCACAAAATAGACCAGACAACTTTTACGTTTCAAATCCACATATTCCAGAAATTTGGTTTCAGGCGAATGTGCCTGAGGGGCAAGATCATAATGATATTGCTCCGAGTGGTTACACATGGTTAGAAGAGTATTTAAATCAAGTGGATGCGTCTTTAGTTTCAATAGGATTAGAAAGCATTACAGTAACTCCTAATTCTGCAGAAGTATTGATAACAGATACACTTCAGTTAACAGCGACATTTATTCCTGAAAATGCAACGAATAGAAATGGTATTTGGACTTCTAGTGATGAAGACATTGCTATAGTTGATTCAAATGGGTTGGTTACACCAGTGTCTTTAGGGGATGTTACAATAACCTTTACCGCTGCTGATGGTGGATTTACAGATACCTCCGAAATAACGGTTTTTCCTGAAGCGCTCCTAGCGAGCGCAAGTGATGATCAACAGATTTGTGCAGGAGAAAGCATAACACTTACAGCAAGTGGCGGTACAAATTATATGTGGAACACAGGTGAAACAACAGCAAGTATAGAAGTCGCTCCTGTAGAAACAATAGTTTATACCGTAACAGTATCTGATGATAATGAGCAATCTGAGGCTATTAATGTTACGGTTACAGTAAATGCAGTACCTATAGCAGATGCCGGTGAAGATCAAACGTTGTGTTTTGGGGAGTCAACAATATTGACTGCTACAGGCGGAGATTCTTATCTATGGAGCACAGGAGAAACTACAAGTTCAATAGAAGTGACTCCTTCAGTAGAAACAACATATAGTGTAGAAACATTTTCAAATAATTGCTCAAGTACAGATAGCGTTACAGTATTTATAAGTGAAGCACCAGAAATTACAGTTACTGAAGATTTAATTATTGTTGAAGGTCAATCTACAACGCTTACGGCAACAGGAAGCGATAATTTTGAATGGAGTACAGGAGAAACTACAGCATCAATTACAGTCAGTCCTAACAATACAACAACATATTTAGTAAATACAACAAATGTAAACGGATGTTCTAGCAGTGCTAGTGTTACAGTTACGGTTGTACCCGAAATTATGGCAAGCGCAGGTGAAGATGTTACGATATGTAATGGCGAGAGTGTTATATTGAATGCTTCTGGCGCTACTACATATCTTTGGAATACTGGCGATTTAGGGTCAGAACTTATGGTGAGTCCAACAGAAACAACAACATATATAGTGACAGCTGAAGATGCTTATGGCTTTACTGATACGGCTCAGGTTACAGTTAATGTCAACGAAGCGCCTGTTTTAACAGTCAGCGATGATATATATGTTATGATAGGCAGTTCAACTACGCTTTCGGTTAGTGGTGCAAGTACCTATATTTGGAATACAGGGGAAACTGCTTCCGAAATTATAGTAAGTCCTGAAGTAACAACAACATATACAGTAACTGGTTTTTCAGAAAGCGGTTGTCAAAGCAGTGTTGACGTTTTAGTAACTGTTGTAGAGGAATTAAATGCTAATGCAGGACAAGATCAATCAATTTGTTTAGGGGATAGTGTTACTTTAGACGCAACCGGAGGTGTTACATACACTTGGAATACCGGAGATACAGGGGCTTCGTTAACTTTAGTCCCAACAGAGACCGCAACTTATACAGTTACTGTAACAGATGGTTTTGGTAATTCCGATTCCGATGAAGTGACAGTAACAGTTAACCCTTCACCTGTTGCAAATGCAGGAGAAGATCAATCGACTTGTCTTGGAGAGTCGGTTGTTTTAACCGCTCAAGGAGGTGATTCATACCTTTGGAGTACAGGTGAAACGACTGAAACGATTACGGTAAATCCAAATGAAGATACAGTTTATAGTGTTGAAGTATTTTCAGGTACCTGTTCAGACACAGATGAAGTGCAAGTATTTGTATTACCAACACCCGAATTAACCATAAATGATGATGTCGTAATTATGATGGGAATGTCTACTACACTTGAAGTTTTTGGGGCCAATTCATATTTATGGAATACAGGTGAAGTATCAAGTTCTATAACTGTGAGTCCTACAGATACAACAACATATACGGTTACAGGGTATTTAGAGAATGGATGCGAAAGTGTAGCTCAAGTGACGGTGACAATAGTTCCAGAAGTCATTGCTTTTGCTGGAGAGGATGTTGCCATTTGTAACGGAGAAAGTGTGACTTTAACAGCTTCTGGTGGTACTGATTATCTATGGAATACAGGAGAAACAAGTGCTTCAATAACAATTAATCCTATAGTAACAGATATATATACAGTAACAGTATTCGATAGTTTTGGAAATTCAGATTCAGATAATGTTACTGTTACGGTTAATGATTTACCTAGTTTAACGCTTAGTGAAGATGTCACAATTTTTGAAGGTGAGAGTACTAATTTAATAGTAGGTGGTGCAAGTACATACCTTTGGAATACAGGGAAGACTTCGAATTCTATAATTGTTAGTCCATTAGAAACGACTACTTATACGGTTACAGGTTTTTCAACAAGTAATTGTGAATCTATAGCGGAAGTTACGGTGACAGTAATTCCGGAGCTTAATGCAAATGCTGGTAATGATGTTGCTATTTGTAACGGAGAAAGTGTGATCTTAACAGCTTCTGGTGGTACTGATTATTTATGGAATACAGGAGAAACAAGTGCTTCAATTACAATTAATCCTATAGTAACAGAGATATACACAGTAACAGCATTCGATAGTTTTGGAAATTCAGATTCAGATAGTGTTACTGTTACGGTTAATGATTTACCTAGTTTAACGCTTAGTGAAGATGTCACAATTTTTGAAGGCGAGAGTACTAATTTAACAGTAGGTGGTGCAAGTACATACCTTTGGAATACAGGAGAGACTTCGAATTCTATAGTTGTTAGTCCATTAGAAACGACTACTTATACGGTTACAGGTTTTTCAACAAGTAATTGTGAATCTATTGCAGAAGTTACGGTGACAGTAATTCCGAAGCTTAATGCAAATGCAGGAAACGATGTTTCTATTTGTTTTGGTGAAAGTGTAACGTTAAATGCTTCAGGAGGGCTCGGTTATGTTTGGAGTACAGGTGAAACAAGTGCTTCGGTGATCGTGTCTCCTACAGAAACGACAATCTATACAGTTACGGTTTTTGATGAATATGGAAATTCAGACACAGATAGTGTTAAGGTTTCAGTGAATGAATTACCTAATATAACAGTAAGTGAAAATATTACAATAATTGAAGGAGAGAGTACAAACTTAGAAGTAAGTGGTGCGGAATCTTACTTATGGAATACTGGTGACACATCTAATTCAATTTTAGTCAGTCCAACACAAACGACAACTTATAATGTCATAGGAATGACTAATTCGTGCAGCAGTGAGCTAAAAGAAGTCACAGTTACCGTGACTCCTTTGTTTCAAGCCTCAGCAGGTACAGATGAACGGGTTTGTGATAATGAAAATTATGAGGTTGTATTGACAGCAAATGAAGGTGATAGTTACTTGTGGAGTACAGGTGAAACCACGCAAAGTATTGTTGTCAATCCATTATCTACATCAACTTATTCAGTAACGGTTACTCAAGGAGAGCAATCCGATACCGATGATGTTAAGGTTTATGTCGATCCTAGCCCTGTGGTATCTATTGCCAATGGAGAGAGTGTTGATATTTTAAATGGTGACTTTGTAACGTTGTCGGCATCAGGTGCAAATACTTATGAGTGGAATAATGGAGGGTCTCAGCCAAATATTGCGGTAAGTCCATCGGTAACGACAACCTATGAAGTAAAAGGTTATATAGGACAGTGTTATGATGATAAGCAAGTTACAGTAAATGTATTACAACCCGTAGTTGCGGATGCAGGAGAAGATGTCTTAATCTGTTTAAATGAGCATACAACGTTAACGGCAACAGGAGGAGATGATTATGTGTGGAGTACCGGTGAGACAACACCGACTATTGTCGTTTCACCAAATGAAACAACAGATTATACTGTTACTGTATTTAATGCTTTAGACTTCGATGAGGCTACCGTTAGGGTAGAAGTAGATTTAAATTGTGTAAATGATTCAACGAGTCCGAGTCCTATTACTGACGATGAGATGGAATTTGCGTTTGATGTTTATCCTAATCCAGCATCAGGAACGGTTAATGTAAAACTATCAGGCACATTAATTGTTTCAGACATTAATATTTATGATGTGACCGGAAAGTTAATTAAACATTCTAAAATCACTAATGAGAATTTAAGTGCTACAACAACAACTCAAATTGATATTAGTTCGCTTCAGTCTGGTGTTTATTTTGTAAAACTTATAGATAAAGATAGAGACATCACTAAAAAATTAATAGTAGAATAAATTAATTCTATTCAAAAAAAAAGCACTCAACGTATTAAAGTTGAGTACTTTTTTTTTGAATAAAGTGAGGTTACTTCCCAATAGAAAAATATTCAAATCCAATAGATTCCATTTCAGACTTGTCTAAAATGTTTCTACCGTCAAAAATGAATGCAGGTTTTTTCATTTGGTTATAAATTTTCTTCCAATCATAGGTCTTAAATTCATCCCATTCTGTCATAATAGCAATCGCATGTGCATCTTTTGATGTTTCGTAAGGATCGTTATACGACTTAACCAATGCATTGTTTTCTTCTTCAGATCTAGTATTTAGGTAGTTAAGGTCGGATTGTACTTTTACACTATTAACTTTAGGATCGTATACAGCTATGTTTGCTTGTTCGTTTAACAAGTGGTCTGCCACATAAATAGCAGCTGATTCTCTTGTGTCGTTAGTGTCTTTCTTAAAAGCCCAACCTAGCATCGCAATTTTTTTACCAGAAACAGTATTGTATAATGTACTTATTAAATGATCAGAAAAACGGCGTTTTTGATGGTCATTTAAAATAATAACTTGCTCCCAATAATCAGCAACAGCGTTGAGGTTATAACTTCTAGCAATATAAACAAGGTTTAAGATATCTTTTTGAAAACAAGAACCACCAAAGCCAATAGAGGCATTTAAAAATTTTGGTCCAATTCTAGAATCCATTCCAATGGCTTTAGCAACTTCATTCACGTTTGCTTCTGTATGCTCACATAATTCTGAAATGGCATTAATTGAAGAAATTCTTTGAGCCAAAAAGGCGTTAGCAGTTAATTTAGATAACTCAGAAGACCAAACATTAGTTCTTAGTATTCTTTCTTGTGATACCCAACTTCCATATACATTGGCTAAGCTTTCAATAGCATCTTCAGACTCTCCTCCAATTAGAACGCGATCAGGATTTAACAAATCTTGAATAGCTGTACCTTCAGCTAAAAATTCAGGATTAGATAAAATTTCAAATTTCACATCTTTTCCTGTATTGTGTAAAATGCTTTTTATAGCTTGAGCTGTTCTTACAGGTAAAGTTGATTTTTCAACAACAATCTTATCTGTCGTTGAAACCTCAGCAATATTTCTGGCACATAATTCTACGTACTTTAAATCTGCAGCCATACCTTTTCCTTTACCATAAGTTTTGGTTGGGGTATTTACTGAGATAAAAATCATTTCTGATTCTTTGATTGTTTCATCAATTGCTGTAGAGAAAAATAGATTCTTTCCTCTTGTTTCTGCAACAATTTCAGCTAATCCTGGCTCGTAAATAGGTAATTTTGATAAGTCTTCATCATTCCAAGCCGCAATACGCTCTTCGTTAATATCTACAATAGTAACTTTTATATTAGGATTCTTTTTTGCTATTACCGCCATTGTTGGTCCACCGACATAACCAGCTCCAATACAGCAAATCTTCGTGATTTTCATGCTTCTAAGTTTATTTTGATTTGAGTCTAAATTTTAAAATGTGTACAAATTTGACTTTTTTTATTTAATTCAAATAATATTCTATATAAACAACCTCTTTTTACGATAAGATTATTGCAAGTATAAATTTTGTTCAAATTTAAGGGATTAATTGTAATATTCTTTATACCAGTCTATGAAAGATTTTACGCCTTGTTTAATTGAAGTATTTGGTTTATAGTCGTAGTCTTTAATTAATTCATCTACATCTGCCCAAGTACGTTCTACATCACCTGGTTGCATTTCCATCATATCTTTTTTTGCGACCTTGTCTAGATTTAACTCTATTTCCTTAATAAAATCTAATAATTTCACCGAGTTGTTGTTTCCAATATTATATATTTTATAAAATTCATTAGATTCTATTCGTTTGGTTGGTGACTTTTCAATAATTCGGACAACACCTTCTACGATGTCATCGATGTACGTGAAATCACGCTCCATATTACCATGGTTAAACACTTTAATAGGTCTGTCGTTTACAATGGCATCTGTAAATAAGAACATCGCCATATCTGGTCGGCCCCAAGGTCCATAAACTGTAAAAAAGCGTAAGCCTGTGGTAGGAATATTAAATAAGTGACTGTAAGTATGAGCCATTAGTTCATTACTCTTTTTTGTAGCAGCATATAAACTAATTGGATGATCTACATTGTCATCTGTAGAAAACGGTATTTTCTTATTCATTCCATAAACACTTGAACTGCTAGCATAAACTAAGTGTTTTATAGCATTGTTTCTACAGCATTCAAGAATATTTAAAAAGCCCACAAGATTAGAATCTACATAGGTTTCAGGATTTTCTAAACTGTACCTTACACCAGCTTGTGCTGCTAGATTACAAACAATGTCAAATTTCTCGTTTCTGAATAATTTAGGAAGCTCCTCTCTATCTTCGAGATTCATTCTAATAAAAGAGAAGTCTTCAGATTTACTCTTACAAAGTTTGTTAAATTCAGAAGCTTCATTCTTATTGATGCCTAATTGGTTAAGTCTAGAATATTTTAAGTTAACATCATAATAGTCATTTATATTGTCTAGCCCAACCACTTGATGACCTTTATTAAGAAGGACTTTAGCTGTGTAAAAACCTATAAACCCTGCTGCTCCTGTTACTAATACTTTCATATTATAGTTGTTTTTTTAATCGTATTTCAAATATTATAAATTTAGATGGAATCCTCTAAATTATAAAGGAAACAATTTCAATTTATTAGTTGTGTGTGTACTTAATATCGAGGATTGTAGCTATGGAGTCACAATTCTTTATCATTAATTCAATATCACGCTCTTTATAAATGTTTTCTATAAGATAGATTTTACAAGAATCCATTTTTGTTTTACTTTCTGAAAAATCTACATTTCCAAATTTCACCAAGTTGAGGACGATAGTAGAATCTAGAGATTGTTCCACTATAAAATTAGAGGCCTCATTAGTATAGGTAAAAGGTTTAGAGCTTATGTTTTTAATTGTTCTAGCATTTGGTCCGTAATCACAAGAGGCATCTTTTCCATTTAAAAAAAACATAAGAAGCATTAGGCCAACGGCAAATCCACCTAAATAATAGGCTAAACGGTGTATAAATTTCATGATATTGAGAGTAATTCTGTCAGACGCTTATCGTTAAGTACAGATTAAAAAATTAATAAGTTGGCATCACTATATTCTAAACCAAACCATTCTGCAACGGATTTATTAGTTAATATGCCGTGGTAAAAATACAACCCATTTTTTAAACCACGATCAAATCGAAGGGCATTTTCTATTCCGCCATATTCACCAATTTCTAAAAGGTAAGGAGTAAATATATTACTAATGGAAACTGAAGCTGTTCTAGAATAGCGTGCAGGAATATTGGGTACACAATAATGGATAACCCCGTTGTGTTCAAAAGTAGGACGATCGTGCGTAGTGACTTCGCTAGTTTCAAAACAGCCGCCCATATCAATGCTAACGTCTATTACAACGGAGCCTGATTTCATGTTGTCTACCATGCTCTCTGTTACAATAACCGGAGCTCTATTGGTTCCTCTAACAGCTCCAATAGCAACATCGCAACGTTTCAAGGCTTTCAATAAGTTTTTAGGCTGCATTGTTGAGGTATAAATTGTCCGGCCTAAATTATTTTGAAGACGACGTAATTTTGTGATAGAACTATCAAATACTTTAACATTAGCTCCTAAGCCTATTGCGGAACGCGCGGCAAATTCCCCAACAGTACCAGCACCTAATATTACAATTTCAGTTGGCGGAACTCCATTAATATTACCAATCATTAAACCATTACCGCCGTTTACATTAGAGAGAAGCTCCGATGCAATTAATATGGAAGCGGTTCCGGCAATTTCACTGAGTGAACTAACTGCAGGATATGCTCCATCATCATCTTTAATATATTCAAAGGCTAATGCCGTAATTCGTTTTTTGGCAAGAGCTTCAAAATAGGATTTATGTTGTGTTTTTATTTGAAGCGCAGAAATTAAGAGGGTCTGCGGGTTAATTAATTTTATTTCATCTAATGAAGGCGGTTCTACTTTCAAAATAATAGGGCAGGAGTATACCTTTGCGGTATCTTTTGTAACTTCTGCTCCAGCTTCACTGTAATTTTTATCTTTAAAATTAGCACCTTCTCCAGCACCAGACTCAAAAAGTACACGGTGTCCATTAGCTGTTAAAGCAGAAACGGCATCAGGAGTTAAACACACACGTCGCTCTTGAAAATGTGCTTCTTTTGGAATCCCAATAAAGAGTTCTCCCTTTTGTTTAAGAATTTCTAAGGTTTCTTCTTGGGGTAATAACTGGGCTTTGGTAAATGGTGATATACTCATTAAGTCAATTACTTTAATATTGCTATTGCAATATAGCGAATATCACTAAACAATAGTTAATATTAAAATAACTTAAATTAAGAATAATTTTGAAAATTAAGTGTCAACCTAAAAATATTGCTTAATCTTACCCCAAACTCCTTTGGGTTTAATCATAAACTCTTCTTCAAGCTCTTCAAGACTTTTATCAGATGTATTGATTTTATTAAACATCTTTGCTCTGATTAAATAAATGGATGGGACTACAATGACTAAGACAGGAAGTAAAACTAAAATTTGGTTTTGATCAATATATAAAGCGTCTGTACGAAAGCTTATAATTATTTGAAAGGAATACATTACTATTGGTATAAGTAACGCGTGGTACCACCAATGACGGCAAGTAAAAAACCAAATTACTAAAAAGAGTAGTGGTAGAAATTTACCAGTATAAACCCACATGGCATATTGGGCATCTTCCCAAAAACCACTATCATATGTAAATAGAAAAGTGTCCCAAACTTCAGTCGTTGGAACACTTTCATGTAAGGAATAAAAAAGAGGTGTAAAAGCAATTATAGTTGCAATTATAGAACCAACTATAGCACTTTTACTTAACTTATTATTAGCCGTTAGGAATAAGTTTTCTTTTTCCTTTTTTAAGTTCTGTTGATGTTTGTCCATCCAAGTTAATAATGTTAGTCGCTTGTGCAGTAAACAATACTCCTCCGAATATAGCAATTGCTACTAACAAATTCTTTTTAGTTTTCATAATTTAAAGGGATTTAATTAATTAATAGCTCAAAAATAAGGTCATTATTAAAGCCTTACAAATCAGAAATTGTTAAAATCCAGTAAATTATGGGTTTTTAATTACGGTTTTTCCGTAATTCTAATATAATTTTGTAGGAATAGTATTATAATTTAATTTAAAATTTATTTACTGTCATAGCGTCACTAAGGTTGATTTTTATGTGTTTATAGTTAGTTCTAGAGATCTTTTGTTATCCTGTAAATCCGTAATAGTAATTTTTTGCGAATGTTCTGGTATAAGTTCTTCAATACGTTCAGCCCATTCCATAAATACCCAATGAGTACTACTTAAATAATCTTCTATTCCAAAGTTATAAGCTTCTTCTATAGATTCTATTCTATAAAAGTCAAAATGATAGATTTTATCATTAGGAATGTTGTATTCATTTACAATTGAAAATGTTGGGCTAGTGGCAACGTCATTACTGTGCATCGCTTTTAAGAGTGCATTTACAAATGTCGTTTTACCAGCTCCCATGTTTCCATTAAATAGAACGGTTTTAACATCTAAATGGTCTAGAACTTCAGCTGCAATAGCGTCTATATCTTTTAAATGGTATGTGAATTCAAGGGTTTTCACTGTTTATATTAGGCATGTTAGGGATTACAGTGGTAATAATAATAATAATAATTGAAATAACCTAACAATTAGTGTATTTCGTCGGATTTTTATGCGCTTTACAGTATTTTATTGGTGTTTTAACTTGTGGCTTCTGAGAATCTTAGCTTCTTTAAGAGGGGGTAAAAAAATAATGATACTGAATTATATTCAGCATCATTATACATTATGTTATGAATTTAGAGTAAATTACTTGGGATCCATAACAACAAACGGAATAATCATTTCTTCTAATGATACACCTCCATGTTGATATGTGTTTCTGTAATAACTTACATAATGATTATAGTTGTTGGGATAAGCTAGAAATAAATCACCTTTAGCAAAAATAAACGAACTACTCATGGTTAAAGCGGGTAAGTGAATAGATTTTGGATTCTTAATCGCTAATACATCTTTGTCTTGATATGTTAGGCTTCTCCCTGTTTTGTAACGTAAATTTAAACTCGTGTCTCTATCACCAATGACTTTAGTTGGGGCTTTTACGTTTATAGTTCCGTGATCTGTTGTTAGTATTAACTTAAAACCAAGTTGTTGTGATAACTGGATCATTTCTAATAGTGGAGAATTCTTAAACCAACTAACTGTGAGTGAGCGATAAGCCTTATCATTAGAGGCTAATTCTTTAACAACTTCCATTTCTGTTTTAGAGTGCGAAAGCATATCTACAAAATTGTAGACAATAACACTAAGGTCATTATCCTTTAGGGATCTAAAATTTTCGACTAATTTTTTTCCAGCTTTAAGATTGGTGATTTTATGGTATTCATGTTTTAGATGGCTTAAGCCTAAACGTTTTAATTGTTCTCTTAAGAAATCCCCTTCATGCATGTTTTTACCTCCTTCATCTGTATCATTTTTCCAATATTGAGGAAATAAACTTTCCATATCAGATGGCATCAATCCAGAAAAAATGGCATTACGCGCATATTGAGTGGCTGTCGGTAAAATGCTATAAAAGGCATGTTCTGATGATTTTTTGTAATAATTATTTACAAAAGGTTCAAAGGCTTTCCACTGATCGTATCGCAAATTGTCTATCACGACCAATAACGTTGGTTGTTTATCACTCAACTCTGGTACAATCTTATCTTTAAACAAGGTATGTGACATTACAGGAGCATCTGCCTTTGGTTGAAACCAATCTTCGTAATTTTTCTCAATAAATTTACCGAATTGCATATTAGCTTCGGTTTTTTGAGATTCTAAAATGTCTGTCATGCCAACATCTTCAATACTTTCGAGTTGTAATTCCCAATACACTAACCTCTGGTATAAATCTACCCATTCTTCATAAGAGTTTACCATAGATAAATCCATGGCAATTTTTCTAAATTCTTGCTGGTAGTTAGAAGTTGTTTTTTCTGATACTAACCGCGAATGATCCAAATTCTTTTTCAAGCTCAATAAAATCTGATGTGGATTTACCGGTTTTATTAAATAATCAGCAATTTTGTTACCAATAGCTTCCTCCATAATGTACTCTTCTTCGCTTTTAGTAATCATTACAACAGGTAAATTAGCGCGTCGTTCCTTAATTTCATTTAAGGTTTCTAGTCCTGTAAGACCTGGCATATTTTCATCTAAAAAGACCATATCAAAATTAGTATCATTGATGATTTCTAATGCTTCAGTACCACTTTGGCATTTTGTAACACTATAACCTTTTTGTTCTAAAAAAATAATATGTGGCTTTAGTAAATCGATTTCGTCGTCAACCCAAAGAATATTTATCATGTTGTGGTATATTTGTTTCTTAATTAATGAATTTTAAAATTTTGCCTACAAATAATAAGCTAAAAATATTTAACGATCCAATTTACGGATTTATTACGATTCCGAATTCCTTAATATTCGATATTATTCAACATAAATACTTTCAGAGATTACGGCGTATTAGTCAAATGGGGTTATCGTATTTGGTTTATCCAGGTGCACATCACACGCGATTTCATCATGCGCTTGGTTGTATGCATTTAATGCAGAAGGCGATTAATGTACTTCGTTTTAAGGGAGTTACGATTTCTAGTGATGAGGAGAATGGTTTGTTAATTGCCATTCTATTACATGATATTGGTCATGGTCCATTTTCTCATGCTATGGAACACAGCATTGTAAATAACGTTTCACATGAAGAAATTTCGCTACGTTTCATGGAAGAACTCAATATAGAGTTTAACGGAAGTTTAACTTTAGCGATTTCTATCTTTAAGAAAGAATATCCACGACAATTTATGTGTGAGCTCATTTCGAGCCAACTCGATATGGATAGAGCCGATTATTTAAAGCGCGATAGTTTTTATACCGGAGTTGCAGAAGGTAATATAAATAGTGAACGTTTAATTACCATGCTTAATGTGGTTAATGATCAATTGGTTGTTGAAGAAAAAGGCATCTTAAGTGTTGAGAAATTTTTAATTGCAAGACGTTTTATGTATTGGCAAGTGTATATGCATAAAACAGGTGTGGTTGCCGAACAATTATTAATGGGAACTCTAAAACGTGCAAAGGAGTTAGTACAACAGGGAGTAAAACTAAATTGTAGTGATGCTTTATTTTATTTTCTATTTTCTGAAATTAATGCCGAAAACTTTAATAATGAAACCTTAGACGTTTTCTCAAAATTAGATGATTATGATATTGTTGCTGCTATGAAAGATTGGCAAAACCATGACGATTTTGTGTTGAGCAACCTTTGCCAAATGATATTAAATAGAAACTTACTGAAAGTAAAACTAAAAAATAAGCCCATTAAATCTTCAGAATTAAAAATGCATTCTGAAGCCTTAATAAAAAAACATCACATTACTAAGCATGAAGCCTCATATTTTGTGTTTCAAGGGGTGTTAACGAATCAAGCTTATCAGAATAACTTTCAGAAGATCAATATCTTATTTAAGTCTGGAAAAATTAAAGATATGGTTAAAGCATCAGACCAATTAAATCTAAAAGCGCTTAGTAAACCCATCACTAAATATTATATGTGCTATCCTAAAAAGAAAATGTAATCCTTTTTTTCTATTTTTGCGGAAAGCAACATGACTTTAAAATCTAATCATTGAAATTTACAGCAAAACAAATCGCAGATATTTTAGAAGGAACAGTTGTTGGTGACTCTAATATTGAAGTTTTTAAACTTTCTAAAATTGAAGAAGGAACGCAAGGCTCATTAACATTTTTATCAAATCTAAAATACACACCTTATATATATACCACAGAAGCATCCATAACTATTGTAAATGCAGATTTTAAACCTGAAAAACCGATTTCTACAACACTTATTAAAGTTGAAGATGCTTATGAAGGTTTTTCTAAGTTGTTAGAATATTACGATCGTATAAAATCAAATAAATCGGGTATAGAACAACCTTGTTTTATTTCAGAGACCGTTAAAGTTCCAGATCATATTTATATCGGTGCTTTTGCTTATATTGGTAATAATGTAGACATTGGAGATAATGTAAAAATTTATCCAAACGCTTATGTTGGAGATAATGTGAAAATAGGAGATAATTCAATTATATATCCTGGAGCTAAGGTTTATTCGGACTGTATTCTAGGAAATAATTGTGTGATTAATTCTGGAGCTATAATAGGGGCCGATGGTTTTGGTTTTGCGCCAAATAAAGCTGGTGGTTACACTAAAATCCCACAAACAGGGAATGTTATTTTAGAAGATTATGTAGATGTCGGTGCAGGGACAACCATAGATAGAGCAACAATCGGTTCTACCATTATAAGAACTGGTGTAAAGTTAGATAATCAAATACAGATTGCTCATAATGTTGAAATTGGAAAAAATACGGTTATAGCTGCTCAATCAGGAGTAGCGGGTTCAACAAAAATTGGAGAACATTGTCAAATCGGAGGACAAGTAGGCATTGCAGGACATTTAATTATTGGAGACAATGTAAAAGTGCAAGCGCAATCTGGTATAGGAAGAAATGTAAAAGATAACGAGGTTTTACAAGGTTCGCCTTCTTTTGGGTATTCCGATTGGAATAAATCGTATGTTTATTTTAAAAATTTACCAAAACTCGTAAAAACTATTAATGAATTAGAAAAAAAAGTAGATGGCAATAATTAAAACGGAAACGAGACAAAAAACCATTGAAAAGGAAGTCACCCTTACAGGTGTAGGACTTCATACTGGTGCAGATGTTAAATTAGTATTTAAACCTGGTTTAGAGAATTCAGGATTTGTATTTGTTAGAATTGACCTTGAAGGCAATCCTAAAATAGAAGCAGATGCTAATTACGTTACAAATACACAACGGGGTACGTGTTTAGAGAGAAATGGAGTAACTATACAAACCTGTGAACATGTCTTAGCTGCTTTAGTAGGCTTAGATATAGACAACGCTATTATAGAACTAGATGCTTCTGAACCACCAATAATGGACGGCTCTTCTAAATTCTTTGTGGAGGCATTAGAAAAAGCTGGTATTGTAGAACAAGATGCTTTTAGGGAAGAATATGAAGTGACACAGGTTGTATCTTATTGCGATGAAGAAACTGGAAGCGAAATAATATTAATGCCTTCTAGTTCTTATCAAATTACGACTATGGTAGACTTTGGTACCAAAGTTTTAGGTACTCAAAATGCGACATTAAATAAAGTCTCAGATTTTAAATCAGAGATTGCAGACGCTAGAACCTTTAGTTTTTTACACGAGATTGAAATGCTTTTAGAGCATGGACTAATAAAAGGTGGTGACTTAAATAATGCTATTGTTTATGTAGATAAAGAATTGTCTCCAGAAACTATGGAGAAATTAAGAGTAGCGTTTAATAAAGATAATATTGCGGTTAAACCTAATGGAATTTTAGATAATCTTACATTGCATCATCCTAACGAGGCAGCACGTCATAAATTATTAGATGTTGTTGGCGACTTAGCTTTAATTGGTACACGCATAAGAGGTAAAGTTATAGCCAATAAACCAGGGCATTTTGTAAACACTCAGTTTGCAAAAAAAATGTCTAAATTGATAAAGAACGAAAGACGTAACAATGTTCCTCAAATAGATTTGAATGCAGTGCCTTTAATGGACGTTAATCAAATTATGGATATGTTGCCACACAGACAGCCTTTCTTATTATTAGATAAGGTTTATGAATTGTCTGATAACCATGTTATCGGAATGAAGAATGTGACTATGAACGAGGAGTTTTTTAAAGGTCATTTTCCTGGTGCTCCGGTAATGCCTGGTGTTTTAATTGTCGAAGCTATGGCACAGACTGGTGGAATATTGGTATTAAGCACCGTTCCTGACCCAGAAAATTATTTAACATTCTTTATGAAAATGGATAATGTAAAATTTAAACAAAAGGTGGTTCCTGGGGATACATTAATATTTAAATGTTCGTTAATTTCTCCGATTAGAAGAGGAATTTGTCATATGCAAGGTTACGCCTATGCTAATGGTAAATTATGCGCAGAAGCAGAATTGATGGCACAAATATCAAAAGTTAAGTAAAATTAGTGATTGAGCTCCTGGTTATTGAAATTAAGAAGCTTCCTAGTTTTACTTCAAAGTATAAAATTAAAAAAATAAAACGAGCAAAATCTCATTGTTGAAAAAGCGTATGT
The DNA here is from genome assembly GCF_054366245.1 of Winogradskyella sp. PC D3.3. Lineage (NCBI taxonomy): Bacteria > Pseudomonadati > Bacteroidota > Flavobacteriia > Flavobacteriales > Flavobacteriaceae > Winogradskyella > Winogradskyella sp. PC D3.3. Next base: position 3,050,224 of record NZ_CM135962.1, on the reverse strand, counting down.
TAAGTTCAATAGCGAACACATTTTTGCCGCTTTATTAAAATAAAAATTAGAAAAATGAACCAACCGTTAGCATACGTACATCCTGGAGCAAAGATTGCAAAGAATGTAGTTATAGAGCCTTTTACAACGATTCATAATAATGTAAAGATTGGAGAAGGTACTTGGATTGGAAGTAATGTAACCATTATGGAAGGTGCTCGAATTGGAAAAAATTGTAATATTTTTCCAGGTGCTGTAATTTCAGCTGTTCCTCAAGATTTAAAATATAATGATGAAGATACTACTGTCGAAATTGGCGATAATGTGACCATTAGGGAGTGTGTAACCATTAATAGAGGTACAACAGATAAAATGAAAACAGTTATTGGAAACAATTGTCTTATTATGGCCTATTGTCACATTGCACATGACTGTATTGTTGGTAACAACTGTATATTTTCTAACAATAGTACTTTAGCCGGACATATTAATGTAGGTGATTATGTTGTTTTAGCAGGAATGACAGCTGTTCATCAATTTTGTTCTATCGGAAATCATGCCTTTGTAACAGGTGGATATTTGGTGAGAAAAGATGTGCCTCCGTTTGTAAAAGCGGCTCGTGAGCCTTTATCTTATGTCGGAATCAATTCTGTTGGTTTAAGACGTAGAGGCTATACTTCCGAAAAAATTAGAGAAATTCAGAACATCTACAGAATACTTTATCAAAAAAATTATAATAATACTCAGGCTTCAGATTTAATTGAAGCCGAAATGGAAGCCACTCCAGAACGTGATGAAATTCTTCAATTTATTAAGAATTCGCATCGTGGAATTATGAAAGGCTACTTTAAATCGAATTAAGAAATTCAAACTTTAGACAACAAAAAACAAATAGTGTGCTTTGCATGACTAAAGATATATAAGACTATAAATTAACGACTAACACTAAAATAATGGCAACTACTTCAGATATTAGAAATGGATTATGTATAAGATATAATAATGATATATATAAAATTGTAGAGTTTCTTCATGTAAAACCAGGAAAAGGTCCTGCATTCGTAAGAACTAAAATGAAAAGTGTTACTACAGGTAAAGTTCTAGATAATACATTTTCTGCTGGTCATAAAATTGAAGATGTACGTGTTGAAACACATAAATTTCAATATTTATACAATGATGGCGAATTCTATCATTTTATGAATGAATCGGATTACACACAAATTAGATTACTAGAGTCTGCATTAGACAGACCAGATTTAATGAAAGAAGGAGAAATTGTAACTATTCAAATTAATACGGAAGATAATATGCCACTTTCGGTAGATTTACCAGCTTCTGTAATATTAGAAGTTACAGCTACTGAACCTGGTGTAAAAGGAAACACAGCAACTAACGCAACTAAACCAGCAACTGTTGAAACTGGTGCAGAGGTTAACGTTCCTTTATTTATTAATGAAGGTGATAAGATTAAAGTGGAAACCGACAAAGGCACTTACAAAGAACGAATTAAAGATTAAATAAGATGCCAGTTTACAGTCTTCAGTTTGCAGTAAATTTCTGAAAACTGCCTGCTGAAGACTGCATACTGAATACTGAGAAATGAAATTCCCAAAACCACATACATTAAAACAAATTTCATCCTTGATTGATTGTGAATTTAGAGGTGCTGAAGATTTTGAAATCTTAGGGATCAATGAAATTCATGTGGTAGAACCTGGAGATATTGTTTTTGTAGATCATCCTAAATATTACGATAAAGCCTTAGCGTCTGCAGCAACTATTGTTTTAATTAATAAAGATGTGCCTTGCCCTGAAGGAAAAGCACTTCTTATTTCAGATGATCCATTTAGAGATTTTAATAAAATTACAGAGCATTTTAAGCCTTTTAAAGCTTCAACTAGTGCCATTGCAAGTGACGCCATTATAGGTGAAGGTACTGTTATTCAACCCAATTGTTTTATAGGAAATAATGTAAAAATTGGTAAAAACTGTGTTATTCATGCTAATGTTAGTATCTATGATGACGCTGTCATTGGAGACCATGTAACCATTCACGCAGGAACGGTTTTAGGGGCAAGTGCGTTTTATTATAAAAACAGACCAGAAGGTTACGATCAATTGAAATCTGGAGGTAGAGTTATTATTGAAGATCACGTAGATATTGGAGCGCTTTGTACCATTGATAGAGGGGTTACAGGAGATACCACTATAGGTGAAGGTTCAAAGTTAGATAATCAGATTCAAATTGGTCATGATACCATAATTGGAAAGAAATGTTTAATAGCCTCGCAAACTGGAATTGCTGGTTGTGTAGTTGTTGAAGATAATGTGACGATTTGGGGACAAGTGGGAGTTAAAAGTGGAATCACAATTGCCAAAGGCACCGTGTTATATGCACAATCTGGTTTAGGACATACTACAGAAGAAGGTAAGACGTATTTTGGTAGTCCTGCTCAAGATGCCAGAACCATGTTTAAAGAAATGGCTTATGTTAAGAGAATTCCTGAAATCCTTCAAAAATTAAAAAAACTATAATGTCAGCAAAAGAAGTTGTCAAAGCCTTTTATGAAGCAGACCTAGCAAATGATGTTGCTTTGGTTTCGAAACATTTTCATAAGGATTGTGAATTACACTGGACAAGCAGTCAAGGGGTTACATTACTCAAATATAATGATATTGAAATGTTTTTTGAAGGCACAAGACAGTCTTACAACAGTTTGCGGTTTGAATTCACCCATTTTATAACAGCAGATGTTTTTGTAACAACAAGACATACACTATTTGGTTCAACTATAGAAACCCCAGATGCAGAAACATCAATTGCGCATTTTTCTACGATTTGGGAGGTAAGAGATGGTAAATTATATCGTGGTTTTGAAATCAGCCATCAAGCTGATGAAAACGATAAAAAAAGTAAAGAATCATACAAAGAAATAAAATTATAAAAGAGGTCGCTTTTGCGTTTAAAATCTCTTATTTTTGCATAACGAAATACATAAAACTTAAAATCAACAATATCAAATGAGCGTTTTAGTTAATAAGAATTCTAAGATTATAGTTCAAGGTTTTACAGGTAGTGAAGGTACATTTCACGCTGAACAAATGATTGAATATGGTACAAATGTCGTTGGAGGTGTAACTCCTGGTAAAGGTGGTCAGACGCATTTAGACAAGCCTGTTTTTAACACCGTTTCTGAAGCTGTAGAAAAAGTTGGCGCAGATACTACAATTATTTTCGTGCCACCAGCTTTTGCTGCTGATGCTATTATGGAAGCTGCTGATGCTGGTATTAAAGTGATTATTACAATTACAGAAGGTATTCCTGTAGCAGATATGATTAAAGCGTCTAACTATATCAAAGATAAAGCGTGTCGTTTAATAGGTCCTAACTGTCCTGGTGTAATTACTCCAGGTGAAGCTAAAGTTGGTATTATGCCAGGTTTTGTTTTCAAAAAAGGTAATGTTGGTATCGTTTCTAAATCTGGTACTTTAACTTATGAAGCAGCTGATCAAGTTGTAAAACAAGGATTAGGAATTACAACTGCTATTGGAATAGGTGGAGATCCAATTATTGGAACAACCACTAAAGAAGCTGTTGAGTTATTAATCAATGACCCAGAAACAGAAGCTGTAGTTATGATTGGTGAAATTGGAGGTCAATTAGAAGCCGATGCTGCACATTGGTACAAACAAAGTGGAAGTAAAAAACCTGTAATTGGCTTTATTGCTGGTGAAACAGCTCCTGCAGGTCGTACAATGGGACATGCTGGCGCTATTGTTGGTGGTAGTGATGATACAGCTCAAGCTAAAAAGAAGATTATGAGAGAATGCGGAATTCATGTCGTAGATTCTCCTGCAGAAATAGGTAAAAAAGTTGCAGAAGTTTTAGGATAAAATTCTGTTAAAATATAATCAAAAACCTTACGTTATTAATCCATTAGCTATATTTTTAGCTAATGGATTTTTTTATTCTATTTAATCAACTAAAATCAACTAAAATCAAAAAATGAAAAACATTAAAACAGTATTACTGCTACTTATGGTAGCAGCTGTTTTTGGTTGTAAAACCGAAAACAATGACAAAAAAATGGCTTATGCCGTAGAAACCAATCAAGATGCTAATGGATTTAAATATGAAACCGTAGCTAACGATCCAACAGGTTTGCGACTTTACACTTTAGACAATGGTCTTAAAGTTTATTTGGGTAAGAATGATGAAGAACCAAAAATTCAAACCCTTATCGCTGTTAGGGCAGGTTCCACTTATGATCCTGCAGATAATACTGGGTTGGCTCATTATTTAGAGCACATGGTTTTTAAAGGGACAGATAAATTTGGAACTACAAATTATGAAGAAGAGTCTAAACTCATCAAGCAGATTTCAGATTTATACGAAGAACATAAAAAAGAACAAGATCCAGAAAAGAAAAAAGCAATTTATAAAAAGATTGATGAAGTCTCTCTAGAAGCTTCTAAACTTTCAATTGCTAACGAATATGATAAAATGGTTAATTCATTAGGGTCTGAAGGTACAAATGCTTTCACATCTAATGAACAAACTGTATATGTTAACAAAATCCCTTCTAATGAAGTGGATAAATGGTTAAAAATAGAAAGTGAGCGTTTTAGTAAACTCGTATTACGCTTGTTTCATACAGAATTAGAAGCGGTTTATGAGGAATTTAATAGAGGACAAGATAATGATGGACGTAAGCAGTACTTTGCAACGCTCCAAGGTTTGTTTCCAACACACCCTTACGGAACGCAATCTACCATTGGAGTTTCTGAACATTTAAAAAATCCATCTATGGAGGCTATTAATGCTTATTTTGATAAGTATTATGTACCAAATAATATGGCCGTTATCATGGTTGGTGATTTAGATTTTGATACGACTATCAAAAAAGTAAATGATGCTTTTGGTAGTTATGAGAAAAAAGAAGTAACTCACCCTACATTCCCAGAATTAGCACCAATTACAGCACCAGTTAAGAAAGAAGTCTTAGGCCCAACAGCTGAATCGGTATATGTTGCTTTTAGATCAGAGGGAAAAGGATCTAACCAAGAAATGTTATTAAAATTAGTAGATTATATGTTGGCAAACTCCCAAGCGGGTTTAATTGACTTAAATCTTAATCAGAAGCAAATGGTGCAAAATGCATCTTCTTTTACAAATTTTGATAATGACTATGGTTTTCACTTACTCTATGGTTCGCCAAAAGCAAATCAATCTTTAGACGAAGTAAAAGATCTTTTGCTGGAGCAAGTCGATAAAATTAAAAAAGGAGAATTTGAAGATTGGTTGTTAGAAGCTGTAATCAATGATATGCGTTTATCTCAAATTAGAGAATATGAAAATGGATCTGCAACAGCATACGCTTATTTAGATGCTTTCATTGGAGAACAAAACTGGAACGATCGTTTGAAAATGTTAGATGAAATGAAAAAAATCACAAAGCAAGAAGTGGTTGACTTTGCGAATTCTTTTTATGGAAATAACTATGTAGAAGTACATAAACTAAAAGGAGAGGATACTTCAATTGTAAAAGTTGAAAACCCAGGAATTACACCAATAGAACTCAACAGAGGTAAAGAATCTGAATTCATGAAGTCTTTAAGCGCTATGGTTTCTCCTGATTTGAAACCGCAATTTATTGATTATAAAACGGCTATCAAAGAGACTGAAACAGATAATGGGCTTAAAGTGTCTTACGTAGAAAATCCTAACAACGATATCTTTAATTTAAATATCATTTTTGATATGGGACAAGATAACGATCGTATGGTTTCTTTAGCAGCTGGTTATTTAGATTATTTAGGTACTGACAAATACACACCAGAACAATTAAAACAAGAGTTTTATAAAATAGGAATAAGCTACAATGTATACTCATCTAGTGATAAAACATACATCGGAATTTCTGGTCTTAAAGAAAATTTAGATGCTGGTTTAACACTTTTAGAACACTTATGGAATAACGCCGAGCCAAATCAAGAAGCTTACGATAAATATGTTGAGAGTATTTTAAAAGATAGAGAAGATGGTAAAACTCAAAAAGGAAATATTTTTTGGAATGGCTTAATGAATTACGGTCAATATGGTGAAAATTCAAGGTTAAGAAATATTTACTCTCAGCGAGAATTAAAAGCTATGAATCCAACAGAATTAGTAAACAAAATAAAAGAAATGCGCGCGTATAAGCAACGTATCTTTTATTATGGTAATGCAGTGGATGAAGCTAAATTAGCATTAAATACACATCACAAGATTCCTGAAACGCTATTAGATTATCCTGAAAAAACGGTGTATACAAATCTTGAAACTGGGGGTAATGTCTATTTTGTAGATTACGATATGGTACAAAGTGAAATTTTATTGTTGGCTAAAGGTGAAGAATTTAGTCCTCAGAAAATGGCAGCATCAGAATTGTTTAATACATACTTTGGTAGTGGCTTATCTTCTATTGTATTTCAAGAAATTAGAGAATCTAAATCTTTAGCATATTCTGCTTTTTCAAGTTATAATAATGCTCGTGAGGCTGGACAACCAGATTACACTATGGCTTATGTAGGGACACAAGCTAATAAATTAGAACAAGCTGTAAATGCTATGATGGAATTAATGACCAATATGCCAGAGGCAGAAGATCAATTTAATCAAGCAAAAGAAGCAACATTAAAGAAAATTGCTTCAGAACGTATTACTAAATCTAATATTTTCTGGACCTATGAAGGTTTGAAAAAACGTGGTATTGATAATGACAACCGTAAAGAAATTTATGATGCTATTAATAACATGACTATGGAAGATCTAAAAACATTTTTTAATAATAACATAAAAGGTAAAAAGTATAATGTTATGGTTATTGGAAATAAAAAAGATATGGATTTTGAAGCCTTAAGTAAGTTAGGAACGATAAGAGAAATGGATATTGATTTTCTTTTTAACTACAATCAACCTGAAACGTTAAAGCAATAGGACAATACGTTTAAAATAGTTGTAAAATTAAACCTCATATTTATGTTAAAATATGAGGTTTTTTTTATTTCATACAATTTGTAATTGGTATATTTGAAACGGTTCAAAAGACCCTTAAAATGATAATTAGTATAGAGAAGACTATTTAATTAAAAGTCAGTATAAACACTAACTTTAAAATAACTAACCAAACATATAGATTATGAAACTTTTAGAAGGAAAAACAGCCATAATTACAGGAGCAAGTAGAGGAATAGGAAAAGGAATTGCAGAAGTTTTTGCACAGCATGGAGCTAATGTTGCATTTACTTATAGTTCTTCTGTAGAGGCTGCTAACGCATTAGAAAAAGAGTTAAATTCATTAGGGGTGAAAGCTAAAGGTTACCAAAGCAATGCCGCTAGTTTCGATGAATCTCAGAAATTAGCTGAAGATGTTTTAGCTGAATTTGGGGCTATCGATATTTTGGTCAATAATGCCGGTATCACAAAAGATAATCTCTTAATGAGAATGGGTGAAGCAGATTTTGATAAAGTTATAGAAGTGAACCTAAAATCGGTTTTTAACATGACTAAGGCTGTTCAACGCACCATGTTGAAACAACGTAAAGGCTCTATCATTAATATGAGTTCTGTTGTTGGTGTAAAAGGTAATGCAGGACAAACAAACTACGCAGCATCTAAAGCCGGAATCATTGGGTTTTCTAAGTCTGTAGCTTTAGAATTAGGCTCTCGTAATATTAGAAGTAACGTCATCGCACCAGGTTTTATTGAAACCGAAATGACAGCTAAGCTTGATGAAGAAACCGTAAAAGGTTGGAGAAGCGCCATTCCTTTAAAAAGAGGAGGTACGCCAGAAGATATTGCTAATGCTTGTGTGTTTTTAGCGAGTGACTTAAGTGCTTATGTAACAGGACAGACGCTTAATGTTGATGGAGGTATGTTGACTTAAACAATCATTCTTGCGAAGGCAAGAATCTTATGATATTTGTCGAGATTTTAATGGATAAACTAACAATTATATACATAACAATTGCTGCAATTACAGCGCTTTTATTAGCGCTGTTTCAGTATTTGTATAAATCGAAATTAAAGTCAAAGTTAAAATACCTGCTCACCGCGCTTAGAGCAATTTCAATATTTGGCATTTTATTATTACTGATTAATCCAAAATTCGAATCCTTTACTTATTTTGATGAAAAACCGACGTTAGTAGTTGCTGTAGATAATTCAGAATCTGTTTCTTATTTACAACAAGATGAAAACGCAAAGGAAATTCTTGGGGTATTAACCAATAATTCAGAGTTAAATGACCGTTTTAATATTCAGCCCTATAGTTTTGGGAAATCAGTCAACACATTAGATAGCTTAAACTTTAAAGAGCACCAATCAAATTTAGCATTAGCTTTAAAACAATTTGGTGACGTGTACGCCAATCAAACGGCACCAATTGTAGTATTGACTGATGGTAATCAAACCTATGGCTCAGATTATAGTTATATCGCTAAAGGAATAAAACAATCTATTTATCCTATTATTCTTGGGGATTCTACCATACATTCAGATTTAAGTATTAAACAGTTAAATGTGAATCGTTATGTGTATTTAAAAAATAAATTTCCTGTTGAAATTATCGCGAATTATACAGGAAACGAAACTATAATTACAGAACTAAAAATATGGTCTGGTAATACTGTAGTGTTTAGAAAAGCACTTGAGTTTAATGCCTTAAAATCCTCTGAAATTATTTCAACAGCTTTGACAGCAAATAGTGTTGGTGTAAAAACCTATCGTGTTGAATTGGTGGCTTTAGAGAATGAAAAGAATAAGGTCAACAACACTAAAAATTTTGGTGTAGAAGTTATTGATCAAAAAACAAATATCGCAATAGTTTACGATAGAATGCATCCCGATTTGGGAGCACTTAAGAAAGCGATTGAAAGTAATGAACAACGTAAGGTTTCAATTGTAAAACCAAAAGATGTTTTAGGTAAAATTAATGATTTTCAATTGATTATATTGTATCAGCCCAATAATCGCTTTAATTCGGTTTTAAAAGCGATTAAGGAACAAAAAAGTAACACTTTTATTATTTCAGGGACAACTACCAACTGGAATCTAATACAGCAAACGCAAGACTATTTAAAGCAAACCATAACCAATCAAACTGAAAACTTTCAACCAAGTTTAAATAGAAATTACGGAACATTCATTGTCGAAAATTTAGATTTTAATACTTTTCCACCGTTAAAATCAGAGTTTGGAGCACTCAAGATTTCAGTCCCACATGACATCCTGTTATATAAAGCCGTAAACGGAATAACTACTGAAGATATTATGCTGGCTACATTTGAAACAAATGCAACCAAGCATGCTATTTTAAACGGAGAAGATATTTGGCGTTGGAGAGCACAAGCCTTTATTAATACTAATAGTTTTAATGAATTTGACGAATTTTTAAATAAATTGGTTCAATACTTAAGTTCTAATAAAAAACGAAAACGTCTTAATGTCGATTATAAGTCATTTTATAATGGCAATGATGACGTTATTATTTCAGCTCAATATTTTAATAAAAATTATGAGTTTGACAATACCGCTTCATTAAGTATTGTGCTAAAAAATAAAGAAGATGAAAGCATTAGGGAAGTACCACTATTGTTAAATAATGGGAATTATACAGTAGATTTAAGCGGCATCAACGCTGGATTATATGATTTTACAATAAAACACAACTCAGAATCTATTGCTGCCTCAGGAAGCTTTCAAATTATAGAATACAATGTAGAACAACAATTCTTAAATGCAGATATTTCAAAATTAAAAATAATTGCTAAAAACAGTAATGGAGCCGCCTATTTTACTTCGCAGGCAAATGAGTTAATAGACCGATTATTAAGTGATAATCGTTATAAAACCATTCAGAAAAGCACTAAAAATATCGTACCTTTGATAGATTGGAAATATCTACTTGGTTTAATAGTTTTAAGTCTATTTGTTGAGTGGTTTATTAGAAAATATAACGGATTAATTTAAAAATAAAGAAATGGAGAAATTACCTAAGATTGGATTACCGATTTTAATTGGAGTTGTACTTTTAATCATAGTTTTAGCAAAGTCTGCTGTTACACTAGATTCTGGTCATGCTGGAGTTTTATACGAAACACTTAGTGGAGGTGTAGACCCAGAAAAAGCGCCATTAGGTCCAGGGTTTCATGTTATTGCTCCATGGAATCGCGTAATTGATTATGAAACACGTCAGCAAGAAGTTGCAGAAAAAATGGCGGTATTATCGTCTAATGGTTTAGATATTAAACTTGATGCTTCTATTTTGTATCAACCCGATGTTAAAAGCTTAGGGAAGTTACATAACCAAAAAGGTGAAGATTACTTAAGCCGTGTACTTCAACCAGCGATTAGAAGTGCAGCAAGAAGTGTTGTTGGTCGATATACGCCAGAACAATTATACTCTAGTAAAAGAGATGCCATTCAAGAAGAGATTTTTGAGGAGACTAAAAAAATTGTTGAACCACAGTTTATTCAATTAAATGATATTTTAATTAGAGACGTGACGTTGCCTTCTACGATTAAGGAAGCAATTGAGCGTAAATTAAAGCAAGAGCAAGAATCATTAGAGTATGAATTTAGACTTGAAAGTGCAAGAAAAGAGGCTGAGAAAGTAATTATTGAAGCACAAGGTAAAGCCGAATCAAATAGAATTCTAAGTGCATCTTTAACAGACAAAATTCTTCAGGATAAAGGTATTGAAGCTACAGTAAAACTTTCAGAATCACCAAATAGTAAAACGATTATTATTGGTTCTGGAGATAGTGGCCTACCGATTATTTTAGGAAATCAATAATTAAAGAAGCAAATACTATTAATTTGTTAAAAATTTATATTCTTTGAATTAAAATTAGGATTAGTAAATTTAAATTAACAATATTTGTAGCAACATAAAGAACATGACTCTTATTCAATTACATCATCATTTTCATATAATCGCTCAAGCGAGGTGAAAGTGTATTGAATAAATTCAAAATATATTTTAAAAACCCGTTTGAGAACTTCAAGCGGGTTTTTTGTTTTTTAAACGCAATTGAAGTCTTAGACATTATAAAACTTAATTATGAGTAAATTAAAAATTGCAGTACAAAAATCGGGTCGTCTTAATGAAGATTCCATGAGAATTTTAAAGGAGATTGGTATTTCTGTAGATAACGGAAAAGATCAACTAAAAGCTTCAGCACGAAATTTCCCTTTAGAAGTGTTTTACCTTAGAAATGGTGATATTCCACAATACCTTAGAGATGGTGTGGTTGATGCTGCTATTATAGGCGAGAATGTGTTGATAGAAAAAGGAAATGATTTAACCATTGTGGAACGTTTGGGGTTTTCAAAATGTAAAGTTTCTATCGCAGTTCCAAAATCATCAAAAGCAAAAAGTTTAAAAGATTTAGATGGCAAACGCATTGCAACATCGTATCCAAATACGGTGAATCAATTTTTAGAAAAAGCAGGACTAAAAGCCAACTTACACATCATTAATGGTTCTGTTGAAATTGCGCCAAACATAGGATTGGCAGATGGTATCTGTGATATTGTTTCTAGTGGAAGTACCTTATTTAAAAATGGTTTAAAAGAGATTGAAGTCTTATTAACTTCAGAAGCTGTGTTGGCGACTTCACCTATGATTTCTGAAGAAAATCAAGCTTTAATAGATAAACTTCAATTCCGATTAAAATCAGTTTTAAAAGGAAGAGAGAGCAAATACATTCTATTAAATGCACCAAATAATAAACTTGATGAGATTATAAGAATTCTACCAGGAATGAATAGTCCATCGATTTTACCACTAGCTAGGGAAGGCTGGAGTTCAATGCACTCTGTAATAGACAAAAATGATTTTTGGAATATTATTGATGAATTAAAAGCGAATGGTGCAGAAGGCATTTTAGTTTGTCCAATCGAAAATATGGTGCTTTAATAGAATATATTAGAGCATCAAATTACTCATTAAATTAAGAGGTGAAATGAAATTATACAATAATCCAGATAAATCGAGTTGGTTAGAGCTTTTACAACGACCAACTAAATCCGTGGAAGTGATTGAAGCTACTGTTGACGAGATATTCAAAAAGGTCAAAGAAGACGGTGATAAGGCTATAAAAAAATACACGACGAAGTTCGATGGAGTAGCACTTGAGAATAATATAGTTTCAAAATCAGAAATAGAACAAGCTTCAAAACTTGTAAATGACGATTTAAAAGCGGCCATTCAACTAGCAAAAACGAATATTGAAAAATTTCACTGTGCTCAAAAAACGGATAAAGTTTTTGTAGAAACCATGGCTGGTGTAGAGTGCTGGCAAGAAAAACGACCAATTCAAAAAGTGGGTTTATACATTCCAGGCGGAACAGCTCCTTTGTTTTCTACTGTTTTAATGTTAGTGGTTCCTGCTCAAATTGCAGGCTGTAAGGAGATTGTGCTTTGTTCGCCTCCAAATAAAGAAGGAAAAATAGCTAATGAAATTTTATACGCAGCAAATCTTTGTGGCGTTACTAAAATCATAAAAGTTGGTGGCATACAGGCTGTTGCAGGTTTAACGTTCGGTACAGAAACCATTCCGCAAGTTTACAAGATTTTTGGTCCTGGTAACCAGTTTGTAACCGTAGCAAAACAATTAGCAACAAAATATGGTGTTGCTATAGATATGCCAGCTGGCCCGAGTGAATTATTGGTCATGGCAGATGAATCGGCAAATGCGGCTTATGTGGCTTCAGATTTATTAAGTCAGGCAGAACACGGTAGTGATAGTCAAGTGATTTTGGTAAGCACATCTAAAGCATTTGCGGATAAGGTTTCATCAGAAGTGGAAAAGCAATTGGCTGTTTTACCAAGAAAAACTATGGCAGAAAAAGCAATTTCAAATTCAAAATCTATCGTGGTGGATTCTAATGCAACAGCGTTAGAGCTTATTAATGCATACGGTCCGGAACATTTTATTGTGGCAACAACGGACAATGATTTCTTTGTAGATAACATTAGCAATGCCGGTTCTGTGTTTATCGGGAATTACACACCAGAAAGTGCGGGCGATTATGCCTCAGGAACCAATCATACCTTACCAACTAACGGGTTTTCAAAAGCCTATTCTGGAGTTAATTTAGATAGCTTTCAAAAGAGTATGACCTTTCAGAAAATATCAAAAGAAGGTATTCAAAACATTGGAAACGCTATTGAATTAATGGCAGAAGCAGAAGGGTTACAGGCACATAAAAATGCGGTAAGCTTAAGATTAAAAGATTTAATAAATGAGTAAGATCGTCACTTCGAGTGATTTCGAGGAACGAGAAATTATATCGAGAAGCAATTAAAATGAAGAAAAATTTCAACTTAAATAATTTCATAAGAGAAAACATAAAAACCATCAAGCCATATTCCTCAGCACGAGATGAATATAAGGACATCACTGATGGCATGGTTTTTATTGATGCTAACGAGAATCCTTTTAATACCGATGTGAATCGGTATCCAGATCCTCAACAAACTAATGTAAAAGCGCGTTTGTCTGAATTAAAAGGTGTTCCAACGAGCCAAATTTTACTAGGAAATGGAAGTGATGAAGTTTTAGATTTAATATTTAGAGCGTTTTGTGAACCTAATCGCGATAAGGTTATCACATTACCACCAACATATGGTATGTATAGTGTTTTAGCAAATCTTAATGCGGTTGAAAATATTGAAATTCTTTTAACTAGGGATTTTCAGCCAAATTTTGACGAGATATCACGTGCCGCGCATTCACATACTAAACTGTTGTTTTTGTGTTCTCCAAATAATCCAACAGCCAATAGTTTTGAAGCTAAAAGAATTGAGGAATTAATTAATGAATTTCAAGGTATTGTGGTGATTGATGAAGCTTATATTGATTTTTCAAAAAAAGAAAGTTGGTTAAGTCGCTTGGATGAATTTCCGAATTTAATAATCACACAAACCTTGTCTAAAGCGTATGGTTTAGCCGGAATTCGTTTAGGTATCTGCTACGCGTCGCAAGAAATTATTTCAGTATTAAATAAAATAAAACCACCGTATAATATTAATCAACTCTCTCAAGATAAAGCTTTAGAGCGTTTAAACGCTATGAATGCTGTTGATAATGAGGTGAAAATGATTATCACAGAAAGGAAAAAATTGAGAAAAGCATTAAAGTCTATTCGTTTTATAGAAACAGTGTATCCTTCTGATGCCAATTTCATCCTAGCTAAAGTAGATGATGCTAATAAACGCTATCAGCAATTGGTGGCGCTGGGCATTGTGGTGAGAAATAGAACGAATCAGCCATTATGCGACAACTGCTTGCGATTTTCAGTAGGCACGGAAGCGGAGAATGAAAAATTAATTCAAGCATTAAATAACCTGTAAGGTTTTCAAAACCTTGTAGGTATTAAAAGAAGTTTAATAAAAACAGATTCCTACTTTCGTGGGAAAGTATTATGAAAAAAACAGTATTATTCATAGACAGAGACGGAACTTTAATTAAAGAACCTGCCGACGAACAAATTGACGCATTTGAAAAATTAGAGTTCTATCCGAAAGTGTTTCAATATTTAAGCAAAATTGCAAAAGAATTGAATTTCGAAATTGTAATGATTACCAACCAAGATGGTTTAGGGACGGAAGTGTATCCTGAAGACAGCTTTTGGCCTGTTCATAATTTCGTGATTAAGACGTTTGAAGCCGAAGGAGTGGTTTTTGCAGCGCAGTTTATCGATAGGACATTTGCTAAAGATAATGCTCCGACACGTAAGCCAAATACAGGTTTGTTGACTAAGTATTTTTCGGAACCTTATGACTTAAAGAATTCATTTGTAATTGGAGATCGCCTTACTGATGTTGAATTGGCTAAAAACCTTGGTGCAAAAGGCATTTTTATAAATGACAACACCAATTTAGGAACCGATGAAGTTACAGTAAGTAATAATGAATTGGAAGACTATATAGCTTTAGAAACTAATGATTGGGAAGCGATTTACAAATTTCTTAAAACCACAGAACGCGTTGGAAGCATCGAAAGAAACACCAATGAAACTAAAATTAAAATTGATATTAATTTAGATGGAACAGGGAAAAGCAACATCGCTACCGGAATTGCATTTTTTGATCATATGCTAGATCAAATTGCACGTCATGGGCAACTCGATTTAAATATTAAGGTAGATGGTGATTTAGACGTTGATGAACACCACACCATAGAAGATACAGCCATTGCTTTAGGAGAAGTGTTTGCTACAACCTTAGGAAATAAATTAGGTATAGAACGTTACGGATTCTCTTTGCCTATGGACGATTGTTTAGCACAAGTTGCCATTGATTTTGGTGGTCGAAATTGGCTGGTTTGGGAAGCCGAATTTAAACGTGAAATGATTGGGAAAATGCCTACCGAAATGTTTTATCACTTCTTTAAATCGTTTACAGATGGAGCTAAATGTAATTTGAATACTAAAGTAGAAGGCACCAACGAACATCATAAAATTGAAGCCATATTTAAAGCCTTTGCAAAAGCGATTAAAATGGCCGTTAAACAAGATGTCGAAAAAATGATTTTACCAAGTACTAAAGGAATGCTGTAATGATTTGTCATTCCTGCGAAAGCAGGAATCCACTTTGAAAAATTAAATAATTAGATTCCTGCTTTCGCAGGAATGACAATAAAATGTCAATGAAACTATCAATAGTAAATTACGGAGCTGGAAATATTAAAAGTATACAATTTGCCTTTCAACGTTTAGGATATGACGCTATTTTAACGGATAGTCCTGAAGAAATTATAACATCAGATAAAGTGATTTTTCCGGGGGTTGGCGAAGCGAGTTCGGCAATGATAAAACTAAAACAAAGTGGATTAGATCAATTAATTCCAACCTTAAAACAACCTGTTTTGGGGATTTGTTTAGGCATGCAATTAATGTGTAGTCATAGTGAAGAAGGTGATACCACCGGACTTGGTATTTTTGATGTCAATGTAAAACGATTTTCTAATAACGTTAAAGTCCCACAAATGGGATGGAACACAATTTCTAATCTCAAATCCGATTTATTTAAAGGGATAAAAGAAAAAGAATACATGTACCTTGTGCATAGTTATTATGCAGAACAGTGCGAGGCATCTATTGCCACGTCTGATTACGAATTAGAATATGCTTCGGCATTAGAAAACGACAATTTCTTTGGTGTTCAATTTCACCCAGAAAAGAGTAGCAAAGCAGGAGAACAGTTACTAAAGAATTTTTTAAAATTATAAGGTTTTAAAACAATAATAAATGTCGCCTTGAGCGCAGTCGAAAGGTCTCGATAGAAATAGAGTATTAATTAAAAAAAGAGATTCCCACTTTTGTGGGAAGTAAGCATGAGAATAATACCAGCCATAGATATTATAGAAGGAAAATGTGTGCGTTTAACCAAAGGCGATTACGACACCAAAAAAATATATAACGAAAATCCACTAGAAGTCGCCAAGGCTTTTGAAGATTCAGGTATTGAATACTTGCATTTGGTTGATTTAGATGGAGCGAAAGCAAAACACATTGTTAATTATAAAGTTTTAGAAGTAATTGCTTCTAAGACGAATCTGAAAATTGATTTCGGTGGAGGATTAAAATCTAGTGAAGATTTAAATGTGGCTTTTAATTGTGGCGCAAGACAAATAACTGGAGGCAGTATTGCTGTTAGTGATCGGGAAATCTTTGAAGGTTGGTTGTCTAAATACGGACCACAGAAAATCATTTTGGGTGCCGATAGTAATAAGGGTAAAATAGCAATAAACGGTTGGCAAGATAATAGTAAAGAGGAAGTCATTTCATTTATAAAAGATTATCAAAGAAAACGAATTAAGTACGTGATTTGTACAGATATTTCAAAAGATGGAATGCTTGAAGGCCCATCAATTGAACTTTATAAAAATATAATTGAAGCTTGTAGCAATAGTAGTGGTGTGCAGTCTGTAAACCTTATAGCATCTGGAGGAGTATCTGGTGTTAATGATTTAGAAGCACTAAAAGATATAGGTTGTGAAGGTGTCATTATTGGTAAAGCCATTTATGAAAACAGAATAAGTTTAAAAGAATTAGAACGATTTTTATAAAATAGCGATTAGTTGTGTTAGCTTTTAGCTAATATCTAAAGGCTAATTCCTAAAAGCGAAATTATGTTAACAAAACGAATAGTCCCTTGTTTGGACATTAAAAACGGAAGGACCGTAAAAGGTGTGAACTTTGTAGATTTAAGAGATGCTGGTGATCCTGTAGTATTAGCGAAGCAGTATGCTGATTTAGGAGCTGATGAATTAGTATTCTTAGATATCTCAGCCACTTTAGAAAACCGTAAAACCATGCACGATATGGTTTTAAAAGTAGCAGAACAAGTTAATATACCGTTTACAGTAGGTGGAGGAATTTCATCTGTGGAAGATGTGGATGACTTGTTGCATTGTGGAGCAGATAAAGTCTCTATTAATTCTTCGGCTGTAAAACGACCAAAATTAATCAATGAGCTTTCAGATAAATTTGGAAGTCAATGTGTAGTGGTTGCTATTGATGCTAAAGAAGTTGATGGAGAATGGTTAGTCCATTTAGCAGGAGGTACTATTCCAACAACATTAAATTTATTCGATTGGGCACAAGAAGTCGAACAACGTGGTGCAGGTGAAATATTATTTACATCCATGAACCATGATGGAACTAAGGCTGGATTCGCAAACAAAGCATTAGCAAAACTTTCAGATTTAGTGAACATTCCAATAATAGCTTCTGGAGGTGCAGGAACGATTCAGCACTTCGTCGATACTTTTAAAGAAGGAAAAGCAGATGCGGCATTAGCGGCAAGTGTATTTCATTTTGGTGAAATCCCCATTTTTGAATTAAAAGAAGCCTTACATAATAAAGGTATAGCAGTAAGATTATAATTAATAACGTCTGTTCGAGCGAATTCTAAGGTTAAACGCTCAAACAACATAACAATAACTATGAACGTAGATTTCAATAAAAACCCAGACGGTCTTGTGCCAGCAATTATTCAAGACGCTAGCACTAATAAAGTATTAATGTTAGGGTATATGAATGCTGAAGCTCTAAAGCAAACCATAGAAACTAAATTGGTAACTTTCTTTAGTAGAACAAAGCAAAGGCTTTGGACAAAAGGTGAAGAAAGTGGTAATGTTTTAAACTTAGTAAATATCAAACTCGATTGTGATAGTGATTCTTTATTAATAAAAGTAACCCCTAAAGGTCCCACTTGTCATAAAGGAACAGATACTTGCTGGAATGAAACCAATGAAGTGTCTTATGGTTTTATTTCGCAATTAGAAGATACTATTACGTCTAGAATAAAAGAAGCAGATTCAGAAAGGTCTTATGTTGCATCTTTATTCGCAAAAGGAATTAACAAAATCGCACAAAAAGTAGGAGAGGAGGCTGTGGAAGTTGTTATTGAAGCAAAAGACGATAATGATGAACTTTTCTTACAGGAAAATGCAGATTTATTGTTCCATTATTTAATGCTATTGCAAGCTAAAGGCTTTAGGCTTAGTGATGTCGTATCTGTTCTTCAACAACGAAATTCGAAATAATTGCAATATAACTAACTGATTATCAGTGTTTAAGGTAGGGTTTTAGAGAGTTTTGATGAAATTTAAGCTACCTGCACTGTTTATCGATTAAATAAGTGGTTTATCGTATTTATTTGATTTTTATCGAAAATAAAAAAATTTAATCGATAAAATTTGAATTTCAACGAATAGGTTTTTGGATTTCATAAGTTTGTGGAACAGAAATGTTTAACAAAAACCCTTATCTCATGAAAAACTATAAACCTACTTTAATTTTTTTATCTGCATTGTGCTTTTCTAATTTATCAAAGGCGCAGCAATTTGAATCTGGATACAATATCCAAAACCAATTACAAGGTCAATACGAACCAGGTGACCAAAATTATTTTGACTCAACCGCTTATGAGTCAGAATATAAATCTACCGAAGCTTATGAAAATGCTCTAAATGTTTCTTCAGAAAATGATAATCTTGAACGAAGTGCTTTTGATATTCCTGTAACACATATTTATAATGATGGTTGGGTTGTTGGAGATCCATTAGTAATTGGCTTAAACATTGCTGATTTAATTGTCGTTCAATCTGGAACTATTGTTATCGATACAAATCTTACACTTAGCCTAATAACGATAGAAGCAGGTGCTTCTATAACGATTAACTCTGGAGTAACAGTTACAGCTAATGTTTTATTAAATTCTACGGCAGGAGAATTTTCTAGCTTAATTTCTGATGGAACTATTGTAGGTAATGTAACCTATAGCAGACAGACAGCAATATTTGGAACAAATGAATTAGTTTCAGCACCGCTTTCAGGACAGCTATTTTCTGCATTTTCATTAGCTAATACGAATTTGCCTGGTAATCCGTCATTGTTAACGATGAAGGCATTTGCTCCTTTTGTTACCTCAGCAGGGGCTTATAATAATCTTGATATATTAGGAGATGCTACACATGTTCTTGCAGCAGGAAATGGTTATAGAGCAGCTACTTCTGATGGAAATAATTTGATTTATACCGGAGCTGTTGAAACAGGTAATGTTTCAGGAGTAGCAATTACTAACGCTGGTGATGGTGATTCTTGGAATTTAATAGGAAATCCATATCCATCATATATAGATTTTAATACTTTTTACGCGACCAATTCTAGTCAATTAGATCCAGAAAGTATGGCCATTTACTGTTATACAGGTAATAGTTCTAATCCATGGAGAATTTTGAATCAACTAACTACTGAACTAGCAGGTGTAACAGAATTAATTGCTCCAGGACAAGCCTTTTTTGTTAAATCTAAAACAGGCGGTGGTTCAATTGATTTTACGACTAGTATGCGTTCAGGTGGATCTACAAATATTGAGTCTTCTAGAGATGCAGTATCATCACATTATGGACATATCAAATTAAATTTAAGTTCAGGTAGTTCTTTATATTCTACAGATTTTTATTTTAATAGCAATGCTTCAGAGGGATTAGATCCTGGTTATGACGCTAGTTTATTCGGATCAAATCCACCAGCATTTTCAATTTATTCTAGTTTAATGGACAATAGTTTAGAGATTCCATTAGCTATTCAAGCTTTCAATAACTCATCCATGAGTAATGTTGTTGTGCCATTGGGTGTTAATGCCCCTCAAGGTCAAGAGCTAACTATTAGTATCGCTGAAAGTGATATGTCTGATGATACCAACATGTATTTAGAAGATACTGTGAGTAATACAGTGACCTTATTAAATACATCCGATTTTGTATTTACTCCAGCTGTTAATTTAAGTGGAACAGGACGATTTTACCTTAGATTTGAAACTAATGCACTTAGTGTAATTAATGTAGATATGGAGGCTGTAAAAATTTATGTTAATAATGCTGCTAAGACAATTAATATTAATGGTCAATTAGAAAATACAACTGAAGCAAAATTATTTGATGTTAATGGTCGCCTTGTTTTAACTAATGTTTTAAATACTAATAATACAAGTCAATCTATTGATGTTAGTCAGTTAACGTCTGGTGTGTATATTGTAGAGTTAGATAATAACACAAATGAAAGAAGAATTGAAAAACTAATCATTAGATAATTCGTATATCAGGAAAAACAGTACTTTAATTAGAAACAGCCATAATTGTAAAAATTATGGCTGTTTTTGTTTTTGCAGTAATTTTAAGAAAGTTTTATTCACCAGCAAGAACAATTTTTAATTCTGGATAGTTAGTCTTTAGCTCGCTTTCTAATCCAATAACATGAGAAGCTCCAACAATAACAATATTTCGTTTTGAGTCTGAAGCCATAACTTGTTCTCCTATGTTTTTAGCCATTTTCATGTTGCGTTGATTCCAATAAATTTCGCCTTGCGTACAGCCTTCGGTTTTAATAGTAACATACGTAAATGAACTAGATAGATGTAATTGTTCTAAAGATTTTCTTTTGTTGGTGTGTTTACCTAAACCTCTAAAGATGGCAGGTAAAATAGCAGCATTATAGGCCTTTTTATTTAGTTTGTGATTAATAGTGTTATTTCCATTAGATTGCCCTTCTTTACTACATTTTGACCATGCTTCATGATATTCCCTATTGGTGCTTTGGTCGTCCATAGAAGTTAATAATTTTAGGTCTTGATACAAAGCAAGCTTAAAAGTAAGATCGCCATCTTCATAACGTGTTGGTTTTTTAGAACCTTGTATACCGTATGTTTTTATATAATTGTAAAATTCATGATTAGCATTATCTCTATTATAAGCAAACGTTGAGATCATAAAATCTAAATCTTCAGAAGTCATATCTGAAAAAGATTTTTCGAGAATAGTATGATATTTTTTTACATTAGGTTTAAATACACTTTGGATTGAATCCGATAAATAATAAAATGCTTTGTAACTTTCTGACCAGCCGTCTTTTAAATATTCCCAACTTAACGTATCGTTTCCTCTTGGACTTTCTACATAAATCGCTGTAGGGTTATATGTCTTAGCGCGCCTTAGCATGGGTTTATAACTGTTTTTAACAATTTTTGGAACTGTATGCATCGTACCTACGATTAAGATTTCTTTTTGGACTTCTTGAGCATTTCCATTGAATGTTAAAATAAATAATACGATACTAAAAGTGAATAGTGTTCTCATAATTAAGCTGTTTTGGTGTTAAACTTTCTTGAAGCAAACTTAATTATGAAAATGATATTTATTCAATAAGAATAGGGGTTTGGGGTGAAATGACCTTAGTTTGTGGCGGAATTAATCGCTAATTTTGTAGCCTTTTGGTAGGTTTTAGAAATGGGGACTTTTATTTGGTGGTTAAGGATTACAAAACGCTTTCCATTTTCCGTTTTCCATTGTTGAAAATGAAAAGGATTAATAAGATAGGATCGATGCGTGCGAAGTAATTCCGGAAAGTCATCAGCAATAATTGAAAGTTTATTTCTAATTAATGTTTTTTTCAAGGTGTTACCCGTGAGGTAGAAAACTTCAATATAATTATCTGAAGATTGTATACTAATAACGTCATTCAGTTGCAGGCGTAACCCTTCGTAATTGCCTTCCCCTTTAATTTCGATCTTTTGATCTTCGAGTTGTTTTTCATAATACTTTCCAAAACTAAATCTTCCAATTAATATAATAGGTAAGATTGTAATAATTGCAGGAAGATATATTGCTGTTAGCATATAAGCTAAAGTATAGGGATTAGGTTCATTTGCTACAACGACGAATAAATAGTAACACCGTGAAATGGTTATAGTAACTATACAAAACGTGAGTATAAAGCTTAATTCGCTAAAAATTAACCATTGTTTTTTTAACCTGTGATATAAATAGGTTTGAAAGGGTAAGAATAACAAATAACAAAATCCCACGACTAATCCATAACTAGGTAAATAAACTAATTTTTCATTATTTGATAATTCATTAACATCTAGTGGTTCTGTGAAGTATAAAAAAACAAAAACCCAACTAGCTAATAATAAACTAATAATGATATGATGTTTTATTAAAGGATCAAAAGGGTAAAGTCTTTTCAAATTTTTAGTTTTGTACTATAAAAGTAAGCATTGCTTTTGGAATCTTAAAGAAATTAGCGTTCTTGCCACTATGTTTGATAAACGTTATTATTATCTCATTAAATTACAATATTTAGGCTATCGTTTTCATGGTTGGCAAAAGCAACCCGATGTAAAAACGGTACACCTAATGATTGATCGTACGTTAAAGTATATTCTTCAAGATATACGATTTAAGACTTTAGGCGCTGGCCGAACAGATGCTATGGTCTCTGCTAATGAAGCTGCTTTAGAATTATTTATTTATAATGAACCAATTCAAGATTTTGATGCTTTTTTAGATCTATTTAATCATAATCTACCGCAAGATATTAGGGCTTTGTCTGTAGAAGAAGTCGATAAAAAATTTAATATTATACAAGATTCAAAGTTAAAAGAGTATCATTATGTCTTTTCTGAAGGTCAAAAAAACCATCCATTTTGCGCTCCTATTTTAACTACAATTCTCGAACCGCTGGATGTGGATTTAATGAAACAAGGCGCCAAATTATTTGAAGGTACTCACAATTTTAAAACCTATTGCTATCGTGCTACAGACAGAGGAGAATATGTGAGAACAATCGAATCTTCAGAAATAGTAGATAATAATATTTATACGGCTAATTTTTTTCCTGAAAAATCGTATGTATTCAAAGTGATTGGTAAAGGCTTTATGCGAAACCAAATTCGATTGATGTTTGGTTGCCTTATAAAATTGGGTAGAGGAGAGGTTACTTTAGATTATATCAAAGAAACCTTAGAAAATGAAAGTACTGAAGTGATGGATTATATTGCACCGGCATCTGGCTTAATATTACATTCCGTAGATTTTAAATAAAAAAGGTACTAATTATTATATAACTAGTACCTCTTTGAGATTGGTTGGTTACGTTTTTTTACTTCATCCATCCTTTGGAAATCGCATGTTTTGAATACTTAATTAAAAGGAGGCAAACAACAATTACTAGTATTGGCATTATTAACATTGCTAATGTCATTTCTACATGTGTAAATAAATACACATGTTGAATAATAGCAGCAAATGCCGAAATAATAAATAATGTATAAGCCCATTTTTTTCGTATTAATAAGGCTATACATCCTAAAGCTCCACAAAAAACAGCTAAAGCAAATGCTGCTGTATACCAAACAGGATATTCTACTAAGAATTCTGCTTGTTGCGCTTTAGGTAATTGTGCAATGACGTCATCTGTTATAAAAGCTCGTGTTAAATAAGCTATTACGCCAGCGCTATTCCATAATAATGCTAAAACACTGATAATCCAAAAGCTAATAGGTAGTTTGTTAATAGAACTTGACATAATAATGCTGATTAAATTGATTTATTTAAAAGTGTAACTAAGAGCTTTTATATCAACAATTTATGAAAACTTAATTTAAACACTAACTCCTATAGAAAATTAGTTATATAAAAAATACGTTGATTTAATCTGCAACGTGAAGTTTTGGTTCTTTATCCACAAATTTTCCATTGACAGATTCACCTAAAATGATAACTTCTTTAGAGCGTTCGTACATTTTTATAGCGCGATGCATCTGTAATTTAGTTCCACTGTAAAGTTTTACGCCTGATTTTGAGCCTTTGTTTCTAATCTCAATATAGAAACCGTCCTTTAGTGCTGTTGGTCTTGTTGCTGGTCTACCCATAAATATAATGTCTGTTTTAAAAGTTGTGCATAATAGTAAATATTATTATACCTCACAAGTTTATTCTGAAACAATTATTAACCACGTTACGTTTTATAATTGTTACCAGTAATACTTGTTGTTTTAGTTGCCTTAAATTCCTGTATTGAAATTATTTTAATTTATATAGCGTTGGATCTAGAATTCTCAGGTGTAAAAGTTTATATTCTAAAAGTTTAAAGATAGAATTAGGGTTAACCCTTATGGATTAGCGTTAAAACTCATAGGATAAGAGCAAAGTTTCTTTACTTATCCTATAGATCTTTGCACATAGGCGTAAGTCGATCTAAAAATTCAATGACTATATGAGAGAACAATTCAATACAGCACTAGGAAATTTAATAGATAAATTAATCGGTTGGTTTAATGCCATAATAGAGAATATTCCAAATTTTATTTTAGCTATTATCGTAATGATCGCTTCATATTTTGCAGCTAAATATGTTAGACGACTTGTTAAACGAATCGTCTCTAAGCGTATTGAACAAGATTCTATAAAAAATGCTATGGCTAGGGTTGTCGCTGTGTTAGTTGTAGCCTTCGGCTTATTTATTGCTTTAGGGATTTTAAATTTAGGAAAAGCCTTAACATCCTTGCTAGCTGGTGCAGGAGTTGTAGGTTTGGCGATTGGTTTAGCACTACAAGGGACTATTGCTAATACGTTTGCTGGACTTGTTTTGTCTTTTAGAAAGAAAATTCAAATTGGTAATTGGGTAGAGACAACAGGGTTTTCAGGTGAGGTTATAGATATTAACCTTAAAGATTTTACGCTTAAAGAAGCCGATAATAATATTGTTATTATTCCTAATAAAACCATTTTAGATAATCCCTTGAAAAACTATTCCCTTACCACAAAAATGAGAGTCTTTATAGAATGTGGAGTAGGTTATGAGTCCGATTTAGAAAAAGTACAACAGCTCACTAAAGATGTTATTGCTAAAACTTTTAATCAGGTTGAATCGTCAGATGATGTTGAATTTTATTATACAGAATTTGGTGATAGTTCCATTAACTACTTATGTCGATTTTGGATTGATGCAGAAAGTATGCTTGAAAAATTAAGGGCAAAAACGAAAGCCATTATAGAAATCAAAAAAGCATACGATGCTGATGGGATCAATATTCCCTTTCCAATTAGAACGTTACAGTTCAGTAATAATTTAGATATCGAATCTGTAAAACAGAAAACTTCACCGTCTAGGAACTAAACAGTCTTTTAAACTGAATTGTGCTTTTTAATAGCGTTAAAACTCTTAGGATAAGAGCAAATCAGATGATGTTGTATTGTAGATATTTGTAATATACATTAACCATTAAAATCAAAATCAATGAAAAAATTTAGTTATTTATTTATAGCCCTATTTAGTTTAAGTCTAATGACAACGAGTTGTAGAGAACAAAAATCTACAGGAGATAAGATTGAAGATGCAGTAGACGATACTGGTGATGCTATCGAAGACGTAGCAGATGATGTTGGAGATGCCATTGATGAATAAACAAAAGTGTAAATATTAAAGTAAAAAGCCGTCGTCTCGATGGCTTTTTATATTTTTATATACTAAACAATAATTCAATATTCTTAAGCCTTATGAGTCATTCTATTCCAAAAGAAACATTTACTTTTTTTAAAAAACTCGAAAAAAATAATGACCGTGACTGGTTCAATGATCATAAACCTGAATTTAAAGTTATTGAAGGAAAGGTAAAGGAGGCGTATAATTATTTAGGAGAATTAATGAGTGCTCATGATCAGATTGAAAACATTAAGATGTTTAGAATTTATAGGGATGTGCGTTTTTCTAAAAATAAGTTACCTTATAAAACGCACTTTGGAGGTTCGTTTGCTAGAAAGAAGCCAGAACTAAGAGGTGGTTATTATTTACATATTCAACCTAATGATGAATCGTTTATTGCAACAGGGTTTTGGGACCCTAGCAAAGAAGAGTTGTTACGGATAAGGAAAGAATTTGAAATGGATGATAGCGAAATGCGCGCTATTTTAAACAATCAAACATTTAAAACCACTTGGGGTGGTTTTACAGGAGATGAGCTTAAGACAGCACCTAAAGGCTTTGATAAGGAGCATCCTTCAATAGACTTAATAAGACGGAAACAATTTATCTTCGTTAAAAAATATACCGACCAAGAAGTGTTGGCCGATGATTTTTTAAACAACGTTAATCAGGCGTTTAAAAATGTGAGACCATTCTTTAACTACATGAGTGATGTGCTTACAACGAATTTAAATGGAGAGTCATTATTATAATACTGCTTTAATGAGATAGCTTTTATTATTAAACTGAAATTGGTCGCCTGTTTTACGATACTTAAGTAATTGCCCTAGAGGTGATGCTAGAGAAATAACGTAATACTCAGAAGCCTCTAGGTCAACTTTTACCATGCTTAGTGTGATATAAAAAGTGATACTATCGAGCAGTTTTTATGTTCATTAAAGGAGACTAAGCCGTCTTTAAAGTTGGAGGTTTTATAAAAAGTTGGATACTATTGATTAAGCGTTCTTTTACTATGGTCATCATACGTTTATTTAAAGCGGAAGAGTTTTGTATGTATAGTTCATATTCTTCAACCGTAAACTGACCTATAATCATTCCTTTCAAAGAGTTTCGTAGTTTTAGATCTTTTTGAATGGCATGATCAATATAGTCGAGTTGTTTAGGTAAGGATAATTCGAAAAATACATTTTTGCGTTTAAAAATATAATGACTAAAAACAGCAATGATTAAATTATGCTGTAGCTTTATAATGGGGCGTAAAGTTATATTCTGAAACGACTCTTCAGCACGCATTCCTTCATAAACTTTAGCAGATGCAATTTCGGGTCTAATCGATAGTAGGTCTTCTGATCTAGTGGACATGATATGGTTTTATTAAGGATTAATTCTACATTAAAATTAAGTAATTAGTTTTATGCACAATTTATAGTAAAAACATGTTGTTAACGCTCTTATTAACATTACTGATTTTGTTATTCATAAATGTAATACTATTCAATACCAATTATTTTAAGTTAAGGGTTATCTTTGAGTTTATAAATACAAAAAATAGATAAATCAAATGATGAGATTTCATACTAGGAAATGGGTAAAACCTGAAGACTTAAACCCAAATGGTTCTTTATTTGGAGGACAACTTTTAGCTTGGATAGACGAAGAAGCAGCACTTTATACCATTATTCAATTCGAAAATTCAAAAATTGTAACCAAATTCATATCCGAAATTAATTTTATGAGTTCTGCTGTACAAGGAGATATTGTTGAATTAGGTATTGAAGTTGTCAAATTCGGGAAAACATCATTGACCTTAAAGTGCGAAGCTCGAAATAAAATGACCAGAGAAACCATATTAACCGTAGACAATATCGTTATGGTCAATTTAGGCGCTGATGGAAAACCAGCACCTCATGGAAAAACGGAAGTTGAGTTTGTAAAAGATCGATTATAGTTAGTCGTTCTTTCCGAGAGAGAGCTCGTAAATCTCTAAATCAAAATAGTTTACAGAAGCGAGTATATGGTCAAATATGTCGCCTAAGATATATTCATAATTCTTCCAACGTTGATCACTGCTAAAGGCATAAACTTCCATAGGGATTCCTTGTGGAGTAGGCTCTAATTGGCGCACCATTAAAGTCATGTCTTTATTTATGGCTGAATGATTTTCTATATACGTTTGAAGGTATTTTCTAAACACACCAAAATTGGTTAGGTTTCTGCCATTGATTAAAACCGATTTATCGATATTATGGGTATTATTATAATTTTCAATTTCTGCAGAACGGGTTTTTAAATAGTCTGAAACCAATTGAATTTTACTAAATCGTTCTATATCTTCATCGGTTAAAAAATTAATTGTAGAAGTCTTAACAATGACGGAACGTTTAATGCGGCGTCCTCCAGAATCCATCATCCCTCTCCAGTTCTTAAACGAATCTGAAATTAATGCATACGTGGGAATTGTTGTTATTGTTTTGTCCCAATTCTGGACTTTAACAGTCGCTAAATTAATTTCAATAACATCACCGTCGGCACCATATTTTTCAAACGTAATCCAATCACCAATGCGTACCATATCGTTTATCGAAACTTGGATACTAGCAACAAAACCTAAGATGGTATCTTTAAATATCAATAAAATTACAGCAGAGGCCGCACCTAAAGTCGTGGCAAATTGAAAAAATGAGACTCCAGTTATTATGGCTAAAATTGAAAAGAAGCCAAGAAGCCACGCAAAAATCATAAAGACTTGTACGTAACTATCTATAGGTTTATCCTTATATCGCGATAATGTTTTAAGATAATCTTTTACAGAACTTAAAAGACTTCTAATAATTTGAAGGGTAAGAACAATTGTTATAACCTTCAAGGTTTTTTCGATAATGTTTTGAGCAACTTCGAAATCGGTAAAGACCTGAGGGATAAATTCAATTAGAATTAATAATGGAATAATATGGGCTACGTTTCTAGGAAGCTTATTAGCGATAAGAATATTGTCAAAATCAGTTTTGGTACGCTTAGCTACCCCAGCAGAAAATCTCCATAAAAAGCGTTTCGTTATATAATCAATTATAAACGCAATTAATAGTAATGCCAAGAGAAGCCCAAGCATGTTAAGATACTTGGAAGTATCCTCAGATAAGCCGTTTTCGATTAGAAAATCATATAAAAGATGTCTTATGTTAAGCACGACGAGGTTTAGTTAAGTATTTTTTATCAATATAGAACGTTCCAAAAGGAATAATAGAAGCCAATAAAACAATCCAAAGTGTACGTGTAGGCCATTTCATATCATTACTTATTAATACCGCTATAACGACATAAGCCATAAACAAAAGACCATGAGGCATTCCTAATAATTTTACGTATTGCGGTTCCTCATAAATATATTTTATAGGTGTCGCTATAAATAATAATAGGATATAAGAAATACCTTCTAACAAAGCTATAATCCTAAAAACAGGTAACAATTTTGGCATCGTATTAAATTTTGTGCAAAAGTACTTTAGAAATAGGTAAAAAGCATAGATTTTAACAGCTTTTAAGAAATTACCTAAAAACTAAAATTCTATTATTTATATTTAACAATATTTTCAATTAATCAGCTATCCACTCATGAGAAAAATTTTAACCCTCGCACTATGTTCGTTTGTCTTAGTGTCTTGTGCAACAGCGCAATCTATCCGTAAGAAAAAAACGAATAGCCAAACGGCACAATCAAAAACACAACTTCCTAAAAAGAGTACTAGTAAAATTAAAGACTATGATAAGGTCATTACAAAAGATGCTATTTCGGATAAGGGGTTGTTTGATGTGCATTTAGTTGGTGAAACATACTATTTTGAAATTCCAATGAAGTATTTAGATACAGATATGCTCTTGGTCAGTCGTTTTTCTAAACTACCTTCAAATTTAGGGGGAGGTTATGTCAATGCCGGCACTAAAACCAATACACGAATGATTAATTGGGAACGTTTTAAAAACAAAATTCTTATTAAAGAAAAATCGTCGAGTGCAGTAGCTGAAGATAGTTTACCAATTAACGTTTCTGTAAAATCGAATAACTACGAACCTACATTATATGCTTTTGATATCGCGGCCTTTTCTAAAGATTCGTCTTCAGTCGTTATTGATGTAACTAGTTTTTACGGTTCAGATGTTAAAGCCATTAGTGGGTTATCGTCAAGATTACGTTCTACATATAAGGTTAAGAATTTAGATAAATCACGAAGTTTTATCAATTCTGTTAAGAGTTTCCCTGAAAATATTGAAGTCATACAAGATTTTACCTATAATGCGTCTAATCCACCGGTAAACACAGGAGACGAAACCATTAGTGTGCAAATGAATCAATCAATGATTTTATTGCCAGAAATACCAATGCAATCACGTCTTTACGATCAACGTGTTGGTTGGTTTACCATGAGTAAATATGATTATAGCAGTGAAGCCTTAAAATCTGATAAAAAAACATATTTAAGACGTTGGAAATTAATTCCCAAAGATATTGAAGCTTATAAAAGAGGTGAATTAGTTGAACCTGTAAAACCTATTGTTTATTATTTAGACCCTGCAACTCCAATGAAGTTTAGGTCGTATATGAAAGCAGGAATTGAACTTTGGCAGAAAGCTTTTGAAGCCGCAGGTTTTAAAAATGCAATTATAGCAAAAGATCCACCTAGCAAAGAAGAAGATCCAGATTTTAGCCCTGAAGACATTAGATATTCTGTAGTAAGGTATGTTGCTAGTACTACTAGAAATGCTACAGGTCCAAGTGTGTCTGATCCTAGAAGTGGTGAAATTATTGAAAGCGATATTATATGGTATCATAATCATTTGCGCTCATATAGAAACCGTTACTTATTAGAAACGGGGGCTGCCAATCCATCTGCTCGAACTTTAAACACACCAGATGCCGACATTGGAGAAATGATGAAAATGGTAATTGCTCATGAAGTTGGTCATACTTTAGGTTTGCCACATAATATGAGTGCAAGTTATGCGTATGATGTAGAAAATTATAGAGATGGTGCGTTTACGCAAAAAAATGGTATAGCAGCAACCATTATGGATTATGCGCGCTATAATTATATCGCACAACCAGGTGATGAAAATATTCGGTTTATTAGACAGTTAGGGCCTTATGACGACTATGCTATTAATTATGGCTATAGATATATAGATGAAGCTAAATCTGCTGAAGACGAAAAGCCAATATTAGAACGTTGGATTATGGAAAAGGCAGGGAATCCAATTTATAAATTTGGACAACGTGGTAATTATGATCCCACAGCACAAACCGAAGATATTGGAAACAATAGTATTAAAGCGAGTACTTATGGACTTAAAAATTTAAAAATTGTTGCTAAAAATTTACCAAGTTGGACAAGTGATCAAACGGATAACTACGAAGATTTAGAAGAGCTTTATGGAGAATTACTCAGTGTATGGAGTCGTTATGTGGGACATGTTGTTACCCATGTGGGAGGAGTCATAGAAGATACTAAAAATCCGTCTCAACAAGGTGTTGTTTTTAGTCCTGTTTCTAAATCATATCAAAAAGCCGCAGTAAAATGGTTACATAGCAATGCTTTTGAAACTCCAGAGTGGTTAATAGATAAATCGATTCTTCAGAATATAAATTACGCAGGTTATACAGAGCGTATTCGAAGTTTACAATCGCGACACCTAAATAATTTATTAAACTTTGAACGTTTAGGTCGCTTAATAGACCATCATGCTTTAGATACTAAAAGTTATTCGGCATTAGAATTATTGAAGGATTTAAGAACAGGAATTTGGTCTGAAGCAAAATCAGGTACAAATGTTTCAGTTTTTAGACGTAATTTGCAGCGTGTTTATTTAGATGCGATGTTTGAATTAATGACTGAAGAGTTGGATCCAAATCGCAGTAGACAGTATTTTAATGTTAATCAATCTGATGTAAGAGCGCTGGTTAGAGGTGAGTTAAACGTTGTAAAGCGTTTACTTATGGCAGCATCAAAAACAAATTTAAACACAGAAACAAAGTACCATTATCAAGATGGTATAGAACGTATAAACAACATTTTAGACCCAAAATAATATGAAAAAAATAGTTTTATTAGCCTTGCTTTTTAGTCTTTCAGCAACAACCTTAGTAACAGCACAATCTGAAATAAGTCAACAAGAAGCTTTTTCGATAAGTTATCATAATTCTAAAGCCTTAGTGAAAACACAAGCTTATAAGTTTGTAGCCAATGTTGTACATAATGGCTTGGATAGGGAATTACTAGATGGTGAAGTAAATCAAATTAGTATAAGCAAGTTGAATGTGTCAGGTCAATTACAAGGTTTTTCTAAGGATAAGGTTATTTATACTTTAAAAGAAAGCAATGCTACCATTGACACTGTATTTAATGATGAAAACCAACAAATTTCAATTGTTATTGAAGCTAAATTGCACAATTTAAGTATTGTAGCAAAACCAAATGGCAAAGCCTTCTTAACGCTAACGGATAGTAGTGGTGCCCAACTGAATTACACAGGTCAATTAGTTAAGTTATAAAAACGCTATAGCACTGTTTTTATATAACCCGTGGTATAAAGCGATTGCAGTTGTAATGTAAAGCTATTAGAGCTGAAAATACTACCATAAAATGATTAGGTCTTATGCTTATCGTACTATGCAGTATTCTTTATGCGCTTTAAAATTTAATAATTGGTATAGAAATTGTATCTTTGTAGTCGGTTCATTGAAGATATACTACACAAATAACATTATTTCTTAAGTTATTGTACTAGATTTTAATACTATTCATTGTTAAGTTGATTAACTTGTTTGCATTATAAATATTTTCAAAAGCACACACATATTAATTTTTAAAACTACGAATGGCTAAATCACAACAAACTTTTAGTAAAAGTGAAAAAGAAAAAAAACGATTAAAAAAACGAGAAGACAAGCGCAAGAAAATGGAAGCGCGTAAACTCAACAAAGATGAAAATGGTTCAGAAGGAATCCCGATTGCCTATGTAGATCATAATGGTAATCTTACAGATACTCCTCCAGATCCATCAATGAAGGTGAAGGTAAAAGCTGAGAATATTGTTCTTGGTATTCCTACAAAAGAAGAATCAGACGAAGAACCGTTTGATCCAATTAGAAATGGAAAAGTTTCGTTTTATGATAACTCTAAAGGTTTTGGATTTATTATAGATACAGAAACTAACGAAAAGCATTTTACACACGTCAGTGGTATTATTGACGAAATAGCAGAAAACGACAAAGTTACTTTTGAATTAGAGAAAGGACAACGTGGTATGAACGCCGTTAGAGTAAAACTAGTGAAATAGTGTTTCCTCATAAATCATATAGAACCATCATAATTAATACTTATGATGGTTTTTTTTTAATGTTATGGCTCCACAAATACTAACAATCAAAACCAAAACAGTCGTTGGAATGAAAAGTTCCATGTCTCATGGTGCCTTTGGTAATATTGTAGCCTTATGGAAGCGTTTTATGCCAAAACAAAGCGCAATTTCTAATCGGTTGACTTCTGAATTTATAGCTTTACAAATTTATGATGATTTCAATGCTATGGAAACCCCTTTTGTGATTTGGGCTTGTGTAGAGGTCTCAAGTTATAATGCTATTCCTGATGGCATGACAAGCTTTACAATTCTTAAAGGTGATTATGCTGTATTTCAGCATAAAGGGATGGATGCTTCAAAAACCTACCGACAAATTATGACGGAATGGCTACCTAATTCAGGTTATGAAATTGATGAACGACCACATTTTCAAGTGATGGGAGAAATGTATAAAAATGGTAGTCCTGATTCTGAAGAAGATTTTTATGTTCCTATAAGGTTAATTAAAAATTAACCCTAAAATCACAACCTACTTTATAATTGCTACAACCAAAAGCAGTCTTGCCTTGTAGTATTTTACCTGTTTTGCATTTAGGACAGACATCTCCAGCTTTAATTGTTGTTTTTTTGACGGTTTGCTTTGGTTCAAATTTTAGTTTAAAATCATCATCAAAGCGTAATAAGCCTTCTTTCGTTTGTCCGTCAATTTTAAAGCCTTTTAAATTTACTGTAGAGCCTTTGCTTAATAATCGAATATATTGTTTTTCGGATATTTTTTTGTCTCCAAAACTAAAAGGTAAAGTAAAGTCACAAGACTTACCATAAAGATTACAACCATAGGCAGACTTGCCCTTCATTAAGGCGCCAGATTTACACTTAGGACAAGAGCTACCAACTAAATGGTTGGCTTTGGCTTTAGATTTTGGTTTCGATTTAGGTTTTCCTGCAGGTTTATTATTTACAGCAGAAATCCGTGTTTGTACTTTTTCGCTTCGTACTTCATAAACTAAAGCATCAACCATGCGTTTCATACCTTTAATAAACGCACTAGCGCTATAATTGCCTTTTTCAATATCCTTTAATTGCTTTTCCCAAGTACCAGTTAATTCCGCAGATTTTAAGAGTTCATTTTGTATGGTATCAATCAATTGGATACCTGTAACCGTTGGTAAAATTTGTTTTTTATTTCGCTTGATGTATTTTCGTCTAAAAAGCGTTTCAATAATATTGGCACGTGTTGATGGACGACCAATACCATTTTCTTTCATTAAGTCTCTGAGTTCTTCATCTTCAACTTGTTTTCCCGCAGTTTCCATAGCCCGTAACAGTGTGGCTTCAGTATATTGATTAGGGGCTTTAGTTTGCTTTTCTAAGAACGAAGGTTCATGTGGTCCTTTTTCACCTTTTACAAAAGTAGGTAGTAGAGCATCTTCTTTTTTATTAGACTTTTCAGATTCAAAAACAACACGCCAACCTTTAGATAGAATTTCTTTTCCTGTGGTTTTAAAATTAACATCTGCTGCTTTTCCTATAACGGTTGTATTCGATACTTTACAATCGTCATAAAAAACAGCAATAAAACGTTTTACAATAATATCGTAGACTTGTTGCTCATTATATTGCAAATGGGTTTGCATTCCGGTTGGAATAATGGCATGGTGATCGGTCACTTTCTTGTCATTAAAGACACGAGAAGACTTCTTTATTTTTTTGCTTAATATAGGTGTTGTAAGACTCGAATAATCAGTTAATTTAGATAATATACCATGAACCTTAGGATATACATCATTTGGTAAAAAAGTGGTATCAACTCTTGGGTAAGTCACCGCTTTTTTCTCGTATAATTTTTGAGCAATTTTAAGTGTATCATCTGCTGAAAATCCAAACTTTGTATTACAATAAACTTGTAAACCTGTAAGGTCAAACAGTTTTGGGGCATACTCAGTACCTTTCTTTTTCGTGATAGAAACGATTTCAAATTCGTGTTCTTTGACTTTAGTAGCTAATTTTTCACCGTCTTCCATTTTAAGAAAACGGCCTTCTTCATAACTAAAAAGGGTATCTCTATAAAGCGTTTGTAATTCCCAATAGGGTTGTGGTACAAAGTTTTCAATCTCTTTAAAACGATTTACCAGCATTGCTAGCGTAGGTGTTTGAACACGTCCCACAGATAAGACTTGCTTATAGCCACCGTGTTTTACGGTATAAAGACGTGTTGCATTTATTCCTAAAAGCCAATCTCCAATAGAACGTGAAAATCCTGCATAATAGAGATTATCGTAATTTTCAGAAGGTTTTAAATTATTGAAACCTTCCTTTATCGCTTCTGTGGTTAAGGAAGAAATCCATAACCGTTGTACTTTACCTTTATATTTTGCTTCATTTATAACCCAACGTTGAATTAATTCTCCTTCTTGACCAGCATCACCACAATTAATGACAACATCGGCTTTATCAAATAAACTTTTTACAATCTTAAATTGTTTCTTTATGCCATCGTTATTAGCCACTTTTACCTGAAATTTTTCAGGTAACATGGGTAAGTTGTTTAAATCCCAGCTTTTCCAATACGGTTTGTAATCGGCAGGTTCAAATAGGGTACAAAGATGTCCAAAGGTATAAGTTACGGCATAGCCATTCCCTTCATAGTAGCCATCACGTTTGGTGGTAGCTCCTAGTACAGATGCGATTTCTCTAGCAACACTTGGTTTTTCGGCAATACAGACTTTCAAGAAAAATGAATTAAATGAATGCGAAAATACAGAAATTTATAGTTGAAAAGGTTATTTTTTTAGAGTTCTAAAAGTAATTTTTGTCCAATTTTTAAAGGAGACGATGGTTTAATCGCATTGGTTTTGCAAAGTCTTGATATAGACATGTTGTTCCGCCTAGAAATAGCATAGAGTGTATCTCCCTTTCGTACAATATATGTTTTTGGTTGTTTAGCTAAACTCGCCAAAGCTGCTTCATCAGCAGATTTTATAACCTTAACTTTACTCGCGCGTCTCGAACTGTGGTATCTAGCATGCGTCCACTTTTGTGTCACCCAAACTTGTTCTGATCGAATCGTATTTTTAGGAGAGAAATCAAAAAGATATTCTGGATGAATATGCTCTCCTTTATAACTCAATTCTAGGTGCAAATGGCTACCTCTAGAGTTTCCTGTATTACCTCCTTTACCTATATACTGCCCTCTAGCTATGGTGTCGTTGGCTTTTACTCCTATATGTGATAAGTGGGCATAAGTCGATTCCATACCATTATAATGACGCACCACAATCGTATTTCCATAGCCGTTAGCATATTTTGCAAAGCGTACAATTCCGTCTAAGATAGAAACAACAGTATCTCCAGTAACTAAATCGATATCAATACCATTATGTGCGCGTCCTCTTCGCCATCCATAGCGCGATGTAACAACTTTGGTATGTGGTACTGGAAAAGCATAGGTTGTATCGGTAAAATGTAATTCTAATGGGAATTCCTGAACAGTATCAACATAAGGATTATAAACAGTGGTATCCCAATGGTCTGCTTTAATATCAATTTTCGTAGCGTTTTTTGTGATCAGCGGAATTTCAATAGTTTCAATAACAGGTCCTCTTTTAAGTTTATAGGTCTGTAGTTCTATCTTTAATGATTGAGGAATTGAATCGTTTTGAGCAACTATAAATAATGAGCTACACAAAAAAGCAATACTAAAAAAAAGGTACTTCATAGAGGGAAAAAATAATCGAATAAGCTGATGAAACGTAAATATATAATAATTATTATTTCAATGTCAAATTATTGAAATGCCTCTAAACTTATTTAACAAAAAAATATAATTTTCATGACGTTAGATCCGTAACATTTGAACTGAGACTTTTTTTGCAAAGCAAAGTGTTGTAAATTTGCAGCTTCTAAAGATGATAACCCGAAATTAAATTTATGTCTCAAACAAATCAAGCTGTTCAAGAAAAAAAAACCGATAAAGAATTATATGACTACCAACAGGGCGCAATAAGCCAGATTTTTGAAAAGTTCGATAGTGAACGTGAAGATTATCACTTATTATATCAGTTGCCTACTGGAGGTGGAAAAACGGTGATTTTTTCTGAAATGGTACGTCAATACCTTAAAAATCACAATAAAAAGGTAGTGATAATGACGCATAGAGTGGAACTTTGTAACCAAACGTCTAAAATGTTAGATAGTTTTGGTGTAACAAATAAAGTCATTAATAGTAAGGCCAATTTAGATGATCAGGCCGATTACTCTTGCTTTGTAGCCATGGTTGAAACCTTGAATAATCGACTAAACGATGATATGTTAGATATTTCAGATGTTGGTTTAGTTATTATTGATGAGGCACATTACAATTCATTTACCAAACTGTTTAAGTTTTTTGAAAAATCGTTTATCCTTGGGGTTACGGCAACACCATTAAGTTCTAATAAAGAGTTACCTATGAAGGATAACTACGATGAACTTATTACAGGAGAAACCATTGAGAATCTTATAGAAAATGAGTTTTTGGCTAGAGCAGAGACCTATGCTTACGATATGGCATTAACCTCTTTAGAGGTCGGTTCTAATGGAGATTATACGGTAAAATCATCTGAAGATTTATACTCTAGTCCGGCAATGTTACAAAAATTGATTGACGCGTATAAAAAACATTCACTAGGGAAGAAGACCTTAATCTTTAATAATGGTATTAACACGTCTATTAATGTGTATTATGCATTTAAAGAAGCGGATTTACCTATTATGCACTTGGATAATACAGCAACTAAGAAACAACGTAAACAAATCTTACAGTGGTTTCATGAAACTCCAGATGCTATTTTAACATCGGTAAGTATCTTAACAACAGGATTTGATGAACCAACTATTGATACCATTATCTTAAACAGAGCAACCAAATCCTTAACCTTATATTACCAAATGATTGGTCGTGGTTCTCGTATTTTGAATAATAAATCGAAATTTACAACTATTGATTTAGGGAACAATCTTTATAGATTTGGACCTTGGGGAGCAGATATAGATTGGCAATTAATCTTTAAATCGCCAAACTGGTATGCAGATCGTATTAAGGATGACGAAGCGATTGAATCAAACTTTAAACACGATTTATCAGATGAAATCAAAGAAGAATTCTCTAAGTCTGAAGAAACGTATTTTGATATCACACAAACTTATAAAGACGCTGTAGATAGTGGTGAATCTTCAAAAGTCGTATTAGAACGTTCTATAGAACAACACGCTAAAATTTGTATTGAAAATAGTGAAGATGTTTACGATGCATTGGCATTGGCTAAATTATTAAAAGATGATATCAATCAACGTATTGAAACCTATGCGAAATGCATTAGTAGAAGTACTTATAACTTCTTAAAATGGTTAAAAGACGATTATCAGAAAAAATTAAATTCGTACTTAAGAACTAATTTTGATGAAAAATTTGAGGAAATTCACGGGTTTCCACCAGAAGATTAAGGTTTGTAGACTCTGAATTATTAAAAAAAATAAATAACGCTTCATCTGAGAAAATAGCGTAATTTCGCGCCTCAAATTAAAGCACTAGTAATGAAACGCATCAACCAATACAAAAAGTTATTTTCTATAGAAGATTCAATAGATTTAAAAACTTTAAAAAAATCGTATAGAAATTTAGTAAAAGAATGGCACCCAGATAAATTTCAAGATGGTGACGCCGGACAGGAAGAAGCTGAGCTTAAAAGTGTTGAGATCATTGATGGGTATCATTTTTTAGTAAGTATTGCGCCAGAAACTAAAGCTGCAAACCTTGAAGAGTATACAGCTACTATTACAGATTCTAGCATTTTAGACTTTCAACATAAAGGACAGCTTTTAGAAATTACATTTTTAGATGGTGCCACTTATGAGTATTTTGGTGTTCCAAAACATGTGTTTATTAAGTTTGTAAATTCAGATAAACAAATGCGTTTTGCAAGACGAAGTATCTTCAATTCATATTTATACAGAAAATCTAAGAAAGAGCTTCAAGAAGCCTAATTTAGCTTAGAAAGTAGTCCTAATTAATTATGAGTAACGCTAATTCCGATAACACTGAAGAGATTTCAATCCATGAGATTGAAAATTGCATTTCTATTTTAGAACGGTTAGTTGCTGATACGGATCAGATTTTTGAAATTCCGAAAGCACAACGTACCGCTTTAATTAAAGTCTCAGGACAATTATCACGTCCGAGTAGAGAAGAATTTTCGCGAAGAAAAAAGGATGCGAAAAAAGCAGCCAAGCGAAAGCAAGCCGCTAGAGATAAAAATGCGAGAAAAGTTACAGGAATTAGAAGTGCAAGAGAGGCTCATGTTTTTGTGGCTCCCAAATTGTTACCCGAAGCTGATTTAAAAGCTAAAGAACAGTTAGAATTAGAGTCTCCAAGAAACTGCTACGTTTGTAAAACCCTTTTCACCAAGTTACATCATTTTTATGATACCATGTGTGAAGAGTGTGGCGATTTTAACTATGCCAAACGTTTTCAAACAGCCGATGTTAAAGGACAAGTTGCTGTCATTACAGGATCGCGTTTAAAAATTGGATACCATATCACCTTAATGTTATTACGTGGTGGCGCCACAGTTATTGCAACCACACGTTTTCCTGTAGATTCGGCCTTGCGTTTTTCTCAAGAAGAAGACTTTACAGAATGGGGCCATCGTTTAAAGATTCACGGTCTTGATTTAAGACATATTCCTAGTGTAGAAATTTTCTGTAACTTTATAGAACAACGCTACGAAAAACTAGATATTCTTATTAATAATGCCGCACAGACCGTAAGACGACCAGCAGGTTTTTACAGTCATTTAATGCCAAACGAAGAACGCCCAATAGAAGAGTTACCTAAGTTTGCACGCGATTTACTAAACGATCATACCGAATGTTTACAAGAGTTACAACAATTAACTTCTGGAGCATCCTCTAATAAAAATATGCCAGTAACTTGGCATGGACCAGAACCAGGTATTGGTTTAAGAGCGTCTGCTAAATTATCGCAGATTCCGTATAGCTTTGATAATACTTTAGTGGCTCAAGAAGTCTTTCCAGAAGGAAAATTAGATGCCGATTTACAACAAGTAGATTTAAGAAAAACCAACAGTTGGAGATTAAAACTAGGTGAAATTGAAACCACAGAAATGATTGAAGTACAATTGGTCAATTCTGTAGCACCATTTGTTTTGTGTAATCGTCTATCTGAAGTAATGAAGAAAGAGAACACAGGTAAGAAGCACATTATCAATGTTTCAGCCATGGAAGGGAAGTTTCATTCTTTTTTTAAAGAAGACCGTCATCCACATACCAATATGGCCAAAGCCGCTTTAAATATGTTAACCCATACCGCTGCTGGTAGTTTAGCTAAAGAAGGTATCTATATGAACGCTGTGGATACAGGTTGGGTAACTGACGAAGATCCTGCGGAATTAGCAAAACGAAAACAAGACTTACACGATTTTCAACCACCTTTAGATATTGTTGATGGTGCAGCACGTGTGCTAGATCCTTTATTTGATGGTATTAATACAGGTAAACATTGGTCTGGTAAATTCTTAAAAGACTACCGACCTATTAGCTGGTAATTACACTTCAAACATTATCTAAATTTTAATTTTGTACTTAAATTTTCGGATTATCCAAAGTACAAATTACCTTTGCAACATAATAAAAGACTATGGCATCATTTTCAGAATTAGGAATACATAAGAATTACATCAAAGGTTTAAAAGAACTTAATATTGTAAATCCTACAGAGATACAAGAAACCGTAATTCCTATTTTATTAAAATCTAAAACCGATTTAATAGGATTAGCACAAACCGGAACGGGTAAAACAGCAGCCTTTGGCTTACCTGTGTTACACGCTATTGATACTAATAACTCTGACGTACAAGCTTTAATTATTGCGCCAACACGTGAATTAGTACAACAAATACAAAAGCAACTCTTTAGATTTACAAAGTATATTGACCAAAAGATTTTTGCTGAAGGTGTTTATGGTGGTGAAAAAATTGACAAACAAATTAAAGCCTTAAAAAGAACCACACATATTGTTGTGGCAACTCCAGGGCGTTTACTCGATTTAGTAGAGCGTGGTGATGTGGATATTTCTAAAGTGAAGATTTTAGTCTTAGATGAAGCTGACGAAATGCTAAGCATGGGCTTTAAAGAAGATTTAACTAAAATCCTTAAATTCAATACGTCTAAACGCAATACATGGTTGTTTTCGGCAACGATGCCAGAAGAAATTAAGCGTATTGTAAAAACGTATATGTCTCCAGATGCAGTTAAAATAGAGGTGAATAAAAATGCTTTAGTTAACGAGAACATTTCACATCATTTTATAAATACTAGTATTAAGGATAAGTTGAATATGATTATTCGCATCTTAGACAAGCGTCAAGATGAAAGAGGTATTATTTTTTGTAAAACCAAAGCGGGAACACAAGCATTGGCACATCAATTACAGCAAGAAGGTTTTGCTGTTGGCGCCTTAGAAGGTGATATGCAACAAAAGGAGCGCGATAAAGTGATGCGTGCTTTTAAAAACGAAAGTTTACAAGTTTTAATTTCTACAGATGTTTCTGCACGAGGTATTGATGTTAATAATCTCGCTTTTGTATTGCATCATCAATTACCAGAGCATTTAGATTACTACACGCACCGAAGTGGAAGAACCGCAAGAGCTGGTAAAACAGGGCAGTCTATTGCTTTAATTATTCCTGGCGAAATGCAGAAGGTATTAGAGATACAAAAAGCTTTAGGAATTACGTTTAGAGAGCTTACGATGTAATTTTGTATAAGGTTCTCGATACGATTTTTTATTCTTCAAAATCACTATGACTGATAGTTTTGGATTATCATCCTATAGCACTTTCATATTTTAGTATTATATTGTGTTTTTAATTAATTAACTCACAATTTTAATACCCATGAAATCATTTTCAATAGAAGATATAAACGCCATTGTACAAGGCGAGGTTATAGGTGAAACCACCAATAAAATAAAAGGATTAGAACAAATTCAAAAAGCAAACGAAAACCAAGCGACCTTTATTGGAAATCGAAAGTTTGCTGGTTTATGGAAAGACTCAAAGGCCAGTTTAGCCATTGTTAATGATAATATTGATATTGAACCAGGTGAGAATCGGGTGTTTATTAAAGTTAAGAATGCTGATTTGGCCATGGCTAAATTGCTAGAGACGTTTACTCCAAAACCTCCACATTTTGAAACCGAAATTCATCCTTCAGCAACGATTGATCCATCGGCTAAAATAGGTGTTGGCAGTAGAGTAGGTGCTGGTTCTTATATTGGTAAGGATGTGGTTTTAGGTACTAATGTTACCATTTACCCTAATGTGACTATTTTAGATGAAACAACTATAGGTGATCATACCACAATTTGGTCGGGTACTGTGATTAGAGAGCGTTCTGTAATTGGCAGCTATTGTATTTTTCATAATAATGTAAGTATTGGAGCTGATGGCTTTGGCTATCGTCCGAGTGATGATGGTAGAGGCTTAGTAAAGATTCCTCATATTGGTAATGTAGTAATTGGTAATGCTGTTGAGATTGGAGCTAACTCTTGTGTAGATCGTGGTAAATTTAGTTCTACGATTATTGGTGACGGATGTAAGATTGATAACTTGGTTCAAATAGCACATAACTGTGTGCTAGGACGTTCTTGTATTATGGCAGGAAGCTCAGGACTTGCGGGTTCTGTAACCTTAGGTGATGGAGTTGTTATTGGAGGCTCGGCCTCTATTAAAGATCATACTACTATTCATTCGGGAGCTACTGTAGGAGCAGGTTCTGGTGTTATGAATGATGTTGCTGCAGGGAAAACGGTATTAGGTTATCCAGCGGTAGATTCTAGAGAAATGTTAAAACAATGGGTGGCGCTTCGTAAGTTAGCTAGGTAATTAGTTAGCTATTAGCGACAGTATAAGCTCAGAAATTAAATACATATATTGACGTCAGTTTGAATGCGGTTCTTTTTTAGGATTTCATTCTAACTGACGTTATTTTTTGCAATACACTTAAGCAGATTTCTGTTCTACATTTTGCTTTAAATGTAATAAGCCAGCGACCATACCATCTAATTCGTGTTCTAAGAATGTTGCATTTCTTTTGCTAAATCCTTTAATGGTATTAGAGTATAACTCTACGCCACAATGCTTTATACAAACACTATAGGTGTCATTTTCAGCATCTAATTTCACTGAAGTTCTGTAATCGCTTGATACTAATAACCAGTAACATAAACTATTAATCTGGTTAAACAATGAGAATTTTGTTTCCATAATATTTAGATTTAATAGATAGAGGGAGATCCAAAACAAAGGTATGTGCAAAGCTATTTGGACTCAAACTTGTTTGTTGTAGGGCTTAGTTTTATCGGTAAGCTGTTTTTAATCGCTTATAAATCCGATAATTAACCGTATATAATTTGTGGCATCATATTTGAATACTATTAAGTAATTATTAAAATTAAATATAATACAATGAGTAAAGGAACAGTAAAATTCTTCAATGATGCTAAAGGTTTTGGTTTTATCACCGAAGAAGGTTCAAACAAAGAACATTTTGTCCATATTTCTGGATTAATCGATGAAATTCGTGAAGGCGATGACGTAGAATTTGATCTTACAGAAGGCAAAAAAGGTTTAAACGCAGTAAATGTAAAAGTTATCTAATATATACTTAACCTAAATTATGGAAGCTCATCACTATGTGATGGGCTTTTTTACGTTATAAGAGTGCCCATTAACATTATTATTATTAAATGTGACAATAATTGGTTGTGGTTCTTTCCAGTACGCGAATCGTTATGTTGAAGGAGATTATATTTCTAAGTGGTATAGGTTTGTAGGTGAGGACCGTGGTAAATCAATAAGTCTATAACTTAGGGCGTGATTATGATGTAGCTAAGACGAAAAGTAATCTCGAAATTTTAGAACGTACACAATCTTGGTACACAAAGTTGATAACTGATTTTAATTGTAATTCAGATTGTTCCCAATTTTTACTTGAGGATAAAGCTCATAAAGCTAGAATAGCCTCGTTGCGATTTATCTATATTAAAACTTACGGAGATATTATTCATAATTTTTAATATGATCTCAAAGGGCTTCAATCAGAATTGGAAGCCATAATGCAAACTTCAGCTTAGGTTAGTATGCTTTAAAGTGGGTCGGTTGTTTTATATTCTATTTTACATAATATAAATTATAGGACATTTATAGCAATTAGCGAAATAGCGCTTTTGGGCGATATTTGACATACTATTATAAATCAATGATCCAGTTGGATGATTGATTTATAATACAATTAAGACTATAATTATAAAATAACTTCCACAGTACGTATATCAATTAACGTTATAGATTATGATGTACAAGCTAATTGTGAGTTTGATACTTAATTCCAATTTGACTATTTAAATAATATTGTAATTTATTTTAT
This sequence comes from Winogradskyella sp. PC D3.3, assembly GCF_054366245.1. NCBI lineage: Bacteria > Pseudomonadati > Bacteroidota > Flavobacteriia > Flavobacteriales > Flavobacteriaceae > Winogradskyella > Winogradskyella sp. PC D3.3. The sequence goes on along the minus strand of NZ_CM135962.1, from coordinate 3,005,574 downwards.
ACGCAATTTACAGTCGCACACTATTTAGTGTTAAATGTCCAGTGGACATTTGTTGCTAAATACATTAGCTACGTTTCAGTAATCATTAAAATTTTGAGGTATTTGGATATTTGTACTACATATTTTTTTCTACGCGATTCTCGTGGCATTCCATAAGAGCTAAAATTTTAAGAAATCGAGTTTTTATGAGATTCACGAACTCAATTAAAATTTAAGTAAATAATTAACTACGTGAGTAAAAACAAAATTCTATGCACTTGTTATATTTAGAATTCCAAAGTCTTTTTTTAAGTTTCATTATCTGTAGACATCTTAGGTATTTTAAAAATTGATATTCAATCAATTCTTTAAAATAGTCTAAAATATGCGCGCTCACTTCTCCTTTAGGACATTTTATAAATAGGTTTATCCAGCAAATGAAATATTTTAGTTATTTCCTTTGATAGCTGCCTCTGCCCAAGGTTCACGAGTCTCTTGCTCGCGAGCTTCATAATCAATCTTGCCCCCTCGTGATTTACGTGTTTTTTTGTTGCTAACATCGGTAGACGCAGCATGCTCATCAATAGTTCGTCTGGTTGGAACATTGGGTAGAGCCGCAAGCACGGTCTCTAGGCGCGTTAGAATTTCGGGCTTTACTTGTGCTAGATTTTCTTTTTCATAGGGATCTTCTAAAACATTGTATAGTTGATGCTCGCCATCGTCCCCCTCACGTACAAGTTTCCATGGCCAGTCAAATACCGCCTTACCAGAAGCTGAACCAATAATCAATGGATTTCGTTCGATTTCAATACCACTGTTTATTGCCGACCACATACTTTGTCCACTTTGGATCTCTAAAGGTGATGTTTCACCTCCAACAGCATCAAGTAAAGTTGGTAACCAATCCTGAATAGCGATTTGCTGATCTAGTACCTGACCTGCAGTGATGTGATTTGCCCACATAATGAGACCAGGCACTCGCATACCACCTTCCCACGGTGAGCCTTTGCCTCCTCGTAAATCACCATTATTAGAACCAAGAGATAACAATCCTCCATTGTCACTAGAGAAAACCACAATGGTATTTTCTAGAATATCTTGATTCTCTAACGCGTCAATTATTTGGCCAATGCCATCATCTAGCTGAGTAACCATTTCAGCAAAAACATATCTATTGCCAGACGTAACATCTTCATTTAAGCCACTGTTTTTTGGTGTAGTTTGCAAAGGTGAATGCGGAGCATTATATGCTAAGTAGAGGAAGAAAGGGTTATCTGGATCACGATCGTTAATTATCTTTTTTGCTTCAGCTGTGAATAGATCGGTAGCATGTCCTTCTTCTCTAAGCGATACACCTTCCCTTTGCCAATCCAGTCCACCAGAATAAACATGCGTGTAATAATCTATAAAACCACCTAAAAAACCATAGTGTGAATCAAAACCCCTAGAAATCGGCCAGTAGTCAGTATTTCCTAATCCTAAGTGCCATTTCCCAACCATAAAGGTTTGATAGCCCAAATCTTTAAAATATTCAGGCATTATTTTTAGGTCAATTGGCATGCCATTGTCATCTGACATGGGACCATCAATGCCATAATACAGAGGATTTTGTCCGGTTAGAAGACTAGCTCTAGTAGGACTGCAAATAGGATAAACATAGTTTCTATTTAGTGTCATGCCCTTGCGTGCCATTTTATCTAAATTAGGCGTAGCAATTTCACTGCCGTTATAGCCCACGTCACCAAATCCCATATCATCAACCAATATAAAAATCACATTGGGTTGACTTATTGGATTACTATGAGTTTCGGTATTGGATGTGGATCGATTTGTATCAGTCTTCACAAATACAAGATATGTCACTAAAGAAATGGCTGTGGCAATTAATAAAACAAAAATTAGTTTTTTCATAATCAATTTATTCATTATAAGCTTCCCGAAAAATACAGAACCATTTTCGAACGGAATTATTACGTTTTATAATGGTCTCATTAAATCTTGTTACCAAATCATAGATTAGGCCTACTATTAACTACTAATGTATAGAAATTCTAGAATTTATACTTTGTTTGACGCAGGTTTTATTTACAATTTTAATTCAATTACAGAAAAGCCTATATGTAAATTTCTAGTTTCTTTGTCAACAAATAGTTTTATTTCCATTCCACACACATTTACGCATACATGTTTATTGTTTTAAGAAATTGTGAATTTCGCAAACTCGATTTTACAACCACTCCTCTGCCCTTTACTCATTGCTTATATATTTTTTTCTATAGGAATTCTTGAACCTCATAAATAGGAATTTATAAGGTTTTGTAAAAACTTACGACCAAGGTTTTGTTACGAATGCTCAGGTAGCTGCAGCTGCTAGAGATTGTGTTTTTACCATTACTGGTTTCGAACGCTATTTTTAACTTAAAATGAATACTAAAATTTATAATACAAGACAAATGAATATTTTTAATAAAGTCAGTAATTTAATTGCCGCTGGGCTTATGGCGTTTTTTGCCATACCAAAATTAATAGGAATTGAAAAAAGCGTTCAAGGCTTTGAACAATTCAAATCTTTAGTACCGCTAGATCCTAATTTTTTTAGGCACTTTACTGGTGTTGTAGAACTCGTGATTGCGATTCTCTCCTAGTATATGCTATCAAGCGCACCAAGAGCTTAGGTCAACTAGCCTATTTTTTATTGTTGTCAACGATGCTTGGTGGTTTAGTTATGGAGTTTTTTGCTCGACCACAACCAGAATTGATGCTCGTAGTGATCGCTATCATTCTTTCGGCGCTTTCGATATATAAACTTAAAACACTATTGCGTCAATCTCATTAGAATTTATGTCCACTTCTACGCTACAATAGCCTATGATTTTAAATATTTTAGGCTATTGTCGTTTGGTTTCGTTTTTGGTGTTCTCAAGCTTTTCAGGTTTTAGTAGATTAAAAATGCTTAAATTTGTATGACTTTATTACCCCTTAATCAGTTCTGAATAATCACCAATGATGGATTCCATACCCCACATCAACGTTTTAGATTTAGACGGTGTTCCTGTCGATTTAATTGATCTTTATAAGAACCAAATTCTGTTGCTTATTATCTATAACAATGACTGTTTGAGCTGTACAGGTCGTGCGATTCCTTTGGCTTATGAGTTTCAGCAGGAATTCCCAAGTATACAGGTGGTTGGGATTCATGCGGATTTTGTAGGTCGGACTGGTGATAAAGCCAATATTACAGCCATTTTTACTAGTGGAGAATTGCCGTTTCCGATTTATATTGATCGTGATCACCAAGTTTATGATCAATTTTCGTCTGAAGGGACTCCGCAATGGGTGTTGCTTGCTGCTGATGGAACGGTTTTTCGTTCTGTATTTGGCTCTCAGGCGAATGCTAAAAACCGTTTGTACTATGCTTTGGAAAGTTTAGTAGGCACAGATTATCCGATTTAAGTTTTCTTTTTGAAACTTGTAATTCTTAACTTAAATATTTAATGGATTGCCATACTAAAACATGCTATTGCGTTACTATATGTTAACGAAATTCATTAATTTTAAGGGTTGCATTTCGCGCATCATTAACTTAAAAAACAACGTATTATGAACTATTATTTTAGTAAAACCTTAAAAGGTGATTTTAACGCTACTGTAGATCATGTTATTGCAGCACTTAAAACGGAACAGTTTGGTGTATTAACGGAAATAGATATAAAAGACACGCTTAAAAACAAGCTGGATGTTAATTTTAATAATTACAAAATCTTAGGGGCTTGTAATCCGCCTTATGCCCATAAAGCCTTATTAGCGGAAAATAAAATTGGAACCATGCTACCTTGTAATGTTATTGTGCAGGAATTAGATTCTGGTGACATTGAAGTCGCTGCTGTAAATCCTATGGCTTCTATGCAAGCTGTGCAAAACGATGATTTAAAAGGGATTGCAGAAGAAATTACTGAGAAGCTTAAGGCTGTTATTGAGGGGCTTTGAGTGAGGTTTGAAGTGTGAAGTGGTCAGTCTTCGGTGTAAAGTGTTAAGTGGGACGGTTTTTTAGAATCAGGAGACTAGAACTAAGAGTTATGAGTTATGAGTTGTGAGCCAAGAATCTATAATGGATGTGGGTTGATTGTTGGTGTTTTTTTGCAAGACAATGGGTTTAATAATACAATCTAAAGTCCAATAATTGGCAGGCGCTATAATGTTTTTGGTGCAATTCTTCCACCACAGCGAACATATCATCATCTTCTTTAAATAGATTAAAGAAGGCTTCATCTAGTTTTGTGCTTGCTATGCCATTATAGGCGTTACCATAGCCAGAAATCGCTTTTGCTCCAGTGATATCTAAAAATAATTGTGCTTCTTCTTCGTCTAAATCCAAAATTTTGGCATTTGAAAAATGTAAAATCTTTCCGTTTAGCTGGCCTTCAAAAAGCTCTGCAATTTCTTGTAAACTATAGTAGTAGTCATTTAAACAAATGGTATTGGCTTCTCCCCTAATCACCAAATAGATGATTTCATAAGCCTTAAAATTATGATCATCTAGTACCAATGCGTTTAAGCTATCTTCTAAGCCTTCAATGGTGTCGCAGGTTTTATATATACTTGCTATGCCATAGTTTAGGGCCAATTGCTCTAAGTTTTTTTGTGCTTCGGTTACCGTGTTGGCGTCTACATCATCGACCCCTTCTAAGCAATAAATAAAGTAATCTACTTCTGTAAGCTGTTCTTGGGATACTTGTGGTCTTTTTTCTAGCAAGCTTCTAAATTTATGTACCGTTTATAAAGTACAAAATTAAAACAACGCTTTTGATTTTTTTAGTGGTTTGGTGTGAAGTTTTATGACGGATTATATTAGTGCCAATATCTAAAGAGAATAGAATAAGAATAATAGTTACTTAAGAACGCGTGTCTCAAACTTTTTAAACGGTAAAATCTGTTGGTTGCGATGTTCGAAGGGGGGCTATTTTTAGCGTTTTATTTATTGAAAAATTTAGGTAAATATAAATTTGATTTATACCTGTTACTCAAATTATGCTAGATAAATATTACTTAGCTGTAATTTAATTTGTACTAATCGGAATTGATAGAGGAACAGGGATTTGAGATAAAACGGCATTGTAAATATTAACTTCATTAGATTCAGTTTCAATTGATATTATTAAACTATAATATACTTCACAATCATAACGCATTAATTTTTTTCTATTTTTCCACCAACCTCCAATTGGATATATTGCAATTTTATTTCTTAACGCCAAATCAGCAGCAGATCCTATCCATAAATCTTTATGAATAGAACCTTTATCTCTAACTTGACTCCCTAATAACCAATTCTCACTTCCCTCTTGAATATAATCTTCTTGTCCTTCTCGTATGGATTTACTTACTCTAGCTTTGAATCTTTCTACTCCTTCATTTCTATCTATCATTTTAAATCTTAAACCGTGTGATTTATATGATTGATCACTTGCGTATAGTCTATTTCCAGGATTAGGCTCTATGAAGTATGACAATGTTATTTTTAACTTAACATCTGATTCAGCAAGATCTGTTAATATATCGGTAGGCCAAGGCAAATCAAATAAATGAAATTCATTAGTCTTAGCACGACTATCTTCATATTTATAAGGTTTTAAAGACCGTTCAGCTATCATCGTTAAAGAATTTACAGCACTATATTTTGCTCTTTCTAAATTAGGAATACCATAACCAACTTTAGATATCAAACTGCGTTTATCATCGGTGCTTAATTCTTTAATATTAACATTATTAAGCATCGCTTCATTCCAATCGGCAGAATGTATCATAAGTGCTCGAATTGTCTCTGGTTTATAGTTTGGATATTTTTGATATAATTCTGATGCAAATTTTGAAGCTAATGCAACTGAAGCGCTAGTGTCTGAAAAAGTAGTTAACCAAGACCGACCTATTCCACCTACTCCAGTAGAAAGAAGTTTTAATGAATCATGATCAAGGATACCTGAATTAAATATTCCATCATTTCCTCCTTCAAATACAACATCTGGTTTTCTTGGCCATGTCTTATTCCAATTTACCGATGTAGAGTTACATGGAGACATTTGACCTCGTTGAGCTAGTAATTCTGCTCCAGGAAATTGGTGTGTATCTAATCTGTCTTTATTCGTATAAGAACCAACAGTAATGGAATTAAAAGATTGTGCTGGATCTTGCACTGAAAAATCATCATTAGACAAAGGATAAGTTAGCCTATCCTCTAAAGGCAAGTTACCTCCAGATATTAAAACTAAGGTATTATCATTTCTGTGACTTACCGAACCAAATAGTTTTTGGTCAATTGCAGCAGACCAAGAAGAAGGCCTCCCTAAATATTCATTATCTGGTGCTGTTACAGCTAAACACACTATTCTTTTTGAAAATGGATTTATTACTTCTGCGCTTGCAATGGCTTCCAATGTAATTTTTCCATATAAATCAGGATCATTTGCTGTACTAGCGTCTATAATTTTTATACTTTCAACATTATTTGTTATGTTAATGATTCCAGTATTACTTAATGGTTCATTTAAATCACCATATAAAATGATACCTGCCATTGGTGTTCCATGTCCATGCCTGTATGAATCAGCTGTTGTCCATTCTGGATTTATAGAATCCAAATTCCTTGCAGGAATTAAATCTTCTAAAAGAGGATTAGTTCTATTGACACCAGTATCTAAAAGACATACAACTACATTACTTTGATCAATTTCATTATTAATTCTATCTTTTAAATCGTTAATAAACTCACCTTCCCAAGTTTTATCCAAATTTGTAAAGAAATCTGAAGTTTCGATTGGTTTTCTTAATTCAGCTAAACTATTTTGATACAATAAAGTTCTAGCCAATTGTTCAGGTGTTCCTTTTACTAAACCAACAATGTTTTCTGGAAACTCTAATATTCTTTCGTTTGTTATAAGTCCACTATCACTCAAAGAATTAATAGATGATAAAACTTCTTCTCTGCCTACATTACTATACCAAACCTCCCACCAAACCTCTTGACCTGCTGTAGGGAAATCAATTTCAGGCTCTTGCCAAAAACTTTCTAGAGTTGCTGCTCTAATGTTTTCAATGTTTGAAATTAAATTTTGATTACGTGGATTTCCACCAGAGGTGTTTTCGGTTAAATATTGTTCTATCTTGGTTAGAAAATTAGAAACAGCTCTTTTGTTTAGATAAACTGCAATTTTATATACAACTTGTTCGTGCCCATCAACATCGTTAGTAAATATTGCTTTACATGAAGCTAATCTAATGTTACCTCCAGCATCTTCAAACCTATCAAATGTTAGTTCAAAATTAATTGCTGATTCAAATTCAATATATACAAATTCATAATCAGTATCTCCTTCTGAAAATTCGGTAACAGCATGATTAAATGATTGTTGTATATGTGTTCCATGCTGCTGCCTATTTGATCTAGGTTTTAAATTGAAACCTCCACCTCCATGTGTACTATATGGAAATGAAGAAGTGTATCCATTTAAAAGAATATGATTTAAATCTGACATTTATTAGAAAGGTTTTTTTCTAGAATTTATTATTTCAGTTATAAATTCTAAATTAGATTTTTCCTCGCCGTAAATAAGAATATTTTTTAGGAAATCTTCACAAACTCGCTTTAAGTCGGAAAAATTAAGTCCTATAGATTTTTTGGATAGATTTAGAAGTATATTATCTGAATGAGATAACTTTTCGTTTAATTCTCTTTTATAAAATTGATAAATTTGTTTTTCTGTAGGTAGTGGATAATTAATAATATCATCAAATCTTCTAAAAAGTGCCTCGTCAAGATTTTCTGGCATATTTGTAGCAGCAATAATTAAACTATTTGACTCATCTTTTTCGATTTGTAAAAGAAAACTATTCAAAACTCTTTTTATTTCACCTACATCATTACCGTGATTTCTTGTTGTTCCTATACTATCAAATTCATCAAATAAATAAACCGCTCTAAACTCTTTCATTGTATCAAAAACTAAACGAAGTTTAGCAATTGATTCTCCCATATATCTACTTATAAGACCATCAAGTCTAATAACAAATAAAGGGATTCCCAGCTCATTTGATAACACTTTTGCAGTCATTGTTTTACCACAACCAGGTGGTCCAGTAAGAAGTAATTTCTTTCTTGGAAATAAGTTATGCTGTCTTAATTTATCAATTTGCTTTTGCTCATCTAAAATTCTGATTATGATTTTTTTTAGTTTATCATTCAAGACCATATCATTCAATTTGTCATTAGGTCTTGAAAATTCTAATAAATCATTCAACTCTTTTTGAGCAGCGTTTACTGGTAAGTTCTTTAGATTTCCAACATCAAGTTTAGACTTTTTAGAATCTTTAATTAACTTCTTTAATTCTTCAGCTAGTTCTTGACGACCCTTTCTTGCTTCTGCAGCAGCTATTTGCATTGCAGTAGCATAGAATCGAGAATCATCTCCATCACTAAAAGATTTAATTAGACTTTTTATTTGTTCTGCCGCAGCCATTTTATATTATCATGCTATTCGCCGTAAAAATATACAAAAGTTTCATCAATTAATGATGTAATAGTGCAATTTTAAAATTTATTTATTATAAAACTATGATTAAAACTCCTAACTTAATTATCCATTTAAACCAATCCAATTTATAAATCAAAGCTAACATATCTGAAGCTAGCAATGCATCTATATTCATCACCATGGTAGTTTGCGACCTCGGTTTTTAGCAAGAGGCTATTATCATTAGTTATAGAGACTCATAAATTCTTAGATGTTTAGATAATTAGAGGGTTCTCGATACATCCCAACCAAAAAAGGTCGGGACACTCGAACTGACGGTTGGTCTTTTAATGATTGCTAAATTTTGTTATTGAGAGTTCTCGATACATGTCTTAACGCTTCGTTGCACTTCTCACTAAGAAACACTCGAACTGGCGTTAAGGTTCTCAATACATCCCAACCAAAAAAGGTCGAGACACTCCAACTTTCGGTGTTATCTATACGATTTCATTTAATTGATGTAATACTTCAAGCCCTTTTATAGATACCAACCGATGCATAAATAAAGAATTTAAAAAGCTGACAGCATTTTTATTGGTAAAGGCATTAAAAGACAAATCTGAAGTAAAGATGATTTTTGAAATATTATCAAAAGCATCACATATCTGTTGGGCGTTGATGTCACTTTTGTAAAGCCCTTCTGCTATGCCGTTTTCGATATTACGTAAAACAAAAGGAATGATAATGTGGTTTTTATACTCAAAGATTTCAATATATTTATTAGGATAATATTTTTTAAGATCTTTACCGTACACTGGTGAAATTTCAAAAGAGATGCTGTTAAGGTATTCTAAGAAGGTGTATAATTCTTCTAAAGCATTTTCAGATGTTCTCCGCGTTACTTTCAGATTTGCTTTTAATTCTTCTACTAGAAGTCGAATGGTTTGATCTACCAAGTCGCTTTTATTCTCGTAGTGTTTATAGATTGTTTTTTTAGATATGCCACATTTATTAGCGATGTCATCCATAGAAATATTTTGAATACCAAAACTAAAAAACAGATTTAGGGATGCTTTTAATATATGATCTTTTGTGTGCATAGCTAAATTATTATTTCATTAATGAATATCGCCAATAGCTTTTTTATAATTAGCTTGACTTATTTGGTACATGGCCTTAGCATCTATAACTTCTGCATAGGCTTGTTGCCATAGCACTTGGGCTTCGAGAACATCTTTACCGATAACCGTGCCTGCATCGAAACGGTCTTGATGTAGTTTTAAGTTTTCTTCTGCTTGCTCTAAAGACTTTTTAGTGATTTCAATACGTTTAATGGCTTGTTGTAATTCTAAATACGCGTTTTCAATTTGAATAAGAATCAATTCTTGTGTGTCTTCTAATTCTAGTTGTTTTGCTTGGGCTTTAAATTGTTGCTCTTTTACTTTTTGTTTTCGGCTTCCCCAATCGAAAATTGGAATATTGACGTTTAGCATGCCGTAATAGGTGGTAAAATCGTTGCTGCCATCTGTAAAATCGACTTGTTTTCCTGCAGCGTATAATCCACTAACATTAAATGCGACTGTTGGTTTTCTGTTGGCTTGTAATACTTTGGTTTGTAGGTTTTCAATTTCAACCGCATCCTTAAGCATATTGATTTCAGGTCGCTGTGCTAATGCCAAATCTTCGCTTATTTTCTCTGAAACCATTAAAGACTCTGAAAAGGTATCTGTAACTTCAAAATGGGTATCTTCCAAACCTGTTAATTGTGCCATTTGAAGCTTCAGCATATGAAGTCCGTCGTTCGCTTTTATAAGATCTAATTCTGCTTGATTTAATTGCACTTGGACTTGAAGCACATCGTTTTTATAAATAAGTCCAGCATCAAAGGCATTTGTTAAATCTTGCAATAATGTTGATAAAAGGCTTTTAAATTTCGTTGCCAAATTCACTTTTTCAGCAACAGTAATAATTTGCCAGTAGGTGGTTTCTACATTAAGCAGTACTTCGGCATCCGTTAGTTCTTTTTGGGAGGTGTATAAATCTACAGCTGTTGTACTTATTTTTTTAGCGGTGTTTATTTTTCCACCAGCATAAATCACTTGGGTGAGGCCTAAAGAAGCTGACGCCTGATTTTCTGGTAATAATACACTTAAGGGTTCTCCAACATGAAGTCCTGTAATGCTTCCATCTATAAAAGGTTTATCTGAGGCATACACCGATGCTTTAGCCGCTTTAGCCGCTTCAACGTTTTGCGCTGCGCGTTGTGTACTTTTGTTATTGGTTTTTGCTAATGTTTTAGCTTGCTCTAGTGTTAAGACCCTGTTCTGAGCGTTTGTCTGTTGTACTGTGAAGATCACTAGAAGTATCACTAAAGACACAATATATTTATCTGTTTTCATTATTATAATGGCATTAAAACTATAGGGCTACTACCACCAACTACTGAAACTAACTGCTATTAATCGAGGAAGCAGTAGCCTATAGTATTTGTTATTTGATACGTTTTTTCAATTTATGTTTAAGAACTGCTAATTTTCTAGCCGTTCTACTTTTCTTAGGTTTGTATAGAATGGGGTCAAATTCCTCAGCGTCAGGATGTGGATGTACCACATCAGCTTTAGGCTTAACAAATTTGTAATACAATACCGGAACTACGAACAAGGTTAAAATCATAGACACGATTAAACCGACCGCCAATACACTACCTAAGGGTGCCCAAAGTGGTGATTTTCCAATAATCATTGGCACCACTCCAACAGCAGCAGCAATAGAGGTTAAGAAAATAGGTCGCATACGTCTTTTTCCAGAGGCTTTGGCAGCTGCTTTGATGGTATAACCATGCTCTAAAACGAGCTCATCGGCATAATCGACTAGGATAATTCCATTTCTTACCACGATACCAATTAAGCTGATGACTCCCATAAATGCTGTAAAGCCGAAAGGATTATTGGTTAGCATTAGTCCTAAAAAAGCTCCTAATAAACTCAATGGAAAGGTGGCTAATACGACTAAGACTTTTGTAAAATCTTTAAATTGAAATAATAACACTAAGAAGATTAATATTAGACTGATGCTTAAAGACATCATCATACCTGGTGCAGTTTCATTAGAGCTTTCATATTCACCACCGTAATTAATCGTAATACCTTCTGGTAATTGAATATCTGCTATTTTTGGCATGATATTGCTTTGTACTGTGGCTGCTTTCAATCCCATTTGAGTTTCAGCGCGTACGGTAAGTGTTCTTAGACCATTACGATGTGTAATGACACCTGTATGCCATTCTGGTGTAATCTCTGCGACTTCTTTTAATGGTACCTTTGTGCCGAATGCGGTAGAGATACTTAGCTCTCTTAGATGGTCTATGTTTTTACGATTGTCACTATTGTAGCGCAATACAATATCAATTGCTTTATCTCCTTCATAAAGTGTAGAAACCGGATACCCTTTTAAGCCAGCACCTAAAGTTTGCGATACCATAGCATTGGTGACTCCTAGCCTATTTGCTTTGTCATCTTTTAGGTTGACATTAACACCGTAATAATCATCTTGATAAGATGATCTTACCCAGTTGGTGCCTTCGGTTGTGTTTAAAATAGCCGCAACTTTTTCTGCGACGCGTTTTTGGTCGTTTAGATGCTCACCAACAATACGAACTTCGATTGGTGCAGGCGTTTCTTTCATAGACAATTGTCGCACTCGGATATAGCCGTCTTGCACAAAACCGTCGAACTTTTCAATATAAGCATCCGCTAATTCTTGAGTCGCTTCTTTACTTGTGGTGGTAATGAATATTTGTGCGAAGTTTTTCCGTGGAAATTCTGGTGCATAGGTTGAATGAAATCTTGGTGAACTTGTCCCTACGAAGCTAGCAATTCCAAGAACACGCTCATCGCCTTTTATCTCGGTTTCAATGCGGCTCACCACCTGTTCTGTTTGCTCTAAGCTTCCTCCGTTAGGTAACCACACTTCAATATTAAATTGGTTTCTTTCTGCCGTTGGAAATAATTCTTGCTCAAGCCCTGAGGCTAAAAGTAAAGCTACACCTACTGAAGATAAGCCTATTAATAATGTTGTTTTTGGATATCTAAAACTAAGATCTAAAGCATTATTAAATCTAATTTGTAATTTATCTAATAAAGATGTCTTTTCTAATTGATCGCTAACTTTATGTTTTAAACCTTTTTTGATAAATACATAACACATGTATGGTGTTAATAATAACGCGACCAATAGTGATGTAAATAAGGCTACAGTGACAGCTACTGGTAAGGCTTGTATAAATTCTTTTGCAATACCGTTTAAGAAAAAAGCAAGTGGTAGAAAAGCAAAAATAATAGCCATGGTTGCTGTGAAAATAGGTACCATTAATTGCGTCGCACTTTGCCAAGCGGCTGTCCAATGCTCTTCGCCTTCATCTAACTTTTCAATATAATTATCGACGACTACGATAGCGTTATCCACTACCATACCCAGTACAATAATTAAGGCAGCCAATGTTACTTGGTGAATTTCAATTCCTAAAATGTTTAAGACTCCAAATGTGATGACAATAGCAATAGGACAAGCAACAGCTGAAACGATAGCGACTCTAAACGGTAATAGTATAATTACAACTATAATTACAGCAAGGATAGCAATAACGAACTCTAGCATGAAGTGACTGATACTTCCTTTTACCACTGCAGGTTGATCGACTATAGTGTTTATAGAGACATCTTGTGGTAATTGTTGTTTTATCAGTTCAATTTTATCAGTTAGTTTTTCGCCAAACTGAACAATGTTATTGCCAGGTTGCATTTCTACGGTAAGCATCATAACCTTGTTGTCATCTACTTTAATAAAACTTGATGTTTCTTCGTAACGACGCTCAATTTTTGCCACATCTTTTAGGCGTACCACTTTACCATCTGGACTACTATAAATAATTTGATTACCTAAGTCGACTTCGTTTTTGTATTGGTTTTTTGCAAACACAGAGACCTCAGCGTTTTGTAAGGTTATGCCACCAGAATAGCCAGTGTTATTCTGCATTTGAATGGTTTGGGCAATGGTAGAAAAATCGAAGCCGTATTGTTTTAGTTTTTCATCTAAAACCGTTACATAGATTTGTTCTTTTTGTCCACCATAACGTTTTATTTTAGACGTTTCATTAATGGTTTTTAAGCCATCCTCTAAGACATCTAAATACGATTCTATTTCGGCATAACTACGTTCCGGTGCAGATACGGTAATCATTTGCGCTACCACATCTCCAAAATCACTATTTACTATGGGCCCAATAATACCTGTTGGTACCGTAAAATTTTGCCTAAATGTGGTGTTTAAACCGTGTTGAAGTGTTGCCCAAAACCGATCGGTGTCTTTTACGTTTTCATTTAACTCAGCGGTTATAATAACTTGACCTTCTTTGGTTTCTGAAATGGTTTTTTCTTTTCTTATTTCTTCAAAACCAAATAAGTATTGTTCTAATTTATCTGTGAGTTGTTGTTCTACTTGTAACTCATCTGCACCAGGAAAGGCTGCTATTACTAAGCCTTTACGAACCGTAATTTGTGGGTCTTCACTACGCGCCATCGTTGCTAAGGAATATACGCCCAGTAACATGAGTAATACGGTTAGTACAATGGTAACCTGACGGTACTTCATTGCAGCTTCTATAAAGTTTATCTTTACTTTTTTCATGTTTACAATCGTCTTTTATTTCGCTATAGTAGTTATGGTTTGTCCGTCTTTTAAGGTTCTCTGTCCGGCAACGATAATAAGATCTTGCTCTGCTAAACCGTCTGTAACAATGACTTGGTTTCCATGGAATCCACTAATGGCTATTCTTTTTTTGATGGCTCTATTGTCTTTTGAGACAAATACATAAACCTTATTGTTGGCATCTCTAAGGATGGCTTCTGCAGGAATAGAAATGATATTTTGGTCGTTATCCGTTTTAATTTGAATATTACTAATCATTCCAGGTAGTAATTTATTATCAGTATTATCTAGCCTTACTTTTACTTTGAATGTTCTGGTGAGTGCATCGGCACTAGGATTAACTACGGCAACTTTCCCTTTAAATGTTTCGCCCATTGAAGTAATTTCTACGTTCGCTGGGGTTCCAATTTTTAGTTTCGATATTTCAGATTCGGTAATGGATGCTATGGCATAGACCTTATCGGTTTTCATTACTGTAAAAGCAGGAACACCAGGTGCTGCTGTGGCACCGATTTCAGTCAATTTAGCTGTTATAATACCAGAAAACGGTGCGTACAATTTAGAGTCTGAAAGATTTTTAGCTGCTAAGTTTTTATTGGCATTGGCTTGTGCAACAGCGACTTTAACGGCTATGAAGTCGCGCTCAGGTAAGCTTCCTTTTTCATACAAACCATTTAATCTTGTAAAATTATCATTAGCTTGTTCTAGTCCTGCGTTGGCGATATCGAATGCATTTTTGTACGTCGTAGCATCGATAGCAGCTAATAATTGTCCTTTTTTTACACGCTGCCCTTCTTGAACATAAACTGTTGAAATACGCCCTGGTACAGAAAACCCTAAAGACACGGTATTATCGGCTTCAATAGTTCCACTATAATTAAGCGTTTCTTTGCTGGTTGTTTTTTTAATTTGGTTTACCGTTACTGTGGGTATCGATTCTGTTTTTGTGGTTTCTTTCTTTTCTGAACAACTTGCTAGCATAAGGACAAGTGCCGTTACAGTGATGACATGTTTCATAGTTTACAATTTTTGTAGTTTCCTTTGTTTGGATTTTATATATGGGGCAAAATTCCATCTATAAAAGGACTTGCAAAAGGTCTGTAAAATGCTGAAATTGGTCTAAAACCGTTATTTATAAAAGATCAATAACTAAGACTAAACTATAAGTAGCTGTTATTTAGTGTTTTTGTGGCTTGTTAAGACTTTAGATGTGGTCAAATAAATGTATGTGTAATTGCTGTGTTTTAGAGTGCTTTTCTAAATGCTGAAGGAGAAGAACCTGTGTGTCTTTTAAAGAATTTACCAAAGAAAGATTGGTCGCTAAATCTTAATTCTTGTGCTATTTGAGCTATGCTTAAGGCAGGTGTGTTTAATAGTATTTTAGCTTCTAGAATTACCGCTTCATCAATTAATTGATTGGCTGTCTTACCTGTTGTTTCCTTTAGTATTTTAGAGAGATGACCTGAGGTAATGCAAAGAATATCTGCATAAAATTCAACAGACCGTTCATGTTTAAGGTTTTCATTTAAAATGTTTAAGAAACGAAGGGTAAGGTCTTCTTGACGTGATAATTTTGCTTCGAGATTGGGATATGCTTTTTTATAGAACGACGCATATTGGTACAATATTAACCGGAAGGATGCGAGGATTACTTCTTCTCTATATGGTATTTCGGTAATAGTAAATCTGTTGTGTTTTTCTAAAATTTTAGAAGTTTCAATTATAGATTTCGCTTCTTGGTCTGATAATTTTAATTTAGGGACATTGCTTGCCGTAAAAAAATCGAAGGCATCAAAATCCTCTTTTTTAAATCCGTTTTTAAGAATGAAATCGACATTAAAACTTATAGCAACCATCGTTAATTCTGGACTCATTTTAAGAATATGAGTTACCGTCTGTGGTTTTACAATAATCACATCGTTTTTTGAAAGCGTTTGTGAAATTAAATTAAGCTGAATTGTAATGGTTCCAGAAATTAATAAAATAATAAAATAACTATCTCCTCTAAATGGATAGCTTATAGGGATTTCTTCAAAGTTATTACGTGAAATGTGTACATGCAAGCCATCTCTTTGGTCTGGATCTCCAAGAATTTTAATAAGCTCTGTTATAGTGTGATTTTTTATATATGAATCGGTCAATTGGAAATTTCCTATTTAATTTAAAATCTAAGATAATAATTAAATTTAGTATTTGTTTTAATGATTTCATAGATAGATGAATTTAGTTATTATTCCATGGCACACTTCTTAGTTGAAACAATTTATTCAATCACAATCTTTTTAGTAAAAATACCTTTATCAGATTCTAAGTGTAGAAAATAGACTCCTTTTGTAAAAGGGCTTAGGTTTAAAACGTGACTTGGAGTATTGGTTTCTAGTATTAATTGTCCAGTTACGGTGTATAAACTTATTTTTTGAATCTCTACACCTTGTTTGGTTATAATGTAAAGGCTATGGTTTGCAGGATTGGGATAGACTTTAATATTTGGTTCTAAGCTATTAGCATTTAGACTTAATGTTTCGTTGACGACCTCTGTGTTAACAGTATTGGTAATAATAGGTAAGTTATAATCGAAGTATATGTTGGCATTACCGGTAATGATATCTCCTATTTGGATATTGGCTTTAGGTTTTACTTTAAAGGCCACAAAACCATGACTATCAGGCTCGTTGTCTTGTTCTGCTGGCAATAGGATATTTTCGAAATTAAAATCGACAAGATTACCATTTACTATTTGTGTACTATACGAATGGCTTGCGGTTATTGGCAAGAAAGTATCCCAATTGAGGTTATCACTTAACACATCTCTTACTCTGACATTGATAGCACTAGCAGTACCAGTGTTTTGAAAGCGTATTCTATAATGTAGATAGCCTTCAATTTCTTCTATTGTAATTTGGTCGCCTTCTAAAACGTGTTTATCATTTGGGTCAAACGAATTGATGACTGTTTGATTGAGTGTAAATGTGTTATTGTCTAAAGCATCATCTGTAGGATTACTACTTATTTGTGAGACTAAGGTTAAGATATCGTCTGCATTTACGATTGGTGGTGCTTTTGTATTTAATGTGACATCGATATACCGTGTTTCAAAAGGTTGTAGATTGGTATAATTATAAGTTACCGTATTTATAGTTTCATTGTTAGGTATTTCTGAGCTTTCTATATAGTCTTGCAATTCCTCATTGAATTGAAGTGATACCTCTCCATTAAGGATGGTAGTTCCTAAATTTTGATAGGTGATTCTGTATGGTGCATCAAAACCTGGACGTGCATATTCTAGAGGCGTTATTGTTGTAGTGACATCGTTAACCATTTGAAGACTCCTAATACAAAAATAGATTGTTCTAGTTTCAGCTATACCATCAAATTCCACCAACATATCTAAAGGATCTATTTCAAAGCGCGTATCGTCTAAGATTGGTGTTACGGTATAAGTTCCGTTTGGAACCAGTGCTTTAGAAATTCCTCCTAAGTTAGTGAATGAGACAAGTTCACCATCTTCATTAGTTATTTTTATTTTTACGTTATTTGCTACCATAGCACCTTCCGTACAGTTCAGCTCTTGTACGTCGAAAGAGACTTGGCTTATAATGGTATTAAAACTGATATTGAACACTCTTATTTGCCCTTGTCCATCTAAACCATTATCATCATTTTTAGGTGCAGCTGCAATTACTGATTTTCCGTCTGCAGATATGGAAACATCAGCGCCAAATTGGTCCCATGCCTCTTCACCAATAATATCTTCACCTAAGTGTACCCAATCGTTACTCAATTCATCAAAGTCATAGATTCTGATTCTACCATATTCTCCTGTAAACCAATCATCGCCTGTCCAAATATATAAAGGATCACTAATAGCTATGCGCATACCGTCTGCAGCTAGTGATACCCGCGATGCATCACTAAAATAGAAATACTTTTCCATTTGCCATTCTGATCCATCATAATCGTAAATGATTGCATCGCCGATACCTGGTACACTGATAGCAATACGATATCCGTTTGCAGATAAAGACACGCTTGCACCTGTAGAGCCACCTTGATTTGCAGGTCCGAAATCGAAGCCTAATTTAATCCAATTTGAGCCATCATATTCATATACTCTAACATGCCCTTCTGCATTACCACTTCCAGGAGCACCAGCAGCCATTCTATTACCATCTGCCGATAGTGACACAGAACTTCCAAATCTCTCGTCTATAGTTATCGTTGTTGCCACACCGTTAATTACGTCACCTACTTGTTCCCAATCTGTACCATTATAATCGTAAATGATCACCTGTCCGGTATTGCTTCCATTATCATCATTATTTGGATATCCGATTGCGATTCTGTTACCATTGCTAGATAAGGCTACAGATGACGGAGCAAAGGTACCGTCTTCTGATGGGTTTATAATTTGATTACCATAAGGAAGCCAGTCTGTACCGTTATAGTTAAAAACTTGGACGTAATTGTTAACAAAACTAGCAGTTACTGCCAAAATAGTACCATCTGAAGACAAGTCTAAGCTACCACCTAAATAGTCGTTTTCATTACCACTTAACGTGCTGCCTAATTGTACCCACTGATTATTTTCATTACTGTATACTTTAACCTGACCAGCATTTGTACCACTGCTTTCATTTCTTCTAGAGCCAACGGCAATTATAGAGCCATTATCTGAAATGGCAGAACTCCCTAATAATTCTAATGACGCTTCTCCGTCTATATCCTCTCCAATTTGAACTTGAGCATGTATTTGTGTACTAAACATAGCGTTTAATACCAATAGAAATGTTGTGATTTTTTTCATTTTTAGTAGGTAAATTGGGAGGATTTGGATACTAATATACACTAATATTATTAAGAATATAATATTGGGGCGGGTGGTAGAAGATTTAAGAATTTTTCATTTAGAATAAAACGCTGTAAGCGGCGCTTATTTAGACTGTATTAGTATTGAATTTATCTGAATTGTGCTTAATAATTATGAAAAACTTAACGGTAAAAGCCTTTAAGAAATCGTATCTTTAGTAAGGCTATTTTTTGTCTTCAAAATCTTTTATTATGAAACAGATTCTTATTGTATTTACAGCGTTATTGCTAAGCAGCACAGCTTATGCACAATTTCAAGTTTCGGCCGGTGGTGGTTATGCTATTGGTAGTGCCGGAATGAAGACGGGGGAAATTCAGAACTCTAGTGGTACAGAAAATGCTTATGGTAGTTATGGAGAAGGGCTTAATGCTCAATTGCGCGGGACTTATTATTTTAATGAGCGTTTTGGAGTTGATTTAAGTTTGGGGTATCTGCACGGTTCTGATCAGACGATTTCTAAAGTCCATTTTACAGGCTATGATGTTGATGCGGTGGCTAGAGCACGTGCTTTTGGAGCTGCGGCGTCTTTGGTTTATCGTTTTGATTCTAATGTTTATGGTCGAATTGGTGCCCTTGTTAAATTGGGAGGTAAGACCGAAGCTGTAGTGTATCAAAAAGCGACATTTTCTCAGGCAGAAGCGGATGCTATAGGTGTACCGCTTGGCTCGTATTCTGAAACGAACTATGTAGAAGATTACCACGGTCAATTCCCTTTAGGTTTTGTCGCAGCTATTGGCTATGAGTATCCGTTAAGTGAAAACTTTAGTGTGTTTGCAGAAGCTGAATATTATGGTATTAGTTTGAAGCGAAAAGATTCTGAAATTACCGAATTTAATACCAATGTTGTTTTACCTGATGGTAAGGTTGCTGTAGAAGGGCTTTATACTATAGACAATTTACCTGCAGGCACTCATAAAACGACGACTTATGTTGATGAGTTGCCTAGTGATAATACGGATTCGTCGAAAGAATTGGCGGTGAAAGTACCTTATTCGTCCTTTGGTATTAATTTTGGTATTATTTATAAGTTTAAAAAAACGGAAACGACTAAATCTTAAGGGCTTATATACCCTAGCATTGAAGGGGACTTTCTATTGATTGCTACGCGAGGTATTATAGGGAGCTGTGTTTTGTAGGTAAATCTTTATTGGATTTTGGGTTTTTGAAAATTTGGCGACTATTCGATGAACGACACGTAATTAATGCTTAAAATGTTATTTTTGTTGTACTTAACCTACAAATAACATTTTATGAAAGCGAAAATTGTACTCTTCAATTTAGTTGTCGGCTCCTTATTGTTTAATGCTACAGACCGTCTCGGCGCCCAAACCAACCCCATTCATCCTACCGCTGCAGCACAGCAGTTTAATGTATTTACCTCTGGTGATGCTATTGCTATAAAGACAGAATCTGAAGGTTCTTGGGCGGTTGGTGGAGATTTAACGCTCGACGGTACTTTGAATATCTTTGGAGGTGTTCAGTATTACAATGGGGATAGTCAGGCTACTGCTTTAGTGGTGAACGGCAAAGTGCACTATGTGTCTGGTCGTTTACAAGTCTTAGAAAACAACTATATTAAAATCGGTGATTTGTCAACTAGCACTATTTTTGAAGTGGATCAGAACAATGTGCCTAGTAATACTCGAATAACTCCTCTTGGAGGTCATTTTGATAGTACTCCAAACATTGCGCTTTCAACCCCACAAAGTGCAGCCTCTATTGCCGGAGATCCTCAAATTGATTTTTCAGCTGCGTTTAGTACGTTTGCCGCTGTTTCGGATGACTTAAGTACACTTACTACTAATGTGTCTTGGAACTTGAATGAATTTAGCCAAGGTAAGCTATGGGTCGATTTAACACCTAATGTGACCAATATTCTTAATTTGACTGTTGCTGAATTTAATAGTTTGAGTGAATTAAAGTTTAATTCTATAATTCCTTCAGAAACAACGCCATTTATTATTAACCTGACCGATGTTAGTGTTGGTGCTGCTGTTGTTAGTTTAGACAGTTGGCCTAATATTGTAGGCAGTCCGCTTAGTTATGCGCCATATGTTTTATATAATTTTGCAGATGTGAGTTCTACTATAGATTATACAGGAGGTGCTCAAATTTATGGGACTATTTACGCACCAAGTGCTCGTTTTAATAATCGAAGTCAATTTAATATTGATGGACAGATTATTGCTGAAACATTTGAGCAGAACTCAGGAGAAGTACATCCTTATTTATTTGATACCACTATTGATTTTCCACCAACAACATCTGAAGAAATTTGTGATGGTATTGATAATAATGGTGATGGTGTTATAGACGAAGGCTTTGCAGATACTGATGGTGATGGTGTTGCGGATTGTATAGATAATTGTGTTTATACCTATAATACGGATCAAGTGGATTCTGATGGAGATGGTATTGGAGATGCTTGTAGTGGTGGTGCTGCCGCTGGACCTTCGTACCGTAGTAGTTTTAGTTTTGAGGCCTACCCGACTCCATTTAATGGTATTGTTAATTTGAAATATTCCTCGACTCTAGATGAGACAGCTGAAATTGATATCTATGATATTAGAGGAAGCTTAGTTAAACGTATCTCTAATTTGGCAAGTACGTCTAATGCCTCTAAGGTGATACAATTGGATTTATCAGATATTGCTAAAGGCAATGCTGTTTTATTTGTTCGTTTTAAGACTAGTGAAGGGACTATTGTGAAACAAATCCTTTCGTTTTAAACGAGTCATCTCTTAAAAATATAAAAGCCAGTTAGAATTATTTCTAACTGGCTTTTATTATTTAGAGCCTTTAATGGCGTGTTCTGTATATTAGCAATTACTTTAATTCCTCCATGATTTCCGCAAATAATTTATACGATTTGATGCGGTCTTTGATATCATAAATATTCGTAACGGCAATAAGTTCGTCGGCTTGGGTTTGCTCCATAAACTCCTTAACTTGGGCTTTAACTGTGGCTTTACTACCAATAAAGCTATACTTTAGCATTTGGTGAACTTGCGGGTTTCTCATGATATCCCTTAACTCTTCCGTCATATCTGTTGGAGGCTGTACGTTAGCACGTCTTCCTGTAAATATACCTACAATCATTCGTATTAAAGACGTTGCTAGGCGTTCAGCCTCTTCGTCGGTATCCGCTATGATAATATTAACTCCGGCCATTACGTATGGTTTTTGGAGTGCATCAGATGGTTGGAATTCTTTACGGTAAATGCTTATGGCATCCCATAAGTGTGTGGTAGCAAAATGACTGGCAAACGCATAAGGCAGTCCTTTTTTAGCTGCTAAATGTGCACTATCGGTACTTGATCCTAAGATGTAAAGCGGTACGTTGACCCCTTCGGCAACTGTGGCCCGTACTTTGGCATCTTCATTTTCGATAGAAAAATAAGTTTGTATTTTTTCTATTTCAATAGGAAAGGACTGTGCGGCTTGCATAAAATCGAAACGAATGGCTTCTGCTGTTTCTCGGTCAGTACCAGGCGCTCTACCTAGGCCTAAATCAATTCTATTAGGATATATGGTTCCTAAGGTTCCGAATTGTTCAGCAATAATTAAAGGAGAATGGTTGGGTAGCATAATCCCACCAGAACCCACTCTTAGGGTTTTGGTGCCTTGGGCTACATAACCAATTAATATAGAAGTTGCACTACTTCCAATATTAGAAGCGTTATGGTGTTCAGCTAACCAATAGCGTGTATAGCCATAGGTTTCGGCATGTTGCGCTAGTTTTAGTACGTTATTAAAGGTTTGTTGTAAGGTGTGGTCTTCTGACACTAAAGCCAGGTCTAATATGGAATATGTTGTATGTTTAGCGTTCATGATGTTATTAATTTGGGTATAGTTAAATGTTGCAAGGCTAATTTAGTCGGATGTTTAGCTTGCGATTTACAAAGGTAATTACATTTCTAGTTGAATTATTTATAAAATCCAAAAAGGAGAGCCGTTTTAAAAACGCCCTCCTTTTTTTCCAATCAATCTAATCTAATCTAATCTAATCTAATTCATGTTTTTTTCTATTCCATATCTATAATACCAACCACTTCATAAGCTCTAGTACCATCTACTTGTACTTTTTCATAGAGTATATTAGCGTATTCGTAATAGGTTTGTCCGTCTATGGTTACTTTTTCATAATCTTCTGGAAGCTCATAAACGACAGTTCCTATTTCTGGATCGACCACTTCATATTCATTATTTATTTGAATATAAAAGATGCCTTGTGCGATGTAATAATTATGTGTGTTGAAGCGTATGAGTTTATGGTTTGTTGGTAAGGTCTTTATTCTAAAGCCTACTTTAGGAGCAATAACGATGTAATGTCCTCTAGATTGGGTATAAAACTTATTATTTGAATAATAGTAATTTTGTCCCTTATGTTTTACAATGGTTTTGTTTGGTATAGACCTTACAGAAACGATTTTACGTGTTGGTTTTTTGTAAATAACCTTAGTGCTTGAGACTCTTCTGTTGTTAGCCTTACTAACGACTGTGGTCGTTTTTTGTTTTGTATTACTACGCTTTGTTTGTGCTGAAACCTGTGTTGCTGTCCCTATTAATAGCAATGCTGGTAATACGAGTGTTTTTATAAGTGCTTTCATAATTCTAAATTTTTAAAATTCAACATTTTCAATCACTTTCTAAGACTCTATTTATGATCGATGGTTTAAAGGTATTCGTAATATTTATGTTAAAAAAAGCAAATAGACGGATGCTCAGATTGTATCTACCAATACATAAATTTTATGGATTTGTTTATGGTGGTGTGCCCATTCACCTCTTTGCATTAGGTGCAAAAAAAGGTATACTATTAAGTTTAGTATACCTTTTACTGCTATTAATTAATTTATAGGGTATTTATTTTAGTAAACTTAATAAACCTGTTAGTTCTGTTAGGTTTAAGCTTGCATTACTATCGGTATCTAAAACCTTAAAATTATCGGCCACAGAACCTATCGCTTCATTAGTACTAATGGCTTCATCGTTATTCGTATCTAATAAACTAAACAGTGTTGTAATTTGTTGAACCGTTGCATTAGAGCTTAATGAGCTTAATAAGGTTGCAGCTTGAGATACTGTTGAGGTATTAACGTCTTTTACACTATTACAGCTGAACATTGAGATTACTACTGTTAATGATAGTATTGTTTTTTTCATATTTATAAAATTATTTTTAATGCTGGTGCAAATGTAATTTTATGGAATGGTATTTAGAAAAGGAATATACAGTCCCTATCTATTTGCTGCTTAAATAGACTATTCTATAGACGAATCAGAACCGACAGGTTATTATAATGAGTTGTTATTGATAAATTCTAGAAATTTTGACTTGTATTGTTCTGAGACTGTAATCCGTTGCTCGTTGATAATAATTTGACTACGTTCAATAACATCGATATTATTTAGTGATACGATAAAGGAACGGTGTACGCGCATGAATTGTGTTTCGGGTAGTTCTTCCTCTAGCGATTTTAAGCTCATTAGGGTTAAGATAGGCTTTGGGGTGTCTTTTAACCATATTTTGATATAGTCTTTAAGCCCTTCAAAATATAAAACGTCTGCTAATTTAACGCGCAGTTGTTTGTATTCTGATTTTACAAAGAGGAATTCTTTTTCTTCAGATAAGATGCTTTTTCGTTTCCCTTTTACCAGCTCAAACCAGGTATTGGCTTTGTTGGCAGCGGCTAAAAATTCGGCATAATCAAAGGGTTTTAGTAAGTAGTCAATCGCCTCGACCTTAAAACCTTCTAAGGCATAATGATCAAAAGCGGTGGTAAAAATAACACGGGTTTCTTTAGGTAACATTTTAGAAAACTCAATACCTGTAAGATCTGGCATTTGTATGTCTAAAAAGAGTAAATCTACGGGGTTGTTTTTAAGAATTTCCATGGCTTCAATGGCACTACTAAATTTGTTTTTTAACTCTAGAAAGGGTGTTTTTTCTACATAGTTTTCTACTAAATTAAGTGCCATAGGCTCATCGTCTACTATGCTACAGGTGATTTTAAAGTTGCTCATATTCAGTCGGTTTGAATTTCTAATGTAACTAAAAACCGATCATTTTTTACAAAAGTTTTAAAATTAAATTTATCGGCATACAATAGTTCTAGTCGTTTTTCTAAATTTTGAAGTCCGATACCAGACCCACTTTTATCGTCGGTTTTCTTCGGGAAATTATTGTTTTCTACCGAGAATATAACGGTATCATCATCGCAAGTCATGTTAATATCAATGCTACTTGTTTTAGTTGCTGAAACCCCATGTTTAAAGGCATTTTCAATTAGCGAAATAAATAACAATGGAGCTATTTGAATACCTGTTTCTTTAATAGGAAAGGTATAGCTCACCGATGTTTTGTCTGAGATTCTTAATTTCATTAAATCGATATATTTTTTAAGAAAATCGATTTCCTTAGTTAGCGGAATAGATTCTACATTGGTCTCATACAACATATAACGCATCAACTTACTTAAACTGTGAATAGATGATTTGGCTTGGTCTGGCGAAATATCGACTAAAGAATAAATATTATTTAATGAATTAAAAAAGAAATGCGGTTGCAATTGGTAATGCAAATGCTGTAGTTCTGATTTCAGTTTAAAATTAGCAGCCTCTTTACGTTCTGCTTCGGTTTTGTTCCAACGTTGTGTAGTTTTTAAAGCAATTGAAAACAATAAGGGCGCCATATACGACAGCACCTGTAGATAGATTGCCATTTTAAATGGAGGTCTTGCCCTTTCAATGTTTTCAAGACGTTTTTTTAGAATGTCTTGAAAAAAGTTGTCTTCAATATATTCTTTTAGGAACAAAAAGAAAGTGATCATAACAGCATTTATGGCTACAAAATGGAGCATTTTTTTAGTAAATAAAAAGCGATCTACTATTACAAAATAATTAAAATAGAAGATTATTGCCGAAAAGGCTAATGGAATCCAAAAATGCGCTTTAATTCTATCTAACTCTTGTTCTTCACCATACGATATTAAATAGGGTAAGCAAAATAGTGTTAGCCAGACTAGTAGGTGTAAAAAGATTGTTATGTTTTTATTTTTATGCATTACTTATATTCTATTCTATATTTGAAAAAAATGAAGGGATTTATTACAACGTTACTCCTCTAAACCAAAGGTAAAACTATTTGTCTTCAATTTTATATAGAATAGACAGTTTCACGGATTTGCTATATGAACATTATGATTTATCGTTGGAATGGCTTGCCACATTAACCCTATGTTATTGTCGGTTACAGTGCCATTGTCATTTGTTCACATTATTGGTAGTAACATTGGTTTTAGTATCTGTATTTTTCTCTTTACAAGACTGTAGCAAAACCAAAACCACCATAGTTACACTAAGAATTTTAATTTTAGCTATCGTTTTCATAATTACTATTATTAAATTTACATCACGTGAAAATTACTATTACTCGTAGCGTAAAGCTGTAATTGGATCTAAAGCCGATGCTTTTCTTGCTGGATACCACCCAAAAAAGATACCGGTTACGGCACATACCGCAAAAGAGATAACGATAGAATATAGTGCGACACTTGTAGGCCAGTTTAAAAATTCTTCAATAAAGACAGAAGCTCCAAGACCTAATAGCACCCCCAATACACCTCCTGTAATGCTAATTAAAATAGCTTCAATTAAAAACTGCATTAAAATATCTGCTCCTTTAGCACCAACTGCCATTCTAAGACCTATCTCTTTGGTTCGTTCTTTTACGGACACGTACATAATATTCATAATTCCAATACCACCAATTAACAATGATATACTAGCGACTGCAACTAATAAAATGGTTAACATTTCACTGGTAGAACTAAAGGTAGATATCAACTCTTCCATAGAACGCACGGTAAAATCATCTTCTTCACTATCCAATAATTTATGTTCTGTACGCAATATAGCACTCAACTGCTCTACGGCAGCTGGTGCATCATCTTCACTAATCGCAGATGCTATAATTTGATTCAAGTGATCGATTGCCAGAATACGTTTTTGTACTGTAGTATAAGGAGCAATCACAACATCATCTTGATCTTGACCAAACGTATTCTCCCCTTTTTCTTCTAATACTCCAATTACTTTAAACGGTATATTGTTAAAACGAATCATTTGACCCACAGGGTCTTGACCATCAGGAAACACATTATCTACTACAGTTTGTCCTATCACGGCTACTTTAGAAGCTGATTTAACTTCAGCATCTGTAAACATGCTTCCACTCTGTAAACCAACCACCTTGATATCTAAATATTCAGGATTCACTCCGTAAATAGAAGAAGGCCAGTTGTTAGAACCGTTAATAATTTGTCCATTACCATTAACTACAGGCGTGATGTAACTAATTAAATCGGATTGCGCTTTTATCGTCTCATAATTAGCGAGTGTCAATGTTTGTACATCTCCTCCACTACCTCTTGCTGGACCTCTATTGTCTGCACCTGGTTGTATGGTTATCATATTAGAACCCATGGCAGAAATAGTAGTTCGAATACTTTCCTTAGAGCCCTCACCAATAGCTAACATAGCAATTACGGATGCCACACCAATGATAATGCCTAACATAGTCAACAAAGTTCTCGTTTTGTTAAGAACAATAGCCTTTGTTGCGATTTTAAATAAATTTAATAGTCTCATAATTAATGGTCTTGTTTAGGTAATTTGGCTAATTCACTTGCTGCAGATAGTATATTATGATTATTATAATCTTGCATAATATCTCCATCTTTTAATACAATAGTTCTGCTACTAAACGTGGCTATATCTGGTTCGTGTGTTACAAACGTGATAGTAATACCTTGTTTATTTAATTCTTGAAATAAAGACATGATCTCGTACGAGGTTCGTGTATCTAAGTTCCCTGTAGCTTCATCAGCGAGTATCATTACGGGGTTGTTAACCAATGATCTGGCAATCGCTACACGTTGTTGTTGACCACCAGAAAGTTGTGCTGGTGTATGATGTAAACGTTCTCCGAGTCCAACTTTTTTTAAAGCTTCAATAGCTCGTTTTCTGCGTTCTTCTGTAGACACTTTACTGTTATACAACAATGGTAATTCTACATTTTCTATAGCCGATGTTCTAGCTAATAAATTATAAGATTGAAAAATAAACCCAATCTTTTCGTTTCTAATGGTTGCTAATTCATTTCTGCTGAGATCTTTTACACTTACACCATCAATTTCATAGGTTCCAGAGGTGGGTTGATCTAAACAGCCTAAGATATTTAGCATGGTACTTTTACCAGATCCACTAGACCCCATTATGGTAACAAACTCACCTTCTTTTATTGAGAACGAGATACCTTTTAAGGCATGAACCGTTTCGGTTCCCATGGTAAACTCACGTTTTAAATCTTGTATTTTTATGATTTCTTTACTCATCGTTCTCTATTATTTTCTGTTACCGCCTGGGCGTTGTGGCATAAAAGGACTTTCACTTTTTTCCTCAGTTCCAGCTTCCGATTTAGAAACTCCTTTTAAACTGTACACTAATTTATCACCTTCGGAAATTCCGCTTAAAATTTGAACATTAACACCATCACTGGCACCAAGTGTTACCATCTTCGGTGTAATTGATCCATCAGTACCTAACACCCAAAGTGCAGTGGCTTCTCTAGATCTTTCGCTATTTTTTGTTTCTAAGCCATGTTGTTGATTATATGTTGCTAATACTTCTCTTTCTGGTTTAAAGTTGATGGCTTTAGCCTCTGCAGTTAACACATCACTTAATTCTAAAGTGTAAATAGAGATGGTTGCTGTTAATCCTGGTTTTAGTTTTAAGTCTGGATTATGTGCCTTAATGACAACGGTATATGTTACAACATTTGAAGTAACTGTTGGGTCTAAACGCACTTGTGTTACTTCACCTTCAAAGGTCTCTCCTAGGTAGGCATCTACTGTAAATTCTACACGTTGTCCTTCTATTACTTGTCCGATATCAGCTTCATCCACATCCGCTTCCACTTGCATTTCTTTTAAGTCTTGTGCAATGGTAAATAAGGTTGGTGTGCTTAAACTTGCTGCTACGGTTTGCCCTTCGTCAATATCTCTAGACAATACTACCCCATCTATAGGCGAGTAAATATTGGCATACTCTAAATTGGTTATTGCCTGTTGCAAATCAGAATAACGTTGTGTTACTGTTCCTTTCGCGGTTTGATAATTATAGTTGGCATCATCAAAATCGGATTTACTAATAACCTGATTATCGAACAAAGTTTTTTGTCTGTCGTAAATCGTTTTCATGTAGTTTCTTTGGCTTATGGCATTATCATAAGCTGCTTGTGCTTGAGTTTTAGCTGCATTAAGATTGGTTTTATCCAATTCTGCAATGAGCTGTCCTTCGGTAACCACACTGTTATAGTCTACATATATTTTTTCTACAACACCAGATACTTGTGTCCCAACTTCAACCTGAGTAATTGGTTCTATGGTTCCTGTCGCAGTAACCATTGTGGTGACGTCTGCTTTTTTTGCCACTATTGTTTTCGCTTCGATAACCATAGCATCGTCACCCTTTAAGAAAGTGTAGCTTGCAAAGGCAATTACTAGAACTGCAATACTGGTTATGATTATAGTTTTCTTATTTTTTTTCATGATGGTTTTTATTAAAGTTTAATAGTGTTTCCTTGATAAAATTGTAATAATTGATGATATAGAATGCTTAAATATTTAGCTTGTAAATAGTTTTGTTGCGCATTGGTAAATGTGTTTTGACTTATCACTAAATCAGTAGTGCTTAAACCGCCTAATTCGTATTTCTTTTGCGCTAGTTTATACGATTGTTCTGCGGCTGTTTTAGAAGCTTCTGCGGCTATGAGTTGTTCTTGTGCAGATACAGCGTTTTGATAAGCCGTTTCTACTTTCTTATAGACCTCTTTTTCGATTAATTGCTGATTAATCTGTGCTTTTTCTATATTGATTTGTGCCGATTGTACTGCTGCTTTGGTCTGGTTTCTGTTAAATATGGGAATGTTTAATGACAGTCCAAGACGTTGATTAAAATTTACATTAAACTGATCAGAAAAGTTATTATCATTAACACTTGTATAGCCCGATCCCAAACTGCTCACCAGTGATAAGGTTGGTAAATATGCTCCTTGAGCAATGTCTAACTCTTTTTTGCTGACCTCTACTCCTATCTTACTCGCATCAATTTCTGGTAAAATACCTAGTGCTTTATTGTATATAGCCACTTTATCGAGCTCTAGTGTAATGTAGTCGACATCGTTGCTTAAGGTTTCGATTTCGATATCTTGGGTAGGATTTAACTCTAGTAATTGTTTTAGAGCGATAATGTATTGCTGGTAAGTGTTTTTAGCTGTAATAATCGCATATCTGTTCGTTGCAGCTTGACTCTGTGCTTCGGTGTAATCGCTTAAGGCAATTGTTCCTGCATCTAATCTTGCTTTAGCACGTTCGACTTCTTTTTCTGAAGCTATTAAGTTGTTTTCAGCAATAGTAATTCCTTCTTTAGCATATAAGATTTGCAAATAATTTTCTAAGATGCTTAAGATGATGTTGTTTTTAGTTTCTTGGGCAAACAACTCACTCTGATTTAGTAATAATTTGTTTTGCGCGATTTGATTATTAATCTGGTTCCCCTGAAATAAGGTCACAGAACTATTAAGACTAAGGTTAGTACTGTAGATTTGATCGGTAACATAATCGCTTGTAATTGGATCAATAGAATTTCCATTAGAAAATGTTTCAGAGGCTGTACCGTAGAGGTTTGGTAATCTCGATGATTTTGCTTTACTGTAATCTACAGTGGCTTGCTCGTAATTTAAAGCCGCATCCTTTATGGTGATATTATTTTCTAAAGCATACTGAAGACAATCTTCTAAAGTCCAAAGTTTAGATGTTTCAGAATTGTTTTCTTGCGCTACAATTACCTGAGTTATTAGTAGTATTATGATGATAAAAAAACGTTTCATAT
This sequence comes from Winogradskyella sp. PC D3.3, assembly GCF_054366245.1. NCBI lineage: Bacteria > Pseudomonadati > Bacteroidota > Flavobacteriia > Flavobacteriales > Flavobacteriaceae > Winogradskyella > Winogradskyella sp. PC D3.3. The sequence continues at coordinate 2,974,563 of NZ_CM135962.1, read as the reverse complement.
TTGAGTGTATTTGATTTTACACTACAAAGATGAAACGATATCCTATCTTAATATAAAGCGATAGACGTTTGCGCTAATTCACTATATGAATTGAGGTATTTTATCGATGAGGTTTTTCACCAGAATTGAATTTAGTCATTTAATTTGTAATTATTGGCTTTCAAAGTCTGATTTAATGTTAACTATGGTTTACCAGATATAGTTTTTATAGTCTTTATGTTTTGTTTATCTGTTTTACTTAAATACTGTATGGCTATGCGATTTTCAGGATATTTATCGAAGGTGTAAAGGATAGCTAAGAATACTAGTTCTAAAGGTTTCATAAGTATATAAATCCCATCAGAAATCCATTTTATATTGAATATATGGTAGTGCTTATGAATTTGACCTCCAACTTTGTTATAAGCTTTCCTAATGATTTTATGTGCGTTAGGGTATCTGTCTTGTACTAAATCTTCAAAGGCATTAGCGATTAATAATTGTCTATTGCAAATGATTTTATTTCCATTACGTTCGCCATATCGAATTGGTTTTACTATTTTTTTATGACCATTTGCTCCAACGGAGCATAAAAAATGCCCACCACATTCAACGTTATCGCACATATAATCTAATTGAGAAAAGCCATGTTTATAAGTTTGGGTAAAGGCACTAATTAAGCTGTCTGGTTTCTGTCCAAAAATTAAAAGAATTAAAGACAGTACTATGAGTACTGGAACCAAAATGAGAGTTAAGATAGGGTATTTATAAATCGGTTTTAGTTTTAAAACGGCAATGCAGAATCTTCCAATAGTATGGTGAGATTCTAATTTATGTTGCTCTATATGTTGCTTGATGATTTTTTGATTTTTATCTAGTTCTATGAGGAGTAATAAGATGATAGGTATGTTGCCAAAAATCCACATAAACATTCCTAGTTCCATGTTATGAATGTGGAAACACAAGAGCACATTGATGATTAACCCCAATATTAAAAATGCATTTAAAATAAGTTCAGCTAACGGTGGTAAAACTCGTTTTTTGAAGATTGATATACTATAGCACACGGTATAGGCCATAAGTAAGATATACACCCCTATTCTATGATCGGGTGAAAACACGGCGCTATCGGTACAGCAATCGTTTGTTTCAGCTACATCAAAGATAGCTATGAAAAATGCAGGAACGAGCACAACGGTCCATAATTGAATTACTTTGAATCCGTTTTCCCTTGTTTTTATTCTGCCTTTAATAGCGTAAAAGAAGCCATTGAAAAGGACAAAGCAAAAGGGAATTACTATGATTAGAAACATTGGAAGCATAGACATGGTTTTATTTTATTAGACGTTTTGGTTAAAGAAATACAAGCTGTTAAAACATGTAATAATTGTGTGTGCTTATCGGAGGTTAACAGTCATTTTTGCTATAGATTAAGTCGTCAAAAAGGATCGCGTCTAATTCTTCAATAATTGTGTGGTCTGCTGCAAATTTGAGGTCTAATAATTGATTTTCTAATTCTACTTTAAATTGTTTTTTGGCATCTGGACTGAGCCATACTCCTTTGAGACGATTTTGATGGTTTTCTAAAAACAAAGCTCCTGTAAAACGATCTTCAATCATTGCGTAATTGGTGTGTTGGCTATCAGTTGTGACACTTAACAATATCCATTGATCTTGCTTGTCGTACTTATACATTGCATTTATAATGGTTTTATTGCCGCCACAAGGATGTTCTTGTTCATTGATGTAGAGTTGTATATTAATCTTCTCGTTTAAGGTGCCTTTGTATAAGACGTTTTTTATGATGTCATCATTTTTTAAAGCAACAGGTTTATCATGACTTGGTACAAGTATTAGCATTAGTATTATAAATAGATTCTTCATATGGATTGTGGTATTTATATTTTCAAATTTGGGTTAACGCTTTATATTATATCAATTATCTTTTCTAGTACATAATGTGTTACTGTGACGGATACGGCTAAACCTACAAGTATTAACAAACGAATCCTTGTAGCGTTGACATTGCTTTTTAATTTATTGTTAGCGTAAACTATGTCTATTAAAATGTATAGGACTGCAATTATGCTTCCTAAGATAAGACTAGCATAAACAAATGCTAAGTCATAAATAATATGAGATAATTTAGCAAGCCAATCCGTATTATTTGATTTGGAACCTAAAATAATTCGCATATAAGCAAACGCAAGCAATAAAGCTATCAGAGTCGTACTAATATAATTTAAAATTCGCTTTAAAATCCTCATAGGCAATTGGGGTATTGTGTGGTCTTTTTAAAATTCATTATCTCAAATCGTTTAGATCCTTCAATAAAAAACAAACTTCTGTTTGCTTCATGCCTATGTGTGGATAATATGTTTCAGCCGCTGGTGCAGCTAATAAAATAAGCGTTGCTTTTGGTGTTTTTTGCTTAGTTTGTTTAATGAGTTCCCTTCCTATTCCAAGTTTTTGATATGCTTTATCTACGGCTAAATCTGAAAGATAACAGCAGTAAACAAAGTCTGTAACAGATCTAGAAACACCTATAAGTTTATTATGGTCTCTAGCCGTAATAACTAAGTCAGCATTTTTTATCATCGTTTTTAGCCTTTCAGAATCGTCTATAGGCCTCCGTTCGCCAAGTGTTGATTTTACGAGTACTTCTTTAAACTCTTCTGATGACAAATTATGTTCTACTTGGTATGTTATCATCCTTATTATATTTTTGGTGCTTTTATTTATGCACTTAAATTAATCATTAAAAACCAAATTGAATCAGTAATACATCTTAAGATTGAATTTGGTTTAGTGTTGGTATGTGTAACTTTTGTTTCTGTTGGTCGCACTCCTTTTCTACTTCGCTTATATTGATGTCATCTCGTTACGTTTTTACAAGAGATTCATTAGAAAATACTGCTTTAAAAAGCCTTATTATTCTATGCTATTTTTTGCATTATCAGTATCTTTGTTAAAGTTGGTGAACCCTATAAATAATCTTAGCTTTCTTATAGAATAATGAAAAACTATAAACCCAAAAACAGACTAACTCCACAGACTTATATCGATGGGATATTAGCTGGTGATCGCGTTATTCTTTCTAGAGCAATTACGGTTATAGAAAGTAATTTGGAAAGCGATAAACGATTAGCCAAAGATATTGTACAAGAGATTTTACCAAGTTCGGGAAAATCAATTCGTATAGGTATTACAGGGGTTCCAGGGGTTGGAAAAAGCACCTTTATAGAAGCCTTTGGGTTGCATTTAGTAAAAAAAGGTCATAGAGTCGCTATTTTATCTATAGATCCAAGTAGTCAGCGTTCTAAGGGAAGTATTTTAGGAGACAAAACCCGAATGGAAGAATTGGCTAATTTGCAAGAAGCCTATATCAGACCTTCCGCCTCTGGTGATACCTTGGGAGGTGTCGCTAATAAAACAGGGGAAACTATGTTGCTTTGCGAAGCTGCTGGGTACGATGTTATTTTAATAGAAACGGTTGGGGTTGGACAATCGGAAACAGCCGTTCACGGCATGACGGATTTTTTCTTATTATTGATGCTGGCTGGTGCTGGTGATGAATTACAAGGAATTAAAAAAGGCATCATGGAAATGGCAGATATGGTGGTGATTAATAAAGCGGATGGAGATAATATAACCAAGAGCAACATTGCTAAACGGCAATATCAAAATGCGCTACATATTTTTCCGTTATCAGAATCTGAATGGAGTCCTGTGGTTAGTACCGCTTCTGCTATTAAGAATATCGGAATCTCTAATGTTTGGGATGAGATTTTGAAATATAAACAACTTGTTGATGCTAATGGCTACTTCTTAAAAAACAGAACCCATCAACAAATCAAATGGATGTATAATAATATTAATGAAGAATTAAAACAGTTGTTTTATCATTCAAAAGATATTAAGAATGAACTATCCATATTAGAACAGGATGTTATAGCGTCCGAAATATCTCCTGTTAAGGCAGCACAACAAATCATTGAGAAATTTAAAAAGTCATTTTAACTAATCGCTATTCAAAATGAAGTTTGATAATTATTTCGACCAACAATTTGAATTACGATATTTTGAAATGAACAAATTAGGTCTAGCTACTCCTACAATAATACTAGGCTTACTGGAAGAAACTGCTGCTGATCATTGTTATGCTATTAATCATAGTTTATTTGACCTTTTAAAAAGGAATGTGGGTTGGGTATTAGTCTCTGGAGTTTTGCAAATGGACCGTTATCCTAGTTATAAAGAGAAAATTACCATTAGAACTTGGTTGTCTAATTACTCGTCTATTAAAGGTTTTAGAGAGAATATCATTTTTGATGAAAAGCAAACTATTATAGGACGGGCTAAAGGCTTGTGGGTATTCTTTGATATCGAAAAACGAAGACCTGTTCCTATTTTTAATGCTATTAAAGAACAATGGTCGTTTTTCAATAGTTCCTCGATTGACCATGATATTAAGAAGAAGATTCATGCTGTTGATTCTGCAGACTATATCGAGAAATTTAGAGTCAACCGGTTTGATACAGATATGAATAAGCATGTTAATAATATTAGATATTTACAATGGGCTATTGAATCTATTCCTGAAGATATTGTAGATCGATGTTTTTTGCATAAAATTGATGGTCGTTTTATTGCTGAGGCGCAGTATGGAGATACAGTATTGTCTTTAACCAAGACACTTGGAACGGAGCAGGCTTTTCAGCATACTATAACAATTGAAGGTAGTGATAAGATTTGTGCTACTGCTCATACGGTTTGGAAGGGATATTGATGTTGGTTGAGTTAGCTTGTGTTTTTATTCTCCTACGGATTGTGGGTGTTTTTACAGATTTTTATGCCTGTCTTAATGTGCTCCCGCAGATTATGCAGATTACCCAGAAATTTATGTTCTTGTGAATTGTTCTGGTTTTGGTAACTTTTCCTAGTTTGATGTAGAGGGGAGAAATTTAAATGTTTTTACGGTCCCGAGGATTGTGGATGTTTTTACAGATTTTTATGCCTGTCTCAATGTGCTCCCGCAGATTGTGCAGATTACCCAGAAATTTATGCTCTTGTGAATTGTTCTGGTTTTTGTAACTTTTCCTAGTTTGATGTAGAGGGGAGAAATTTAAATATTTTTACGATCCCGAGGATTGTGGATGTTTTTACAGATTTTTATGCCTGTCTCAATGTGCTCCCGCAGATTATGCAGATTACCCAGAAATTTATGTTCTTGTGAATTGTTCTGGTTTTTGTAACTTTTCCTAGTTTGATGTAGAGGGGAGAAATTTAAATGTTTTTACGATCCCGAGGATTGTGGATGTTTTTACAGATTTTTATGCCTGTCTTAATGTGCTCCCGCAGATTATGCAGATTACCCAGAAATTTATGTTCTTGTGAATTGTTCTGGTTTTTGTAACTTTTCCTAGTTTGATGTAGAGGGGAGAAATTTAAATGTTTTTACGGTCCCGAGGATTGTGTAGATTATGTAGATTATTCAGTTTATGCGGCTTTTTAGGATTGGTTTTATGAGAAGTCGTTTTATAAAAAAAAAGCCCAAACCATTTAATGTTTGAGCTTTTATCTTTTTAATTTGAACTTATTCTTGTTCTAAATATTTTTCCATAATGGTTATTGCCGATTCAGAAATCACGGTACCAGGGCCAAAAATGGCTACGACTTTGCGCTCTAATAGAAAATCATAATCTTGAGCAGGTATCACACCACCTGCAAAAACCATAATATCTGGTCGACCTAATTTTTCTAATTCACCTATTAATTGTGGTATTAAAGTTTTATGTCCAGCAGCTAAGCTTGAAGCTCCAATAAAATGCACATCATTTTCTATGGCTTGTTTTGCCACTTCTTCTGGTGTTTGGAATAATGATCCCATATCCACATCGAAACCTAAATCTGCAAAACTAGAAGCCACTACTTTGGCACCTCTATCATGTCCATCTTGGCCCATTTTTGCAATCATAACTCTTGGTCTACGCCCTTCAATTTCCGCAAATTTATCAGCTAGTTGCTGTGCTTTTACAAAGGTACTATCGTTATCTACTTCTTTTCCGTACACGCCACTAATTAATTTAGTATCTGCTTTATGTCTTCCAAAATGAACCTCTAAAGCATCTGATATTTCGCCTAAAGTAGCAAAATTTTCAGCTGCTTCAACGGCTAGCTCTAATAAATTACCTTCACCCCCACCTGCACAATCTTCTAAGGCTTTTAAATTAGCAGCAACTACTTCAGCATTTCGTTCTGCTTTCATTTTATTTAAACGTGCAATTTGAGAATCTCTAACCGCTGTATTATCAATATCTAAAATTTCAATATTTGATTTTTCCGTTGTTTTGAATTTGTTGACACCAACTAAAATATCTTGACCAGAATCTAAACGTGCTTGTTTACGAGCAGACGCTTCTTCAATACGTAGTTTAGGTACTCCGGTTTCAATGGCTTTTGCCATACCACCTAATTCTTCAACTTCTTCAATGAGTTTCCAAGCTTTTTTTGCAATTTCTTGGGTTAAATATTCCACATAATACGAACCAGCCCAAGGATCTACAGCCTTAGTCATTTGTGTTTCATCTTGAATAAAAATCTGTGTGTTACGTGCAATCCTAGCGGAAAAATCTGTAGGTAAAGCAATAGCTTCGTCTAAGGCGTTGGTATGTAGTGATTGCGTACCTCCTAAAGTGGCAGCCATCGCTTCAATACAGGTTCGTGCCACATTATTAAACGGATCTTGTTCACTTAGACTCCAACCCGATGTTTGACTATGCGTACGCAATGCCATAGATTTTGGGTTTTTAGGGTTGAACGATTTTATGATTTTAGCCCAAAGCATACGTGCAGCACGCATTTTGGCAATTTCCATAAAATGATTCATACCTACGGCCCAGAAGAACGACAAACGCGGTGCAAATTCATCGATTTTTAATCCCGATTTTAATCCGGTTCTAATGTATTCCATACCATCGGCTAAGGTATAAGCCAGTTCAATATCTGCCGTTGCACCTGCTTCTTGCATGTGGTAACCACTAATAGAAATGGAATTGAATTTGGGCATGTTTTGCGTAGTGTATTCAAAAATATCACCTATAATTTTCATAGATGGCAATGGTGGGTAAATGTAAGTATTACGCACCATGAATTCTTTTAGGATATCATTCTGAATAGTCCCAGAAAGTTGATTTAAAGGGACCCCTTGTTTTTTTGCTGCTGCAATATAAAAGGCCATAATTGGTAATACCGCTCCATTCATAGTCATGGATACCGACATTTTATCTAAAGGAATCTGATCGAATAAGATTTCCATATCTAAAATAGAATCTATAGCTACCCCTGCTTTACCGACATCACCTGTAACGCGTGGGTGATCGGAATCATAACCTCTGTGCGTTGCTAAATCAAATGCCACAGACAGTCCTTTTTGTCCTGCCGCTAAGTTTCTTCTGTAAAAAGCATTAGACTCTTCTGCCGTTGAAAACCCTGCGTACTGTCTTATCGTCCATGGTCGCATTGCATACATGGCACTATAAGGTCCTCTTAAGAATGGTGGTACACCAGCCGAAAAACTTAAATGTTCTGCGTGTGCAATATCGTCTTTTGTAAACTGTTTTTTTACAGGAATTCCTTCAGGTGTATTCCAAATATCTTGGCGTTCTGAAGGTGCAACTGTTTGTTTAACAGCTGTGTTTAGTTGTATATCTGAAAAATCGGGTTGCATACGTCTTAAGATTTAATGGTTTGTTGAACTTTACTTTGAATGCTTGAAATCGTAGCAATAACATCAGATCTCATATTAACGCATCCATCCAATCCAGCTTCAGTTAATTCATTCATATGAGCTGGTGCACCTGCAATTAGTAAGACTTTAGTCTCATTTAAAGCCCTAAATGTTTTAATAAATGCTAATGCTGTTTCGTGATAATCTTCATCTGAACTACACATTACCACAACGTCGGAATCTGATTTAGCACTTAATTCTGCAGCTTGCTCAGCACTTTCAAAGCTTTTTTCTTGTAATACATTATAACCGCTAACTCCAATAAAATCGTAAGCAAATGCAGCTCTAGCTTTACGCATTGTTAAGTTACCATAACTAGCCAATTCTACTATTGGACGTTTGTTTGTGGCTGAAACAAATTCTTCAGTTGTTCTTCTTATGGCTTCAATTTCTAATGACGCTCTCCTTGGTGTTAATACTTTGGGATTCGCTGATTCTCCTTTAGAAAGTAAGCTAGAATCGATGGTTTCCATAAGGTTTGGATATTTGTTTATCCCTACCATTGGAGTTCTGCGTTGGCTAATAAGTTTTAGCTTTTGTAAACGAATTTTAGCAATTTGTTGTTGAATGGTTTCATTTTCAAAGGCTTTATAAAATCCGCCTTCAGCTTCAATAGCTTTGAATAATTCCAATGCTTTTTCTGCGATTTTAAAACTCACCTCTTCGATATAATACGATCCATCAACGGGATTAGACACTTTACCAAAATAAGATTCCTCTCTTAAAATGGTGGTGATATTTCCTGCTATTCGACTTGAGAAATCAGAAGGGTTTTTGAATTCTTTATCATAAGGGTCTATGAGAACACCATCTACATTCCCTAATATGGCAGACATGGCTTCAGTGGTGCAACGCAGTAAATTAGTTTCTGCATCGGTTACTGATTTACTCCAGATAGATGTTTTTGCTGTAATAGTATTATCATATTCTGTAACCCCATATTTTGCGGCGATTTCAGCTAATAAACTATTAAATGCTCTAAACTTACCGATTTCAACAAAATACTCTAAGCCAATGGCAAGAAGAACATTTAAGTTATTGAAAATATCTTGGATAGCAATACCCTTAGTTTTTAATTGTTCGGTTAAAAATACTATTGCATTTAAGGTATAAGCAATCTCTTGCACTTGATTAGCACCAGAATCTAAATATTCTGTTCCAGAAATAGTGATGGCTTTAAAGTGCGGGAAATTAGCTGTTAATTTTACTAAGTCCGCAATATTTTGAGTTTGATTATCATCTAATTGACCTGTTGTAACATAGTTAGAAATGACACCTGTGTTAATGTACCCCTTTAAGTCTGTTCCTTTAGCATACGCTACGAGATCTTTAATGAATGTAGTGGCATTTTGATTCAATTCAAAGGCCACAGTAATGGTGTTTAACTCAATGCCTTTTAAAAGTTCTGCGACTGGAACGGTATCGGTTAATTGGAAGATTAGACCATTTATACCTTCGTCAATAGCTTTTATGGCTAATTCGTTTCCGGTTTCGGCACAACAAACAGGAACCGTACGATAATTTACTAATGTTTGAGAATTCTCTCCTGTATTTTTTAGTGGTGTGATGGTCGCTTCACTATTGTAACAAGGTTGAATATTGATACCGTTCAGGTTTTTCCAAACGAGTTTTTTATCAAAATCAGCACCTTTTAAATCGGCTGTCACTCTTTCCATCCACTGCTCGGTTGTTACTGGTGGAAACTCGGAAAAGAGTGGTTTATTTTTCTTATTCATAATAATTACTATTATTCAAGTTATTTAATTCTTCTTTTAGGTTGTTATCCTAAGAAACTCAATATAATACCTGCTGCAATGGCAGAACCAATAACTCCAGAAACATTTGGTGCCATGGCGTGCATTAATAAGTAGTTACTTGGATCAGACTTTAAGCCTTCTGTGTGTACAACTCTAGCACTATCAGGAACGGCTGAAACTCCAGCAGCACCAATTAAAGGGTTTATTTTATTATCTCCTTTTAAGAATAGGTTCATAAATTTAGCAAATAATAAGCCACCGCAAGTTGCAATAACAAATGATATGGCTCCAAGACCAAAAATCAACATAGAGTCTTTTGTAATAAAAATATCAGCCTGTGTTGAAGCCCCAACGGTTACACCTAATAAAATCGTAACAATATCAATCAATTTCGTTCTTGCTGTATCCGCTAAGCGTTCTGTTCTTCCAGATTCTTTTAATAGGTTTCCAAAGAATAACATTCCTAATAATGGCAATGCACTTGGAGAGATAAATGTGGTTAATATTAAGGCTACCACAGGAAATATCATTTTTTCCTTTTGAGTAACTGCTCTAGGTGGTTTCATTTTAATTTTTCTGTCTTTTTTGGAAATCAAAAGGCGCATTAATGGTGGCTGAATTACCGGAACCAAGGCCATATAGGAATAAGCTGCAATAGCGATCGGGCCAATTAAGTTTTTCACGGTTGTACCATCTGGCATTAAGTTAACTCCGTTAGCCAGCTTAGATGATAGGAATATAGCTGTTGGTCCATCTGCACCACCGATAATACCAATAGCGCCAGCTTCAGGCAGATTAAATCCTAAGTACAAGGCCCCTAAAAACGTTGCGAATACTCCTATTTGCGCTGCACCTCCTAAAAGCATAAGTTTTGGATTTGCAATTAATGATGAAAAATCAGTCATAGCTCCGATGCCTAAGAAAATAAGTGGAGGATAAATCCCTTTGACAACACCAAAATAGAGGTAATTTAAAACAGAACCTGTTTCATAAATACCTGTTTGGTTTCCTGCGACAAAAGGGATGTTTCCCAGTATAACACCTGCACCAATAGGGATTAATAATAAAGGTTCGTAATCGAATTTAATTCCTAAATAGATAAACACGATTCCTATGATAATCATAATCACATTTCCCGATGTTGAATTAGCAAATCCGGTATAACTGTAAAATGATTTTATGCCATCTAAGGCCTTGTTGACAATGCTTTGGTCTTCGTCACTGTCTACTTGCGTCGTTGATGCAGAAGACTGATCTATAGCGTTTATATTGGCACCTAAGCCCAGTACTGGTCGCATTAAAACCAGCAATGATATGGCACTAAATATTATAATTAGTTTCTTCATTTTTAAATTTTAAATAATGATTAATTTTCTGTTGCGTCACCTGCTATTGACAGGTTCTATTCTAGTTCAATCAATACGGCATCTTGCAACACTTGTTGTCCTACAGTTACGTTAATGGATGCCACGACACCAGATTTTTCGGCCATTATATTGTTTTCCATTTTCATCGCCTCTAGAACTAATAATAAATCATTCTCTTTGATGGTATCACCAACGTTTACGTTAAGGGCTAAAATGACTCCAGGTATTGGTGCTACAATTTTGGTTTTTGTAGATTTTGGTGTGACTTGTAACGGTGCTGCTGGTTGTTTTGATGCCGAACGTACTAAGGTTGGTGTTTTTGTTTTCTTAATGTCTTTTTCCATAACGACATCATATAAAGTTCCATTAACCTCTAAATTGATTACATTATCTTCGTGCGACTTTATATTAACCGTATATCCGTTTTCGTTGACTTTGAATTTATAACTTTTCATGTGTTTGTATTTATTGAGTTTGTATGGTCACATGCTGTTCGTAATACATCGTTTTTTTTGTAATGATATTTAGAACATGCGCGTTTCATTTGTTATATTCTATTTTGAACTCCATATATCTTAGAACTCCAAGGCGAATATGTCTTTTTAACTTGCTTAATTGTTAAAATAGCGCTTTCATTGTCATGCTGTTCGCTTAAATACATGTGTACAGAAGCTCCAATGACTGCTGAAATTTCTCCTGTAAAACCATGATCTTCTTTTACCTTAATCTCGCTAATTTTTTTGTCTTTTCCTTTGGTTATAACTTTGTACATATAAAGCATTACAGGTAATCCGTAATTAAAGAAAAGAGCTAGAGTTGTTAAGGCGCCAAAGACAATAAGTAATCCGGTTATTAGAATAACGTATCCTTCACTTATTTGATCGGTATATAAAAGTGGTTGTATCATTATAATGGAATGTTTGAGTGTTTTTTAGGTGGATTTATATCTTTCTTATTCTTAAGTAATTCTAAAGCTCTAATAATTCTGAAACGTGTATTTCGCGGTTCAATAACATCGTCGATAAACCCATACTTAGCGGCTTGATACGGGTTTGCAAAGCGCTCTGTATATTCATCTTCTTTTTGTTGGATGTAATCTTCTTTTTCAGAATCGTCTTCTATTTTTCTAATATTAGAACCTTCTAAAACTTCGACAGCACCTTTAGCACCCATTACAGCAATTTCTGCAGTTGGCCATGCATAATTTACATCACCTCTTAATTGTTTACAGCTCATTACATCGTGTGCTCCACCGTAAGATTTTCGTAAGGTAATAGTGATTTTAGGTACGGTAGCTTCTCCATAAGCAAATAATAATTTGGCACCATGTAATATAATTCCGCCGTATTCTTGCCCTGTTCCAGGTAAGAAACCAGGGACGTCCACCAAGGTTACAATAGGAATATTAAAAGCATCACAAAAACGCACAAATCGCGCAGCCTTTCTAGACGCATCAATATCTAAAACTCCAGCATAAAATTTAGGTTGATTTGCAACGATACCAACAGGGTGACCATTAAATCTGGCAAAACCTACACAAATATTTCGAGCATAATTTCTATGTACTTCAGTGAATTCCCCATTATCAGTGATTATTGAAATCACATCGACAATGTCATAAGGTTGGTTTGGGTTTTCAGGAATAATTTCATTTAAAGCATCTTCTAAACGGTCAATAGGATCATTACAACTCAATATTGGTGCTTCTTCTAAGTTGTTAGAAGGCATATAACTCAATATCTTACGAATTAATAATAAGTTTTCCTCGTCATTTTCTGCTAAAAAGTGCGACACACCAGAACGTGTTGAATGGATTTTAGCACCTCCTAGTTGTTCTGCCGTCACGACTTCACCTGTCACCGATTTCACGACTTTCGGACCTGTTACAAACATATAGCTTGTATCTTCAGTCATAATTGTAAAGTCCGTTAACGCCGGTGAATAAACCGCTCCACCAGCACAAGGGCCTAAAATGGAAGAAATTTGAGGAATCACACCAGAAGCCATAATATTACGTTGAAAGATTTCGGCATAACCTGCCAATGATCTTACACCTTCTTGGATACGTGCACCACCAGAATCATTTAACCCAATAACAGGAACTCCAATTTTCATTGCCATATCCATTACCTTACATATTTTTAAGGCATAAGTTTCAGATAAAGACCCACCGAATACTGTAAAATCTTGAGCAAATAGATATACTATTCGTCCGTCTATTGTTCCATGTCCTGTAACAACACCATCAGAGAGGTAAATTTGTTTGTCTAATCCGAAAGACTTTGTTCTATGGGTTACAAACATGTCAAATTCTTCAAAACTATCGTCGTCTAAAAGAATGTCTATACGTTCACGAGCTGTTAATTTACCTTTAGCATGTTGTGAGTCAATTCGTTTTTCTCCCCCTCCTAACTTGGCTTTGGCTCTTTTTTCTATAAGCTCATTAATTTTATCTTGATTTGCCATAATTATTTCCTTTGCTTATCTAATTCTATTAATTCAGTTCTTTGGTTTTGCACATAATTCTGTAAGTACGCCTAAAGTTGATTTTGGATGTAAGAATCCAATTTCTAAACCTTCAGCTCCTTTACGGGATGTTTTATCAATTAAAGTTACACCGCGTTCTGCTGCTGTTTTTAAGGCATCGTTAGTATCATCTACAGCAAATGCGATATGATGTATACCCTGTCCTTTTTTAGCAATAAATTTTCCAATAGGTCCATCTGGAGAGGTGCTTTCTAATAATTCAATTTTGGTATTTCCTACTAAAAAAAAGGCTGTCTTCACCTTTTGATCAACAACCTCTTCTACAGAATAGCATTTCATTCCTAATACCTGCTCATAATATTTTATGGCTTCCTCTAAATTTTCAACTGCAATCCCTAAATGTTCGATATGTGAAATATTCATAATTCCGATGTTTTGTTTCTACAAATTTAGCTTAGGGCTATTTTTTATAATATGATTGATATCATATTTTCAGAGACCTTGCTTATAAATTTGTGTAGGCAGATAGGCATAACGCTTGGATACTTGCGTTATCAGGGACTTATGAGACGTAGGGATATGATGAAGTTTTGTAGGTAAATTTAGAGATGCTATACGATTTATGAAGTCCGTAATTTTATGATGTAAATTTTGAGAATTATGCACTAATGTGGATTTGTGTTACTCAAAAGATAATGAGTTACCTCTAATATTAGGCCTTTGTAATTGCAGAAATAAGGATGTAAGGTGTTATCCAAACAGTTTGATTAGTGGCTATTAATCGACTAAGCCTCTTTTAAAATCTTCATTTAAAAGCTTGTCTTGTTGTTCTAATTCTTGTCGTGCTTTAAAAATATAGCTGTCATCTTTTTTAGATTCAGGTGCCAAACGTCTTATACTTTCTTCATCATACTTAATAAAGTTTTGTACTTGTTGCTTTAAGGTGTCTTTTTGGAAACCAACTTTAGCCAATACATCGCTTGCAAGCGTTAAGGATGTTTCTAGAGTTTCACGATATATATTATCTATTCCCATGTTTAATAATTCAAAAGCAACATATCTATTTTTTGCTCTAATCATTAATTCTATATGCGGGTATTTTTCTTTAACACGTTTTGCTATTTGTTTAGTAACATCAGGATTGTCGATAGCACAGATTAAAATTTTAGCTTCAGCAATACCTGCAGATTCGAGTAAATCGATTCGGGTAGCATCACCATAATAGACTTCGAATCCCATTTTTCTAAGAAAATCGACACGGTTAGAATCTTGATCTAAGATTGTGGCTTCTACACCATGGGACCTCAAAAACCTTCCAATAGTACTTCCAAAATGACCAAAACCAACCAGAATAATTTTATGCGACTTTGCAATATGATCCATGGGTCTTTTAATGGATTCTTTTGTTCCAATTTTTGGGAGTATTAAGCGTTCGTTCATCATCCCAATAATAGGTGTAATTGCCATAGATAAGGCCGTTACAACTAGCATGATGTCTAATTGTTCTTGTTCTAAAATATTGGATTGAAAAGCAAACGAAAGTAAGACAAATGCAAATTCTCCAATTTGAGATAAATTAAAGGTTAGTAATAAGTTTTGATCAATTTTTAATTTGAAAATAATTCCTGTTATAAATAAAACAGCCGCTTTGATAACGATAACCGTAATTAAAATACCTCCAATAGATAATGGATTATTAGAAATGACGATAAAATTAATAGAGGCTCCAACAGCCATAAAGAACAAGCCTAACATTAGGTTTTTAAACGGTTCTAATGTGCTTTCTAACTCGTGTTTAAATTCACTATTAGAAAGGACTACGCCGCCTAAGAAGGCCCCTAAAGCCGGACTTAACCCAACATATTCCATTAAAAATGAAATTCCAAAAACAATTAAAAAGGCCGCTGCAATTAAGAGCTCTCTAACTCCCGATTTTGCCACCTTACGCAACATAGGTACAATTAAATAACGCCCCATAATGATAATTAAAACAACAGATATAATAATAGCGAGTGTTTGTAATCCTATTGGTAAACTATGTAATAAATTAGTGTTGTCTCCATGATTTGCGGTAGAAGTCACCGATTCTGAATTAGAGAATAAGGGTATGGCTCCAATCATAAAGATGACAATGATATCTTGAAATAATAATATGGAAAATGAAGAAGTACCAGATGTGGTCTTCATTAATCCTTTCTCTTTTATGGTTTGCAGTGCTATTGCAGTAGAGGATAGTGCAACAGCCATAGAAATCACTAATGCGACTTCCCATGCGTAACCAAAGGCTGTAAATAGCAGGTAGGACAGCATCATGGTGCCACCAACTTGTATGCCCCCCATTCCTAAAATGGTTTTACGCATATTCCAGAAATTCTTTGGTTCAATTTCTAGCCCGATTAAAAATAGCATAATTACTACTCCATATTCTGCAAAGTGCATGATGTCTTGCCCTTCTTCACCTATATATCCTAATACAAAAGGACCGATTATAACACCCGCAAATAAATACCCTAATACAGAACTTAAACCTAAGCGCTTAGCAATTGACACAAAAATGATTGCGCTTGATAATAATATTATGGCTACAAAGAGTAAGCTTCCTGTCATATTTTAAAGGTCTTTAAAGTGTGTTTTACGATGTGTTAAGCCAGCGAAATAGAACTATAATAAGCATGATCTATTTACGTAAAATTAAAATAATTCAAAGAATTACTTCTGCTTTAGTAAAACTAATCAAAATATGAATTAGAATAATCGGAATTAATAATGCCTTTAAGGTTATAAATGACCAAATTATTGAATAAGTCTTCTTTTGGGTACAACTCGAATAAGTTGTTTTCTTTAAACACAAGGTTATCAATTCTAAAAAAGTAGATTTTTACCACTAATTCTAAATTAACGTCTTTTTTTATGGTACCAGACTCTTGTGCTTGTCGCAGTAAAGGGTATACTATGTGGTTTGATAATTCTTCGATAAAGTCATCAAACAATTGACTTGCTTTAGGGTAGTATTTTTTTAAACTGAAAAGAAAAGAGGGCCTAAAGTATCTCATATACTCAAACCCTCTTTTGTAAATTAATATAACACTCAAAACAGGATCATCACTATTACTAGAAACAATCTTATTTATATCTTCTCTATACTCATTTAATAAACTTTCGAGACCAGAAGTTAAGAGGTCTTCTTTGTTATCAAAGAATGTATAGATCGTTTTTTTTGATATGCCAAGCGTTTTTGCTAACTGGTCTAATGTTATATGTTTACTACCAAATTGGGTAAACTTTGTAATAGAACATTTTAACAATTCTGCTTTCGTTATCATTTTGCAATTATTTTATCTCCATCCACCACCAAGGGCTTCATATAAATCTACAATAGATATCAATTGTTGTAGTTTACTATCTATAATATTTAATTCAGCACTTAAGGCACTTTGTCTTGCTGTTAATAAGTCCAAGTAGTTGGCATATCCATTTTTAAGTAATTCTTCTGAGTTAGCTTCAGCGGTACGCAATGCTTCGACTTCGTTTTTTCTAAACTCGAATTTTTTAGTTTCCGCTTCATAAGCATATAAAGCATTAGAGACTTCATTACCCGCTATTAATAAGGTTTTTTTAAACTGAAGTAAAGCTTGTTCTTGCTGTGCAATAGCCACTTCCTTTTGTGTTTTTAATTGTCTTTGATTAAAGATGGGTTGTGTTAATCCACCTACAATAGTAGCAAATAATGAATTTGCATTTAACAACTTATCTAGTTCTAAACTTTGAAACCCTCCTGAAGCTGTTAACTTTAATGATGGATATAAATTGCTCTTCGCTACATTCGTTAGTTCAAAGGATTGAATTAAACCATATTCAGCAGACATAACATCTGGTCGGTTACTTAATAAAGTGGCAGGTACACCTAATACAATATCTTGTTCAATATTCTGAAGATCTAAACTGCTTCTTTCAAAATGTTGAGCAGATTTACCTAATAGTATACTCAAGGTATTTTCAGTTTTAAAAATAGCTGTTTCAATATCGACTTGCAAGGCTTTAGCGTTGTTGTATTGCGCTACATTTTGGTCTACCGCAACTTGTGTTACTTGTCCTGCATCTTTTAAAGCTTTAATGGTTTTAACTCCACTTTCTCTCGTTGCGATAGTTTGCTTTGTTATTTCTAATTGCGCATCTAAAGCAAGTAAATTATAATAGGTGTTGGCAATACTAGAAATTAATTGTGTTTTTACCAGTTGATGCCCAGCCACACTCTGTAAATAGCCAGCTTGTGTTGCTCTTTTATTACTTCTTATTTTTCCCCAGATATCGGCTTCCCAAGATAAGTTTGCTGTAATGTCATAGGTGTCAATTCCGCCACTAAACAACGACCCAAACTGACTATTTTCTGACAATTCTTGATGTGTAGCATTGGCGCCAATACTTGCTGATGGTAAATACCCAGCTTTGCCTTGTTTAGCATAAGCTTCTGCGGCAATGATTTGCTGCAAAGCTATGCGAATATCCATATTATTTTGCAGACCTTCTTCTATATAATTTTGAAGGTATTGATCTGTAAATAAATTTTTCCAAGATATATCTGCAATAGAAACACTATCTGTAGACAGGTTATCGGTTCTATATAGTGTTTCTGTTTCAGACAATTCAGGTCTTACGTAATCTTGCGCCACAAAACAACTTTGTAATGTTAATGCAACAATAAGTAATAAGACTCCTTTATTAAAATTTCTATGTTTTATAGTTGACTTCATCGTTTTATTTTTCAATAGTTTGTACTGCTGGTTTACTAGAAACTTTTTCTTGTAACCACTGAAATAATATAAATAGGATTGGAATTACAAAGACTCCTAAAATAGTTCCTATAAGCATACCTCCGGCAGCTCCTGTACCAATAGAGTTGTTTCCTTCTGCACCAACACCTTTTGCTAAGACTAATGGCATTAATCCTAAAATAAATGCGAAAGAGGTCATTAATATAGGTCGTAAACGTGCTTTAGCACCTTGAACTGCAGAATTAACAATGCTCTCACCATTTTTCCGTCTTTGCAAGGCAAATTCTACAATAAGAATGGCATTCTTGGCCAATAATCCAATAAGCATAATTAAAGCAATTTGGAAATAAATATTGTTCTCTAAGCCTAGGAACTTCGTACTTATATAGGCTCCAAAGACACCGAAAGGAAGTGATAATACCACAGCAAATGGCAATAAATAACTTTCGTATTGTGCACTTAATAAGAAATACACAAATAAAATACTTAAGATAAATATAAAGGTGGTTTGATTACCTGCATTGACCTCTTCTCGCGTTAAACCTGAATAAGCAACAGTATAATTACTTGGTAATTTAGCGACTTCTTCTTCAATAACTCTAATAGCGTCACCAGTACTAAATCCGTCATTTGTGGCACCTGTTATAGTGGTTGAGTTAAAAAGATTAAAACGCGTCACCGATTGTGGACCATATACACGTTTTAAGCTTACAAACTGCGTAATTGGTGTCATTTTACCAGAGCTTGTTCTTACATACATACTATTTAAAGCGTCTTCATCTGCTCTGTCTTCTGGTAAGGCTTGTATATAAACTCTAAACTGTTTACCGAATTTAGAAAAATCAGACGCATAAATTCCACCGATATATCCTTGCAAGGTTGAAAAGATACTCGTTACCGAAACTCCTTTCTCTTTAGCTAGAGGTACATTAACATCCATTTCATATTGTGGATAGTTAGTGTTGAATGATGACGTTGCATATTTAATTTCTGGACGTTGCATTAAAGCCATTGTAAAGTCATTCTTAGCTTTGTCTAAGTCTGAGAATTCCCCTCCAAATTTATCTAACAAATTAATTTCAAACCCAGCCGAGTTACCGAAACCACGAATACTTGGTGGTGAGAAGAAAATAATATTAGCATCTGGAATAGTCGCCGCTATACCAAATAATTTTCCGGTAATAGCTTGGGCCGAAAGCGCTTCGTCTTTACGTTCTCCCCAGTCTTTTAGTTTGATAATTCCAAAACCAAAGTTACTACCAGCACCACTAATTAAACTTCGTCCTTTTATAAAGTTAACCCCAACAATACCTTCTATGCCTTCAATTTTTTCATATAATTTTCTGGCAACGGCATCGGTTCTATCTAAAGATGCTCCTGGTGGCAATTCGATATTGGCAAAAATAATACCTCTATCTTCATTAGGTACGAATCCTGTAGGAGTTGTTTTAGAAGCCCAGTAAATCCCTACTCCTGCAATGACTAAAAGTAATACAGAAATAATTTTTCTTTTGTATAAAAAATGAAGTGATTTTCCGTAACGATCTACGGTAGCATTAAAGCCACGATTAAATAAAGTGTAAAAACGTTTTAACGGCCCTTTTCCTTTTAATTCTTCATCGTCTTTATGTTCTTTTAATAATAAGGCACATAAAGCAGGACTCAATGTTAAGGCATTGACTGCCGAAATTAGAATCGCAATAATTAAAGTCACACCAAATTGTTCATAAAACACACCAGTTGGACCGGTTACAAACGTCACAGGAATAAATACTGCAGCCATTACCAACGTAATTGAGATAATTGCTCCAGAAATTTCGTTCATAGCCGTTAAGGTTGCTTTTTTAGGATTGTGTTCGCCTTCATCCATTTTAGCATGGACGGCTTCTACTACCACAATAGCATCATCGACTACAATTCCAATGGCCAGGACTAAGGCAAATAGCGTTAATAAGTTAATGGAATACCCAAAAACATTTAGGAAAAAGAAGGTACCGATAATAGAAACGGGTACTGCAATGGCAGGAATTAAAGTTGATCGGAAATCTTGTAAGAAGATAAAAACCACTAAAAACACTAGTAAAAAGGCTTCTAATAAAGTAGATACTACTTTTTCAATTGAAGCATTTAAAAATAAACTCGTATCGTAGGGTACAAAAATATCTAAGCCTTTAGGTAAATCTGCTTTTACCTGTTCTAATGTGGTTTTGATATTTTCAATAATCTCTTGAGCATTGGAACCTTTGGTTTGAAAAATCCCCATGAATACAGCTGGATTACCTAAACTCATGGCGTTAGATGAGTACGATTGTGCATCTAATTCAATAGTCGCTACGTCTTTCAATCTTAAAAACTCTCCATTTCCTAAGGCTTTAATAACAATGTCACTGTATTGGCTTTCATCTTTAAAACGGCCACTGTAGGTTAATGTATACGAAAATGATTCACCATTATTTTGTCCTAAAGAACCTGCTGCTGCTTCTAAATTTTGTTCAGCTAAAGCGGCAGAAATATCTGAAGGAATTAAACCATAAGAGGCTAATTTTTCAGGATTTAACCAAATACGCATCGCGTAATCTTGTTGAGAGAATACACTAACGTCTCCAACACCACTAATACGTTGCATAGCAGGAATAACATTAATTTTTAAGTAATTCTGAATAAATGTGGCATCATAATCCTCACTTTCAGAATACATAGAAATAAACATTAAAGCACTAGTTTCTTGCTTTTGCGTTATAATACCTGTTTGTGTAACCTCTGAGGGTAATAAAGGTGTTGCTCTAGCAACACGGTTTTGAACGTTTACAGCGGCAATATCGGCATCAATTTCTTGATCAAAATATACTGTAATTTCAGCAGAACCAGTGTTAGATGCTGTAGAGGTAATATAGGTCATACCTTCTACTCCATTGATTTGTTCTTCAATTGGAATAATGACACTTTCTAAAACGGTTTCTGCATTTGCACCTGTATAATTCGCCGTAACTTTAATCGTAGGTGGTGCAATATCGGGATACTCTTCAATAGGTAAGCTTGTGATACTAATAACTCCAAGCAAAACTATGATAATAGAGATTACTGTTGAAAGCACAGGTCTTTCAATAAATGTTTTTAACATGATTACTATTTTCTAGGTTAATTAGTTTTTAAATAAAGTGGCTATAGGTTTAAGAGCTTCTTCAAAAGATACTTCTTGTGGAGAGATTACCATACCATTTCTTAATTTACCAACTCCAGTTACAACGATTTTATCATTTGTATCTAAGCCAGATTCTACAACATATAAGTTATCTACAGTACCTTGAACTTTTATAATAGACGTTTCAATTTTGTTTTCGGCCCCAAGTTTAAATATCATAATATTGCCTTGTTGCTCAAATGTTGCCGTTTGAGGGACTACAATGGCGTCTTTGTATTCTATAGGGAATTTTATTTTTCCGCTGTTTCCGTTGGTTAAAATTTCGTTAGGGTTATTAAATGCAGCTCTAATTTTTATAGTTCCTGTATTTTGATTGACTTGTCCTGTACTGGTTTGGATTCTCCCTTTTTCGGCATATTCTTTTCCATTGGCTAAAATCAAACTTAGATCTGGTGAATTTTTAATACGTTCTGCTTTTGTTTTGCCTTCAGATCGTTGTAAATGGTTGATGTATTGTGCCTCATTAAAACTAAAGAATGCATAAACTTGATTAATATCACTTACTGTAGTTAATGGAGTGGCATCATTTGGGCTAATTAAAGCCCCTTCTCTAAAATTAATTGAACCAACATAACCATCAATAGGACTTTTAATTGAGGCATAGCCAATATTAGCGGTGACACTACTATAATTAGCTTTGGCTTGTGCTAAATTAGCTTTGGCTGTTTCTAATTGTACAGGACTAATAATATTTTTTTCTACTAAAGGAATTAGCTTGTTAACTTCTACTTGTGCCACATTAACACGTGCTTTTGCAGCACTTGCATCTTGACTTAAAGACTGTGTTTCGAGTCTAAATAATAGTTGTCCTTTACGTACTTTCTGACCTTCATCAACGTATACTTTTTCAATATATCCAGACGTTTTAGCTCTTACATCACTATTTACAATACCTTCAATAGTTGCTGGGTATTCAGTATACCCCGTTACTGTCTTTGTTTGTATTTGAGTCACCGGAAAAGGTGCTGGCGGAGCTTGAGCTGGTGCAGCTGTAGCATTTTGTTTGTCTCCACAACTGACAATAACTAAGAATAATCCTAGGATAGTGTATAAATTAGTCTTTTTCATTTCTTTTTTCTTTAAATATGGAATTAGTGATTAATTAATTTTTCTCTTAAGGCTTTTACAGATGACGATGCTTCGTCTATAAACTTGATATAATCGTTATGAAAAGTTAAATCGAATTTTTCATCATCATTTATAATTTTTTCATTGTTTTGGTTTTCTTTATAACTTTTAATTTCTAGATGTACTTCGCGTTCCTCTTGCCAATGGCTTATCATTCTATCGACATGTTGAATTATGGTGTCTTTATTAATTATAAAATACTTTTTACGATCTCCTGTTTTTGTGAAATACTCAATTTTGTTTAAATCTTTTAAATGATTAAGGTGCGTTGAAATTGTACTCTTACTAGCGCAAAGGGTACTTACCAAGTCTTCAAAAGTGGCTCCTCTTTTACCAGTAAGTATAATGTAAGACAAAATGCGCGCAGCAACAGGAGCTAATTGTTCTCTGTTCTCTAAATGAACTCCTAGTTTCTCAACTAAGGCCATTTTTTTTTGGCAGATATTTTCTTTCATTTTTTAACTATTTTACTACTGTGTTTTGAAAATGAGTTATCGCAACGCAGTAAATTCTTTGCAAAGATATTTATTGGTTCGGAACAAACCGAACAAATCGAAGTTAAATGAATGTTAAAAATATTAAGCCCCTAATTCAATACCATTGGTAGGTTTATTTTTTACTTGTTTTGTGAATTGAAATAGTCGATAAAACGACTTTAAAAAGAGGGTACTACATTAGATTAAATGAAATTTTTATTCCTGTAATAATCATACCTGTGCCTATAATAGCGATAATTAATCCCATTATTTTTCCAATAACAGAGATGACATTATTTCCTACTAATTTAACAATAAGGTCACTTAGTCTAAAGGTTGTATAAGCAAGTACGCTCATTAACCCGAATATAGCTATCACTAAAAAGATATGAATGGGCTCTACATTAGCAACAAAATTCATCGCTGTAACAATCGTTCCTGGTCCTGCTAAAATAGGAATGGCTAATGGTGAAACTGCAATGTTTTCATCAATATCGACATGCTTGAGTGTTTTAACATTAGATTGTTTAGATTGCAACATTTCAAAACCGATATAAAATATTAAGATGCCACCTGTGATTTTAAATGCAGGAATACTGATGTTAAATAACTCAAAAATAAATTTTCCTAATAACACAAATACGGTAACAATAATAAACGCAATAATATTGGCTCTTTTATTAATGTCGTCTTTTGTTTTTTTATTAGCGCCTTGGGTTAAGGCTACAAAAACCGTCATATTTGATATCGGATTTGTAATGGCAAAAAATCCCGTGAATACGGTAATACAAAATGTTATTAAGTTATCCATTTAAGGGGAAATTTTGATTAAAAAAAAACGCAAAACTACTTCTTTATTACTAAATCTATCAAGATTTATTTTCAAAAATTTTGGATTGTTGTTTAATATAAGAAATGCTACGATTAATTATGCAATTAATTGTAGCATTTTATTAAATAAAAATTTTAATTCTATTGAAAGTCAGATGCTTTGAATGGATATTTTCTTGGTGTTTTTTGAATAGTAATCCAATGGGCTACGGTAAACGATTTTACGCCCCATTGTCCGTTAAACCTACCTAATCCTGAGTTTTTAACGCCACCAAATGGTGCATAAGCACTATCATTAACTGGTTGATCGTTAATATGCGTCATACCAGCCTCAATACCTTGTGCAAATGCCATTCCTTTTGCTTCATCTTGTGTAAATACAGCACTAGACAAACCATAATCTGTTGCATTTGCTAAGCGTAAAGCATCCTCCATATCTTTTGCTCTTGCAATAGATACAGCAGGTCCAAATATTTCGTTTTTAAACAACGGACAATTTTCATCAACATCTACAAAAACATGTGGTGGCATATGTAAACCTTCTGCTTCACCGCCTAAAGCCATTTTATAACCTTCAGCTTTGGCTGATTCTATTAAGTTTTTTACAGTATCAAACTGAGCTTGGTCAATGATTGGTCCAATGAACGTATCTGGATCATTCATATCTAAACGTTTTAAAGTTTTAACTTTGGCGATAAATTTTTCTGTGAATTCATCATAGACTTTATCTTCTACAATAATTCTGTTTATAGCCATACAAATCTGACCTTGATTCATAAATTTACCCCAAGCAGCAGCTTCAACCGCTTGATCAATATCTGCATCCTCGAGCACTACAAACGGACTATTACCACCCAATTCTAATTCAATATTTTTAATAATATCAGCACTCAACGCATTTTGACCTACTTGACGACCAACGGGAGTTGAACCTGTAAAAGAAATTAATTTTGAAATTGGATGTTTGGTAATCGCTGTACCAATAGTACCTCCACTACCTGGCAACACACTCAACAATCCTTTTGGGAAACCTGCTTCTTCTAAAAATGAAGCAAAAATTAATCCTCCAGTTACTATAGATGTCGATGCTGGTTTTAAAACAACTGCGTTACCTACTGCTAAGGCAGGACCTAGTGTACGTGCTGTTAATTGTCCTGGGAAATTCCAAGGTGATATTAAGCCAATGACTCCTAATGGTTTTCTAACGGCAATAGATTCTTTGCCTTCTATATCTCGTGGTAAAATTTTACCTTCTACTAATAATGGTAAATGCACAGAACTTTCAAAAACACTAGCTACTAATTCGGCTTCAAAATAACCTTTTGCTAAGGTTGCTCCCACTTCTTTTCTTGCCCATTCTGCAAATTCTTGCTTTCTGTTTCTTACCACTTCGGCAAGCTTAAGCATCATTCTACTTTTTTCTGGAGGTAATACTGCTGCCCATTTTTTTTGTGCAATAGCTGCTGTTTCAAAAGCTTCATTTACATCATCTTCGGTAGCACTATTTAAAGAGAATAATTCTTCTTGATTCCAAGGGTTAATATCTTTTATTGCTGGTCCTTTTCCGTCTTTCCATTCGCCACCAACAAATATTTTTTTGGTGTAATTTGGTAATTCGTCTTGTGTTTTCATTTTCTGTATGTTTTATATGTTCTTATAAAAATTTTATATAATCGTTACTGTATATTTATGCTTTTAATTCTTCAAAGACTTTTCTGAAATTTTCAGCACTTTGAGCTCCAACAACTATAATTTTATTATTAATAATAAAAGTTGGAACACTCGAAATATTATTATCGCTACAAAATATTTTATTGGAATCTAATATTTCTTTATACTTATTTGTAGCTAAAACCTGATCAACTTCTGCTTCAGAAATACCTACTGTCAATGCCATTTTTTTTATTTCAGGAACCAAACTTATGTTTATATCTTTAAAAAAGAATGCTTCGTACATTAGTGTATTAAACGCATCAGATTTGTTTACCTCTTTAGCATACTCTGCAACTTGTAATGCTTTGTTAGAATTAGGCATAGCAGTTATATCTGCAAATTCATAACCGAATTGACGTCCAAATTCTTGTAGCTGAATATTTTTCTGTTTTGCATTTGGGAAATAATCTTTTGAGGGAATACCGTTTTCAGGTATGTCTGAATGAATTTCATATCCTCTAAAGTTAATTTCAATATCATATTCTTTTTTCAGGCTATCCATAGTTCCTTTTGCGATATAGCAATAAGGGCATTGAAAATCAGAAAACATTGTAATTTGGTATTTCATTTTATCTCGTTTTTTAATTACTTTTTATTAGAATTTTTATTCTCTTTTAATATTCGTCTAAGCGCAAACACAAAGCTCTCAGGGCTTTCCTCTTGCGTAAAATGATCTGCATTAGGCAATAATTGAACATTTGCATTTGGATAATAAGAACGCCATTTAGCAATAGATTCTGGATTTCCTAGAGTTCTATTTTTCTCACCAAAGATCAACTCCACTGGCTTGTCTGCTAAAAGGTGTAATTTTTCTTCTATTTCTAGAAACCAAGATTCTGAAAGTGTAATATGCTGTGGAAAAATCAATGTTCCTTTTCTAGATTCTGGTGTTGGAAATGCCATTTCATAAGCATTAATAATCGCTTGATTATTGCCAGATTTTTTATTCATACTTTTTAAAAGCAATGTTCTTACAAAGTAATTCTCCTCATAAATAAGTCGCTTACCTTCTTCAGTTTTAAAAAAATTAGAAAATTTTTCTGATTCAGGATTCGCTTTCCACGCCCAAGTATTAGAAATAACGGTTCCTAGAATCCTATTTGGATGGTTTGTAGCAAGATGCAATGCAGTTGGTCCGCCCCAATCTTGCACAACCAAAATAAACTTTTCAAGTTTTAAATGATCAAGCACCAAAGATTTCACCCATTTTGCGTGCTCTTGTGGCGTATAATCAAAATCTTTAGGTGTATCTGAAAATCCAAAACCTGGTAAGTCATAAGCTATTAATCTTGCTTCCCCAGATAACGCTTTTATAATATTTCTAGATATAAATGACCATTCTGGATTTCCGTGTGCTAAAACAATAGGTATGCCTTCTCCTTCATCTATGTAGTGCATTGAAACACCGTCTTTGTCATACCAATTACTTTTAAAAGGATACTCTTCTTTATCTACTAGAAAAGGTCTTTTCTTTTGGTTTGATGCATCTTTGTTAAAAATTAAAGCGTTTGTAGAATTATTATTTTCCATAACCAAATTGCTCTTAAATAGTAACAATCACTTTACCAACTGTTCTTCCTTTTTCAACTTCTCTATGTGCATTCGCCATATCTTCGAAGGTAAAAGTTTTGTAAATATTTGGTTTAATAGCTCCGCTTTCTAACATCCCTTTTAAGGTATTCATATCTTCGGCACTAGAATGTACTAAAATGTTAGCAATTGTTTTGTTTTCTTTTTCGGCTTCAGCCTTAACTTCTTCTTGTAAATCTGGTGCGACAGTGGTTATAACTGCTCCTCCATTTTTTAAAACTTTTACTGAATTTTCTAAAACTTTACCACCTTGTGTATCTAAAACAAAGTCGATATCTGATAAAATGTCTTCAAATTTTTGTGTGTGATAATCAATAGCTTCATCTGCACCAATAGACAATACAAAATCTTTGTTTTTAGCTGAAGCAGTAGTAATTACATACGCTCCAAAGCTTTTAGCAATTTGAATAGCAAAGTGCCCAACACCACCAGAACCCGCCTGTATTAAGACTTTATCATCTTTATTAATTTTTCCTGATAAAATTTGTAATGCGGTTAAGGCTGCCAATGTCGTTGCTGCAGCTTCTTCAAAAGAAACGTTATTGGGCATTACCGCTAAATGTGCTTCTGGAGCTGCTACAAACTCCGCATACGTATTTCCAACACCAGGGAAGTTTACCATCCCAAAGACCTTATCCCCTACTTTTAAGTTGGTAACTGCAGATCCTATTTCTGTAACCGTTCCTGCTAAATCCCAACCTAAAATTACGGGACGTTTTGTACCATACATCATACTCAACATATTGTCATTGTACTTTGGTTTTACATCCGCTGGATTTAACGAAATTGCTTCGGTTGCCACTAGTACTTCATTGTCTTTTATACTCGGTTTTTGTACTTCTGTTAAGTACAGATTTTCGGGCCCTCCTGCTTGTTTTAATAATATCGCTTTCATTATGATGTGTTTTTAATTTGTTTAAATCTTCTTTTTTTATGATGATGTCTTGTTACTTCTCATCAACAATTTTACTTGTGGTAAGGTCTCTTGGCAGTGAAAAAGCTTCAATTTTATTACTAAAGAGAATTGGAGCATATAGCGTATTGCCTAGAATACTTATATCTGCTAAACCTTTTGGAAAAGTTCCAATTAACTTTTTGGCATTATCGTTAATAAAAAACAAATCGCTAACCGTACCACCAGTAACTAAATATCCATCTTTAACTGCTGCTAAACCATCTAAAGCACCTAATTGATACCCACTTTTAATCATCGTAGCTGTTTTGTTTTTTAGGTTGACTTTATATAAACTACCATACTTATCTGGAGTTAACTCTAATGATAATTCTGCCCCAAAATCAGCAATAATTAAATTATCATCTTGAATGAAAATCCCGTTTGGATGTTTAATTTCGGGTGATTGAAACCAAACTACTAGTTTGTTATTTTCTAAAGTAAAAATTTTTCCACCTGCAATATCAGAGATAAAAACCTGTCCAGTTTTAGAAACTACAACATCATTTAATGAAACCACATCTGTTGATGTAAAGCTATTTATCAGCTTACCTTTTTTTACATCAATTATATGAAGTTCCTTACCATCACCTACATACAATTTGTCTTGGTATAAAGCTAAACCAGCAGGGTTATTTAAACCTGTTACCCATTTGTAATTATTTACTTTACCATCCTTTGTAATTCGGCTTATATAGGCTTTTTCATTTTGATTTACGTTAGAAACATACAACCAATCTTCAGTTGGAGAAGCTACTATAGATTCTGGCATAGCAAAACCCTCTAATTCCCAATTTTTAATTAATTGATTTGTTGAATTTATTTTAGAAGAAGCAGTATAATTTGTTTCATCTAAAACTTCTTTCAAAGCAAAAATCCCATTGTTTGCAGCCGGAAAACCAGTATATAAACTTAGTAAAATCATCGTTTCAGAAATCTCATTTGGGGTTACACCAAGGTTAAGTGCAGCTTTCATATGAGATTTTAATTGTGATGTTGCATTGGCTTGTGTAGTAAGACTCGCAATAATTAGTAATTCTTTAGTTTTAAAATCTAAACCTGCTTTGTTGTAAATTTCTCCAAAACCATAACGAATAATATAATCTGCCATATCTGGAGACACGCTTTTAAAAGCCGTTTCTAATCCTTTTGAAGCACCTTCTCCATTTACTTCATCTATAATTTTTACTCCTGTTTTATAATTATCCTCTTGTGTGTTTTGCGCAATGCTTGTAAACGTGAAAAACAATGCCAATACTAAAATTACTTGCGTTTTCATAAAGCTATTTTTTTTGTTGTTCTTGAATTAATTTTTAGGAAATAGCATTTTTGCACTCCCTAACAGGTAGTTTCTCCATCCAAAATTAGGATAGGCTTTATCCATTTTCTGAATGAATTCTTCGCTACTTTTAGAAGCAGCAAGAATAGCTTTCATTTCTTTAAGATAGTTGATTTTAATGGTCACATCTCCCGAAGTTTCGGGTGCACTGTGTGAAGAAAAATAGGTGGTATACCCTTTTTCTTGAAAAGCAGAAAGCTCGTTAATTACGGTATCTATAAATTCTGAATTAAAAATCATTGTATGGTTATCGTGACCAACCATATGCAAGTGAACTGCCTTTATTTCTGGCATTTCTATATCAAATCCAAAACCCGTAGGCGTAATTATAAAAGGAATCCCTGAAATTTCTTGTACTCCTGCTTCTAGCAAATCGGTTGGCACTATTGTAGTTTCGTCTAGATCTTCACCTGAGACTTCTGCTAATTTTGATAGCGATTCATTTCCAGAATTTGTCATATAATCTAAAGATTCTTGATTAGAATATACATGGTTGAACTTTAGTTTGTCCGTATCAAAAAAGTGCTTTCCTATTAAATGATAAGAAACCATCACCTCAATATTTGTATACCCTAAACCAACTATATAATTTACAAGCTCCTTGTAATTATCTTTCATTGGTGGTGTTTCAATCAACACCCCTTTTTCGTTTTTTTCAACAAAAAAAACATGTGTATTAAAAAAACCTTTGGTTTCATAAGTATGGACTTTCGTTTCTCCGTAATCAAAAATTTGCATCGTACCCTTTTCTAATTGTACTGCTTTGGTGTTTTCGTTAAACGTTCTCATACTTGGTTCTTGAGCAGAAATGTCCTGAATACCAACTGCCACAATAACTCCGTAAACTAATGCTATAATTCTATTTTTCATTTTTAATACTTTTTAAATTTCAGTTACAAAATTCATATACTGCTTTAAATCACCGATCACAGCTTCTTCCATAAGTTTACCTGTTTTAACAGCGTATGGCTGGTGAAAGTGAATATCCCAAACATCAGATGCTGTTCTCCAATGCTCATAAACCGCTAAAGTATCTTCTTGGTCATCTACCGTGTATAAGTCAAAAAGTATATTTCCTTTTTCCTCTTTTCTGGTATGTGTAATGTGGTCTTCAAACTGATTTAAAAGTTGTGCTCTAAATTCTGTTTTCAACTTAAAAATGAAGAAAATGATAAATACGTCGTCTTCCGGATTTGCAGATTTAGAATGGTCTGGTAACGGATTAGTATCTCCTAAAAAGTAGAAATCTGGAGCCGTTTGTAACGCAGTTTGCCCTACTTGCATTAGCATTTGCGTGTGTGGCTCGTTATCATGAGACGTTATTGCTGCTTTATCTGCCCAACGTTCGTAAACAAAAAATACATTAGCATCTGTTTTAGATACAAATACTTTAATGTCTTTATTACCAGCTTCTTTTTGTGTTGCTGCTTGTGCTTCTTTTAATGTTGCTGCAAAACTTGTGGCGTGTTCTGGTTTTGCTGTGAATTTTACTATGGTGCTTTTCATAATATGTGTTTATAAGAATCTAATTTCTTGGGGTTAGTGGTACTTTTTGGGTTATGGAAACCTCTTTTATTTTTGCAAATCTGTCATTAGGATTGTCCTATACAATCCAATGGTGTGCTGTAGTTGCTGTAACTATTTGTCCGTCTTTTGTTTCTCCATTCCAAACAAAATCAACATTAACTTCATATTGGTTCTCTGAAATGACTTTTACAGAAAAGTTCTCAGGGAAATGACTGCTTTCTGCTAATTGTAATGGCGTTCCGTTTAACCATTTTTCTAATTGTTCTATGGTAACAATAGGCTCGCTATTTGTTGAAAAATTAAGATTAAAACCTTCAGCTAATACTTCTTTAAAAGGTTCCACATTACCATCTAATTGTTCCATATTTAACAACCAATAATGCATGAGCGATAACATTCTGTTTTCTGGATAGGCGTCTTCAAACGTAGGATTTTTAATTTCTCCCGTTGGTTGAATATTTATCTCTGTAAATACTGGTAATTGAGCATTAGGGACTTCTTTTAAAAACGTGCTGTAATGCAAAGGATAACTATCATTAGATCCATCTGATTTTAAATTTTGATACACAATATCAGCCTCTAGGTTAATAGTGCCATCCTCTAATTTGTTAACTATTATATTTTGGATATGATGCGCATTTTTCCAGCCTTTATAGACTTTTAATCTTTCAGGATAATTTTCTTTGCCCTGCATTTCTCCCGCTGCAGATTTCATTTTTATAGAATCTGCTAAAATTTCTAGCTGGTTTTCTAGGCGTTGCTTGTTTTCAAAATCACGTTCATAAAAAAGATACCAACGGTGATATTGCACAATAGCTGCATGAATAGTTTTTGTGTTAGTGTTCATAATTATGTGTTTTTATAATTTTATAAACTTTTTAATATCATTAGCAACTTCTTCAGGAACTTCTAATTGAGGAGAATGTGCTGCGTTTTCGATAACTACTAGAGCGGCATTCGGAATATGGTTTTTATAGTATTCAGCTACATTAAAACGTACCACTTCATCGTGTTTCCCTTGTAATACTAATGTTGGTGCTTTTATAGACTGAACATCGTCTTTAAGATTGAAGTATTTTCCGTTCGTAATTGCAGGAATCAACGTGTCATCAACAAAATCTTTACTGTTGTTCACGGTCTCAATCATATAATCTGCTATGGGTCCTGGAAGGTCTGGTACTTTGTAAAAAACACGTTGAAGCACAACATCTAACTCTTCTTTATTTTCGATTTTTTTACCAAAACCACCATACACAACGTGGTCATCTATTTTTATACCCGCAGCATCTAATAAGATTAAATTTTTAACATCATTAGGGTATTTTATAGCGTAGGCAGCAGCTGTGTGTCCGCCCATTGAATTACCTATGAGGTTAAAGTTTGTTACGTTAAGTTGATCTAAAAACGATTTTAAGAAAGTGGCTTGTCCATCTATAGAATAGTCCAATCCCTGTTTTCTTTCATTATCGCCGTGTCCAGCCAAATCAGGAAGAATTAGATGATAATCATTAGATAGAAATTTAGCCGTTTGTAAAAAGCTACTTTTATCGTCTGCCATTCCGTGAAGCATTACAAAGTTGGGTTTATCATCATTCGCTTTGCTTTCGTAAAAATGTACGGTGTATCCATTTACTTCTACCGTTTTCTTTTCCAAGTTTGCAGCACTAGCATAACTCACATTCGTTTGATCTACCAACACTTTTGGGAAAAAGAAAAATACTATAGCACCAATTGCTAACAAGCTCACGATGATACCTCCAATTATTTTAAAGAATTTTTTCATTAGTTATATGGTTTTTATAGGGATTATAATTTGGTAATAATGGTATCTTCTGAAAATCTGGATTTTGGAAGTTTTGAATTGAAATCGGTGTCTTTTCTGTATCCTAAAGACACTACAGCTAACGCGGTATATCCTTTTTCACGTAAGCCAAACTCTTTATCTAAAGCTTTTACATCAACCCCTTCCATTGGGCAAGCATCTATGCCTAAAACAGCTGCACCTGTTAACAATGACCCCATATTAAGGTACACTTGTTTTTCTATCCAAGGTTGTACATCTTTAAGGTCATATCGATGCAGATTAGCAAACATCATTCGTCCTGCGTAAGCTTGGTCTTTATATTCTTGTTTTGCATAACGCCCATCGTCGTCTTCTTTATCTAGAATGCTTTTGATATAATTCTCATCGACATTGGTTCTTGCTGCAATTACAATTACGTGAGAAGCATCCAAAACTTTTGGTGTATTAAAAGGAAAGGTTCCTTCCGTGCCTTTTGCAATGCGCGCTTTACCTGCTGTTGTATCAGCAACTATAAAATGCCAAGGCTGTAGGTTTATACTTGATGGACTTAAACGTAATAATGATTTGATTTGTTCAAAATCATCATTAGATACTTTTTTAGTCGCATCAAATTCTTTTACGGTGTAGCGGTTGTTTAAAATCTCACTTAAATTCATCTTTTTATATTTAGTTGGTAAATTATACTATCAAAATTATAGTGACAAAAGTATGTATAGTATTAATGCTGTGCAATAACGGTCAAGAAGTATAGTATATTATTTAATTCTTAGTTAACTGTAAATCAGAATAGTATACGTAAAATTTTTACTATAAAAAGTATAGTTGCATACTAAAATAAAGCGTGTTATCTTTGCATTATATTAATTACTTTAGATATGGACAGAAAAGAACTGTTTGAAAAAAAACCAAAGATTAAAATCAACGATAAAATATCGTTTTGCCCAACAAGTGCGGCCATGGAATTGATTGGGGGCAAATGGAAAAGCGTCATCCTTACCCACTTAATTGGTGATAAAAAACGCTATAACGAATTGCGAAAGGAAATTCCAGGCATTACAGAGCGTACCCTAAGTTTACAGTTAAAGCAATTAGAAACAGATGGCATTATAAGCAGAAAAGTCTTTACCAAAAAACCACCTTTAAAAGTGGAATATAAGCTTACCGAATTTGGTGAAACCCTTACTCCTATTCTAACCCTTATTGTAGAATGGGGTTTGCATGCAGCAGAAACAAAAGGCGAGTTTTTGTTTGAAGAAGGAGAGTAAATTAAATAAGCTATCCAAATTGATAGCTTATTTAATTTTCAAAACGAAGCGTTTACAATACACTATCCGTTAGTCGTAATAAGTTTTTAATGTTCGCTTCATCATAAGCTATAGTATTTGTTAACACCTATGGCGCTAAGTAATTAACAACTATTCTAATTTCTAAACTGTCTTTAGTTATAGTTGTTTTCGTTTTAAAAATCCCAGCGTTGTTTATTAAAACATTAATTTTCGGAATCTCGAATTTAATCTGTTCTGCAAGTTGTTTAACTGCTTTTAAATCTGAAAAATCAGCAACTAGTATTCAAATAGAAAAAGCCACAGTATATTGTGGCTTCTTCCTGCTATTAATCAATACTTAGGGACTATTAATTAATTTTTGCTATTCTTCAAGTAATCCGGAAGCTCTTTAGACAACCAATCTTCACGAACAGGCACGTGCACATCTAAATCTACAGTTTCTTCTAATGCCCAAAATTCGTGAGGTACATTTTCAGGAAAAACAATCACTTCTCCTGCTCCAACTTCTACATATGTTTCTTTACCATCAATAATAGTCTTGATTTTAACCTTACCAGACATGATGTATGTTATCTGCTCGTTTGGGTGTTTGTGCCAAGGAATATGTGCGTCTTTTTCTAAATTGAAAATCGTCATTTGTCCTTTTTCTCCGTGAAACCATTTACGTTTAATACCTTTTCCAATAGTTTCTGATGCCATATCATCAAAATTGAAATGTTGCACTTTTGATGTTGCTACAGAATCTATGGTGTTTACTTGTGCATTTACCGTGTTACTAGCAAAAAATGCGGTTACAGCTGCTGCTGCTGCTGCTATAATTGATTTGAAATTCATTTTTCTATTTATATATTTCGTCAGTTCGAGTGAAATTATTTTTCAGAATTTTGTATCGAGAACCATTCTGATTGCTGTGCTTCTCGATACATTTTTATTTTCATTTTATTCCAATAAAAACACTCGAAGTGACGTATTGTTAATGTTTTTTGGTATTTATTCAGTCTAAAACCCTTCTAAAACAATTTTACCTTTTGCGTTTCCTGTTTCTAAAAAAGCGTGTGCTTTACGTAAGTTTTTAGCATTTATAGTTCCAAAATTCTCACCTAAAGTGGTTCTAATTGTTCCGTTGTCTATTAATTCAGAAACTTTGTTTAAAATGTTATGTTGTTCAATCATATCTTCTGTTTGAAACATAGCACGCGTAAACATTAACTCGATGTGCGTAGACACTGCTTTCCCTTTAAAAGGCATCACATTCATTACTTTTGGATCATCAATAAATCCGAATTTCCCTTGTGGTTTAATCAGCTTTACAATGTCATCTACATGTTGTTCCGTAGCATTTAAACTCACCACATATTCTGGCGCAGGAAGGCTATATTTCTCAAACGCTTCATTCAATTTATTTCTGTGATTGATAACCGTATCTGCACCTAATTCTTTTAACCAATCAGTAGTTTCTTCGCGAGAAGCAGTAGCAATAATGTTCAGTTTTGTTAGCTTTTTAGCTAATTGCACCATTATAGAACCAACGCCTCCAGCTGCTCCTATTATTAAAATAGATTTATTGGCATCGTCTTTAGACACCTGTAATCTGTCAAATAACATTTCGTAAGCCGTCAATGATGTTAATGGCAATGCAGCAGCTTCTGCATACGATAAACTTGCAGGTTTTTTACCCACAATACGTTCATCTACCACTTGAAATTGCGCATAACTCCCTTGACGCGTAAAATCGCCAGCATACCAAACTTCATCACCCACTTTAAATAGTGAAACATCTTCTCCAATTTCCTTTACAATTCCTGTTGCATCCCAACCAATTACTTTCCAATCGTCTCCTTCTACAGGCATTCCTGCACGTACTTTGTAATCTGCTGGGTTTACAGAAATCGCTTTAATTTCAACAAGAATATCTCTTCCTGTTGCTTTTGGCGATTCTAATTCTATGTCTTGTAAAGAATTTACATTATCAATTGGTAAATTCTCTTTATATCCTATTGCTTTCATCTGAATTATAATTATTGCAATTATATTACAGTGATAATTTCACTTTGTGGTAATCTAGATTTTGGTGTTTTGTCCGTCGAATTAAAATCAGATGCTGCTCTATATCCTAAAGAAACAACTACTAAAGAGGTAAATCCTTTTGCTCTTAATCCGAATTCTTCATCTAACGCTTTTACATCAATACCCTCCATTGGTGTTGCATCGATACCTAAACTAGCAACTCCTAATAAAAAGTTACCAATGTTAAGATATACTTGCTTTTCCATCCAATGTTGGTAATCCTTTAAATCATATTTATGAATGTCACCAAAAGCGTTCATTCCTCCGTACATTCCGTTTTTTATGTCTTCATTAGGAAATCTTCCGTCTTTATCCTGTACTTCTAAAAGGTGTTTAAAAAAAGCATCATCTGCACCCTCACTCGTTTTTGAACAAAACAATACTACTGCTGATGCATTCGTTATTTTTGGTTCATTAAAATGAAAAAAGCCTTGTGTTCCTTTTGTCATACGCGCTTTTCCCTCTGTAGTCTCAGCAATAATAAAATGCCAAGGTTGAAGGTTAATACTTGAAGGACTCATTCGTAATAAATTTTTGACTTGTGCCATATCTGCATCAGATATTTTCTTGGTGGTGTCGTATTCCTTCGTAGTGTATCTCCAGTTTAATGTGTCTTGTAAATTCATTTTTATATGTTTTTTTAATTAACTATCATTTTTATAGTGACAAAAGTAAGTATAGTATTAAAACCTCACAATAACGGTCATAAATGATAGTACAAAAATAACTGGTAATTAGACCCAAATTGATGTATAAAAACAGGTAATAACAGTATGTTTAAAGGTGAATTCCAAAAGTTTTCATAAAAAAACAATAAGCACGCTTCCAAACTGCAGAACGTACATTTATTTTTAGTTAATCCTTGATTAATAATACCATTGTGGTTTTATCCAACCCATCTAAAGGTTAGGTTTATTCGTGGTCTAATTTTTTTTGTGGTTTTCGGAATTTTATGCTTCCAATTATCTTGAGTAGCACCTTGCATTAGCAATAAACTGCCGTGTTTTAAAGGAATGTCCAACCGTTTTAAATCTTTACGCGTGGCGTGTTTTAGTTGAAAAGGTCTCGTTTCTCCAAAAGTAACGGAGCCGATAACCGTGTTTTTGCGTTGATTTACTTCATAATCCTGATGCCAATCTACGCTGTCTTTTCCATCTCTATAATAATTAAGTAAACAGCGCGTAAATTTGATGTCTACCTCCTGCTCTATGCGTTGTTTGATTTTTAATAGCTCCGGAGTCCAAGGACGTAGCTTTGTTGTTTTTCCAACATAGGCCACTTCTAAATCCGTATCGCCATACCAAGCGGTAAGTCTAGGTAAGTCTATTTGTTTACCGTATATAGCCATTTGGTCTTGCGCCCAATTGGTATTTTTTAAAAGGCTATTATACAATCTATCGCTTTCTTCTTCTGAAAAGAAATTCTCAAATAAAGTAACAACAGCACCAGGTAAATCAAATTCCGTTTTATGGACCTCATTAGTCGAAAACAAATCTATTTGATTGAATGATTCCATAGTAATCCTATTCTAAATTATTGGCTGTTAGTCGTTTTTTTCTAAGATCTTTTACAAAAAAAACAAACATAATAATGATGAAAAACGAAAACGGTAACGACGTTATAATTAACAAGCGTTGCACAGCTTCCAATACATTGACATTTGCCTTAATATTACCTAAAAGAATTAAAGCAATAGTTGCTAATAAGATGAAAACCGACCAGATGACACGATGCGTTTTATTTGGGTTTTTAGACCCTTTATCTGTAAACATACTTAGTACGAATACTGCGGAATCAACAGATGTAATCAAAAAACTAATTAATAAAAATATAGAGGTTATATTTAAAAATGTAGCAAACGGATACTGTTCAAAAAACACAAAAATAGATGAGAATACATTCCCGAATTGGTTATCGTAAGTGCCCCAAGCTTCAATTAAATGAAATGCTGAAGAACCAAAAACCGAAAACCAAAAGAAGGTTCCTAAACTAGGAATAATTAGCACACCTAATAATAATTGTCTTATCGTTCTTCCTTTAGAAATACGCGCAATAAATATACCTGTAAAAGGTGCCCAAGCTAACCAAAATGCCCAATAATAAAAGGTCCATCCTGTTAAAAACTCTAATCCAGGATTATAATCTCCTATAGCCAAACTCATAGGTATAAAGTCGATAATGTACTGAAACAAAGCTGTAAAAAAAGAAACGATAATACCTTGTATATCACTTGTGAAAAAGACAAATAAAAGGATGAATAGCGTGACAATAATGTTTAGTTTAGAAAATATTTTAATCCCTTTATTAACGCCTTGCCAAGCAGAATAACATGCTATTGTAGAAATAAAAACACACAAAATTATAGTTGTTATTAGTCCAAAATTAGTACTAAAAACGTGATTTAATCCACCATTAATTTGTGTAGTACCCAAACCAATAGCTGCAATTAATCCAAAAATAGTGGTGATAATCGTAATAATATCTACACTTGCTCTTAAGGGTTTGTTTTTAATACGATCTTCAATGGTGGCACTAATTCTGACTTTCTTTTTGTTGACGTGCAATGCGTAGCCAACAATAACTGCAAATAGCCCATAAAATGCCCAAGCTGTAATTCCCCATTGGTAAAACGTGAATTCCAATGCTAAAGTTTCATTAGATACGCCAGATGCAAAAGGCGGATTTTGTTGCATATAAACAGGCTCTTGTACGGCTCTTAGCAAAATACCAGATCCCATTCCTGCGCTATACAACATAGCAATCCAGGACCATAATGAGTATTCTGGTTTAGTAGATGCTTTGCCTAATTTTATGTTTCCGTATTTGGAAAATGCAACTAATAATAATGCTACAACACAACCAAAACCTAAGTACAAATAGAAGTATCCAAAATAATTCCGAACCCATAATGACGCGCTTTCTATAGTATTATAGCTAGCTTTAGTGGCAAAAAACACAATTAATGTACAAGTAAATATAATGCCTATGGAAATGAATAAAATGGCATGTTTCTGAAGGTGTCTGAACATTAAAAGTATTTTGATTTAAACAAAAATAGGGATTAGAATTTAAATCCTAATCCCTAATCTTTTTCTGAAAAATGATATAGTTTATAATATAGAACGAATTAATCCTCCTTCAACTCTAATAGCAGCTCCGTTAGTTGCAGAAGCTAAATCGCTAGAATAATAGACAATAGTGTTTGCAATCTCATCCACAGCAGCAAACCGTTCTATTAAAGAGGTTGGACGCCTATTTTTAAAGAAATCAGCTTCAACGTCTTCCTCTGATATATGGTCTGCTTCAGCTAAATCTTTAATAAACCCACTAACCCCTTCAGATTTTGTTGGGCCGGGCAAAATAGAATTAACCGTAACATTTGTGCCTTTGGTTAGTTCTGCCAAACCTCTACTGACTCCTAATTGTGCGGTTTTTGTCATTCCATAATGAATCATTTCATTAGGAATAAATACAGCCGATTCGCTAGAAATAAAGATAACGCGTCCCCAGTTCTTCTTCAACATTTTAGGAAAATAGTGACGCGCTAAGCGAATACCACTCATCACATTCACTTCGAAAAAACGGAACCAATCTTCATCTGGAATATCGGCAAAAGCTTTAGGTTCAAAAATACCAGTGTTGTTTACTAAAATATCAACTTCTGGAACTTCTTTTAGTAATCTATTAATATCAGCTACCTTAGAAAAATCGGCGGCAACACCAGAAACATTCTCATTTTTAGTACTTGCTTTTAATTGAGCTATCGCTGCATTGACTCGATCGTCCGTTCTCCCATTAATAATAACCGTAGCTCCTTCGTTTAAAAAACGCTCTGCAGTTGCATAGCCTATACCAGCAGTAGATCCACTAATTAATGCTACTTTACCTTTTATTTTTAAATCCATTTGGTCTTCTTTTAAATTTCTAATTAGTTGCTAGCTTTTTCTAATAGTTCTAAATCTTCAGCATCCAAATTCAATTTAGGCGCATCAAATAAGGTTTGTAATTGGTGTTCGCTCGTAGCACTAACAATTGGTGCTGCAATATGTGGTTGTACTAATAACCATGCCAAAGCTACGGTTG
Organism: Winogradskyella sp. PC D3.3; assembly: GCF_054366245.1. Taxonomy (NCBI): domain Bacteria; kingdom Pseudomonadati; phylum Bacteroidota; class Flavobacteriia; order Flavobacteriales; family Flavobacteriaceae; genus Winogradskyella; species Winogradskyella sp. PC D3.3. Next base: position 2,934,414 of record NZ_CM135962.1, on the reverse strand, counting down.
CTGGCTTGCTACTATGTTTTGCTGATACCGTGTCTAATGCATTAATAACGGCTAAACCTTTTGCGTTCAAATATTGCTTAACTCCTTCTCCTCGTACACTTTTGCCTAAATCAGATTCCGATCGGTATTTACCTGTCAAAAATCCACTTGCTAAAGAAAAATATGTCATTACACTTAACCCATATTTATCTACAATATCTGCATATTTAGATTCATAATTTTCACGTTCCACCAAATTATAATGCGGTTGTAAAGCCACATATTTGGGAAGGTTATTTTCTTCGGAAACCTTAAAAGACTCCAATAACCGTTCTGATGATACATTTGAAGCAGCAATATGACGCACTTTACCTGCTTTTATAATTTCGTCGTAAGCAGATAAGGTTTCTTCTACGGTAGTTACTTCGTCATCAAAATGTGTGTAATACAAGTCGATATAATCGGTTTGAAGTCGCTGTAAAGATTCATCTACCGATTTTAAAATATGTTTTCTGCTAATATCCTTTGGATGTTCTTTGGTTTCTGAGCCTACCTTTGTAGCAATAACCATTTGGTCTCTGTTACCGCGAGCTTTTATCCATTTGCCGATGATGGTTTCTGATTGTCCGCCAATGCCATTTACCCACCAACTATACGTATCTGCAGTATCTAAAAAGTTGAATCCTGCTCCTGCAAAAGCATCTAAAATTTGGAAAGATTGTTTTTCATCTAAAGTCCAACCAAAAACGTTCCCACCAAAATTGATGCGTGAGACTTCTAAATCTGTGTGTCCTATGTTTACTTTTTTCATGTTGTTTTATAATTAATTTTTACAAAAATCTTTTAACGTCATAAATAGCTTGAGGTATAAAATACTAGTCATGGCATGCATTGTTTTCTGTTTTTAAGAAGTATAACCAATGCAATCGTTAATAAGAACACAAAGATACTAGTCGATAGCGATGTTGAGTAGGTATATTAAAAGGATAATATGGTATTTTAAAAGGTTTATGCGGTGCTATTCTGAATTTATAATTCTTTTTTATCTAGTTTCGCTTTAAATTAGTATTAAATCATACCAAAATGCAAGTTATTGAAGCATATAAACCTTTTGAAATACAAGAAATTGAATTAACAGAATGGAAACAGCGACCTGTTAAAAACAACTTTTTTGAATTGGTTTTAATTAAAGGTGGAGAAGGTACTCAGTGCATAAATTATAATGATTACCCCTACGGAAAGCATAGTATATTTTTGTTACCACCTTTAAAATGCCATTCGTTTACTATAGAAAAACCTACCACTTTTGTGTTTTTAAAGTTTACGGATTCATTTTTTAAGAATGTCAACAGAATTACCATAGACCGTAATGAATGGTTTAAAGAGGCGTCCTACATTTTATCTAACTATAATCAATTACCAGGAGATATTATTAAAAATGATATCGATAGAAGTCATTTATCCGGATTGGTTGATATGATTTTACAAGAATCTAGGAATTACGGAGAATCGTCTATAAATCTTGTAACCAGTCTTATGACGAGTATTTTAGAAATACTTATTAGAAATATTAAAAAGAGTAATTATTTTGAGATTCCAAATAATAGTGATGAAAGAATTACTAAAATGCTCACTTATATTAATGAAAACATTGATAAAACCGAATTACTAAAAGTAGAAAACCTAGCTGATGTCTTCATGATGTCTTCAACTTATGTTAGTGAATATTTTAAAAAACAGGTGCATATGTCTTTGCGTGAATACATTATTAAAGCAAAGTTGAAATTAGTAGAAATACGCTTGCTAAATTCAGATTTCACATTAACACAAATCGCTGATGAGCTTGGATTTACTGATGTGAGTCATTTATCTAAAACGTTTAAACGTTATGCAGGTACTTCTATCCGTGAATTTAAAAATAATGGTGAATATATGATGTTAAAAAGAGGAGCTTGTGCCTCAAGTATACGTGCTTAAAGTTGTAAGGTAGCTCTTTTTTTGCAATGAGGAGCTGTGCTTTTAAGAACGATTAACATTAGAGATTAATAGGAATATTTATAGTAACCCAAATCGATATGCTTGAAGAGTTATAAAGAGTATAAGTGTTGATTATAAATGTATTGAGTCCGTTTTAAAGAAATTAATTAATTATATTTGGTATTGTGATAACCAATATGAATTCATTAAAATGACTAAAAAAGGCGAAGTCAATACTCGTTTTTTTAAAAAGATAACTTTTGTTGACAGCATATTTTACATTTCGTTTTTAGCAACCATAGCGGTTAGCATTGGCTTTGATCGCACACAGCTTGTATATGTGTTACCTATTGTTATTCTTTCCATTTTTTTTAAATACATAAGCCTCACAAAAAAGAAAGCTAACCCTCTTTTTTTACTGGCTTTATTTGCAATATTAGTTTCTGATATCTTATCATTTTATTGTTTTGAAGCTTGTTTTGTTTGGATTGCTGTTTTCGCTTCTATTTATTTGATTTTATGTGCACTTAGCCTCAAGAGCTACTTACATAAAGGTAAGTTGAAATCGGTATTATCCTTTTCGGTTATAATAAGCGCTGTATTGATATTCTATATTATTTATGCTATCGTAGACTTGCTTATTGATTTCCTTGCAGGTGTGCAGTTGTTCTTTGTTTTTTTGTGCGCAGTGAGCTTATTGATTTATATCATAACAGTCGCTATTATTTACATACGCGATACCTACCATAATGGTACGCTTTTATTAGCTTCGGGTATTTTTACTTTTTTTCAAATTACATTAATTGCAATTAATGAGTTTTTGTATTTTGACAAAACGTTTACAATATTAATTGTTATTTGTCATGTGATGGCCATCTACCTATTTATGAATTTTATAGCTAAAACGACGATTATAAAACAAGAGGATATTAAAGAGAAATTTATTTAGAAGTACTCCATATGTCATTTTTAAGTAAAAAAGAAAGCTTCATGAATACATCACAAAGCTTTTCTTAAATCACTACTAGTCAGGGCTCTAGAATTTAGCAATTTATATGTTTAGACATTAAAGTATCTATGTCATTTTGATTAAGTTTAGGATTAGCTCCTTCGCTACTAGCTACAACTGCGCCAACAGCACAGGCAAAATCAATAGCGGTTTGCGGTGAGTCACCTTTTAGTAGCCTATCTGTTAAAGCTGCTAAAAAAGAATCTCCAGCACCTACGGTATCTACGACATTAATCTTGTAACCTTTATTGTAATAAAAGGTATCCTTGTAAAATAGTATAGCTCCTTTTGAACCTAGTGTGACACAAATTGATTTTGTCTTGGTCTGCTTAGCTATAAATGCTATGCCTTCTTCAATAGATTGAGTTTCAAAATTCATAGCTCTTACGATATCTATAATTTCAGCATCATTAAACTTAATGAAATCTGCAGACTCCATTAAATGATTTAAAATATCCTTGGTGTAATATGGAGCTCTTAAATTAACATCAAAAATTTTATAAGGAGCAATTTCCAAAAGATCATACAACGTCTGCTTAGAATTAAAATCTCTAGCGCTTAGACTTCCAAATATAAAAGCATCTGAAGCCAAAGTAACATCCTTAGCGCTTTTTGTTAATTGAATATGATCCCAAGCTCTTGGATAGTTTATAGTATAAGAAGCAGAACCTTCTTCATTTAATGAAACGGCCACTTCACCTGTTTTTAATTCAGAATCCATTTGAATATTATCTACAGCGACTCCATTTTCTTTTATGAACTTAAAAAGCCCTTCTCCATCCGAATCCTCACCAATTCTGGTAATTATAGAGACATTATTGTCAAAGGACTGTAATCGTACAGCCACGTTTAATGGAGCGCCTCCAATTTTTTTGTGCGTTGGAAACACGTCCCATAACACTTCACCAAAGCAAACTATGTTTTTCATTTAAATAATGTTTGAGTTGTTGCTATTTAAATTAAGAACACTCTTTTTGGTACCCAATTTTGCTAAGTTTTGGTACGCTGTTGTGTAAGCTTCAACAAATCGATTGGACATTATTAGTTGTCCAAAAATAGATTCTATTTCTAAAAAAGCTTTTGGATTTCCGTTCGATGCTACTACCGCTTTATCATGTAAAGTAGTTGCCATAGCATCCTTTACAATTAAATCGTCGCCTTTGTCGTCTTTTCCTAAGCTATAAATAGCCCAAGCTGCGATTAGAAATGCTGCAAAGTCAATAGATCCATTAGATTCTAAATTGGTCGCTATAGTTGGTAAAACGAAAATTGGGACTTTAGCAGAACTTTCTGAGCAAATCCGATCGATTTGATCCTTTATGTTTACATTTCCAAAGCGTTGTAATAATGAGGCTTTATAGGCTTCTAGATCCACGCCTTCTAAATCAGCTAGAGTTGGTGTCACTTCAGTATCCATATAATGCTTCAAAAACGTATTGATTTGAGTATCGTGAATAGCTTCATCGATTGTAGAATAACCTGATAATGCTCCTAAAAGACCAAGGACTGTATGGCCTGCATTTAATAGGCTTAATTTCATTTTTTCGTAAGGGACAACGTCTTTAACAAACTGCACACCAACAGCTTCCCAAAGTGGCCTACCGTTGACAAAGGCATCTTCAATAACCCATTGTTTAAACGGTTCGCACACTACAGGCCAAGCGTCATCGATAGCGACTTCTGTTTGCAATCTTTCAATATCCTTAGGCGATGTTGCTGGCGTAATGCGATCTACCATACTATTTGGAAAAGACACATGTTGTTTAATCCAAGGGACTAAACTTGGTTCTGCCATTTGCACATAGCTCAAAAGCATGTTTTTAGCCATATGACCATTGCCTTGGATATTATCGCAAGATTGAATAGTAAATCCTTTACTCCCCCTCGCTTTTCTCAATTTTAAGGCTTGAGTGAGGTAGCCAAATACGGTTTTTGGTGTTGATGGATTTGCTATATCATGAAGAATTACAGGATTCTCTTTATCAAATGATTTTGTAGCTTCATTATAATTATAACCGCCTTCTGTAATGGTTAAGGTTACTATTTTAACCTCTGGACTCGCCATTTTTTGAATGACTTGCATCGGATTTGCTGGGGCAAAAAGGATTTCGGTAATAGAGCCAATAACACGTTTGGTTAGCGAGCCATCAAACTCTTTAACCATTAAAGTGTAAAGACCATCTTGTGCCTTTAAAGTGTTATAGATTTTAGTGTCAGAAGGCAGTAAAGCCACTCCACAAATTCCCCATTCAGTTATAGCAGTATTGTGTAATAATTGATCGGTATAATAAGCTTCATGAGCTCTGTGGAAACCACCAATACCAATATGAACAATACCCGTTTTTAGATAGCTTCTATCGTATTTAGGATAAGAAATTCTTTTTGAAATTTCTCCTAAATTCTTTTGATTAAGTTTGATGTTATGTTCCATGATATTTAGGTATTTTTAATTTTTCCACGCTTAAGTGCCCAATAGGCTGTTACAAAATATATTACGGTACAGATAAAGGCATATTTATAAAATACCTCTCGCTTTTTTGTGTACATCTCTGCATCAGAACTACCAAATAACACATTACAGGCTAAGACGACCGTAATGAGTAAAACAAGTAAAGCAATAGCTCTTAATAATTTAGTAAAAAGTGATGTGTCTTTGATGATTATGCGCTCTCCTTCTGCTTTTTGCTCTTGAAATTTTGAGATGTTTATGTTGCGTATTCTTTCTTTTTCTTCAGCTTCTGGATACTTACGTTTAGCACCGTAGCGTCCTGCTAAAAATATATAAACGACTATAGTGAATATCCAAGTAGGTATAAATAGATAAAAGAAAGACATGACATTTAATGCGTTTAGTCCAAAACCAAACACAAGACCAAGTGCCCAAGAAGCAATTGCCGGAGTACTAACCGTTAATTGTCGATAGTGTAACCAATAACGTGTGTAACCAATTCGAGGAAATATTTGATGCTCTGAAAATACAATGGCTCCCACCGGTACAACTAATAAACCAGCATAAGTAAGTAACGGCAGTATTTGAGAAAACACAAACGGAAAACAGGCCACTACCATAGTAACTAAACCAACTGCTATGGTGGTTTTTTTACGCGAATGATTTTTAAATATCGCTTGTGCTGCCAAACCAGCCCTATAAAGATTAGCAACTGCAGTCGTCCAACCCGCAACAATCACAATAACAAAGCCAGACCAACCTAAGGCATAATAAGCGACATCACCAGGATCTAGTTCTACTATAGATTTCCCGATGATAACAGCCGCACCAGCTCCCATAATTCCGGCAGAAATCCAAGCAACATAATGTCCAAACATCATGCCTGTACTCGTTGTTAATCCGTATATTTTCTTTTTAGAAAACCGGAATAAGGCCATGTCTATAAGTCCAAAATGCGTAATGGTATTAGCAGCCCAAGCAAAACCAATGACTTCTGTTAAACCGATACCTGCTTCTCCGTCACTATTCACTCCTGTCCAGATAGATTGGTCACCTAAGCTTATAAAATCTGCCCATCCATTTGGCAACGGCTTACCTAATACTTCTAAAGATAAGGCGGGTAATAGGACAAAAGCGCCACACGTAAACATCACAAATAACCACGGCGCACAAATACCAGCAAATTCTGAAACGGCTTTAAAACCATAAATAGCTATAGATACGACGACTGTTCCAACAATTAATACAATGAGTACAAACCAAGAATTGGTGGGATACCAGTTTAATTGTGGTGGAATATTAAACGCAAACCTAACAGCTGTAGCCGATACCGTAATCATTGCTGCAGAAATCACTGTGAAGATAATGACATTAGCCCAATTGTAAAGTTTGGTCATTGAATCTCCTGCAATTTTATTGAGATAGGTGTATAAGCTTAAACGTGTATCTACAGCAATAGGAGATGTAATGAACGTCCAACTTAAAACAGCCAAGATATTACCGATTAACAACCCTAATAGAATATCTTTTGTTGTAGCTCCTAAAGCAACAAAAGTAGCACCAATTACAAACTCTGTTGCAGCAACATGCTCAGCGGCATAAATACCTGCAAAATGCATCCAATTATGTAATTTATGTTTCGCAATTGGTAATTGTTCGTCCTCTAAGTTTTCGAATTGCTGAAAGTCATTGGTTGCGTCCATAATTTATAAATTGAAATTAGCCTTGTTTAAATATTGTATTCTGACGTACATACCAATGTGTTTGTCGTTAGGTTATGTTCTGAATTAATATGTGCGTAATTATAATTCTGTGGTTTCAACAATTCTAATCATGTTATATTTATAAACGTCATTTTTACGTTTATTATTCAAATGTATAAAATAAAATCTGAATAATTCACAACTTAACTCATAAAAATATATTATATTAACTTGATACTATGGCATATTACCATTAAAACAGATCGTTTATTAGAGTTTCATCTTAATGATAATTAGTGTTAAAGTGACGTTTATTAAATAATATTTTTATATTTTTATCACATAATTCATATATATGGCAGCTCAAAAAATTCTTAATTTATCTGTAGATTGTGTTGTTTTTGGTTATGATACAAGTTCAAAATCCTTAAATGTGCTTCTTATTAAACGGTATTTAGAATCTAAGGACACCAAAGAAGTTTTGGTTGATGATTATGTACTGACTGGATATCATGTTTATGAAGATGAAACTTTAGATGAATCTGCCTCACGAGTATTAAAGGAGTTGACCGGTTTAACAAATCAGTATAAAAAGCAGTTTAAGGCATTTGGGGATCCTAATCGTTTAACAAATGAAAAGGATCTGATTTGGATTAAAAACGAAGCGTTTAATTTAAGAACCGTCACTATAGCCTATTATTTTTTATTAAAGACTGAAGATGTAGATGTAATAAACAATAAACATAAACCCAAATGGTTTCCTGTAAGACAACTCCCCGAAATAGGTTTTGATCATCAGCAAATTATTGAAGAGGCGCATGAAGATTTAAAAACCAAATGTCTTTCAGAACCTATTATATTTGAATTATTACCTGATAAATTCACAATTAATGAAGTGCAAGATTTGTATGAATCTATATTAGACATAGAGATTGATAACCGAAACTTTAGGAGAAAGTTAATTAAGAAAAAATACATCATTCCTCTAGATGAGAAACAAGTTGGTGTGTCAAAAAAGCCTGCACAGCTATACATGTTTAGTAAAGATATTTACAAAAAAATGCATCATAAAAATTATTTAATTAATATCTAAGGCCTTATAGGCGTATTGCTATACGCCTATTTACCAAAAACACATTTATTTCATAATACAATGTAATAGCGGCCCTATGGTTAGCGAAACTTAAACCTTTGTTAAAAAAAGAATGAACATTCATTTTTACTGTATCTTTGCCTCAGAATTAGTTAAATCATGGCAAAACTTCAAAAAAGTATAGATAAACGTAATGCACTTGTTAAGGCAACTATAGAGCTGGTTAATAATAATGGGTTTCATGCAACTCCTATGAGTAAGATTGCTAAAATGGCTAAGGTCTCACCAGCAACAATTTACTTATACTTTGAAAATAAACAAGACCTAGTAAATCAAACTTATATAGACGTTAAGGCTGAATATACTAATTATGCTTTTGCCAATTACGACCCTAATATGCCAATTGAAGAAGGCTTCGAAATGATATGGAAACGTATCGCCGATTTTAAACTTAAGGAATGCGAGTATGCTATGTTTTTAGCACAGTGTGATAATACACCAATGATTGACGAGGATAGCAGACAAGAAGGTATTAAGCACCTACAACCACTACTCGACCTTTGGGAACGTGGTAAAAAAGAAGGAATTATAAAACCGCTTTCTAATTACATATTATATGCTTATGCCATTAACCCATTATCCTTTTTAATGATGACTCAAAAACGAGGGGCATTTACATTAGATAAAACACATTTAGAAGACGCTTATCAATCAGCTTGGAGTAGCATAAAAATGTGTAAATAACATGAAAAAAACAGCAATTATATTAGGTGCTTCTGGTTTAACGGGTGGTTTCGTGCTTCAAAAATTAATTGAAGACGAGCGCTACGATACCATTAAATTGTTTTCGCGTTCAAAAATGGAAGGTTTGCCAAATAAAGTCCAGCAGTTTATTGGTAATTTATTAGAAATCAACCAATTTAAAGCAGACTTTACAGCAGACGACGTGTATTGTTGTATTGGTACCACAGCGAAAAAAACTCCTAATAAGACGCTTTATAAAAAAATAGATTTCGGAATTCCGGTTGCCGCTGCAAAGCTTTCAAAAGAAAATAACATCCCTACATTTTTAGTCATCTCAGCAATGGGAGCGAATAAAAATAGTACGGTGTTTTACAACAAGACCAAAGGCGAAATGGAAAACAGCATCTTAAAGCAGCAGATTAAAAACACATTTGTTTTAAGACCATCTTTAATTGGTGGTGATAGACAAGAAACTCGATTATTAGAAAAAATAGGATTGGTGATCTTCAAAGTCATTCAGCCCTTATTTATAGGTAAACTAAAAAAGTATAAAATAGTAAATGCCAAAACCATAGCGCAAGCTATGATACACCTAGCCAATACAAATGATTATGCTGATGTAATTATAACGTCAGAAGATATTAATAAATTAGGAAACAACGCTTAAATAGAAATTATAGATATGGAATTATTAGATAAATTAAATTGGAGATATGCCGCTAAAGCCATGAGTGGAAAAGTGGTTCCAGAAGAAAAAATTCAACGCATTTTAGAAGCAGCACGTTTAGCACCAACATCTAGTGGTTTACAACCTTTTGAAATATTTGTAATTACAAATCAAGAGGTTAAAGAAAAAATTAAACCTATAGCATGGAACCAGTCAGTGATTACAGACTGCTCTCACCTACTCGTTTTTGCGGCTTGGGATACCTATACTGAAGATAGAATTAATTACATGTTCGATTTAACCAACGAAATTCGTGGCTTTAAAAACGAAGGTTGGGAAAACTACCGCCAAATGTTATTAAACCTATATCCTCAAAAAGATCCTGAAGAAAATTTTAATCACGCAGCAAGACAAGCCTACATCGCATTTACAGAAGCCTTAACTGCTGCTGCTTTTGAAGAGGTTGACGCAACACCTTTAGAAGGATTTGAACCAGATGCTGTAGACCATATCTTAGGACTTCGTGAAAAAGGTTTACGTAGTGCCGTTATGTTACCAATAGGCTACAGAAAAGAAGATGAAGATTGGTTAGTAAATCTTGTTAAGGTGAGAAAACCTATGGAAGATTTAGTGACTGTAATAGACTAAAAAAATAACGAATCATGACAAAGACAATTTTATTAAAAAATAGACCTGAAGGAAAACCTTCAATGTCAGATTTCGAATTTAAAACAGAAGAGTCTGACAACACAGTAAATCCAGGAGAATTACTATTAGAAACCCAATATGTTTCTGTAGATCCTTATTTAAGAGGACGAATGAGTGATGCTAAATCATACGTGCCACCATTTCAACTTAATACACCCATTCAGTCTGGCGTCATCGCGAAAGTCATCGAATCAAAAAATGATAAGTTTACAGCAGGTGATTATGTTTCGGGCATGCTAAACTGGCAAACGAAACAAATCTCTAATGGTGAAGGATTGACTAAAGTTGATCCGTCTAAAGCTCCGTTATCAGCTTATTTAGGAATTCTAGGTATGACAGGTTTAACAGCTTATTGCGGATTAACAGAAATAGGACAACCAAAACAAGGTGAAACTTTAGTGGTATCTGGAGCAGCCGGTGCGGTTGGATCTGTCGTAGGACAAATTGGAAAAATCCTTGGACTTAGAGTGATTGGTATTGCCGGAACAGATGAAAAAATAGAGCTTCTAAAAAGCAAATTCGGTTTTGATGCTGGTATCAATTATAAGACTACAGAAAACATGAAAGCGGCTATTGCAGAAGCAGCACCAAATGGTGTAGACATCTATTTTGATAATGTCGGTGGCCCAATATCAGATGCTGTACTAGTAAACATTAACCGATTCGCGAGAATCATAGTCTGTGGTGCTATTTCAGTTTACAATAATACGGAAGCACCAAAAAGTTTAAGCGTACAACCGTTCTTAGTAAAAAACAGTGCGTTAATGCAAGGCTTTATTGTGTCTAACTATACTGAGAAATTTCCAGAGGCCATGAAACAATTGGCAAACTGGTTGGCAGAAGGCCAATTGACGTACTCAGAAACCATTGTTAAAGGTTTTGATAACATTCCTAGTGCTTTTATCGATTTATTTGATGGTAAGAACAAAGGGAAAATGATCGTAGAACTATAAAATCAATAAGTAACAATCCTAGAATCTTGTTTAGGGGTTTTAGGATGGTTTTCTAAATCAATCACAATACAACAAACAAAAAAAGAACAAACAATGAACAATTTTGAATTTAAAAATCCAACCAAAATTATATTTGGAAAGGATACCATAGAAAAACTAGAAAACGAAATTCCTAAAGATGCCAAAGTATTAATGCTTTATGGTGGAGGAAGTATTAAAAAAAATGGCATTTATGACCAAGTAAAAACGGCTTTAGCTAAAGTAGATGTTATTGAATTTGGAGGCATTCCTGCAAATCCAGAATACGCTAAGTTAATGGAAGCTTTAAAAATTATTAAAGCTGAAAATATTACGTATTTATTAGCTGTTGGTGGTGGATCTGTTATCGATGGGACTAAGTTTTTATCTGCTGCTGCGGTTTTTGAAGGTGAAACACCTTGGGATATTTTAACTAAAAACATTAGAACTGAAAAAGGCATGCCATTCGGAACCGTTTTAACGCTTCCTGCTACAGGATCTGAAATGAATTCGGGTGCTGTAATTACAAGAGCTGAAACTCAAGAGAAATTAGCTATGGGTGGACCTGGTTTATTTCCTGAATTCTCTATTCTAGATCCTCAAGTAATTACATCTATTCCGGAAAGACAATTAGCAAACGGATTAACAGATGCCTTTACACATGTTTTAGAACAATATATGACCTACCCAGTTGGAGCCTTATTACAAGATCGTTTTGCCGAAAGTATATTACAAACTCTAATTGAAGTTGCACCAAAAGTTCTAAAAGATCCTACAGATTATAATGCTGCCGCAAACTTTATGTGGAGTTGTACAATGGCATTAAATGGACTCATACAGAAAGGAGTTCCAGGTGATTGGGCAATTCATTCGATGGGACACGAATTAACAGCCATGTTTGGTATTGACCACGCACGTACCTTAGCGGTAATTGCACCAAGCCATTACAAATTTAATTTTGAAACGAAGAAAGAAAAATTAGCGCAATATGCAGAGCGTGTTTGGAATGTTACCGAAGGTAACACCGACGATAAGGCTTATGCTGCGATTGAAAAAACAACCGCGTTCTTCCATCAATTAGGAATTGATACAAAGTTATCTGATTACACTAAAGATTATGAAGGTACTGCTGAAAAAATAGCAAAACGTTTTACTGATCGTGGATGGTTAGGATTAGGTGAACACCAATCATTGTCACCAGATAAGGTAGAGAAAATCGTAAAAATGGCGTACTAATTTTAAACAAAGTCTCAGCTCGAGTGTCCCGACTTTTTAGTCGGGATGTATCGAGAACCGTTTTTTTTAATATTTAAACGGAAATAAGATTTTATACAAATGAAAACACTACAAACAATCGTAGTCTTTCTAATCGTAATTACAACGTCTAATTGTAAAAACAAATTACCTTCTGAAACCGTTTCAGAAGTACAAAAAGAATCAAAAACAGAAAAGACAATGAACGTATTATTCGTATTAACTTCTCATGATAAATTAGGAGATACAGGAAAGAAAACAGGGTTTTGGGTTGAAGAATTCGCAAGTCCATATTACACCTTATTAGATAAAGGAGCAACTATTACTATTGCGACACCAAAAGGTGGTGCGGCGCCAATAGATCCAAGTAGTGACTCGCCAGATGCGGCAACTGAAGCCACTGAGCGCTTTAACAAAGATGCCCAAGCCAAAGATAAAATTGCAAACACTAAAGTATTAGCAGATATGAATCCAGATGATTTTGATGCGGTATTTTATCCAGGCGGTCACGGGCCTTTATGGGATTTAACCAATGATGCCAATTCAGTAGCATTGATTGAAAAGTTTGATCGTCAAGAAAAACCAATTGCTTTTGTATGTCATGCACCAGCTGTATTAAAAGATGTAAAAAATGAAGACGGAACAGCCTTAGTAAAAGGTAAGAAAGTAACTGGTTTTTCAAATTTAGAAGAAGCCGCTGTGGGCTTAACTGAAGTAGTACCATTACTATTAGAAGATATGCTTATTGAAAATGGAGCATTTTATTCTAATGCTGATAAATGGGCACCTTATGCAGTTCAAGATGGTAACCTTATTACGGGGCAAAACCCTGCATCATCAGAATTAGTTGCTGAAAAGTTATTAGAAATATTGAAATAATTACCCCTAGTTGATTAGTAGCGAAAAGCCTGTATAACGTCATGTTTGCAGGCTTTTTTATGTCTTCATAGGTACTAGAAGTTTAGGTCTATGGTCTTAAATTAAAAAATAACGTATTTCAATAATAGATTCATCATCTACGCCACTAAACATTTGTATTTTTGTGCTACGTTTTATTAGAATACCTAATAATCAAGAACAACACCTATGATTATATCTAAACTGCATTATATTTCTCAAGGAAACACTCCTGAAGACCATCTTGAAAATATCCAAAGGGCGTGTACATCTGGTGCAGAATTAGTACAATTACATCTTACAAATGTTTCGGATGCTAAATATTTAGAGATTGCCAAAGCTGCTCGAGACATCACCTTTCATTTTCAAACACGGTTAATCATATTTTCAAATTATAAAATAGCTAAAGACGTGAAAGCAGAAGGTGTGCATTTAGATAAATCAGACATCTGCCCTACTTTAGTAAGACCGCATTTATATACTTGGCAAATTATTGGGGGTACGGCAAATACCTTAGAAGATTGTGAAACATTAATAGCCAAAAATAGTGATTATATTATTTTAGAACCTTTTAGATTACCAACTAAAAAAAATACAACTAAAGCTTTAGGTCTTGATGGCTATACAGCTATTAGTAATGCTTTAATAACTGAGAAACCAATTATAGGTTTTGGTGATATCACCACAAATGATGTCACTGATATTTTAGAAACTGGGATATCTGGCATTGCGGTATCGGATGCTATCACGGAAAATTTTGACAGCATAAAATTATTCAATCAGTTACTAAAAGCCTCTGTAATCGGAGAAATTCGTCATACGTTTGAGTAAATATTTTTTTACATCTTCAATAAGCGCAAGTAACTAGTCCCTTTAGCAGGAATTATGATCGGAGCCTTTCTGATTTTCTATTCTAATTAGGAAGCTAAAACGTAGAAATTCAGTGAAAACACCCCAATTATACAAGCAATACTCAAATTCCAACAGCGTCGGAAACACTGTCGACAGTAAAGGACCTTTTGGTTCGTTTTTGGTCCTTCAACTACGAAGTATATCATGAGTTCTTATACAATGAATATCTACGAATAAAAATGAACATATAAAACAAAAACCACACAACTTAAGTTCAAGTATCTCAACGTTTTCATTGCAATATTATCAAAACACAACTAAGAACACAGGTTATCAATACTAATTTTAGGCATTACAATCGTAAAATGCACTCGAACCGACGACCTTCATCAAAAAACACATTAGCTTAAAAGCACAAAAAAAAGGCATCATAAAACAAAAGCCCTACAATGCCAATCCTAATACCAAAAGAAACCAAAACTTACTCAGAAGCAAAAGGATAATCCGTATACCCTTTTTTACCCGAAGTATAAAACGTATCCTTATCCCATTCCGCTAATGCTAAATGCTTCTCAAAACGTTCCACTAAATCCGGATTCGATACAAAAGGCTTACCAAAGGCTACTAAATCTGCATCACCATCAGCAAGCACCTTATTTCCTTTTTCCTGATCAAAATTAGTATTAATCATCAACGTCCCATTGTACAACGGACGAAAATGCTTAGCAATATCAGTTACAGCAAACGGTACCTCAGAAACATCGGTAAACGGTTCTGACAAATGCACATAAGCCAAGTTGTAGTCGTTTAGTTTTTTAATAATATATTCAAACGTCGGAATGGTCTCTTCATCTATCGTAATACCAAACAGCCCATGTAACGACGGATTAAAACGCACTCCAATTTTTTCTTCTGGAATCACGGTTTTCATAGCGTCTAAAACTTCAAAAAAGAAACGCGCTCTGTTTTCAATAGAGCCACCATACGCATCCGTTCTGGTGTTAGAACAGCCATTAAAAAACTGCTGAAACAAATACCCATTAGACGAATGCAATTCAATACCATCAAAGCCCGCTTCCACAGCATTTGCAGCTGCATTTTTAAAATCGGTAACGGTTCGTTTAATATCCTCAAGCGTCATGGCTTTTGGAGTAACCGTATCTTTAAATCCATTTGGAGTAAAAGACTGGGCATTCGGATTGATAGCAGACGCAGAAACAGGCAACGCACCATCATGAAAATCGGGATGCGAAATACGACCCACATGCCATAACTGGATAAAAATAGTACCTCCTTTGGCGTGTACACGTTTAGTCACCGTTTTCCATCCTTCCACTTGCGCTTTAGAGTGAATACCAGGAGTATTAATATAACCCACAGCTTCCTTAGAAACCTGAGAACCTTCTGTAATAATTAAACCTGCCGAAGCACGCTGTTCGTAATACAAACCTTGTAAATCGTCTGTAGCGACTTTTTCGTTGTTATCCGCACGACTACGTGTCATAGGTGCCATAACAACTCGGTTTTTTAATGTTATATTTTTATGATAAGGTGTTAATAAGGGTTGCATATCCATGTGTTTTTCTCGTATTAATTTAGAATATAAAGTTACGATTTTCAAATACCACAATGAACCAAAAAGCATCAATTAAGATAGGTTTAACCTTTAGAGTAAATGCCTTTATAGATTTATAAATAATGAACGAAATACCATTGGGAATAAGTTATAATAAGAACAACAAACAGCTAGCAAACCATCAACACCCAAATTCCGACACCGTCGGAACCAACGATTTTCAGAAATAATGAGCTAAGAATAAAGTTAATTTACAATATCAAGTA
The DNA here is from genome assembly GCF_054366245.1 of Winogradskyella sp. PC D3.3. Taxonomy (NCBI): domain Bacteria; kingdom Pseudomonadati; phylum Bacteroidota; class Flavobacteriia; order Flavobacteriales; family Flavobacteriaceae; genus Winogradskyella; species Winogradskyella sp. PC D3.3. Next base: position 2,918,269 of record NZ_CM135962.1, on the reverse strand, counting down.
TTGAAAACACAGATCTAATAAAAACCTCTATTTATTAATGCAGTAGCGAATGGCACGCAGTGATTTCCTAACAAATCGTTTTGATCTTTTGGTTCGTTTATTCGTATAAATCTATTGTTTATTTTGGAACTCATGATATGCTTCGCAGTTTGCATCAAGGCAAAATGAACGTACAAGACAAATATAAAAAATACGTTAGTTACAATGTTCTGACTTTTCCTAATGGAATATATCCGAAAACTGAAATTGTTAAAAACATTTCACTAATGTTAAAAACAAAAATCAATTTGATTGAATCTTCTTATTAAATTTGAAGTTGTAAACTTTTAAATATCAACTTAATGGGAAATAAAACAATTAATGAAGATACTGCTTATGAAGATGTTGTTGATGAAATTAATAATGGTATTAAATTAGATTTACTTTCTCCTTCAGATAAGAAAGATGACCCAAGAGTAAAAAGATATTTAAAACACATAAATGATGCTATTTCAAATCCTGATGTTAGAAATTTAGCACTCACAGGAGTTTATGGCTCAGGAAAAAGCACCATAATTAAATCTTATAAATCAAAATATCCTAACAAAAAAACATTAAATATTTCGCTTGCATCTTTTAACGAAACGGATAAATATGAATCATTTAAAGATCAAATACAATTAACAATTCTTCAACAGATAATTTATAGTCAAGATTCAGTGAAGTTACCAGACTCAAGGATTAATCGTATTCGAGAAATTGATGTATGGAAAAAAGGTCATCTTTTAAAAGTGTTCGGATTACTTGTATTTATAATATCCACATATTTGATATTGAATTTTTTTTCATATCAATTAAATCCTAATAACTGGAGTAACGCTTCAAGTTTTAATAATTGGAGCATTCTTTTCTTTTTATTATTTATAGGCTCTTCGTTTTTTATTGGACAATTCTTATTAAAAATGATGTCTAATTCTAAAATAAATAAGATAAATGTAAAAGGAGAAGCCGAGCTTGGAAATAAAGTTGAACACAAAGATTTTCTAAATAAATATATAGATGAAATATTGTATTTTTTTGAAAAAATACAGACTGATATTGTCGTAATTGAAGACTTAGATAGATTTAATAGTACTGAAATTTATAGAACGCTTAGGGAATTAAATTTCATTCTTAACAACTATCTTGAAAACACAATGAATAGCTTTAAGAAAGTTACTTTTTTATACGCTATAAAGGATGATATATTCTTGAATGAATTAGATAGAACTAAATTTTTTGACTTAATTATCCCAACTATCCCTTTTGTTAATTTTAGTAATTCTAAGAATGTTTTAACTAAGAAATTGGAAGAGATTTATGGTAATGAAGAAGACTTGTTTAATAATCCTAATAGTAATAAGGATTTTATTAATACTGTTTCTGCATTTATAACAGATAATAGAATACTGGTGAACATCATAAATGAGTTTGTTGTTTATAAAGAACAGCAAAAACTGCAAAAGGAAGAGTTTAATCAAGAAAAATTATTAGCATTAATAATTTATAAAAACTTAAGACCTAAAGACTTTTCAAGACTGCATAAAGGAAGTAGTAACATTGATGTTGTGTTTGCAAATAAAAATAAGTTAGTTAAAAAATCTGTTAAGGATTTTAATAATGAAATCTTAGAAATAAACGAGTCAATTACTGAAATTAGACAATCTCATTTAATTAGTATAGCAAATTTAAACACTATCTTTCTATACCATATTAAAGAAGTTATTAATAATCAATCAGCTAAAGGTTTAATTGTAAATACTAAAAAGATAAAATTTAATAACATTATTATTGAAGGTATTGATTTAAATATTTTCTATTCTGAGGAAATATTTTGGTTTTCTAGGCAAAACATGAATAATGCAACTCATACAACTCTTGATATAATTGATAAACTTGTAGGGTATAAATATTCTGAGAGGTATAATATAATAGTGAATGAAGACAAACTAATAAATGAAAAGGAAAACAAAATAGAGACGTTAAGACAAAACTTGAGAGATGTGCAAAATGAAACTCTCGCTCAAATATTAATAAAAAAAGATTTATCCAAAGATAAATTAAAAGAAGAATTTGGAAGTTTCTATTTGGAAAGTGAAATAAATGAAGAAAAAGAAAGAATATATAATGATCTACTATTAATCTTTTTATTAGAAAATGGATATATAGATGAGCATTATAGAGTTTATATTTCAACTTTTCAAAAAGGAGGTTTAACGGAAAGTGACCAAGAATTTAAAATAAATATAATATCGAGAGTAAATGAACCAAAACATTTTGATTATAAATTGTCAAATATTGATGATCTGGTTAATGATTTACCAATCAATTATTTTAAAGACAATAGAATATTAAATACTAACTTAATAGATTTTCTTGTTGTTCATAGAGAGTTTTATGTAAATAAATTTGAAACAACTCTTAAAACAATTTCAATCTGGAGTAAACGAAGTAAGCAATTTTTTATCATTTACATAAATCAAGGGGTTCAAAACGTCTTATTTATTGATCAATTGGCTAAAAGCTGGAAAGATATGTGGAATACTATACAATCAGATTCTAGCTTTTTACATAAGGATAAAAATCGACTTTTGCACTTATTATTAGTAAACACGGATAGTAAAACGTTAATAGCATTAAATAATAAAGGAGCTTTAAGTAATGACATATCTGATGATTTAGATTTCTTTTACAACTTTAGCCTAGAGAGTAAAACTGAGGATATTTTAAAAGAGTCTTGAATATAAAGTTTAAAGAACTCACCCCTCCTGAGGATAGATATAATAAATTCTTTGAACTTATTTACGAGAATAATAGATATGTTCTTGACTACAATAATATTGGTACTATTATAGAATATCATTTAGAAATTCGCGATAAGAAATCATTCGATAATTTCAACCTAACATATATTTATGATAGCAACTTATTTGAATTAACTGAATATATTGAGGAAGATAGCTACAACACTTATATTTCCAACGTTTATTCCAAATTAGAAAATAATCAATATGATAATGAAGATAATATTTTAAAAGTTCTTAATAAGAAAGGATTGTCAATAGCAAATACTATATTATTTCTTAAATCTCAAGATTGTGAAATTAGTGATTTGTACGATATAAAAGATGTGTCTATTTTTAGTTTAGTATTTGATAACAATAGTATAAAAGCAACTTGGAATAATATTTATAGCTATTATGTTGAGTCTAGTAATAACTTCGATGAATCATTAACTAAATATCTAAACGATGCTGATAATTATCTTGGTCTTAGTATTGAAGGAAAGATTAATTTAAGTATAGAAGACAAAGAACGGTTTAAGTTTATTTTAGATTTAATAAGTAACAATGGTTTAGGTATAGATTCATATACAGAGCTTATAGGTTGCATATCTAATGATTTTGAATTGCCCAATGATTTTGATTTTAAATTAATAGATGAGGACAAAGTAGAGATTTTAATAGATGAAAAAGTTATTATATTAAGTCCTACATTTTATGAAGCCATAAAAGAAACTCACCCCGAATTGCATATTAATTTGTTAGTACAAAATGAAGTTAATTTCTTAGAATTCATTAATAATAACAATATAGATATAGCTGACAAAATACTAATCTTACAGAATTACCAAATATCAAATAGTAGCCAATTGAAGTTAACAGATGAAATTTCAATAAGTGAAATTAACGATAGCGAAGAATTGTCAGAAGAATTGTGTGATTTAATTATTAACACAAGTAGTTTGATTTTATCTATAGAAAAGATTAAAGCATTGTTGAAACAGGAGTTAACAATTAAGCAAAAAGTAAACCTTATTGTATTGTATGAATCAATGTTGACTAATTTAAATGTAGTAGATTTTTTAAGAAACAGATTACCTGCTTCTTACAATGTTGTCCCTAGTTCTCAAATGATGTTAAACGATAATGATTACAATATAAAATTAATAAAGTTACTTCAAAATAGAGGTATTGCGGGTAAGGATAAAAAAGCTAAGAATAAAAGAATTAGAGTTTGGTTGAATAATTTTACTGTTTAGAAAAGAATCTTCTAATAAAATTATAAATATGATTGATCTATAGTTAATTTATACTTCTAAGTTAAAACATTAAATAAATATTAAATAACCCATAGCTCCTTGGCATTTCAATCCATAATCAAGAACTTCGCAAAAAAAACAACCCAATGACAATATTTGTAGACATGGACGATGTGTTAGCCGACACTTACGGTAAGCACATCGAATTATATAATAAAGAACACCAACAAGACTTACATATCAACCAAATCACTTCTGGTGAAATATGGAATAACGTCCCAGAAACACACAAAAAAAGCATCAAAGATCACGCGCTACGACCTGGTTTTTTTCGGGAGTTAGAACCAATTAAAGATGCCATACAAGTTATGGAAGCCTTATACAGCAAACACGAAGTGTACATTGCCACAGCAGCCACACAATTCCCGAATTCCTTATTAGAAAAAAGCGAATGGTTAGACGAGCACATGCCGTTTATCACTTGGCAACATCGCATTATGTGTGGAGATAAGTTTATTTTAAACGGAGATTTATTAATAGACGACAGAACCTACAACTTAGAAAAATTTGAAGGCGATACCCTATTGTTTAATTCCCCTCATAATGTACACGATACAGGCTACACAAGAGTCGCGACCTGGTTAGAAATTGCCGAGCGTTTATTATAAAAACGCATAAAAGTTTTAAAAGCACTTATTCACCTATGGCAAATCAATAGCATTCATGAACACCTATTTAATAAAATAGAAACTTAGTGAACATGTAAAACTTCAACAAACGATACTACAAGAGATAAAAAGAAGGGTTTTAATTATATGAAAAAGAACCTGCAATTCTTAAAAGAAGCATGCAAGATGACCTAATAATATCAGGTAATTAATACCCATAAAAAAATCCCACAATACGTGGGATTTTAATTTTATAAACTAAAAGGAATCTAAAACTTTAAATCATTCAAAAACGCATTAACGCTTTCTTTTGTTTCTCCGGTACGTTTCTGAATTCTTCCTAAGATTTCATCCTCCTTACCTTCTGCGTAATCTAAATCGTCATCGGTTAATTCACCCCATTTTTGTTTTAATTTTCCTTTTGCAATATTCCAATTGCCTTTTGCTTTATCTTGCCATGGTTTAGACATAATTTCTATATTTTTAAGTTAATAAATTAAATCACTTTGATCTACTACTGTAAATTTACAGGAAGTCTTAAACACCCATTAGCACAATCCATAGATAAATTGATGCAAAACATAAAAGCAAGCGAAAACGCATGATTTACACCATTATTGATGTTGAAACTACAGGACAAAGCAATCGCATGACTGAGATTTCAATTTTTAAATTTAACGGAGATACCGTAATAGACGAGTTTACATCACTAATTAATCCGGAAACTTATATTCCACAACATATTACAGCACTCACCGGAATCGATGACCATATGGTCGCTGATGCGCCGCGATTTGAAGAAGTTGCAGAAGATATTATAAATATTACTGAAGGAGCCATATTTGTAGCCCATAATGTGAATTTCGATTATAAAGTGATTAGTGGAGAATTCAGCCGAATTGGTCTAGAATTCAATAGAAAGAAACTTTGTACCGTTCGTTTATCCCGACGCTTATTACCTGGCCATCGGTCTTATAGTTTAGGGAAGTTATGTAGTGCTTTAGAGATTAATTTGGTTGGTAGACACCGCGCCAGAGGGGATGCTGAAGCCACAACCATTCTATTTAAATTACTCTTACAACAACCTGAAGCTTCAGCTGTTTTTAAAGAATTTTTAAATAAGAATTCTAAAGAAGCGACTTTACCTCCTAACCTACCTAAAGCCACTTTTGAAGCCTTGCCAGATACCGCAGGTATCTATTATTTTAAGGATAAAAAAGGAACCGTGATCTATGTAGGCAAAGCTATAAATATCAAAAAAAGAGTACTCAGCCATTTTTATAGTAAAACAAAAAAGGCACAAGATATGGTAAGAGAAACGCGCGATATCGATTTTGAATGCTCAGGTAGCGAATTAATAGCATTGCTTATGGAAGATGCTGCTATTAAGCACCACTTTCCGGTGTATAATAAAGTCGCCAAGCGCAGTATTCAATCCTTTGCCATTTTCTCGTATGAAGATCGAAAAGGAATTCTGCATTTAGCTAGTAATAAGGGGCGTTTAGTGCCTAATCCTATTGTTACACTATTTAGTATAAGAGAAGTACGTGCCTATTTAGAAAAGATGTGTACTAAATATAATTTATGTCCTAAATATTGTCATTTACAAGAATCGGTTTCAGAATGTTCCCATTTTAGTATAAAAAACTGTAAAGGTGTTTGTAAAGATGAAGAATCTGTAGAAGACTATAATAACCGAGTTCTTGAAGCTATTCATGATATGTCAGACCAAAAGAACGACATCATTGTTAGAGAAAAAGGAAGATATGATAATGAGGAAGCTTTTGTATTAGTGAAAAATGGAGACTATTTAGGCTATGGTTTTATTGATAAAGAAGAACCCATAAGCCATAACGATGATTTAGAGAGATTCCTCATTCCTCAAAAAAACAATATGGATATTCAGAAGATATTAAGATCGCGTTTGTTGGATTTGTAGTTGATGGTTGGTAGTGTTCTCAATATGCAATGATTGTCACTTCGAGTGAAATTCCTTTTTTGGAATTTTGTATCGAGAAGCTTTTTAACACAAATGGTTCTCGATACGTTTTTCGCATACTCAAAACACTCGAACTGACATAAAAATCTCTATTATAAAAGAAAACAGCACTAACTTAGTGCTGTTCTCAACTCAGAAAAATAAGATATGGATTCTATAGCGTTAGGGAAATAGACTTCGATTTATTTTCCTTCTGTATAGCGATAACGTAAGTGATATCAGCGCCATTTATATGATCATAATTAACGGTACAGGAACTGTTAAGAAAGCCCCACCCAGGATAGTCTTTAGCCAACTGATTAGTGAGCTTTAAAGGAAGTCGAACATCTTCATAATATTCATCAGAACTCAAAATAACACCTTTAGCATCATAAATAGCTGTAATATAATTGGTACGAGATTGAAAGTTAATCGTGTACGTTATAGACTTGTCCTTACTGTAAACAGGATCTTTTGTCACATCAAAATTTGCAGCTACTTTTTGTAATTTCTTAATACGAACCGCTAACGGTTGTGCTGTGTGAAGTTCTAAATTTAAATACTGTTCGTTTAGAACTGTAATGGAACGCGGAGTATAATCCTTGTCCTTAAACTGAGACGTTCCCATTGCTAATTCATTTTGTGCAGAGCTAAGGTTGGTGAGTCCTAATAAAATTAAACCAAGAAGACATGTTTTCATAAGTGATACGGTTTTAGAGTGGTACTTAATAATTAAATTGGTAATAGCATTATTCTAAATAAACACGTTGTATAAATAGAACACTGCTAAATTAAAAGTTAAGTAAGCCACAACCGCATAATCTATATAGACCACTGATGTACAGGCGATAGACATTTAATAGACAGTTTCGTAATTTGAATTATAGTTACCTCGTAATAAAAGGCTTATAGGTTTTGAATAAAGAAATTCAAATCCGTTTCTTCTGAGAGTTGAAGTTTTTTTCTTAACCGATAACGACTGGTGTTTAAGGAAGCTAAGGTGATATTTTGAAGCGTCGCAATACTTCTACTTTCAATTTTTAATCGAATTAACGAGCACAGTCTAATCTCGTTTTTACTCAAATTAGGATAGCGCTTTGTCAATTTACTGTAAAACGCATCACTCAGTTTATCTAAGCGTTCAAAAAATTCTTGCGTATCGCTATCAACACTTATTTTATTTGAAATGGCTAAATCGAGTTCATTGATTAATTCCGGATGCGCTTCTGAATTCGCTTGTTTTATAACTTCTAATTGGTTGGCGAGCGATTTAGCCCAATCCTGATCTTGCGTGAGTTTAATCGCAAAATCAGATAAGTCCCGTTCCTTAGATTGAATCTCAGAATTAAGTTGCTCTACCTTTAGCGCAGAGTTTTCAAGGAGCTGTTCTGCTAATAATTGCTTATTCTTTGCATTTATAAGGTGTTGCCGTCTACTAATTATTAGTGAAACTAAGACAATTATAAAAATCGAAGACAAAAGTCCAATAAACCAAAGTTTAGCGCGCTGGTTTTTAATCATGTTTTCCTTTTGAATACGGTCGATTTTAAAATTTAATTCAATTTTATCTATTGTAATATCATTCAATTCCTCTTGCCATTTTTTGTCGGCATGATCCAATAAGGACTGAAGACTATCTGAAATATGCTCTATTTGCTTTACGGTAGTATACGCTGCAGGAATATTGTTTTTGGCACGCAATAGCAATTCTTTAGCCCTTAAAAATTCTAATTTAGAACTAGTGCTAAGATTATTGTAGGCTTCATGATATTGTACAATACTGTCTAAGGTATTAAAGGCTTCCTGTGCTGTATTTAATTTGTTTAAATGTGTATCGCTAGTCACCAATTGCGATCCGGCACTAATTAAACGCGGAATGTCATGCGTTAAAGTTTCTTCGTTTATGGCTGTTTTAAAATACTCAAAATTTTGCTGATATAAAGGCTGGGCATTTTTATAATCTTCCTGTTCGGCATAGATATCAGCAATATTATCACGAATACTACCATTTAAAGTATGCTTTGGGAATTTAGACGTTGTAAGTGCATAAGCACGTTCAAAGAAATACATAGCAGAATCGAGATCTTTTTTATGCCAATAAAAAAAAAGACCATAATTGTTTATAGACGATGGATGGTAAATATAATCCAGGTTTTTAGTAAATGCCATATTCGTTTTATGCTGAAACGCTGCACTATCTAACAAACCCAGTTTAGCATAGTTTTCAGCAAGTATACTCCGAGCATAGCTCCGCATTTCCATAAATTTGTTCCGTTCTACAAGGCTTAATTGGCTTTCATGGACGGCATAATACCTAAAAAAGGCAAGATATGATTTTATGGATTCTTTTGGAAACCCCACTTCTCTAAACCAATTGCCTGAATGTAAATAGCTATCCAAAACAAATTTGGTATGCCCTTCAATATGTTTTAATATATCTAAACGTTTAAAATGAAGTGATAGATACCGCTGCATTTCAGCATCAGAAAAGGAGCCGCGTCTATATGTTTTTATGTCATTTTCAGGAAACACAGATGCCATAGAATCACTAATCTGTTCATATTGTCTAAAATAGGTTTCACGAGTAAGCGTGGTGCTTTGAGACCACAATGGAAACAGGCCTAAAGCCAAAATAAACAAGAATGATGTATAATACTTAAGCATTAATTATCAATACGTTAGATAGGCCTAAATATACTTTTTTTTAGAGTGAATGACGAAAATAAATGATCTTTAGACATACTCGGGCCATAAGCGGGTTTGCTATTGAAAATTCTTGCATCAAATAAATGGCTATAGATTACGGTCAAAACTACACTATGCTTCTTTTCGTAAGACAGCTAAAGGTGAACTATTTAAAACAGATCGTATATTACTTAAACCAATAGCCATCACCAAGAGAGTAATGCCTGGTAAAATCACTAAAAATGGAATCAATGAAGGTGCAAAAGGTTCTTTAAAGACTAATAAAGCCAAACAAAGACTACCAACTAAGGCCAATAGAATACCTATTAAACTACCTAGCAATCCTAAAAACAGATATTCTAAAGCTGAAATTTTTAAAATCTGTGCATTTTTAGCCCCAAGGGTTCTTAGCAATACACTTTCTTTTATACGTTGATACTTGCTGGTACGCACGGATCCTATCAAAACAATAATTCCAGTAATAATACTGAAGAATGCCATAAAATTAATAACCCAAGAGACTTTATCTAAAATATCCTCAATTATAGTATAAACCTGACGTAAATCTATTATTGAAACATTAGGGAATTCGGCCACTAAATCGCGCTGTAATGCTGCAGAGCTAGCTTCATCTGGTACAGTTGTAGAAATAACGCGAAACTGTGGTGCTTGCTCAAGGGCTCCAACAGGAAACACAAAATTAAAGTTAGGTTGTAATTGTCTCCAATCTACTTTTCGTATACTACCAACTGTAGTTTCCATAAGCACCCCTTGCACATTAAATGTAATATTATCACCGATATTTATACCGTCCTCTACAAGATTGTCTGCAATCGAAACTAGTATGGGAGCATTAGCTGTGGTGTGCGTAGTCCACTCACCTTCTAAAAGTGTTTCGGAATCTATCATAGAATCGCGATATGTACTTCTAAATTCATGATTCAATATCCAATTCCGCATTTGCTTTGTACTGTCTTGTCGCAATTCATTCGCTAAGCGTCCTTTTATTTTATGAATGCGCATCGTAACGATTGGAATACTATTAACAACCGGTAAACCTTTTGAAGTTATACGGTCTTCAATGGCATCTTGCTGCTCTGCCTGCACATCTAAAATAATGATGTTAGCCTTGTTAGCACTCTGCCCTACTTCTGTCTTCGATAACAACATATCTTTAGTAAAATACAAAGTGCTAATTAAACAGGTACCCAAACCAATAGCAACCACTAAAACCACAGTTTGGTTATTGGGTCTAAATAGATTGAGTAAACTTTGACGTGCTTCAAAACCCCATCGTTTTGGAAAATAAGTTTTTATGGCTTTAATAAACAGTAAGGCAACGCCTGTTAAAACCGCAAAAGCAATTAAAGTCGCAAGCATAAAACCTAAAGCATAGACCGCATCTTCTAATAGCCAAAAAGAAAATAAGAAAAGAAAAACTAATATTGCAGAAATAACAATCACCCGCACTTTGAACGGTTCTTGAGCGCCTTTTTCATCGACGCGTAATACTTCTAATGGAGAAACATACCAAGTTCTAAGCAGTGGTAATAAAGCAAATAACACGGACATAAATAAACCGAGAAAAACACCAATCGCTATGGGTTGAAAAGCTATTGAGATTTCAACTGAAAACGGTAAAAAGTCTTTTAGTAAATATGGAAACAATTTCTGGACGCCAATACCAATTAAAGAGCCTATTAGACCTCCAACAATACCAATACCTGCAATTTGAATCAAGAAAATCAGAAAACTTTGCAGTCGTGAGGCTCCCATGCATTTTAAAACAGCAATAGCACTGAGTTTCTCTTTAATATAAATATGAACAGAGCTTGCAATCCCTATACAACCTAATAATAAGGCTATAAAAGCGGCTAGATTCAAAAACTTACCGACATTCTCATACCGTTTCCCTAGACGTTCACTCGTACTCGTATGGGTATCTAAGTCTGCTTCTTCCTTTTTTAATAAAGGTCCTATTGTTTTTTCAAACTGTTCTAAATTAAAAGTTTCAGAAGTTGTATAGAAAAACTGATACTCTTTACGACTTCCAAATTGTAAGAGACCTGTCGCTTCTAGTAATGCATATGGCATTATAATTGGTGGAGCTACAGATGTTGAAATGGCTGTACTTCCGGGAATTGCTTTTAATGATCCTAAAATAGGCAATGTTAAGCTTCCTACTTTTATAGAATCGCCTGGTTTTATATCAAATTGAAGCATTAAAGTGGCATCAACTAATGCTCCATTTAAATCTTGATAAGTACTTGCAGCAGAGCTTGGTTCGGTGTCAATCGTTCCATAAAAAGGAAATGCTCCATCAAGACCACGGACTTTAACTAATTTAGTCCCACCATTCTTAGGAAAAGCAATCATAGACACAAAATTGATTTCTTTAGCTTTAGGCTGTAAAGAATCTATAATGGCTTGTGCACGTGCTGTGGGTTCTTGCCGACTATCTATAGTATAATCTGCCCCCATTAAGGCTTTAGACTGAAGCTTTATGTTGTCTTTAAGATTGCTGCTAAATAATTGAATAGAGACTACTGCAGCGATTCCCAATATAATAGAAGCCATAAATAACAATAAGCGTACACGGCTCGCTTTAGCATCTCTCCATGCCATTTTAAATAACCAAGGGGTATTTTTACGCATCTGTAATGAATTATTTACTGTACTGCTGTACGGTCGTTGGTTAAAATATGGCCACCTTTAAGCCTTAAAATTTGTTGTGTTCGGTTGGCTAAATCCAAATCGTGGGTAATAATCACTAAAGTGGTTCCGGCTTCTTTGTTTAACTCAAACAATAGTTGAATTACTTTTTCTCCTGTTTCCTCATCCAAATTTCCTGTTGGTTCATCTGCAAATAAAATGGAAGGTGCATTGGCAAAGGCTCTTGCCAATGCCACACGTTGTTGTTCTCCACCAGACAGTTGCGATGGATAATGATGAATCCGATCAGCTAAACCCACTTTTTCTAATAATGCCTTACTAATTTTATCAGCATCTTTAGAGCCTTGCAATTCTAAAGGAACACTCACATTTTCAAGTGCAGTAAGCGTTGGTAACAACTGAAAATTCTGAAATATAAATCCCACTTCTTTATTACGCAACTGTGCACGTTGGTCTTCATTTAAAGCGTTTAAGTTTTGGCCACAAAGCTCAATGGTCCCAGCATTAGGTTGGTCCAAACCAGCACACAAGCCTAATAACGTCGTTTTTCCACTTCCTGAAGGTCCAACAATAGAAAACGTTTGTCCTTTTTCTACGGCAAACGAAATGTTTTGTAGGACTGTTAATTGTTTGTTACCGCTAGAATATGTCTTTTCTAGACCAGTTATGTTTAATATCTTTGGCATATCAATTTTAATTAAATAAGACACTTTATGTCGAAGGCTCAAAATACTCATTTGCATTTAATTTCACCAATCTCAACGGCTTCTAAACTCTTAAAGTTTTGTTATATTATAACCGCTTTTTTATTGGTTGGTTGTGGTGATAGCAAATCGGAGAAAACAAATACTGAAAACCAATCGCAAGATCAAGCAGAAGAAATAGCCACTAGAGAAACCACTACCAAAACCATTCTTTGTTTTGGTGATAGCATTACGGCTGGTTATGGGTTAGATGATACTAACGATGCCTATCCTGGTATTTTACAACAGAAAATAGATTCTTTAAACTTAAATTATACAATTATTAATTCTGGAATTAGTGGAGAAACTACGGCTGGAGGAAAAGGAAGAATCGATTGGATTTTAAACCAAGACATTGATATCTTTATATTAGAATTAGGGGCTAACGATGGACTACGAGGTGTTAATCTTGTAGAAACGGCCGCAAACCTTCAATCTATAATAGATGCGGTAAAATCTAAAAGTCCTAAAACTAAAATTATACTAGCAGGTATGCAATTACCTCCGAACATGGGACAAGAATACACAAGAGACTTTAAACAAGTCTTTATGAATATTGCCGAAAAAAATAACTTAGAATTTATTCCTTTTATTTTGAAAGACGTTGGAGGTATAAAAGCCCTTAACCAGAATGATGGAATTCATCCAACGGTTGAAGGTCATAAAATAGTAGCTAATACGGTTTGGGAAGTATTACAACCTTTGCTTTAAGCTTAGATAATACTAACGCGCACTTTCTTTTTCTTTAAACGTGTATTGTTTAAGTTGTTAACTAAGTCATTGGCAATACTAACAGGAACGGCAACAAAAGCACAGTCTTGTTTCAATTCTATGACGCCGAGTTGATCTTTAGTAATGTTTCCTTGTTTAAAAAACAGTCCTGCAATATCCCCTTTAGAGATCTTATCTTTTCGACCACCAGAAATAAATAAAGTCGTCCAAAATGGAGGCTTAATGTCTTTGGCAGCATTAACACGAATGGTTTGAGATTTCCCGACAAAATCAGGTAAGACTTCGCGCTCTCCTTTAATTAAATACGCTGTGCCTTTAGAATTTACTCGTGCTGTTCTACCATTTCGATGCGTGTATTCTTGAATCGCTTCAGGAATTTCGTAATGAATAATATAATTCATCTCTGGGATATCAATACCACGTGCTGCTAAATCACTTGCAACAAGTACAGATACACTTCCGTTTCGTAATTTAATTAAAGCACGTTCACGATCGTGTTGCTCCATTCCACTATAAAAGCAGGTATGTGCTATATTCTTTTTCTCTAAAAAACGACTTAAATCTTCAAGACGTTCTTTTTTATTACAAAATACAATCCCTGGATCACTACCAACATGATGCAATAAATCGACTAAAGTATTGTGTTTATTAACTGATGGTGAGATTACGGTTTTAATTTCGAGCTTAGAACTCGGTCTTTCAGATAAAAAGTTTAAGGTTTTGGCTCCATCCATTTTTAAATACTTTGGAATAGAGGCTCCTTCAGTGGCAGAGGTTAAAATACGCTTATTTACATTCGCCAAATAACTCATGATCTGTTTCATTTCGCCGCCTGCTCCTACTTCAATTGAAATATCAAACTCATCAATAACTAAGGTTTTAATGAATTTGGTAGAAAAACGAGCTTGTTCAAAATGATCTGCCAAACGCCCAGGTGTACCAATTAAAATGGCAGGTGTGTGTTTCAATTCTATTTTATCTTTTGAAATAGCACGACCTCCATAAATAGCATTGGCTTTATAACCCGATCCCATATTACGAACAACCGTTTCAATTTGAATGGCTAATTCTCTAGAGGGCACAATAATTAAGGCTTGCACTTCTTTGCATTCAGGATCCAAAGTTTCTAAGAGCGGTAGCAAAAAGGCTAATGTTTTCCCAGTTCCTGTTGGTGATAAAAGAATAACATTGGGGTTTTCTTCTATGGTGGCCAACGCAGATTCTTGCATTGGATTAAGCGCATAGATATTTAATTTTTCAAGTATATCTTGCTGTGCTTTGATATTATTTGCCATAGTTATTTTTTCTTTTTCTTTGGTTTAGAATCCTCTGATTTCTGGACTCCTAAAGTAGTTTGTGCCAACTGATTTGCTAATACTTTCTCTATTAACTCTTCTTTTGTTAAATGATGAAAAACCGTTCTGACGTCTTTTCTTAACTGCTCAGAAATGGTACGATTGGGCTTGGTCTTAAATATTTTTTTAGCCCATAATAAAGCTTTGTTTTCTTCTATGCTTTTAGCATCTGCTTTTTTGTATTCCTTGAATGAAATACCTAATTCATCTTCAAAATCAGCAATATCAGCAACTTCTTCTTGTTGTAAAATAGTTAAAGCTAAACCCTTTGCGCCTGCTCTGGCGGTTCTACCACTTCTATGCACGTACGCATCGTAGGTGTCTGGTAAATGATAGTTAATCACATATTCCACATCTTTAATGTCTAATCCACGAGAGGCTAAATCTGTAGCGACTAAGATGTCAATATGCCCTTCTCTAAATTGCCCCATAATACGATCGCGAATCCCTTGTGTTAAACTACCGTGAATGGCCCCTGAAGAGAATTTATTAATCGCTAAGTTTTTAGCTAATTTATTAACGGCTGCTTTCGTTTTACAGAAAATAATACCCCGTTGTCCTGCTTTCGAATTTAAGAAATGAAGTAAAACATCTAATTTTTCAATAGGCTCAACCACCACAAATTGATGATCGATACCTTGATGTCCAACAGTGGCCATATCGGCTTCAATATGCACAACATGTTTTGACATGTAATTTTGAACCAATTGTTTTATGGTTCCAGGCATGGTCGCTGTAAACAATAACGTCCGTCGCTTTTTGGGGATTTCTTTTATAATAGCATCGAGTCCATCTTTTAGAGCACTTACCATTTCATCGGCTTCATCTAAAACAAAATAAGAAATCTTAGAAATATCAATGGCTTGTCGTTTTACTAAATCTGCTAAACGACCTGGTGTGGCCACAACGATATGTGTACTACTTTGCAAACGTTCAATTTGAGGTTTAATAGGTACTCCACCGCAGATTGTAGCTATAGAGATCTCCGGAACATACTTTGCAAAGGATTCTAAATTAGCACTGATTTGCTGACCTAATTCTCTCGTTGGAGCTAGAATGACGGCTTGAATATTAGAATCATCAACGTTGATTAATTGTATTAACGGAAGTCCGAATGCGGCTGTTTTTCCCGTTCCTGTTTTGGCTAAGGCAACCACATCATCAGTTTGTTGCAATACCACAGGAATCGTTTTTAATTGAATATCTGTTGGAATTGAAATTTGTATATCAGCTAAACCATGTTGTAGCTGCTCATTAATTCCTAAATCGGAAAAACGTTTGGACATAAAAAAATATTTTTGCAAAGGTAAGAATACCGTTCTTGGTAATAGAATAAAAAAAGACGTTACAAAATTAAAGTTAAATCAACTAAAACAGCTTACAACCTCTATAAAGCCAAGGAACTTGATAATTAGAACTTAAAACCCAGAAACGTTCTAAAAATTAAGTAACAAAAAAACCATCAATTAAGATGGTTATGTAGAATATAATTAAGGCGTAATTATTTTACAACACGAACATTAGTTGCTATTAAGCCTTTTTCTCCCTTTTCTATATTAAAAGTAACTTTGTTTTTCTCTCGTATTTTACCGACAACATTAGTGGTATGAACAAAGATCTCTTCCTTAGTGTCGTTAAGCGTTATAAATCCAAATCCTTTTTTTGCATTAAAAAATTTCACGGTACCTTCTTTTGTTTCGCTTCCTTTGTTAAGATTAAATAATTTATTTATGAAATTTCTAATCATCTTCTTGTATAATTTTTATTTATAAATTTAAAAAAACGGTAATTACTTTTATGAATTAACATTACAAAAATAGTATAATTTATAGAGTTTGTATGAAAGACTTCATATTATCGTTCTTTCTTACTATTTTCAATTTAAAGATTATTTGAATTTATATCTTTGCAGCCTCGATTATTAGCCTTGAAAAACGTGAAACAAATAAAAGCATATTTAGATCAACTAGCTAGCATTTCGCAAGCGGATTGGGATTTCTTTACATCTAAATTGCAACGTCGTGTTATAAAAAAGAAAAGCGTTTTTTTACAAATTAACGCTATTGAAAATCATATTTCTTTTATTGAGTCTGGTGTAGTACGTTTATTTATTCCTAAGGAAAATCCTGATAAAGAAATCACTTTTGGCTTTAGTTTTAAGAATCAATTTGTTAGTGCTTACGATTCTTTCTTAACACAGACACCTTCTGCCTATCAATTACAAGCGCTTACAGAGACGACTTTATTAAGTATAACATATGCTGATTTACAAGACGTTTACAAAACAACTCAAATAGGTAATCTAATTGGAAGATTAACCGCTGAGCGCCTCTTTCTATTAAAATCTAGTCGCGAACAAAACCTACTAAATCTTACCGCAGAAGAGCGTTATTTAAAATTATTCAAAGAACGTCCAGAACTTTTAAAAGACATTCCATTAAAATATATTAGTTCTTATATAGGTATAACAGCTCAAGCTTTAAGCCGAATAAGAAAACGTGTATAATTAATTATACAATACTATTTACAGAGCATATTTAATCACTGCAGTGCATAAACCCAAGTTTTTATTGATTTAGATTCATTGTTTGGCACGTATTGTGCACTTATCTTTGTAAAAAAATAACTATGATTATAATTCTTTTTGTTTTAATACTTTGGTATGGAGGTCTGTTTTTTCAGTCATTCTTTTTGCATCGTTATGCGGCACACCAAGTATTTACAATGTCTAAAACTATGGAACGCATCACTTTTATACTAACTTGGATTTTTCAAGGTTCTAGCTATTTAAGTGCTTATGGTTATGGAATCATGCATCGAATGCACCATGCCTATACCGATACAGAAAAAGACCCACATTCTCCATCATATGATGCTAATGTATTTGCTATGATGTGGAAAACTAAAACCATCTATCAAGATATTAATAAGCAACGAATATCTGTTGATCAGCGTTTTACTAAAAATGTGCCCCAATGGAAAGCATTTGATAATTTTGCTAGTTCTCGGTTTTCAAGATTACTATGGATCTCACTTTATGTATTATTCTTTGCGTTGTTTGCTACAGCTTGGTGGCAATGGCTATTATTGCCAATTACGTTTTTAATGGCTCCAATTCATGGAGTTATTATCAACTGGTTTGGTCATATCTACGGTTACGTGAATTTTAAAATGAAGAATACTAGTAAAAACTTATTCCGTTTTGATTTTTTAATGATGGGAGAAGGTTACCATAACAATCATCATAAATATGCAAGTAGAGCTAACTTTGGTGTAAAATGGTATGAAATTGATTTAACATACGTCATTATAAAAATACTAGATGGTTTTGGTGTGATTAAACTAAAACCTATTAGAGTTAAAGAATAGTCATATTCTTCTATTTTTACCCATAAAAAAAGCCCATCAAAATTGATGGGCTTTTTTATTTAAACTTTGAAGTATATGTATTAGATAACTTTTACGTTTACTGCGTTTAATCCTTTTTTACCTTCTTCAAGATCAAATTCAACTTCATCGCCTTCACGAATTTCGTCTACTAATCCAGAAATGTGTACAAAGTGATCTTTGTCAACACCTTCTTCAGTGATAAATCCAAATCCTTTGGCATCGTTGAAAAATTTTACTGTTCCTTTACTCATAATGTAATTTAATTTATAATACTTATTAAAGTACAAAGATGATGCCATTTTTTTGACTTACAGCATTTTATTTGGATTCTTTCTTATTATTTTATTGTAAGGCACTATAAAAACAGGTCCTAATTTACTCTATAACCGCCTTAAACAGTGATAAAAATCTACTTTTTTGTAATATTTATACTGTGCTTTGAGATTTATGCATTTATTTGAAGTCCACTTAAGTCTATACTAAAATCAGAAACAATTATCACTTAGTTAAAAAATGTATGCTCATATGTATACTAAATACAATTAAAGATACATGTGGTCACCTATACCATTGAACAAAAAGTGGTCTATAAAAAAAACGCCCTAAATAAATTTAGAGCGTCTATATAATATTGTAAAGTCTGTATTTAAGACTTCGCTAAATTTTGATTCGCTTTTAAAGTGATATTACGTTCTGCAACAAAAATACCATCTTCAGTCTTTAGTTTAAGAATTCTAGTCACATCTCCCTTTTTAGCCATACGCTTTCTACATGTTTCAGTAAGCAATGGATCTTCATCAAACAAAAACGATTCAACCACATAAGCCTGCTTTAAAGGTTCTTTAATTAGCGGGAATATTTGCTGCATCTGATTGTACCTTCTGTCTCCACCTGGCACAAATGTATATAAGGTATATCTACCATCGGCATCCGTTTTTACCCAACTTCTATGAAAAACATAACGTGCATCACCCGTATTTCTTAAATCAAATTCACCGTCTTCATCTGGTTGTTCAATAAAAAGAATCACATCTTTGGCTGGTGTCACACCATCACTTTGATAAATAATGCCTGTTAGTTTTAATTTATTTGTTTTAGACCTAAACTCTGGAATGGTATCTGTATATTTTATCTGATCTATAGCGCGATCATGTATAGGGTTTTTAGAATCTAATATAGAATTTGATTCTTGTGCAGTAACATGGTTAAACACGCTATAAAAACACACAATACAAAACAAAGTAATTAGGTTTTTCATGAGAATAAGCTTTTTGGGTTTAACCAAATTTGATGCTTTTCTAACTTAATACCCTAAAAATCACACCAATGCTGGTTTTTGACGATAAACAGAAAAAACAAACAAAAATAATCGATGAAATACAATAGTGATATAAAAAAAACATTTGAGTAAAAATTAGTTACAGACAAGTACAATTACACTTGCTAAAAACGTAAAACAAAGGCACTTAAAACAACTAATTATTGAAATATTGCCACTTCTTTGGTAAAATGAATTTCAATTTAATTTTGAGTAGATAAGGCCTTTACATCTTAAGTCTATTTGTCTTTATAAATTGATATTTACAATGGATTTCTTAGTAAAATTGAGGCTTTCTAGGTTGAAAATTCAACGAAAAGCATAAAAGTATTTCGTCGATAAAATCTGCTTTTTATCAAGCAAACACGCCGTTTAACCTCAAAATATGTATTTGGTAACCCAAGATGTTTTATGAAAAATGCTAGAAATTAATTGTTTTATTTAATAAATTGTATAGATTTGTGGCACTAAGATTAATTAAAAAGCGTGAATATGAAAACCAAATCTACTTTATTTTGTGCTCTATTTTTTCTAATGGTTAGCATGAGTTTTGCTCAAAAAAAAGAAGCATCTCAAAGTATCATTAGTGGTAAAGTAAACATCTCAAAATACCACAGTCGAGAGGACTTAAAAAGGATGAAAAAAGGCGACCTATTAAACCTTTATATAGAACGAATAGAAGTGATTGTAAATATTCTTCCAAATATTGCATTTGCAACGAAACCTGGAGTAACCATGGAGAACCTTGGAATTCCAGATACAAAGGATAACAGAAAAGCGTTAGAAGATAATATTAATGCTTCTGCCTCTTATTTTGAAAGTACGATGGAATTTCAAAAAAAGATATTGCCCTATTCGGATACAACAGATTTAATTGCCGCAATTCTTTTTTATGAATCAACATTGAAAGCATTACATACTTACGACGATTTTAAAAAGGATTAGTTAGTTTTTTAATTATTGTATGTGTTTAGAAACACCTTGATCCGTAAAGTATCAAGGTTTTTTTATATTCTAAATTATTCAGGTTGAAAACTTAAAATAATAAAATATTTGTCATTATTAACGTTTAACGACTCATATTTGTAATCTAAATACTATATTTTGTACTAAAAGATGTATTTTATCGATATTATTTGTGTTTCATAGATAATATTTATATGTTTGAATAGAATTGATTGAAAGCCCTTAACCTAAATATCAAATTTCACTAAATATGAAAAAAATTACTCTTACTACACTTTTCTTTCTTTTGGTGTTTGGTAATTTATTTGCCCAACAAGAAAAAGGAATAACTGGCTATAATAATTGGCTAGACTCATGGACAGACTTTCAACCTAATAAAGCTAACTATGAAGAACCGACACAAATTTTATCAGGAAACATTACTGAAGACATTACTTTAGATAAAAGAAATACTTACCTTCTTCTTGGTGATGTTTTTGTTACAGATAGCACAACCTTAACAATTGAACCAGGAACAGTGGTTCTTGGTGATTTTAAAACTAAAGGATCTTTAATTATTAGTAATGGTTCTAAAATTATTGCTGAAGGTACAACAACAGACCCAATAGTATTTACATCTAACAGAACGGATAAAAAACCTGGCGATTGGGGAGGGATATTTATTTTAGGAAACGCTCCTTTAAATACTTTTGGAAACTTAGCTTCTTTAAATTACGGTTTAGAACCGTCTATAACCGAAAGTTTAAGCTATGGTGGTGATAATCCTTTTAGCAATTCAGGTTCATTAAATTATGTCAGAATTGAATACGCTGGTAAAAAGACGAAAGACTTTGGGAACTTCAGTGGACTTACTCTTGCAGGTGTTGGTTTAGATACTGCAATACGTAACGTAATGGTTAGTTATTGTGAAGGAAACTCCTTTAATATTATTGGTGGTGAAGTTAACTTAACTAAAACCGTGTCTTTTAGATCTAATAAAAATGATTATAATTTTAACTTAGGTGCACAATGTCATATTGAAAATGCTTTGGCTATAAGATCTCCTTATATTTCAAGTGCTGATGGTTCACGTTGTATATATGCAAGTTCTTATGATTTGAAAGAAAACATTGACGCTTCTAAAAAACCTACTTATATAAATGCTGAAAACCTAACCTTAATAAATGTTAGTAAAGATTTAAAAACGGATATAAAAATAGGTTTAGTACAGGAAGCTATTTTTATTGGACCAGACGTTGAGTTTAGTATTAATAAAAGTGTGATCTCTGGTTTTAAACCTGCAGTAATCTTTGATGACCGCATCGCTATTAATAACGATAATTTAGAAAAAATAAAATTCACTAGCTCTTACTTTAATAACTGTAAAGGAAATATTTATAGAAAAGGCTATACAAATAATGACGATTTAGAAAGTTGGTATGGTAGTAGAGCTTTTGATAATGTCTATTCAAAAGGTCCCGATTCTGAAACTTTTATTGACTCTAACAACAGTAGAAATCCAGATTTCAGATTAAGAATAAATAAAATTATTGCTTCAAATGATTTATTTGATGACAATAATAAAGAAGACGACGAATAAAATCATTCTCTAATGTAATATAAAAATTCAATTTTAATTCATTGGATATTTAAAAGCAATTTTAAATATCCAATGACACTGATAAAAACCTAAACAGCTTATTGATTAAAAAACTACAACCTCTAAGACGATGCTTAAATCTATTTCCCTAACACAATGCTTCTTTGGAATTTGCTTATGCTTCATTTTTATATCAAATGAAGCTAATGCTCAAGTCGTAATTGGTACGCCTAACTTAGGATTTGGTCAGGCATGTGCAAGCGAGTCGTTTAATACCTATACTACTACTTTTATTTTTTCACCTGAATCGGCATTAAATGCCTCTAATCAATTTACAATTGAAATGTCTGATGCTGATGGTGATTTTACAAGCCCAACTACGATACATACTACAGACGCAGGCACTGTAACTACATCACCAGCAACCATCACTTTTTCTATCCCTGAAACAACAGCCGGTGAAAATTACCGTATTCGTATTAAAAGTAGTTCACCAGCAGCAACCAGCTCTAAATCAGTTCCGTTTGCAGCATATTATAAAATTCAAGATTCTCCTTTCACCATTAATAATTTAGTATCAACAGGAGCTTACTGTACAGGAGGTAGTTATTTATTATCTATAGATAATCCAGGTAATGGCACAAACGATTCGCCTCTACTCTATCCAAACTTAACGTTTAAATGGTATAAGGAAACCGGACCTACGACATCTGCTTTTGTTGCTGACGGACCAACATTAAGTGTTAATACCGAAGGAACTTATTTTGTGAGAACAAATTATGGAAGTTGTACTTCCGATTCTTTTTCTAATCGTGTGACTATTAGTGAAGCAACATCTGGTGAAGCCAATGCAACTATCGTATCTAGCTTAGGCAACCCTTACTGTCCTGAACAAGGCTATACCACTTTAAGTACTATAGGCGGACTAGCATATCAATGGTATAAAGATGGAAATATAATTGACGGAGCCACTGATCAGATGTATCAGACTAATGCATCTGGTGTATTTTCAGTTCAAGTCGATTTAGGAGATTGTTCTGCTTCCGGTTCAATTGATTTAGTAAGTGAATTATTT
The DNA here is from genome assembly GCF_054366245.1 of Winogradskyella sp. PC D3.3. Lineage (NCBI taxonomy): Bacteria > Pseudomonadati > Bacteroidota > Flavobacteriia > Flavobacteriales > Flavobacteriaceae > Winogradskyella > Winogradskyella sp. PC D3.3. Next base: position 2,895,047 of record NZ_CM135962.1, on the reverse strand, counting down.
GATAGTGCTATCAATGTCCCAGAATTTAATGAAATGACTGCTGAAGACTCCTTAATGGTAACCGTTACTACAACAGCCACAAACCCTGAGTTTACTTGGTATTTGAATGGTGATTTAATCCCTAGCGCAACAGGAGCTTCATTTGAAGCGACTGAGTTTGGTGACTATAAAGTAATCATTACACAATCTACAGGCTGTACAACTTCAGTAGAATATGTCTTTTCAATAGAAGAAGCTCTTGATCTTTTTCCTGACGTAGAAAAGATTCCTAATCTTATCAGTCCAAATGGAGATAGCATTAACGACACTTGGATTATACCAACAGCTTATGTTAGTGGTACGGACACTGAAGTTATGATAATGACTAATCAAGGTAAGGTGGTTTTAAAAACAAATGATTATCAAAATAATTGGCCAGAAAACGATTTAAAATTAACGAGTATTAATCAAGTGTATTATTACATCATCACAACATCTGATAATAAAGTAAAAAAAGGTTCAATAACCGTAGTGAAATAATATGAAATCATATTTCTTACTTCTTATATTATGTATCTGTGCTACACAGACATCCTACGCTCAAGAAGATGACGGAGTGGTTTCGTTTGCCATACCAACACGAAATTCTTTAACCTTTAATCGTTACACCCTAAACCCAACATTTAGTTTTGTAAGAGAACAGACCAAGTTTATTAGTTTCTATAACAAAAGAGAATGGGTGCAATTTGAAAACGCACCACTCACCTATTTAGCGAGTTACTCAGGACGATTTGGTGAAAATATCGGAGCAGGATTAGGTCTTTTTCAACAAAATTATGGAGTATTAACCACCTTTGGTGGTCTTTTGAATTTTGCATACAATGCAAAACTTGGTCGTGATAGCAACCTTACGTTTGGTTTAAATATCGGAGCTTATAAAAGTGGAGTGAATACTGCAAACGTTGTTACTAATTTTGACGATCCTTCACTTCAAAATGTTCCAGAAAATTTTCTATTAACTGTGAATCCAGGAATTAACTACGGGACTGAGTTTTTAGATTTTGGATTAGCAATAAATAACTTAGCCTTATATAATTTTCAAACCTCTGCCCTTATTGAAGATAATCCTCAACAAAGTATTCAAGCTCACATTATGTATACGGGCTATATGGATAGTAGAGGTTTTTTTGATGAGAGTAAGTTTACGGGATTATTGCAATCTGATTTTCAAAAAGAAGAAACCATTATATCCGCAGTGGCTATGGTTACCGTACCTAAAGGTATTTGGGCACAAGCTGGTTATAATACATTATATGGAGCTTCTGGCGGATTAGGGATTAATATTACTACACAAATTGCAATTGAGTATAATTACGAAACGGCTTTTGGTGAGTTAAGTAATTATGGTCCTTCTCACGAAATTACATTGGCTTACCGATTTAAAAACAATAATTATTACGATTATAGTCGCGAGGATGAAGTCAGTAGTATCTTATCATCTGGTGGTTATAAAAAACGTCGTGTAACTAAAAAATCTAAACCAAAAGTAGCTAGTAATAAATCAACTATAGATACTAAAGCAAAAGCTGAAGCAGATGCACAAGCAAAATTAATTGCAGAAGAAAAAGCGCAAGCTAAAATCGAAGCTGAGAAACAAGCGAAACTATTAGAGGCACAAAAGGCAAAGGAATTAGCTGAAGCTCAGGCCAAAGCCGACCAAATAGAAGCGGATAAAATCGCTGCAAAGAGAGCAGAAACTAGAGCAAAATTACAAGCTGATGCTCAAGCGAAACGATTAGCGGAGCAAAAAGCAAAAGAACAAGCTGATGCTCAGGCCAAACTATTAGCAGAACAAAAAGCAAAAGAACAAGCTGATGCTCAAGCGAAACTATTAGCAGAACAAAAAGCAAAAGAACAAGCTGATGCTCAAGCGAAACTATTAGCAGAACAAAAAGCAAAAGAACAAGCTGATGCTCAGGCCAAACTATTAGCAGAACAAAAAGCAAAAGAACAAGCTGATGCTCAGGCCAAACTATTAGCAGAACAAAAAGCAAAAGAACAAGCTGATGCTCAGGCCAAACTATTAGCGGAGCAAAAAGCAAAAGAACAAGCTGATGCTCAGGCCAAACTATTAGCGGAACAAAAAGCAAAAGAACAAGCTGATGCTCAGGCCAAACTATTAGCGGAGCAAAAAGCAAAAGAACAAGCTGATGCTCAAGCGAAACTATTAGCAGAACAAAAAGCAAAAGAAGAAGCTGATGCTCAAGTTGAATTAGTAGCAGAGCAAAAAGCAAAAGAAGAAGCTGATGCTCAGGCCAAACTATTAGCAGAACAAAAAGCAAAAGAAGAAGCTGATGCTCAGGCCAAACTATTAGCGGAGCAAAAAGCAAAAGAAGAAGCTGATACTCAGTCCAAACTATTAGCAGAACAAAAAGCAAAAGAAGAAGCTGATGCTCAAGTTGAATTAGTAGCAGAGCAAGATGCTAAAGAAGATCTTATTTCAAACCCTACAGATGCACTTGCTAAATCAATGCAAACTTTGGCTAAATCAACTGAGGATTCTAAAACAGTTCAAAATGATTTACTAAAACAGTTCAATGATATTATTGCTATAAAAGATCAAGACCTTAAAGATTTAAAAGAAGAAAATGATTTAAGTGATCAAGGGATTACAGTACAACCAAGACCGTTTAAAAGTGTAACAGCAGAAAATAATGCACTTAGAGCGATTAAGGCCGATTTAGAAAATGTCATTAAAACACGTAGTGAGAAAATTGATGAATTAAACAAACTTTATGAAGAACGTGCTAGTAATGGTACGTATGCTTTAGATGAAGTGAATTTATTTTATAAAAAAGAAATCAAAAGACTACAATCAGAACAAGTAAAAGCTAATGCCGCAAAAGCACAATTAGATGCAAAGTTAGAAGCGATTAAGATTGCTACTGAATTTGAGAAAAGAAGACGAATCAAACGGGCGGCTTTTAATAATGAAGACGATAGATACAGCCAAGATAGAGCGAAGTTAAAAAGTATAAGAGAAAACACACCATTAGCAGAGACTCCTTTTAAAGCTGAAGATTTTGATTTTGGTGAAGAACAAGGTAATAACATCAAAATTTTAAAGAATATTAAACATGTTGAAAGTGGTTATTACCTCATTATAGCAGTTCATGGAGATGTAAAAAGCAGAGATGAATTTATAACTAAAGTTGTCGCTTCAGGAAGAACAAACGTTGATTTCTTTCATGATGTAAATACTAGTAAATATTACATTTATTACGATAAAGTTAATGATATTTCTAGTGCCAATAAGGCTATGAAATCTAAAGGAAATAGACCCTACAATGGGAAAATGTCAATAGTAAAAATTGAAAACCAATAAATAGTTAAGCCACCTGTCATTTTATACTTTGCCCCAAGTCGTAAAATGAAAAAAAACAATCAATTATCATGAAAAAACCTACTTTTTCTAGAATAGTATTAATTGCTTTAAGTCTCTTTTTAGGACAGCTAGCATTTGCTCAAAACTACGAACCTTTTAATCCTAGATTTAATGAAGATTTAAAAGGTGATATCGTTCTTATTGGAAACAATATTCTTGGGCCTAATAATAATGCATTTAATAACAATTGGGTATATAATCATCAGGTTAATATGACCTATATTGATATCGATGGAGACCCTTCTACATTTAGTTCTTCTAGTGCTGATTTAGAAATTCCAAATCCTAATTGTTACAAAATTATATATGCAGGATTATATTGGGGAGCTGTAAATCCGGGAGAGGCTCCAATTACTGAAGTAAAATTTAAAGGCCCTGTAGGTGGTTATAATGATATAGAAGGAACTATTATATACGATGCTGGTGGAAATTCTGTAGATGGTGGTGATAGTTTTTCTTATGCTTGTTTTGCCGATGTGACTTCAATTGTCACCAGTTTTGGTTCTGGTGTAGATTTAGGAACATATACTGTAGCAAACGTCTCTTCCGCCCAAGGAAGAACAGCATCTTATAATCCATACAATGGAACAGGTCAATCTGCTGGTTGGTCATTATTTATTGTATATGAAGACCCAACATTACCGGGAAAATCAATTACGAGTTTTGACGGTTTTAGCGCCATTAGTGTTGCTGGTGGTAATCCTACGCTAGATATTCCAGTGGATGGATTTAGAACTGTTCCTGCTCCTGCTCCTGTAAGAGCTAATTTTGCTTTTGCAACGTTAGAAGGTGATAGTCCAATTTTAGGAGATCGTTTAAGATTAAATGGCGTAAGTTTATCGACTGCAGATCGTCCGGTGGCGAACTTTTTCAATAGTTCGGTTACACAACTAGACGCCACACCTGTTAATAACAGAGTCCCTAATAGTACAAACACTCTTGGATTTGATACTGGGGTTATTGCCATTCCTAATCCAGGAAATTCAGTGATAGCCAATAATGCTACTTCCGGAACTATTAGGTTAGAAACAAGCGGTGATACCTATTTTCCCTATTTTTTCGCTTTTGCAGTAGAGATTATCGAGCCTAATATTGTTCTTACAAAAATTGTAGAAGATGATGCGGGAAATAATATTGGTAATGCCTACGTTGATCTTGGAACGTCCCTTAATTATGTGATTGGTTTTCAAAATACAGGTAACGATAATGCAACTAATTTTCAAATTAGAGATGTTCTTCCGGTAAATATTGTATTCAATTATCCTGATGATTTAGTATTGCCACCTGGAGTCACAGTTTCTAGTTACAACCCTGTTACTAGAGAAATAATATTTGCAGTGGACAACTCTTTAGTTGAAGAGAATGATCCGGTTTACGAAATTCGTATTGAAGTACAAGTGGTTGAATCGTGTAACTTGTTAATTGATGCCTGTACTAATATTATCAGTAATCAAGCTTTTGCAAGTTATAGTGGATTTTTTAATCCTAATTTTAATATTACAGACGATCCAAGTTTAAGTAGTAATACTGGATGTCTGCTCTCACCACAAGCAACAAATTTTTTGGCCGATTTAAATTGTACATTCTCTCAAGATATTGTTTTATGTGGAGATAGTGTTGAACTTACTGCGGCAAATGGCTATGATTCTTACGCTTGGTCTTCAAGCCCTACTGGCACACCTGTTATAGGTAATACACAAACATTTACTGCTACAGAAACAGGAACTTACTATTCGTTTAATACTGCAGTTGCTCCTTGTCAATCTATTGTGCAAGAATTTCATGTTGAACTTTTTGGTGGAAACACAACCAATCCTGTAATTCCTTATGCAGATGAAGTGGTTACTTGTCCTAATGATGGGAAATTATTACCTAATATATTCCTATGTGGAGCAAATGATTCGAGATTAATTGAAACTAATATTTCAAATTCGACATCGGTTATTTGGGAAAAACTAGATGAAGCTAGTTGTTCTGCTGTATCTAATTCTGATTGTGCAAATGAGGATAGCGCTTGTACATGGAATGAAGTTGCAAATGGTGCCAATTTTCTTGCAGATACTTCTGGTCAATATAGAATAACCATAAATTATCCTGGAGGTTGTTTTGTTCAATTCTATTTTAATATCTATGAAAATATATTAAATGCAACCGTAAATGCAACAGATATTATTTGTACAACGCCTGGTAGTATTACTGTAAACGGAGTGCCTTCAGGCTATGAGTACAGTTTAGATGGTACTAATTTTCAAGATAGTAATGTGTTTGAAGTTAACACCGCAGGTATCTATACAGCTTACATAAGACAAGTCGGTGTTGCAACTAACCCCTGTGTTTTTACCGTTCCAGATGTTCAAATTAGAGATAGAGCTTTTACAGGATCAACAGTGGTAACGCAGCCTTTTTGTTACGGAGATAAGGGAACCATTTATTTAGCAGCGAATGATGTCGATCCTCAATATTCGTTTTCATTGACACAAGGTGGTAGCCTTGTCAATAGTGTTGGGCCTGTTATTGATAATACTCACACGTTTCAAAACTTAAATCCTGGCATCTACACAGCAACGATAACCTCTGAAAATGGTTGTATATTTTCTGAAGATATTACAATAACAGAACCGCCACTTCTTTCTGTAACAGCTGCTATAACAAGTCCATTAAATTGTACCGAAGGTGAGATTACCGTGTACCCTGTAGGTGGTACACCTCCGTATTTCTATTTTGTAAATGGTTCTACGGAATTTCAAACAGTTCCAGAAATAGTGGTAACAACAGCTGGTGATTATGATATTACAGTAACCGATTCTAATAATTGTAGTGCAGATGTTACAATTACCGTTGAAGCAATCTCTGGACCAGAATTTAATGTTGATGTAACCGATATTGCTTGTGCGGATAATACCGATTCTGGAATGCTAACCATAAACGTTACAAATCCTAATGGCAATAGTATTTCTTATAGTATTGATGGAGGATTAACGTTTTTTGATTCTAATGTGTTCACAAATCTAACTGTTGGGAACTATGATGTTGTACTAGAATACACTTCTGGTACTGATGTTTGTGTAACTGATCCACTAACCGTAACTATAAATTCGAGTGAACCTATTGATGGCACTATAGATCTTACAACACCTTTAACATGTCTAACAAATGGAACAATCACAGTTACAAATGTTACTGGTGGGAATGCTCCATATACATACAGTATTGACGGAGTTCAATATCAATCGAGTCCTATTTTTAATGACTTAACGCAAGGTACCTATACAATTATTGTAAAAGATGATAGTGGGTGTACTTCGGGAACTAATACTATTACAATAGATGCATTAGATCCACCAACAGATTTAATGTTTGATAATTCTCCTGTTACCTGTCCAACAAATGAAGCTACAATAACGATTACAGGAACTACAGGTGGAACAGGAACTTTAGAGTATCAAATCACAGCGCCTGCTTCGGCAGTTACTACATATCAAACTTCAACTTCTTTTTCTGGCTTAGAACCTGGAACATATACGTTTCAAGTAAAAGATGAGAATGATTGTGTGTATAGCGAATCATATACCATTGATCCTATACCTACTCCAACTTTATCCGTTGTTTTAACAGAAGGTTTAGATTGTACAGCTTCGCCTGATGCTATTATTACCGGAACTATATCTGGTCCTGCACCATATACGTATGCTGTTTCTATCAATGGATCAGCATATACCGCTTTAGGAGCAACAGGAACACCATTTACATATTCAACAGCAACTGCAGGAACTTATCAGTTTCAAATTACAGATGCTAATGGTTGTTCAGCGGAATCCTCTGTACTTACGGTAAACCCTTTGTCATTACCCACTTTAAGTTTGGTGGCTCAAACACAACCTATCTTATGTAACGGAGATACTAATGGAGCTATTGATGTTACTATTGATACTACAGTAGGAACACCGCCTTTTACAATTAATGTCAATAATGATACTACAGGAACAGATTTTGGAACACAAACTTCTGGATTACCAGCAGGATCATATACGGTTACCTTAACGGATTCAAAAATGTGTACAACAACTGAAACCATTGTTATTGACCAACCAGATGCAATTGTTATAGATTACGATGCTATTGATATTACTTGTGGTCCAGGTGGTGTTTCTCAAGGTTCAGTTATCATAAACTCCGCTGTAGGTGGTACACCTCCTTATAATTATTTTGTAACAGGATCTAATGGTTATTCAAATTCAGAACTAAACAATACAGGTTCTACATCCGTAAGTTTTGATGTGGTTGATTTTGGATTGTACGAAATAAATGTAGTTGATGCCAATGGTTGTTCTGTTTTAGTTCAAGATGTATTAGTGGCTTCACCTCCAACAGATTTAGATATTGATGTTACTGCAACGGTAGACTGTTCTACAGGTGGTGAAGCTGAAGTAAGCATTGGTTCATCGCTAACGAGTGCAGGACCATTTTTCTTTAGTATTTATCATGGTGTATCTACTGTATATCCTGTAGGTACTTGGTTACCAGAAGATGCTCCTGGAAGTCAATCTGCGACTTTTACAGGATTAACACCTGGTGTTCTTTATACATTTATAGTTTATGACCAATCTACAAATTGTAGTTATTATGAACCTTCAACAATTCCTATTCCTACCAATTCAACCTTAACAGCAACAGCTGTAAGTGCTAATAATATTACATGTACAGGTAGTGCCGATGGAAATGTATCTTTTACAGTAAACAGTGTTTACAGTAGTTCCGTGAACGTTAGTTATGAAATTTTCGATTCTTTAAGTTTAACATCAACAGGTATTATAGGTTCTGGAACTGTACCTGCAAATGGAGCGTTAAATGTTACGGACTTAGGGCCATTACCTTATGGAAATTATTACGTTTCAATTAGTGAAACCACTGGCGCAAATGCGGGTTGTGGTATTGTAACCGTTCCTTTTAATATTACAGAATCTGCATTTCTTTTAGAATTAGCTGTTTCAATCGATCAGAATGCTAATTGTGAAGCTAATTCTGGAGTTATAAGCGCTATCGGATCTAACGGAACGCCACCATATCAATATCAAATTACAACAACACCAAGTAGCCCACTTCCTACAGATGCCGCTTGGGATACGTCAAGTACATTTAATATGGATGCAGGCAGTTATTACGTTCATGTTAAAGATGCATATAACTGTATTGTATCTAGTGCTGTTCAGGTGTTAGATATGGATCCAACTCCAAATATTTCAGCAACGATAAACAATCAATGTACCGTTGCAGAAGGTGAGTATGAAATTGACGTTACCTTAGATACAATTGGTATGCCTCCTTATACCGTTAGTATTAACGGAGGGGCATTTCAAACGCAAACCTTTCCATTTACCCTTTCAAACTTATATTCAGGAACTCATACTATAGCAATTAAAGATGTGAATGGTTGTGGAAATACGGTGTCTTTAGATATTGTTCCGCCTATTGCTTTAACACCAGAAGTAACTGCATTACCGTCTTGTAATGATGACGATGGCGAAATAACAATTACGGGGTCTGGTGGATCTGGATCATATGCGTATAGCATTCTTCCAAATCCTGCTTCAATAAGTGTTACAGGTAATGTGTTTTCTGGAGTCCCTTCAGGAACGTACACAATCACAATTACAGATACACTAACTTCTTGTACAGAAGAAGTTTCTGTTGTTGTTGCTGAAGCTGTTGCCCCTACGTTCACTTTAACTCCAAATGAAATTACGTGTTTTGGTGATAATTCTGGAGCTTTCGATATAAACATCGAAAACTATTCTGGTGCTTATACTTACGAAGTGTTTAATAGTTCTGGAACTTCAGTAACAGGACTTGTTAATGCCAACACATCAACAAACCCAATGACCGTAACCGGAATGGAAGCTGGGTCATTTTCAGTAGTAATAACAGAAACAGATGTTCCTTTCTGTTCTGCAACTTCTGATGTTATTATTGTATCTCCATTAAGTGCCATGACACTTACAGTTTCAGAAACGTCTAATGTAACGTGTAATGACAATGCTGGTACAATTACAGCTATTGCAACTGGTGGTTGGGGAAATTATGAATATGAATTAACTGGTGATGCAACAGTAGCTTACTCTTCTAACGGAACATTTACTGGTCTTTCAGCCGGAAACTATACCGTTAATGTTAGAGATAGCGGCGGTTGTATTGCTACCGAAACCATTAACTTACAACCACCTGCTCCTATTAGCGCAACCTTTACTCCTAGTACTACGGTATTATCGTGTTTTGGAGATCAAAATGCGAGTATTACCATATCGAATGTTACAGGTGGTCAAGGTTCAAATTATACATACACCTTAAATACGGTGTCGCCAACACCTAGTGTTTCTGGTCCACAAACCTCTAATGTCTTTGAAAACTTAGGCCCTGGAACTTATTTTGTACGAATTACAGATGGCTATGATTGTGAGTTTACTTCAGTAAATATTGTAATAACTGAACCAACTCCAATTGAAGCAAGTTTAGTAAGAACAACTACGCAAACATGTTTAACAGAATCTACGTTAACATTAAGTGCAACAGGAGGTACAGGTTTATACACGTATAGTGAAAACGCATCCTTTTCACCAATTATCGGAACGTTCTCAACATCGACAACCTTCCCTGTTTCTGATGGAACCTATTCTTATTATGTAAGAGATGCCAATGGTTGTGTAACAAATGTGTCTAACGAAATTACAGTAGATCCATTACCTACTCTCGAGGTAACATTAGAATCAACCAACCCTACAATTAATTGTGCTGGTGATAATAATGGAACTATTTTGGCCACTGCCATAGGTGGATTAGGAAATTACACCTATACTTTACAAGATGATTTAGGAAATCCAGTAACGGCAACCGAAAATAGCCCTGGTTATTTTACTGAATTATTTGCTGGTGATTATGTTGTGCTTGTTGAAAGTGGAGATTGTGTTGCAACATCTGCTCCAATTAGTATTACAGAACCAGATGCTCCTCTTGATGCTTCAATTGTTATAAACAATATTAGCTGTGCTGGTAGTAATAATGGTTCAGTTGAAATTACAGCGTCCGGAGGTACAGGTATTATTAAATATGCGATTTCACCACAACTTAATCAGTTTTTTGAAACAGATACTTTTGAAAATTTAGAACCTGGTAATTATAATATTATTGTACAAGATGAATTAGGCTGTTATTTAACTTTCGATTTTACCATCACAGAACCTAATCCTGTAATCTTAAGTATCGTTCCAAATTCATTCTTCCCTGAAGTTTGTTCTGGAGATGATGATGGAGAATTTAGTATTGCTATTTCTGGAGGTACGCTTCCTTATAGCGTGAGTTTAGATGATTATAACGGTGTTTACACTACAGGAGGTGCCGCACAAACTGAGTTTGATTTTACAAATTTACAAGGTGGAGATCATATTGTGTTTGTAAGAGATGCCGAAGGATGTGAATCTGAATGGAATATTACATTCCCTGATTCTGTAAACATTTTACCTGAAATTATTATTGAAAGTATTTGTGATAATAACGTTCAAGGAAATATTGTTACGGTAACAGTTGATGCTTCTATTGAAGATCTTTCACAACTAGATTATTCATTAAATGGTGGACCTTACCAATCCGAAAATACATTTATAAACGTCCCTGTAGGAACGAATCATTATATTGATGTTAGACATACCAATGGATGTATTCAAACCACTGAATTCTTTGATATTGAAATGGCAGACCCTGTCACTTTAACCTTATCAGAAGGAGGATTAAATGAATATATAGCGAATGCTGCTGGTGGTACTGGTGAGTATCAGTTTACAATAAACGATGAGGACAATGGTTCAGAAAACTCTTTTTTCATAACCGAATCAGGATTGTATACAATCACGGTTACAGATAGTAGCGGTTGTTTTGCAACGATACAAGTAGAGTTAGAATTCCAAGATATTTGTATTACTAACTGGTTTACACCTAATGACGATGGAGAATTTGATACTTGGGCCCCTGGATGTACTGAGAATTACCCTAACCTCACCTTTGATATATTTGACCGCTATGGTCGTAAAATAGCGACTTACCGTGTTGGTGAAGCTTGGGATGGGAAATACAAAGGACGCGAATTGCCAACAGGAGATTATTGGTTCGTTGTTAAAACAAACGACTCAACAAATGATAAAGAGTTTGTCGGTCATTTTACATTATACAGATAAAAGCACATAACACTAGAAAGATAACATTATGAAAAAAATCACACTATATTTTCTTTTATTGGTCTTTGCACAGAGTTATGGCCAAGAATTAAATTTACCTGTATTTACACAGTATTTAGCAGATAACGACTTTGTAATTTCACCTACATATGCAGGTATTGGAGATAATCTAAAAATAAGAGCCAATGGACTAACACAATGGGTTGGTATAAAAAATGCACCAGATAATCAATCTATCTATGCCGATATTAGAATTGCTGATCGTTCAGGATTTGGTATATCCGCTTATAATGATAAGAATGGGAACACACGTCAAAAAGGTGTGAAATTTTCATTTGCTCACCATTTAACTTTAGATTATAAGTCAAAACAATTCTTATCATTTGGACTGTCTTATAATATCAATAGTTTTAGAGTGGCTATTGAAGACTTTAATTTAAGTTACGACACACCAATAATTGACCCTTATATTACGGATGACCGTTCTAAATCAAATAATAATTTTGATGCAGGTATTTTATACCGATGGAAGGCCTTTTATTTGAGTTTTAATGCGAACAATATTTTAAGAAAAGACATTGACAATTATGTTGGAATTGAACCTAGCCTACTGTTAAATTATCAAATCTATACAGGATTAGTCATTAAAAGTAAACAGAATAAAGACGTAGAGTTTGAACCTTCGTTATTTTATCAAATGTTTGATAGTGACAAGCGTTCTAGTACTGATGTCAATTTTAAATACAGAAAGTTTAACAGAAAAGGTGATTATTATTTTGTTGGTGGATCATATCGTTTTCTTAATGATCAATTCTTTAAGCCGTTAAACGTAGGTCCAATCGGTGGAATTACATTCAATCAATTCTTTTTTGCTTATTCTTACCAATTAACCATTAATGATTTATCAGGATTCAATTCTGGTACTCATATGATTACTATTGGATTAGATTTCTTACAAGGAGTAAGTAATTGTGCTTGTACAAAAGGAACTAGTCAAAGTTATTATCGCTAAGCGTTAAAATCATAGCCTGTTCTAAATTAGAAATAGAAATGAAAGTTACTAAAAACAGTTATTCTTAATAGCTGTTTTTTTTATGCCTAATACATTTTAAAACAAAACTTAAAACACTCATAACCTTATATTTATGCTTTAACGATATAATACTGCTTATATCGGAATTTTTTACCGTTTGAATTTATTATTAGTACGTTTAGCTCGCTATTAATTTTATTCAATCACCAAATGAAATATTCTTTCTCCACGGAAACGATAGGAAATGTCGCTTTATTTATTCAATCCAAATCGTTTAAAATCAAATCCACTATAATCCTTTTTTCATCTATATTACTTTTTGGTGCTTTTCCTTATTTTAATAATCAAGGTCCTGGATTACAAACTCCAGGAACAATAGCACCTTATGCAAATGGCAAATTTCCTGACGAAGCTGATATTGGCTTAGATGTGACATATAGAGTGGCTTATCCTAATTTAAGGTTTAATGGCCCTATTGCGTTTAAACCTGTGCCAAATCAAAATAGAATTATGATTGCTCAATTAGATGGTGCTATTTTTTGGTTTGATAATGATGAGACAACAACTATAAAAAATCCTATGCTCGATCTTTCTGGAGATGTAGGCATAGTTCACGATGGCGGATTTTTGGGTTTGGCATTACATCCTGATTTTAATGCAACTGTAAATCCTAAAAACTATATATACGTTTATTACACATCTAAAAATAGTGCAGGACAAAATAGTCCTGCTGTTGGATCACATACTGGTCAAGGCTGTACGCATAGTGAAGACAGAAACGAGTATCAAGGTAATAAATTAAGACTTCGCCGTTTTACCGTTGACCCAACGGATTTATCTATTATTCCAAATTCTGAAATAGATCTTTTAAAAATTAGAATGTATGGCACCACACATTATGGTGGAGGTCTAGATTTTGGCAATGATGGTTTTTTATATTTAACTATTGGAGATCAAGCCTCTTGGAGAAGAGCGCAAGATATTACAGATAACCTCTCTGGTGGACTTTTAAGGTTAGATGTAGACAAAGATCCAACTAAAAGTCACGCTCCTATTAGAACAAAACAAGTCTCTGGAAATGCCGATGAAGTCACTGGCATAGAATATTGGATTCCTAATGACAATCCTTTTTTAAGTCCTGACGGATCAACATACGAAGAATATTATAGTATAGGATTAAGAAATCCTTTTAGAATGACAAAAGATAAACTCACAGGTGAATTTTATATTGGTGATGTTGGTTTAAGTTCATTTGAAGAAATTAATGTGGTTAAAAAAGGAGCTAATTATGGCTGGCCACAATATGAAGGGTTTAATAATCGAGGAACCGGTTGTGCCGTTTTATTAGATGGTATGCCGCATGAAGAACCTTTAACAGCTTTTGCACGTACAGATGCGAATGCTATTGCTGGAGGATTTGTTTATAGAGGTTCTGCTATTCCAGATCTTTATGGGAAATATTTAAGTGCAGATTATGGTGGTGGTGGTGAAATCTTTTCTATTGACACTAGTTCTGGAGACTACGAACAAATAGCTTCTTTAAATCAAATCATTTCATTTGGAGAGGATAGCGATGGTGAACTTTTTCTTTTGACTCATGCTTATAATCAAAATATTTACAAACTTGTAGAAGGTGTCGATGATGCTTATGCAACTATGCCTCAATTACTTTCTGAAACTGAAATTTTTACGGATTTAACGACTTTAGAAGTTAATGAAGGAATCGTCCCTTATGAGTTATATGAGTCATTTTGGTCAGATGGTGCCTTAAAAAGAAGATGGATTGCTGTTCCTAATACGGATGGAGTTTACTCTGGTCCTGAAGAACAAATCAAATATTCAGAATATAATGATTGGGAATTTCCTCCTGGAACTGTTATCATTAAACAATTTAATTTACAAATTGATGATAATAATCCTTCAATTACCAAAAAAATAGAAACACGGTTTTCTATAGTAGATAAAAACGGAGACTGGTATTTTTTAACTTATAATTGGAATGATACACAAACAGATGCCGTACTACAAACCACAAGTTTAAATGAAACGGTGACCATCGCTACAGATAATAATGGTGGCACTAGAACTCAAACTTGGCATTTTCCATCGAATACGGAATGTAATACTTGTCATAATGAAGCTAATAAAGGTAATCTAGGATTAAAAACGAGATATTTAAATACAGATTATTTGTATGAAGAGACAGGTTTGGTAGGTAATCAATTAGTAACTTTAAGTCATTTGGGTATTCTTAATCAGACGATAACAGATGTTGATGCTTCAGAATTGCGCTCTAATAAACCAATTAATGACCTAACGGCAAGCTTGGATGATAGAGCAAGATCTTATTTAGATTTAAATTGTGCATATTGCCACAGGTTAGACAATCCTAACAGAACGACCTTTGACTTACGATTATTTAATAGTCTTGAAGCCACGGGCTTATTAACTGCGGGTATACTAAATCCTTTAGGTATTGATCCTAATGAAAAAATAATTTATCCAGGAGAGGCTTCAAAGTCTATCTTATTTCATAAAATGAATAGTGTGGATCAAGCAATTATGATGCCACCACTTGCAAAATTAAAGATAGACCAACCTGCCGTAGATTTAATTGAGCAATGGATAAACCAATTAGATTCCAATACTACTGAAGTAAATACGCCAAACCCAATGAGTAACTTGGCCCTTTTACCTTCAGCTATTAATTCTGGATTTACGGGTCCAGGAATGGAACAAGGTCGAGGTACTCCTTTTGAAATTCTATATGAACCCTTGACAGGTGAATATAAAACGTTTTCTCAATATGCAGAATATGGTGTAAAATATTTATATAATCAAGGTACCGTAAATGCAGAAAACGGATTCTTTTGGCGTGTTGATTGGCCAAATCCGAAATTTGTTAACTATATTACTATAGGTGGTTCTTATGGTGGTCAATCACAACAATATACAATGTGGCGGATTAGTTATCTGAGAGAAGGCAATTGGGTTACAATTAATGAAGGCAAAGGAGGCTGGATAAATGCAGGTATCTTTGAATGGGGAGGTGACAATCAAACACCTATCTTTGCTGAAGCGTTAAGAGTACAATTATATAGTGATGGTATCCATGATGTAAAGAGTATTCATTTAAGGGGCAGAGGTGCATCTACTGGTGTCGGAAATAATAACCCAAATAACCCATTTTACAATGACGTTAATACGGAACCTAAAGCAACATTAGTACAATTTGTTCCTTATAACACCCCAACAATTATAGAAAGCGTTGTTGCCGGACTTCAACAAACTACATGCAGTACGTCCGATAATACCTACTCTCAAGATTTAATTGTAACCTATTCTAATCCACCAGAAACAGGTTCATTAGTGGTAAATGGTCAAAGTTTTCCTATTACATCGAGTCCACAAACAATTACTTTAACTGGTTTAATTTCAGATGGACAACCAGTAGAGGTTGAAGCTGAGTTTACAGATGGATACAAAAGTATTTACTCAAGTCATGCCACTGTATTTACAGCACCAGATAATTGTATTGACCTTATTGTTGGTGTAGATGAAACACTACTAATTGATGGAGATTATACAGTGCCTCCTGTTGGTAAGATCGAAATATTTGAAGGTGGTAGTTTAACTATAACAGGTAATTTAACGATTCATGGTGACGTCGTATTAAATTCAATATCAAATAAGTATTCAAGTTTAATTGTAGAAGGTACTAGTACTGGGAACCTAAACTATAAGAGACATGTAAATGCTTTTAACGGTACAACCGGAAATGATTTAATTTCATCACCAGTTAGTGGACAAACCTTTGGTGATTTTGCGAGTAGCAATCAAAATCTATATGAAAATCCCAATAATACAGCTCAGAAGTTATTTGGTCCTTTTGATGAGACCGTTGGTGCCTATGAAACTTACTCAACGGACACTAATGCTACTACTAATATAAACTTAGGGATTGGATATAGAGCTGCTAGAGAAAGCCAAGAAGATGCAACTTATGGTACTACCCTAACCTTTTATGGTGGTATAGATACAAATACTGTAACAAGAAATATTTCAACTTCCGGATCTTCGTTTGATGGCTGGAATCTTATAGGTAATCCATATACAGCGTACATTGATTTTGATGCCTTTTTTGAACATAACAAAGCGAATTTAAATGGTGGACCTTATCAAGCTATATATGGATATGATGGTGATGCATCTAATGGTTGGACTATTCTAAATAATTTAACAACAGGTCAATTAATTGCTCCTGGACAAGGCTTCTTTGTAAAGAGTAAACCAGGTGGAGGCGTTATCACATTTACACCTGAAATGCGTGTTAGTGGTAATACTGATGATTTTATATTAGGACGATCAAATACGTCTGCACATTTAGGATATATAAAACTAAAGGCAAGTACACTCAATTCAGAGTATCATACTGATATTTACTTTAACAGTAATGCTACGCTCGGTTTAGATCCTGGTTATGATGCTGCACTATATAGTGGTAACATTCCTGAATTTTCTATGTATTCACATTTAGTAGACGATAATTCAGATATACCATTAATGATACAAGCCTTAGGAGAAAACGCTATGACTAATGTTAGTATAGCACTTGGTGTTCATGCAAACCAAGGTCAAGAAATTACGATTACTATTCATGAAACGGATATTCCTGATGCAATTAATGTCTATTTAGAGGATACTTCTAATAATACATTTACATTATTAAATATTAATGATTATACATTTACAGCGACTAATAATCTATCTGGCGTAGGTCGTTTTTATCTTAGATTTGAAAATGATGTACTTCATCTAAATAATCCCTCTTTTGACACCTTAAAAATTTCAACAAATCAACTTGAACGTACCGTTGAGGTTACAGGACAATTAGAGGTATCAACCTCATTTACGCTTTATGATATTCATGGTCGTGTTATTTTATCAACCGTATTAGATGGAACATCTACACAACAATCAATTGATGTTCATCATCTAAATACAGGTATTTATATTGTAGAATTAGAAACTATTTCGGGAGCTAAACGCACACAAAAATTGATAATTAAATAGTATGACTATTGGTTTATAAATAAATCGCAAAATCTAAAGAAGATTTTGCGATTTTTTAGCTTTTAAAATCAGTTAAACAGAAAAAATAAACATTAATAAAATCACAGAGAAAGATAGCTTTATCTAATTTATTTATACTTTTAATGTGCGATGGATAAAAGTACATTATTACGTTATAAGGGTTATATTAAGACACCTTCTCTATTTAAAACGAGCTATTTAGAAAATATTGATAATATTGAACTCAGTTCAGAATTTGAGACCTTAACTACCAATATAGAATTTAAAAATAAACGTTTAGGAAAATTGGTTGAAGAATTTGTGTTTTATCAACTCCAACAAAAGCCATCCGTGAAATGGATTGTTGAAAATTTACAAATACAACAAGGTAAACAAACCATTGGCGAACTCGATGCACTTTATTATCAGAATAAACAACCAATTCATCTCGAAGTTGTATATAAATTCTACTTATATGATACATTGAAAACCTATACAGATCCTCTCGCCTATTGGATTGGACCTAATAGAAAAGATACACTCTGTTATAAATTAGAAAAGCTAAAAAATAAGCAGTTCCCACTACTTTTAAAAGAAGAAGCCACTCCTCTACTCACAGCCTATAATATCAATCCTATAGCGGTTTCTCAAAAACTGTGTTTTAAAGCGCAATTGTTTTTACCACATACATCTTCTACAATTGGTACCGAGCCTTTAAACGCAAATTGTATCAGCGGATGCTATATTCCTTTTGAAGATATGTCTATTTTTAGGCATCTTAAATTTTATAAACCTCAGAAATTAGATTGGCTAATAACACCTCATAATGCTGTAAAATGGGTGGACTATAATACGATTAAAATACAAATTAAAGAGGACGTTGATTCTGAACGCTCACCTTTAGTTTGGATAAAATATAATGAAACTAAACTTGTAAAATATTTTATAACCTTTTGGTAACCATGAAAGAGCACAGCTATTTTAAATTATATAAACCTTATGGTTATTTAAGTCAATTTGTAAATCACCAGAATAAGCGCAAATCCAAAAAGCTTTTAGGAGAACTTCATCATTTTCCTGAAGAAACAATGGCTGTGGGCCGATTGGATGAAAAGTCGGAAGGTTTATTAATGCTTACTACAGATGGTAAATTTAGTAACTACATTACAAGTTCTGCTATAGAAAAGGAATATCATGTAATGGTTGATGGTATCATTACACCCAAAATTATTTTAGAATTAAAAAAGGGTATTGAAATTTCAGTAGAAGGAAAACCATATACAACAAAGCCATGTGAAGCTAAAATTTTAAAAGATACCTCCCATATTTTTGAACGTTTTGTGCGAGATGAGCGTCATGGCATTACATCGTGGCTATCTATTACTATAACCGAAGGTAAATTTAGACAAGTGCGAAAAATGACTGCTAAAGTCGGCTTGCCGACACTAAGATTAGTTAGAGTTAGGATTGGTGATTACGAATTAGGAGCAATGCAACCTGCAGAGGTGCTTCCTATTCGTTATTAGAAGCTTCTTCTGTTGGTTTATCTGTTTTTTCGGTAATAGTTACCTTTTCATTTTGAAAAACAATAGTGGCTTTTACACCTGTGAGAAGGTTCCATTCTTTTGAAGAAATGACATTGCCTTTATCATCGTAGACTACAAATTCAGCTGTATTCGGTCCCGATTCACCTTGATTTAAAGCCACAATATCTACCGTATTTTTTCCTTCTACTAAGTTAACTTCTACACGTCTATAATTACTGGTAAGTAACAAGTTATGTTTTACAATGCTCCCATTCAATAAAATTTGAACACGATCACCATCAGGATATTGATGATCTCTACAAACAATGTTTACAAATTTAGTATCTACACGATGTTCTCCTAGAAACTGATCGGACATTGTTCTTATAATGCCACCTTTTACAGCTTCTTTCTTCCATCGTTTTTCAAAAATTTCACTTGGACTTTTTAAACCGTCATTTTCCGTCATGGAAAATGGTTTTTCTGTTTCTCTAAACACAAATTTTTCTTCGCCCTCCTTAGAACTACCACTCGATTTTTCTTCTTCTTTTTTTAGAATTGGAGCCACCTTAACTTTTACTAAGGCAGAATCGGTTTTCTTTTTTGATATTTCCGCAGGAATACGAATAGATTTATTTTCTTTATCCTTAATAACTTGGGCAAAAACCGTGGTGCTACAAAATATGCAGAGGATAAATGCTATGATATTAATGGTTTTCACAAGAATAATAGTGTTGTTTTAGTGTTTGATTAGTAGGTTACAAAAACTATACCTATCTCAAATTAAAGGTATAAAAATAGAAATCTTTACAAAAAAAAGTTAAAACTTACCATTAAAGCTAATTCTTAACTTTCTATTATACTCTTCAAATAGCCAGTCTTTATAATTCTGAGTACTATTCATAATGCAGTAACAATATTGTTTAATTCTATAAGCAATTTCATCCTGAAGATCTTTAATGAGTTCTCGCGCTTCATAAACATCTTCACTATTGTCAATACATATTTGTGAATGCTGTGCAATCGATCGCTCAATAACTGTGAATGATTTTTTTCCAGAATTAACTACATCCTTATATTCCGCTTTGACATCAAAATTTAATGTAAAAGACTTTTTAAACTTTACCTTTAATGAATCTGGCATTTTATAAACGAAATCACGTTCTAGCAAATCATCATCAACGATATTTTCTAAATAATAGTCGGGATGCTTAAAAATATGCTGCCAATCTACTGGTTGATTCCAAGGACCAAAACGTGCTTGATTGTTTCCTAAATCGATAACTAGAAACGAATTTCGATCTTTATAAATTCGACTTCCACGACCTATCATTTGAAAATATAAGGTTAATGATCTTGTCGCCCTATTCAAAATTATAGATTCTACTGAAGGTTCATCAAATCCTGTAGTTAAGATACTTACTGATGATAATACGGCATCTGGTGTATGCTTAAACCATTTTAAAATTTCTTTACGATCTTGCTTATTTGCAGTGTTATCTAAATGTCTAACATTATAACCAGCCTTTTTAAAGGTGTAATACACTTCTTTAGACGTGTAAATTCCATTATTAAAAATTAGCGTTTTTTTACCTTTTGACAGTTCCTCATAGGCCATTAACAACTTAGATTGCATCAGGCTATTAGTGTATAAAGCTTCAGAAGATTTTACTGTATAATCACCGTTAATACCAATTTTTAGGGATGTTAAACCTACATCGTAATTATATACCTCTGCGTTAGCAAGAAATCCGTTTTTTATTAAAGTTGAAATGTCATCACCTACAATTAATTTATTGTAATTATCTTTCATTGGTAGTTTAATATTACTACTCAATGGAGTTGCCGTAACGCCAAGAATAAAACACTTTTCAAAAAACTTAAATAATTTTCTAAACGAGTTGTAATGGGCTTCATCAATAATGACCAAACCAATGTTTTTTAATTCAAAATCGTTATCCGATAAACGATTATTTAAGGTTTCCACCATGGCTACAAAACACTGAAATTCATCTTGATCTGGAAGTGTTTTGACCTTACTATTAATAACCTTATTCTTTACATTAAATCCAGATAAAACATTAGAGGTTTGTTTACAGAGCTCTATTCTATGGGTAAGTATGACTACTTTTTTCTGATGTTGTTCTACATAGCGTCTTACAATTTCAGAAAAAATAACGGTTTTTCCTCCGCCCGTAGGTAACTGGTATAAAAGATTATAGTCCTCAGCTTCATCTCGCATTACATCAAAAATGCGATTGAGATCTTTGATTTGGTAATCATAGAGACTCTTCTCACTTGTTTTTTGTTGTATAGTTCTGATTTCTGAAGACATAGATTGAATTTAGCACTTGATTAATTTTGCAAAAATAGCACATTGTTAAGGTTTATGGAATGAATTGTTAAGAAGATTTCACAAGATTGGTATCGTTATTGTGATTAACATATCATTAACATTTAAATCTATATATTATGAAATCATTTAGAAGACATTCTGCATCGGTTAATGCAGGTTCTATGGCAGATATTGCCTTTTTGTTACTAATTTTCTTTTTAGTGACTACAACCATTTCTGCAGACAAAGGCATTTTACGAAAATTACCGGCTATTTGCGACACAGCTGATTGTATCGCTAACCTTCCCGAACGAAATTTACTCCAAATTTCAATGAACGAGACTCAAGACATTATGATTGAAAATACTATTATTAAATTGGCTGATGTCAAAACTATAGTTGAAACCTTTATCGATAATAATGGCATTGATAAATGTGATTATTGTGAAGGTAATCAATCTAAAGAATCCTCTGATCATCCTAAAGTGGCTGTTATTTCGTTACAGCATGCCGCATTAACTAAATACGAACACTTTATTGCGGTGCAAGATGAAATCACAAAAGCGTATTATGATTTAAGAATGCGTTACGCTAAACTTACTTATAATAAAATACCAGATCAATTAACAAAACATGAATTAATTGATGTCCAAAAGGCCTATCCTTTTTTAGTTTCTGAAATTATGATCAACCGTTCAAATTAGAAATTGAATCATTTGTTTGAATACAATATTCAATCTTAAGTTTCTTTTTGCCCCATTTTTTAGCTTTTTTAACATCATTGCCCATATAAATGTCGATTCGTTTTTTATACCGACGATTCATTTTGTCTTTAACTATAAATAAACTATCGAAACCTTGAATTTTCACTTTAGTGTTATGTACTAATCCCGAATCTAATAAGTCACGAGACACAGCAATGTATCGTAATCCAGGTTTTAAACTATCACCAAAGGCTGTAATGTTTGGATTTGCATTGGTTTGGTATGCTAAGGAATTATAAGCTGTAGCAGTTACTTTTAATGTCTTTTTGGGGCAAGTAGACACTGTTGGCTTTGTATTGCAATTATAGACACTAATAACGATTATCATTATCAAATACAATCTTGTTTTCATGCTTATAAATATACATTTAAAATCGTTAAATTTTGTTAAAACTGAACTATGCTATACCTAGTACTGTAACAAATATAAACTTTCGTCGTCTATTAAGCGTAACCAATTAAAAAACAACAATTATGAGAACTTTAAACAGCAATCAATTATCTAGAACTTCAACAGCATCAAAAAGTTTTGCTTGGAATTTAAAAAGACGTTATAGATAAAACAGAACATTTCATCAATCAATCAATCAATCAATCAATCAATCAATCAATCAATCAATCAATCAATCAATCATTATGAGAGTTTTATCAAAAATCGTCAACACATCTAATAGTTTAGATGAAGACCTAGAAACCATTAGAGTTTAACTTTGAATGTATTCAATTTTAAATCTAAAAAAAAGTCAGTTTCCTATTAAAGAAACTGACTTTTTTATAATGTATAACTTAGGCTTATTTTTTAATAAGTTTTTGAGTCATTGAACTTGTGCTTGTCGATATTTTTACAAAATAAATACCGCTTTCATATTGCGACATATTTACAGTATGCATGCTACTAGAGCTCAAATTTCCTTTACTAATTTGCTGACCTAAAGTATTATAAATCTGATAACTTACGTCCTCACTTATATTTGTTAATTCTATAGTTAAGTTATTTTGTATCGGATTTGGATAAATTTTAATAAAATTCTCAAGATTAAACTCATTCACGCTTAATGGATTTTGAACACTGAAAGTTACAGATTCGGAAGTACTAAAATCACCTCCGACAATAATTATGTTTTCATTTTCATCTTCTAAGGTATAAGATCCATCACCATACCATCCACAGCAGATACCATCACCCTGTGAATCAAAAATAGTAAATGTATAACATTCATTAAATGAAGGTATGGTTATAATTTCTTGATATGACTGAGTATCACCATAAGTATTAATTGGTTGACTACTTACAATAGTACCGGCACTATCTACAAGATTCCAAGAGGTTTCGTTGCCATAATCATCCGTTAAAAGATTTAATATTAATGAAGAGGTTGTATAGGTTGGTGACACTTCAAAGTTAAATACAAATGTGTCATTAGACGTGTTTTCATCTTGTGTTCCATTAGGATTAGAAACGTTTACAGCAAACAAATGATTACCAGCTTCTAAATTAGAATATGTTGGAGTAGCAACAACAATGCTTTCGCCATTTAATAAATTGCCTGTCCAGCTTAATAATGTACTAGCCTCTGCATCGATATTATAAGATATATCTACGGAAGTTAAAGGTAAATCTCCTGAATTTACAAGCGTAACTGAAGGAGTAAAATCTTCTCCACAAATTTCTGAAGCATTACTTGTACCAGCGTTTGCTTTTGCATCAATATTATAAGTCTGGAGAGGAGGATATTGGTCTAAAATTTCAATTCCAGAATCGGTTGGGTCTAACCAATCTTTAAGTCGTGTTGAAGCTGTAGTGCCATAATCCCATGCCACACCAAAACGTCCGTAGATATCATATCCACCGTTATCATTGGTTCCAGAACAGGCCGCGCTTCCTCCAGAAAGCATCCCTATTAAATGACCTGTCTCATTAAATAAACCAGACCCTGACGATCCACCTTCCGTAACCCCCAACTCCCAGTCATTAATTCTCCACATTTGAGCCGTAGAATTTCCATTAAAGTCTGTTGTAAACCTAATTGCTCCTTCATCATTTCTAGAAACTTTCTGAATGTCTCCACTAGGATGATGAAATCCAAAACTTATCGCTGGTATATCTGTTGTAGATTTGTTCCAACCAGCCCAAACTAAATCGTAATTATTATCAAAGAAACTAGAATCTGTAATTTCTACCAATTCCATATCTGATTTTGAGCTATTTGCTCTCACGGTAGCACCACTAACGGTTTGGTTATATGTACCGTTGGTACTATTTGCGGTTGTCCCACAAGACGGGTTTGGACTTCTCCAATTAAATCTAAATGACCATGTACTTTCTCCTCCAGCACAATGATTGGCGGTTAACATATAAGGTGTACCATCATTGTTGGTATTATTAATTAATGTCCCAGAACACCAATCTGTTCCATTTCTCAATATTAAGGCACCTGATGCTTTTATACTTTCTTTTACAGCATTTAAGCCATAAGGATCTGGTGAAGGTGATATATCGCAATCCACATCAAAATTACAATCGCCCGATTCTCCTAAAGATTTTTGATAGCTTTCTGCTGTACGATAGCCATGAACAACAGATCCTACTGTAATTTTAGCTTCTCCAACCACATTAGCGGGTTCATAGTATTCTAAATAAGCAGAATCTCCTTCTACCAACCACGTTCCCAAAACTTCTTCAGCGTTATTGTTATGATGTGTAAATGGTCTTAGTAAATCTGTTTTTTCCTTATTGTATACATAAAGTTTTGCTCCATTTGGAATTTTAAATACATCAAACATAAAGTTTAATGAATACGCTCCTTTAGAGGTGTAAGCCATTCTCCAAATCCGATCTCCATTATCTAAAGTCGTCCATTCTCCAACATCATTAAAGTTGTGATCGACATAGATATCATGACCAAATCTCCAAGGAATGGATTTATTTTGATCGTTAATAGAGTCTTCCTCTTGTAATTTTTTTAAATCAAATGAAGGAAGTTTAAATGCAACCAAATCAGAGACATTATTAAGACTCCAACTCGGTGGTTTTATGTTATCTGGAATTTGTTGCCCAAAAGATATTAGGGTCATACATGCAAATGCAAAAAGTAATTTTAATTTCATCATTGTATTTTTTTGTGGCTTAAAAATAAGGATTTTAATTAATTTTTAATGGAATCCGCTTTGTTTTAAGACTTATTTCTAGTTATTTTTAGAAAAACAAAACCAATCATGAATAATAAATCAATTCTCTATTTTGGCTTAATTCTAACACTTACAGTAAGTTGCAAATCAGAAATAACGGAAGAAGAAAAGCTCTTAACAAAAGCCAAAGAAATACATAAACGGGTCATTACATTGGATACACATTGTGATATTAATGTAAAAAACTTTACAGATTCATTAAATTACACACAAGATTTAGATACACAAATTACACTTCCAAAGATGAAATCGGGAGGCTTAGATGTGGCTTGGTTTATTGTTTATACAGGACAAGACTCATTAACAGAAAGTGGGTATAAAAAAGCTTATGACAATGCCATGTCTAAATTTAATGCCATTCATAAATTGGTTGAAGTCATTGCTCCAAACGATATAGAGCTCGCTGTAACTTCTGATGATGTAAGACGGATTAATGCCAAAGAAAAAAAAGTCGCTATGATAGGCATAGAAAACGGCTACCCAATTGGCTTAGACATTAGCAATGTTGAAAAATTCTACAACCTTGGTGCACGTTATATGTCGTTGTCTCACAATGGACACAGTCAACTTTGTGATAGTAATACAGGCGAAGAAGACGATGTTTGGCTTCATAATGGTTTAAGTGATTTAGGAAAAGAAGTGGTTGCTGAAATGAACCGTGTTGGAATGATGATTGATGTGTCTCATCCTTCAAAAGAATCCATGAAACAAATAATAGAACTAAGTAAAGCTCCAATAATAGCATCGCATTCTTCAGCAAGAGCCCTCTGTAATCACAGTAGAAATTTAGATGATGAACAATTAAGGTGGCTAAAAGAAAACGGAGGTGTTGTACAAACGGTTGCTTTTAGCTCATATTTGAATACTGAAAAACATGATGCGCGTAATGCAGCTATGGAAGCGATACGAAACAATGTTATTGACTCATTAGATATTACTTGGTACAACTGGAGCGAGTTTAGAACATTAGACGAGAACGCTCAAACGGAATTTGTAGAGAATCGGAAAACAGTGATGGATATTACCAATGAAAAAATTAGCCAATTAGAAGGTTTTCCTGATGCTGTAAATGTTATAGATTTTGTAAATCATATTGATTATTTAGTTGAAAAAATAGGTATTGACCATGTAGGTATAAGTAGCGATTTTGATGGTGGTGGTGGCATTGAAGGTTGGTCTGATGCCTCAGAAACGTTTAACGTGACTTTAGAATTAGTTAAACGAGGTTATACTGAAGATCAAATAGCACAGCTATGGAGTGGAAATTTATTACGTGTTTTAGATGAAGTTGAAGCTGTAGCAAAAGAAATTAAAAAAAGTTAATACTATTTTATGTCAAAAAAAAAGCCAGCAATTTGCTGGCTTTTCTATTATTGGTGATTCGTATTCTAATACTTTAACAATTCTCTTAAGGCTGCTTCAAACTTTCCTTTGGCTAAATATTGATCTTCTAACTGACCAATAAAAGGAATAGGTGTTTCCATACTAGCAACACGTTTTACAGGCGCATCTAAATATTCAAAACAGCTTTCCATTAACATTGCAGAAAGATCACTAGCAATACCTCCAAATAGAGAATCTTCTTGGAGAATAATAGCGCGTCCGGTCTTTTTAACCGAATTAATAATAGTGTCTTTATCTAAGGGTTGTAAAGTTCTTAAATCAATTAAATCAGCAGAAATATCAGCATTCTTTTTTAAGGTATCTAATGCCCAATGTACTCCTGCGCCATAGGTTATTATAGTGACTGCTTCTCCTTCTTTTAAAACTGCGGCTTCACCAAATGGAATTGTAAAATAATCCGAAGGAACCTCTTGACGAATACTTCGATACAACGCTTTATGTTCAAAAAATAACACGGGATTAGGATCATTTATTGCTGTGGCTAATAAGCCTTTGGCATCATAAGGAAATGCAGGATATACCACTTTTAAACCTGGTGTTTTAGTAAACCAAGCTTCATTGGTTTGCGAGTGAAACGGCCCTGCAGCAACACCTGCACCACAAGGCATTCTTACCACAACATCAGCTTCTTGTTCCCATCTATAATGCGATTTTGCTAAATAATTCACTACGGGATTAAATCCTGAGGTTACAAAATCTGCAAATTGCATTTCTACTACCGATTTAATTCCTGATATGGATAAACCCATAGCTGTTTCAACAATAGCCGATTCGCAAATTGGTGTATTTCTAACTCTGTCTTTTCCAAATTCTTCAACAAAACCTTCTGTAATTTTAAAAACACCACCATATTCTGCGATATCTTGCCCCATAATAACAAGATCTTTATGTTTTTGCATGGACTGTTTTAAGCCTTCAGAAATAGCATCTATTAAACGTAGTTCTGTTGTTTCTTTACCTGGTGTAACCTCTTCATAATTAAAAGCTTTATAAACGTCATTTAATTCCGCTGTTTCACTAGGAATTATATTTGGTTCAGCATAAGCCGACTCTAAAGCGGCATCGATTTCAGATTTAATATCCTTGATATAAGCTTCATCCATTTGTTGGGTGAGAATCTTTTTACTAAATAAAAAACTTCTATAATTTTCTATAGGATCTTTGGCTTCCCATTCATCTAATAATTCTTGTGGAACATATTTTGTACCACTCGCTTCTTCATGTCCTCTTCGTCTAAAGGTTTTAAACTCTATTAAAATCGGACGTGGTCGTTTTCTAATACTTTCTGCTAACTTCTGAACTTTGGTATAAGTTTCAATAATATTATTACCATCTAAAATAAATGATTCAATACCATATCCTTTACCTCTATCAGCGATATGTTTACAGTTATATTGCTCGTTTGTTGGAGTTGAAAGTCCATAGCCATTATTCTCAACACAAAAAATTACGGGTAATTGCCACACGGAAGCCACGTTTAATGCTTCATGAAAATCCCCCTCACTAGTACCACCTTCACCAGAAAAAACGGCAGTTATATTACCATTTTTCTTTAATAGGTTTCCTAAAGCAATTCCATCTGCAACTCCTAATTGAGGACCTAAATGCGATATCATACCTACTACATTGTATTCTTGAGTCCCAAAATGAAAAGAACGATCTCTTCCTTTCGTAAAGCCACTAGCCTTCCCTTGCCATTGACAAAACAAACGATGTAACGGAATTTCTCGTGTTGTAAATACACCTAAATTTCTGTGCATTGGCAAAATATATTCACTTGGTTTTAAGGCCATCGTTACACCTACGGAAATGGCTTCTTGTCCAATTCCCGAGAACCATTTAGATATTTTTCCTTGACGTAATAGAATGAGCATTTTCTCTTCAATTAGTCGAGGCTTTAACATATTATAGTAGAGCTTCAATAACGTTTGATTATTTAAACTTCGTTTATCGTAAGCTATGTTGTTTTTTGCAATTGTTGGCATAGATTGTTGTTTTCTGTAATGTTTCAAATGTAAATAAAATTGATGCAATAATCCATAATAGACTTTAAATTGTCAATAATTCTCACGTAATTTTTTAGCACTATTATTGTTACATTTGTATATTGACAAAAAATTAAACACAAATCCCATGGATAGAATACCTAGTGTAGATTTAAAGGATTTCATTTCTGAAGATCCCAAACGAAAACAACAGTTTATTAATGATATAGGAAAAGCTTATGAAGACATAGGTTTTGTTGCATTAAAAGGCCATTTTTTAGATGATACCTTAGTTGATAATTTATATGAAGAAGTTAAAAAATTTTTCAATTTACCTTTAGAGGTTAAAAAAAGTTACGAAATTCCTGGCATTGGAGGTCAACGAGGCTATGTGTCATTTGGAAAAGAAAGCGCAAAAGGAAAAAAAGAAGGAGATTTAAAAGAATTCTGGCATTTTGGACAATACGTTGAAGATGATGAAGAACGACGCAAAGAATACCCAGAAAATGTTGAAGTAAAAGAACTAGAACAGTTTAATAAGGTAGGAAAGCAAACCTACCAAATGCTTGAAAAAACAGCAAAATATGTTTTACGTGCTTTAGCACTTTATCTCAATTTAGAAGAAACTTATTTTGATCAGTATATTCATAATGGAAATTCTATTCTTAGACCAATTCATTATCCGCCTATTACTGAAGAACCTAAAAACGCAGTAAGAGCAGCTGCTCATGGAGACATTAATCTTATTACCTTATTAATGGGTGCACAAGGTCGTGGACTTCAGGTACAGCGAAACGATGGAGAATGGATTGATGCTATTGCAGAGCCAGATGAACTCATGATTAATGTAGGAGATATGTTATCGCGCCACTCTAATAACAAATTAAAATCCACAATACACCGTGTTATAAATCCGCCAAGAGAACTTTGGGGCACATCGCGCTACTCTATGCCATTTTTTATGCATCCTGTTAGTGAAATGAAATTAGATGTTTTAGAAAGCTGTATCGATGCGGATAATCCAAAACAATTTGAGGATATTACGGCTGGCGAGTTTTTAAACGAACGTTTAATTGAGCTTGGACTTATAAAAAAATAGTACTCAGTTAATCTGTTACAGTCACAATTACTTATTGTAAATGATTGACTAAGACTGAGAACTGAGACTGTAAATTGAACAAATGGACTTACAAGATCAATTAAAAAATCTATTCCCAGATCATACTCCAGAACCTACAGATAACGCTGAGGATTCTAAGACTAATTTATGGCTTCAAGACGATCCTATAATCTGTAAATATGAAAAAAGGAAAGGCAAACCTATTACTATTCTTGAAGGGTATACGGGAGCTACAGAAGATTTTAAAAAATTAGCCAAAGAACTAAAAACAACACTTAGCGTTGGAGGTAGTTTTAAAGATGATAGAATAATTATCCAAGGAGATTACAGGGATAAAATTATGGCTATATTAAAAGAAAAAGGATTTAATGTAAAACGCGTAGGCGGATAAGTTATATGACTAAAAATGTTTTACATATTACCAACGGAGGTAGTCTTACCGAGTATTTACGTGAATTAGATTTTACGGAAGATATTTTTACATGGCAAGAAATGTTATGTGAAGGCCCTACCATTCCAGCTATAAACTCGGAAGAATTCTTTAAAATCAGAGCCAAATTCCTTAAAGAATACTATGATATTGAAGTTGACACAAAAGAACTAGAAACCGAACTTTCAAAATTAGATAATGTTGAAAATTATAATGAAATCAACTTATGGTTTGAGTATGATTTATTCTGCCATATCAATTTACTCGGCGTTATTAATTTATTACATCAAAAAGAAATAAATAAACCGCTATACCTTATTTGTAGCGGACGTATTAAAGGCGAAAAAAACCTAAAAAGCTTAAGTGAGCTAACCCCTCAACAACTGAAAGAGCACTATAATAATAAAGTTCTTTTAACTCAAAAAGATATCGAATTTGCAATCGCACTTTGGAGAACGTATTGTGGTAAAGATCATAACATTCTAAAACCCTATATTGTTACAAACTCTAATTTTAAATATATGAGCAATTGTCTGAAAGCACATTTAAAACGATTTCCACACCAGCAAAGTGGACTTAACGTTTTAGAAGATAATATTCTTAGATTGGTACGAGATAATGAAATAAAATCAGAACACCATCTACTCGGCTATAGCCTTAATTATCAAGGTTATTATGGTTATGGAGACACACAATTAAAACGTCTTATTGAAAAGCTCTCTATATTTTTTGAAAAAACTGAAAATCAACTTACCTTAAATAGAAAAGGTCACGAAGCGTTATTAAGACATCATAACTTTGCGTCAGAAATAAACAATGCTATGGTTTATGGTGGCGTCAACCGTCTAGACTATCAATTTAGCGTAACTCAGAATAAATTAATAAAAAAACTCTAACATATGTCAATTAAAAATTCAGAACTTATATTAAATCCGGATGGTAGTGTTTACCATCTAAATTTAAAACCCGAAAATATTTCAGACACTATTATTTTTGTTGGTGATCAAGATCGTGTAGAGAAAATCACAACGCATTTTGACCGTATTGAATTTAGCACTCAAAAACGTGAATTTAAGACACAAACCGGTTATTACCAAGATAAACGTCTTACGGTAATTTCAACAGGAATCGGCCCTGATAATATTGATATTGTATTAAATGAATTAGATGCTCTAGTTAATATCGATTTAAAAACTAGAAAACCAAAAACAGAACTGACCAGCTTAAATATTATAAGAATAGGGACATCTGGGTCTTTGCATAATGACATACCAGTAGACGCCTTTTTAATTAGTAC
The DNA here is from genome assembly GCF_054366245.1 of Winogradskyella sp. PC D3.3. Classification (NCBI taxonomy): domain Bacteria; kingdom Pseudomonadati; phylum Bacteroidota; class Flavobacteriia; order Flavobacteriales; family Flavobacteriaceae; genus Winogradskyella; species Winogradskyella sp. PC D3.3. Next base: position 2,863,245 of record NZ_CM135962.1, on the reverse strand, counting down.
ACATGCCCTAGATATTAATGGCATGCTACATTTCTATCAAATTGATGGTATTTGTAATCCGGAAGTTGAAGATGCATTTATTAAACATACCAATTGGGATAAAAATAAAGCTAGACCAATTATAATAGAAAATAGTAAATTCTTAGAAAACTACTTTGTAAGTGATTCTATTCATAAAGGCATGACAGGTACTGCAGGAGGATTTTATGGTCCACAAGGTCGCGTTTTAAGGTTACCTTTGCAAGATGCTGATTTAAACCATAAATTGGACACCTTTAGTTATAAGGATTTTAGAATTACAAATTTTGAAATGGAAACCTCTGTTATTTACGGACTATCAAAATTATTAGGCCATGAAGCTTTATCATTAAATGCTATCATTGCTAATAGAGCCAACGGCGATTTTAGTGAAGATCCAAAAAAAACAGTTAATAAATTAATTTTGTATGCTTTAGAGCGTATCGTTAATATATAATATGAAAGTAATTTTCATAGAAAAACAGAAGATTAACAAAAAATGATACCCACTTTCGTGGGCATTAATATGAAAAAAGTAAATATTGGTGGAGTACCAGAACACTTTAATTTAGCATGGTATTTAACACTTAAAAATGGTGAATATAAAGATCAAGACATTAATCTAAGATGGCACGATTATTACGGTGGAACTGGCGCTATGACCAAAGCATTGCGTTCTGGAGAAATTGATATGGCTGTGATATTAACCGAAGGTATTGTAAAGGATATTATTGAAGGTAACCCTTCTAAAATCGTTCAGACCTTTGTTGAAACCCCTTTAATTTGGGGTGTTCATGTTGCTGCTAATTCTAATTTTAAGACAGTTGAAGACATTAAAGGTAGTAGAGCAGCCATCAGTAGATATGGATCTGGTTCGCACCTAATGGCCTATATAAATGCTAAAAACAATAACTGGGATTTAGAAAAAGATTTAAATTTTGAGGTCATCAAAAACTTAGACGGAGCTATTAAAGGCTTAACCAATGGTGATGCTGATTATTTTATGTGGGAAAAATTCACCACTAAACCGATTGTAGATGAAGGTGTTTTTAGAAGAATTGATAATTGTAAATCCCCTTGGCCTTGTTTTGTTATTGCCGTTCGTCAAGATTTCATAGATAATAATGAAGCCGATTTAGAAACAATTTTAGATATAATTAATGAAACGACAGCCGAGTTTAAATCCATACCAAGTATAGATAAAACCATAGCTAACCGATACGAGCAAGAATTAGAGGATGTACAAGAGTGGTTGTCATTAACCGAATGGTCTCAAAGTGTTATGGATAAAAAGACGTTAAACAACGTGCAAGAGCAACTATATGACCTAAAAATCATTTCAAAAAAAGTAGATTACCAAGATTTAATTCATAAAATGTAATCCTATTTTTATAGCCTAAAATTAGGATAATCAGTTAGGTCACTTTTAATTAAGAGAAAACTCTTCTTTTATTATCTTTTAAAATTTGATAATTTTTGTTACTTTTGATATAACCAATATCTTTCAATAAACTACACCACAGATTAATATGATTCTAAACATAGCTCTGATATTATCATGCTTAGTAGCATTTAACTTTATACTATTAATTTTTAGTTGTAATAAATCTACTAAAAAAGTAGATTTTGAAGTAACACTTACAAAAAAAACTAAAAAGACTCCTAAAAAGACTGCTACTCTAGTTTCCAATCAATTAGAGTCGAATCAGCAACTAGCGCCAATTGGGAGTTAGTTTTACTAAAATGCTTGTTTCCAAACCAATAACCTCTATTGGCACTCAATGGAGAGGGATGACCACTTTCTAAAATAATATGCTTAGTGGTATCAATGAATTTCCTTTTCTGTTTAGCAAAGCCTCCCCAGAGTAGAAATACAACATTATTCTTTTCTTTACTAATTGTTTTAATGACGGCATCTGTAAATTGCTCCCAACCTTTCTTTTGGTGGCTACCTGCTTTATGTGCTCTAACCGTAAGTGTTGCATTTAAAAGTAACACACCTTGATCAGCCCAAGGCGTTAAGTTACCACTTTTAGGATAAGGAAGCCCCAAATCTTGTTCAATCTCCTTAAAAATATTAACTAAAGACGGTGGGTGTTTTATACCATCATTTACAGAAAAAGACAGTCCATTTGCCTGTCCAATATCATGATATGGATCTTGCCCTAGAATCACCACTTTTAAATCCTGAAAATGGCAATGATTAAAAGCATTAAAAATATCTGACGGTTTAGGAAAACAAGTATAATGTTCATATTCATGCTTTACAAAAGCGGTTAAATCTTTAAAATAAGGCTTTTCAAATTCTAGATTGAGATAAGTTTTCCAGCTTTGGTCTATATTTACATTCATTTTTTAAAACAGATTACATCCTATTAAGACTTAAATTTACCTATAAATAACTCAGAATGAAAAATCTAAAATTCCCTTCTGCACAAACTATATTGTTTATAATTGCAGGTTTAGTAACACTTTTAACCTGGTTTGTTCCTGCAGGAAAGTATGATACCTTAAGTTATGATTCCTCAACAAACAAATTTACACGTTTAAGTCTAGATAAGGAAATAAGCTTAACAGCATCACAAGCGTCTCTTGATGACTTAAATATTAAAATTCCTATAGAAAAATTTACAAATGGAGATATTTATAAACCGATTAATATCCCTGAAACGTATAAAAAATTAGACCCTAAACCACAAAGTGTTTTAGATTTTGTAAAATCTCCAGTAAAAGGTATTATTGAAGCTGCGGATATCATTTTCTTAGTCCTAATTATTGGTGGTTTAATTGGTATTCTAAACCAATCTGGAGCATTTGATGCAGCTATTACAAAATTAGCCGTCGTATTAAAAGGCAAAGAATCATTACTCATTGTGTTAGTTACCACTTTGGTCGCTTTGGGAGGTACAACATTTGGCTTTGCAGAAGAAACTATTGCTTTTTTTCCTATCTTAATTCCTGTTTTTTTAGCAGCAGAATATGATGCTATAGTTGGTATTGCTTGTATTTTCCTTGGCTCTGCAATAGGTACTATGTGCTCAACCATAAATCCGTTTTCTACAATTATCGCTAGTGATGCTGCTGGTATTAATTGGACAACTGGTTTGTATGGTCGTGTGTTTATGTTGGTTTTATGCTTATCTATTACCATAATATATATTATGCGTTACGCTAAACGCGTTAAGAACGATCCAAGTAAATCACTTGTTTACGACCAAAGAAATCAAATCGCTGAATTATTTACTCTAAAAGACACCACTCACATTAATTTTAATTGGAGGTTAAAATTGGCCCTATTCGTCTTTACCTGTAGTTTTATCTTTATGATTATTGGTGTTTCAATGCTAGACTGGTGGTTTGTAGAAATGACAACGGTATTCTTAATTAGTTCTATTTTAATTGGATTCATTATTCAGATCAGTGAAACAGATTTTATAGAAACGTTTGTAAAAGGTGCAGGAGATTTATTAGGTGTCGCATTAATAATTGGTATTGCTAGAGGTGTCACCGTTTTAATGACCGACGGTTTAATAAGCGACACGCTGTTGTATTATGCAAGTGATATTACCACAGGAATGAATAAAGGGATTTTTGCTGGAGTAATGACTATGATTTATTCCGGATTATCTTTCTTTATCCCAAGTTCTTCAGGAATGGCCGTGCTTACGATGCCCATTATGGCTCCTTTAGCAGATACCGTTGGAATAGGTCGTGAAGTAGTTGTTAACACCTACCAATATGGATTAGGACTTTTCTATCTAATCAACCCAACAGGACTAATTTTAGCTTCGCTTGCCGTTGCAAAGGTTAACTTTAGTAAATGGTTGAAATTTATTTTCCCTCTATTCATCATATTAATAATTGTAACTCTAATTGTATTAGCCGTGTCTTCATACGTATAGTGTTACATAATATCATAAATTTGCAATTCTAAAAACGCACTGTTATACATGATAAACATTCATGAAAAAACCTTAAACGACCTTGAGTTTTTTACGGTTTTAAATCAAGTTAGTTCACACGCCATTACAGCTTTAGGTAAAGAGGCCGTATTATCTATTCTTCCTTTTAACGAGGAAGACCAATTAATGCGTGAACTTATCTACGTCAATGAATACTTGTCGTCCTTTGAAAATGATAATAGAATTCCAAATCATGGGTTTGAAACAATCGCTAAGGAATTAAAATTACTAAAAATTGAAAACACCTATCTCGAGGTTTCTAGTTTGCAAAAACTAGTAAGTATGTCGTTAACGGTAAATTCAATTTTAAAATTTTTAGAAAAGTTTGAAGAGTATTACCCAAAACTATATCAGTTTGGTAGACATATTGAAGTTAATACTTCTATTATAACTCAAGTAGACGCTGTCGTTGATCGTTTTGCTGATATTAAAGACGACGCTTCTCCTCTACTTTCAACCTTACGTAAATCTATAAACTTACTAAAAGGAAAAATCAATAGTAGTTTTTCTTCAGCATTACATACGTATCACAATCTTGATTATCTTGATGATATTCGTGAATCTGTGGTAGAAAACAAACGCGTCCTTGCCGTAAAAGCAATGTATCGCCGTAAAGTAAAAGGAGCGATATTGGGTGGAAGCAAAACAGGAAGTATCGTTTATATTGAACCTGAAACCACACTGCAACACACTAGAGAGCTTAATAATTTAGAATACGAGGAAAAGGAAGAAGTCATAAAAATATTAAAAGAATTAACCGACTATATTCGGTTATTCCTACCGTTGCTTAGAGATTATCAAGAATTTCTAACCAACTTAGATGTCATTTCAGCTAAAGCCAAATATGCGCTAAGCATGAATGCCATTTTACCAGAATTTTCTAAGGATCGTAGTATGCATTTGCGAGATGCCTACCATCCACTACTCTATTTAAACAACAAAGAAAAAGGAGAAAAAACATTCCCTCAAACTATTGGTTTAGAAAAAGATAGCAGAATTATTGTTATTTCTGGCCCTAATGCAGGAGGAAAAAGCATAACTTTAAAAACGGTCGGTTTACTCCAAACCATGTTACAGAGTGGTATGCTTATTCCTGTGCACGAGCGTAGTCATGTATGTTTATTTGATCGCATTTTAAGTGATATTGGCGATAATCAATCTATAGAAAACCACCTAAGCACCTATAGCTATCGGTTAAAACAGATGAATTATTTCCTTAAGAAGTGTAATAATAAAACGCTTTTTCTGATAGATGAATTTGGTACAGGAAGTGATCCTGAATTAGGAGGTGCCTTAGCCGAAACCTTTTTAGAAGTATTTTACGAACGTGAAGCGTTTGGGATTATCACCACACATTATTCTAATTTAAAACTATTGGCCAACGAATTACCTCATATTAAAAATGCAAATATGCTTTTTAATGAGAAAACGTTAGAGCCTATGTATAAATTGGTGGTTGGACAAGCAGGAAGCTCGTTCACCTTTGAAGTGGCTCAGAAAAATGGTATTCCGTATAGTTTAATAAACAAATCAAAAAAGAAGATTGAACGTGGTAAAGTACGCTTTGATGCTACCATTGCTAAACTTCAAAAAGAACGTAGTAAACTAGAACGAACGGAACGTTCGCTAAAAGAAAACGAAAAAAAGAAGATTTCTGAAGCGGATAAATTAGAGGAAGTCAATGCTAAGGTTCAAAAGAAGCTAGAAAGTTTTCAAGAATTGTACGATTCTAATCAACGCTTAATTTACTTAGGACAGAAGGTCAATGATATTTCTGAAAAGTATTTTGAAGACAAAAAAAAGCGTGAATTGATGGCTGAATTATTCAGACTCGTTCAAATAGAAAACTCTAAACGTAAAAAGGTTTCCGCAAAACAAAAACGCGCCGAAAAGCATAAAGAAAAATTGATAAAAGAAGAAGCTGAAAAGAAGGTTGAAGTTATCCGTAAAAAGAAAAAAGAAGCAAAGAAAAAAGAAGCTAAAATAGAAAAACCAAAACCAATATTAAAAATTAACGATCGTGTAAGAATGCATGATGGCAGAGCTATTGGAAGCATTGACTCTATTGAAAAAGGTAAAGCCAATGTTAACTATGGTATGTTTACAACCAATGTTAGTTTAGATCAATTAGAATTAGTTGAAACAGCTAAAAAATGATAACTATTCCCAACAACAAACAGCTCATTCTTTTTGATGGAGTTTGCAATCTTTGCAACGCTAGTGTGTTATACGTAATTAAGCGGGATAATGCCAACAAATTCTTATTTGCACCGCTTCAAAGTGATATAGGAAAAACGATTATTAAAACATTTAATATCGATACTGAACAAACAGATTCTATTCTACTCTATAATCCTATTAAAAACAGGCTTACCTATAAGTCTACAGCGGCATTACAAATAGCAAAACAATTGGGCTTCCCAACAAATATATTATCGATATTCTTAATTATACCAGCATTTATTCGTAATTGGGTTTACAATTACATTGCTAAAAATCGCTATAAATGGTATGGCAAAAAAGCCGCGTGTATGATTCCTACATCTGAATTAAAAGCTAAATTTCTAGACTAGACTATCTCGAAAATTAGTCCCATAAAAAAAGCCCTTTCACAACCAATGAAAGGGCTTTTTTAATTTAACAACTTACTTTAAACTAAATTTAATTAAAAACAAAAAAATATTGTAATTCTATATTGAGGGTAATAATGAATTGATTAATAGCACATTAATTTGTTACCACAAAGGTATATACATCTCAAAATTCTACACAAAAAACTCGATATAAGACTATATATAATTGATTTTAGTTCCAAAAGTGTCAATTATATCCATCAATAACATTTTAATAGTAATTGCCTTACTAATTGATAACACGCACTTACTAATCAAATACTATATTTTACTCATTTGTGATTTTTGTCAAACTAACATTTCTCTAATTTTGGATAAACATAAATATTCTAAAATTATGATAATCCAATCAAAATTCTTTAAACCGCTTCTTATTTGTGGCTTATTCATAACTGTACAACTATTGAATGCATTTCAGCAGCCAAGTAAAATAACGTCTGTAACCGTCTATTTAGATGGAGCGGAAATTAATCGTGAAACGTCATTGCGCCTCAATTCTGGTAAATCTGAAATTACGCTCAACGGCTTATCACCATATATTGAAGAAAGTAGTATTCAGGTTTCAGGTTTAAAACAGGCCTCTATTTTATCAATTAACTATGGCATTAACTATTTATCTAAGCAAAAACAAAATGATTCTATTACGTCTTTACAAAATGAATTAGAATCTCTTGCGTCTAAAATGCAACATCAATACGATTTAATCGCAGGATACAATGAAGAATTAAGCCTTATACAGAGTAATAAAAAATTAGGAAACGAAACCCAAGCTGTAAGCTTAGAAAAGCTTAAAACATTTGCTACGTATTATAGAACACGAATTACAGAATTGAAAATGGCAACAAACAAATCTCTTAAAGCCATAAAAAACTACACCAATAGACAGGCAAACATCAACAAGCAACTTACTGAACTAAATGTTGATAAAAAAGTGCAAACAGGCAAAATAAAATTAAAGCTTAATAGCGACATCGCTACGTCCTTAGATTTAAAAATTAAATACAATATTAAAAATGCAGGTTGGTTTCCTATTTACGATTTAAAAGCCGAAAAAATTAATATTCCTATAAGTTTAGAATATAAAGCACATGTTTTTCAAAATTCAGGTTGTGACTGGAACAATATCAACTTAGTACTTTCCACAAGTGATCCAAACACTAATAACGAAAAACCAATAGTAAATCCGAAGTATTTAAACTTCATTAGTTCATACCGTAATTACCAATCGCAACGCGCCACTAGAAGTTACAATTATAAATATAATCCATTGGTAAAAAATGTTTCTGGAGTTGTTACCTCGGCTTCTGACGGCCTACCATTACCAGGGGTTAGTGTTATTGAGAAAGGAACTACGAATGGTGTACAAACCGATTTTGATGGACGATATAATTTAAAAACAAGCTCTGGAAACGCACTGCGTTATTCTTATATCGGCATGAAAACCGAAGAACTACCGATTCATTCTAGTATTATGAATATAACTTTAGATAACGACGTTAGGTTAGATGAAGTCGTTGTTGTGGGCTATGGAACGTCAACAGAAAAAAAAATTAAAACACCAGGATACAAAAATAAAGTACAGTTAATGATTGATGACGATTTTGAAGAAGAGCTTTATGAAAAGCCAGAAAATTATACATCAAATGGTAATATCATTGAAACAGGTATCACCAACACAAGATTCGAAATCAATAAAAAACACAGTATTCCTTCAGACGGAGATATTTCAGTGATAGAAATAGATCAATTCAGCGTACCTGCGACTTATAATTATTTTACAGCACCTGTACTAAACGAAAATGTATTTTTGACGGCTAAAATTGGAAATTGGGAGCAGTACAATTTATTACCTGCCGAAGCTAATGTATATTTTGAAGGTAGCTATTCTGGTAAAACCAATATTAATCCTAGCGCGACCACAGATAGTTTAACAGTTTCGCTTGGTGTAGACCCTAATATTATTGTAAAACGTAAGCAACTAAACGATTTTAAAAAGACTACATTTGTAGGGAATAATAAAGTGATTCAGAAAGCTTTTGAAATTGAAATTAAAAACAACAAACCATCTGATATTCAGATTACTGTTTTAGATCGCATTCCTAAAAGTCAAGATAAGACTATAAAAATTGATGACATAGAAACAGGCAACTCTAACTATGATGAAGACAAAGGCATCTTAAAATGGATCTTAGATTTAGAACCGAATGCCTTAAAAAATGTTAAACATTCCTACACCGTAAAATTTCCGAAAGGAAAACGCGTTAACCTATAACTTAACATAGCCTCAAAACAAAATAGTTTCAATTAGACCCTAACTTCCGTTAGTTAGGAATGAGTTTAATTCTCATAAGAAAAATGTCTTGCTTCTTATAAGTATCAATACTTTTGATAGAAAAGCTATTTTCGTTTTGAGGCTTTTTTTTAAGACTTTAATAAGCGCTCTAAAAAACGATACATATTTTGTTCTGTAATATCAAAATCACCGTCAGAAAGGAATAAAACCTTTATATCTTCAAGTAGAATATCAATATCGTCTTTAGTATAATTATGTTGCTCTAAACTCGTCGTAATTTTCTTGATGCCTTGATAGTCATTATCACGATCAAATTCATCATGAATGTCTTGAAATGTTTGCTTATCTACTTTAGAAAGAATCAGATTTCTTTCTTCAGGTTTTTCTTTAAAATCAGAATTTGCAGCAAAAAGCAGAATGTAGGCTACGAGTTCATCTCGCGTCCAGTCGATTGTGTTCATTTAATTAAGGTGTTAAGCTTCCATATTCTGTCCATGAACCATCATAGACAATTAAATTATTATAATTACAAAGTGTTGCTCCTAACGCTAAAACACAAGCCGTAATACCAGAGCCACAACTAAATACTATTTGAGTTTCATTTTCAACTAAAGCCTTAAAAAGAGTTGCAAGCTTGTCTTTAGACTTCATTTTATACCCTTCAAATAATGTTGTATAGGGTAAGTTTTTTGAATTTGGGATGGTGCCACGTCGTAATCCATCTCTTGGTTCGTCTACCTTACAAAGAAAACGATCTTCAGAACGAGCATCGATTATTAAAGTATTGGTATCCTTATTCAATTGATTAATACCATTAAAATCCGTCATTAAATTAGCGCGAAATTCTGCTTCAAAATCACCTTTAACATACGTTTCATCAGTATAATTTTCAACTTTAAAACCTTGATGTTCCCATTGCGGTAAGCCTCCATCTAAAACTGCGATATTTTTAAAGCCAAAAACTTTAAATAACCACCAAACCCTAGCACTTGAGTAAAGGCCTTTATCATCATAAACCACAATTGCAGAATCATTGTTGATTCCTAATAATTGCGCTTCGTTTTGAAATTGCTCTTTTGAAGGTAAGGTACTTGGAAAAGGTGCAGAAACAGCACTAAATTTTTGTTTAATATCAAAAAATCTAGCATTAGGTAGTCGTGTAGAAACAGAACTAATAACTTTATTAATTGTAGCATCTAGCACTATTAAATTCGTGGCATCAGCGTGCTTATTTAGCCATTCTACCGAAACTAAATCTGAATTTAAATGAATTATTTCTAATTGATTATGCATTAAATCAAGGGAATTGAATACGACATACTAAATTGTGCTTCATTTTTACTTTGTTAATTTCTATTGTATAAAGTTAAAATAATTTATCATATTTCAACATTTTGAAACTTAAGAATCTAAATCAAATGTTTCACTAGGGTTTTCATGTTCTCTGTAATCTAACATGTCTTCACCATCGGCTATAATCGAACATACCGTTGCATCACCTGTGACATTAACAACCGTTCTAAACATATCTAATATTCTATCCACCGGAAAAATAATAGCAATCCAAGCCGGATTAAGTCCTACTGAACTCAATACGATAATCAACATAACCAAACCAGCGCTTGGTACAGCTGCCGAACCAATAGACGCTAACGTTGCGGTTAATACTACAGTTATTTGTTGTCCTATGGTTAAATCGATCATATGCATTTGCGCTAAAAATATAACTGCTACAGCTTGATACATACTTGTACCATCCATATTAACGGTTGCTCCAATAGGAAGTACAAAACTGCTTATTTTTTTATCTACACCTAGGTTTTCTTCAACACATTCCATTGTTACGGGAAGTGTAGCCGCACTACTCGATGTTGAAAATGCTAAGGTCTGCGCCGGACTCATCGCCTTAAAGAAACCTTTATATGGTATTTGTTTTACGAATAGTTTTAATATCAGAGGATAAATCACAAAAATCATTAAAAGCAAGCCTGTTAAAACAGTAATTGAATACCAACTTAAACCTTTAAAAATCTCTACAACCTTACTAATATCGTCACCTGCCATTTTACTTACAACACCAGCTAACAACGCAAATACAAAAAATGGGGCTCCTTGCATAACAATATCAACCATCTTTAAGAAGACGTCATTGACTCCATTTACTAAATTTAGTACTGGTTGTGACTTCTCTGTTGGTACAAACAATAAACACACCCCAAAGAAAATCGCAAAAAAGATAATCTGAAGCATTAACCCATTATTGGATAACGAATGGAAAAAATTACTAGGAACAATATCTACCAAAGGTTGTAACGGAGTTGTCTCTTTACGTTTTTTGACTGTCTCCATTTTATCCTTAACTGATGCTGCTTGAAGTTGACTTTTTGATAGTTTTGAAATCTCTTCAGCTCGCTCAAAATACTCTGGATCTTGAAGAAAATTTATACCATCCTTAATTTCATGACCTTCACTAGCTGCCCAAATTTCATAACTTATACGGTTATCTATTCGACTTTGTTTATCAATAAGTTCACCCGGTTTAAAGACATTGACTAATACTAATCCTAATGAAATTGCCATTATTGTTGTGAGCAAGTAAATCCCTAAGGTCTTACCTCCCATTCTTCCTAAACTCTTAGGATCTCCAATATTAGCAACTCCACTTATTATTGAAAACAACACTAATGGAACTGCTATAAGCTTTAGTAAATTGATAAAAATAGTACCAAATGGATCTATCCAATTAATTGTGAATTGACTCCAACCCATTGTGCTTGAAATTAAAGCCCAAATGATACCTAGAACCATTCCAATAATAATCTTCCAATGTAATGCTAGTTTTTTCATATGCTTTATTCCTTTTGAATGCAGGAATCTCTTAATTAATTATTTATGTTTTTAGTCGGGTAAATGACAAAACAAATTCGATTTATAGTAATGCCTAAAAATAGTTTATTACTATCATAAACGAAAATTCTAGTTTCTAAACGATCAAAAAAACACCGTCAGAACATTAATTACCATTCCCGAGATTCTTGCCTACGCAAGAGTATATTATCCGCTATCACTAAAGCAGCCATTGCTTCAACAATAGGTACAGCTCTTGGCACAACGCAAGGATCGTGTCTGCCTTTGCCTTGCATTTCTACAATTTCACCAGCACTATTCAAAGCATCCTGTTTCTGAATGACTGTTGCTACAGGTTTAAATGCCACTCTAAAATAAATATCCATACCATTAGAGATCCCTCCTTGAATACCGCCAGATAAATTAGTTTTTGTACTCCCATCTTCATTAAACAAATCATTGTGTTCGCTACCTGTCATTTTTGCTCCACAGAAACCACTTCCATACTCAAAACCTTTGACCGCATTAATCGATAACATAGCTTTTCCTAATTCTGCATGCAATTTATCAAAAACAGGTTCTCCGAGTCCAACAGGTACATTTTTAATCACACAAGTTATAGTACCACCAATGGTGTCGCCTTGCTTTTTAATCGCTTCGACCTTAGCAATCATTTTTGCTGCTGTTGCTTCATCTGGACAACGAATAACGTTTGATTCTGTTTTACTAAAATCTAAATCTTGATAAGGTTTATCTATGAAAATATCACCTACTGAAGACGTAAACGCATTAATTTCAATTGAAGCTAAAAATTGTTTAGCAATAGCACCTGCTACAACACGTGAAGCCGTTTCACGAGCAGAACTTCGCCCTCCGCCTCTATAATCTCTTACACCATACTTTTTTTCATAAGTATAATCAGCATGACTAGGACGATAAACATCCTTTATGTGTGAGTAATCTTTAGATTTCTGGTTGGTATTATGAATTACAAAACCAATTGGCGTACCTGTGGTTAACCCTTCAAAAATACCAGAATAGAACTCTACAGTATCAGGTTCTTTACGTTGGGTTACAATTTTAGATTGTCCTGGTTTACGTCGGTTTAATTCGTTCTGAATGGCTTCAAAATCGAGTTCTAATCCTGCCGGACAACCATCGATAATTCCACCTATTGCTACACCATGAGATTCACCAAACGTGGTGAGTTTAAATAACTTTCCGAAAGAATTGCCTGCCATTGAAATAAATTTTACGCTAATGTAATTGTATTATTAGTAAAACGAAAATTGAAGGGCGATTTTTACGGTGTTACAGCAATGTTAACTTCAAATAAAATCTGGTTATTTTTGGTAACATATTAATAACAATTTGCTGATTATTGGTTTACAGCTAGTTAAAAAAATATACTGTTCTTTGTAATCAATAAATAACGAACCGTGAATCTAAAGCGAAAAGTTGAAATAGCCGTAATCTCCGATGTTCATTTGGGTACTTTTGGATGCCATGCCAAACAACTTTTAACCTATTTAAATAGTATAGAACCAAAGAAACTGATACTCAATGGCGATATCATTGATATTTGGCAGTTTAAAAAACGATACTTCCCCAAATCACATCTGCGCATTATTAAAAAAATTATGGATTTTGCTGCCAACGGTGTTGAAGTCATTTACATTACGGGAAATCATGATGAAATGCTACGAAAATTTACAGACACAGAAATTGGTAACATTTCTATCGTGAATAAATTAGTTCTAAATCTCGATGGTAAAAAAGCCTGGTTTTTTCATGGTGATGTATTTGATATTTCAATTCAAAATGCCAAATGGCTAGCTAAACTTGGTGGTTGGGGTTATGATCTTTTAATTATTATTAACCGGTTTATAAACTGGTGTTTAGATCAACTTGGAAAAGAACGTTATTCTCTATCTAAAAAGATAAAAAGCAGTGTAAAAGGTGCCGTAAAATACATTAATGACTTTGAAAAAGTAGCGACAGACCTCGCTATTGAAAATGGTTATGACTACGTTATTTGCGGACATATTCACCAACCCAAAATGCTCATAAAAGGGAATAAATACGGTAAAACAACCTACCTCAATTCTGGTGATTGGGTTGAAAATTTTACGGCTCTAGAATACCAGTTTAAACGCTGGAAAGTCTATAGTTACAATAAAGATAAGCTCGCCCCTTTTTTTGCCGACGAAGACATTAAGGTGATGAATACACAAGACCTTATTGCTGCAATTACAATTGTAGAGCAACCTAAAAAGAAAAAATCAAAGTAAAGCGGCTTTTAGTATAGAAATTGGATGTTTTGCAATTCTACCGGTTCCATCCTTAATTTGATGTCTACAACTGGTGCCATTGGCTGCAATCACAGTATCACCAGAACACTTTCTAATCGCCGGAAATAAGGTTTGCTCACCAATTTGCATACTTACATCGTAATGTTCTTTTTCGTAACCAAAACTACCTGCCATACCACAGCAACCACTAGGAATTATTGTCACGTTGTAGTGTTTTGGTAAATTCAAAATAGCAAAACTCGCCATTTGGTTGGCTAATGCTTTCTGATGACAATGACCATGGAATTTTATGGTTTTAGTTTCTGTTGTAAATTGAGCTGAAGTTATATTCCCTAATGCAATTTCTTGTTGAATAAATTCCTCTACCAAAAAGGTGTGTTTAGCGATTGATTTTGCCCCTTCGTTATCATCTGCCAATCTTAAGTATTCATCTTTAAAGGTTAAAATAGCAGACGGTTCAATACCTATCAATGGTGTGGTTTCTGACACTATCTTTTTGAATTTTGAAACATTTGCATTGGCTACTTTTTTGGCATCTTCAAGTCGTCCTTTCGATAGCATTGAGCGTCCTGATTCGGAATGAGAAATCATAGTCACTTTATAATTTAAACGACTCAACAACGCAATGGCATCGACACCTATTTCGGTATCTAAATGATTTGTAAACTCATCATTAAATAATATAACTTCTTTAATAAAATTACTGTTAATTAACTTATTACTAGAGCTTTGAAATTCTTTATATAAACTTCTACTTGAGATTAAAGGCAAGCTTCGTTCTTTTGCAATGCCGCCAATAGATTTAATAATTGAACTTGTAAATCCATTAGAAAACATAAAATTAGTAAGCTTAGGAATACGACTAGCTAAGCCATTTATTTTATTATTATAAGCGAATAACTTCGTTCTAAAAGGCACACCATTAGCCTTCTGATATTGGTATTGAAATTCGGCTTTTAAACTCGCTACATCAACACTACTTGGACACTCACTTCCGCATGCTTTACAACTCAAACATAAATCAAAAACCTCTTTCAATTCTTCATGATCAAATCGGTTTGCTTTTTCAGAATTAGTTAAGAATTCTCGGAGCGCATTTGCGCGTCCTCTGGTCGTATCTTTTTCGTTTCTAGTGGCTCTATAACTTGGGCACATAACACCTCCAAATTCAGGTAATTTTCTACAGTCACCAGAACCATTACATTTTTCGGCTTCACGTAAAATGCCTTCAGAAGCAGAAAAATCAAATAAGGTTTCAATTTGAGGTTCTTTTCTGCCCACTACATATCTAAAACTTTTATCCATCGGATAGGCGTCTACAATCTTTCCTGGATTAAAAATATTATGCGGATCAAAAGCGGATTTGATATGCTTTAAAATCTTGTAATTAGCCTCACCAATCATCATAGGAATAAATTCCGCTCTCACAATACCATCACCATGTTCTCCAGACATTGAGCCTTTATATTTCTTTACTAGCTTAGCGACATCAGTTGTAATTTTCCTGAATAAGACAACATCTTCAGATTGCTTTAAATCTAATATGGGACGCAAATGCAACTCACCTGCTCCGGCATGTGCATAATACACGGCGTTTTGATTATACGATTTCATTAACGCTGTAAATTCAGAAATGTAATTATCTAAATCTTCCAATGCCACAGCCGTATCTTCAATACAAGCCACAGCTTTTTTATCACCAATAATATTACCTAACAAGCCTAAACCAGCTTTTCGTAATTCTACAGCTTTATTGATATCATCACCTTTTAAAACAGGATTAGCATAACTTAAATTCATGCTTTTTACCGTTTCTAACAATGCGTTTATTTGTGATTGAAGCTCTTCATTTGAATTTGCTTTGAGCTCACACATTAAAATAGCAGCAGGATTTCCCTCTATAAATTGCCTGTTTTCTTGTTGTGTTTTATTGTGTTTTGTAAGATTTAAAATAGAGTCATCCATCATCTCACAGGTATGCAGATTGTGTTGCATCACAGTTTCCACAGCATTTAGGCATTTAGCTATACTTTCAAAATGCAAAGCAATAATAGCGCTTTCCGATGGTGGCAAGTCATCTAGCTGCAAGGTAATTTCTGTTGTAAATGCTAAGGTGCCTTCACTTCCGGCTAAAAGTTGACACATATTAAAACCTGAATTTGAACCTGAAAACACCTCCGACTTTATCAATTCATCAATAGCATAACCTGTATTTCTTCTATGTATATCGGATTTTGGAAAATTATCTTGAATTTGTTTTTGAACGCTTTCTGATTTTAATTCCTTATAAATGGTGTTATAAATAGCACCTTCAAGATTCTTTAATTTTAATTTTTCTTGAAATTCTTCAGAAGTTAAACTCGAAAATTCAACTTCACTCCCATCGCTTAAAATGGTTTGTAACCTTAGAACTTTGTCTCGCGTCACTCCATATTGAATCGAAGTAGTTCCTGAAGAATTATTGCCTACCATTCCACCAATCATACAGCGATTAGAAGTCGATGTGTTAGGTCCAAAAAACAAACCAAAAGGCTTAAGGTAATTATTAAGTTCATCTCTAACCACTCCAGGTTGCACGGTTACAGTTTTAGCTTTTTCATTTATATCTAAAATTCGTGTAAAATATTTAGAGACATCTACGACAATACCATCACCAACACATTGTCCGGCCAAAGAGGTTCCAGCGGTTCTTGGAATTAACGACGTCTTATGTTGTTTTGCAAAATTAATGAGTTGTTTAAGATCTTGATTACTTTTAGGTAGCGCAACAGCCAAAGGTAGTTTTCTATACACCGAAGCATCGGTAGCATATAATTTGCGCATTAACCCATCTCCATGTAAATCACCATTTAAAAATGTTTTTAAAGTTTCTAATTCCTTAACTATTTCGTTTTGCATAAGGGTTAATAATCTATTGTAATGAGTTATAATTTTGTCTTAAAATAAAACGTGACTATTCAATTTTAACATAATTTTGTCGTTATATAAATAGTGGCTGTAAAAGCCGTTTAAATATAAAATTTAAAACTTGAAAATTTATGAAAAAATTATTTTTATTAAGCGTATTATTTATTGGTTTTACAACATTATCGCAGGCACAAGAAATTGCAGACAATGCAATTGGCTTAAGATTAGGCGATAGTGATGGCTTTGGTACTGAAGTTTCGTACCAACGAGCACTTGGTGGTAACAATAGATTAGAAGTAGATTTAGGCTGGAGAAGTGGAAATAATTATGACGGCTTTAAATTAGCGGGGTTATACCAATGGGTTTGGGATTTAGAAGGAGGTTTTAATTGGTATGCTGGTGCAGGTGGCGGACTTGGCTCTTACAGTTTTGATAAGTTTTATGTCGATGGAAAAGACTACAATGAAACGTTTGTTTTTTTAGCTGGTGATGTAGGTATTGAATACAGTTTTGATTTCCCGTTGTTGTTATCTTTAGATTTTAGACCAGAAATTGGTTTTGGAGATGTCAATAACGATTTAGATTTTGATATTGCCTTAGGAGTGAGATATCAATTTTAAGACTTAAAACATAGATCATATAAGAAAAACCACCTTTTACGAGGTGTTTTTTTTTGTTCTTATAAATCCTTTTAACTAGGTTGCTTTTCTTAAATATTTCTAATACCATTTTGGCACATATCTAATATAACATTTGATATTTTTTTGAGAAGCAATATTGTTGACTTTGAAGAAATATTGAGATGCAAAAAAGGTGTTTCATACCATAACCCCCTATTTCTAATTGGTATAACGTGTGTTAAAATGTTACTTATTAAAGGTAACACATTAAAACTGGGTGTTATACTAGTGAAATAAATGTCATCATTACTAATCCGAAAGCACGCAAACGCGTCCACACGATGTTTTTATCGTCCTAGAGATTTTGTGATTGTTGCTGTATTTAAAATTTGCGATAAAATTTAGACCTTAAATCTTAAGACTGATTTCTTTAAAGGATTGGCAATTTCCTTAGCATCAAATTATGAAATTCTTCGTAAAATTTATGTAGTTTTGCACATCTAAAAATTAAAATAATTCACAATGAAAGATACTGCTTTATCCTCTACTCACAATGCACTTGGTGCTAAAATGGTTCCTTTTGCTGGCTACAACATGCCGGTTCAATATGAAGGTGTTAACATTGAACACGAAACGGTTAGGACATCGGTTGGAGTGTTTGATGTTTCTCATATGGGTGAGTTTTTAATTGAAGGGCCACATGCTTTAGAATTGATTCAAAAAGTATCGAGTAACGATGCGTCTAAATTAGAAATAGGAAAAGCACAATACAGCTGTTTACCAAATGATGATGGTGGTGTTGTAGATGATTTAATCATTTACAAATTAAAAGAAGAAACGTATTTATTAGTAGTGAATGCGAGTAATATTGAAAAGGATTGGAATTGGATTTCCTCTAAAAATGATGTTGGTGCTGAGATGCGCGATTTAAGCGAAGATTATTCGTTATTAGCGATTCAAGGTCCAAAGGCTGTTGAAGCGATGCAATCTTTAACGAGTCATGATTTATCTGCTATTAAATTCTACAATTTTGTTGTTGGCGATTTTGCAGGTATTGAAAATGTGATCATTTCAGCTACAGGTTATACTGGTAGTGGCGGATTTGAGATTTACTGTAAAAATTCAGAAGTCAAACAAATTTGGGATAAGGTATTTGAAGCAGGAGCAGATTTTGGCATTAAGCCAATTGGTTTAGCGGCAAGAGATACGTTGCGTTTAGAAATGGGTTACTGTTTATACGGTAATGATATTGACGATACCACGTCTCCAATTGAAGCTGGTCTAGGTTGGGTTTGTAAATTCAACAAAGACTTTACTAATAGCGAAGCTTTAAAAGCCGAAAAAGAACATACTCCAAAACGTAAATTAGTGGCTTTTAAACTCGATGAACGTGGTATTCCGCGTCATGGTTACGATATTGTAGATGGTAGCGGAAAAACAATTGGTGTTGTTACTTCTGGTACAATGAGTCCTAGTTTAGGGATTGGTATTGGTATGGGTTATGTTCCTACTGTGTTTTCTAAAGTAGATAGTAAGATATTTATTCAAGTACGTAAAAAGTCCATTCCAGCAACCGTTGTAAAGGCTCCTTTTATAAAGGCTAAATTTCTAGCGTGTAGCTTGATTAATGACGAAGAAACATTTAGATCCTCAAAAGCACCGTATATTAATACTTGGAGCTAGCGGTTATATTGGCAATGCCATATATAAGGAATTGGGACCTTATTTTAAAACCTTTGGTACCTATAGAACTCCTTTAAAAGCCTTTGAAACAAATAAACAATTCTTCCAGTATAATTTGGAAGAAGATGATGTTTATGAAATTTTAGAGGCTTGTCAACCTACCATTATTATATCTGCACTTCGTGGTAATTTTAATGCCCAGACTATTGTGCACCAACACATTGCTGAATATGCATTAAGCTTTGGTTCTAAAATTATTTTTCTATCTTCTGCGAATGTGTTTGATGCTTATAGTAAATATCCTAGTTATGAATTAGACAAAACACTAAGTCATAGCATTTATGGCCATTTCAAAATAAAAATTGAAAATTTATTATTACGTCTTCCTGAAAAACAAGTCGCTATTATTAGAGTTCCTATGATATTTGGTGCGAGTTCACCAAGAATTGAGGAATTAAAACAAGCTATTTTAGAAAATGAATCTGTTGAAGTATTCCCTAATTTAATTATGAATGTGATGCTCGACAAAAAGCTCACACAACAAATTCATTATATAATTAATAGAAATAAATACGGTGTATTTCATTTAGGAAGTTCGGATTTAGTGCATCATGATGATTATACAAAAGACATTATCAGCACTTTAACCGATAAAAAAGTACTATTAAAACAGGTGTATACTACAAATGAAGATCGGTATTTGGCCGTACTTCCAAAGTTTAACAAATTGCCTAAACACCTTCAAATTACGAGCCAACAAATATTGGAAGAACTCAGAAAATAAGCTTACAGTAGCTTCCATATATTAATTTTAAACAAATTAAAACCTTATTATGAAATTAGACGATACTACTATAGAAAAGAAGTTATTAGATTTAACAGATTGGGATTATTATGACAATGCGATTCATGCCGAATTTGAATTCGACAATTTTAAGGATTGTTTTAGTGCTATGAGCCGCATCGCTTTTGAGTGTGAAGCTTTAAACCATCATCCTGACTGGAGTAATACTTATAATATTTTAAAAATATCCTTATCTACGCATGATGCGGATGGAGTAACTCTTAAAGATTTTGAATTAGCAGAAGCCATTGAAGCTATTGTAGAGGTTGAGGACTAGTTATTCTTGGTTGATGGTTGATGGTTGATGGTTGATGGTTGATGGTTGATGGTTGATGGTTGATGGTTGATGGTTGATGGTTGAAAAATAAAAATTTTCAGAGTGATTAGGCTTCCTATGTCTTGTTTTAGAAGTTTTTCAGCTTGAATCTTATATTTTTTTATAATTAGTTTCATTCCTTTTCAAACAATTTCAATATTTTCTTAGATTTGCTATGGTAAAAGTGTCACTACATATAATTTCAGTGTTATTTTTTACACATTACATAAAACATAATCGTTAACAGATTCCTGTTCTACAGGAACTAAAAATATATTTAAGATGGGAAGAGCTTTCGAATTTAGAAAAGCAAGGAAAATGAAACGTTGGTCTGCTATGAGCAAAGCCTTTACGCGTATTGGTAAAGATATTGTAATGGCTGTTAAAGAAGGTGGTCCGGATCCTGATAGTAATTCGCGCCTTAGAGCTGTAATACAGAATGCCAAAGCTGTAAATATGCCTAAAGACAATGTAGAACGTGCCATAAAGCGTGCTTCAGATAAAAGTTTAGGAGATTTTAAAGAAGTCCTTTTTGAAGGTTACGCACAACATGGTATTGCAGTACTTATAGAAACAGCTACAGATAATAACACACGTACAGTCGCTAATGTCCGTTCTTATTTTAATAAAACAGATGGTAGTTTAGGGACTTCTGGATCTGTTGTTTTTATGTTTGATCATACCTGTAATTTTAAAATTAAAGGTGACGATTTAGACTTAGAAGAGCTAGAATTAGAATTGATTGATTCTGGAGTTGAAGAAATTTTTGAAGACACAGACGAAGATGAAAATGGTGTTGAACACACTAGTGTTATGGTTTATGCACCATTTGAAAGTTTTGGTAAAATTCAGGCTTACCTCGAAGAGAACAATATAGAAATTATTTCTTCTGGCTTTGAACGTATTCCACAAGTTACTAAAAAGCTAACACCAGAACAAGCAGAAGATGTTGAGAAACTTTTAGAAAAGCTAGAAGAAGATGATGATGTTCAGAATGTGTATCATACTATGGAAGAAAGTGTTGATTAACTTTTGAGCTAAAGCAATTTGCTGTTTTTTACTTTAGATAAATCGCTACAATTTGTAGTTTCTTAATATATATCTTTAATAATTCATGATTTTAATGTAATTTACAAGGACTCAAAACCTCTGTAAACACTTAATATCATGAAGATTACATTATCAAAGTTGTATCATAACAATGATGACCAGATTGCTATTGGTTTTGAATATAATAAGGAAACAAAAACAATTGTAAAAGCTTTAGAAGGTGTAAAATGGTCACAGACACATAAGACGTTTTACGTTTTATATTCTAAAAACACAATTTATACATTATTTAATTATTTTAGAAGCCATGGCTATTATGTAGACTACAGTCAGTTTAGAAAACCAACAGAAAACACTTATAAACCTGTAAAAAAAATTAAGCCAAGCCATAGTATGGCAGAAATGTTTGCTAGCCTACCTTTGAATTTTAAGGAATTATTAAAGGGTTACACTGGTTTTTTAAAAGGCAAACGCTTGAGTCAAAGCACAGTTCGTACATACGGTTATTTTGTATTGCGATTTATGGATTACTACAAGCCAAAAGAAATAGAGTCTATACAGAAAAAGGACATTGATCATTTTTTTGAAATAGTTTTGGCTGGTGAAAATTTTAGTATTAGTAGTCACAGGCAATGTGTTAGTGCCTTAAAATATTTTATTTCTTTTTGTGATTTACCAGAATTAGACGCTGAGGATTTAAATCGTCCGAAAAAAAGCAAAAAGCTCCCTGTCGTTTTATCTAAAGAAGAGATTATAGATCTTATTCAAGTCACCAAAAACCTAAAACACAGAGCGATTATTGGCTTGTTATACTCATGTGGACTAAGAATTGGAGAATTATTGGCTTTAAAAATCAATGCTTTAGATTTTGACAGGAATTTGTTGCGTGTAAATCAAGGTAAAGGCCGAAAAGACAGAAGTGTTGTAATGAGTGAAGTTTTAAAGCCATTAATTTTTAATTATTTAAACACCTATAAACCAAAGGTTTTTGTTATTGAAGGTCGTGATGGAGGACCGTATTCTGCGACGAGCATACGTCAATTTTTAAAGAAAAGTTGTGGTTATGCAGGCATAAAAAAGCAAGTTACACCACATGTATTACGTCATAGTTATGCTACACATTTAATGGAAAATGGTGTAGATTTACGTCATATTCAAATGTTACTAGGACATGCTAAACCAGAAACGACGATGATCTATACACATGTTGCTCATAGAGATTTAATGCAAATTAGTAGTCCGTTAGACACTGTAGTTAAGTCGATAACAAAATCGCAAAAAAACAATACAGAAGTTTTGTTATCCCGAAATTATAATATATAAACTACTATATTTGTTTTTATATAACACGTTGGCAGTAATGTGAGCAACGAACTCTGAATTAAACAAATGAACTTTTTGAAACTACCAAATCTATTATTTATAACATTTTCTTTTTTGATTTTTTGCAACCCTATATTTAGCCAAAAATTAAACCCAAAAGGACGAGATTTTTTTAAACCAGACCATATCATTAAATCTGAAATTACAAATAAAGATTATTTAATTCATATGTCTTTTCCAAAGAATTATTCTATTCAGGACAGCATAACATATCCTGTACTTTATGTTTTGGATGGAAAAAGTACATTTGGATATTTCGAATCATCTTACATTGATTCTGAAAAACTCGAAGATGTAATTCTCGTTGGAATCAGTCATAAAGTAAATGGAATAGAATCAAAAATTAATAGATTTAAGGACTATACAGCATATAGTGATACAATAACTGACAAAAGATTTGAAAATAAGTTTGATGTAGAAAAAGGAACTATCAAAACTGGTGGAGCTGTTAAATTTTTAGAATGCTTAAAAAAGGAAATTGTCCCATTTATTGAGGAACACTATAAAACTAATTCTGACAGAGGAATTTCAGGACATTCTCTTGGAGGTTTGTTTACAGCATACTGCTTTTTGAATTCCGACAATTACTTTACTCGATTTGGAATAAACAGTCCTTCATTTCAACTTAACGAAGAAATATTTTTAGAGCCAGCTATCAAGAAATTCGCAAATAATAAAACTTGGAATATTAAACCAACTAAAGTATTTATTTCAACAGGAGAAAATGAAAGCCCAATGATGGTGTCTAATATGGTTAAGTTTAGTTTATATCTCAAAAAAAGCAACTACGAAAATATTGAAATGAATTGGAAAATATACAGAAATGAATCTCATACGTCTGTAATTCCGTTTAGTTTAAATGGAACGTTAACAAACTTATATGGAAAATAATAAAACACTACTGCCAACACCGTATAAAATTAATTGCTGGTTTTAGCCAATTTACGAAAGTCCTCGCGGACTTTCTATCTGTGATTTATTTGCTAACTTTAGTGCTTAAACACGCAACTAATCTTATACATAAACGTTGTAAAACATTTGACAAAACATTATGGAAATAGACAAAACGGAAGAATTATTGAAAAAATTTGATTATAAATATCAAAAGAAAAATAACGAACTAATAATAAAAATGGATTTTTCTCAAAGAACGATAATTGACTTCTCTGACTCTGAAAAGATTAAAATAAAAGACAAACTTGTCGGATGGAACTTTTTGACAGGAATGATTGAAATGAGTATTAAAAACGCAACTCTTTTCAATTTTATTGGAGCAATGGTTATGACATTTTTATTTGTTTATTTGGATTTGGAATTTGGCGGAACAAATTTGATTTTCTTCTTTTTAGCATTTATAATTTGGATATTACTTTGGACAATATTTTATTTAGTAAAAGCTGAAAATCTTAAACGAATTTTGATTAGTTGGAATGAATAATAGTAATCTGAATAAAAAACGTTTTACAACACCGTATAAAAATAATTGCGGTTTTAGTGCTTAATCAAAGGTCGTTTCGTGTTTGTAACGTCTGATTTTCCTTCGGAAAATCCTCGCATACAAACCCGCAACTATTCTTATACATAAACGTTGGCAAACATTTTGCGCATGTCAACAATTTCAAGGCTTTCACTAAAGTCTTTACTTATTTGCTTCCAAAAACTACGCTGGAATTCAAAGCGGAAAATTTAAAAAGTATTGCGCTAGAATTTTTCACTCATTCGGAACGTTACGCACGAATTTAGGCTTGCCCAACTTTTGATCATTACATCAATATTATCGCAATCCTCAACTTTTGGCTGGTAAGCGGAATCGTAAAACATACGACCGAACTGTTCGCTATTTTATCAATCCAAATTTAATAGTTTAAACAAATCCTCTGTGATTTCACAAAATTTCGGCTAATTAAAAAATGATTCTATTTGTGGAAAAACGGAATAATATTTCGGAGATTTTATTTAATAATAATTAAAATTACGCCCGAATGACAAAACATGCCCTAAATGCACAAAGGAGTAGTTCGTAAAAAAAAAAAACGTTAGCCAACAATGCATATAATTCATAGCTGCTTCTTACCTACTGTCGAAAAACCTCGCGGTTTTTCTATTTTCGTTATTATTTACTAACTTACTTGCTGAAATAACGCTACAAATCATATACGAGACCGTTGCAAGTAATTATGAAAAACATTCTGCTGTCATTAATAATTTTGACTTCAATAAGCTGTAAAAGTCAATCAAAATCTGAATTGAATTTAGAACAGCTAATTGAACGTGACAAAGCGGAGTTGAATAAAATAACGGAGTCGGAAAAATCTAAAGGAACTATTTCTGAACTGAATATTTTAGATTTAAAATTTGGACAATCGACTAAAGCAGTTGACTCAATTCTAAAACAAAAATCTGACTTTGAATCTGTAAACGGAGATACGAATGAGTTTGAGAATTATGGAATAAACTGGGAATTAAACGCTGACTTTAAAATTCCAACGATTATCCGAACTGATTTTTACAAAGACAAACTATATGAATTGGAATTAGTGTTTTTGACTGACGAAAACAACATTGAACTCGGATTTGAAAAGCTGACTGAATATTTAAGACAAAAATATGGAAATGAGCATTTGAAAGTTTACTCTATTCTGTCACAAACGAAAGAAAACGGACCATTTACATACTATTGGATTGAAAAAAACAGAAAAGTTATGGCTTACCGAATGCAGGAATACTGTTATTTAAGAATTACAGATTTTTCGGTGGATTATGATAAATTGACAAACATATTTGGAAACAAAAAATAACTACTTGCAACAACGTATATAATCCATTGCTAGTGAGAGCCTACTTACGAAAATCCTCGCGGATTTTCTATTCGGTTTTTATTTGCTAAATTACGTGCTAAACCACGCAACGCATCATATACAAAACCGTTGCAAAAAATTGCTCACTCACTCAAACTTCTGAAAAAATTAGCGAATAAAACTCTTGAATTTTAAAAGTTAAACACTCTCTCGCGAGTGGAAAATTATGAAAAAATTTTGTTTGTTTTTTATAGAATTTAGAAAGTTTAAGAAAAATGAACTTTGCGGAATTGAGCAAAATAGAAAAAAATTGTGCGGAATTTTATTTTAAACATAATTTAGAAAGGCTGAGAATTTTCTAAAAATTAAATAAAGTGAAAATTGTTGTCGGAATTAAGCACGTGAGAAAACACTCAAACGCTGAAAAACCAAAATTGCGGAATTGAGCAAAATGCGGAATTAAAATGTTGGCGGAATTTTCACTCAAACGCTGAATTTAGAAAATAATAAGAAAAATTGGAAAATAAAAAAAGCAACATTTTGCAACACCGTGTATAAAAAATTGCTTATTTTTAGCTTAACCGAAGGCAGTTGCATTTTTACTCACTTCAATTTTCCTACGGAAAATAGCCGTTCATAAAAATCGCAACTTTCCATAACACAACAACGTTGGCATTCATTGACCAAAAAACTCAAAATCTGAATTAAAAATAGAACAATGATTAAAAGAAACCTAGCATCAATTTTAATAATAATTTCAAGTATCATAAGCATATTGAATATCGATTTTTCTTATATTTCAGAACCGAAACATTATTGGTCTTTAATTATATCATCATTTATTATTTTAGCATCAATAATATTAATTTATAGTACAGAATCAAAATTTAAGAAAAATATAGAATCGAAATTTGAATAAAATTAATGACGGATTTTTAAAACATTTTCTGAATCGGAAACTGAATTGAAAAATAAAACCCGAATTGAATGCGGAATTTAGCAAGTTTCGGAATTGCTCACTCAATCGGAATTGAAAACTAAAAAGTAGAATATGAAAAACATCTTTATTTATTACCTAACAATTTTAACGCCACTTGCAATTATCATTTGGCTGAATAAAACCGAATCTATAAATTCCACATATTTTGTAGGACTTTTATTTTTCTATTTATTAATTTTTAGAACTTACATAGATGGAAAAAGACTGTCTGACAAGAATATAATTCCCAAAAAAGATATCTGGAAAATGATAATTCCAGGAAAACACATTGAGTATTTTAAAGAACTATATCTGAAATAATTAAGAACTAAAACTATAGCGGAATAAAAAACAACGAAATGCCAACACCGTATAAAAAACATAGGGCATTTATGCAAACTCCAAAGGTCTGTGCTTATTTGCAAAGTCCGCCAAATATAAAATTTGGCGTTTAGGGAAAAATAAAAGCAAAATATTTATATTTAGCTAAGTAATAAACCGAAACGAAAGTGCTTATTTACTGCCCTACGTTTCTTATACTAAACGTTGCCATTAATTTGAAAAAAACGAACTACAAATCAATATTAAAAGCATTTATTCCAATCGGAATTATACTTTTTTTAATTCTATTATCTGAATTAAGAACAGAAGGTTCTTTTGGAGGATTAGTTGACTTTTTTAAATATTTGTTCTTTATAGTTTTCGGAATTATAGTATTTATTTACACTTCTGTAAAACAAGGAAAAAAGATTAAAAACAAAATTGAAATTAAAGAAGCGAAAATTATTTTGACTTTACTCTTAATTTCGACTTTTATAGCAATCAGTTCTTTTTGGTTTCCGAAAGATTTTTTTGACAAAGAATCCGAATTTATCGCAAATGATATTTTTGGAAATGAATTAAGATTATTCGAAAATGGAAAATATATGTTGCGGACAAGAGATTACGAATGGACTACTATTGACAGAGGAATTTACAAAATTAATGACAATGTTATTTTTTTAGGCGAGGAAGTAAAGGAAAAAATCTGGGGAAAAAGAGCCAAAAAGTATCTGATTAAAAACAAAAATCTGATTCCAATTTACTCAAACGGAATTGAAACGGATTCAACTGAATTTTTGACAATAAAACTGAATAAAAACTAATGGCAACAACGTGTATAATTAATGGCTTGTTCTCGCCTACTTACGAAAATCCTCGCGGATTTTCTATTCAGTTTTTATTTACTAAATTAGGTGCTTAAACACGCCACTAATCATACACAAACACGTTAGCAAATATTTAAACCAAACTTTATGAGAAATATTATTTTTTTGACTTTAATCTTCTTTTGTACATTTAGCTGTTCAGACGACTCATCTGATTCTGATAATGGAAATAATCAAAATGGAAATCAATATAATGGGAATATCCTTTTAACTACACAACAAGAAGTTGATGAGTTTGGTTCCAATAATTATGAAATTATAAATGGTAATTTAGAAATTAGAAATAATAACGTAACTATTGACAACACCACCATAACTAATCTTAATAGTTTAAGTAGTATTAAGACAGTAATTGAAGATTTTATTATTGCAGATAACAGAGGATTAGATAACCTAAATGGTATAAATAACTTAGAATCTGTTGGAGGTTATTTTTCGGTATTTGAAAACAGTATAACTTCAGTTAATGGACTTGACAATATCGATTCAGTTGGCAGTACTTTCCAAATTTATGAGAATGATGACCTTATGGATTTAAGTGGACTCTCAAGCCTAACATCTGTTGTGGCTTTGTCTATAGAACTGAATCCATCTCTTAATTCAATCACGGGATTTGAAAATTTAACAACCGTAGTTAATGCAATCACCATTCGTGACAACGAAACATTAAATTTCATTGAGAGTTTCAATCTAAGTGAATTAGATATACTTCGCGTTCGAAACAATAATTCCCTCAACAATTTAGACGGTTTTTCGAATATTGAGCAATTAAATAACTCAATACAAATCATCCAAAATTCGAGTTTATCTGATTATTGTGGTTTACAGAATGCTATTTTAAATAGCCCTGATTTGATTGCTAATATCAGTGATAATTTAATTAATCCAACTTTAGATGATATAGCAAATGATAATTGTGATTAAACATCTTTTCTAAAATAAATTCAGTATTATCTAATCAACTTGATTTATTGACGTTTCCAATTCGTTTTGCTTAAACCTAATAATAACCGTTTTCTATCGATATTGTTTTCATGATAGTTTTTAACTATATTTGTTTTATATAATATTAGTAAAATAATAAATCCTATGAAAACAAATATTAGAGTTATTAGCACTGATGGTGGAGATTTCGGATGTTTCTTCGAAATTGAAGATTTATATGCAAAACTTAGTGGTGTAAAAGATACTTACGGAGAAAACATGGAATTCATCGAAATTGGAAATCACATTCAGCTAAATGATAATTTATTAAAAGTAGTTGACATTAATCTTAAATTTGAAAACATCGACTTAACGACAAAACATTTTAATAAATCAAAAAACTCAACACCTAAAAATTTAATTATTGAAATGATAATAACCGTAGAGTTTGTAAAAAAAATAAAAACATTTGCTAACACCGTGTATAATTAATTGCTTGGTCACTGCCGACTTACGAACATTCCTGCGGAATATTCTATCTGTGATTTATTTGCTAATTTAGTAGCTTAACCACGCAACTAACCATACACAAACCGTTAGCACACATTTGAAAAAAAAATCCGTATGAATAAAATAATTTTACTTTTACTTCTAACATCTTGGTCAGTTAATGCTCAAATCAATTCCAAAATTGAAGGAATAACAATTAACTCACCTTGTGAATTAGAATATACAAGAAATCTTGGAGACCAAAATAATTACGCCTGTGTTTCACAAGATAATAACGAAAAAATTCTACAATATTCCGTAACAGTTCAAAATTTATTTAAGGATATGAATGGTTTAAATGAAAAGACATTAAAAGTGTTTAAAGACCAGTTTTTACAGACCGCAAAAGAAAACGCAGAATCAAATGGAGAAAAAACATCTTCGATAGAATTAATCAATGGAGGAAAAGCATTAAGCATAATATCTGAACTAACTTATTCGGGACATAAGTTTGTTAATACTTCCATAGTATTTCTTCATAAACAAAAAAGCTTTATTGTTAACTTGACAACTAATAATCTAAATAGAAAAAATAATGTTAACGATTTGATAAATAGAATTATATTCAAATAAATGAAAATTACTTCAAAATATATCTTTCATTTATTACTAATATTTTTTGTTTGTCTTTCCTCATTTGCACAAGTCAACTCAAAACATATTAGAGTTAAAGGATATACGAAAAGTAACGGAACTTACGTCGAACCATATTATAGAACTGCACCAAATTCAACAAACAGAGATAATTTTTCTACTAAAGGAAATACGAACCCATATACTGGTACAGCAGGTTGGGTTACACCCGACAATAAAATAAACACACTTTATTCAACCTATTACACACCAAAAACAACATCTTCAAAATCAAAGAAAAATAATAAAAACACATATTCAGACCGTATTTATGTTGAAGATGAATTTGGTCAAAAATCGTTATACCTAAAAGTAATAGACAAAAGAACTTTCGGTATTCACAATTTAAAAAATGAATTAATATTATTTTTGGTTGTTAATCATCGTGGAGATTTTCGCATTTTTGATACAGATGGTATTTACATTAAAACAATTTTTTTAAGCGATGAAAACTAAAATTTTATTTTTTCTATTTGTTATTAATTCAATGCTTTTTGCATTTGGTCAAACTACATATAAAAACCCTCTTGGTTTTACAATAGATTTTGATAAGACTTGGAGAAGGTTACCAAAAGAAATTTTATATAAAAAAACTGCAATGATTAAAGATTTAATGGAATATAAAAGTAATCTTCAATACGATGCTTGTTTTCAAAAATCGGGAAATGCAGATATGGATTATCCATATATTTTATTCAAAAATTATTATACTACAACAACAAATAAAGAAGAAGTTGAAAAGTTAAAAAAATTCTACACAGACAAATTCGGAGTAAATCAAGTTTTAAAAAATTTAGAAACAGAGAAAGTAAAAATGAATCTCGAAATTGGTAAAACTTATTTTGACGAGAAAAAACAACTATTAATTTTTACTTATAATTTAGACTTAAATATAAAAGGAAAACTTATTGGAATGGTTGGTTTTTATATAGGAAAAAGTGCAACATTACAAATACTTTGTTATACATATGCAGACGAATTTAAGTATGACCAAAAAGAATTTTTAGACATCATAAATTCTATAACGGACAATGGTATGCAAACCAAAATGTCTGATTATTTAAAAAATCACGACCAAGCTACCAAATACTATAATGAAGGTCTAAAATATTCAGGTTACGGAAACCGAAAAAAAGCAATTGAATATTATACTTTAGCAATAGGTTTATATCCTCAAGAAGATAGTTATCAGATTTCAGAAGCTTACTATAATCGTGGATATAATAAAAGAAAAATTGATAATCTTAAAGGAGCAATTTCCGATTATACAAAGGCAATAGAATTTCGACCAGACTATTATAAAGCTTTTAATAATAGAGGGTATGCAAATCTTTTATTAGAAAACTACGAAAGTGCTATTAAAGATTTCACTTCTGTAATCAAATATGACAAGTATCAAACTGAATTTACAAATATGGCGTTAGGAAATCGTGGAATCGCTAAATTGAATATTAACCAAGATGGTTGTGTTGATTTGAAAAAAGCAATTGAAGAAGGAAATGATAAAATCGAATCAATTTATAAAGAATATTGCGAATAAAAAACGTGTGCTAACACCGTATATAATTTATTGCTGGCTTCTTGCCTATTTACGAAAGTCCTCGCGGACTTTCTTGGTCGGTAATTATTTACTAAATTAGTTGCTTGAAACACGCAACAAACCATATACAAACACGTTGGCAATAATTAAAAACAAAATGAAAAAATTAATCTTTTTAGTCATAATTGGCATCTTCTCATCAACAGTTTATAGTCAAATCGAAAAACAAAATGAAAAAGAATTAGATTCTTTGAAAACCAAACTCGAAACACTATTAATGGAAGACCAACTTTTTAGGGGATTTTATCAAGATGTTGAAAAGAAATTCGGACAGGATTCGGCTGAATTAGAATACTTTTGGAAAGTGGTTGAAGAACAAGATGAAAGAATAGAAATAGAGTTTATAAAAATTCTTGAAAAATACGGATGGCTTGGAATTAATCAGGTTGGGAGATTAGCAAATGGTGCTTTATTTAGTATAATTCAACATAGTTCTATTGAAACAAAAGAAAAGTATGCACCATTGATGAAAGAATCCGTTTTGAGAAACGAATCACAACCAATACATTATGCGAGATTGATTGACAGAATTCTCGTAAACGATAAAAAACCTCAAATCTATGGTTCCCAGACCACCCAAAATGAAAATGGAGATACAGTTTTCTTCGAAATTGAAAAGCCCGAATTTGTAAATAAACGAAGAAAGGAAATCGGATTAGATGGAATTGAAGATTTCGCAAAAGAACGTGGAATTGAATGGAAAATTACTCAAACGGAAAAATAACTATTGCCAACACCGTATATAAAAAATAGCGCGAGTCGTTGGTAACACAAAGGTTCGGGCATTTTTGGGAAGTCGCCAAATTTTTAAATTTGACAAATTCCCAAAAATAAAATAATTAGTAAAATTTAAAAATTCGGCTTGTGTTTCATCCGAAAAGTTATCGCTTTTTTAGCGCTACTTTTCATATACAAGACCGTTGGCAAACATATAACCGAACAATGAGATTCATCTACATAATTCTATTACTAATTCTGACTTTTGGTTGTTCCCCAAACAATAACACATCGGAATTTGAAAAAGTTTTAGGAAAAGAAAATAACGAGACTCTGACTTTACTCGTGAACGACTTTGAAAATGACTTCCTAAAAAAGCAGTATCCTAATTCTGAACTAAACGAATCTTATAAAAAATTCTTGATTGATTATAAAAATGGAAGCCTCGAAAATTGGGTACCATTACCAAAAAAAATAACAGAAAGATTTAATTCAAGTCAATTAGAAAAAGAAATGTATTATCATCCAGATTCAGTTTGGATTTTACCAAATAGTTCCTTTGACAAAGTAGAAGAAGATTCCTTGATATTTTTAGAAATAAATCGACCTTATATAAAATTAAGAAAAAAAGACTTGATACTCTCTAATCCTGAAAAAACAGTCTATGAATATGAACGCCACCAATATCTAAAAATAGATTCTTTCACGAATAAGGATTCGCTTATTAACAAGTTTTTAAATATAAAATATACTAATAGATTTGGCGGAAAATATGTTATAGCCACTAATTATATCAGAAAATTAGGTGGATTTTACGAAAAGTTTTCTGACCGTAAAGGAATTATAAGTAAAGAACAATTTTGTGAGTTAGTCTTAACAGAAGCTGATTTGAATGACGAACTAGTTAGGAAATTAATTTTATTGGAATTAGTATTATAAATACGATTTGCCAACACCGTATATAATTTATTGCTGGTTCTAGCCTGCTTACGAAAACCCTCGCGGATTTTCTATTCGGTTTTTATTTGCTAAATTACGTTCTTAACCACGCAACAAACCATATACAAACACGTTGGCATTCATTTTGGAGAACCTATGAAACATTTATATTACATTTTAATTTTTGCTTGTTTTTTAAGTTGCAAAGCTCAAACAACCGAATCGAAAATCGGAATTGTTGAAACGGCTGAATTCGAACATCCCGAATTAATTTCAGACTTTGTTTCTTCAGAATGGGGAAAAGTATTTAAAGCAAAAGACAGTTTACTGAATATCGGAAAACCAGTAATTCCCGATTTGATAAAACTAATGGACGACCCAAAAGCGTTCGCAAAATTGCAAAATACAGCAGATTTAATTTATCCTGGCGCAACTGAATTTTGGGGACACGGTTGGGTAATTGACTATGATTTAGATTGGATTGCTATTCGTGCAGGTTGGGCAATGGAAAATTTGACATCGCAGAATTTCGGATTTTCAGAAAATGTGATAACCGAAAAGGAATTAATGGATTTACACAAAAAGGATTATGATAAATACATTGAAACAGGAAAGCACGATGTTGATTTTGAAAGACAAAAATTCAAAGAATTAGATGCTATAATTTTAAAAGCAAAAGATTGGTGGAATAATAACGAAGATAATTGGACACCTTTAAGCGGATTAAAAAACGCTATTTTTAGTAATGATATTAACAGACAATTAGATGCAATTCAACAAATGAGATTTACTCGGTTTGAAATTAAAGGGTATAATCAAGAATGGTTTGACAGAGAAATAAAAGCTCGAATTATTGAACTGAATAAAACCGACAATGAAGAATTGAAATTACAAACTGGATATTTATTACGGAAATAAAAAAACGAAATGCCAACACCGTATATAATTTATTGCTGGCTTCTCGCCTACTTACGAAAGTCCTCGCGGACTTTCTTGGTCGGTAATTATTTACTAAATTAGTTGCTTGAAACACGCAACAAACCATATACAACAACGTTGGCTGTAATTTGAACCAAGAAAATGGGAAAAAAGAAAAAACATAAAGAGGATTTTCCAAAAGACAATAATTGTCAAATTCTTGCTTTAAAATCAAGAGAATTACTTAACGACCAAATAAATTCTGTTGACACAAATAATAGTAAAGCTGGGACTTTTATTTCAATTTCATCTCTTTTTATTCCATTAGCATTTTCCTTATTTGAAAAATTTGAATTATCAATTGTTTGGATACTCATATTTTTCATTCCAATAGTTTTGAATCTAATCGGATTATACTTTCTTGTCAAAGCATTATTTCCACGAAAAATTTATCACGGAATGAACTTTAATGAATTTCAACCTCTACTCGAAAAGTCAGAAGATGAAATTTATCTTTTTGAGATTGGAATAAATAAAGATTCGTTTAATGACAATAAGAAAACAATAAATGAACAAAACAAAAATTTAAAAACTGGCTTAAGTATTATTTTTTTAAGTGCTGGAGTTTTGACTTTGATAATTTTTGTAAATTTAATAATTACAAATTGTAACTAAAATGGCTAAAAACAATAACAACGGAAATTCTAGCAGCGATAATTCTAATAATAATAATAATAATAATTCAGGAAATAGCTCTAGACAAATTCCATCAACAAGTCCTTCTCAAAGGTCCACTATTGACAAAGGAAAGAACGGAAATAATATTACGAAAAAATAAAAACTACAGCCAACACCGTATAAAAATAATTGCGGTTTAGTGCTTAATCAAAGGTCGTTGAGTGTTTGTAACGTCTGATTTTCCTGCGGAAAATCCTCGCATACAAACCCGCAACTATTCTTATACATAAACGTTGTAAGCCATTAAAAAAAACGAACTGAATTGAAAAACGAAAATGAATTTAAAGGAATTTGGTGGCTACCAGAAAATCCCGAAGAGCAAATTTATGGAACGGTAAAATCATCAAATGATGACGGAACCATACTTGACCTATTTGGTTCTTTTAAATCGAATAAAAGAGAGTATGAAATCATTTTAGGTTTTACAAGTAATGGTAAATGGATTACACTTTATAATTCTTTCGATATTAAAAGAGGTTTTAGTAGTCCAGGTTTTGATTCTTGTCAGATTTTTTCAAATTTTATGTTTATTGGAAAAGAGCATTTAGAAAAAAAATCAAGTCTCAAATTTCATAAATCTACAGTCTATTTAAAAAATCTTGATGAATGGGTTAATAAAAGAGAGAGTTTTAAAATAGAACAGAACTGGAAAGAAAAAGAAGTTACTATTAATTACAAATTACCAGAAAGTTCTAAAATAGAACTAAACGATAATTTATCATTAACTATTAACCCAACAGCAAAAGGACCAAGTGAAAACATTGTACAAAAAGAAGTCAAAATAACACAACGCATTGGTTGTAATCTTGAGTATAAAAGAAAACAAAACTTTGATAAAATTTTACAAGATATTAGTCATTTTGAAAATTTCTTAACCCTTTGTTCTCAAAAACCAACTTATCCACTAGAATTTTCAGTCATAATAAAAAAGCCAAAAGAAAAGCAAAACAGTGTTTTTGAGGTTTATTATCAAGTTAAAAAACCGAGCAAAATTCAGAAAGATTTATCACCTTTTGACTTCTTGGTTTACTTTAGAAATATAGAACCAAAATTTGAGAACGTTATTAAAAAATGGTTTTTTACAAAAGACCTTTTAGACACTTGTTACATTCCTTATTTTAATAATTTTTATGGCAAACAACTCTACACTACTGACAAGTTTTTAAATATTTGCAGAGCAATTGAAGCCTTTCATAGAGATACTGTAGGAGAAATTGACCCGACTACATCAAGACCATTTCATTACAAAAAGAGAATTATTAAAATAATGAACGATTGTAATTCTAGTTATAACTTTTTATTAAAGATTCGTGATAAAGATAAATTCGCTATAAAAATTAAAGATTTTAGAAATGATTTTACACATTCAAATCCACTTTTAAATAATATCAACAAAAAATATTTAGAGACTCACTATCTCACAGAAAAATTGACAATAATTTTGACTTGTGCAATTCTAAAGTATTTAAACTTCACAAATAAGGAGATAAAATTAATGATTGAAAACACGAGTTTATATAACGGATTAAAATATAAAGGAAGAAAATAACGGCTTACAACACCGTATATAATTTATTGCTGGCTTCTCGCTTACTTACGAAAGTCCTCGCGGACTTTCTTGGTCGGTAATTATTTACTAAATTAGTTGCTTAAACCACGCAACAAACCATATACAAACACGTTAGCAAACATTTTGTGCGTGTCAACAATTTCAAGGCTTTCACTAAAGTCTTTACTTATTTGCTCCCAAAAACTACACTGGAATTCAAAACTGAAACTTAAAATATATTACGCTGGAATTTCTTACTCTTTCGGAACTTTACGCACGAAATTTGGCTTGCCCAACTTTTGTTTATTAATTCGAAAATATTGCAATCCTCAACTTTTGGCTGATAAGCGGAATGGTAAAACGTACGGCGGAACTGTTCGCAGTTTAAAAATTTGAAATTAGTGGTTTAAATCAATCGTTTCTGATGTCACGAAAATTAAGATGAAAAACAAAACTGATTCTCTTTACGGAAAAGAACGGAATAATATTTTGGAGATTTTTTTTGACATTTAAGTAAAAAAAATGAAACTACGTATGAAAAACAAATCGGGCGGAAATGCACAAAGGAGTAGTACGTAAAAATTAAAAAACGTTAGCTAACAATGTATATAATTCATAGCTGCTTCTCGCCTACTGTCGAAAAACCTCACGGTTTTTCTATTTTCGTTATTATTTACTAACTTACTTGCTGAAATAACGCTACAAATCATATACGAGACCGTTGTGTGTAATGTGAAAATCGTGCTAAAATTGAACATTTGAACTAAAAAAGCCAACGCACAAACAGCACATTCATTTTTTTGCCAACGCGAAATGCCAACGCTGAAAAAAATAAAAGAGCTGTTTTTTGCCAACGCTCGGAATAATCTTAAATTTGAAAAAAAACATTAAACATATATGAGCTTATTTCAGAACTCTGTTCTAAACAAATATTTAAAAGGATTAGAGTCCGAAAAAGTTAATGAAGCTTACGAAAGATTTACAAGCCATTTCCATAATCCGACCATTCAAGAAAATATAAGGAATTCCAAAGAGGAACAATACCAAGGCGAATTTCTGATTGACCTTTTTGTAAACGTATTCGGATACGTTAAAAACCCAACGCCTGACTTTAATCTCACAACGGAATTAAAAAATATAAAAGGCTCAAAAAAGACAGATGGTGCAATTCTAAAAGGCGAAAAAGCACTTGCAGTAATTGAGCTAAAAGGCACAAATACAACCGATTTAAGCAAAGTAGAAACCCAAGCATTTGGATATAAAAACAACCAACCAGGTTGTAATTATGTAATTACTTCCAACTTTGAGAAATTGCGTTTTTACATTGACAACGCAGTAGATTTTGAAGAATTTAATTTGTTTCAACTTACAAAAGAGCGTTTTGAAATCCTTTGTCTTTGTCTTTCTTCAGAATATCTTCTAAAAGACATACCTAAAAAGATTAAAGACGAATCCTTAACACAAGAGGAAAACATCACTAAAAAATTATATAAAGATTACGCTTCATTTAGAAATGA
Organism: Winogradskyella sp. PC D3.3; assembly: GCF_054366245.1. Lineage (NCBI taxonomy): Bacteria > Pseudomonadati > Bacteroidota > Flavobacteriia > Flavobacteriales > Flavobacteriaceae > Winogradskyella > Winogradskyella sp. PC D3.3. Next base: position 2,825,308 of record NZ_CM135962.1, on the reverse strand, counting down.
AATTTTTGATGCAATTCAAAATGAAAATCCTGAATACGATAAGCTTACTTTATTCAAGAAAACACAAAAACTACTTGACCGTTTTTTATTCATCTTCTTTGCAGAAGACAGATTATTACTTCCACCAAATTCTATTCGTTCAATTGTAAACCAATGGACAGATTTAAAAGATAAATACGATGAGTATTTTCCTTTGTACGACCGTTTTAAAAAATATTTCGGTTATATGAACACAGGACACAAAGGACAACAACACGACATTTTCGCATACAATGGTGGGCTTTTTGCACCAGACGAGATTTTGGACAACATCAAAATAAATGACGAGTTACTTCATAAACACACAGTTAATTTAAGCAATTACGATTTTGAGAGCGAAGTAAGCGTAAATATACTTGGGCACATCTTCGAACATTCATTAAATGACATTGACGAAATTCAAGCAGAAATTCAAGGAGTTACAACTGAGCAAAATAAAACCAAGCGTAAAAAAGACGGTGTTTTTTACACACCAAAATACATTACCAAATACATTGTAGATAATACAGTTGGCAAACTTTGCGAGGAAAAGAAAATCGAACTTGACATACAAGAAACTGAATACGAGAAAGAACGTAAAGGAAGACAAAAAGCAACATTAAAAAAATTAACTCAAAAATTAGAAGATTACAGAAAATGGTTACTGCAAATTACCATTTGCGACCCAGCTTGTGGAAGTGGAGCATTTTTAAACCAAGCGTTAGAATTTCTAATTACCGAACATCAATACATAGATGAATTACAAGCAAAACTTTTTGGAGATGCAATGATATTAAGCGAAGTAGAAAACTCTATTTTAGAAAATAATTTATTTGGTGTCGATATTAATGAAGAAAGTGTTGAAATTGCAAAATTATCACTTTGGTTACGTACTGCTCAAAAAGGCAGAAAACTTACCTCATTAAACAAGAACATAAAATGTGGCAACAGTTTAATTGATGACCCAACTGTTGCAGGAGAAAAAGCCTTTAATTGGCAAAACGAATTTCCAGAGATTTTTGCCAAAGGTGGTTTTGATGTAATTATTGGAAATCCACCTTATGTTAGAGTTCAGAATTTAGATAAAAACAGCGTTGTTTATTTTGAAGAACATTATAAATCAGCAACAGGGAAATTTGATATTTATGTTCTCTTCAATGAATTGAGTATTGACCTTTTAAAAGAAAGAGGTTTATTGTCTTTCATACAACCTCATAGATTTATTAATGCTGATTTTGGAAAGGGTTTAAAAAATGTTTTTGAATCTACACAATACCTAAATAAAATAATTTCTTTTTCAGATATAGATATATTTCAAGGTGCAACAACATACACAGCTATCTTTTTTTTAGAAAAAAAAGTAACAGATAGTATTCTTTACAAAGAATATATAGATAAAAAACCAATTTACATTTCAGAAAATTTAGATTTTCTTAAAGATGATGACTTTATAAAAGTTAGCTATTCATCAATAAAAAACAATTGGGAATTTAAAAATGAAGCTGAACTAACCTTACTTAAAAAGTTAAGAGGTTTTAAAAAACTATCCGATATTTCATTGAACATTTCTCAAGGAGTAATTCCAGGTAGTGATAAAATTTATTACTTAGAAGTAATTGAAGAACAAGGCGAAAAAGTTTTGGTTAAAAACCAACTTGATGATAATAAGTTTTTGATTGAAAAGAAAATAACAAGAAGTATTATTAAGGGAAATAATATTAAACGTTATGCTTCACCAACAAGCGACTACATAATAATTTACCCTTATACATTCTTAAATAATGAGCAGAAACTTCTTAGCTTAAAAGAGTTAGAACAAAACTTTCCATTGACATTTAATTACTTGTCTGAGCATAAAGAGTTCTTAATTAACTTAAGAAAAAAGTACAAAACAAATCCATTAGAATGGTATGGTTTTCACAGAGCAAGGGAAATGAGATTTTTAGAAACAGATAAACTTATTACTTCTCACACCTCAATTTCACCTTCATTCACATATTCAACAGGTTCAAATTATTTTAATCAAAATGTATATGGAATAGAAATAAAAAAAGATATTTCCCTAATTCAGATTTTAGGTATTTTAAATTCTAAGCTTTCAGATTTTTACATCAGAAACACAAGTAGTATGATTAATGGTGGTTACTACCTTTATAAAACAGATTACATTAGTAATTTACCTATTATAACAAAAGAAAAGAGCCAATTAATATCATTAACTAAAAATGCGTTAGAGTTAAATTCTACACTATCCAATCACAATGAAAGATTTTTGAAGTATTTAGCACAAAGTTATAGAATTGAAAAATTCTCAAAAAAGTTGGAAAATTGGAACGAATTAGATTTTGGAGAATTTATAAAAGAACTTAATAAAGTAATTAAAAAATCTGACGGTGAAAAACTTAGTAAATCGGATGAAATTGAATGGATGGAAATATTTGATGCTAAAAAAAATGAAGCAATTAATTTAATAGGACAAATAAACAATACCGAAAGAGAAATTGACATAATCGTTTATGAATTATTTGGTTTGACAGCAGATGAAATTAAAGTTGTGGAAGAAGCCACTTCATAAGCCATACACATTTGCAATTCGCTTCAGCCAACACACAATCCAAAAATTGCAAAAGAGTATGTCTTGCCAACGCTCACATTTGAACTAAATAACAAACATAGGAAAACAAAGCAGAACGCAAAACACTACACACAACAACGTGTATAAAACATAGCTATTATAGGCTTTCCGAGAGGTTTTTGCTTATTTACAAACTACGCCAAATTTTTTATTTGGTTATATTTAGAAAAAAAAATAAACATAAAAATAAAAAATTCGGCTCGTGCTAAATCCGAAAAGTTAGCGTTTATTTATACGCTACGTTTCATACACAAGACCGTTGGCAAACATATGTCCGAATAATGAAATTCATCAAACTAACAATAATTTTACTTTTGACTTTTAGTTGTTCAAATGAAAAAAAAATAGCACAATTTGAAAAGGTTTTGGGAAAAGAAAACAGCGAAACTCTGACTTATCTCGTAAACGACTTTGAATCTGACTTTCTCAAAAGGCAATATCCGAATTTAGACACTAAAAATGCTTACAAACAATTCTTGACTGATTTAAAAAATGGAAGAACTGATTTACTGGAATCAGTATCAAAAGAGAGTAGAAAACGATTTGAACAAAGCAATTTAAAACATGAAATTTATAGTTATGTAGATTCTGTTTGGATAGAAAATGATTTTCTGATAAAAAAAAGATTTGTAAATAAAAGTCTAAATGGAATAATTCAATACAGTGTTCAGACTCAATCTGGAAATATTCCAAGTAACTTTAATAAAGATTCTTTGATAATTGCAGAAATGGATTCAAGAACTCTAAACAATTTAGGAAAATATTGGATAGCATTGGATTCTATAAAAAATCAAAATGATTTCATTAAAGAATACTACAAATTCAAAATACCAATGGGCTTTTTACACCCAGAAATAGTTTCAAATATGATGTTAAATTCTGATTTAAATTTTTCTGACTATTACATTAAGAGAATTATAATAACCGATTTTATATATTAATAATAAATACGATTTGCCAACACCGTATATAATTTATTGCTGGTTCTAGCTTGCTTACGAAAACCCTCGCGGATTTTCTATTCGGTTTTTATTTGCTAAATTACGTTCTTAAACACGCAACAAACCATATACAAACACGTTGGCAGTAAGACACAAAATCAGAACTTCGAAAAATGCTTATAAATCAATTCAAGGAAACAGTAGATAAATATTCTGAAAATATTGACAAAACAAATATCTTGAGTGTATGTAAGCAATTAGGTATAGAAACAAAACAAGGTTATTCGGAACGAACTGTCACTAAAAAACTTTATGAAAACATAAAAAACTCGTTACTTTTTGATTCAAAGAAAACTGAGAACAAAATCACGAGAACAAGATTATTAAAACTTCAATCAGAATTAGTTTATAGATATGTATTATATGATGAAGAACCAATTGAATATTTAAAAATTTTAAAAGTAATCAATGATTCCTGTAGACCAAACTTTGAATATTTTCCAGATTTCTCAAATAAAAAACAATGGAAAGAAGCAATAATAAATTCTAAAAACTACAATCATTTTTCCCCAAATACACACACAATTTTATTCAATGACATTAGAAAAGATTATCCAAAAGATTATGACATTGCTTTATCTATAAAAAAACTCATAAAAAAAGGATGTAAAATTGACATTGAAAACTCTCAAATAAGAATTAATAGTGGTCTTGAAAAAGTTGTGGAAGAATTAGACAACAAAATCAAGCAATATGGAGGAATAAACCTTTCGAAATCTCTATTTAATTTTCTAAAAGTAAATGGTAAGTATTCTACTCGATTTAATAGATATTTTATTACTCGCGAAGCAAGTGGAATTAGTTTTGACCAAAGCCCTCAAATTCCATTTGGCTATTTATTAAATCTTTCTTTAAAGTATCCTGTAGAAAACAAAAATACAAAAAAAGCTCAACAAAAATTAAACGAAATTATAGATTTATCTATTACAATCACTAATGGAGTTTATGGAGTTCAACACTATAGTCATTGGGAATACTATTTTAAAACGGGCGAAACTATTATAGAATTTTCCACCGAAATTTCACTTTGGGATTCTATTTTTTCTATACCTCAAAGCAAACCCAAAACGGCTCTATTTATTACAAATGAATTATTTTCATTTATAGATAATACTGAATTTATAAGCTATTTAAATTTTTCAAAAGAATCTTTATTTTCTGTCATAGAAGTAATTAATAATATTTCAGAAAATAACAATGGTCCTACTATAATTTATCTATCTGTTGTCTATAAAGAATTAAAAAGTATTGAAAAAAATGTTATTCTTGAGATACTCAATTTTTTATCGCATCAAAAAACAGTTAATGAAGAATATATTCTTCCTTCAGATTATACCAAAATTGATTTTTTTCTTAAACCATTAGTAAAGTTAGGGAATACAAAATTTTTGATAATGGATAATTCTTGGTGTTCACCAAATTATTTTGAGACACTAGTATCTAGTTTAAGACAAAAAATCAAAAATCTAGACTCAAAACTTGGTATTGAATTAGAAGTTCTTTTGCAAAAAGAATTGAATAACAAAAATATTAAATACTCAACTGGAGAATATCGTATAGATGGAATTGACGGAGAATGTGATTTATTAATAGAAAGTAGCAAGTCAATAGTTTTAATAGAATTTAAAAAGAAAGTATTAACTAGAAAATCTAAATCTGGTGTAGATATAAATATACTACTCGATTTGTCTGAAAGTCTATTATCTGCTCAAATACAAGCTGGTAGAACTGAAATATTTTTAAGAGAAAAAGATGAAATTGAGTTAAAATCTAGGGATGGAAAAAAGAAAATTATAAATTTAAATAACAGACAAATCGAACGAGTTGCATTAACGCAACTAGAATTTGGAGGGTTTCAAGATAGAAATATTGTAAACCAATTTTTAAAATCCTTATTAACTCATTCTTTTGGAACTTATTCAGAAGAACAATACATCATAAAGAAATTTGACAAATTAAATCAAATGCAGAAAATATGGATAGAACAATATGATAAGTTAATTAAACTGGATGAGCATTTTTCTAGATTTCCATTCTTTAACTGTTGGTTTTTAAGTTTACCTCAATTACTTGAAATAATAAACATTTCAACAGATAACGATTCTTTTTATGAAATCTTTAGAAAAACTAAACACGTAACATTGAATACTCTAGATTGGTATCGAGAATTTGACATTGCTACGAAAATGAACGAACAAAATCCGAAATAAGTCCTACTGCCAACAACGTATATAATTTATTGCTGGCTTCTCGCCTACTTACGAAAGTCCGCGCGGACTTTCTTGGTCAGTAATTATTTACTAAATTAGTTGCTTAAACCACGCAACAAACCATATACAAGCACGTTGGCAGTAATTTGAGAACCGAGAAACATTGGACAAATACGACAAAGAAATACTATTTGAATATCTATGGAAAACTATCAATTTCTTTTACGGAATTATGATTATACTTTCCATTTTAGTTACAATTAGAACTTTGCTATATCTTTTAGGCGCAATTCCTGAAGAAGAAACAAGTATAAGCGGAACTATAACGGTAATAGCCTTTATAGTTGTTTATGTATTATTTAGAAATCTGACAAAACCATACTTTATGAAAAAAATGAATAAATCCTAAATCGAATGCTGACGGAATTAATCATAGACGAGTATGTGATAAAATCAACTGGAGCAGATGGCGGACATAAATATATTTCGACTGAAATTAATCTGAAAGGAAAAATAAAGAAACTGACTATTCTCTTTGCGGATAAATCAGACGAAAAAAAGCTGAAAAACTATGAACAATTAAGAGTAGAAGGCGAACTTCAAGATAACGGAGAAGAATATGATTTGATAATGAATAATGCGACTCTTAAAAAATAAAAACTACTGCCAACACCGTATATATTTTATTGCTAGTTCCAGCTTGTTTACGAAAATCCTCGCGGATTTTCTATTCCGTTTTTATTTACTAACTTAGTTGCTTAATCACGCAACAAAGCATATACAAACACGTTAGCAAAAAGCGAAAAAACCAATCTTTATGAAAATAAAATTCAAGAAAAAAAGATTACTTGCTAATCTAATACTAGGAATAGTTTGGATTGGACTCGGGACTTTTAACGTTCTGGAAGATGACAATTTGCGTTGGTCTGATTATGGATATTTGGTTATCGGAATTTTATATGTCGGACATTATTTATACGATTTAACAAATCAATATCTGACAATTGAAAACGGATCTATTCGGAAAAACGGACTTTATGGTTTCGGAAAAAAAATAAATCTGGACGAAATAAATTGGATTAAAAAGTTTGCTGGAGATTACACTTTGAAAACAGAAACGAAGGAATTAAAAATCAATACGGAATTGATTGATAAAAATTCGCTTACCGAATTGAATAGTATTTTAGGAAAACTGAATTTACCATCAGATAAAACGCCATTTGCCAACACCGTATAAAAACAATTGCTGTTTAGTGCTTAATCAAAGGTCGTTGCATGTTTGTAACGTCTGATTTTCCTGCGGAAAATCCTCGCATACAAACCCGCAACTATTCTTATACATAAACGTTACCACACATTTGAGAAAAACATTCTACATATTAACAATTATCGTCCTGATTTTGTCTTGTAAGCAAAAAACAAGCGAATCTGAATTGAAAACGAACGAACCAAAAGAAAGTATTTCTGAACAGAATCCAATTATATGCATAGAGCAATCTGAAAACGGAATTGGATTTAAAACCTGTCTAAAAGATTATGACTTTTTCGAACTCAAATCTTTAGACGGAAAAACATTGTATCGAAATGACAATAATCCTTCTGAATTTATTTTTACAGATTTTAACGAGGACGGATTTTTAGATATTGAACTGCATTTTATGACAAATGTTCCTGACGTGAACGAGATTCTTATTTTCAATCCTGAATTGAAAAATTTCACGGAAATAAAGAACTTTTCAAATTTTCCTTCAGCAACAAAAATTAAAAACACAGATTATTATTATTCGTATCACAGAAGTGGATGTGCTGATTCAAATTGGGATAGCGATTTATTTTATTTAAAAGAAGATAAGGCTGTTAAAATTGGAAACATACATACGATAGAATGTGATAATGAAAATGATAACGGAATTTATATTTATAAAGTTAACGGAGAAAATAAAGAACAGATAAAACTTATTCCAATTAAGAAAAAGAACTTTGAAGATAAATGGAAATTTATAGAAAAATACTGGAATGAAAATTATACGAAATTTGAATAAAAACGTGTGGTAACACCGTGTATAATTAATTGCTTTGGCAAGTGCTTATTTGGAAAATTCCTTCGGAATTTTCTCTGGTTCGTATTTGTTTACTAATTTAGTTGCTTATCCACGCAACTAACCATACACAATCACGTTAGCTGTAATTCGACCAATCAAAAACAATTAGAATAAATGACAACAATAGTTTCAATTTTTGCAATAATCGCAGCCATTTCTACTGTAATATATACATTTGTTACGGTAAAAACTTTAAAGGAAATAAAAAGACAACGTGAAACCACATATCTTCCAAATGTTGTTTTAGGAGAAAGCTCTTACACAATGAAAATTGATAAAGACCTGAAACACAACTCGATTCAATTTGAGGATGCAACTACCAAAATAAAAACAAAAGACTGTTTTCTGAATATCTATAACATTGGTTTAGCATCAGCCAAAAACATAAATATTTTATTCGAAATAAATGACAATAAATTTATTGAGCTTATAAAAGAAAATATCAGTGAAGTAGAAATAGCTGAATTAGGAAATGGTTTTTTATCTATAAAACATAAAGAATATAATGGTGGTCATAATTTAGCTGCACAAAAAAATAAATCAAAAGACTTTCTAATTCCAATAAACATAGAAAACAAACCCTTTAAGTTAGAGTTACCTAGTTATTTAATGACTATTTTATACCTACTAGTTTATGACCTAGAAAATAACTATGAGTTAATTTCTGATTTACCTCATTTCGACCTTAAAATTAAATATGAAGACTTAAGCAACAAGCAACACTTTATTAATTATCAATTAAAGCTTAATGTTTTTGCAATGACTAAAACTGATGTGATTTTTGAGATAATAAAAGAAAGAACTACAGCTAACACCGTGTATAATTAATTGCTTTGTAAGTGCTCATCTGGAATATTCCTTCGGAATATTCTCAGGTTCGTAAAAGTTTGCTAAATTAGTTGCTTAACCACGCAACTAATCATACACAAACACGTTGTGCATAATTTACCAAAATCACGATAAAAATTGACATTTAAGGAAATTTATAATCTGACAATTAAATATTATCCGTCCGAAATTGATATTTCTGATGGGAAAATGGTTGAAAAAGATAGCGGAAAATTTAAAAAATTATCGGAATCGTGGAATGAAGCAGAATTGAAAACGGAAAAGGAATCTGATTTTATCAAATTAATGGTTTGGGGCATTTTTTGCGGTTATCATAAAAAATCGATTGAAAACTTTATGAACGGAATAATGATTGTTTCTTTGAATGAATTGGATTTAGATTATTTGAAATACAAGTTTGAGGAAAGCCTACTCGATACGGAATATGATTATTACAATGAATTAAGAACTGAATATAAAACTGAATGAACAAAAATATTTTATTATTATTTCTCATATTTACTTGTATAAGTTATGGGCAAAAAGTAGAAATTGATTCTACAGACACATTAATCTTTAATGACAAAAAAGTTTCTTTAGATTTAACGAGAGACGAACTAAAAGAAGTGTTTGGAAATCCCGACAGAATTACTTTAAAACATAATATCATTTGGACTTACGACGAGTTAGGTTTTATGATTTACATAAAGCCACAGACTTTGAAAATTATGAATATTACTATTAATTTCAAAAAGGAAACTCACGATTTTTCCCCAAAAGAGAAATTTAAAGGAACACTAATTATATTTGGTTCAGCAGTAACCGAATACACAACTTCTGCTGGATTGAAAAGTATAGAAAAAGAAGCGATAAAGAGAAATAGACCACCAGTTTATTCCATAAAAACATCAAATCATTCTATGCATTTCTTTCAAGATGAGAAAATGAAATCTGAATTATCAGGTTGCGAAATTAATCTGATATAAAAACTATGCACAACACCGTATATAATTTATTGCTGGCTTCCCGCCTACTTACGAAAGTCCTCGCGGACTTTCTTGGTCAGTAATTATTTACTAAATTAGTTGCTTAAACCACGCAACAAACCATATACAAACACGTTGTGCATAATGCGGAAATCGTGCTAAAATCGAACATTTGAACTAAAAAAGCCAACGCTCAAACAGCACATTCATTTTTTCCAACCACATAAGCCAACGCACAAAAAAATAAAAGAGCTGTTTCTTCCCACCGCACAAATCCGAACAAACCAATGAACATCTTTGCAACACCATTGCATTAATAAATTCATATATTTGCATCAATGAAACATTTAGCATTCATATTGTCAATTTACATTTTCGCACTTAATCTAACACCTTGTGCAGATTACGTTGTGTCTGATAATGATGTTAAAACTGAAATCTCACAAGCTATGGATAATGACCATCAGCACCAAGATTCAGATTTATGTTCCCCTTTTTGTATTTGTCAATGTTGCCATATTAGCGCAACATATTTGCACTTTGCAGATTTAACACTCGATATAACTCTTATTTCTACTCAAGATTTTCTACACCTAAACGGTACAGAAAAAGATTTTACCACTTCCATTTTACAGCCACCAAGGGCATAATTCAGTTTTTTTTAAGGATATCTATATCCAAACGTAACGCTTTTTAATGCAAGCGTTGCTTCGCTTTTATTTTGCGCTTCGCGCAAAATGATATGTTTAACTGAATTAACACCTTTTATATGATTAATAAAATCATTGATTTTTCAATCAATAACAAATTCATTATTGGTTTGCTAACGCTAACCATTGTGGCAGCAGGTATTTGGAGTATGACCCAAGTACCAATTGATGCTGTTCCAGACATTACCAACAATCAAGTACAAGTCATTACACAAGCACCAAATTTAGGAACAGAGGACATTGAGCAATTTGTAACCTATCCTGTAGAAGTTGCAATGAGTAATTTGCCTGATGTCAAGGAAATCCGTTCTATTTCGCGCTTTGGCTTATCTGTTGTAACCATAGTTTTTGATGATGCTATGGGAACATATTTACCTCGTCAATTAGTGTCTGAAAAATTAAACGAAGTCAAGGAAGAAATCCCAAATGGTTTTGGCAAACCAACAATGGGTCCAATATCTTCGGGATTGGGAGAAATTTACCAATACACACTTAAAGTAAATCCAGAATATAAAGACAAATATTCCATTACAGATTTGCGAACGATGCAAGATTGGATTATCCAACGCCAAATGGCAATGGTAGAAGGTGTTGTTGAAGTTAACGCCATTGGTGGTAAAATCAAGCAGTACGAAGTTGCTGTTGACCCAAACGAATTAAAGGCAATTGGAATAACAATTACCGATGTTTTTGAAGCTTTGGAAGCCAACAACCAAAATACAGGTGGTGCATATATCGAAAAAAACCATCAAGCTAATTTTATTCGTGGAGAAGGCTTGGTGCGTAGTTTGGAGGATATTAAAAGTATTACTATAAAGAATTTAAACAACATTCCCATTACCGTTGGCGACATTGCGACAGTTCAATATGGTGCTGCAATCCGTTATGGTGCAATGACGCAAGATGGCGATGGCGAAGTGGTTGGCGGAATGGTTATGATGCTAAATGGTGCCAATTCAAACAAAGTAATTAAAAATGTAAAAACCCGAATTGCTCAAATTGAAAAGTCCTTACCAGAAGGTGTTACCATCGAACCCTTATTAGACCGAAGTAAACTAATTGCAGAAACCACATCAACCGTCTCAACCAATCTTATTGAAGGTGCTTTAATAGTAATTTTCGTTCTTATTTTCCTTTTAGGAAATTGGCGAGGTGGTTTAATAGTAGCTTCAACGATTCCATTATCCTTATTATTCGCATTTATATTAATGAATGTTTTTGATGTTTGGGCAAACCTAATGAGTTTGGGCGCAATAGATTTCGGGATTATTGTTGATGGTGCTGTAATTATTGTAGAAAGCACCGTTTTCCTAATAGCTTCCCAACTCTATAAGAAGAAAAAATTGACATCTAAAGAACGTGATGGCGTCGCTTCCAGCGCATCAAAAAAGATGATGAACGCTGCGTTTTTTGGGCAACTTATCATATTGATTGTATTCCTTCCCATTTTAGCTTTGGAAGGGATTGAAGGTAAAATGTTCAAGCCAATGGCATTAACGTTCATTTTCGCAATGATTGGCGCAATGGTACTTTGTTTAACGTATGTGCCAATGATGTCTGCATTAATTCTGCGAGCACCAAAATCTGATAAAAAATCTTATGGAGATAAATTTGTGCATTGGGTAGAACGTAAATACCAACCTTTATTAGAAAAATCTTTATCTAAAGGAAAACTAATAATAAGTATTTCGGTAGTTCTCTTTGGAATTGCTTTGTTTACGTTCAGCAAAATGGGTGGCGAATTTATACCACAACTTGATGAAGGCGATATTGCTTTTCACGCTATTCTAAAACCAGGCAGTTCACTTACAGAAACTATTGAAACAACAACTAAAGTTGAGCAAATTATAAAAGCAAAATTTCCTGAAGTTGAAAAAATAGTCAGTAAAATTGGTGTTGCCGAAATTCCAACCGACCCAATGCCAATGGATTTAGCAGATGTTTTTGTAATTCTAAAACCTAAAAGCGAATGGACTACTGTTTCGACAAAAGATGAACTCATTGAAGAAATAAAGAAAGCAGTTGAGATAATTCCTGGAGTAAACTATGAATTTACCCAACCCATAGAAATGCGTTTTAATGAATTACTCGAAGGTGTCCGTGAAGATATTGCCATAAAAATTTATGGAGAAGATATAAATATACTGTCACAAAAAGCAGAAGAAATTACCAAAATAATCGCAGGAACTGAAGGTATTGGCGATATGAAAGCGGAAGCAACCACAGGCTTACCACAAATGACAATTACCTATAACCGAAGTAAATTAGCACAATACGGACTTCAAATAAATACTTTAAACCAAATCGTACAATCTGCATTTGCAGGTGGAACAGCAGGCGTTATTTTTGAAGGCGAAAAACGTTTTGATTTGGTGGTGCGTTTAAATTCTCAAAATCGAACAGATATTTCAGATGTTCAGAATTTGTATATCAATTTACCCTCAGGAACTCAAATTCCGCTACGTGAAGTTGCAGACATCAGCTACAAAGCTGGTCCAATGCAAATAAGTAGAGATAATACCAACCGAAGAACCTACGTAGGTATTAACGTGAGAGGTCGTGATGTAAAATCGTTGGTAACTGAAATTAAATCAAAACTGGATGCCAACCTCGAACTGCCATCAGGATATTTTATTCGGTATGGTGGTGCTTTTGAAAATTTGGAACGTGCAAGCAACCGTTTACAAACCGTTGTACCAATTGCGCTACTGTTGATTTTTGTGTTAATCTATTTTGCACTAAAATCACTTCCACAAACTTTAATGATTTACATCGCTATCCCAATGGCAACCATTGGAGGTGTTTTTGCATTGTGGTTACGTGATATGCCTTTCAGCATTTCGGCAGGTGTCGGTTTTATTGTCTTGTTTGGTGTTGCTGTTTTAAATGGCTTGGTAATGATTAGCGGATTAAACGAGCTAAAAGATGAAGGCGTTACCAATCTTAAAGACAGAATTATTGAAGGTACAAAACGAAGAATAAGACCTATTATGCTAACTGCTTTTACAGATGTTTTGGGATTTTTACCAATGGCAATTTCAGCATCAGCAGGCGCAGAAGTACAACGACCTTTAGCAACAGTAGTTATTGGTGGATTGTTGACATCTACATTATTAACCTTATTCGTTTTACCAATTTTATATCATTGGGTGGAAAATAAATCGTTCACGTTTAGACCTAATAAAAAAGTGGTAACAGTTACTGCAATGGTAGCATTTTTGTTCTTATTGCCAATAACAGGAAATGCACAACAAGTAAATGATACGTTGCCGACTGTTTCAATGGATGAAGCTGTAAAGATTTCAAAAGAAAACTATCCAAGTTTAAAACAAAGGCAGTTGGAAATTGAAAAACAGCAACAATTAAAAGGTACCGCTTATGATTTTGGCACAACTCAAATTTTTACAGGTGGCGAAGAAATCAATAATGGAACAGGAATTTATACCACAGTTGGTATTGGACAATCAAATATTGATGTCTTTGGTATTGCGCCAAAACGAAAATTACAGGAGCAGCGTATTTTATTAGCGCAAAAAGCCTTTCAACTTTCAGAATTAGAATTGGAATTGGAAGTTAAAAAAGCGTGGTCAAATGCCTTTCAGAGTAAACAAAATTATAATCTGTATGCAGCATTGGATTCCATTTACACCAATTTTGAAAAAGCGGTGGAATTAAATTATGAAGTGGAAGCCATTTCGAAACTGGAATATTCCGCAGCTAAAAACCAAGCTTTACAAATTCAAAACAAGTTTTTGCAAACAAAGAGCAACTATCTAATTGCATTACAGCAGTTGAATCTATGGCTCGTTTCGGATGAATTTTATAACGTACCAGACGAATTGGATATCACTAATGAAATTGATATAAACGATTTCAATGCAAAAGAACATCCTTTATATAACCTTGCGCAAATTCAAATAGATGAAGCAGAAGCAAATTACAAAGTTGCAAAAGCCGAAAATCTACCCAAATTCAATCTTCAAGGTGGTTTGCAAAACGTAAATGGTAATTCTGGTTTTTACACCTATCAAGCTGGTATATCAATTCCATTTCTATCTGGCACAACAAAAGCGAATATTAGAACTGCAAAAATTGACAAACAAATTGCCGAAACTAATATTCAATTCAGACAAAACGAAGTTGAATCTAAATTTATTCAAGCCAAAGAAAACTATCTAAAGTGGAAAACATCGTGGCTCTTTTATAAAGAACAAGTATTACCACTTACAAAAGACCAAAAAACAGGCGCATTATTCGCTTACAAAGAAGGCGAGATTGATTATTCGGCATTTACACAACTTATAAAAGAAGCTATTCAGAGCGAAATTGAAGCACAAACAGCTTTGGCAAATTATTTAGAAAGCACTTTTGAATTACAATATTTTAAAAATTAGAACTATGAAAAACACACTATATATCATCTTGACAATTTTAATATTGTCATTTTCAGCTGCCTCTTGTGGCAACAAAGAAAATCACAATGAAGAAGATGGACACGCACACGATGAGGAAACCAGTACTAATCCTAAAGAAGAACATCACGAAGGAGAAGAAGTTATGTTATCATCACAACAATTTGAAGCCTTAAAAATGAAAATTGACACCATTACCTCACGCAATATGAGTGGCTATGTAGAAGCAAACGGAACTTTGGAAGTGCCACCACAAAATGAAGCTGCCATAACTTCGGTTGTTGGTGCAAATGTGGTTTCTATTGAAGTGATTGAAGGCGACAAAGTAAACAAAGGTCAAGTTGTTGCATACCTTTCACATCCCAATATTATACAAATGCAAACCGATTATTTGAATGCGTATAGCAACAGCACTTTTCTAAAGAAAAACTATGAACGACAACAAAAATTATATAATGCAGGTGTAGGCTCTGGTGCAAATTTTCAAAAAGCAGAAGCAGAATATGACGCATCAAAAGCTATGGTTAATGGAATGGCAGCACAGTTAAAATTGTTGAATATTAATTCAAATTCAGTCGCAAATGGTACGATAGCGCAACGTGTGGCATTACGCAGTCCCATTGAAGGTTATGTGCAAAAGGTGGAAGTGAAAACAGGACAATATGTTGAACCACAAACCGAACTCTTTGAAATTGTAGATACGCATCACGTTCACGCAGATTTAATGGTTTTTGAAAAAGACGTTTACAAAGTAAAAAAAGGTCAAAAAGTTACCTTTAATATACAATCTATTGAAGATGATGAATTGAGTGCAGAAATATATTCAGTAAGCAAAACTTTTGAGGATAACCCAAAAGCGGTTCACGTTCACGCAGAAATTGAAAACAAAAAAGGAAATTTAATTCCAGGAATGTACATTCAAGGTAGAATACAGACAGAAAGCACTAAAACAATGGCATTGCCAGAAAGTGCTATTGTAAAAGAAGGCGACAAATTTTATGTGTTTTCAGTTGAAAAAGAAAATGTGGATTGGAGTTTTAAACCAATTGAGGTTATTTTGGGAGATAAAGATGGCGATTGGGTAGCAATTCAATTTTCCGAAGAAATAGCAACAAATACAAAGTTTGCTTATAACAATGCGTACTACCTAATTGCAGAAATGAAAAAGGGCGAAGCAGAACACGCACATTAATTATGCAAACAATAGAACAATTATTAGAGTCAAAAGATATACGAGTTACGGCAATGCGATTACTTATTTATAAGTTTCTTGCACAAAAGCAAGTAGCGGTAACATTAAGCGATATTGAAAACGCTTTTGAAAAAGCAGATAGAACAACTTTGTACAGAACGGTAAAGACATTTGAAGAAAAAGCAATCGTTCATCAAATAGATGATGGCACAGGAATTACCAAATATGCACTTTGCGAAAAAGGTTGTAATTGCGAAATTGAAACCGATTTACATTTACATTTCCATTGCAATAATTGCAATGAAACCGTTTGTTTAACAGAACATAAAATCCCACAGATTAAAGTGCCAAACGGGTTTATTTCCGAAGATATAAATTTGGTAGTAAAAGGTATTTGCGATAAATGTAGTGGTCAATAAATGCACTTCCATTGCACTTATTTTTTAAGCATTTTTACAATATAATTGAATATAAATGAAAAAGAAAAAACTTAATTTAAAAGACCTAAATCCAAATTCTGAAAAAGAACACAGTCACGATGATGGTCATAATCACGGAAGTAAACCGAATAATTTTAAGGCATATATTCCAGCAATAGTAAGCTTCATAATACTTATTGTTGGTATTGCTTTAGATTACTTTGATGTTGCATTTTTTAAAGATTGGATTCGCATTATTTGGTATAGCATCGCTTATTTACCAGTTGGATTTCCAGTTTTAAAAGAAGGTTGGAATAGCATAAAAAAAGGCGATGTTTTTACAGAGTTCTTTTTAATGTCAATTGCCACAATTGGCGCATTCATTATTGGCGAATATCCCGAAGGTGTTGCGGTTATGTTATTTTATGCAGTTGGCGAATTGTTTCAAAATGCAGCAGTCAATAGGGCAAAATCGAACATAAAAGCGTTGCTCGACGTAAGACCAAACGAGGCTTTGGTGTATAGAAATAATGATTTTATTTCGGTTAATCCTGAAACTGTAGAAATTGGCGAAAAAGTACAAGTTCGTGTTGGCGAAAAAGTGCCATTAGATGGTATTTTACTTTCTGATAAAGGTTCGTTTAACACAGCAGCTTTAACAGGCGAAAGCAAACCTAATACGATTGCCAAAAGTGAAAAAGTTTTTGCAGGAAGTATTAATCTCGATGGTGTGATTGAAATTGAAACCACTAAAGAATTTAAAGATAGTTCCATTGCAAGAATTCTCGATATGGTACAAAATGCCACAGCCAGAAAATCAAAAACCGAATTGTTCATTAGAAAATTTGCACGTATTTACACACCAATCGTTGTGTTCTTGGCAATTGGAGTTACGTTTTTACCTTACTTTTTTGTGGATGATTATGTATTTAGAGATTGGCTGTATCGTGCCTTGATATTTCTTGTAATTTCTTGTCCTTGTGCGTTGGTAATTTCAATTCCGTTGGGTTATTTTGGTGGATTGGGAGCAGCTTCAAAAAATGGAATTTTATTTAAAGGTGCATCTTTCCTTGATGCTATGACCAAAATAAACACGCTGGTTATGGATAAAACTGGAACAGTTACAAAAGGCGTTTTCAAAATTAAAGAGGTAAAAGCAATCGGTTGGGAAGAAACCGAATTTATGAAATACCTAATGGCAATGGAGGAACAATCCACACATCCAATTGCCAAAGCCATTTTGGAATATAAAGCAGAAGGCGCAGATTTTAAAGCTTCCGATGTATCAGAAATCGCAGGAAAGGGTTTAAAAGGAATCGTAAACGGAAAATCTGTTTTAGTTGGAAATAAGGCTTTAATGACTGCCAATAAAATTGAAGTCGCAAAAGAAACCAACTCGATTGTAGAATCCATTGTTTTAGTTGCTATAAATGATAAATTTGCTGGTTATGTAGTTATTGCAGATGAATTAAAGGAAGATGCAAAAGAAACAATTATTAATTTACGTAAGATAGGAATAACAACTATTATGATGCTTTCGGGCGATAAAGATTCCATTACCCAAAAAGTAGCATCCGAATTAAATATCAAACAAGCCAAAGGTGGATTATTGCCCGAAGACAAATTGAATGAAGTAGAAATATTAAAGAAAAATCCAGAAAACAAAATTGCATTTATTGGCGATGGAATAAATGATGCACCAGTTTTAGCAGCAAGTGATGTTGGTATTGCAATGGGTGGTTTAGGAAGTGATGTTGCAATTGAAACCGCAGATGTTATTATTCAAACCGACCAACCTTCAAAAGTGGTCAGAGCAATAAAAATAGGTCGTTCCACTCGAAAAATTGTTTGGCAGAATATAGGCTTGGCATTTGGAGTGAAAGTGATTGTGTTGATTTTAGGAGCAGGTGGATTAGCTACAATGTGGGAAGCGGTCTTTGCAGATGTAGGTGTGGCACTTTTAGCAATTTTAAATGCAGTAAAATTACAGAAAATGAATTGGGATTGAGTAACATTGCGTAAAAATTTGGTGCTAAATTGAAAAATCGATAACCGAAATGCCAACGCTTAAGCCATACACATTTACAGTCGCATCATCCAAGCTTCGCCAAAACTGTAAAAGAGTATGTCTTGTCAACGCTCACATCTGAACTAAACAAAAAACATCGGAAAACCAAGCTGAACGTGAAAAGCACTATGCACAACAATGTATATAAAACATAGCTATTACAGGCTTTCCGAGAGGTTTTTGCTTATTTGTTAAGTCCGCCAATTTTTTATTTTTGTATATTTAGAAAATTAAAGATAAATAGAAAAAATAAAAAATCGGCTCGTGTATAATCCGAAACGAAAGTGTCTTTTTACACGCTACGTTTCATATACGGAGACGTTGTGTGTCATTAAAACGAACATCTAGAATTACATCATAATTATCTTAAAAATGAGATTTTCTCTTAAATGGAAAAGCTAATAAAAGTCAAATTTTATAAAGAATGTATTCCGAGAAAAGGAATTTGGTATGACCATTCAGATACGCTCTTTATTTCTGTTATGAGAAAAAGCAATCCATATATTAGACGAAAATCAATTCCGCCTGACAATAAAAAAGATAATGAATTAAGTGAATGGCATAGAATATGGCAATATGAAAAGATTGAGAAAATTTACGGTGTTGAAAAGTACGGAGTAAAATCTTATGAAATAACTATTAATATTGATGGAGAAAATCACAGAATTGATAGTGTTATCGAAAATATTGGAATTGAATTTCAACATACATTGTCAGTAGATTTAGAAGAAATGAATTTACGTTTTAATGCACATTTAAAATTTGGTTTTACACCATATTTAATGATTGACTTAACAAAATTTTCTACATCCGAATTTGACATTGCTCTTCAATCTAAAAAAAGAAACACGCTAAAAACTAAATTATTAAAATGGTTAGATTCTAAACATTCTTTATCAAACAATCTATTTATAGATTTTAAAGATGGAATCTTTAGAATAGTTCCAACAATAAAAAAAGGATATATTAAAATTGAAAAAGAATATTTCTTAAACAATATTTTAAAGTTGGAAAATGATTTGTTGCAAGAAATTGAAAACAATGAAATATTAGTAAAAAAAGAACTCGAAAAAGAAAAACTTGAAAAGGAAAAAGAAAGATTAAATCTTTTAAAAATTCAAAAGAAAAAAGAACAAGAAACAGAAGCAAAAAATATTAAGGAATTAGAAAGGGAGAAATATTATTATTACAGAGACGTTTCTGTAAATCCCGACTTCAAATTTTTTAAACTTTGCTTTAAAAATAGTATTATTAAACCGTATGTTTTACCTTATAAAAATGATATATTCATATATCACACTGACAAAGATATTGAAAATGGAATTTTAGAAAAAAATCATAATTATTATTCAAAATATGGAGATACAAGTATTTTATTCAGGACAGTTACTGAAATACTTGAGAATGAATATAAATATTTATGGGCTGAAATAATGATAAAGGAAAAACATAAAATAATCGCAGAATTTAAATGGGAAAAAGGAAAAAATGCTATTAAGAAACAGTTTATTAAAGATGAAAATTTACCATTTTGATTAATAAAATAACGCCACACAACACCGTATATAATTTATTGCTGGCTTCTCGCCTACTTACGAAAGTCCTCGCGGACTTTCTTGGTCGGTAATTATTTACTAAATTAGTTGCTTAACCACGCAACAAACCATATACAACAACGTTGTAAACAATATGAGAAAAATCCTACTTTTAATAATAATCGGAACAATTTTTAGTTGTGATATTACAGTTCACAAGGACAAATCTATAATTCCTAAAACAAATAAAAGCACGAATAATTTACCTGAAAAAATTGGTTTATTAAATGACTTTGAAAAGGTATTTACTAATTCACAAAAAACTGAATTAAAAACTATTGTTGAAAATTATAAACTGAATAATAGTCGGAATATTTATATAATTACAACATCTGAAACTTTTGGTTATAAAGATTATGATTTTCTAATGGCTGAATTTTTTGCACAGTGGAAAATTAGTGAATTATCTAACGACAGTAAAGTTGTAATTCTGTTAAGTAAGAAAAACAGAAAATTTGCAATAAGTCAAGGAACTGAAATTCAAAAACATCTTTCAAACGAAAAATTGAATGAAATTGTTGAAAATAAAGTAATTCCTGAATTAAAGAATAATGAATTTTTTAACGGAACGAAAAATGCAGTTGAGGAATTAATTAAAGTGTGGAAATAAATACTGTTTACAACACCGTATAAAATTAATTGCTGGCTTTTAGCTTATTTACGAAAGTCCAAACGGACTTTCTTGGTTTGTGTTTTATTTACTAAATTAGTCGCTTAAAACACGCAACTAACCTTATACAAAAACGTTAGCAAACATTAAAACCAAAACCTCAAAATTGACAATTAACACACATTATAATCCTTGCTTTTGGACTGCATATTGGAATTTTGATTATCTGAAAAGAAAAAGAATAAATCCTGAATTAAAAGAAAATGTACGAAAAAAAGAACTCTTTGTTTTGAACTTAAAGAGTGATAAAATTTATACTGATGTAACTAAAAATGTATTCTATAAAAAGAAACTTGGACTAGCCACGATTACAAAGGAAGGTGCTTTAGGTTTTACGAAACGTTCATTCCCAGAAGAGTTAAAAAGTATTGAAGAAAGATATGAAAAAGACGATTCGGAAATGACAATTGATTTTGAAAATTACTTTACGATGATGGAGGAATCATTTAAATTTCATCTAGAGGAATTAATAACAGAAAACAAACCCGTTACAGACCACGAAAAAGCTCACTTAACATTTTTTATACTTTTTCAAGCATTGAGAAATCCAAATTCGTTGGACGATATGACAAATATTTTTAAGACAAATGGAATGGAAAAATTTGAATTATTTGTCTCAATACGAAATAAAATAAGCACACCAATTGGTCTTGCTGAATTGACTGCACCATTCAGCGTTCCAACTTGGAATATATATAAATTAGATAAGAATATTTTCCCATTAGGAGACAACCCAATTCTTGCTAAAAATGGACATTTGATGGTCGCTATTTCGCCTAACATAATGTTGGAACTCGATATGAAAGAAAAATGCAAAAAGGTAAATCCTGTATTTATTAAAACTCGAATACCTTATTTCAAAAAGAAAGAGTTTATTAAACGTACGATTTTGAACTCATCAAAAAAAATCATATTTGGAGAAGAAAAAATGTTAGAACAAATTAAAAAGTCTAGAACATATAAAAAACATTTGAAATTAATAAATAACGTTTGCTAACAACGTGTATAATTAATGGCTGGTTCTTGCCTACTTACGAAAATCATCGCGGATTTTCTATTCGGTTTTTATTTGCTAAATTAGTTGTTTAAACCACGCCACTAATCATACACAAAACCGTTACCTACAATATTGAAAAAACTATCCGAATTCAATAACTTAACGCAACAAATCAAAATTTTAGATTTGTTGTATGAACACAAAAAAGCATAAACGATTATCTCTTAAAGAACGTGTCATTATTCAGACGCTTTTGGAAGAGAATAAATCCAAATCTTTCATTGCCAAAAAGCTCAATCGATCTCGCTCTACCATAACCAGAGAAGTAAATAAATGGGTATCTAATCCTAACGATAAATACGATGCTTCTCTTGCCGATTGGTGTGCTAAAGAAGACTATCTGAATAAACGGAATTTAGACAAGATTGAAACACATTCTTTACTGCGTTTTTATGTCTATAAAAGACTTTTGAAAAACTGGTCGCCTGAACAGATTTCGGGGCGAATTAAAATCGATTATCCTAATGATCCTGTGATGACAATATCCCATGAGGCAATCTATATGCACATCTATTCGCATCCACAAGCTCGTCTTAACAAAAAACTAATAAAGCTACTTCCCTATCAAAAATCAAGACGTAGAAAACCCAAAGCAAGACGTAAGAAAGGGTCTAAAATCAAAGACCAAATAAATATATCTCAAAGACCTGAACATATTGAAAACAGAAAGGAAATCGGACATTGGGAAGGAGACCTGGTCATAGGAAAAGCACAGAAGTCTGCCATCGGAACTATTGTGGAACGTAAGTCCAGATACACCTTAATTATTGGTCTTAAAAACAGAACTACCAAATCAGTTACTAGAGCTTTTGCTAAAGAACTTAAGCGTTTTGATAACAAGCTTACAAAAACTATGACTTATGATAATGGAACGGAAATGGCTGACCATAAATGGTTGGCTAAGAACACACAAATGGACATTTATTTTGCGAATCCTTATGCGTCTTGGGAACGTGGAACTAACGAAAATACTAATGGGCTTATTAGACGATATCTACCTAAAAAAACAGACTTTAGATCTGTAGATAATAGGCAACTAAAAAGTATACAAAGTAAACTCAATAACAGACCTAGAAAAGTATTAGGTTATAAAACACCTCTTGAAGTCTTAGAACTAAACTCTGTCTAATTTTTTCTTTCCAAAAAGCCTTCAAAAAAGGCTAGGTTTTTTGGAAAGAAAAAATTAAATTGTACCATAACTAATTAGCAACTTTTGTTGCGTTAAGGCCTTGAATGCACCCTACTTCAAATAATAATTTTGGTTTTAATCACAGCTTGTGGTTCAACAAAAAACACAACTGACTCAATTGCGGATGAGAAATTTGAATTGTGCTCTGAAATTAAATACAATAAACTCGTAAACCAAATGATTCCTATTGAGGGAAAAATGATTTACCAACAGAACATTCATAGCTTATTGGAAAATTTTCTAATTCAAGAAAAATATCTCACCGAAATAAGTAAAAACGGATATTTAGAATTATTGGACAAAGTCAAAAGAAATGAAATAAAATCTGAATTTTTTGAAAGATTTAATGCTGAAATCGGATTTGAACCAGACCTTTTATTTCCGATAAACTCTTTCATATCCTGCTATGGTTATTTATTTGAGCGATTAAATATTATAGACGCAGACAGTTGGCAATATGATTTTGGACTTGCCTATAACAAGTATGAGGCATATGGAAACATGGAAATTAACAATACATACTTAAAAGAAGCTCTGAATAAAATTCCAAACGAAAAATTCAGAAAATTAACTTACAGAAAATTGTTTTTAGATTTGATTTACGTAAATCTGAATTAAAAAATACTGTAGGTAACACCGTATATAATTTATTGCTAGTTCTAGCCTGCTTACGAAAACCCTCGCGGATTTTCTATTCGGTTTTTATTTGCTAAATTTAGTGCTTAAACACGCAACAAACCATATACAAACACGTTATGCCCAATTAAAACACAAGTGATGAAATGAAGGAAAATATAAATGAAACTGTTCTTAGTGTTTTAAGAAAAAATAAAAACACAAATCAAATAGAAATTGATTACGTGAATTTTGAAAATCCTTTATCAAATGAAATACTTGCATTTGAACAGACTTGCGACAATCCTAAATCAACTTTAAAAGATATAATAGAATTTATTAAAAAAACAACTGCTTTCAATTTATTGACAACTAGTTATAGATATTGCAGTTATCTGGATAGCTCATATCAAGCATTTAGTGCAAATAATCAAGATACAATTACTGAAATTAACAATAGAAACCAACTTATTCTTTTTAACGTCAAAGAAAATCCTGAAAAATATGATGCCAAAAAAGAAATTGAACATTTTAAACAAGAACTTAAAAAAAAATACAATTTATGGGTAAAGGCATATTCAATAAATAAAACATATAGAATATGTCACGAAGACAAAAGCATTATTGCTTTTTCTCATCGAATAGACGGTTGGTCTAAGCCTCTTTATCAATTGACGCCAAACTTTTCTCTTGAAATTAAAACAAATTTCGGATATGGAAGAGCGAGTTATTTCTATACAAAACTTAAATATAAAGACATTGAAATAACACCTTTTTCTGAATGGATTAATTACGAGTTTGCTGAATTTTCTGAAATTGTACGCTACACCCAATCTCACTTATTGGAAAATGAATATTGGCTTGAAGCAATGGTGTTTTCGAAAGATGCGTGTAATATGTCAACTACTGATGAAGTAAAGTTTGTTGAAAAGTATATTATTGAAGAATGTGAAGAAATGGTCAAAGGTTTAGAAGAAATATTTCATAAAGAACATTTTTCATTTAAACACAGAGAAAAAAATAATTATACAAAAGATAAAAAAGGACACGTTTTAGTTGAGTTTAGAGGTGAAAAAATTAGTGGAGCGTTAGATTTTATCTCGAAAATTCTCGAATTTAAAAAAATTACTTCAATACAAACATTCATTAACCGAATAGAAGTCATTAACAAAAAAATACAACCCATATTAAAAGAGGAAGCGAAAATTATCAAAATTAAATTGTCAAATTTAAAAGTAGAAAAAGATGAGTTAAAGCCAAAATATGATTTTGTAATAGAAGAAAACAATTTATATAACAAAAAAAAGACTGATATTCAAAAATCAATGATTGCTAATGGCGAACTTGATTTAAGACAAATTGATACAGTTAGGTTAAATAAAGAGTTTATAGCAAAATATCCAGAGTATGAAGATTTCACAAAAGAATACAAATCAATTACTAAAAGTTACAAGACATTAATAGAACAAATTAATAATTTGACCAAAGTTTATGATAATATAACTTCTTATAAAGAAAAGATAATACAACATTTTAAAAAATAAAAGGGCATAACAACGTGTATAAATCATTGGGCAATATGTGATTAACTCAAAATTAGAGCGTGTAAATAAAGATAGTAATAAACTGAAAGTGAAGTGCTTTTAAACGCCCAACGCTTCATACACAAACCGTTGTAGGCAATATTGCCGTCACATTGAAAAATTTTAACTAAATTTAAACAGCGGAACTTATGAATAGAAAACGAATTAAATCAATCACTTCTAAAATCCTTTGGGTTGCTCTATTTGCATCCGTAATGACGTGCGAAAAAGATAACATGTTAGAGACCCAAGTCAATGTAGCATCAGAAACCGAACTGCAACATATTGAGCCAGAAATAACCACACAACAATTAAGTTTTAACGATTTCCCTCATAAAACACAAGTTAAATCCTATTTGCATCAAATTAATCAAAACACACCTTCTACAGTTTTAGAGCATGTCTCAAATAGCAATACCGATGACGATTTCAACCCTTTAACAGGTTTAAACATTATACAAAACCAAGCAGAATATACTACTTATGAAGGTGGCCATACCTACACATTTGCCACCAATAGAAATAATGATAACGGCTTAATTGAAAACATCGTTCTAGAGTCTCAATCAGATGGTTCTTATAACGAGTATTTAATGCAATATCAATTAAGCGACTTAGAATACCAAAGTTTGGAAGAGCATCATGCTATTGGCTTTAACTTGTTAGATAGAACCACACTTATTCCGTTAGTGAATGGAAGTTTTAATGCCTTGGTAACAAATTCGGTAAATTGTGAAAAAGAAGCTTACACCTATTCATCTACAATGATAATTGGATTTTGTACGTGTCCAGAACATCAGGCATCACATCAAGATGGTACTTGCATCTGTGAATTTGCACCAAGAGCTAATGTAGATTATTTAGGACTTAAAACAAAATGTAGTGGTGGTGGCGGAACAACTACAGTTATTGGTGATAATCCTGGTGATGACACAGATCCTGGTGATTTTTCCTCTGGTGGAAATGGCAATATTGGAGATCCAAATAATTCTGGTAATACAGGAAACCCAGATGATGATGATTCTGACACAGATGAAGCGGTTGATGAAATTGGTGGAGCAACCAAGCCTTTCGAAATATTAGATGTAGATACAATATTAGCGGATTGTTTAGGTTATAATACACCTAGTTACTATCAAGCGCAGTCATTGAGTCAAGATAATAAAAACGCTGTTGCAAACTATATTAACACTAATGGTTGTAGTGATGAAAATTTAACATTTATTGAAGAAGTACTAGACGTTTTAGATGATGAAGGTGAAGTGGATTTTGAGGAAAATATAATATATGACAATAGTCTTAACGATTATCCTTGTCAAAAATTAATTATACAAGATGCTCAAGGCTCATGTTCCCCTTTAACAATTGTAATTATGAATTTATTTGAATCAAATGACTCGATAAATTTGATTTTCAAAACTTCAAGTACTATAACCGACAATGGAACGACTGATGTTTTTTCGAGTTATGACCAAGATACAGGCACTTGCAATGTTACCATAAAATTTCGCGAATCTTATTTAGAAACTGCTACTGATTTAGCTATAGCTAGAACTTCCATACATGAAATGGTTCATGCTATATTTGTATATATGTATGAACAAGGATTACTAGAGTCTGAAGATGGTACGCCGTTAGAAGGTTATGAAGATTTACTCAATGCCTACATAAACTACCAAAGTGGATTACCTTCAAATTTTGGTTCAGCTCATCATGAATTAATGGCGGAATTTGTTCAAGATATTGCAACTTCATTATCTTTTTATGCTCAAAGCAACAATCATACAAATTCATTCAGTTTTTATGAAAAACTAAGTTGGGGAGGTTTAACTGGAACTGATGCTTATAATATATTATATCCTCAATCAATTGACACAAACAATGATGGAATATTAGATAGTGCAAATTTTGATAGGTATGATATCAATCGCACAATTTTAGCAGAACAAAATAATGAGACATTAACACTTAATATAAACGGAGAAACTTATGAATATTCACCAAAAGGCAATACACCAAACGAAGATGAACCTTGCAATTAGCACTTTCACTATTTGTTTTTTATTAGCTTGTTCCTCAATAAAACAATCAATAAAAAAAGAAAAACAGATAATATTTGATTTAGAAATTGAAAGTCACAAGGATTTTACACAAAATGATAAAGTGATTTTCCATTATTTATCTAATGATTATTTAATAGATAGTTTAAATGATAAAGCGGTAATTTCTAATCACTTTTCAAATGAGGATACCATATACTTTTTAGAACAATTAGAAAATAAAACAAATAAAAAATATAGTATACCTAAAAACTTCTATGTTAAAAATGATGTTGAAATAAGTATCGATGAAATATTAGAAGTTAAGCGTGTGAATATTTCAAATCCAATAATTTCTAAGAATGCTGAAATTGCACTAATTGCATATTCTTATGGCCATAAAAACAGTCTAGAAGGTGGTATAAAAATATATCATAAGATTGATGGCAAATGGAAATATTATGACTCTTTTAATTTGTGGATTGGATAATTAATACTGCCTACAACAACGTATATAAAAAATAGCGCGAGTCTTTGCTAACACAAAGGTTCGGGCATTTTTAGGAAGTCGCCAAATTTTTAAATTTGACAAATTCCCAAAAATAAAATAAATAGTAAAATTTAAAAATTCGGCTTGTGTTTTATCCGAAAATTATCGCTTATTTTCAGCGCTACTTTTCATATACAAGACCGTTACCTACAATTTAAAAAAACAGACGAACACAAATGAAAAAACTACTTCTGACTTTATTTATTACAGTTTCAATAATGAACAATGCGATTTCCCAAAATACAGCTGAATTGGATAAAAAAGCTGGGTTTATGGATATAAAAATTGGAAATCCGATTTCAAGTCTATCCGAAAAAGTAAAAAAAGACGAAAAGGAACAGAATATGTATTTGATACAAAATGTGTCGGAATACGAAATAGAGAATCACAAAATTAATAAAATAATAATCTTAGTTTCCAATGACGGAAAAGAAACTATTGAACATTTCACACTAATGTTTGTGGATAAAATAGACGAATTAGTCAGAATTGCTCGTGACAGAGGTGCGAATATGGAAAAGCGTCAAAAAGCACTTAAAGAAGCTGAAAGATTAACTCAAAAAGGTCCTGAATTTGATTTTTACAGAAAACTTTTTGGAGAAGCTTTTGGAGAACCGACATCAAAAGAAAACGGAATTGAAAAGTGGACTGGAAAAAAAACACGATTGATGTGTACGAATTCTGGTGGAGTTGGTTTATGCAATTTCTCGACAGTTCTTTCCGAAGAACAAATTGACCGAATTAAAACAGAAAAAGGAAAAGAAGCTTCAAGTAAATTCTGACATAAAAACTGTAGGTAACACCGTATATAATTCATAGCTACTGCTTGCCTACTGTCGAAAAACCTCGCGGTTTTTCTGTTTTCGTTATTATTTACTAACTTACTTGCTGAAATAACGCTACAAATCATATACGAGACCGTTGGGCGTCATTTGAAAAAACATAATGGATATAATAATAGACACAAATATTTTAAGACGAGATTTAAAGTTGAAAGACAAAAATTTCGATATACTTCTTGACTATTTAGAAAAAACAAATTCTAACGTTATTCTTCCTCAAATTGTTTTTGAAGAAACAATCGGTTTATACGAGAGACTCATAAAGGAAAGGATTGAAGATTATAAGAAAAACTTAATCAAACTTAACGGAACTTTGGTTAGTACTCGTATTACAGAAACTAATTCAATTGATATCCAGATAGAAAAAGACGCTTACAAAGAATTATTAAAAACGAAATTAAAACTAACAAATGATTCTATTATTCCTTACAAGAATGAATATTTAGAAGAATTAGTTAATCGTGCAATAAATAGAATCAAACCTCTTGATGGAAAAGGACAACAATTTAGAGATGGATTATTATGGCTAACTATATTGGACATAGCTGATTTAACTGATGAAAAACGAATTATATTCATTTCAGATAATCCAACAGATTTTGCAGATAAAGGGGCAAACAAACTTGCTTTAGAACTAAAAAATGAAGCAGAAAACAAAGGGGTTGAAATAAATTATTACCGAACAATTTCTGATTTTGTAAAGGAGCACGCAATCAAATTAAGTTTCGTTACAATGGAATGGATTGAAAAAAACTTAGACTTTACGCAAATAGAGGATATTTTTAACCAAATAATTTCATTAGAAGATGAATATGTAAGAGAATCATCTGAAAGTGAATTAGAACCCAGTGAAACATCTACAGGACATTTAAGTAGCAGTACTCACATTGAATCAAAGGTACTTGACTTTTTTGTCTACGAAATGTCAGACGGAAGAGTTCTATTGAATATTGACTTTGAATTTGAGAAAGAATATGAAATGGAAATAGAAAGAGAGGTTGAAAAAGACCGTTCTGATTATGAATATCAATATCATATTGACCCAGAAACAGGCGAGATGCATAATATGCCTGTTTTCGTACCTAGAGTTGATTTTGAAGTAGAAAATGATTATAAAATAATTTATCCAGTATTTCAAGCCAAATTCGTTATAACAATAAAAGAAGAGAAAGTTGTTGATTATGATTTTAAAGAATGGGATTGGGGATAAAAACGAACGCCCAACACCGTATATAACTTATTGCTGGCTTCTCGCCTACTTACGAAAGTCCTCGCGGACTTTCTTGGTCAGTAATTATTTACTAAATTAGTTGCTTGAAACACGCAACAAATCATATACAACAACGTTGCCCACAATATGAGAAAAGCGATAATATTAATATTTGGAACTATAATTTTACAATTGAATTTCTCTTGTAAAACTCAATATTATGCGACTGAATTAAATGACAATTTTACGACTGAACAAATTTCTGACCTGAATAAAATCTCTGCCTTTTTTAAGAATCAAATGTGCCTAAATATGGACTCTGATTTTAAAAATTGTTATGAGCGAATTCCTCACGAATATTTGGAAGCGACTGGAAGCGGATTTTGGACAAATATTGACTTTGAAAAACAAAAAGAACTTTATGGACAAATATCTAAATCAACATTTAACGAAATTTGGATGTTTTGCAAATCAACAGAATATAAAACTGGAAAAGAAACAAAAAGTTTGTGTGCTAATTCAACTGGAAAATATTATAAATACCTTTCTGATTTAGGAAATCAAAACCCAAGAATTGCCAAATATGCGGAAAGAATTAATGCTTCTGGTGATTTTAACGGGTTAGACATTCAATATTGGAATGTGCTAAATGACAAAAAACATTTTGACTTAAATAACCCAAATATCCAACTGATTTTAGCAATACATTATTTATCGCTAAACGACCAAGAAAAAAGAAATGAAAAATGGATAGCGGAATAAAAATACTGTGGGCAACACCGTATAAAAATAATTGCGGTTTAGTGCTTAATCAAAGGTCGTTGCGTGTTTGTAACGTCTGATTTTCCTTCGGAAAATCCTCGCATACAAACCCGCAACTATTCTTATACATAAACGTTGCCCACAATTAGGGAACAGTTCGCTAAATGAAATGAACAGTTCACTCATTATGACTTTTTACTACTAAAAAAGGAAAGTAGTTTTGAATAAACTACCAAATTATGAACAGAATAATTATTGTCATATTTCTGATTTTGCCAACTATTTTATTAAGTCAAAATGACTGCGAAAAATACGTTGATAAATATATTCCGACTGATTTAAACGATGCAATTTCTTTTTTCGAATGTAAATGGACAGAAGACAGTCTAAACGGATTTAAAAATAAAGAGGAACAAAGTGCTACTTCTGAACTACATTTTGGAACTGGAATGTCGTTAAGGAATAACTGGAAACTTTGGGCTGGAACATCTGATTTATCAAAATTCTTTAGAGATTTAGGAATTAATCATCCTGATGATATGTCAGGAATTCTTTTGACCTCGCTTCATAGAAAACTTAACGGAATTGAAATAGATTTAGATAAGCAAATTAAATATTACAAGGATTATTGGACAGAATCTAAACGCAAAGAAACCGAAAGAAAAAAAGAAGAGTTTAGCGAATTTAAAATTGGCGACATTGTTGAATTTCTATATGACTATGATTTCATATCAAAGCGTCAGGAAAGAAAATATATGAACGATAAGTGTTTCGCAACAGGAAAAGTAATTGAGTTAAATAAAGAAAAATTTGAACTAAAAATTAAGCTTATAAAGAGTTGTGACAGAAAAGGAATTATTGTTCTTGAATATGATGTTTGGGACAAAGTAGATGGAGAACATATAAAGATTGAGGAAGATAAAATTGAGATTATGAAAAAAGGAGAAACTCGATGGACTTCATATAATTTGTGGGAAACAGCGGAATAATAACTGTGGGCAACACCGTGTATAATTAATGGCTGGTTCTCGCCTACTTACGAAAATCCTCGCGGATTTTCTATTCAGTTTTTATTTGCTAAATTAGGTGCCTAAACACGCCACTAATCATACACAAACACGTTGGCATTAATTTAAAAAAATGAACTTTCCTGAAATAGGTTGACTAAAAATTAATCATTTAATTATAGTCACTTATGAAAACACAAAATGAACACTGGCGAAAAAAAAGCTATCAAAAAGTAACCTTAGAAACAAAACTTCTTGTCGTTGACCAAATCTTAAACGGTCAGATATCTACAAACTTTGCCTCTAAAAAGTATGATATTCCTAGAACCACAATTACCTATTGGTTGAGAAAATACAGTACCTTAGTACAACAAAACAATGGTATGAGTAAAGACAAGGAAATTAAAAAACTTAAGGAAAAGATTGAAGAACTAGAGTTTCAAAAAGACTTCCAACAGGATATTATAGCTGATATGGAACTTATTACAGGCGTCGATATGTCAAAAAAGTCGTTGCCCAAAACATTAGCAAAAGAGATAGAACTAAAAAAGAAAAACCGTTTAAAAGAATGTGGTTCTATGGATGTTTTGGGATATCTAAACAAGCCTTCTACAAAAGACTCAAAACACAACAAAAACAACAAATAGATCATCAAAAAATGATTGAAATGGTCAAAGACTACCGTAAAAAAGTAGGCTCGAAAACGGGTGGAATTAAACTACACAAAGAACTAAAGCAAGACTTTGTAAACGCTGATATTAAGATTGGTAGAGACAAGTTCTATCGCTTCCTAAGACTAAATAACCTTTTGATTCCTAAAACTAAAAATTACATCACTACAACAAACTCAAACCATATGTACAAAAAATATAAGAACCTGGTTAAAGACCACGTTCCTACTCGACCAGAACAACTTTGGGTAAGTGATATCACTTACATTAAAACACAATATGGACATAATTACTTAGCCATTGTTACAGATGCCTATTCCAAGCAGATTATGGGCTATAAACTCGATAACCATATGAGAACATCACTTTGCACCGATGCACTCGCTATGGCCATTAAAAACAGAAAATACCCTGATCAAAAGCTTATTCATCATTCTGACAGAGGTTTTCAATACTGTAATCCTAAGTATACAGCTTTTGCTGAAGACAACAATATCATAATGAGTATGACAGAACAATACGACCCATATGAAAACGCTGTGGCAGAACGAATTAATAGAACGTTGAAATACGAATATGGATTAAAACAAACTATTAAAAACACAGAACTAGCTCAAAAAATGACTGAGCAAGCAGTCTACATTTATAACAATTTAAGAACGCATTTTAGCTTGGATTTAAGAAAACCTGCAGAAGTACATTTAAATCCTAATATCAAATACAAGTCATATAGAAAAAATAAAGTAAATTTACCTGAACTAACGATTTAAGAACAGACATAGTTCAAACTATTTTTTTGCCTTCTAAACGGCTGAAAAAAATCTTTTGAACGTCTAAATAGTAACCAAAAAGAGTCAACCTATTTCAGTATAATACAAAAATCGATGATAAAAGAAAATTCTGGAAAAATTTATAGATTTCAACTTGACCATAATTTAGGTTACGGATTTGCTGAAATTTACGATTTTACGGATAATCACGATTTTGACGGAGTAGTTTGTTATGTTTATAATCGGTTAGATAAAGAAATTTGTCCTGAATATAATTTAATAGAAATAACGAAATCAGGTATTTCGTTGGGTCCAATTAGACTTAACAGAATTCCACCGACAAGAGGAAAATATGCGTCTAAATTAATCGGACAAAAAAGTGATTTTTTAATTAATAAAGAACCCGTATCAAAACAACTTCAAAGTATAATAATTAAACACCAAAACTGGAATAATTTTAATGAATGGTATCGCTCTGATTATACAGATATAGATTCGAGATTTACAGAATATAAAAATGTGAGAAGACTAGAAACCAATATTTTAAATCATATCGCAATGGTATCCACTAAATTCACAATGAAATTTCTAATTGATAACAAGGAAAATATTGCTGATTATTACGACTTAACAAACGATGGGAAATTAAATGTTTATCTTCAACTAATTAACACTTATTATCCGCTGGAAATAACAAAGAAATTATTAACCGAATTGAAAAAAAACTAATGCCAACACCGTATATAATTTATTGCTAGTTCTTGCCTGCTTACGAAAACCCTCGCGGATTTTCTATTCGGTTTTTATTTGCTAAATTACGTGCTAAACTACGCAACAAACCATATACAAACACGTTGGGCGTAATTAAGCAAAATCCTGAATTTAAATGAAAAAATTATTGATAATTCTAGGAGCTGGAGCTTCTATCGAATTTGGTATGCCAAGCGTAAATGAAATTGATAAATTATTCGAAAGATGGGCAAGTAATAATTACAGTTTAAAAAACAAAGAAGAGAGTAAAAATTTATATACTTGGCTCAAAGAAAAAATACAAATACACAGAAAGGAAAATGGAAAAACTGGAATAAAGTATGATTTGAATTTTGAAACTTTATTATTTACAATGCAAAACATTTCTTCTATTAGTAATGAAGAAAATATCGACTATAATAAAAGTTTAAAAGCATTTATAAAATTAAATGAATTCCCAGAGATAATTACTCGTTACAGAAAAGAAAAAAGAGCAGATGGAAATGATTTTAAGGATATGCAAGCATCCTTAACTGACCAATTGTTAATTTACATTAGAAGAAAATGTTTAACTCTAAATGAAGATAAAAGAGAGGAGTTAAATAATGCAAAAAAATTCTTCAATGCTTTAAAAGAAGATTATGATTTAGGTTTTATTAATCTAAATTATGATAATGTAATTCTAAATGTTTTACCAGATTTATCTACCGGTTTTAATCTCGAAGACGGGAAATTTGACAAAACAGAGTTTTATAGTCATAAATGGAATTTTTGCTATCATTTGCACGGCTCAATTCACTTCAATATGACAAATGATGGACCTTTAACACATAACATCACTTGGGAAAAAGATTTAAATAAAAACTTTCAAACTAGGTCTACAAACAGAAATGTAAATTATACAAGTGAAGGTAATTATCATTTGAATTCAACAATCATCTCTGGATTAGATAAAGCGAACCAATTATTAAGAGCACCTTTTAGACAATACTATATGAAAATTGATAGCCTTGTCAATGAATCAGATGCAATTTTATTTATTGGCTATGGGTTCAACGATATGCACCTTAATAAAATATTTCCTTCGCATCGTTTTTCACCTAATAAAAAAAGAAATGCAGTTGTTATTGATTATGCAACAGAAGATACTAACTCAATACAAATGCACAGCAATAGAGATTGGTCACATAGACTTTTCGAAACAATACCATATAACTTCTATGATTTCGGAATCAGTAAATACTTACCTAAAGACGAAACTATTTTGTACTATAAAAAGAATAGTACATTCGAGTCTTCAAGAAATGAAAAGTATCCAGTAAGTGTTTGGTATAATGGTTTTTTAGAGGCTTGTGAAAATAGTGAAAAGTTTAAGAAAGAATTAAAATAACTACGCCCAACACCGTATATAATTTATTGCTGGCTTATTGCCTACTTACGAAAGTCCTCGCGGACTTTCTTGGTCGGTAATTATTTACTAAATTAGTTGCTTAAAACACGCAACAAACCATATACAAATACGTTGCCAGTAATTTGAAAAACTCATAAAAAATGCTAATTCACGTCATATTACTAACGATAATAATTACTGTAATTTCAGTTACTTATTATAATGAGTGTAAGAAAAATGAAAAAAAATTCACGTACTTAACTTCAATTAAAAGTCTTGGAAAAGGGACATTAAAAGGACTTATATATGGTGGTTTTTTTTGGGGTTCAGTTTCACTATATCATTTAGTTATTCCAATAAATAAAAATCACGGAATTGAATATAATTCAGAACGCGAAAAACTCGGAATCCCAAAAATTGGAGATAATTGGGAAAGTCCAAAATATTCGTCTGACCAATTCACTACTAGATGGTGGAAAACTGAATCTACGGATGGACACTTTAAAAAAGTAATTGAGTACGGACTTATAAATGCTGAATCTGAAACTGATTATTATAAAAGCGATAATAGAAAAGGAACATTTGCGTGGTCGAAATATGATTTTGGAAATAACACTACCGAATATTTTATTGAGAAACCGAATGACAAAACTGTTTCAGTAACAAAAGCTGGTAATCTGAAAATTGAAAAGCCAACTATAATTGAGAAAATAGAAAAATCAGAATTTGAAAAATATATAGCGGAAGAAAAAACTACTGGCAACACCGTGTATAATTAATTGCTGGGTCACTGCCGACTTACGAACATTCCTGCGGAATATTCTATCTGTGTTTTATTTGCTAAATTACGTGCTTAACCACGCAACTAACCATACACAATCACGTTAGCAAAGATTTTGGTGATAACCTGCAATTTCAAGGCTTTCACTAAATTCTGTACTTATTTGCTTTCAAAAACTACGCTGGAATTTAAAGCTGAACGTTAAAAAATATTATGCTGGAATTTATACTCATACGGAACGTTACGCACGAATTTCGGCTTGCCCAACTTCTGTTCTTTAATTCAAAATTATAGCAATCCTCTACTTTTGGCTGATAAGCGGAATGGCAAAACGTACGGCTGATCTGTACGCTATTTAACTCATCAGAAATTAGTTGCTAAAATCATACGTTTTTGATGTCCTAAACATCCATTAAAACCAGAATTGATTCTCTTTGCGAAAAAAAATCAATAAAATTTCGGAGATATTTATGATATTAAGTCAAAATTGAAAATTACGTCCGAATAACCTAAAATGCGAAAATGCACAAAGGAATAGTTCGAAAAAAAGAAAAAACCTTAGCTAACAATGTATATAATTCATAGCTACTGCTTGCCTACTGTCGAAAAACCTCGCGGTTTTTCTATTTTCGTTATTATTTACTAACTTACTTGCTCAAATAACGCTACAAATCATATACGAGACCGTTACCATACATTTGAGAAAAACCGATGAACGAAACAAACCTAACTACTAAAATTAAAACTGAACCAAATATTGGAAACCGATTTGCAGCTGGATTAGTTGATTACATAATAATTTACATTGTTACTTTCATTTTGATTTACGCAATTGGCGAACCGAATGACGAAGGTGTTTATTCACTAAATGGATTACCAGCTCTAATTCCGATGATTTTTTGGCTGATAATGACTGTTGGACTTGAAATTGGTTTCGGAGCAACACTCGGAAATTCATTAGTCGGACTTAAACCGATTCCGAAAAACGGAACAAACCGAAAACTGACTTTTGGCGAATCATTTAAAAGACATTTACTTGACCCAATTGATATGTTCTTTTTTGGCTTGGTCGGAATTGTAACAATTAAGAATACTGATTTAAATCAAAGAGTTGGAGATTTATGGGCGAAAACTATTGTTATAAAAACAAATAATTCAAAAACTGATAATGGCATTTAAAAACATATTTGAAAATCCAGAATTTGAAAAAAAATTTCAAAGAGTTAGGAAATCTATCGAACAATATCTATCCGAAAAAGAATATGATTTGGGCGAATTGACGATTGATGAATTAATTTGGTGGAGAGATATCAGAAAAACGAGAATAATTGAAACGACTGAAAAATGTCCATCTGACTTAAAGAATATCGTAACTGATATTATTAAGAGAGAGTTTCCCAATACGAATGTATAAAAACGTATGGTAACACCGTGTATAATTAATTGCTTGGTTCTAGCTTACTTGCGAAAATTCCTGCGGAATTTTCACGGGTTCGTGAAAGTTTACTAAATTAGTTGCTTAACCACGCAACTAACCATACACAATCACGTTAGCAAACATTTTGTGCGTGTCAACAATTTCAAGGCTTTCACTAAAGTCTTTACTTATTTGCTCCCAAAAACTACACTGGAATTCAAAACTGAAACTTAAAATATATTACGCTGGAATTTCTTACTCTTTCGGAACTTTACGCACGAAATTTGGCTTGCCCAACTTTTGTTTATTAATTCGAAAATATTGCAATCCTCAACTTTTGGCTGATAAGCGGAATGGTAAAACGTACGGCCGAACTGTTCGCAATTTGAATAATCGGAATTTAGTTGTTTAAATCAATCGTTTCTGATGTCACGAAAATTAAGATGAAAAACAAAACTGATTCTCTTTACGGAAAAGAACGGAATAATATTTTGGAGATTTTTTTTGACATTTAAGTAAAAAAAATGAAACTACGTATGAAAAACAAATCGTGCGGAAATGCACAAAGGAGTAGTACGTAAAAATTAAAAAACGTTAGCTAACAATGTATATAATTCATAGCTGCTTCTCGCCTACTGTCGAAAAACCTCACGGTTTTTCTATTTTCGTTATTATTTACTAACTTACTTGCTGAAATAACGCTACAAATCATATACGAGACCGTTGGCATTCATATGAAACCACATTCCAAAAGAAAATTTGTAGGTAACATTAAAGTTGATTTTAAGTTCGACGAATTAGACGAAGTGAATGAATATGCGAAAAAATCTAACGAAGTTGACTTTGAGGAATATCCAAAAGTTTTTATGCAATTGGAAGATAAAACCATAATTCAAGGTTTTGTTCACCTGATTAACGGAAAACCATATATGATTCCTGAACCAGAGCCATCAATCCTGTATTTTACAAACGCAGAAGACAAACTGAACGAATTACTAAAGATTCAATCAACTCTTCTCGAATCGAATTTGACAACAAATAATTTCAGCGACCTATCTCACGCTTTTTATAATTTCTTTCAATTGTCATCTGATTATATCATTAATTTATTTACATCAATCGAGGCTTTTAACAACAGTTTAATTCCAGACGATTTTTCAATTAAAATTAAAAGTAAAAATTATAATAAGGAAAGAACACAAAGGTCAATGGACTTTTTGAACAAAATTAAAAAGGCTATACCGCAAATAATGAATAAATCGTTTTTGAAAGACAATCCGAAAAAATATGAATTTCTATTAGAGATAAAGCATTTAAGAGATAATGTTGTGCATACCAAGAATATGCAAAGCGGATTTCCAGCTTCATATCGTGAATTGTATAAAAGCTATCTGAATTTTGACTTTAAAAAATCATACGAAGTCACAAAAGACTATTTTAACTTTTACAAAGAGGATTGGATAGAAAACTGTAATTGTGGAAGATAAATACGAAATGCCAACACCGTATATAATTAATGGCTAGTTTTAGCTTGCTTACGAAAATCTTTGCAGATTTTCTATTCCGTTTTTATTTGCTAAATTAGGTGCTGAAACACGCCACTAATCATATACAAACACGTTGTGCGCAAGCTGAAAAAACCATCGTAATCCAATGATATTTAATGGAATTAACAACCAATCTGTTGAATTTAGAATAACGAATTATCAGTTTCCTGAAATAACAAATTGTGAATATGATTCAAATTGGTTGTTGGTTTATTTAAAAGTAAAAAGTGATTGTGGAAATTGGCAAACAGTTGACCCATCACTTTTAGTTGGAGATTTAAAAGACATTAAAGATTGGTTTGAAAAACTCTCGAATAATATAGAAACTGATTCTGATTCACTTGTTTTTATGGAACCAAACTTGGAATTTGAACTGACCAAAAAGAATTTAGAAGAAAAGCATATCAGAATAATATTTGACTTAGAATTTCGACCACAAAGTGCAGATGATGATAAAGATTATTTCGTAGATTGCATTTTTAACAACAACGAATTAAAACTAATTGTAAAGGAATTAGAAAAACAAGTTGAACAATATCCGAGAAGAGCAATCTAATGGAAAAAAAACAATCAGAAATAATAAAGGAAATAGCGCAAGAATTGGATTGCGG
Organism: Winogradskyella sp. PC D3.3; assembly: GCF_054366245.1. Lineage (NCBI taxonomy): Bacteria > Pseudomonadati > Bacteroidota > Flavobacteriia > Flavobacteriales > Flavobacteriaceae > Winogradskyella > Winogradskyella sp. PC D3.3. Next base: position 2,785,671 of record NZ_CM135962.1, on the reverse strand, counting down.
ATTCGACTGTTATTACAATTCTAAAACTAACGAAATTGTTGCAATTCCGAATTTTTCACAATTTTCGGACGAGGAAGATTTTAAAGAGGCTTTTAGTGACAGTTTAGGAAAAGTGGAAAAAAATAAAACGGATTTTATAAAATTTGAGACTTTAGAAAGTTTTGAGTCGTTTAAAATTATGGAGCTTTTTGTTGAGCAGTTATCTGACCAAAATCTAAAGTCGGAATTGGAAAATGTGTTAGCGAATAAAAAGCCATTTCAGAATTTTAAGCATAAAATCGACCATTCTGAATTTAGACAAAGTTGGTTTGAATTTAAGAAAAGTGAGTTGGAAAAAATAGTAGAAAATCAATTAGACAGCGGAAAAGCCAGCGCACAACACCGTGTATAATTAATTGCTTGGTTCTCGCCTACTTACGAAAATCCTCGCGAATTTTCTATTCGGTTTTTATTTGCTAAATTAGGTGCTTAAACACGCCACTAATCATACACAAAACCGTTGTGTGTAATTTGAGAAATGACAACAGAAGAACTATTAAATAAAGAATTTGAAAAAAGGAAATTTGTTCCTGCTACTAAAAAAGTCTATTCTCAAAAACTGACTGAATTATTTGAATTTTACAGTCAAATTGAACCTTCAAAAATAAATTTTGACCAAATAGATTCATACTTGTATCGAATTAAGAAAAGTCAATCACCATCCAGTATGGAGAATTGTTACTGGTCATTTAAACTATATTTTAATGAAATTCTTGGAAAAAATTATCCATTTCACTCATTAAGATTGCCTTTAAAAGATTCTCACATTCCTAATGTAATTTCTCAAAATCAAATTAAAGAACTGCTTGAAACGTTTGAAAACTTAAAACACAAAACTCTGATAACATTATTGTATGCTACTGGAATGAGAGTTGAAGAGTTATTAGAACTAACACCAAAAGACATTCTATCTGACAAAAAAGAAATTAGAGTAAGAAATACTAAAACTGGAAAAATAAGATACCCTCATCTTTCTGATAAACTATTAAAACTTCTTCGAGAATATTACGTTCAGTATAAACCAAAAAAATATTTATTTGAAGGTCAAAAAAAAGACACTAAATATTCTGTATCAAGTATTAGAAAAATATTAGAAAGAGCGAAAATAAAAGCAGAAATAAAAGAAGAACTTACACTAATAAGTTTAAGATATTGCTACATTAAACATATGGTTGAACAAGGTCAATCTTTACCTGCATTACTCAAAAGTATGCAAGTTCATAATTCGGACACAGTTCAATTTTATTATAATCTTTGTGGGAAAAGCGACAAAATAAATTATTCACCAATTGACAAATTGGGCGTTATAATTGACACTAATAAATTCAATACTGTAGAAATTGAAAAAATCTTTGATTCAATTTCTAATTTGGACGAAAGAGATTATTTAAGAGAAAGCATCGCTTGTTTCAAAGTCGGAGCAATGAGGGCTGGAGTTGTATTTGTTTGGGCTTCAGCGATTAGAAATTTACAAAACAAGTGTGTAGAAATTGGGTACAAACAAATAAACGAAGCTCTAAAAAAAATTAACCAAAGAGAAAAACCAATAAAACAAGTATCAGATTTTGAGAGACTGAAAGATAAAACCACTCTAGATATAGCAAATAAAATCGGACTTATCACAAAACATCAAAAAGGAGAATTAGATAAACATTTAGATTTAAGAAATTATTGCGGACATCCAAGTGAATATTATCCAGAGACACAGAAAATAAAAGCATATTTAGAAGATTTAATTAATATAATTTTTAAAAAATAAAAACTACACACAACACCGTATATAATTTATTGCTGGCTTCTCGCCTACTTACGAAAGTCCTCGCGGACTTTCTTGGTCGGTAATTATTTACTAAATTAGTTGCTTAAACCACGCAACAAACCATATACAAACACGTTACCAAACAGTTGAAAACCGAACAATGAAACGACTTCTGATTTTAATATTAACATTCTCGATTTTATCAAGTTGCGGCAGAAAAAAGTCGGAAAAAACCCAATCTGAATTTAAGTCAAAAACGGAATTAAAAGCAGAAACGAAATCTGAACCAAAAAAAGAATTGGAAAATACCCAATCAAATAAGAAAAAAGATACAATTAATAATTATTGGGCTTTAATTCTTGACACTATTTCCACCAAAAGAGAATTTAATATTTCTGACATAAAACATACTCTTGAATTAAAAACTTATAGTTTAAATGATAGCTCAATCGTTAGGAATTTAGCTCAAGATGAAAAACAAGTATATTTAGACCATTCTCACAAAATGGTAACTGATTTTAAACTTTTGACTGACTCAATTGTTGACAAAAAACAAATCGACCGAACTGATTTTAAAGAATCTCTGATTTCTGAATTTTATGCAGAATGTAATATTTTCTCAACCGAAATTGATAGCATTTTAGGAAACACTATTTATCTGACTTCTGACTTGAATGTTCCTGATACTGGTAATCAATGGAGAGTTTGGTATTCGATTAACATTAAAGATAAAAAAATAGGAAATTTAAATATTAAAGAATCTGATTACGTTGGAGATTAAAAACCGTTTGGTAACACCGTATATAATTTATTGCTGGCTTCTCGCCTACTTACGAAAGTCCTCACGGACTTTCTTGGTTGGTAATTATTTACTAAATTAGTTGCTTGAAACACGCAACAAACCATATACAACAACGTTGTAAAACATTTGACAAAACATTATGGAAATAGACAAAACGGAAGAATTATTGAAAAAATTTGATTATAAATATCAAAAGAAAAATAACGAACTAATAATAAAAATGGATTTTTCTCAAAGAACGATAATTGACTTCTCTGACTCTGAAAAGATTAAAATAAAAGACAAACTTGTCGGATGGAACTTTTTGACAGGAATGATTGAAATGAGTATTAAAAACGCAACTCTTTTCAATTTTATTGGAGCAATGGTTATGACATTTTTATTTGTTTATTTGGATTTGGAATTTGGCGGAACAAATTTGATTTTCTTCTTTTTAGCATTTATAATTTGGATATTACTTTGGACAATATTTTATTTAGTAAAAGCTGAAAATCTTAAACGAATTTTGATTAGTTGGAATGAATAATAGTAATCTGAATAAAAAACGTTTTACAACACCGTATAAAAATAATTGCGGTTTTAGTGCTTAATCAAAGGTCGTTTCGTGTTTGTAACGTCTGATTTTCCTTCGGAAAATCCTCGCATACAAACCCGCAACTATTCTTATACATAAACGTTACCAAACAGTTGAAAACCGAACAATGAAACAACTTCTTTATTTAATATTAATATTTTCGTTTCTATCAAGTTGCGACCGAAAAAAGTCGGAGAAAACTCAATCTGAATTTAAGCCAAAAACGGAGTTAAATGCAGAAACGGAATCTGTACCGAAAAAAGAATTAGAAATTTTACGAACAAAAAAGGAAAAGGATACAATTAATAATTATTGGGCTCTAATCCTTGACACTATTTCAAGCAAAAAAGAATTTAAAATTTCTGACTTAAAACATACTCTTGAATTAAAAACTTATAGTTTAAACGATAGTTCAATAGTTAGGAATTTAGCTCAAAATGGAGAGCAACCATATTTAGACCATTCTCATAAAATGGTAACGGATTTTAAACTTCTGACTAACTCAATTGTTGATAAAAAACAAATTGACCGAACTGACTTTAAAAAATCACTGATTCCTGAATTTTACGCAGAATGTAATCTTTTGACAACCGAAATTGACAGTATTTTAGGAAACAATGTTTATCTGAATTCAAGTTTAGGAGTTCCTGACACAGATAATATTTGGACAGTTTGGTATTCTATAAAAATTAAAAACAGTCGAATTGGAAATTTAGAAATTAATAAAACTGATTACGTTGGAATGTAAAAACCATTTGGTAACACCGTGTAAAATTAATTGCTGGTTTTAGCCAATTTACGAAAGTCCTCGCGGACTTTCTATCTGTGATTTATTTACTAACTTTAGTGCTTAAAACACGCAACTAATCTTACACAACAACGTTAGCCTTAATTATGAAAAAACCGTTCCTATTTATGATTTTTATGCTGACAATATTAAAATTGTCTGCTCAAGATACTTTGGTTTTTTCTCAAGAAAATTCCTCAATGTTTAGTAACAAGTACTTTTTGTATCCTAAATCAAAAACTTTTGAACACAAATTCAAAACTGATGACGGACAACTTTGGTATGGAAAAGGAACTTATGAAATAAAAAGAAAGAAATTGTTTTTAAGTTTCGGAGACTCTGAAAAAGAGATTAAGGATGAAAATAGAATTACGAAAATATACGACCGAACTAATAAAACTGACACGTTGTTGGTTGAGATACTTGATAAAAAACCAAATTCATCATCTGGACATATTAAATTCAAAGAAAAATATTTTTATGGAGACTTTGAAAATGGAATAGTGAAAATATCGAAAAGTATATTTGAAAATATCGAAAACCCAATTGTCGAAACTTTTATTCAAGGCTCTCTTTTAAATATTGAACTAACGAAAATTTCGGAATTAAGTGTTTTAAAAATAACATCATATGACATTTATAGTCATTATCATTTTGAGTCAAATTTTGAACGAGTATTAACTTTTAAGAATAATATATTAAAATCAGATGATGATTATAACACAACGAATAAACGAAAAGTAAAATTTAAACTGGAAAATAACTAAGGCTAACACCGTATATATTTTATTGCTAGTTCCTGCTTGTTTACGAAAATCCTCGCGGATTTTCTATTCCGTTTTTATTTACTAAATTAGGTGCTGAAACACGCAACAAACCATATACAAACACGTTACCCAACATTTGACCAATGAATTTTCCTGAAATAGGTTGACTAAAAATTAAGCAATTAATTACAGTCACTTATGAAAACAAAAAATGAACACTGGCGAAAAAAAAGCTATCAAAAAACTACTTTAGAAACTAAACTTTTAGTCGTTGACCAAATCTTAAATGGTCAGATTTCAAACAACCAAGCTTCTAAAAAATATGATATTCCTAGAACAACTATTTCTTATTGGATAAGAAAATACAGTACCTTAGTACAACAAGATATGGGTATGAGTAAAAACGACGAGATTAAAAAGCTAAAGGAGAAGATTGAAGAACTTGAGTTTCAAAAAGACTTCCAACAGGACATTATCGCTGATATGGAACTTATTACAGGAGTCGATATGTCAAAAAAGTCACTTCCCAAAACATTAGCAAAAGAGATAGAGTTAAAGAAGAAAAACCGTTTAAAAGAAAATGGCTCTATGGATGTTTTGGGGTATCTAAACAAGCCTTCTACAAAAGGTTAAAAACGCAACAGAAAAAAGAAAGAGATCATCAAAAAATGATTAAAATGGTTAAAGACTACCGTAAAACAGTAGGGTCTAAAACTGGTGGAATTAAGCTACATAAAGAACTAAAGAAAGACTTTATAAACGCTAATATTAAAATCGGCAGAGACAAGTTCTATCGCTTCCTTAGGCTAAACAATCTTTTGATTCCAAAAACTAAAAATTATATCACAACTACAAACTCAAACCATATGTACAAAAAATATAAGAACTTGGTTAAAGACCACGTTCCTAGACGACCAGAACAACTTTGGGTAAGCGATATAACTTACATTAAAACACAATATGGTCATAATTATTTGGCCATAGTTACAGATGCTTATTCTAAACAGATTATGGGCTATAAACTCGATAATCATATGAGGACATCACTTTGCACCGATGCACTCGCTATGGCCATTAAAAATAGAAAATATCCCGGTAAAAAGATCATTCATCATTCAGATAGAGGTTTTCAATACTGCAATCCTAAATACACAAAATTTGCGGAAGACAACAATATAGTAATGAGCATGACTGAGCAATACGACCCTTATGAAAATGCTGTAGCAGAACGCATTAACAGAACATTGAAATACGAATATGGATTAAAACAAACTATTAAAAACACAGAACTAGCTCAAAAAATGACTGAGCAAGCAGTCTATATTTATAACAATTTAAGAACGCATTTTAGCCTGGAATTAAGAAAACCTGCAGAAGTACATTTAAATCCTAATATCAAATACAAGTCGTATCGAAAAAATAAAGTAAATTTACTTGAACTTACGATTTAAGAATGAAGAATTTTAACTAAAAAAGAGTCAACCTATATCAGTATAATACACAAACCCTGAAAGACGGTAACTTAATGAAAAGTTCAACCTTACTTGTAATATTTTGTATAGTATTTTTTTTATATTCTATAATTGGAATTAAAAAATGGTATTACAAATATAAGAACGATGCAAACTACACTACTATTAGTGTTTTTTATAGCAAAATCGCAGGAATCATATTATCAATTATTCTTATCTCATTATATTTTTTTGGACTTATACCTTACAACGAATGAATTGGAAAACACCTAAAAAAAATATAATGAATAGAAAAATTTTATTCATAATTTTTATCGTGCTTACAACAATAGTAATAGGTATAATTGAATATGGAATAAGAACTTATGATATGAGATTTTATGCAGGAAAAGACAACGGATTAGCAAAGCAGTTTGAATCAATTTGTATTTTAAGTACAATTTACTTTATAATAATGAGCAAACAAAAAAGATTGCTGAATGGTTTCTTTGGTTTGTTAGTTGGAATTATAACAGGAGTAGTTTGCTATTTTGTGTTGAGTTCTTTAGGAGTTTTTGGACTTCTATTTCATATAATAAGTTGTTTAATATTTATAATCATCTTTCACGGAATTGAAAAATTAAAAAAAACAATACCACATTGATTAAAGAGAATTATTTAAAATAATCAAACTGAATAAAAACGTTGGGTAACACCGTATATAATTAATGGCTAGTTTTAGCTTGCTTACGAAAATTCTTCCGAATTTTCTATTTGGTTTTTATTTGCTAAATTAGTTACTTACACACGCCACTAATCATATACAAACACGTTGTGCGTAAGCTGACAAACCAACAAAAATCAAGCTAAAATTTAATCATTTGGACATTTATAAACGAAAAACTAATCACAAACTGAAAAACGTTACGTAGGAATTTTTTACTCTTGCGGAACGTTACGCTGGAATTTAAATTGAAACGATTTTTTTTAGATTTTAAAGTAAAAATTAATAAATTCACTAAAAGAAAAAAACGCTAGACTTTTGTCTATAATGCAAAAAATCTATGTTAAAGAAAATTTAATGATTAAGACAAACATTTTTACAACTAGAAAACTTGAAAAAACAACTAATGAATTTATTTCTAGTGAGAATAGTATAGAAAATGAATTTCTAGGTAATTGGACCGCTACTCTATTTTATGTGAGCAATAAAAAATGCTGGTTAATCATAAATAAATTAACAAAATATCTTGTGATTATACCAAATGTAAAAAAATCTGATTTGAAAAATATATCCACTATTTTTAAGAAAACGCTGTATTTTCAATTGAATAATGATGGAATTAAAACAGATTACACATTGGTCGATAAAATAATTGGAGAAATTAATTTGTGCGAAACAAATAATGACCGAAGTACAAGTGGCTCTTTGAATAACTGTTTATTTCAAATGGACGATTGGAAAAAAGACTATGGAACTTATGATAATATGCCATTTAGAGATTTAAACAATAAATTGAATAGCTCACCTAATAAAATGTTGAACTGGAAATATCCGAAAGAGAAAATGGACGAAATGATAAAAGCCTACGCACAACACCGTATATAATTAATGGCTAGTTTGAGCTTGCTTACGAAAATCTTTGCAGATTTTCTATTCAGTTTTTATTTGCTAAATTAGGTGCTGAAACACGCCACTAATCATATACATAACCGTTGTGCGTCATTTACAAAACGAAATGGAAAAATTGTTTGAAAAATATATTATAAAAACGAACACAGAAACTTTTTTGATTGAAGAAGATTTTCCGGAAGTTGGTTGGTATTTGTATAAAATAGACCAAAATGGAAAAATTATTAATGACTATTTGCAAAACTCGAAAGATGAAGCAATGAATTATGCGTTTGAAAAATTTAAAATACCTGTTAATGATTGGGTTTTAAAAATAGAAAATTATTAAAACAAAATAAATTTCAATTCCAAAAAATAAACTTGGGAGAATTTTTATCAAATATAAAAAGGGCTTCATTTATGAATAAAATTTATAATTTACATTTAAATGGTATCTTAATTGGAACTTCTGAATTGGAAAAAGGCGATGCACCGATGGGAGTTGTTTTGGGAGAATTAAAGTTTGTAGAATCGAATTTTGGATATGAATTTATTAAAAAGTATTGTGTAGAAAAAAATATTGAACTTGCCTACGACTATCCTGAAGACAAAATGATTTCTACAATGTCTATCTCGGAACTTAAAGTCACGAATCAAAACGGAATTGAAATAATTGGTATTGGAAATCAAATAAGCGGAATGGATAATGAAGAATATGAAATATCAATATTTGGAATTCCTTATCCATTTTATGAAGAGGAATTTCCTCATCACGTTAAAAGTTATGAAAATATGTTTAAATCAGAATAAAAACGAACGCACAACACCGTGTATAATTAATTGCTTTGTCAGTGCTCATCTGGAATATTCCTTCGGAATATTCTCAGGTTCGTAAAAGTTTGCTAAATTAGTTGCTTAACCACGCAACTAATCATACACAAACACGTTAGCAATAATAGTCGCAAACAAACTTCCGTTCCTCTTTAGAAGATTAAAGCCTCTCGTTTTGCCGTTTCCTTTTCTGTGAACTTTGTGCTATTATTCCTTTTTTTAAAATAAAACGCATTAAGATCGTTCTCTATTTGCAATTTTTATTGTTTTAACTAATCCATTGAAGTTTTTCAAACATTCCCTAAAAGTCATGCGTTAGCAAGTTTGCGCTGAAAAATAAAAAAAGGCGTCAGTGCTTTAGTCGAATAAGCAAACACATGCGTGAATTGGACACAGCTTATCTGCAATGGCTTCTTAAATAAAAAACATATAATCGTGTTCAGCATTTCTGCTAACTCTAGGCTACGCATTTAAAGTGTTTGCTTTCGGCAGGAAAAATAACACCTCTACTTTACCAAAGGCTATGCGCGCCTACTCATAGCTAACAATGTATATAATTTATAGCTGCTTCTTGCCTACTGTCGAAAAACCTCGCGGTTTTTCTATTTCGGTTTTTATTTGCTAACTTACTCGCTTATAACACGCAACAAATCATATACGAGACCGTTGTGTGTAATTAAAATCGAACTCAAATTCATATAATGTCTGAAAAAATAAAACCAAATTTAACATTTGAAATTGATACATCTCAAAAGTTGTTTAATAAACTAATGGAAGAATATTCAGATTTTGATAAAAGCCATTTAAACCCAAGGTTTGCAATGAATGCAGCAATTGATTCTTGGCATTTAACAGATTGGACTTATCAAGAATTTTATAAAGACGACATAAGATTTCAAAATAGTGAAAAAACTGATAAAAAAGGAAAAACAAGATTCATTCCAGGAATTCTATTATATCAACAATTTATAATAAAACAATGTCCTGAATTAGAATATATGAGATTAATTACAAACGGAACAAAACATTGCATCTTAAGAGATTCTAATAGAAAAGAAAAGACAGTTTTGAAAAAAGGAGATTTTAGTTCAGACTTTTGTAGAAAAGACTTTGACGTTTCAAGGTTTATTATTCAAATCGACAAAAATGAGGAACTTGATTTTGAAAAAACGTTACTGATAACAATTGCATATTGGAAAGAATTTTTAACAACTAATAATAAAACAAAACAATCTTAATCTTTAAATAAAACTAAAATGAAAAAAAGTCTTTTATTTATAATAATCTGTTTCTTATCAATAACAGTTTATTCTCAAGAAAAATCGAATACTGTAATGATTAAATCAATTGAAACATATGGTTCATTTGCTTCAATGAAAAAAAGCCTTCATATTGTAAATGAAGAAGGAGAAATTAAAACCATCGAATTAGAAAAACATAATACTAAAGGTATTCCAACCAATATGGTTACGATAAAAAAAGAAATAGATAACTATTTAAATCGAGGTTATAAATTAATTAGTTCTAATGGAATTTCATTTGGATGGAACGGAGTTTTTACAATTGAACACACTTATATTTTGGAAAATAAAAAAGATATTGAATAACAATAACTACACACAACACCGTATATAATTTATTGCTGGCTTCTCGCCTACTTACGAAAGTCCTCGCGGACTTTCTTGGTCGGTAATTATTTACTAAATTAGTTGCTTAAAACACGCAACAAACCATATACAAACACGTTGGGCATAATTATGAACGTACGAATTGCAATCATATTAATTTTACTCTTCGGAACACAAATTGTGTTTTCACAAGATGATAATTCCCCTAATAATTGGGACAAAATTGTGATAAGAGATTCTTATGGAGGTTGGTCGCATTTTGACAATAAATTTCAAATTAAAAAAGAGGATTTTCTTCTGACATCGTTTAATAAACCTGATTCCATAATTAAGAAAATTGATTCAAAATTAATCTTTGAATTAATCAATTTAATACATCGTGATTCAGTACGAATAAAACAACCGTTGAACTTTTTTGGAAAAGATTCATTGTGGTTAGAACAGAATGCAGAAAAACTTTGGAAAGAATATACGAAAAAGAGAAAAACCACAGAGGAAATAGATTCTATTGCAATCAATACTATAAAAGACCGCAAAAAAGCAAACAGAGTAGCTTGGTCGATTCAAGGTTCGAATTGGACAGATGACTATCCATTAGTTTATGTTCATTTAATTCATAAAAAAGATACTTTATCTTTACATTCAAATGGACAAAATCCATTTATGTTACCTTGGAACATCAATGGAAAAATAGTTTATGATTCTAAAATATCTGATTTAATTGCTGAAATACTTCCTGATAATGTTTCAAGTAATAAAGAAAGATTAAGTGGTAAAAATTTCAACTATCATTTAATTAATAAAATGTATAAGGCATTTATTGATGACAAAGAAAACTACATAGAAGCAAGAAACAGGTATTCAAAGGTTTTTCAATCATTAAATAAAGAGTTTGAAATAAAGAAAGCACAGATTGTTGATATGGCTTCAATTGAATGGGGAGGAAACTTTGGTCGCAGTTGTCTTGAAATGACATTAAAAGATTCTACTATTTCAAAAAATATTGAATTTTATACAATTTTTGGAACTAATAAGCTTTTGAACTCACCAAAAACAATTCTTAAACAAAAAGACAAACTAATAAATTTATTAAATAAAAATCCAGTCTATAATTACACTTTAAATTGCGAGAATTGTTTGGGAGAAATACATTGGGTTAAATCCAAATCTTTGAGCAAAGAAGCACAAAAGAGTTTTAAAGAAGATTTAGCTGATAACGAAATTGACAAAAATAAATACAATGGAAAATTTAAAGATGCAATTTTCTTTGAGTTAACTGAAAACAGAAATTCTAAAAGAAGTTTTTCTCGATGGATTTTCCTTAAAGATGGAACATTAATATTATGGCAATTACGTGGGAATTATTTAATGAATTTACCGAAAGAAATTATTAAAAATCAAGGTTATATATGCAAAGAAATTGAATCGAAAAAAATAACTATGCCCAACACCGTATATAATTTATTGCTGGCTTCTAGCCTACTTACGAAAGTCCTCGCGGACTTTCTTGGTCGGTAATTATTTACTAAATTAGCTACTTAAAACACGCAACAAATCATATACAAAACCGTTACCCAACATTTGACCAAACCATTGAAAACATTGCTTAAAAATATAAATTGGACTAAAAAAAGCGGAATCCTGATTATCGGGATTTGTTTAAGTGCAATGCTTTTAAAATATTTGGTTGAACCTTACAGAGGAACTTGGATTTATCAATATGGAAATTTAATCTTCTTGTTTGGTTTCTACGGTGGAATTTTATGGTCGTTTATAAACACAATACTTTTGGTTTCAAAACATAAAACCGAATTGAAAAACAATCTGATTTGGATTTTTTTAAGTGCAATTCCATTTTTATATATTGGAATTATGATAGCAATCTCAATGACTAAAACATACTAATCGAATGAAATATAAAAATCTAATTTTTGGACTTTTGATTTCTTTCCTGTTAACCTCTTGTGATTGTTGGGTAATAATTGACGGAGAAATAATTGATTCGCGAACTAAAGAACCTATAGAAAAAGTTAGATTAGAATTCTTAAATATTGAAAGCACTGAAATAATAAATTCTACTGTCGCATCGCAAGAAGTTAATCGAATTTTCTCAACTGATTCAATCGGAATATTTTTTATGCGTTCTAACAATTACGGATTTTGCCCAAATATTGAACCTAAAATTAAAATTTGGAAAGATGGATATAAAACAAAGGAATTTATTGTAACAGAAGAAATTTCAAGAAATGAATTAGTAATTGAACTGGAAAAAGAATAAAAACGTTGGGTAACACCGTGTATAATTAATTGCTTTGTATCTGCTCATCTGGAATATTCCTGCGGAATATTCTCAGGTTCGTAAAAGTTTACTAATTTAGTTGCTAAACCACGCAACTAATCATACACAAACACGTTGTGGTGCATTTCCACTCAAACCTATAAAAACTGAATGAATCAATACGACAAACTCTTAACTTTAGAAAATTTCGAACTGGCATTTTACAGATTAAAAACAGCACAACGAAACTTATATAAGAGTATTTATTATTCAGATTTAAAAATTTTCGAAACTTTTTTACAATCGAATATTCAAACCTTAATTGAACAGTTAAAGACCAAAACTTATAAACCAGAAAGAGCTCATAAAATTTTCATTCCGAAGAAGAATGAATTAGTTCGACCTCTTTCAATGTTAAAATTTACTGACCTTCTAGTTTATCAAGCAATTGCAAATATAATTACTGATGCATCTTATGACAAAATAGCACCTTTATATGGAAATACAATTTTTGGAAATATTGTAAATCCCTCAAATTCAAACAATACAGATAAAATATTTTTCTTCCAACCTTGGAAAAAAAGCTGGAAAAAATTTAGTGAACGCTCTATAAAATATTTTGATGAAGGATATAAGTTTTTATCTGAATTTGATATAGCTTCTTTTTTTGATACAATCGACCATAGTATTTTATTTCAGATTCTAAAAAAAAGTTATGGTATTGAAGATGATATTATTGATTTACTTCAAGATTGTTTAGAAAATTGGACAGGCGACTTTAATCACAAAACTTTTATTTCTAAACACGGAATACCTCAAGGTCCTTTGTCCTCTGCATTTTTAGCTGACTTATATTTAATCTATCTAGATGATGAGATAACCACAAAAGGCAAGCTAGAGATTAAATATTTAAGATATGTAGATGATATTAGAATCTTTAGTAAAGACAAAAAAGTTTCAAGAAAAGCTATTGCTGCTTTAGATTTAATTTCAAGAGATTTAGGTTTAATACCTCAAGGAGGTAAAATATTTACTAAAGAAGTGATTGATATTAAAAAAGAACTTAAAGTACAAAACAACAAGTTCTCTGCAATAAATAAAGAATATTTAAAAGAAACAGATGGCAAACCACAAAAAACATTAAAAGCTAAAACCCATCGCCAATTAAAAAAGAGATTTATTGATTGCTTTGAACAAGACAACGATATAAGAAAGGAGGATTATTTAGATAAAACAATAATTGGATTTTCTCTTTTTAAACTAAATAAGGATGATGAAATAAAAGAACTCATTATTTCAAATTATGAATTACTTCTTACACAGTTTGAAGGGATTTTGTTTTACTTACAAAAACATTATAAGAATTCATCTGATGTACTTTCTTTCTTAAACTCTGTATTGGCAGATGATGATATTTTATTCCATCATCTTATAGCACTAATATTCAAATGGTTCCCGAATATTGAATTCAACGAAAATATATTTGAAAAATATATTTCAAAAGGAAATAGAAATTGGCTTGTTAGATATTATATGATTGATTGGCTATATCATAATAATAAAAACGAATTGTTTGAACTCTTATTGGTCGAAAATGGCGGGAATTATTTTATAGAAAGAAAAATAAATGATTATAAATTTATATCATCCAAAGACAACACTTTTAAAAAACTATTTACTATTAGGTTACTAAAAGATAAAAATGATTTATTAGCTCTACAAGGCTTATATCTTTCAATACGTAACTTAAGTATCTTTTTAGGTTTAGAATTGAATAATGATTATAATAGTTATGTTAAAAGAATTAAAGGAGGTGTTCTTGAAGATTATATTATTCAGACTCTAAAAAATAATTACAATATAACTAGTCCAGAAACATTTTTCAATAGAACAATTTGGTCTGATGACGAAATTTATGGAGTATTAAACGAGTCCTTACTTGCATATGAAAAATTTAGATTCAGCAAACCATCCATTGCAATTTTAAATTTAAATACATTTAACAACTTGTGTTTTGACAAAATATGTGAACGTTTAGAAATCAATAAACCTGCAAGTGAATTTGGTGTAAATTTAGATGCTAAAATTATTAATGATGAGCTTCCAAAAACTAATAGATATTGGATTGAAATCAATTCAAAGCGCAATCAAAAAACAGAAGCTCACCCTTATGATAAATATGGTAAAATTAGAGTTAAAATAGATAAAAATGAATTAATCAAATTACACGGAAAACAAATTGAATCCTTGAAAGAAATTTGCCTATACCGTAAATATTGAGAGAGAAAGAAAAAAAACGACACCACAACACCGTATATAATTTATTGCTGGCTTCTCGCCTACTTACGAAAGTCCTCGCGGACTTTCTTGGTCAGTAATTATTTACTAAATTAGGTGCTTGAAACACGCAACAAACCATATACAAACACGTTGCCAACAATTTGAGAAATGCTCGCAAATGTTAACATAATGAAATTAGCCTTTGATGCGTTAGAGCACGCTTCAATGAAAGAGAATTTCTCTGATTTTATGAATCAGCTAATTCAAAAGGCTGTTGAATTCTGGGAATTTAGAGATTTTGACTCTGCAATTGAAAAGTGTAATGAATTTATCGAATGGAATTCGGAAATTCAATTTGTGCATTTGTTTAAAGCAATGATTTATTCGTCAACTAAAGGTTTTTATAAATCCCAAAAGATAGTCGACGGAATAGATAAAGACACTTTAGATGAATATGAATTAAAAATTAGTTTATTCATTTCTTCAATTAACGAATTTTACACACATAAGTTTCAAGACGCTCTGAACACGTGCAATGAGTTTCTGAAATTGGACAATGGAACATTTACCGAAATCCATATAATCAGAGGATTTGCGAATGCATCGTTAGAAAGTCATAAAGAAGCTATTAAAGACTTTAAAATTGCATTAAAGGATACTGACCAAGAAAATGCTATAAAAGCAAATTTAGCATACAGTTATTTAAGAAATAAGAATCATTTAAAAGCCCTTATTATTTTTAGAAAAATATCAAAACACTATCCAAACCATTGGAAAGTTCAATACAATACTGGCTTATCATATTTTAAGTTTGAATTATTTAAAAAAGCAATGCCATTTCTAAATAAAACGGAGGAATTAAAATCAGATTTTTCTGGAACGTATTTGACAAGAGGATTTATTTATTTAAAAAAAGGAAAAAAAGAATTAGCTCATAAGGATTTTTTGAAAGCTAGAGAACTTGGAGCTGAAAGAAATTATGAAATTATAATGAGAAAATATTATCATAAATATTAAAAAACTGTTGGCAACACCGTGTATAATTAATTGCTAGTTTTAGCTTACTTACGAAAACCCCTTCGGATTTTCTAGTTAGTATTTATTTACTAAATTAGTTGCTTAACCACTCAACTAACCATACACATAAACGTTACCTGCAATTAAAAACGCAACGAATGAAACAGAAACTAATCACTTTATTAATAATTCTAACTTGTACATTTGGATTTGGTCAAGTAAGTCCAGAAGACATAATTGTGGTTTATGATTCTCTAAATCCAAAAGGCAAAGTTCTATTAAAAAGTGAAATGTCTAAAAATTTAGATTCCATCAATATGCATATGTTGGAAGAAACAAGATTGAAATTATTAACTAAAAAGGACAGTTTATTAATTAGTAAAGAAATAATTGGAAGTTGGAATCTGAACAGCGTTAAAACATCGAATGAAAAACCATACAACTTACAAGTATTTGAGAAAATTGAAATAACAAATGACGGAAAATTTAACATTGTAGATAATGACGAAATTATAAGTGGGAAATGGCGAATAAGTAAAGGGGAATTAACTTTACATTATAACGAACCTCAATGTCATATAAAAGACAAAGCTTTATTGAAAATTCTGCCTAAAGAACAAATTGAATCCTTAACATATAGTTCGAACTTTTTAAGCATTAGAAAAGTTGATAATAAGAATATTGTATTTATGCACTTCCTACCTGAAAACATAGAAAATATAGATGAGATGTTTTATGTATTAGTATTATCGAATTATGTGAAATCTGAATAAAAAACTGCAGGTAACACCGTGTATAATTAATTGCTTTGTCTCTGCTTATCTGGAATATTCCTTCGGAATATTCTCAGGTTCGTAAAAGTTTACTAAATTAGTTGCTTAACCACGCAACTAACCATACACAAACACGTTGTGCGTCATGTAAAACCAATCACGAATGAAAATAGAATCTATACGAATAGAAAACTTTAGAGCATATAAAGAAGAATTTATTGAATTTGATGACTATACTACATTTGTTGGTCCAAATGGAGTTGGAAAATCAACAGTATTTCATGCTTTAAACCTTTTTTTTAGACAAAATAAAGACAGTCAAACAGATTTATTAAAATTATCCGCAAATGACTTTCATCATTCTGATACAACAAAAGATATAAAAATAACTGTTACTTTTTCTTCTCTATCAGACGAAGCTAAAGAAGAATTAGCTGATTACGTAAGACAAGACAAATTAGTTGTAACTGCAATAGCAAAATATGACACAGTTACAGAAAGAGCTGACGTAAAACAGTTTGGTAATCGTCTCGGAATGGAAGAATTCAGAAAATTCTTTGAAGCCGATAAAAATGGGGCAAAAGCAACCGAATTAAAGGCAATATTCAAATCTTTTAAGGATAAATATCCTGAAATACCTTCTGCTAGTTCTAAAGCTGATATGACTTCAGCTTTAAATACATTTGAGGCTAGCAATCCAGAAAATTGTGTTTTAATCCCTAGCGAAGACCAATTTTATGGAGTTTCAAGAGGAGTAAATAAACTTGAATCACATGTTCAATGGATTTTTGTTCCTGCCATTAAAGATGCGACCGAAGAAAGTGAAGAATCATCAAAGTCTGCTCTTGGACAACTTTTAGCTAGAACAGTAAGGTCAAAAGTTTCTTTTGATGATAAAGTTAGAGATTTAAGAAACAACGTTCGTGCTGAATATCAAAAACTACTTGATGCTGAACAACAAACATTAGATGAGATTTCTAGTTCACTTCAAAATCGATTAGCTAATTGGGCTCACCCAAATATAACGGCTTCAATTCAATGGAAACAAGACCCAGAAAAATCTATTAAAATTGAAGAACCATTAGCAGGACTAAAAGTTGGAGAAAGAGGTTTTGAAGGCGAGCTTTCGAGATTCGGACATGGTTTACAACGTTCATATATGTTAGCTTTATTACAAGAGTTAACAAGTTTTGAATCAGAAAACGTTCCGACTTTAATCATGGGTATTGAAGAGCCTGAATTATTTCAGCATCCACCACAGACAAGATACCTTGCTGAAACTCTTTTTGATTTATCTCAAACAAATTCACAAATAATAATTTGCACTCATAATCCATTATTTATACCAGGAGATAGCTTTGATAAAATTAGATTAGTTTGCGAAGTTGGAGAACCAAGTGAAACAAAAGTAAAAAGATTATTCTATCAAGAATTAGCAGACCAATTACATAGTGTCGGAGAAAAACTAGTTAGCGAAAATGGTATGGTTGCAAAACTATACCCTTCCTTAAATCCAGTAATTAATGAAATGTTTTTCTGTAAAAAATTAATTTTAGTAGAGGGACATGAAGATATAGCGCATATAAATTCATATTTACTACTTACAAATAAGATGATAGAGTTTAGACGACATGGTTGTCATATAGTTCCTGTTGAAGGTAAAAACAAACTAATAAAGCCTTTAGCAATGGCAAAACTGCTAGATATTCCAACAATGGTTGTATATGATAGTGATACAGATAAGACTAGAGAACATGAAATTACTCAACATAAGAAAGAAAATAAAGCGATATTAGAATTAATGAATCTTAATTCCGAAAGTAATTGGCCAGAAAACTCTATAATAAAGGAAAATTTAACTTCATGGAAAACTAATTTAACAGATGAAATCTCTGTTGAATTTGGAGAAAACTTAAGAAAATACGAGGATAAAGCTATTGCCTTTTATGGAAATGCAGGAGGACTTAAAAAAAATCCATTGGCTATTGCTAAAATGTTAGAATATGCATGGATTGATGGAATTAAGTCTCAACAATTATTAAACTTGACTGATAGAATAGTTGAATTTATAAATAAGTAGAAAACACGAACGCACAACACCGTATATAATTTATTGCTGGCTTCTCGCCTACTTACGAAAGTCCTCGCGGACTTTCTTGGTCGGTAATTATTTACTAAATTAGTTGCTTTAAACACGCAACAAACCATATACAACAACGTTGTGTGCAATTTCTCAACAGACCCGAAAACAAAAGCTGAAAAACATTAATAATGATAATATTCGAAATTATTGGAAAACTTTTCATCGACATAATACTTGAAGGAATTATATATGGTTTCTTCAGATTAATCGGAAAAGGTTTTAATAAAATAGGCGAATTATTTTCTGGAACTGAAAAACAAATTGAACCGATTAAAATAT
The DNA here is from genome assembly GCF_054366245.1 of Winogradskyella sp. PC D3.3. NCBI lineage: Bacteria > Pseudomonadati > Bacteroidota > Flavobacteriia > Flavobacteriales > Flavobacteriaceae > Winogradskyella > Winogradskyella sp. PC D3.3. The sequence continues at coordinate 2,766,651 of NZ_CM135962.1, read as the reverse complement.
TGGAGAAAAAGTATCTTTATAAAAAAATTGAACTGACTAAAAACCTTAACGAAAAATTAAAGTCTGGACAAAAAGGAGCAATTTTGGAAATAATTGATACGAATAAATTATTTGCGGAATTTTATGACAAAAAAGGAAAACAAATTGAACTAAATAATGAATTAATATTTGAAATCGGAATTAATCAATTTAAATTGAAAAAATAAAAGTGAGTATATTTTCAAAAATATTCAGAGTAAGTAACTTGGAGAGAAGTCGTTTTCAAATTGTTTTATGGTGGGAATTAAGAAGAGTTTTATATAATATATTTTTAATACTTGTAATTCTTTGTTCTTTATATATTATGGGACTTGATTTCTTGGAAATTGAAATGGGAACTGGGGAATACTTTATATTTCTAATCATAATTGGATTAGCATTAGCTTTGAATTTATTATATACTTTTGGGTGGGTTTTGGAATTATTTAGAAAACGAAATCTGACATTCGCCCCAAAGCTATTTAAATATATCTTTTTTTTAAGTTTTATTCTTTACGCTTGTTTAATTAGTATTTATAAATTGATATGAAATAAAAAACTGCACACAACACCGTATATAATTTATTGCTGGCTTCTCGCCTACTTACGAAAGTCCTCGCGGACTTTCTTAGTCGGTTAATTATTTACTAAATTAGTTGCTTGAAAAACGCAACAAACCATATACAAACACGTTGGCATTCATTGACGAACGAACTCTGAAGGAAAATGTAGATTAATTTAAAAAGACAAAATATGACATCATTAATGATTGGACCTTTCCAAATAATTTTAGTTTTAATAGTTCCTGTTGGAATTTTCCTTTTAGGATTCTTTATTGGAAAAAAATCAGGATATATAAAAAGAGTAAAGGAAACTGAAAACCTAAACAAGCAGATAAATTAAATCGGAATTTTAGAAAGTTTGCGGAATCGACTTCTGAACTGAAAAACCAAACTGAATGCGGAATTTAGCAAGTTGCGAAATTGCTCACTCAATCGGAATTGAAAAAGTTTGCGGAATGAATCGTTGAATGAATTTAATAACATTATGAATAAACAAACCAAATCAATAATAATAGGAGGATTAGTTGGAGGAATTGTTTATGCCAGCATAATGGCTGGATTTGACTTTTCAGACGGACAAAATTTTAGAATATGGAGATTTATATTTAATGCTTTAATTTTTGGAACATTTATGGGATTAATGACTCGATATAACATCAAAAAACAATTGGAACAAGAAAATAATAACGAATAATAAAACAACGAAATGCCAACACCGTGTATAATTAATGGCTAGTTCGAGCTTACTTACGAAAATCCTCGCGGATTTTCTATTTGGTTTGTATTTGCTAAATTAGTTGCCTAACCACGCAACTAACCATACACAAGACCGTTATGCCACATTAAAAACCAGCATTACGGTCGAAAATGGACTGACCATCCAAAGTCGAAAAGATTTTGAAACGACATAAAAAAATATTAAATTAGAGGATGTTATGAGCATAAGTTCGAAAATCTTAAGAGTAGGACACAAATTTAATTATAAACATAAAAATAATTTAAAAATGGAAAAATATATAAAAATATCGATTTTTACTCTTCTTATTTCTTCAATTTTAATTTACAGTTGTTCAGAGAATAGTGATTTAAACACTATGGAAGAGAATCAAAACGAAGTCATCTTTGAAGATGTTACTCTGAAGGATAATGTAAGTCCCAATTTTTATGACAACCACTTTTATTTGATTGAAAAACTTGGCAATAATGCAGAAAAAGAAATGATTATAGCCAAACTTCAAGATAATAGTATTGAGTTAAAGAATTTGAATATGGATATAATAAAAAAATTCTATTTGAATAATTCTGACATAAATATGTTTTCTATACCTTTTATGAATTCAGAGAATATGGTTATAATTTATCAATTTGACAATACTTATCAAGTATCTGTTGCCGAATATAATAAATTGGATAAATTCAACGAATTTAAATTAAAGACTTTAGACAATAAGTTATATTATTCTGTTGAAATTAACGACCAAAATCAAATAGGAGGTATTGTCATAGCAGATAATGACAAAATTGCTGATTTTAGTAATGAAGTCTACAATATTTCAACTGAAAAACATAATTCACTAAACCATAATTCTAATAATTCTCAAGCAAAGTCAGGATGTTGTAGACAACAATCAGGATGGAGTGATTGTATGGATTGTACTGTAAGTTATTGTGGTTCAAAATGGTGGTGCGTAGCAGGTTTAGTTGCAGCTGGTCCAGAAGTTTTAGCAGCTTTTGGTGCCTCTTGTATTGGAGCTGGTCCAAACGCATCTTGTTAAATTAAATATTTATATTATGAAAAAATTAGCAAAATTAAAGTTTTGGAGTTTTTTAATTTCTGGACTTCTTTTTTTATTCTTTGGAGCTTATTTTTATTTCTCTGGTAGCTCATCAAGTTCTACGGCTGAAGTATTAATGATGGCTGGTATAGGACAATTAGTTTTGTTTTATGGTCTTTTATTTTATTTATATAAAGGAAATTTGAAAAGTGCAATGAATAATTAACAATAACGTGGCATAACAATGTATATAAAAAATAGCAGTTTAGAACTAAACCAAAGGTTCGGTTCTTTTCTGCTATTTTTGTTAATAATCTGAAAATTAATATCATATAAACCTGCTACTTATCATATACGGAGACGTTGGCAAACATTTTGCGCATGTCAACAATTTCAAGGCTTTCACTAAAGTCTTTACTTATTTGCTTCCAAAAACTACGCTGGAATTCAAAGCGGAAAATTTAAAAAGTATTGCGCTAGAATTTTTCACTCATTCGGAACGTTACGCACGAATTTAGGCTTGCCCAACTTTTGATCATTACATCAATATTATCGCAATCCTCAACTTTTGGCTGGTAAGCGGAATCGTAAAACATACGACCGAACTGTTCGCTATTTTATCAATCCAAATTTAATAGTTTAAACAAATCCTCTGTGATTTCACAAAATTTCGGCTAATTAAAAAATGATTCTATTTGTGGAAAAACGGAATAATATTTCGGAGATTTTATTTAATAATAATTAAAATTACGCCCGAATGACAAAACATGCCCTAAATGCACAAAGGAGTAGTTCGTAAAAAAAAAAAACGTTAGCCAACAATGCATATAATTCATAGCTGCTTCTTACCTACTGTCGAAAAACCTCGCGGTTTTTCTATTTTCGTTATTATTTACTAACTTACTTGCTGAAATAACGCTACAAATCATATACGAGACCGTTGTAGCACATTTAAGAAATGTACGATAAGAAATTTTATATTTACTTCTATTTTAGGAGTTCACTTGATAATCCATAAAATTATAATTAATCCTTCTAAGAAATTAAAAAATCAATTACAGTTTAAAGAAAAGTAATCCATAGTATACCCATCCCAATTACTACCATACCAACCGGTCAATAATGTATCATATTGATTTTGACTAACTTGAATACAAGAAATAGGATTAGAAGTCCAATAAAAATTAAGTAAATTACTAATTGCACTAACATCTAAATTGGAGAATTGGTTAAATCTGCAGTGAACTGTCCTTAAATTTATATTAGAACTTAAATCTAAGTTACTTAAATTATTCTGATGACAATATAAATGATATAAATTGATATTATTACTTATATCTAATTCAGTAAGTTGATTTCCCCCAACATCTAAATGCCACAAATCTATATTTTGATTAATATTTAAACTCGTTAATTGATTATCACTGCAGTCAAGTTTAATTAATTTCACGTTATTACTCAAGTCTAATGTAGAGATTTGATTATCATACAGGTATAATTCTTCTAAATCCATAAAATCTTCAATACCAGTTAGATCTTCAATACCTTCATCACCAAGTGATAATATTTTCACTGTTCTAATTTTGGACGTAACAACATAATCATCTAATAACGTAGAATCATCGTGATCATCATATCCCCAAGCAATTAACATTTTCTCAAAATTATCATCAGGTACATAAGTCCTTTCTTCATACAATCGTTCAAATTCAACCTCATTCCCATAAAACTCACCATTATCCGTTAATAAAAATGTTCTAACATAAAATATTCCATTATAATCAGGAATATTAATTAAAATAGATAAATTTTCACTGCTTTCTGTTATTGAAATAACATAATCATATCTATCTGCACCAGGATTGGTGGAAAATACAAATCCTTTAATAATAATATTTGTATCACAAGGTTCAATTATATTTCCATTAAATACAGCAGTTGTTGCAGTAATATCAGAAACTGAATTGGTGGTCAATTGAGCTTCATTCTCACAGGGTGTATCGTTTGCTGAATCTGAATTTGAACACGAAAAAAATAGGTTTAGAATTACTAAAATCAGAATTGTGTTTTTCATAAACATTGTTAAATTAGATTTTTCTTGTAAATTTATTATCATAGATTTCTGAATTTCAAAACCCTATCCTCTGAACAAATTTAACATAAAATATTCGATATTATGATGATAATTATCAATTTGCAATAATTCACTTTTTATCAGCAGTTTTAGAAAAAACAATAAAAGTTTCGGTAAAAATAAAAACGTGCTACAACACCGTGTATAATTAATTGCTAGGTTCTTCCCTACTTGCGAAAATTCCTGCGGAATTTTCACGGGTTCGTAAAAGTTTGCTAACTTAGTTGCCTAACCACGCAACTAACCATACACAAGACCGTTGTAAACAATATGAGAAAAACTTTAGGAATTCTAATTTGCTTATTGATTTTATCAAGCTGTAGTAATAAAAATTATTCAGTTGAATCAATATGTGATTGTTATTCCAAATCTGAAATCATTAAATTTGACCAAAAATTAAATGGTTGTTTATCGGAATTCAACGCTGAACTGAATGAAAATAAAAAGCTGAATTCGGAGGAATTATATAAAGCAGAGTTGACCAAACTGACAAAAAACCTTATCTCTAATTGCGAACAGTATCAAAAGGATTTTAACGAAGTTCTACTCAATAAATATTCCAACAGGAAGACTACAGAAATTCAACGAAAAGAATTACTGGAAAAAATTGACAGTAACGAAAATAAAGCTGTGAATCTAATAAGATTATCTGAATTAGAAATAGTCAATGGAAATTTTGAACAAGCTGAAAAATTAATAAATCAATCAATAAAATTGGACTCAAATATTGAGAGTGCATATTTAGTAAAAGGTTTTTTAAGTCATAAAAAGAGTGATTTTGAACAAGCCATTTACGATTTTGAGATTATGAGAAAAATAACAAAAAGCAACGAATTAAAATTTATGGCAGATTTAATGATTTTGAATCTAAAACAAGAAATGAAATAAATACTGTTTACAACACCGTGTATAATTAATTGCTTTGTAAGTGCTCATCTGGAATATTCCTTCGGAATATTCTCAGGTTCGTAAAAGTTTACTAAATTAGTTGCTTAACCACGCAACTAACCATACACAAGACCGTTGTGGCACATATGAGAAAAACAACAATATTCATATTATTAACATTGATTTTTAATTCAGTAATTGGACAAAATATGAACGGAAAATGGATTCTGAAAGACGTTGATTCAGGAAATGAAAAAAAAGGATATCCTGGTTTTCAACTTCTTGAAATCAGCAACGACAATGTTGATGTTTATACAGATTTTACTCTTAAAGAAAAAGCAACAACATTGAAAATGGACAATGGAAACTTTTTGAACCATAACAATGAGAAAACCTCGAAATACGAAATCGTTAATGAGAATCACATAAAGTGGTTTATCGACGGAAAGTCAAATGACAAAGACGCTATTTTTGAATGTGACTTTTATCGACTTGAACCGACAATCACAACGCTGAAAAAAGAAGATATTGAAAAATTGACTTTCGTGCTGACTGAAAACGGACGAGAATCGGAATTTGAATTTAATAAAGAGCTTTGGGATAAAGAAAGATTGGAACGGTTTAAGAGAAAAGAAGGAGAGAAAAAAATGATTGAACAGATTGACTCAACGTTTTTTGTTTCTATGTATTTTAATGGAAAAAGAAATGGTTCAATTCCAATCAAAGAAGTTACATCGGAATTTTTAAAACTTTATTTAATTCCAACTGGACCAATGGAAATGATAGCATACCGAAAAGAATAAAATACGTGCCACAACACCGTGTATAAGTTATGGCTGGGTCTGTGCTTACTTGGAAAATCCTGCGGATTTTCCACAGGCAGTTGACCGTTTGGAATTGTCCGTGATGGCACACGCCACAACTCATACACATAAACGTTACCTGTAATACCCAACCAACAATCTTTATGACTAAACTAGAAAAATATAATGTAAAGATTAAATTACCTGAAATAAAAGTCAATCTATCGGATACTATTGATTTCTTTAAACAAATAGAAAACAAAAAAGAGGGAATAATCAAATCAAAATGGGAACCAATTAACGACTTAGAAATTGAATTCCATTACAATGTTGATAAATGGGTATACTTAACAAAGCCTCTGAAAAAATATGACTCTTCGTGCCAACATATTGGCTCTGGACTCTTAGATAAATTTGACATTGTAACGAAATCTTCTTTATACAATCTAAAAAATGGAGTAAGTAAATGCTCTTTAAAAATTTCTAACTTAACTAATAAAGGAGAAATTAGAGAAATAGAACAAAACTATTCTGAAGACAAAAGTTTTTTTCGATTAGCAATGCCAATTGACGGTTATACAAAAGTCCCAAATAAATACTTCTGGACAAATTCTTTTAAAATTGGAGATTCTATAAGAGCAGCTGGTTATTTAGAAATAAAAATTGATGACATTAATCTTGGGTTATTCGACTATAAAATTGAAAACAAACGATTCATTTTTATAGATTGTCATAAAGAAATTAAAAAGGAAAAATTTGAAAAATTAGCGGAAACTATTTTATATTCTTACGCTTTCATTAGTGGTTGCCTAATTAATACAACTTATAACTATTTAAAATTTCAAAATAGTAATTTTACAAAATTAGTTGGTTTTAAAGTTAAAAGAGTTGAGAAAAGTATAATTACAAATTATGAACTCTTTAATACAAGAGAATTTAAAACTTATTTTAATACCAAAAGTCTATACTTCTTTCCTAAAAAAATAGTTTCTAACCTTTCTAACTCGTGCTATACCAATCCACGATTTCTTAGAGCTTTAAGAATATTATGTAACGCGAGACAAAAACCAGTTGAAATTGAAGCATCTTCAATCTTTGTTGTATTAGAAACAATTAAAGATTTAATTTTAATCAATAAAACAGAAAAAGTTTCGCCATTTAAGGATGATGAATTTGCTAAAAAAATAATTAAAGAATTCAAACAAGAAATTGAATCTCTCGACGATTCAAATTTCAATCGGAAAAATTCGGTACTCAATAAAATACAAGATTTAAATAAACCAGGTAATAACGAGAGTTTTAGACTAGCATTTGAAATGGTAGGATTTGAACTTTCAAAAAATGATAAGAAATGTATAGCAATGCGAAATAGATTCTTACACGGAAATATGCCATATGATAATGAAGTTCAAGAAGAAAGACAAAAGCAGTTGGCAAAAATAAGCTTAAGTGCTCATTTTTTAACTTGCTGTTTGATTTTAAAATATATTGGCTTCGATGGTTACGTAAAGAATTTTCTCAAATTTCTTGATATTACAAACGAAATTGATGAGATTGATGAAAAACTTTTTAGAAAAATATAAAAGTACTACAGGTAACACCGTATATAATTTATTGCTAGTTCTAGCCTACTTACGAAAATCCTCGCGGATTTTCTATTCAGTTTTTATTTGCTAACTTTAGTGCTTAAACCACGCAACAAACCATATACAAACACGTTGGCAGTAATTAAAAAAAATGAAAAACCTTATAAAATATGCTATTAAATACGGTCTATCAGAAGATTTAATTCAAGAGATAAATTTGAATGGTAAACAAATTGAAATCAAAAAAAACGAAAATATTCTTAATGTTGGAGAACATAGTAAATATATCTATATAGTAATCAAAGGTGGATTTATAAGTCAGTATTTTGATGATAATAAATCAAAATTTAGAACAACTTCGTTCCATATTGACAATTATCATCCATTTATGACGCAACCAGAAAGTTATTTTTCAAAGAAACCTTCTGATACGCAAATAAAAGCATTTAAAAATTCCCAAGTAATTGAATTTCATAGAAATACAATAGAAAAATTAAGTTTGAAACATAAATCTTTTGATAAATTTTGTAATACGCATATTATAGAAGCTCTCATTTTTATAAATCAAATAAAGTCTAAATTAATAGGTCTTCCCAAAGATAAATTATACGATTACCTCCTAGAAGAACACGGTCCAATTACTAAAAATGTTCCCTCAAAGTATATAGCAGAATTTATGGGAGTTACACCCCAATGGTTAAGTAAAATAAAACGTACTAGTTGAAACATGAAATTAGTTTCATCAAACTCAAATAAATTACATTTATTTTTGTGCTTTACAAAAACTATAGATCACAACTTAACTCAAATTAAAATGAAAAATAAAATCAGCCTTACACTTATAACACTTCTTTTTTCTACTTTTTTATTCAGTCAGAACTTAGCAAAAATTAGCAATGACTATAACAAAAGAAACTTAATAGAAGGTAATATTCCTGAAAAATGGGAAGACGGAATGAGAACATCCGGAGATAAAGGAAGCTATGAATGGTGGTATTTTGATGCTCATTTGCATGATGGGAGTACTGTTGTAATGACGTTTTACACCAAGTTCATGACCGACATAAAAAAACCTTTTAATCCATACTTGACGGTTAGTATAGATAAAGCTGATGGTAGTAAAATATCAGAAAAAATTTACTGTGACCCAGAAGATTTTTTCGCTTCAAAAGATTCGTGTAATGTTAAGATGGGTAATAGTTATGCAGAAGGAAACCTAAAGGAATACAAAATTCATATTGAAAATGAAGATATAAACTTAACAGCCGTAATAAAAAGAACTACGCAAAGCTGGAGACCAAAAACAGGACATATGGTATTTGGTGCTGACGAAAGCAAAGAATTCAATTGGGTAGTACCTGTACCTCAAGGTGAAATGGAAATTGAATATGATTACAAAGGTGTAACAACAAAAACAGTTGGTTCTGCCTACCATGACCATAATTGGGGAAATTTCTCTATGATGAAAATTTTTAACCATTGGTATTGGTCAAGAGCTGAAATTGGTCCTTATAACGTAATTGCTTCAGAAATGATATCAGAAAAAGAATTTAATAATGACAATATAATTACTTTTAATATTTCTAAGGATGGCGAAACAGTTGTTGATGATGGTGAATTAGTAACTCTATATAGAACTTATGGTAAGGAGCATCCAACATTAAAAAAAGATGTAAGTGACGATTTAATTTTTGTTTATAATGATCCTCAAACTGAATACAGGTATGAATATTCACTTTTTAGAGAAAAAACTATTGTTGAAGTAGATTTAATTTCGGCATCAGTCGGTAATGGGCTTAAATTCAAACTTGCAAAAATGCTTACTAGTATTGATCCTGCATATTTTAGATTTACTGGAAAAGCAGAAATAAGAGTTTACAAATCAGGTAAATTAATAGAGAAGCACACCAGTAACAAAGCGGTTTGGGAATTAATGTATTTTGGGGATCCTGTAGGTAAATAAAACTACTGCCAACAATGTATATAAAAAATAGGGCTTTTGTGCTAACTCCAAAGTTCTGTGTTTATTTACAAAGTCCGCTAAATATAAAATTTGGAATTTAAACGAAAATTAAAAACAAAATATTTATATTTAGCTAAGTGTTAAACCCGAAATATAGTGCTTATTTTATGCCCTACTTTTCATATACTAACCGTTGTGCATAATATCCAAGCCGAACGCAAAATGAAAGAAAGTAAAGACAGAGTTATAATTGCAAGTGATGTAAATGAACGTGACGGAATTGGAGTTGAAATCTATCGGAATGACGAGTCAATTGCAGAAATTTTTAGAGACGACACAGATAAAACGAGAACAATAAGAGTTTTTAAAGAAAATATTTCGCTTGAATTAATGGAGGAATGTATTGAGATATTTAAAAAAGAAATCCCTTGGGAGTTTATATCATATGACTAACCACGAATTGACATTTAGTAAAATAAAGAAACTTTTGGAAACTCATTTTCCAGAAAGAATTTCGGAATTTGAGAACGGAACTCATCTAACTCTGAATTCGGAAAACGAAAAAGAATCGTCAATTTGGATTGAACTCGATGAAGCTGGAATGTTAACTGTCGGATTTGGAATATCGCATAGACATTTCTATCCGAAAATTGATGATTTAAATGTCGGGTTTAGTGAATTTCTACACTTTTTGACTTGTAGAAAAAAAAGAACTGATTACTACAAAGGAAAATCACAATTCAAGAGCAAATATTATTACGAAAAAGAAAATGGAACTTTTGAAAATTATGGTATTGCATCGAGTTTGAATTTATCCTTTTGGAAAAAAACAACCAAAAAAACAATTAATCAAAACGGATTTATGAACTATGAGGAAAATAAATTAGAAATTGAGGAAATAAAAAATACTATGCACAACACCGTGTATAATTAATTGCTTTGTAAGTGCTCATCTGGAATATTCCTTCGGAATATTCTCAGGTTCGTAAAAGTTTACTAAATTAGTTGCTAAACCACGCAACTAACCATACACAAAACCGTTGTAAAACATTTACCAAATCAAGTAAATTACGGAAAACCATAACATAATTAAATTCTAATTATCGAATTTTGAAAATGAAAACATAAATTATATAAAATGAAAAAAACAATATTAATTTTAATTGGAATAATAACTTTTTCCTGCTCATCTGATGATGATGATGGTTGTAAATGTGAAGGTAAATTTACAAGAGCTAATAGTAGTGGAACGTATTTTTATGTAAATGGTGTTGATTGTGATACTGGCCAACCTGCTTTAGATCAACAGAATTCTGGAGAAATTGGACAAACAAATCCTGCTTTTTATGTAGGTTGTAACGATTAGATATTATGTGGATAAACGGATTTATAAAATGGAAAAGTAATGATTTAATTCCTCATAAATTTCTTTTTAAACATGGTAAGATTCAAGAAGTAGAGAATGAGAACTTTAAAGGAATAAAAGCATTTGAAAACAATTCTGATTTAGCTGATAAGTTAGAAATTTTTAAAACTTACAAAAGAGATAAATCAAATAATTATTCTAAATATTTCATTAAAAAATTAAAAGAAAATGAGGTGTTTTTAATGTTTTTGAAAATTAACAGATTTCAATATTGGAGACTAAAATGGCAACTAAAGGAATGGCTAATACAGTCAAAAGATTTTAAAATGGAAATCTTGAAATACTTAACAACTGCTTTTTTAGCTTATTTAATTGGAAAATTTAGTTAATAAAATAACAAAAAACGTTTTACAACACCGTATATAATTTATTGCTGGCTTCTCGCCTACTTACGAAAGTCCTCGCGGACTTTCTTGGTCGGTAATTATTTACTAAATTAGTTGCTTAAACCACGCAACAAACCATATACAAACACGTTAGCAATAATAGTCGCAAACAAACTTCCGTTCCTCTTTAGAAGATTAAAGCCTCTCGTTTTGCCGTTTCCTTTTCTGTGAACTTTGTGCTATTATTCCTTTTTTTAAAATAAAACGCATTAAAATCGTTCTCTATTTGCAATTTTTATTGTTTTAACTAAGCATTGAAGTTTTTCAAACATTCCCTAAAAGTCATGCGTTAGCAAGTTTGCGCTGAAAAATAAAAAAAGGCGTCAGTGCTTTAGTCGAATAAGCAAACACATGCGTGAATTGGACACAGCTTATCTACAATGGCTTCTTAAATAAAAAACATATAATCGTGTTCAGCATTTCTGCTAACTCTAGGCTACGCATTTAAAGTGTTTGCTTTCGGCAGGAAAAATAACACCTCTACTTTACCAAAGTCTATGCGCGCCTACTCATAGCTAACAATGTATATAATTTATAGCTGCTTCTTGCCTACTGTCGAAAAACCTCGCGGTTTTTCTATTTTCGTTATTATTTACTAACTTACTTGCTGAAATAACGCTACAAATCATATACGAGACCGTTAGGCACAATTTTGAACAAAAATTGTAACAAAAATAGAAATTTTCCGTCTTTTAAAGTAAATCAATCAAAAATCAAAATGAAATACTTAAAACTTCTAACGCTGTTTGCAGTTATCAGCTTCAATTTAAACGCACAAAACAATTCAAATTTAAAATCCAATAAACAAAAGAATGTTACTTATGTCATAAAGAATGTGGATGTAATTCCTATGACCAAAGAAAATAAAGTCATTGAAAATGCAACAGTAGTAATAAAAGAAAACAAAATCCACTCTATTAATAAATCAATCCCTGAAAATTCTGTAATTATTGATGGAACAGACAAATGGCTAATTCCTGGATTAATTGATATGCACGTGCATACACTTGCAGATGGAAGCCCTTTTGTAATTTATCCAACTAAAGGACCATTAGTAAGCTATAATACACAATACAATATGACACCTTACATAGCTAATGGTGTTACAACTGTTTTTGATTTAGGAGCAAGAACAGAACATTTCGGGCAACGTAATGAAATTATAAGAGGTGATGTAATTGGCCCACGAATGGCATTGGCAAAAGTAATAGGAGGGAAAAAATCAAATCCAATAGCTCAAAACCCATCCGATGGAAGAAATGCAGTACGTTTTGCCAAAGAGGAAGGCTATGAATTTATCAAGGTATACACTTGGCTAAATGAAGAAATCTTTAAAGCGATTATAGATGAAGCCGAAAAACAAAATATGAAAGTTGTAGGTCATATTCCAGTCGCTTTCGAGGGGAAACCAGCCAAAGATTTTTTTGTTCCCCATTTTGGTTTAATTGCACACGCCGAAGAATTATCGAAACAAACAGATGATTACAGCTATGAAAAAGCACAAGAAATTGCACGTTTAGCAAAAGATAATGGCACTTGGTTAATTCCTAATATGATCAATATGCTTTCCATTAGCCAACAAGCTAAATCGTTACAGAGTATCGAAAACTTACAAGGTTTTAAATATGTCCATCCTCTTATGCAAAGTAAGTGGCTAACTTCAAATGGTTACTATGGAGCATCTGAAAAATTAATTGAATATTATAACAAATTATACGACTTTCATATTCTTATTGTAAAGGCTTTTAAGGAAGCTGGCGTTCCTATGGTTGCAGGAACAGATGCAGGAATATCTGGTATTATATGGGGATTTTCGCTTCATGACGAGCTTAAATTGTTAGTAGAAGCTGGATTGACTAATGAAGAGGCATTGGCTTCTGCAACAAGATTAGGAGCTGAATGGCTTGAAATCGGCGATAAATTAGGGACAATAGAAATAGGAAAGTTTGCAGATTTAGTTTTGTTAGAAGAAAACCCTTTAGACAATATCAGTAATACACGAAAAATTTCAGGTGTATTCGTGAATGGCAAATGGATTGACAAAAGCAAAATAGACATAATGCTTTCAGATGTTGAGAAATGGAATAATGCCAACAAAGAAAAATATGACTGGAAAGAACTCTTGAATAGTTTAAAAAATTAATAAAAAAACTGTGCCTAACACCGTGTATGGTTCATTGCTAGAGCCGTTTTCAAGTCGAAAAGGGTAGGAGAGTTCAAGTTCAGAATATTTTATTAAATTTACTACTAAGAATACGCAACGAAACCATACACAAACACGTTAGCAATAATAGTCGCAAACAAACTTCCGTTCCTCTTTAGAAGATTAAAGCCTCTCGTTTTGCCGTTTCCTTTTCTGTGAACTTTGTGCTATTATTCCTTTTTTTAAAATAAAACGCATTAAGATCGTTCTCTATTTGCAATTTTTATTGTTTTAACTAATCCATTGAAGTTTTTCAAACATTCCCTAAAAGTCATGCGTTAGCAAGTTTGCGCTGAAAAATAAAAAAAGGCGTCAGTGCTTTAGTCGAATAAGCAAACACATGCGTGAATTGGACACAGCTTATCTGCAATGGCTTCTTAAATAAAAAACATATAATCGTGTTCAGCATTTCTGCTAACTCTAGGCTACGCATTTAAAGTGTTTGCTTTCGGCAGGAAAAATAACACCTCTACTTTACCAAAGGCTATGCGCGCCTACTCATAGCTAACAATGTATATAATTTATAGCTGCTTCTTGCCTACTGTCGAAAAACCTCGCGGTTTTTCTATTTCGGTTTTTATTTGCTAACTTACTCGCTTATAACACGCAACAAATCATATACGAGACCGTTGTGAGCAAGCTGACCAAAAACACGAATGAAACTAAACAAACTTAAATTAAAGAACTTCAGAAGTTATTCTCAAGAAACCGAAATCGATGTTTCTGACCTGAATGTTATCATAGGAAAAAATGATGTTGGTAAATCATCAATTTTAGAAGCTTTAGATATATTTTTTAATGGTAAGCCTGATAAAAATGATTTATGCATCGAAAATGACAACAGCAGAATTGAAATAACTTGTATTTTTTCAGATTTTCCTGAGCAATTAATCTTAGATGATACAAATCCAACCAGTCTTTCAGATGAATATCTTTTAAACTCAGAGAATAAACTTGAAATCAAAAAATCGTTTCCTATTTCGGCATCAGGAAGTGTTTCGGAAGAATCTGTAATAATTTGTGATTATCCCGACAACGAAAATCTATCCGATTTACTTTCTAAAAAAAGGACGACTTTACAACTTCAATTTGATGAGTTAGGAATAAATCCAGACGGAGTTAATAGAAATAAAAGTAAAGAGTTAAGAAATGCTATTCGTAATCATTTTTATGAGGAAGGACAAATAACAACCCACCAAGCCGAAATAAAGATTGATGGGAGATTAGACAATGAGGATAACAGAAAGAAAATTTGGACGAACCTCAAAAAGTATTTACCACTATACTCATTGTTTTTTGTTGACAAGCAACTGAATGACCAAGATTCGGACATTCAAGACCCAATGAAAGAAATAATCAAAGAGGTCTTAAAAAGGGATAACATAACACCATTGTTAGAACAGTTAAAAGAAGCAGTTCAAGATGCTTCGACAGACCTTGCTGACGATACCATCACAAAACTAAATGATTTAGACCCAGAATTAGCTGAAACTTTACGGTCTAATTTCCCTAAAGAACCAACTTGGAATTCTATATTCAAATTGACTTTAGAAGATGACAGAGGTGTTCCATTGAACAAACGTGGAAGTGGAATGAGAAGACTTGTTTTATTAAGCTTTTTTAGAGCACAAGTTGAGAATAGAAGAACAGCAAATGCACCGAATATTATTTATGCACTTGAAGAGCCTGAAACGTCACAACATCCGGATTTTCAATTAATGATTGTAAATGCTCTAAAAGAACTTTCGGAAACAGATAATGCTCAAGTATTCTTCACAACACATAATTCTAATTTAGCGAAGGAAATTCCTAAGGAGTCATTAAGATATGTTTATTCAGACGATGGACAAGTGAATGTTGAAAGTGGTTTAAATGATGACGGAACAGATAATGAGGAAATAATAGATAAAATTATCCAAACACTTGGAGCATTACCTGACCCAAAAAACAAAGTCAAAGTTCTGATTTTTGTTGAAGGAGAAAACGATATAAATGCTTTGATAGGTTTAAGCAAGATATTAAATGCCTCAGACGGGAATGTAATAAATTTAGAAAATAATGAAGCTGTTGCTTTTATTCCGACAGGTGGCTCTCAACTCAAATTTTACATTGAGAAAAAGTATTTAGATGGTTTATTACAATCGCAAGTTCATATCTACGATTCTGATATTCCAGCTTATGTGCAAAGTGTTGCTGACTTAAACGCAGAAGGAATAGAAACCAAAATAGGTTTTAATACAATAAAAACTGAATTAGAAAATTATCTTCATCATCAAGCAATAAACGAATGTTATCAGGATTTAAATATCAACATAAATATAACTGAGGTTTTAGATGATGAAGATGTACCAGAAAAAGTGGCTATAGCAGTTCATCAAGTAACAAGTGATACAGATTGGAATGCCATAAATCCTGACCCAGTAAAAACTGAAGAGAAACAAAAGAAAAAAATATCTAAAGCTAAACGCCAATTAAACAATCTCGCAATCGAGAAAATGACAGTTGAGCGATTAACAGAACGTGGTGGATTTGATGAAATTAAAAGTTGGTTGGATTCGATTAAAGCTTTTGTGGAATAAAAGCCAGCTCACAACAATGTATAAAAATAATAGCGGTTTAATCGCTAAAACGAAACTAAGTAAATTAAAAAAAGGTCTGTATTTAACCGAAAATTTAGTGCGAAAAAACCCGCTACTATTCTTATACTAGACCGTTGTAAGCAATATGACAGAACTACATAAATTAGAGACATACGATATAAAAACAGTTGAATCTTTTATCGAAAATGAGATAGAGGAATCAATTCATATTGAATTTAAATCAGCAGGAGCTCTTTCAAGAAATGATTCAAAAAAGAAAGAAGTTTCTAAAGATGTATCTGCATTTGCAAATTCTGACGGAGGAATAATAATTTATGGAATTGAAGAAAAAAATCATAAAGCTTCTGAGTATTCTTTTGTAGATGGAAATGAATTTACTAAAGAATGGTTAGAACAAATTATTAGCTCTACAATAAGTAGAAATATTCCAAATCTTAAAATCTTCCCTATTCGCAAAGAAAACAATATTGATAAAACAATCTATGTTGTTCAAATTCCATCAAGTATTGACGCGCCACATATAAGTAGAGACAAGAGATATTATAAACGTTTTAATTTCGAATCTGTTCCTATGGAAGAATATGAAATTAGACAATTGTACGGAAGAAAAGTCAAATCGAAACTGGTTATTGATAAATCAGTAGTTCTAAAGTCAAAAGAAAGTGAAGACGATGATGAAATTGAATACGAAATTGAAGTGGATATTTACAACGACGGAGAAAAAATGGAAGAAAACTATAAAGTAAATATCTACTTTATTGATTTCCCTGGGAACATTAAAATTAGTCAAAGTAAAAATCAAACTGACAATAGTGTAAATTTCACTAGACTTGATGATAACAGGATTAAAGCAAGTATAAAAGGAAATACACCTATTTATCCCAATGAATCATTAAATGTTGTTCGTATCAACTTCAGTATTAAAAAAGAAAATTTAATAGAAGCGTTTGAAAATATAAAAGCAGAAATCAGACTTTACTATCCAAATGGCGAAGATTTATTGGAGTCTGAATTAGGAAAGAAGTTAAAAAATTTGGAATAAAATACTGCTTACAACACCGTATATAATTTATTGCTGGTTCTAGCCTGCTTACGAAAATCCTCGCGGATTTTCTATTCGGTTTTTATTTGCTAAATTACGTTCTTAACCACGCAACAAACCATATACAAACACGTTGTGCGTCATACGTGGGAAGTGCCTCGAAGAATCTAATTTAATTATCTTTATCTTTCTAAAATGGAGTCCAAAAGAAAACAAAAGGAAAATGAATGGCTTGCATTATTGGAAAATGCAATTAAGGAAAATATTGAAATAAAAGCAAACCATCGTTTTAAATATAAAAATAAAAATTTAGGAACTTTTTTAGTATCAGCTAAAAGAAAACAAAATATTGAATTAATTAGGCGAATTGAAAGCTTAGGAGTCATTTTTAAAATCAAAAGTAAAAATCCTGAAAATTATTTAGAGAAATTCACTTTACAACTTTCGACAGATAAGAAGCCAAATAAACAGAGATATATTACTAGATTCAATGCTTATATTTTACCAAAAAAAGAATTATTAAAAAACCGAAACATTAAGAAATTAAATAAAGTTTGGAAAATAAAATTTGGTGACATAAGGAAATGGGAAAAACCTGAAACTGTAATTGACAAAATTAAAAGTTGGAAAGAATTTAGATATAATGAAAAATTAAATCCTGCCGGAAAATGGTTTGATTATAAAAAAAATATGGGAAAATTATATGGTTGGGTTTATAACAAAAAGGCAAACAAAGATAAAATGAGTTTAATTTCCGAACATTTTAACGAAAAGGAATTGAAAGAATTGAAAAAGGAAGGATTTTGAAAATAAAAAAGTACGTCGCACAACACCGTGTATAAAAAATTGCTATTTTTATCCTAACCAAAAGTAGTTGCTTTTTTGTGAACATCAATTTTCCTGCGGAAAATAGCCGTTCACTTTAAACGCAACTTTCCATAACACAACAACGTTAGCAAACATTTTGTGCGTGTCAACAATTTCAAGGCTTTCACTAAAGTCTTTACTTATTTGCTCCCAAAAACTACACTGGAATTCAAAACTGAAACTTAAAATATATTACGCTGGAATTTCTTACTCTTTCGGAACTTTACGCACGAAATTTGGCTTGCCCAACTTTTGTTTATTAATTCGAAAATATTGCAATCCTCAACTTTTGGCTGATAAGCGGAATGGTAAAACGTACGGCGGAACTGTTCGCAGTTTAAAAATTTGAAATTAGTGGTTTAAATCAATCGTTTCTGATGTCACGAAAATTAAGATGAAAAACAAAACTGATTCTCTTTACGGAAAAGAACGGAATAATATTTTGGAGATTTTTTTTGACATTTAAGTAAAAAAAATGAAACTACGTATGAAAAACAAATCGGGCGGAAATGCACAAAGGAGTAGTACGTAAAAATTAAAAAACGTTAGCTAACAATGTATATAATTCATAGCTGCTTCTCGCCTACTGTCGAAAAACCTCACGGTTTTTCTATTTTCGTTATTATTTACTAACTTACTTGCTGAAATAACGCTACAAATCATATACGAGACCGTTGGCAACAAGCTGAAAAACTCACTCATTTGAATAAAAAGACAAGAAATAAATTAATCATTTTCCCAATCCTATTGATATTAGGATTTTTTCTGTTTTATAAATTTATGACTTACGACCGAAATTATACTTGGTCAAAAGAATACTCATTTGAAGTTGAAAACGCTTTAAAAAATCTTGACTTTGAATACCAGAAGTCGGAGAAAATAAATACTGAAAATATTAAATTACCGAATGAAAAGTGGATTAAACTCAAAATTCAAAAATTGTTGAATAAAGTTGATTTAATGAATTACGGAACTGAATTCGGAGAAAAAATCACGCTGAATTCAACTAAATCGGAACAGTTTCTAATCTGCAAAGGTTGGTGTTTGAGTGACCATTTAATCGGAATTGAAATTGAGCATAAAAATATTGACGCAAAAACATTAGAAAAAATAAAACAACGATTTGAAATCCAATTTCCGAATTATAAATTAATTTGGACTGAATTATAAACCGGAAAAACAAAGCCAATTGCCAACACTGTGTATAAAAAATTGCTATATTAGTGCTTTACCAAAAGTAGTTGCATTTCTGTAAACAACAATTTTCCTGCGGAAAATAGCCGTTCACTTTAAACGCAACTTTCCATAACACAACAACGTTGTGCATAATTATGAAAACAGTACTAAAATCAATCTTTCTACTAATTATAAGCTTCTCGTGTTTTAGCCAAAACAGCGGAAAAGAAAATCTGAATTTAGTTTTTTATAGTGAATGTTCTGACAAAATTATAACACCGGAATTTGATATAGATATTATTCCAGAATCGGAAAATGTAAAAATATTGACTTATTACATTGAGCGTGGAGAATGGATTTCCCAAAACACAATTACTATCGATTTAAGAAAAAATGACACAATTAGAATCCCGAAAATTCTCTTTGGTGGAGGGAATGAATTACATAGCCAACGTTGGACTTATCTCAACTGTAATAAAATTTGCGAAGGAAAAGAAACTGACTACTATTCTAACGGAAACAAAAGACTTGAAGGAAATTTTGAGAACGGAAAACCTTCAGAAATTAAGTTTTATAGAAAGAATGGAACTTTTGAATCTCAAGAAATTTATGAACTTGGAACTTTAAATAAAACGAGAGTGAATTATTTCGACGAAAATGGAATTTTAACGGAATATGAAATTCATAAAAACCGAAAGAAAAAAACAATTATTAGAACATTTGACAAAAGTCATAAACAAATTAATAAAGAAGTACAATATTATTATATTGAATAAAAAGAACTATGCACAACACCGTATAAACTTTATTGCTGGTTTTAGCTCACTTGGGAAATTCCTCCGGAATTTCGCCGTTCGTGGTTTATTTACTAAATTCACTGCTTAAACAACGCAACAAAGCTTATACAACAACGTTACCCACAATTAAAAAAACCGAGATAGAATAATAATATGAGCCAACTTCAAGAAGCACAAAAGCAACTAAAAGACATATCTGTTGCAGAAATAAAAGAAATATTAAAAACGAATTATCCAACTGAATATTCTAAAATGATAATTGATGAAGCAACCCCAATTCAAAGGGTTGATTATTATCACTCAAAATTAGATTATATAAAAGCAGATAGGAAATTAAACTTGATTCAGTTTCCTTTATTTGATAATATAAAAGACGATTTTAAGTTTTTTGAAGGTGGAGTTCCTAAATTCGGTAATCAAACAATTGTAGAACACGAGCATTATTTATCTGAATTTTCTAATAAAGAAGGAGCAACTGTAAATGAGAACAATGTGGAAGAAGGATTGAGTTTTAAAACCTTTCCTTTTGATACGTCTGACAATGAGGTTTCGTTTAATCAAAGAAAATACTTTTTACCAAAAGACACTTTTCAAGAAACTTGCACTAAGTGTAGCGGAAACAAATACATAACTTGTACACGTTCAGAATGTGGAGGAAAACACGAATGGAAATGTAATAAATGTGTAGGAAAAGGAGAAACTACTTGTACAAAATGTAACGGTCATAAATACAACAAATGTTATTCTTGTAGTGGAACAGGAAAAAAAACCAAAACAGAATACAGAGATGGAAAGTCTTATCAAAAAACTGAAAAGTGTGGAAGTTGTAGCGGTAGAGGAGAAAAACCTTGTGGAAGTTGCGGAACAACAGGGAAAGTAAGATGCAACAATTGTAAAGGAAGTGGACAAATAGTTTGTTCTACTTGTTATTCTGACAAAGCAAGATATGGAACGATTGATTGTTCAAAATGTCATACAGCAGGTAAATCTGCACAATTATTTTATTTAGATACGAATATTGACAATCTGCAAGAAAGCAGAATGCTTAAACTTGGAGAAGGATTTAAGATTGAAACAGAAATTATCAAAAATCATATTAATGAGGGACTATCTTATAATCTATTATACAAAAACATTAATGGTTTAGTTACTGATAATTCGGATGAAATAAGTAGTAAAATTTTACCAACTTATGAAAATGACTTAAATCTTTCTAAAACCAATCATCCGTTATTATTAAATGCAAAAATCTTGTATCAAATAATTCCTTGCATAAGTATTTCATATAAGCATATGCTTACAAATGAAAATCATACAATAAATGTTGTTGATATTTGGAACAATCCAGAATTGATATTTCTTTCGGATGCGGAACTTACTAAAACAAATATAAAAAGCGTAGGAAAGTCAGCAGGTAAACTATTTTCAAAAATATTTAAAACAAAAGGTCACAAACTAAAAGAAGATAGAAAAATCGAAATAAAGTTGATGATTTATTTAGCAAAATCTGACGGGAAAATTGAGGAAGAAGAAAAGACATTTTTAGCGAGTGAAATATCCAACCTTGAAGATTTTACTAATTCTGAAAAGAACTTATTTTTTGACTTAATGAATGCTGAAGTTTTACCTGAGTTGACAAAAGAAGATGTTACATTCAATGATACAAAAAGAGGGAAAGAAGTTATCGTAATGTTAGAAAAAATGGCATTAGCAGATGGCGAATTTGAACCATCAGAAAAGGAACTTATTGAGAAATTAAAAACCTTACTTTAATTATGCCTTTTTCAATTGACGCAGGAACTTATACTCTTAAAATAAAAAATAGAGCAAAAGACAATACCATTTTAGGTAATTCAACTCAATTTATTATTCCTATTTATCAAAGACCTTATTCTTGGTCAGAAAAACAAATACGAAAATTCATTGCAGATATTTTTGTTTCCTTTTGGGGTTACAATAAAGATAATTCTTCTGAACCTATGTTTATTGGAACTATGCAATTATCAAAAAAAGATGATAATGGCGAGCAGAATATTATTGATGGTCAGCAAAGGATTACAACCTTTCTAATTCTACTAAAAGTATTATCAATTCGCAATCCTAATTCAAGTCAATTGAATGATTTTGATTTCAATTGGTTAGTAACCAAAGTAAATAATGGTAAACAACAAGAAAACCTAAAAGAGTTAATAAATTCAACTTCTTTGAGCATTGAAAACAATAACAATCTCAACAAGTATTTTAATAACGCTCTACTAATTAATCAAATAATAACAGAACAAGTAAAACAAGAAACTGAAAATGACCCAGTTTTTAGTCTTACTAATTTTTTAGAGCATTTATATTCTAAAATTTATTTTGTGGTTATTGAAACACAAGCAAGTTTATCGAAAACATTGAAAATATTTGATGCAATAAATACAACAGGTCTTGATTTAGATGCAGGAGATATTTTTAAAATTAGGATGTATGAATATTTAACTAAAAATGGAAAAAGTGATGAAGTTTTTAATCAAATAAGTGCATTATATGAAAAAATTGATGCAAAAAATAAATTAGCAAACAGACACGTAACAGACATTAGTAGTATTCTACATATTTATCAATTTCATTTAATTGCAAAATACAAACTACCAACAACACTTTATTCTGTTGGTACAGACAGATTTTTTGACAGACTATTTGAAACCCTTTTTAATATAAATAAGTGGGAACATTTTAGAAACAATGTTGAAGATGGTAAACTACAATTAAAATTAGAAGAGATTGATAGTTTGATTGACATTAGATTTGAGTGGGATAATAAATGGCGTTCAGGCGATTACGGAAGTGCAGAAAACGCTTCAATGTTAAGACTTTGGTGGTGGTCAAGATATGGTCGTTTTTGGAATTTAATTTTTGTTTTTCTTCACAAACATAAAGATGACGAAAACAGATTTGAAAAACTCTATGTATTTTCTAAAAGACTAACTAAACTTTACCTTTTATATAGTGTTTATTTTCAAAAGTCCGTTAATGAAATGAACTCTAAGTTTAGTAGTAAATTAGTTAGTAAAATCGTAAATGAAGATTACGAAAATGTAATGTTGTTTATAGAAAATAAGTTCACATCACAAAATGAATATTGGCGAACAAGGTTTAGAAACACAATTTCTGGTAACATTCTTTATAGTTCTAAAGTTAAAAACATACTTTGTCGTTTATCTGCAATGCTTGAAGAAAACTACAATACATTAGATTTTAAAGAAATTAGAGATATTAGAGCGAAACTTTTTGACAGTCCGATTGACATTGAGCATATTCAGTCATATAATGATGAAAACAAAGTTGAAAGACCAAAAATTAAATCAGAATGGGGAGAAACATTAAATTCAATTGGGAATTTAGTTGTCTTAGAACAGAAAATAAATCGTTCAATAAATAATCGTGAAAGCGAAAAGTTAAATGGCTATATGAAAAGTGAATTTGAGATTGTTAAAACTAAATTAGTTTCTGAATATGACAATTGGGATTTGATAAAATGTGAAATGAGAAAAGAAAAGGAAGTAGAGAAAATATTTAACTATATCTTTGAAAATGAATAATAAAAGTGGGTAACAATGTATAAAAATAATAAGGGTTTTAGTGCTTAATTCAAAGTTTAGTGCATTTAATGAAGTCCGCAAAATTTTCAATTTTGCGTGTGTTTTTTTAAAGGTAAAAATTAAAAATTTTGCTAAGTGCTAAACTGAAAAATACGTATCTTTTAATCCCTTACTATTCTTATACTAAACGTTGGCACCAATTTATCCCAAAAACTATGAGAATAACTTTTCTACTACTTTTCTTAATTATTTTAAGCTGTTCTAATAATAAAAACGACTTTGAAAAATATAATGAATTAGAACAAAAAGCTATGTTGGAATTCAAAGACAAAGAATATGAAAAAGCTCTATCGAATTTTGAAAAAGCAATTGCTATAAAACCAAAAGAAGACGTTTCTATATATTTTTATGCAACAGCATCCGCTTTGAACACAGGAAATAAAGAAAAATCTAAAGAATTATTAATTTCTTCTATCCATAATACTAATGCTTCGAAAGATTACTTCTTAAATTTCGATGAGTTCGATACCTTCAGAAATGAAAAACTTTTTTCGGAAATTGAAAATGAATACGAAAAACACATTTCGGAATTTTATAACAAATTAGAATATCCTAAAATCTATCGAGAGGTAGATAGTTTAATGGAATTAGACCAAGAATATCGGAATAATAGTAGCAAACGAAATGAAATGGCGAAAATGGATTCTTTAAATATCAAACGCTTAATTGAAATCACCAAAGAATATGGTTGGCAAAAAAAAGGTTGGCTTGTTTTATGGCATCAACGTGGAACTTATGGGGAAGATAATTATGTTTGGAATTTTTTCAAACCTTACATTAACGAACAAATAGAAAAAGGGAATATCAAAAAAGACTTTTGGACAATGTTCGAGGAAGAAAAATCAATTATTAATAGCAAAGAGCAGATTTATGGTCTTTATTGGAGTCAATTTGACCAATTCCCAATAATTGACATTGAAAATGTAGATAACAGACGTGCTGAATTTGGACTTCCACCACTTTGGTATATGAACAAAGTTTATGGAGTTGAATTACCAACTGAATATAAAAAAACTGGTGCCAACACCGTGTATAATTAATTGCTTTATTGAGCCTACTTGCGAATATTCCTTCGGAATATTCACAGGTTCGTGAATTGTTTGCTAAATTAGTTGCTTAACCACGCAACTAACCATACACAAACACGTTGTAAAACATTCCCTACACACAAGAAAAAAATATTAACTTCTTGAGTCAATGAATTTAATTAATGAGTGAAAAATTATCGTAAATTTAAAACTAATGAAAATTTGAAAAAAAATTCAAATAAAACTTCTTCTGATGTTTGAAAAAAGAGAGTTAATATTTCGATTCATCCTATTTATTTTTTTAGGAATAATTATTCTAATTACATTAGTTATAGTTGATAAGTATAATCTTGATAGCAGTGTATTATTAATTATACCTATCTTAATGTTCCTAACAGTTATTTTTGGTTGGACAAACTCTACTAAATATCAAAGAAGTAAAAAATTAGGAGCGAAAATTAAGCATATACTTTTAGAAAAAGGATTCATTTTGATTTCGGAAAGACCCTTAAAATTTAAGGAAGTCTTTCAAAAATTGGATATTCAGCCTACTATTATAATTAATGAAATTCCGATACAAAATTTTAAACAAGTTTCTAGAAATAAAAGAATTCTGATAGTAAAAAATAAAGAACAAGAGAAATTTAAGTTAAACGTGGATATAGTTAAAAAATGGAACAAGGAATACAATTTAATAATAAACGAAGTTATTCAACTAAAATAAAAAAAACGTTTTACAACACCGTGTATATTTAATTGCTTTGTTTCTGCTTATCTGGAATATTCCTTCGGAATATTCTCAGGTTCGTAAAAGTTTACTAATTTAGTTGCCTAACCACGCAACTAATCATACACAAACACGTTGGCAAACATTTTGCGCATGTCAACAATTTCAAGGCTTTCACTAAAGTCTTTACTTATTTGCTTCCAAAAACTACGCTGGAATTCAAAGCGGAAAATTTAAAAAGTATTGCGCTAGAATTTTTCACTCATTCGGAACGTTACGCACGAATTTAGGCTTGCCCAACTTTTGATCATTACATCAATATTATCGCAATCCTCAACTTTTGGCTGGTAAGCGGAATCGTAAAACATACGACCGAACTGTTCGCTATTTTATCAATCCAAATTTAATAGTTTAAACAAATCCTCTGTGATTTCACAAAATTTCGGCTAATTAAAAAATGATTCTATTTGTGGAAAAACGGAATAATATTTCGGAGATTTTATTTAATAATAATTAAAATTACGCCCGAATGACAAAACATGCCCTAAATGCACAAAGGAGTAGTTCGTAAAAAAAAAAACGTTAGCCAACAATGCATATAATTCATAGCTGCTTCTTACCTACTGTCGAAAAACCTCGCGGTTTTTCTATTTTCGTTATTATTTACTAACTTACTTGCTGAAATAACGCTACAAATCATATACGAGACCGTTGTAGGCAATATTGCCGCCACATTGAAAAATATTAACTAAATTTAAACATCGGAACTTATGAACAGAAAACTAATTAAATCAATCACCTCTAAAATCCTTTGGGTAGCCCTAATTGCATTGGTTATTTCATGCGAAAAAGATAACATGGTAGAAACCCAAGTCAATCTAGCTTCAGAAACCGAACTGCAACAAATTGAACCCGAAATAACGACGCAACAATTAAGTTTCAACGATTTCCCCCACAAAATGCAAGTCAAATCCTATTTGCATCAAATTAATGAAAACTCAGCTTCTACAGTTTTAGAGCATGTCTCAAATAGCAATACCGATGATGATTTTAATCCCTTAACAGGATTAAGCATTATACAGCACCAAGCAGAATATACCACTTATGAAGGTGGGCATACTTACACATTTGCCACCAATAGAAATAATAATAATAATAATAATAATGGTTTAATCGAAAATATTGTTCTAGAGTCTCAACCAGACGGTTCTTATAACGAATATTTAATGCAATATCAGTTGAGCGACATAGAATACCAAAGTTTGCAAGAGCATAATGCTTATGGTTTTAACTTGTTAGATAGAACCACACTTATTCCGTTAGAAAATGGAAGTTTTAATGCCTTGGTAACAAATTCAGTAAATTGTGAAAAAGAAGCTTACACCTATTCATCTACAATGATAATTGGATTTTGCACATGTCCAGAACATCAGGCATCACATCAAGATGGCACTTGCATCTGTGAATTTGCACCAAGAGCTACTGTAGATTATATAGGACTTAAAACCAAATGTAGTAGTGGTGGCGGAACAACTACTGTTATTGGTGAAAATCCAGGAACTGGTACAACCCCTGGAGATATTCCCTCCGGTGGAAATGGTAATACAGGAGACTCAAATAATTCTGGTAATATTGGAAACCCAGATGATGGTAATGACTCTGGAACAGATGGTGCCGTTAGTGAAATTGGTGGTGTCACTAAACCTGTGAAAGAATTAACTATTGCTTTTCCTTTCTTTAAATATCCTTTAGGGGCTAATTATGCATCTGTATACCCCAATTTAACTGTACTTTTAAGTGAATATATGGATTTACTTAAAACAAGAGAAAATTTAATCAATACCATTCATAATTTAACTGGAGTTTCTACAGATGACATAATCGATGATTTAACTTGGGGAAGTGGGCCAATTGTTGAAATACAAGATTTAGGCACGGATACTCAAGGCAATGAGATAAAAGGCAAATTCAACCCTATGCAAAACCCAAATGTTATCTATTTAGATATTGATTTGGTTAATTATTTAGAGAATCTATCAAATATTGCAAACCCAACACCACAAGAACAGCAACAATTAAATATGTTAAATGGTCTAATTGTTTATGCTGTTGCACTACACGAGTATGTCCATTATGCAGATTTTGCATTTGATGGAACTATGCAAGACAATGAAGATTTGGAGTTAGGAGAATTGTTTGAAGCGGAATTTGTGGGCGGTTACTATGAATTTTCAACAGATGGAACTATAATTTTAATACCAGCGAATTAATTATGAAATATATATTCTTATTTTTTGTCCTTATTTCTTTTTCATTAAAATCTTGTGCTCAAGATAGTATTTACTCTTGTGAGAAGATAAACAATGTAATAATAGATAGCACAATATTTGAGCAATTACCTAATAAAAGTTTTATAATTAATGTAAATGTTTCCAAAAAAAACATCTATATAATAGAGACAAGAAAAGTCAATTATTACGTCTCTGAAGTCTTAATGAAAGATATCAAGAAGTCTATCGTGCAGTCCAATTGCAAAGATGTATCAATTAAAAAATTAAAGAAAGAAGATTATAAAGAAATAAAAATAATACGAGAAAAAAATTAAACTTTAGATTTAAATTGATTAAGTCAGTTGCAATATATAAATATTAAAATATAAAAAAATAAAATACTGCCTACAACAATGTATATAAAAAATAGCAGTTAAGAGCAAAGCCATAAGGCTTATTCTTTTCTGCTATCTTTGATTATAACTTGAAAAGTAACAGTATTTTTATCTGCTACTTCTCATATACGGAGACGTTAGGGTGCATATAAACTATGAAGAAACCTAGTATTAATGAAGACAAAATCAATCTTTTCACCGAAGAATATTTAAATGGTGATAAAGAAAAGAGTATGTCTTTATTACAGAAACTTCTACAAGAACAACATCAAGCTAGAATTGATTATTACAAAGAAAATCCTGTTGATGCACCAAATGATGTTCTTAAACATGCTTTAATCGAAGGAATTGGAATTAGTAATGATTTTATTCTTTCAAAAGGTGAGTTAAATGAATTCTTTACAATAGGCTATGAGAAATTTTATTGTTGGACACATGAAACTGACGAATACTCAAATCTTGTTGTTGAAGTTAATCAAACGGTTAAGGAAAAAGCATTATGGAAAACAGGAATTTCTATATTAGAAATCGCTTTTACCATGGCGAGTGAACTGGAATCTAATCATGAATTTGCTTATGATTGGGTTTATCGATTCAATCATAGTGAAAGCATTGATAACTTACATTATCTTAAAGACAGACACAACACTCTGAATTGGAGAAGTATGCGCAGAATTCATGAATTCAGTGATATTGCAGTTTTAATAGAGATATTAACAAGAGATGACAAATTCTTTATAGCGTGTCAAAATATTATTGCTGCTAAACAAAATCACGAATTCTGTCAAATATGCGCTTTGACACCTGAACATTTAAGGAAACATAAAGACCATGAGCCCGAGATATGGGAAAGAATTAATCTTCTTCCAAAAATGGAAGCAGCAATTGTACAAGCTACTAGAAGCGTAGAAGCAATTTTAGGTAAACCTGGAAAGAAAGATACAGAAGTAAAATTAAGAAGAGCCAAAGAAAGGTGGTCAAAGAATATCTTAATAAATCCTGATGAGGAATTTAAACTGACAGGTCAATCATATCTCGATTACTATTATGACTTATTTGAATTAAGAAATAATTCTGCCCATAGTTATGGTTCGTTGTCATTTGATTTGCAAAGACAAGAGACGATTGAGGCGCAAAGTTTTGCGTGGATAATTATAGGTGACTATTACAAAAAGAATTCTATTTCAGAAGACGAATCATTAAAAGCTTTGGATTTTAACATCAAGCTTATAAATCAATTTAAGAATGTAAATGTTTCATCAAAAGGAACGAAAAATGGAAAATACGCACCCTAACACCGTATAAAATTAATTGCTAGTGCAAGCCTACTTACGAAAATCCTCGCGGATTTTCTATTCGGTTTGTATTTGCTAAATTAGTTGCTTAAACAACGCAACTAATCTTATACAAAACCGTTGTGTGTAATTAAAAGAAACCGACAGAAAACTATGAAAATTGGAGATATATTTAACTTCACAAATAATCGGATTCGAATAATGATGTTTGATAATAAAGAAGTGTTTTATCAAACTGTAAAGGAAGATGATACTTTGGTTTATGCAAAAAATCGAACATTAAGTTATTATAGAACACCAAAAGAATATTTCGAAAATAATTCTGAATTTATTAAAAATTTGGCTTTTACAGAAAAGGAAATTGAAATACATAAACCGAATTTACCATTGAGATTAAATTGTTTTTCTGGATTATTTTGGACAAATAATGCTTTCCGAACAGAAACTGATTTTAATGAATTCCTCGAATCTGCTGATATTAATCCAAAAGAACTGAAAGGTATTGAGAATTCTAAAGTTGTTATATTTCCAACAAGCCAGCAACAATCGCATAAAAAATCAATTTTGTTGGAAAATAAGAATGGTTCTATTTCAGGAAATGAATTAATGATTCAATGTTTTGGAATACAAAGCGAATATGTGAAATCGGAAAAGCTATACTTTTCAAGATTTAGATTAATTCCAAATGGACGAGAGGAAAAAAGACTTTCAGGAATTGGAATTTATAGATTAGGAATTAAAGGAAATTTACCTTCATATTATTTAGGAGGAGAAATAAGTTTTATGGAAGTCGAATCTGAAAAAAAATTAATAGTCGAATAATAACTACACACAACACCGTATATAATTTATTGCTGGCTTCTCGCTTACTTACGAAAGTCCTCGCGGACTTTCTTGGTTGGTAATTATTTACTAAATTAGGTGCTTGAAACACGCAACAAACCATATACAACAACGTTGTACATAATGCGAAAAATCATCTTACATATTATCTATTTCAGTTGCTTTATTGTTGTTGGACAAAGCACAAATGATGATTATGATATCTTCTCAAAAACTATTGATTTTGGAGTTGCAAGTTTCGATACTGATATCGAATTCTACAATTTTGGAGATAGTCGAATGAAGCCATTTAAAATAGCAGTTGTGATTGAGAAATTGGAATACGAATTTAAAGAAGACCACCTATTACTAAAAAATATTAAAAACGCAGATAATAAAGACTTTAATAAAACTTTGAAATGGATGGTTGGTGATTCTATCAAAATAAAAAGATATAAGACTAATCAGGACATTCTCGACGTATTACCTGATTTAGATTCAACATTCATAAATCACACTGAAATAAATACAGATTCTTTAAATCTAAAAACTATAGAACCACAGTCATTATCTAATGAATTATTCAATGACCTTTTGGACAACTCAACTTCCTCTTATGATAGACGATGGAGAAAAATAAATCGGAAATTTAAACATAGTATTGCGCTTGGACTATCTAAAATTAAGTACGTTGGAAATTATGCTTCACTCTATTATTGGGTTGATTGTGGGAAATTTGGACTTTGTAAAAGTGAACACGTAATAGTATTCGAAAAGATTGATGGAGAATGGAAAATACTAAACGATATTTATTTATGGATAAGTCCTTAAATAGAAAAAAGCACTATGTACAACAATG
Source organism: Winogradskyella sp. PC D3.3 (assembly GCF_054366245.1). Lineage (NCBI taxonomy): Bacteria > Pseudomonadati > Bacteroidota > Flavobacteriia > Flavobacteriales > Flavobacteriaceae > Winogradskyella > Winogradskyella sp. PC D3.3. The sequence continues at coordinate 2,735,384 of NZ_CM135962.1, read as the reverse complement.
TGTATAATTCATTGCTGGTAATAGCCTACTTACGAAAGTCCTCGCGGACTTTCTATCTGTGTTTTATTTGCTAACTTTAGTATTTAAACACGCAACGAAATCATACACTAGACCGTTGTGAGCAATGCGAAAAAAACATCGAATGAGAATAAAAATTGGAATAATATTGATTGGAATTTTAGGAGTTTTAACAACTTCTTGCAATTCAAAGAAAAAAGCGAATCTTTCAAAATCTGAATTTTTTACCGATTCAATTTATAGTAAACATTTAAACGAATACCGAAAACACAATGTTTATTTACCAAAGGGTTTTGATAGTAAAAATAAATATTCAATTATTTATGCAACTGATGGAAATGAGATTAAGTCAGGAAATTTTTATAAAATAACTTTGGATTCCTTAATCAAAAACCAAATTATTAAGCCTGTAATACTAATTGTAAGTCATTCTAATAATAAAATAGCCGATAGCACGAGCGTAACTTTAGGGAGTGGAAACAAAGTAAAATTAGGATTTAGAAACTTTGAATATATAAATGACTACGCTAAGACAAGTAAGGATACTTTATTAGCAAACCGATTTAAAAATCATATGCAATATTTTAGTAACGAATTGATAAATTACGTTGAGTATAAATACAATCAAAAACTAAATAAAAATGACCGATATTTTTATGGTGTTTCTAATGGAGCTGGTTTTGGATTGAGTTTACTAAATACTTATCCGAACAAAATTGGAACTTATTTGTGTTTTTCTACTTTCGGTGGAGATATTCAAGAAAGTACTTGGAAAGATGGAACTTATTACCCAAAACTTCACTTACAATATGGAAGTGAAGAACCGTTCTTTCTAAAAGAAGATGCAGAGTTTTTAAAATCAAAATATAATGAGCTAAATCTAGTAGCGGAAATTATCGAATTTGATGGAGGACACGATAATAAAATTTGGAATGATAAATTCATTGAAATTGTAAGTAAGGAATTAGCAGTCGAGTAAAGCACTGCTCACAACAACGTGTATAATTAATTGCTAGGTTCTTCCCTACTTGCGAAAATTCCTGCGGAATTTTCACGGGTTCGTAAAAGTTTGCTAACTTAGTTGCCTAACCACGCAACTAACCATACACAAGACCGTTAGCAAACATTTTGTGCGTGTCAACAATTTCAAGGCTTTCACTAAAGTCTTTACTTATTTGCTCCCAAAAACTACACTGGAATTCAAAACTGAAACTTAAAATATATTACGCTGGAATTTCTTACTCTTTCGGAACTTTACGCACGAAATTTGGCTTGCCCAAGTTTTGTTTATTAATTCGAAAATATTGCAATCCTCAACTTTTGGCTGATAAGCGGAATGGTAAAACGTACGGCGGAACTGTTCGCAGTTTAAAAATTTGAAATTAGTGGTTTAAATCAATCGTTTCTGATGTCACGAAAATTAAGATAAAAAACAAAACTGATTCTCTTTACGGAAAAGAACGGAATAATATTTTGGAGATTTTTTTTGACATTTAAGTAAAAAAAATGAAACTACGTATGAAAAACAAATCGTGCGGAAATGCACAAAGGAGTAGTACGTAAAAATTAAAAAACGTTAGCTAACAATGTATATAATTCATAGCTGCTTCTCGCCTACTGTCGAAAAACCTCACGGTTTTTCTATTTTCGTTATTATTTACTAACTTACTTGCTGAAATAACGCTACAAATCATATACGAGACCGTTAGCAATAATTAGAACAACACTTGCTCTACTCAAAAGCTTAGTACAAAAATTAACCTCTTGAATAATATGAAATTATTAACAACCATTTAAAAGTTAAATATTATGGAAAAAAAAATTGATTACACAAAAGCAGACGCAACACATATTGATTTCCCTGTAACAAACAGAGAAGAACATTTTGATTGGTGGTACTTTGATGCACATTTTGATAACGGAGATCACTTTGTAGTAATGTATTCTCTTAACGATACTAGGTTAAACCCAAGACAACCGTCTGTTAGATTAAATATATATCCACACGGACAACCAGAAATTAGTAAGATAAAACTATATAAAGAGGAGGATGTGACCACTAGTTATGAAAAGTGTGATGTTACACTTGGTAAAGAGTATTGTAAAGATTGTGGCGATCATTATGAGCTTTATACTATGATTGATGGGTATGGTGCTAAATTAAAATTAAAGAAAAAGAATCATCCATTTACAACAGAAGGATATCCAGTGCCAATGCATTGGACAGTAGCTGTTCCATCTGGACCAATAGAAGGAGAGCTATATAAAGGAGGAAAAGCGATTAAAGTTAAAGGTATTGGATATCATGACCATAACTGGGGAGATAAAAGATTAGCAGGTGTATTTAAAAATTGGTATTGGGGAAAAATCCATACTGAAGACATCTCAGTTGATTATTCAATGATGATAGGTTTAAATGGCGATATCGCTACATCAGGAGCAGTTGTTACAGACGAAAACAGTTTATTAATGTCACCTATTGATGCACCTGAAGGACCCAATGCATGTAAAGTAGAAGGTGTTATACATGAGACTATGACAGAAGAAACAATGGGATATACCTTTGCCAAAGACTTTACATTAAAAGGATCAAAAGGTGATTTCAGTTTTATAGCAAATATCAAACTGGAAAAGATTGTAATGATCGAAAAATCTAAAATAGATAAAGGTGAAGACGCTTATAGATACCTTGCAAAAGAAAAACTAATTGTAACTAGAAATGGTGTTACCAAAACGTATCATACAGATGGTTTACATGAAATAGTCTATTTAAATCAATAGAAGTAGATTATTATAATGAAACAATTACTATCATAATCCTCTCATGAAAAATGAAAGGATTATTTTTTTAATTTCTAGAAAAAATAAAAAAACTATTGCTAACAATGTATAAAAAACATAGGGCTTTTGTGTAAACTCCAAAGTTCTGTGTTTATTTACAAAGTCCGCCAAACCGAAACGGAGTGCATATCAACTGCCCTACGTTCCTTATACTAAACGTTAGCAAACATTTTGTGCGTGTCAACAATTTCAAGGCTTTCACTAAAGTCTTTACTTATTTGCTCCCAAAAACTACACTGGAATTCAAAACTGAAACTTAAAATATATTACGCTGGAATTTCTTACTCTTTCGGAACTTTACGCACGAAATTTGGCTTGCCCAACTTTTGTTTATTAATTCGAAAATATTGCAATCCTCAACTTTTGGCTGATAAGCGGAATGGTAAAACGTACGGCGGAACTGTTCGCAGTTTAAAAATTTGAAATTAGTGGTTTAAATCAATCGTTTCTGATGTCACGAAAATTAAGATGAAAAACAAAACTGATTCTCTTTACGGAAAAGAACGGAATAATATTTTGGAGATTTTTTTTGACATTTAAGTAAAAAAAATGAAACTACGTATGAAAAACAAATCGGGCGGAAATGCACAAAGGAGTAGTACGTAAAAATTAAAAAACGTTAGCTAACAATGTATATAATTCATAGCTGCTTCTCGCCTACTGTCGAAAAACCTCACGGTTTTTCTATTTTCGTTATTATTTACTAACTTACTTGCTGAAATAACGCTACAAATCATATACGAGACCGTTGTGTGCAATTTGAGAAAAATTTGAACTCTGAAAGAAAAATATGTATTTATCTTGACCAATTCGCAATAAGTGATATGGTCGAATTGGAGACGGAATCTAATTGGGAAAAAATCAAGACACTTTTGATTGAACTAAAAGAAAATGATAAGATTTTTTGTCCATTATCACCTGAACATTATTTAGAAACTTCTCAAAAAGACATTGAAAAAGCAAGAATTCACGATGAATTTTTAAATCATTTATCAAATGGGTTTTCTTTTAAACCAGAGTTATTTATTACATCTCAATTAATATCTTCAAAAATTAGAAAAAATAATATCACGCTGAAAACATATTTATACGAGAATATAAATAATGTTTTTAGCAAAGAAGAAAATTACAAAAACTTTAAGGAATCAAGTGAAAAGTTAGCGGAATTGTTGACAGAGGCTACATCTGGTTTAAATCAAATTAGGACAATTGTTCCTAATCAGAATATTGAGCCAAAAACAAAAAGAACGATGATTAAAGCTATGAACTCTTTACGAGCAAATAGTTTTATTCAAAGACTTGAGGACTTGCTTAAAAACGATAATATTATAATTCGTGGAGACCAAATTGGAAAAACAGAAGTTCCGAATTGGATTGATTTAATTATCGACCAATTATTAAAAAAACACAAATTCAAAAAGAAAGAAGTAATTAAACTAATTGCGGAATTTAAAGCTAACGGATTTTTAAATATTCCAACATTAAATATTAGTACAACTATACAATCATATATGTCAATTTACAGTAAAAAAGAACATTCAAATGACCATATTGACCTTATGCGAATTTCTACTGGACTTCCGATTTCAGATATTTTACTAACTGATAAAAAAAGAAAAGCGGAATTAATAGAATCTGAATTAGGTGAAAAATATAAAACAAAAATTTTTGCAGGAACAAAATCTGATTTGAGCGAATTAATAATAGAACTGAATAGAATAAAAACTGCACACAACAAAGAACTGAGTTAAAAAACAAGCAATTTTAAGCTAATTTAGAAACAAAGTTTTCATCATAAGGCAAACCACTTTTTGCAATGGCAAAAGCTTGTTTTAATAACTTATTGGCAACAGCTATTAAGGCTTGTTTTTTGCGCTTCCCTTTGGCTACTATTCGTTCATAGATTTCTCTACATGCCTTATTATGCTTACAGGCCGAAAAAGCACATAAAAACAACATGTTTCTTAACTTCTTATTCCCTACTTTGCTTATCCTACTGCGTCCTCTAACACTACTTCCAGATTCCCTTATTGTTGGTGTAATGCCTACATAACTGCAAAGCTGTGATGCGCTTTCAAACTTCTTAAAACCATCTGTTACAACTATTAAAAACAAAGCAGTTTTTATGCCTATTCCTGGAATGCTATTTAATAAGGTTAATTGGTGTTGCTGATCTTGTTTTACTAGTTCCAACAACCTTAATTCTATGCCTTTAATCTCGTTGTCTAAATGCTTTAAATCTCGTTTTAAAGACTGATAAACATATTTCGATGGAATACCTAAGACTTCCTCGCCATGTTTCTTATTCTTGGTCTGGGTGCGTTTCTTTAAATAATTATCCAACAATCTAAAGAGTTGTAGACATTCTGCTTGAATAGCTGTCAAGGCACTGTACATTGGCAAATTGTTCATCGTTCCATACTCACAAATCGCTTTTGCATCACTCTTATCTGTTTTTACTTTAGCCAATTTCATCTGTATAAAGCGTTTAACTGACAATGGGTTTACTACTGATACTGCTACTTCGTTTTTATCTAAAAACTGAGCTAACCTGTAATGATAATAGCCTGTAGCTTCCATAACTACCAAAGCTGCTTTAGGTAGCTTTTTTAATAGTGTTTTAAAGCCTTTTTCATCATTATTTAATTATAGACTCGCAATACACATCAAAAACATTTTTACTAATGTCAATACCATAAATTTCTTTATCTTTATTCATAAAAAATGAGTTTTAGAAAGGACATTCTACTTTACTTTCAACAACTTAAAAACGAGATCTTGGTCTCACAGAACTGAACGAAATTTAGGTAGAAAAAGAGAGAGGATTATCAATGTTGTCGAAGTCTTGGCTTCACCGTGTATACTAACCTTAATTCTCTCTTTTGTACTTTCTGATTTATTAATCTAATTTAATAATTTGCAAACTTAAGACGTGTATAATTAATTGCTTTTTTGAGCCTACTTACGAAAATCCTCGCGGATTTTCTATTCCGTTTTTATTTGTTAACTTAGTTGCGTGAATCACGCAACAAACCATATACAAACACGTTGTACCCAATTAGATAAAACCACATCCGAATTCAATAACTTAACGCAACAAATCAAAATTTTAGATTTGTTGTATGAACACAAAAAAGCATAAACGATTATCTCTTAAAGAACGTGTCATTATTCAGACGCTTTTGGAAGAGAATAAATCCAAATCTTTCATTGCCAAAAAGCTCAATCGATCTCGCTCTACCATAACCAGAGAAGTAAATAAATGGGTATCTAATCCTAACGATAAATACGATGCTTCTCTTGCCGATTGGTGTGCTAAAGAAGACTATCTGAATAAACGGAATTTAGACAAGATTGAAACACATTCTTTACTGCGTTTTTATGTCTATAAAAGACTTTTGAAAAACTGGTCGCCTGAACAGATTTCGGGGCGAATTAAAATCGATTATCCTAACGATCCTGTGATGACAATATCCCATGAGGCAATCTATATGCACATCTATTCGCATCCACAAGCTCGTCTTAACAAAAAACTAATAAAGCTACTTCCCTATCAAAAATCAAGACGTAGAAAACCCAAAGCAAGACGTAAGAAAGGGTCTAAAATCAAAGACCAAATAAATATATCTCAAAGACCTGAACATATTGAAAACAGAAAGGAAATCGGACATTGGGAAGGAGACCTGGTCATAGGAAAAGCACAGAAGTCTGCCATCGGAACTATTGTGGAACGTAAGTCCAGATACACCTTAATTATTGGTCTTAAAAACAGAACTACCAAATCAGTTACTAGAGCTTTTGCTAAAGAACTTAAGCGTTTTGATAACAAGCTTACAAAAACTATGACTTATGATAATGGAACGGAAATGGCTGACCATAAATGGTTGGCTAAGAACACACAAATGGACATTTATTTTGCGAATCCTTATGCGTCTTGGGAACGTGGAACTAACGAAAATACTAATGGGCTTATTAGACGATATCTACCTAAAAAAACAGACTTTAGATCTGTAGATAATAGGCAACTAAAAAGTATACAAAGTAAACTCAATAACAGACCTAGAAAAGTATTAGGTTATAAAACACCTCTTGAAGTCTTAGAACTAAACTCTGTCTAATTTTTTCTTTCCAAAAAGCCTTCAAAAAAGGCTAGGTTTTTTGGAAAGAAAAAATTAAATTGTACCATAACTAATTAGCAACTTTTGTTGCGTTAAGGCCTTGAATGCACCACATTCTAAATAAAAAAATGGAAGAATTACTTAAAGAAATTGAATTAAGAAGAACAAGTTTTAAAACTGATGGCTATTCAATGTCTATTGGAGAGCTTGTAAACTTATACGAAAATGATGAAATTATAATTCGTCCCGAATATCAAAGGTTATTTAGATGGTCTCACGGACAAAAAGTTAAACTTATTGAATCAATAATTCTAGGTATTCCTGTTCCATCAATATTTGTCTATCAAGATGATAATGGTATTTGGGAATTAGTAGATGGACTACAAAGAGTTTCTACAATTCTGCAATTATTTGGTGTTCTGAAAGATACCGAACCACTAGAACTTGAAGGAACCAAACATATACCTAGTCTAGAGGGATTTAAATGGACGAATGATAATAAAGATAAAGAACTTCCCGCTGGTCTTAAATTAGCCATTAAAAGAGCGAAAATTAATCTAACAATAATTTTGAGCGATTCTGACAAACGAGCTAAATTTGAGGTTTTTCAAAGATTAAATACTGGTGGCTCGAATGCATCTAATCAAGAAGTTAGAAACAATGTAATGTTAATGATTAAACCGGAAGTATATAATTGGTTTAATGAATTAGCTACAAATCCAGATTTTCTCGAAACCCTATCTTTATCTGATAGACTTTATGATGAACAATATCATATGGAATTATTGTTGAGATTTATTGCATTGGCTCATTATGAATATAATCATAAAAAAGATGTAGGAGATTATTTAGATGATATTAATGAAGATTTACTTAATAACGAAACATTGGATTTCGCTGGTATTAAAGCTAATTTTGATTTGACTTTTTCAACTTTGAATTCAATACTTGGCGAAAAATCGTTTAAAAAATATAACGGAACAGATTTTAAAGGGAAATTCTTAGAGTCTTCTTATGAAGCTGTTTCAATTGGATTAGCATCTAATATAGAGACGTATAACTTGCCTTTAGAAAACAATATAATTTTAAATAAAATTCAAAATCTATACGGTCAAGAGGTTTATAATCAAACTTCAGGTTCTGGTTCAAATGCAAAAAGCCGAATTCCAAAATTAGTTCCTTTTGCTAAAGCATACTTTGCAAAATAATGGCAAGAAAGACATATACATATGACCAATTAACACACTTGGTAGGCGAAGATTATGCTTGGCGAAGAAAAGAATTAAAGCTGATTAATGACCAGATTCCATCTAATCCAAGTCCGAAACAAAGTGCAGCTTTGCGATTTTCTGTGCCTATACTATATGCACATTGGGAAGGATTTGTAAAAAAATCCACAGAAATCTATCTGGAATTTGTAGCTCGTAAATATTTAAAGCATAATGAATTGAAACCTCAATTTATAGCTCTCTCTTTATCTAAAAAACTTGGAAATCTCGAGATTAAAAATTTAGAAGAAAAATCAAAAGCAGTTGAATTTTTAATTAATGAATTTGATAAAAATTCGAATATTCTAACAACTAACGTAATCCAAACAAAGTCTAATTTGAAATATAAAGTATTTCAAGAAATACTATTTGTAATCGGTATTGAAGAATCAAAATTTTCTAAATTCAAAAGTTTAATTAATGATTTGGTGGATGCAAGAAATAATATAGCACACGGAGATTATCTAAGAGTTGACTTTAACACTTTTGAAATAATGTTTTTAGAAATCCAAGAAGCAATGAAATCATTGAAAACAGAAATAGAAAACTCTGCATTATCGGAGGAATATAGGCTAAAAAAAGCCAGTGCCTAACAACGTATATAGCTCATAGCTAGATAGTTGCTTAATCGAAGTTAATGTATATTTGCCAGTCCGCCAAATTTTTAAATTTGGCTTATTGAGAAAAAAAGATAATAAGAAAAATTTAAAAATTCGGCTCGTGCTCAATCCGAAAGTAATTGTTTAATTTGCACGCTACGAGCCATACACAAACACGTTGTAGGCAATATTGCCGCCACATTGAAAAATATTAACTAAATTTAAACGTCGGAACTTATGAACAGAAAACTAATAAAATCAATCACCTCTAAAATTCTATGGGTCGCTCTATTTGCGTCTGTAATTGCCTGTGAAAAGGATAATTTGGTGGAAACCCAAGATAATGGAATTTCAGAAATCGAACTGCAACAAATTGAGCCAGAAATAAAGACGCAACAACTTAATATCGATGATTTTCCTCATAAAATGCAAGTTAAATCCTATTTGCAACAAATAAACCAAAACACGGCTTCTATAATATTGGGATATGTATCTAATAGCAATACTGATGATGATTTTAATCCTTTGACAGGCTTAAATATTCTACAAAACCAAGCGGAATATACCACTTACCAAAGTGGTCATACCTACACTTTTGCAACATACAGAGCTAACGACAATGGTTTAATCGAAAATATTGTTCTAGAGTCACAGCCAGATGGCTCTTACAATGAATATTTAATGCAATATCAGCTGAGCGATACAGAGTATCAAAATCTACAAGAGCATAATCCTTATGGTTTTAACTTGTTAGATAGAACCACACTTATTCCGTTAGAAAATGGAAGTTTTAATGCCTTGGTAACAAATTCAGTAAATTGTGAAAAAGAAGCTTACACCTATTCATCTACAATGATAATTGGATTTTGCACATGTCCAGAACATCAAGCATCACATCAAGATGGCACTTGCATCTGTGAATTTGCACCAAGAGCTACTGTAGATTATATAGGACTTAAAACCAAATGTAGTGGTGGTGGCGGAACAACTACTGTTATTGGTGATAATCCCGGTGATGGTACAGACCCTGGAGATTTTTCTTCTGGAGGCACAACTGATATAAACGACCCAAATAGCGGAACAAACAATGAAAATGGGAATACGGACAATTCTGGTACAGATGATGCAGTAAACGAAATAGGTGGTGTAACTAAACCTTTTGAAGTGTTGGATGTAGATACAATATTAGCAGATTGTTTAGGACATAATACACCTAGTTACTATCAAGCGCAGTCATTGAGTCTAGATAATAAAAATGCTGTTGCTAACTATATTAACACTAATGGGTGCACTGATGAAAACTCAATATATATTGAAGAAGTATTAGAAGTTTTAGATGATGAAGGTGAGGTAGATATTGAGGAGAGAATATTTAAAGATGAAAGTTTCACAGATTCAGAAGCAGAATGTGTTCATGATAAATTATTAGAAGACACTCAGAATAATTTCTATAAGCAAATGATTAATAGCTTTTCTAACAATGATGAAGTGTTAACTTTTAAAATAGGTACTACAGCAGTCGGAGAATGGGGTATTACAACTGGGCATGAAGCTAATAATAACATTAATCCAATAGGTTTAACGACTAGTTTAGACTTTTATACTATTAAAATTAGTAACCAAATTGAGAGTGCATCTAACATTGCACAAATGGTAACATTATGTCATGAGCTTATACACGCCTATATGCTCGATTCTTTAGATGATTTAGGAATAATTACATATTTCCCAAATGGAGACCCCAAATTTAACAGCACACAATGTACAATTGACGCTAATGTAAATATAAATTCATTATCAGAAAAGGATAAATGGCTAGCATTAATTTGTGCATATAATGCTAATAATGCAGGTTCTGGTCAGTGGGTACATGCTTTATTTAATACTGCAAATTTTGATGTAAATAGTTATAGGTCTAAATTAGAAAACTTACTACTTAATAATCACGATTGGGTTAATGAAAACCCTATTTTAAAATTGTTACTGGAAGACCAATTTGGAGACGAATGGAAAGAAAAGGCGTCAGAATTTATGAGTTGGAAAGGATTAGAAAAAACAGATGAGTTTATTGTATGGGCTGAAAATAATAATATAAATATAGGTATTGATGAAAATGGAGCAACAATATATCCTTCTCATAAACTTATTGTTGATTCAATAAAAAATTTAGGTAAAAAAGATTGCTCACAACAAAACTAAAAAAAATGAAAAAATGAAAAAAATTGTGATTATACTAATAATAATAAGCTCGAATTTTAGTTCTTTTTCTCAAACTAAAACAGATTATAATATAATACTAAAATTCGACTCATTAAAAAAAGAAATATATATAAAAGAATTTAATATTGAAGGTGATCAATTATTAGCTTTTAATATATCAAAAACTGTTAAAGATTTAAAACCTGTGGATTCTATTGGTGTTGATGAAAATGGTAAATTACAGAGATACATAAAAGGTTCTACTTCTTGGGGATGTTGCAGTGAAACATTGTACTATTATTCAAAAATACACAAACAAGAAAAAATTTTAAGGATTAACTCAAAAAATAATATTATAACCTACAAAGATTTTATGAATGTTTCTTTTGAAAATTTTTCAGACGTAGTAAAAAATGCTAAAAAAGTGTATGTTGTAGATTCAAGTAAATGTGATGATAGTATGTATTATGATGCCTATGAGGTTAGTTTTACACTATCCAATAAAGTTGAAATCGAAGACTAAATTCAATTATCTATAATATACTGCCTACAACAATGTATATAAGAAATAGCAGAAAAGAGCTAAACTCAAGGTTTTGTTCTTTTCTGCTATCTTTAATTACAATCTGAAAATTAACAGTCTTTTTATCTGCTACTTCTCATATACGGAGACGTTGCAAGTAATTATGAAAAACATTCTGCTGTCATTAATAATTTTGACTTCAATAAGCTGTAAAAGTCAATCAAAATCTGAATTGAATTTAGAACAGCTAATTGAACGTGACAAAGCGGAGTTGAATAAAATAACGGAGTCGGAAAAATCTAAAGGAACTATTTCTGAACTGAATATTTTAGATTTAAAATTTGGACAATCGACTAAAGCAGTTGACTCAATTCTAAAACAAAAATCTGACTTTGAATCTGTAAACGGAGATACGAATGAGTTTGAGAATTATGGAATAAACTGGGAATTAAACGCTGACTTTAAAATTCCAACGATTATCCGAACTGATTTTTACAAAGACAAACTATATGAATTGGAATTAGTGTTTTTGACTGACGAAAACAACATTGAACTCGGATTTGAAAAGCTGACTGAATATTTAAGACAAAAATATGGAAATGAGCATTTGAAAGTTTACTCTATTCTGTCACAAACGAAAGAAAACGGACCATTTACATACTATTGGATTGAAAAAAACAGAAAAGTTATGGCTTACCGAATGCAGGAATACTGTTATTTAAGAATTACAGATTTTTCGGTGGATTATGATAAATTGACAAACATATTTGGAAACAAAAAATAACTACTTGCAACAACGTATATAATCCATTGCTAGTGAGAGCCTACTTACGAAAATCCTCGCGGATTTTCTATTCGGTTTTTATTTGCTAAATTACGTGCTAAACCACGCAACGCATCATATACAAAACCGTTACCTGCAATTAAAAACGCAACGAATGAAACAGAAACTAATCACTTTATTAATAATTCTAACTTGTACATTTGGATTTGGTCAAGTAAGTCCAGAAGACATAATTGTGGTTTATGATTCTCTAAATCCAAAAGGCAAAGTTCTATTAAAAAGTGAAATGTCTAAAAATTTAGATTCCATCAATATGCATATGTTGGAAGAAACAAGATTGAAATTATTAACTAAAAAGGACAGTTTATTAATTAGTAAAGAAATAATTGGAAGTTGGAATCTGAACAGCGTTAAAACATCGAATGAAAAACCATACAACTTACAAGTATTTGAGAAAATTGAAATAACAAATGACGGAAAATTTAACATTGTAGATAATGACGAAATTATAAGTGGGAAATGGCGAATAAGTAAAGGGGAATTAACTTTACATTATAACGAACCTCAATGTCATATAAAAGACAAAGCTTTATTGAAAATTCTGCCTAAAGAACAAATTGAATCCTTAACATATAGTTCGAACTTTTTAAGCATTAGAAAAGTTGATAATAAGAATATTGTATTTATGCACTTCCTACCTGAAAACATAGAAAATATAGATGAGATGTTTTATGTATTAGTATTATCGAATTATGTGAAATCTGAATAAAAAACTGCAGGTAACACCGTGTATAATTAATTGCTTTGTCTCTGCTTATCTGGAATATTCCTTCGGAATATTCTCAGGTTCGTAAAAGTTTACTAAATTAGTTGCTTAACCACGCAACTAACCATACACAAACACGTTAGCAATAATAGTCGCAAACAAACTTCCGTTCCTCTTTAGAAGATTAAAGCCTCTCGTTTTGCCGTTTCCTTTTCTGTGAACTTTGTGCTATTATTCCTTTTTTTAAAATAAAACGCATTAAGATCGTTCTCTATTTGCAATTTTTATTGTTTTAACTAACCATTGAAGTTTTTCAAACATTCCCAAAAGTCATGCGTTAGCAAGTTTGCGCTGAAAAATAAAAAAAGGCGTCAGTGCTTTAGTCGAATAAGCAAACACATGCGTGAATTGGACACAGCTTATCTACAATGGCTTCTTAAATAAAAAACATATAATCGTGTTCAGCATTTCTGCTAACTCTAGGCTACGCATTTAAAGTGTTTGCTTTCGGCAGGAAAAATAACACCTCTACTTTACCAAAGTCTATGCGCGCCTACTCATAGCTAACAATGTATATAATTTATAGCTGCTTCTTGCCTACTGTCGAAAAACCTCGCGGTTTTTCTATTTCGGTTTTTATTTGCTAACTTACTCGCTTATAACACGCAACAAATCATATACAAGACCGTTGTGCATAATATGAAAAAAACACTTTTGCTCACTTTTAGCATTTTGATATTACTCATTACAATTTCTTGTGATACAAAATATTCTACGGCAGAATTGAAGTCGAATTTCACAAATGAGGAGATTAATGACTTGAAAGAAATTATCACTTTCTTTGTTAAAAACGTGTGTGCAGAATATGATTCTGATTTGAAAAAATGCTTTCGAAAAATTAATCACGATTCTTTAACTGCAAGCGGAACTGGAATTTGGGCAAGAATTGATTTTGAGGAACAAAAAAAAATGTATAATAGAATCTCGCCATCAACTTTTGATAAAATTTGGATGTATTGCGAATCTACTTATTATCCAAGTGGAACAAAATCTAAAGATATTTGCGCAGTAGCATTTGGTAAATATCAAAATTACTTAGCAGAATTAGGAAAATCAAACCCAAGAATTGCTAAATATGCAGATAGAATTCAAGCATCTGGCGCATTTAATGGATTTGATATTCAGTACTACGAAATTTTAAAACCGAACAGTGAATTTGACTTAAATGACCCAAATATTCAGTTGATTTTAGCAATACATTACTTGTCTCTAAATGATGAAATGACAAGGAACGCACATTTAATGGAGCAAAACGAACAAACATTCGAATAAAAATACTATGCACAACAATGTATATAATTCATAGCTACTGCTTGCCTACTGTCGAAAAACCTCGCGGTTTTTCTATTTTCGTTATTATTTACTAACTTACTTCCTGAAATAACGCTACAAATCATATACGAGACCGTTGTAAACAAGGCAGAAAAATCTTAGATGAAAGAAGAAACATTTGCGAATAAATTAGAATTACATTACTATTTTGATGATAGTGATGATTCTCACACGATGAATGCTTTTGTTAGAAATCGTTGCGAATTTGAACTGCTACAAATATATACTGAACTTCAAAAAGAATTAGAACTTGATGTAAAAGTAGAAACAGAAGCATTTGAAGAAGGTGGTCTAACTGAATTATGGACTCTTCTCTCTCAAAACAATGTTCAAATTACGCTACTTATCACCGCGTTAGCTCTAGCTCTATCAAGAGTTCCATTAAGAAAATCCAAATTAGAGAAAAAAGATTTGGAATTAAGTATAGAAGAGAGAAAATTGAATATTAAGTCCTTAAAGAGAGAACTAAAAGAAAAGAAACCTGAACAAATAACAATTCAAAACCTAAATTTAATAATTGATAGTAATCCTAAAATTTTAAAACATCTATCAAATTATTACAAACAACTTTATAATTATCCTAAAGTTAAAAAAATATCTACTACTAAATTATCAGCAAATAAGGAAAGAATTGAAGAACCAAAGTTTATTTCGAGAACTGATTTTGATAAGTTTGTTTTAGAAAGTGATGAATTAGAATCTGAAATAGATGAAAATGCAACTATCGAAATTATTTCGCCTGTACTTAAAAAAGGAAAATATAAATGGAAAGGTGTTTACAGTAAAATCGGAGAAGCTGTGGATTTCTATATGAAAGATAAAATTTTCAAACAGTCTGTTGTTGCAGAAGGAATTGAATTTAAAAACGGAACTTTTATCGATTGTATTTTAGAGAAGTCAAGAAAAATAAATGAAGTTGGAGAAATTTACACTTCTGCATATTCAGTTTTGACAGTTCTTAAAAAACATTATGAAAATACTATTGTAGAAACACCACAAGGAAAAGAAGCAGAAAAACAACAATATAAATTATTCGGAAACAATAAAGAGAAGGAATAGCCCAGTTTACAACACCGTATATAATTTATTGCTGGCTTCTCGCCTACTTACGAAAGTCCTCGCGGACTTTCTTGGTCGGTAATTATTTA
Organism: Winogradskyella sp. PC D3.3; assembly: GCF_054366245.1. NCBI lineage: Bacteria > Pseudomonadati > Bacteroidota > Flavobacteriia > Flavobacteriales > Flavobacteriaceae > Winogradskyella > Winogradskyella sp. PC D3.3. The sequence continues at coordinate 2,719,728 of NZ_CM135962.1, read as the reverse complement.
CTAAATTAGTTGCTTAAAACACGCAACAAACCATATACAACAACGTTGGCATTAATTTGAAAAAAAATCGTACTATAAATGAAATACAATTTTCGAAATTATATATTATGTGTTTTAATCACTCTGAATTTATCAAATTGCGGAAAAAATACAAATACGAAATCTGAAACAGTATCTAAATCCAAAATAGAAATTAATAAATCGATTGAGAATTCAACTGAGTTTGTTTACTCAAGTGCCGACAAAATAGAAATCATTATAAAGAATGACTTTGGATTTTTAGTCGTTGGAGAACCGACAGAAATATATCTCAAAAAAGAAAATTTATATAAAAGATTATCAAACTTAAAAGTTGAAAAAAATAAAAGCGTTGACTTGAATGGACCTGAAATAAACTCAAAAGGTTTAAAATTCGAACTAACTGCAACTGAAGAGAATCTCTTGGATGGAAATATAGAAATTCTATTAACTGAACGAACTGATGATGGAGGAAATTTTACTCACGAACTTTTAATACCTGTAAAAAAGCAATTAGAATAAAAACTAATGCCAACAATGTATATAATTCATAGCTACTGCTTGCCTACTGTCGAAAAACCTCGCGGTTTTTCTGTTTTCGTTATTATTTACTAACTTACTTGCTGAAATAACGCTACAAATCATATACGAGACCGTTGGCAAACATTTCGCAAAAACGCAATCTGACTTGAAAAACATTGAATTAATTGAAAATATCGAGATAAAAAATAAACTAAAAGAGTTTGATAATTATGGTGGTCGAATTGATTTCAATTTTTTTAAAATTGATAAAAGTATTTCCGAATACAACTCTCATTTTCTTACTGCAAAAAACTCAATATTAGAACTTCAACGAAACAGTCATTACTTTAAATTAGAATTTGAAGAAAACAAAATGAGCGAAAGCGGAACGAAAATCTCTGTTGAAGAATTTTTTGGACCTTGGTTTGATTTTAAGTCAATGAAACCTATTTTAAGAAGGTTTAAATCTTTAAACAACCTGTTTTATTTTGACAGTAAAGAAATTAATGAAAACATAGTTAACGTTCGTGATTTAAAAATTTTCAAAAATGAAACGTCTAATTTATCTACATTTGGATTTACTCAAGCTTTTTTAGACCCAGTTCACGGTTTTAGAGTATCAAATAACATCTTTGAAACGGGTCAATATTTTCTCGATTTCTGCAATTTTTTATTTACGGATTTGAATAAAATAGAAGTTTTTAAATGGAATACTGATTGTTCTAATTATTTTGATGATGGAAAAGAATTTTGGGGAACTCATTTTTGGACAGTTTATAATCCAATAAGAGGTTATTACATTGGAATTACAGCTTCGGATACTGATTAAAAAACGATTTGCCAACACCGTGTATAATTAATTGCTTTGTAAGTGCACATCTGGAATATTCCTTCGGAATATTCTCAGGTTCGTAAAAGTTTGCTAATTTAGTTGCTTAACCACGCAACTAACCATACACAAACACGTTGGCAAACATTTAAAATGAAAATACCGTACAAAAAGAAAAGAGATTTTATTAATTTGATTTCAGCGATTCTGTGGGGAATCTACGCTGGATATGGATTTACGAAAGAATCACCTAACACTTTTGACTATTTAGCATTGATTTGTTCAGTAGGATACTTTTTATATTTTTTATTTGATAAAAAAATATATTATCTAACTATTCGCGATGGAATTATAAAAACTCGAAAAATATTCGGAAAGTCAATCCCTTTATCTAAAATAAAAAGAATCATTCTAAATGACAATAAATATATGCTGATAACGGACAAATATGAAATACAAATTGACACTAAAATAATCGACTCTGAAACTCTAAATAAATTCAACGCTGAATTGGAAAAATTGAATGTTGAATGGAATAAAAAAACGTTTGCCAACAATGTATAACCGCAATTACGGCGGATTCGACTATGTCCGAATCCACTCGGAATTGCTAAAGTCTGTGTCAAACCGAAAATTAACGCATATAAACCCGTAACTGACGGTTATACAAAACCGTTGGCAAACATATGAGAGAATCGCTTCAAACAATCATTTTCACTATCCTTTTGTCAGTAATTCTTATGAATTGCGAACAGAAAAAGGAATTATCAAATGTGGAATTTGAACAGCAAGTTTTCTACGAATTATTTCCTGAACTTTCAGATAAAATGTATCACGATTTACGCTTATTTCCAACACCACCACCACCTTCACCTGACTATCTTATTGAAAAAGGGTTTGATTCTAAAAGCGATTACAATAAAGCTCTCGAAAATTGGAAAAAATCCGACGATTATAATGAAAGACTGAAAGCTTGGGAAAAAAGAAAAGATTCAATAAATAACGATACAACTTCAATTTACATTGTCTTTCCTGATTCAATTAATCGGTTTGAAAGAGAAGATATGTATGAATTGATAAGTCATTTTAATGAAAATAAACTTGTTGTTGACTCTAAAAATTTTGACTTAAATGATGGATTTAACGTTGACTTTGACAAATTGAAGTCTAAAAACAATAAATTACGATTTAAGCCAATGTCTGAATTCCCAAAAGGACGTGAACTTTGGACAACGAAATATGATTTTAATCTTGCAGGTTCTCTTTCATTTTCTAGAATTTTGTTTGACAAAACCAAATCTTTTGGCGTGCTGAATGCAGGTTTCGTAAAAGGTAGATTAAATGGAAGTGGTTGCCGAATTTTCATCAAAAAAGATGAGAATGGAATTTGGATAATAGATAAAATAAAAGGAACTTGGGTATCATAAAAAAATACGATTTGCCAACAAAGAACTGAGTTAAAAAACAAGCAATTTTAAGCTAATTTAGAAACAAAGTTTTCATCATAAGGCAAACCACTTTTTGCAATGGCAAAAGCTTGTTTTAATAACTTATTGGCAACAGCTATTAAGGCTTGTTTTTTGCGCTTCCCTTTGGCTACTATTCGTTCATAGATTTCTCTACATGCCTTATTATGCTTACAGGCCGAAAAAGCACATAAAAACAACATGTTTCTTAACTTCTTATTCCCTACTTTGCTTATCCTACTGCGTCCTCTAACACTACTTCCAGATTCCCTTATTGTTGGTGTAATGCCTACATAACTGCAAAGCTGTGATGCGCTTTCAAACTTCTTAAAACCATCTGTTACAACTATTAAAAACAAAGCAGTTTTTATGCCTATTCCTGGAATGCTATTTAATAAGGTTAATTGGTGTTGCTGATCTTGTTTTACTAGTTCCAACAACCTTAATTCTATGCCTTTAATCTCGTTGTCTAAATGCTTTAAATCTCGTTTTAAAGACTGATAAACATATTTCGATGGAATACCTAAGACTTCCTCGCCATGTTTCTTATTCTTGGTCTGGGTGCGTTTCTTTAAATAATTATCCAACAATCTAAAGAGTTGTAGACATTCTGCTTGAATAGCTGTCAAGGCACTGTACATTGGCAAATTGTTCATCGTTCCATACTCACAAATCGCTTTTGCATCACTCTTATCTGTTTTTACTTTAGCCAATTTCATCTGTATAAAGCGTTTAACTGACAATGGGTTTACTACTGATACTGCTACTTCGTTTTTATCTAAAAACTGAGCTAACCTGTAATGATAATAGCCTGTAGCTTCCATAACTACCAAAGCTGCTTTAGGTAGCTTTTTTAATAGTGTTTTAAAGCCTTTTTCATCATTATTTAATTATAGACTCGCAATACACATCAAAAACATTTTTACTAATGTCAATACCATAAATTTCTTTATCTTTATTCATAAAAAATGAGTTTTAGAAAGGACATTCTACTTTACTTTCAACAACTTAAAAACGAGATCTTGGTCTCACAGAACTGAACGAAATTTAGGTAGAAAAAGAGAGAGGATTATCAATGTTGTCGAAGTCTTGGCTTCACCGTGTATACTAACCTTAATTCTCTCTTTTGTTCTTTCTGATTTATTAATCTAATTTAATAATTTGTAAACTTAAGCCGTATATAATTCATAGCTGCTTCTCGCCTACTGTCGAAAAACCTCACGGTTTTTCTATTTTCGTTATTATTTACTAAATTACCTGCTGAAATAACGCTACAAATCATATACGGAGACGTTAGCAATAATAGTCGCAAACAAACTTCCGTTCCTCTTTAGAAGATTAAAGCCTCTCGTTTTGCCGTTTCCTTTTCTGTGAACTTTGTGCTATTATTCCTTTTTTTAAAATAAAACGCATTAAGATCGTTCTCTATTTGCAATTTTTATTGTTTTAACTAATCCATTGAAGTTTTTCAAACATTCCCTAAAAGTCATGCGTTAGCAAGTTTGCGCTGAAAAATAAAAAAAGGCGTCAGTGCTTTAGTCGAATAAGCAAACACATGCGCGAATTGGACACAGCTTATCTACAATGGCTTCTTAAATAAAAAACATATAATCGTGTTCAGCATTTCTGCTAACTCTAGGCTACGCATTTAAAGTGTTTGCTTTCGGCAGGAAAAATAACACCTCTACTTTACCAAAGGCTATGCGCGCCTACTCATAGCTAACAATGTATATAATTTATAGCTGCTTCTTGCCTACTGTCGAAAAACCTCGCGGTTTTTCTATTTTCGTTATTATTTGCTAACTTACTCGCTTATAACACGCAACAAATCATATACGAGACCGTTGGCATTCATTTAATAAACACTCGCAATCAAAACAAAATTTTATAATTATGAAAAAAATTACTCTAACGTTTTATTTCATTTGTTTAAGTACATTACTTTTTTCTCAAAATATTAAAATTACAGGAAGTGTATTTGATGAATACTCTAAAGCCCCCCTTTCAGATGTTTTAATTATAGTTGATAATGAAATTTTAACATATACAAACATTGAAGGAAAATATATTATAGAACTACCTAGTCAACTAGAAAAGAACATTGTTTTTTCACATATTTCATATCAAACTAAATTATATAAATTAAATAGTTTGATAAGTAATTCAGAAGTAAACCTATTCAGTAAGAATAACGAATTAGAAGAAGTTGTCATTTCAGTAAACAAAATACAAAAAAAAGAGATTTTAAAATTAGCTAGAACAAACTATAAAAACCAAGTTAGAAAAGAACCTTATTGGTCTTCAGTGAACTTAAAACAAATATCAAAATTAAAAGATTCTTTTCCTTCTTATATAGAAGTTGATGGGAATTTATTTTCATTAGGTGATGATCCTGACGTATGGAATTGGCCAATATTAGTCCCAGAAGAATCTAGAAGAACTGAAGAGAATTTTTATAAACTGAAAAAAGAAAATACTATTTTAAAAGAAGGCAATCAAGCTTATACTCATTTTGGATTAGAAATTTTTAATAGTGGATTTTTACTAAATTATCGTTTTTTTGAAAACGGACATCCATTGAATAAAAGAGGAAGTAGCCTTTATAAATTCACTTTAGAAGACACTATTGAATTAAATAATGATGAATGTTATGTGATTAATTATGAAACTAAAAAGCCAGATGTAAATATAAAAGGAAGAAAATTTTATTATATTAGAGGACAGATAATAGTAACTAAAGAGAATTTTACTTTAAAAAAGGTAACTTCTCTTTTTAGACGATATAGAAATAAAAAAAAAGGAATAGATGTAATTTTTACAATAAACTATAATCAAATTGAAAATATTATTTATCCAAAAGATATTTCATACAAACTTATGTTTTCAAAAATTCAGTCAAAAGGGATTCTTAATTTCAAAAATATCAACATAACAGAAAGAGAAAACTACCGTAACTCAATTTCTTCAAATAGATTTCTTTTTAGATTCTCTCAAGTTTATAATAATTATAATTCTTCGTATTGGAAAAACAAAGATTTAATAGATGACTTTTTGAGTAATGAATTAAATACTCTGTTCAAAAATAAGGACACTAATAAACTTTTTTTGAACGGTATTAAACAAAAACTCAATCTAACTACTAACGAACTGAATACCGAACAACCAGAACAAGAAATTTTATCTCTAATGAAACGTGATATAGATTAATTTGTGCTAGAGTAAAGCAAAAAACGAAATGCCAACACCGTGTATAATTAATTGCTTTTTTTAGCTTACTTACGAAAATACTCACGTATTTTCTATTCGATTTTTATTTGCTAAATTACGTGCTTAACCACGCAACTAATCATACACAAACACGTTAGCAAACATTTTGCTGCAAATCAGCAATTTCAAGGCTTTCACAAAGTTCTTTGCTTATTTGCTTCAGAAAACTACGCTGGAATTCAAAACTGAAACTTAAAATATATTACGCTGGAATTTCTTACTCTTTCGGAACTTTACGCACGAAATTTGGCTTGCCCAACTTTTGTTTATTAATTCGAAAATATTGCAATCCTCAACTTTTGGCTGATAAGCGGAATGGTAAAACGTACGGCCGAACTGTTCGCAGTTTAAAAATTTGAAATTAGTGGTTTAAATCAATCGTTTCTGATGTCACGAAAATTTGGATGAAAAACAAACCTGGTTCTCGTAGCGGAGCATAACGGAATAATAATTCGGAGATTTTATTTGATAATAAGTCAAATATTAAAATGACGAATGAATAACAAAAGATCCCGTAAATGTACAAAGGAGTAGTTCGCAAAATAAAAAAAAACGTTAGCTAACAATGCATATAATTCATAGCTGCTTCTAGCCTACTGTCGAAAAACCTCGCGGTTTTTCTATCTGTGATTTATTTGCTAACTTTAGTGCTTAAACCACGCAACTAATCATACACAATCACGTTGTAACACATTTGAAAACTGAACTTTCCTGAAATAGGTTGACTAAAAATTAATCATTTAATTATAGTCACTTATGAAAACACAAAATGAACACTGGCGAAAAAAAAGCTATCAAAAAGTAACCTTAGAAACAAAACTTCTTGTCGTTGACCAAATCTTAAACGGTCAGATATCTACAAACTTTGCCTCTAAAAAGTATGATATTCCTAGAACCACAATTACCTATTGGTTGAGAAAATACAGTACCTTAGTACAACAAAACAATGGTATGAGTAAAGACAAGGAAATTAAAAAACTTAAGGAAAAGATTGAAGAACTAGAGTTTCAAAAAGACTTCCAACAGGATATTATAGCTGATATGGAACTTATTACAGGCGTCGATATGTCAAAAAAGTCGTTGCCCAAAACATTAGCAAAAGAGATAGAACTAAAAAAGAAAAACCGTTTAAAAGAATGTGGTTCTATGGATGTTTTGGGATATCTAAACAAGCCTTCTACAAAAGACTCAAAACACAACAAAAACAACAAATAGATCATCAAAAAATGATTGAAATGGTCAAAGACTACCGTAAAAAAGTAGGCTCGAAAACGGGTGGAATTAAACTACACAAAGAACTAAAGCAAGACTTTGTAAACGCTGATATTAAGATTGGTAGAGACAAGTTCTATCGCTTCCTAAGACTAAATAACCTTTTGATTCCTAAAACTAAAAATTACATCACTACAACAAACTCAAACCATATGTACAAAAAATATAAGAACCTGGTTAAAGACCACGTTCCTACTCGACCAGAACAACTTTGGGTAAGTGATATCACTTACATTAAAACACAATATGGACATAATTACTTAGCCATTGTTACAGATGCCTATTCCAAGCAGATTATGGGCTATAAACTCGATAACCATATGAGAACATCACTTTGCACCGATGCACTCGCTATGGCCATTAAAAACAGAAAATACCCTGATCAAAAGCTTATTCATCATTCTGACAGAGGTTTTCAATACTGTAATCCTAAGTATACAGCTTTTGCTGAAGACAACAATATCATAATGAGTATGACAGAACAATACGACCCATATGAAAACGCTGTGGCAGAACGAATTAATAGAACGTTGAAATACGAATATGGATTAAAACAAACTATTAAAAACACAGAACTAGCTCAAAAAATGACTGAGCAAGCAGTCTACATTTATAACAATTTAAGAACGCATTTTAGCTTGGATTTAAGAAAACCTGCAGAAGTACATTTAAATCCTAATATCAAATACAAGTCATATAGAAAAAATAAAGTAAATTTACCTGAACTAACGATTTAAGAACAGACATAGTTCAAACTATTTTTTTGCCTTCTAAACGGCTGAAAAAAATCTTTTGAACGTCTAAATAGTAACCAAAAAGAGTCAACCTATTTCAGTATAATACATAACTATGAACATTACTCACGAACGAAACAATAAACTCAATAGTTTTATTAGCTTTAGGAATAGCATTTTATATACAAAACGGACTATACTCTAAAATGAAAATCTTATTAGAATCAATAGATGTTGATAAATTGAAAAAATCTAACGACTTTATAAGAGAATCACATAACGCTGAATTAAATTTAAGAGCGCAAAAAATGTTCAAAGAACTCGAAAAGAAAAACACAGAACTACTGTCCGATAAAACTGCTGAAATTTACAAACAGTATAACGAATTACTAGCACATTTGTTTATCTTTTTAAAAGATATGAATTACGTAGATAGAGAACCTTATTTAAAACTTTATCCAGAAAACGAACAATCATTGAGGGATTTACTTTCTCAATATGACCGAGGCGAGCTTCCTTCTCAGAATCAGAAAGAGAATTAAAATAATTTCTACCTGAAACATAATCGGAATCTGACCAAAAGCCTAATAAGTACAATTTTCCAAATTCTCTATCGTAAGCGTTATTAATATCAATTTTAACCATAACAAAAACTAATTACAATAATTTAAATGAAACGAAAGAAAGCAATACAAATTTTGGAAAACCAAAAACAAAAGGTTTTAAATAAAAACATTCAGAATGATAAGCAATTAGTTATTCAAACTTGTTCTTTTGTTATTGACTTTTTTGGTAAATACTCACCTGAGTTTCATTATATTAATAAATTTAAATTCGATATTGATTTTCACACAAAAGTTCCTAAAGAAAATAAACCAAGTATTTTAAAAAATAGAGAAAATGAATTTGTTAATTTTTTAGATAATTGTAAACAAACATTAAAAGAAAAAGGTGTTTACAAACCTAAAGACCGAAATTGGTTCTCTCACAAAACAAATGATTTTATTTTAAAATCTATAATCGGGATATTCATTGCAGGAATACCTGTTGGATATTGGATTAGAGAAGTTGAATTATTTTCCTTGTTATTTAAAAAAGAAAAAACGGGATCAACGCTTACCAGTCAAACGGAACCTCTCCCACTTCTGACCTCTGACATACCCCAAACACCAACTGAAACAATGAACCATAATGATAGCACAAACAATAAGAAACTTACTATTAAAGAACGTATGAAATAAATAATCGACATAAAATAAAAAACTAATTACAACACCGTATAAAATTAATTGCTATGTAATCGCTTATTTTGAATCTTAATTTAAAAACCAATATAAGTTCATATTTGTTAAGTTGCGTTTATAACCATCGCAACTAACCTTATACAATCACGTTGGCAACAAGCTATGAAATTCGTCAATTAAAGAAATATAGAGTATTAAATTGATATTTTTGTATCTTTGATAAAAAGCTAATAAAATGGATTTACAAACAAGAAAACTAGAACTTATTCAAGAGTTTTTAAAGATTCAAAGTGAAGATGTAATTTCGCGACTTGAAAAAATCCTTAGAAAAGAAAACAAAATTTCAGATAATGGAGAGTTTAAACCAATGTCTATGGAGGAATTTAATTCTCGAATTGACAAATCTATGGAAGATTCACTAAATGGTCGACTAATAGAATCCAGCGAATTAAAAGCCAGTATCGATAAATGGAATTAAAATTATTTTGGACTAATTTTTCTCAAAAAGAACTAGAAAAAATTTATCAATATTATCGAGAAAAAGCCGGAAATCGAATAGCAAAAAAAATCGTTAACGGAATTTATAATGAGACTTTAAAACTTAAAAGGCAACCAGAAATTGGACAAGCTGAAGAACTTCTTAAGAATAGAAAACAAGAATTCAGATATTTAGTCTATAAAAATTATAAAGTCATTTATTGGATTAACAATACAGAAAACAGAATTGAAATAAATGATGTTTTTGATACTCGCCAAAACCCAATAAAAATAGAACGGAAAAAATAAAAGCCAGTTGCCAACACCGTATATAATTTATTGCTGGTTCTAGCCTGCTTACGAAAACCCTCGCGGATTTTCTATTCGGTTTTTATTTGCTAACTTACATTCTTAACCACGCAACAAACCATATAAAAACACGTTGTATGCAATGCGAGCGACGAACTCTGAAAAAGACAATTTGAACATTAAAATAGAAAAACTATGAAAAAATTAATTATTACTGCAAGCCTTATTTTAGCTTTTGGGCTGAATTGTTATTCTCAAAACGAAATTAAATCTGAAAATGAATTGACTTACTCTTGTGATGAAACTGTAAAACTAAATAAAGAAAAAGAAACAATAACTCTTGTCGGAAATGCGAATCTGAAAACAAGTGTGTTTGAATTTTTAAACGCTGATGAAATTGTTATTAATAAAAGCACTCAAGAAATATTTGTATTTGGACAATTTAAAGTTAACCTAAATGGTGGAACAATAAGTCGAGAACCTGAATTGAAAAAAAATTGGTTAAGATATAAAATTGGAGAAAATATAGCTTATATGGAATAAAGCACTGCATACAACAATGTATATAATTTATAGCTGCTTCTTGCCTACTGTCGAAAAACCTCGCGGTTTTTCTATTTCGGTTTTTATTTGCTAACTTACTCGCTTATAACACGCAACAAATCATATACGAGACCGTTAGCATACATTAACCACGAAACCCAAACTGAACAATAAAACAAAGAATTTTACTGATTTTTATGATTGGTTTTTTAACCAAAATTTACTCACAAGACAAAAAAATTAATTTTCATTTATCTACAGGACCAACATTATCTGTTCCGAAAACAAGTGAACTAACAAATACTAATGTTGATGGAAGTCCTGAAATTAAATCTTCAATAAACATAGGCGCATTTATTTTACCAAGTGTAAATTATTCAATTAATGAGAAATCATCTCTTGACTTTGGAATTGGATTTTTTCTGGACAGATTTTCTATCGAAGATAAAATAGGAGCAGTTACGAATAAAGGAAATCGAAGTATTAGTCAAATTCAGACACCAATAAATTTTAACTTTCATTTTAGCCAAGATAAATCTTATCAATTTGGAATTGGAGGATTTGCTAGCTTTTTGATATCTGCAAAAGAAAAAGGAGACACGACAACAAATCTATCTCAAATTGATATAATTGACCCAAGCGACCCAAATTTTAGTAATCCTAAGATCAGTTACGATAATGATATTAAAGATAATTATAATTCAGTAAGTTTTGGTGCGTTCATTCAATTAAAGAAAAATATATCCTTTTCATCAGATAAAAAAGGTTTTATTCTTTTGAGAATTAACCAATATTTTAATTCAATAAAGAATAATGATTCTGATTCTGATTTGAGCCAATACATTGAATTTAAAAATGAAAAAGAACCTACAACAGTGAATTTGGGAATTGGAATAATTATATAAATAACGTATGCTAACAAAGAACTGAGTTAAAAAACAAGCAATTTTAAGCTAATTTAGAAACAAAGTTTTCATCATAAGGCAAACCACTTTTTGCAATGGCAAAAGCTTGTTTTAATAACTTATTGGCAACAGCTATTAAGGCTTGTTTTTTGCGCTTCCCTTTGGCTACTATTCGTTCATAGATTTCTCTACATGCCTTATTATGCTTACTGGCCGAAAAAGCACATAAAAACAACATGTTTCTTAACTTCTTATTCCCTACTTTGCTTATCCTACTGCGTCCTCTAACACTACTTCCAGATTCCCTTATTGTTGGTGTAATGCCTACATAACTGCAAAGCTGTGATGCGCTTTCAAACTTCTTAAAACCATCTGTTACAACTATTAAAAACAAAGCAGTTTTTATGCCTATTCCTGGAATGCTATTTAATAAGGTTAATTGGTGTTGCTGATCTTGTTTTACTAGTTCCAACAACCTTAATTCTATGCCTTTAATCTCGTTGTCTAAATGCTTTAAATCTCGTTTTAAAGACTGATAAACATATTTCGATGGAATACCTAAGACTTCCTCGCCATGTTTCTTATTCTTGGTCTGGGTGCGTTTCTTTAAATAATTATCCAACAATCTAAAGAGTTGTAGACATTCTGCTTGAATAGCTGTCAAGGCACTGTACATTGGCAAATTGTTCATCGTTCCATACTCACAAATCGCTTTTGCATCACTCTTATCTGTTTTTACTTTAGCCAATTTCATCTGTATAAAGCGTTTAACTGACAATGGGTTTACTACTGATACTGCTACTTCGTTTTTATCTAAAAACTGAGCTAACCTGTAATGATAATAGCCTGTAGCTTCCATAACTACCAAAGCTGCTTTAGGTAGCTTTTTTAATAGTGTTTTAAAGCCTTTTTCATCATTATTTAATTGAATATGACCTATAGACTCGCAATACACATCAAAAACATTTTTACTAATGTCAATACCATAAATTTCTTTATCTTTATTCATAAAAAATGAGTTTTAGAAAGGACATTCTACTTTACTTTCAACAACTTAAAAACGAGATCTTGGTCTCACAGAACTGAACGAAATTTAGGTAGAAAAAGAGAGAGGATTATCAATGTTGTCGAAGTCTTGGCTTCACCGTGTATACTAACCTTAATTCTCTCTTTTGTTCTTTCTGATTTATTAATCTAATTTAATAATTTGTAAACTTAAGACGTATATAAAACATAGCTATTATGGGCTTTCCGAGAGGTTCGTGTATATTTGCAAAGAACGCCAAATTTTTTAATTTGGCTTTTTGTGTAATTAAGAAAAAAAGAAAATTAAAAAATTCGGCTCGTGCATAATCCGAAAGTTTAGCGTCTATTTATACGCTACGTTTCATATACAAGACCGTTATGTGCAAGCTAAAAAAAATCGTACTTGAAACAATCAGATGATAATAAAATATTAATTAAGGAGCATAAAAATGCCTGGAAGAATGGAATTCTGAATTTCAATACAAAAAAAATTGAATGGGATTCGTTTTTGACTTGGACAAATAAAATGCTGAATCCGAAAATTAAAGCGGAATTTAATCACAGCGGATTTAGTCAAAAAATCGGAAAAGCTCGAATGACATTTTTTCGTAATAAAAGCCAACTGTATTTCTTATCCGAAAATAAACTGATTGAAATAAATAATGAGACAGAATCTGAATTGAAACTAGTCGGAACTGAATTATTTTTTTCTCTAAAACAAAACGGAATCGTTCTATACGTACAAAAACACAAACAAATAAAATCAATAATTCCAATTGAAAATGACCCAACACCTTTTGTTGATGAAGAGGACTTTGATTTACGAATTTTAATTAATAGAGTTATATCTGAAAAAGAACGTTGGAATATAATATTTGCGGAATAAGCCAGCACATAACATCGTGTATATTTAATTGCTAGTTTCTAGCTTGCTTGGAAATTCCTTCGGAATTTCCTCTGGTTCGTTTTCTATTTACTAATTTAGTTGCTTAACCACGCAACTAATCATACACAAACACGTTGGCAATAATTTGAAATGAGAAACTCCGAATTCAATAACTTAACGCAACAAATCAAAATTTTAGATTTGTTGTATGAACACAAAAAAGCATAAACGATTATCTCTTAAAGAACGTGTCATTATTCAGACGCTTTTGGAAGAGAATAAATCCAAATCTTTCATTGCCAAAAAGCTCAATCGATCTCGCTCTACCATAACCAGAGAAGTAAATAAATGGGTATCTAATCCTAACGATAAATACGATGCTTCTCTTGCCGATTGGTGTGCTAAAGAAGACTATCTGAATAAACGGAATTTAGACAAGATTGAAACACATTCTTTACTGCGTTTTTATGTCTATAAAAGACTTTTGAAAAACTGGTCGCCTGAACAGATTTCGGGGCGAATTAAAATCGATTATCCTAATGATCCTGTGATGACAATATCCCATGAGGCAATCTATATGCACATCTATTCGCATCCACAAGCTCGTCTTAACAAAAAACTAATAAAGCTACTTCCCTATCAAAAATCAAGACGTAGAAAACCCAAAGCAAGACGTAAGAAAGGGTCTAAAATCAAAGACCAAATAAATATATCTCAAAGACCTGAACATATTGAAAACAGAAAGGAAATCGGACATTGGGAAGGAGACCTGGTCATAGGAAAAGCACAGAAGTCTGCCATCGGAACTATTGTGGAACGTAAGTCCAGATACACCTTAATTATTGGTCTTAAAAACAGAACTACCAAATCAGTTACTAGAGCTTTTGCTAAAGAACTTAAGCGTTTTGATAACAAGCTTACAAAAACTATGACTTATGATAATGGAACGGAAATGGCTGACCATAAATGGTTGGCTAAGAACACACAAATGGACATTTATTTTGCGAATCCTTATGCGTCTTGGGAACGTGGAACTAACGAAAATACTAATGGGCTTATTAGACGATATCTACCTAAAAAAACAGACTTTAGATCTGTAGATAATAGGCAACTAAAAAGTATACAAAGTAAACTCAATAACAGACCTAGAAAAGTATTAGGTTATAAAACACCTCTTGAAGTCTTAGAACTAAACTCTGTCTAATTTTTTCTTTCCAAAAAGCCTTCAAAAAAGGCTAGGTTTTTTGGAAAGAAAAAATTAAATTGTACCATAACTAATTAGCAACTTTTGTTGCGTTAAGGCCTTGAATGCACCTAATTAACAAATTAATACCATCCAGCTTTTGGAATTTAAAAAAAATGATAAATTTGTATAAAGAGTTTGAATATAAAGCTACAGAAAAAATAATTATTAACCGTTCAAAAAATGTTTGAACATAAAAATTTAACAAAATGAAAAAAATGAAATTTTATTTACTTTTACCGCTTATAATGTTTGCAATATCCTGTGAGCAAGAAAATGTTTCAGATTTACCTGAAAATGGTTTGAATTTAGAACTTGATTTAAGCAATGTTGATTTCAAAATGACAAATCAATTTGATTTAAACAAAGTATCACTAGATGATGTAATTGAATTAACTATTAAAGAATTATACTCAAAAGATTATGATGAAAATATTATGATGAAAAACCAAAACTCAACTGATGAGTTTATTGACGGTTTTGATATTAACATAAAAGATGATTTAATTACAATTAGCCCGATTACAGACCCAGTTGTCAATGGCGCTTGTGGTAGTGGTAGTGGCTGGAAAAAATTTGGGACTTGCTATTCTGAATCCTGTGTAAAAAGTAAAATGGAAGCGGCATCGAAAGAATTATCAGATAAGTTAGGGTCTGGTCAATGTATGGATTTAAGGGTTAAAAGAAATTCGCTTAATGCAGTAGTTTGTGGAAGAGTTATAGATTGCTAAAATATTATAACTGCTACCAACACGGTATATAAAAAATAGCAGTTAAGAGCTAAACCAAAGGTTTGTTCTTTTCTGCTATTTTTGTTTATAATCTGAAAATTAACTACGTTTTAACCTGCTACTTCTCATATACGGAGACGTTAGGCAACATTAATGAAAAACAGTTTTCACATATTAAGTTTAGTATTATTAATGAGTTTATTTTCTTGTAAAAAAGATATTAAACCGAAAAAAATTGAACCTAATATTGAAACAAAAACGAATATTGTAGAAATAAATAAAAATAAAATTTCTACTATCGAAAGAGATTCTACTTTGCAACTTCAAAAGGTAGATTTAATTTATACATTTTCTGACAAAAAAATTGACACTTTAATAGGATTTTGTAATTGCGAAAAGAACGTTAAAAACAATACCTTAAAAATTCAAATCAGAACTGAATTTCCTTCTTTGAGTGAACTTGAAAAAGGAAACAAAAGTGCAACCGAATTTCAAATGGGAATTGATAGACAATACAGATTTTTGACTTTTTATTTGAAAGATTCTATTGTGGAGAAAATAAAGGTTTTTAAAGCATCTACAGAATCACAATTTGAAAACAACAAAACAGATTCAACTTCAATTAAACATTATGAAATTAAAATCAACAGATTTGATTATAAAATTGCTCAAAATGTTTGGGGAAATTACGAATTAGAGTTGCCTAGTCCTTTTGGTTTTATTGAAAATGATTTTAAAGTAAAAGGAACATTCCATTGTAATAATTGGAAAATTGTAGAATATGAAGAGTTGTCAGATTGGACTATAAAAGGAAATAATTATATTGAATAAAAAACGTTGCCTAACACCGTATAAAATTAATTGCTGGTTTTAGCCAATTTACGAAAGTCCTCGCGGACTTTCTATCTGCGATTTATTTGCTAACTTTAGTGCTTAAAACCCGCAACTATTCTTATACTAGACCGTTATGCAACAGTTAAAATCACCCTCAAAAATTGAATATTTAGATTAAATTTGTAAATTTGATATTATGGATTTAAGTTTAGAAAATAAAAAAATAGAATTAATTCAATGGTTATCGACTTTGAATGATACTTCTCTGATTGACAAACTAATGAAATTAAGAGAGAAAGAGAAAAACGATTGGTGGAATGAAATTTCTGCAAGCGAAAGAGAGTCTATTGAAAAAGGAATTAAAGATGCTGACAACGGAAAATTGACTTCTCACTCAAACGTGAAAGGAATTTATGAAAAGTGGCTATAAAATTCTGTGGACTGACCACGCAATATCTGAACTAAAAGAGACTATTGAATATCTTGAGAACAAATGGACTGAAAGAGAATTAAGAAGATTCTCTGCAAAATTAGACCATACAATAGAGCTGATTTCAAAATCACCAGAAATTTTCCCAGTATCATTGGAGAAAAAAAATATCCGAAAAGCTGTAGTCGAAAAACACAATAATCTTTATTACCGAATTAATAAAAATTCCATTGAGATTGTTTCTTTGTTTGCTAACAGAAAGAATCCGAATAAGAAAAAGCTATAAAAACCGTTGCATAACACCGTATATAATTTATTGCTAGTTCTAGCCTACTTACGAAAATCCTCGCGGATTTTCTATTCCGTTTTTATTTGTTAACTTAGTTGCTGAATCACGCAACAAACCATATACAAACACGTTGTACCCAATTAGATAAATGAACTTTCCTGAAATAGGTTGACTAAAAATTAATCATTTAATTATAGTCACTTATGAAAACACAAAATGAACACTGGCGAAAAAAAGCTATCAAAAAGTAACCTTAGAAACAAAACTTCTTGTCGTTGACCAAATCTTAAACGGTCAGATATCTACAAACTTTGCCTCTAAAAAGTATGATATTCCTAGAACCACAATTACCTATTGGTTGAGAAAATACAGTACCTTAGTACAACAAAACAATGGTATGAGTAAAGACAAGGAAATTAAAAAACTTAAGGAAAAGATTGAAGAACTAGAGTTTCAAAAAGACTTCCAACAGGATATTATAGCTGATATGGAACTTATTACAGGCGTCGATATGTCAAAAAAGTCGTTGCCCAAAACATTAGCAAAAGAGATAGAACTAAAAAAGAAAAACCGTTTAAAAGAATGTGGTTCTATGGATGTTTTGGGATATCTAAACAAGCCTTCTACAAAAGACTCAAAACACAACAAAAACAACAAATAGATCATCAAAAAATGATTGAAATGGTCAAAGACTACCGTAAAAAAGTAGGCTCGAAAACGGGTGGAATTAAACTACACAAAGAACTAAAGCAAGACTTTGTAAACGCTGATATTAAGATTGGTAGAGACAAGTTCTATCGCTTCCTAAGACTAAATAACCTTTTGATTCCTAAAACTAAAAATTACATCACTACAACAAACTCAAACCATATGTACAAAAAATATAAGAACCTGGTTAAAGACCACGTTCCTACTCGACCAAAACAACTTTGGGTAAGTGATATCACTTACATTAAAACACAATATGGACATAATTACTTAGCCATTGTTACAGATGCCTATTCCAAGCAGATTATGGGCTATAAACTCGATAACCATATGAGAACATCACTTTGCACCGATGCACTCGCTATGGCCATTAAAAACAGAAAATACCCTGATCAAAAGCTTATTCATCATTCTGACAGAGGTTTTCAATACTGTAATCCTAAGTATACAGCTTTTGCTGAAGACAACAATATCATAATGAGTATGACAGAACAATACGACCCATATGAAAACGCTGTGGCAGAACGAATTAATAGAACGTTGAAATACGAATATGGATTAAAACAAACTATTAAAAACACAGAACTAGCTCAAAAAATGACTGAGCAAGCAGTCTACATTTATAACAATTTAAGAACGCATTTTAGCTTGGATTTAAGAAAACCTGCAGAAGTACATTTAAATCCTAATATCAAATACAAGTCATATAGAAAAAATAAAGTAAATTTACCTGAACTAACGATTTAAGAACAGACATAGTTCAAACTATTTTTTTGCCTTCTAAACGGCTGAAAAAAATCTTTTGAACGTCTAAATAGTAACCAAAAAGAGTCAACCTATTTCAGTATAATACATTATACCAAAAGACTATGAAGTTATGGTTTCTGACGAATTTCCTCACGGCTATGTGATATTAGATATTATAACAAATTAATCACATAATGAGAACAAACCAATTTTTAAAAATAAGCTTAATGGTAATTTTGCCACTAAGTTTGTTTTCTTGTCAATTAACTTTAAAGACTTTTTTAGGAATTAAGGACTTTAAACAGCACGTAAGTGAAGAAAATAGGTTAGAATACTATAATGGTTTTATAGAAAATAATGATTATAATTTGAAGATTTATACTTTTAAAGAGCAGGACTCTTTGTTTAGTTTTTTAATAAAACAAAATAACTTTCCTTTAATTGTAGTAAATAATTTAGAGTCGAAGGAGAAATATAGACTATCATGTTATGAAGATGTGAGCTATGATGTAGAACTATTAAATAAAAATGAACTAATTGTAAATCAGGATAGTATTCAAGATATATATGGATTAATAAATAAAACGATTAAACAGAATTTAAAAATCAGCTACAATAATGAAAAAACTGTTCAAAACCCTAAATGGGATATTTATATAGTATCAGGCACTTTCTTAGGAAAAAAATTACAAAAAAAAACTCTTGAAATTAGTAAACTTAACAATATTAATACGATAAATATAATTGATATGAGTATGGAAAAAAATGAAGAATAAAAACGGCTACCAACACTATGTATCTTCAATGGCGAAGTTTGGGAGTTGCAACCAAAAGTCTGGGATTTATTTTCTAACTTTACGACTGAAAAACGAAGTGCATCGCTTCTTTGATCGCCACTGAAAGATACACAAAACGTTGTAAAACATTTTGACAAACCAATGAACAAAGTACTAACCTTAATACTAATTACACTTTTTTTCGCTTCGTGCAAAGAAGAAAAACAAGTTGAATCAGAAAATTTACAAGAGAATATAGTAGTCAAAAGAGATTCCATATCTATTTCTTTGGAAATGCCAGCAAAAACATCAATTGGAATAAATGTTTGGCTTAAACCTTATGATGAGTTTTATTTAGAATTCAAAAATAAAAGTGACAAAGACACAATCATCACGAAAGAACTTCCATTGTTATATGATTACTATCAAATGAATTTTGGCACTTTTGAATATGACGAAAACAAGAATTTTCAAAGGATAAATAGACATTTCGTTGCAAGCCAAGAAATGACCGATTTACAACTCAAATTTGATACTAAGCTAATTGAATTTAAAAAGAAAACTTCTCAACATATTCTCACAGATAGCATTTATAAGAGTTACAAAGATTTAAGAGGCAAACATTTTAAGAATAAAACAATGGAGAGCAAGGACTATATAAAAGAATTGGATAGTTTAAGCGATTATTTTAAAAGGCTTACAAACAATCAAAGACCAAACTCTCAAATAAATGAAATGCTTTATTTAGATGAAATTCAAAAAGCAAATCCAAAAGACAAACGAGTTGAAGCATTTCTAAAAAACAGTAATTCAATAATGACAGGTGGAGCTCAATTAGGTCTTTTATTCAATTACTTCAAAAATAATGCTGAATTATTGGATTACGAGAATTTAAATACTAAAAACAACTCAGAAACCTATATTGAACTTCTCGCAATTGGTGCATATCGTTTTTTGAAATTTGAGGACAATAAAGGAGATGCAAAATTTAACAAAGCTGTAGATTGGTTAAAAACTACTGACTTTTACAAAAGAGATTCAACACATATCAAAAAACAAATAACACCTTTGAACAATAAAAAATTCAAAGAATATTTAAGTAAAATAAAACTGATTGACAAAAACAATAAGGAAATTAAAATTTCAGAAATACTTTCTAAAAGTAGTTCTAAATATTACTTGATTGACTTTTGGGCTACGTGGTGTGCGCCTTGTATTCAAGGAGTAAAGACAATGAATAAAATGTCAATCCCAAAAAATATTAAAGTTTTGAGTTTTAGTGTTGACAAAGAAAAAGATAAAGAAAAATGGAAGTTAAAAACCGTAGAATTGGAACAAGAATTAAGTTTTTGGTTTGATGAAAAAATGGAAAATAACAAAGGATTTACCAAGTTTATAGAAATGCAGTCGATTCCTCGTTATGTGTTAATTGATAAAAATATGAATTTGATTGACCAAGCATTTTATCATCCTCACGAACCACAGTTTTTATCAAAATTAAGAGATATCAAAAATCATAAATATTGGTAGGAATTAAAAAACGTTTTACAACACCGTATATAATTAATGGCTAGTTCTAGCCTACTTACGAAAACCCTCGCGGATTTTCTATTCGGTTTTTATTTGCTAAATTAGGTGCTTAACCACGCAACAAACCATATACAAAACCGTTGTGAGCAATGCGAAAAAAACATCTCCGAATTCAATAACTTAACGCAACAAATCAAAATTTTAGATTTGTTGTATGAACACAAAAAAGCATAAACGATTATCACTTAAAGAACGCATCATTATTCAGACATTTTTGGAAGATGACAAATCCAAATCTTTCATTGCCAAAAAGCTCAATCGTTCACGTTCTACCATAACCAGAGAAGTAAATAAATGGGTATCTAATCCTAACGATAAATACGATGCTTCTCTTGCCGATTGGTTGGCTAAGGATGACTATTTAAACAAACGAAATTTAGACAAAATAGGCACCTATTCTTTATTGCGTTTTTATGTCTATAAAAGACTTTTAAAAAACTGGTCGCCTGAACAGATTTCGGGACGAATTAAAATCGATTTCCCTAATGATTCTGTGATGACAATCTCGCACGAAGCAATCTACATGCACATCTATTCGCATCCGAAAGCTAGCCTAAACAAAAAACTCATAAAGCTTCTTCCCTATCAAAAATCTAGACGAAGAAAACCAAAAGCTAGACGTAAGAAAGGCTCTAAAATCAAAGATCAGATAAACATAACTCAAAGACCTGAACATATTGAAAACAGACAGGAAATTGGACATTGGGAAGGTGACCTGGTTATAGGTAAAGCTCAAAAATCTGCTATCGGAACTATCGTTGAACGCAAATCCAGATACACTCTAATTATTAGTCTTAAAAACAGAACTACCAAGTCTGTTACTCGAGCTTTTGCTAAAGAACTTAAGCGTTTTGATAACAAGCTTACAAAAACTATGACTTATGATAATGGAACGGAAATGGCTGACCATAAATGGTTGGCTAAGAACACACAAATGGACATTTATTTTGCGAATCCTTATGCGTCTTGGGAACGAGGAACTAACGAAAATACTAATGGGCTTATTAGACGATATCTACCTAAAAAAACAGACTTTAGATCTGTAGATAATAGGCAACTAAAAAGTATACAAAGTAAACTCAATAACAGACCTAGAAAAGTATTAGGTTATAAAACACCTCTTGAAGTCTTAGAACTAAACTCTGTCTAATTTTTTCTTTCCAAAAAGCCTTCAAAAAGGCTAGGTTTTTTGGAAAGAAAAAATTAAATTGTACCATAACTAATTAGCAACTTTTGTTGCGTTAAGGCCTTGAATGCACCCTGAATAAAGGCTACATAATTTTAAACATTATGTACAAAAATGACAAAGTAATTAGACGTTACAGTGAACCTTTCAAATTAAAAATTTTAGCCGAACTTACAACCGGAAAACACACAAAGAGTGAACTATGCAAGCTCTACTCTATTGCACCTACAACAGTGAATGTGTGGATTAAAAAGTACAATCGTAAAGACTTAATGAACACCAGAGTAAAAGTGGAAACAAAAGACGAAATATCAAGAATTAAAGCACTTCAAAAAGAGATTGAAAAGCTTAAAAAAACTACTACTTAAAAAGGATCTGGATGCTATGGTATTGGATTCTTACCTAGAAGTCGCTGCTGAAGATCTAGGCTACAAATCTGTTAGTGAACTAAAAAAAAAGTTAAGTATAAAGCCTTAAGTAAAGCTAAAGAGAAATCTAAGGGATTTGCTTCTTTAACGACTATAAGTCATTGTTTTGGGCTTAAACGCGATGCGTATTATAAATACAAATCTAGAGCTGATAAGCGTTTAAAACTAGAGCAACAGATTATAACCATAGTCAGTAAAAAACGTAAATCCCTTCCTAGAGAAGGCGTACGTAAACTCATAAAATCATTAAACAACGAATTTACAAATGCTAACCTTAAAGTAGGTAGAGACACGCTATTTAACGTTCTTAGAAAACACAATATGCTGACACTTAGAAAGAAAACAAGTGCAAGAACAACAAATTCTTATCATCGTTTTTATAAGTATAATAACATTATTAAAGACATTGAAGTAACTAAACCTAATCAAGTTTGGGTGTCTGACATAACATACATTAGAACCATAAAAGGGTTTTGCTACTTGGCTTTAATAACAGATATGTATTCTCGTAAAATTGTTGGGTATGACCTTAGTGATAGCCTGGGATTAAAAGGTTGTGTCAGAGCCCTTAATAAAGCCATATATCAAGCTAAAAATGTTGATGGACTTATACATCATTCCGACAGAGGAATACAATATTGTAGCAATGTATACACACAAATACTCAAAAGAAAAAAGATAGATATTAGTATGACAGAAGAAAATCATTGTTACGAAAATGCAATGGCTGAACGTGTAAATGGAATTTTAAAAGATGAATTTTATTTAGACCAAACCTTTGATAACGTGAGTCACGCTAAGAGAGCTGCAAAAAATGCAATTAATTTATACAATGAAGTAAGATTACATTTATCTTTAGATTATAAAACACCTAATATGGTATATAAATTATCAGCTTAATTCAATTTTAACCTGTAGCCATATTTCAGGACAAGACATTAAAATAAATTCAAATATAATCTACATAAAAAATATGGTTTGCCCACGTTGTATTGACGTGGTAAAAGATATTTGTGAAGAATTGAATATTTCCCTAAAGCATATTCAATTAGGCAAAATAGAAAGTACGTCAGAACTAAATGATAGTTTAAAATCTAAACTAAGTGAGTACTTAACAAAAAGAGGATTCGAATTACTTCAAGATAAGAATCAAAAAACTATAGAACAGATTAAAACTATAGTTATAACACAAATACACCATACAAAAGAACAGTTAACCACGAATTTTTCGGTATACCTTTCTGAAAAATTACATCAAGAATATTCATCGCTTAGCCGTCTTTTTTCTTCTGTCGAAGGAATTACCATTGAACGTTTTGTTCTCAGACAAAAGGTCGAACGCGTAAAAGAACTCCTCTTTTATAAAGAATATACCCTTTCAGAAATTGCTTTTCAAATGAATTACAGCAGTGTCGCTCATCTTTCTGCTCAATTTAAAAAAGAAACAGGCATGTCTCCTACTGAATTTAAAAAATTAAAAGACCCCAATCATCAATCCTTAGATTCACTTTAGGTGAAAGTTTTTAGACGAATCAAAATTCTATAACTAATAGTCATAATTCTGTAATAGGTTTTGTAAACAACAGCTATACTTTTGTTCTATCAAGAAAGATATAGCATGAAGGAACAATACAAAATAGCGGGAATGACATGTGCAGCATGTGCAGTCAGTGTAGAGTCATATTTAAAACCACAGAAAGGTATTATCAAAGTCGCGGTTAATTACCCCAATCAATCGGTAACATTAGAATATGATGAAAAACAAATTTCAATTGAAACCATTAGTGAAAAAATTAAAGAAATAGGCTATACACTCATATTTGGAGCAAACCAAAACACTCAAAAAGTATTTGAAGAATTAGAAGAAAAAAGACTCGAATCACTTAAATTCAAACTGCTTTTTTCTGCCGTTTTCTCTATCCCCATTTTTATTATGGCTATGTTTTTCATGGGACAAATACCTTATGAGAATTGGATTATGATGGCGCTTTCAATACCTGTATTATTTTGGAGTGGAGCTGAGTTTTACATCATTGCTTGGAAAAAGTTAAAGCATTTTTCCGCTAATATGGATACCCTCGTGGCATTGAGTACTGGAATTGCTTTTATATTTAGTGTATTCAATACTGTAAACCCTCAATATTTTTTAAGCAAAGGACTCGCTCCTCACGTTTATTATGAATCAGCAGTCATCATTATTACCTTAATCTTATTAGGACGTTTTTTTGAGGAAAAAGCAAAAAGTAAAACTTCTTCAGCAATTAAAAAACTAATGGGTTTAAAACCTAAAAAGGTGACCGCTATTAGAAATGGAGAAGAACTGATTATATCGTACGATGAAATCCTTAAAGGAGAACTAATTATCTTAAAACCTGGAGACAAAGTACCTGTTGATGGTAAAGTAAAAAAAGGAACGTCTTTTATTGATGAAAGTATGATTTCTGGGGAACCGATTCCTCTTGAGAAAACGAAAGGAAGTAAGGTCTTTGCAGGCACCATAAATCAAAAAGGAGCATTAAGAATAATTGCAAATAAAATAGGAAGTGAAACCTTACTTTCTCAAATCATTAAATTAGTTGAACAGGCACAATCCAGCAAACCCACTATTCAAAAAATGGCAGATAAAGTTGCTGGTATATTTGTTCCTATTGTGATTGGGTTAGCTATATTAACATTCGCACTATGGTATTTTCTAGGCCCAGAACCTTCATTAACTTATGCATTACTTACGCCTATCACCGTATTGATAATCGCTTGTCCGTGTGCATTAGGTTTGGCAACTCCAACAGCATTAATGGTTGGAGTTGGAAAAGGAGCTGAGCAAGGAATATTAATTAAGGATGCTCAATCTTTAGAAACAGCTTATAAAATTGATACTTTAATTCTTGACAAAACAGGAACGATAACTGAAGGGAAACCAAAAGTTACAGATTTAATTTGGGATAAAAACATAGAATCAACCCATCTTGAAAAAATAGTATTAGCCATAGAATCTGAATCGGAACATCCAATAGCAGAAGCTATTGTTCAACATCTAAAAAAATCAAATACGAATAGTGTTGCTATTGAATCGTTTCAAAGTATTACGGGGTTGGGAGCTGAAGCTAAATTTGAAAACATTACATATAGAATTGGTAATGAGAACCTCATGCTTCAAAATGATATAATGATTCCAAATGAATTATCTACAAAGGGCAATGATTTAAAATTAGAAGCGAAAACAATTGTTTATGTAGGAGTTGAAAATACAGTTGTAGGCATTATTGCTGTAGCAGACAAAGTAAAAGAAACCACTATTTCTGCCATACAAAAGCTAAATCAAATGGGAATAGACATACATATGCTTACTGGAGACAATGAGTATACAGCTAAAGCAATTGCAAAGAAAGTTGGAATTAAACATTTTCAAGCCAATGTATTGCCTGCCGACAAAGGAGCATTTGTTAAGCAATTACAGGGACAAGGAAAAGTAGTTGCCATGGCAGGAGATGGAATAAATGATTCACATGCCTTAGCTCAAGCAGATGTAGGTATTGCCATGGGAAGCGGAACAGATATAGCCATGGAAAGTGCTGGGATTACCCTAATGCAATCAGATTTAAAACAAATTGTAAAAGCCATTCAATTGTCAAAAGCGACCATGAAAACGATTAAACAAAACTTATTTTGGGCGTTTATTTATAACCTTATTGCTATTCCTATTGCTGCAGGTATTCTCTATCCTTTCAATGGATTTCTGCTAAACCCCATGATTGCAGGAGCAGCTATGTCTTTGAGCTCAATATCTGTGCTTGCCAACAGTTTACGATTAAAAAACAGTACCATTAAATAATTTAAAACACCTTAAATATGACAACAGTAAAATACAAAACAAACATTAATTGTAATGGATGTATCAAATCAGTTACTCCTTTTTTAAATGAATTAGATAATATTGAAACTTGGAAAGTCGATACAGAAAATCCAGATAAGATTCTAGAAATAGAATTAGAAGATGACAATAAAGGAGTTATTATTGAGTCTGTAAAAAAAGCTGGATTTGAAATTGAAGAGATTCTATAGCTGATTAAAAGTAAAACGGTATACAACAACGTATATAAAAAATAGCGATTCAGGTCTAAGCCTGAATCGTTTTTGGGTTTAATTAAGTATATTGCTTTCCGAAAGGTTAGTACAAATAAATCCGCTACTTTTCATATACAAGACCGTTGTAAAACATTTGAGGAATGAATTTTCCTGAAATAGGTTGACTAAAAATTAAACCTTTAATTATAGTCACTTATGAAAACACAAAATGAACACTGGCGAAAAAAAAGCTATCAAAAAGTAACCTTAGAAACAAAACTTCTTGTCGTTGACCAAATCTTAAACGGTCAGATATCTACAAACTTTGCCTCTAAAAAGTATGATATTCCTAGAACCACAATTACCTATTGGTTGAGAAAATACAGTACCTTAGTACAACAAAACAATGGTATGAGTAAAGACAAGGAAATTAAAAAACTTAAGGAAAAGATTGAAGAACTAGAGTTTCAAAAAGACTTCCAACAGGATATTATAGCTGATATGGAACTTATTACAGGCGTCGATATGTCAAAAAAGTCATTGCCCAAAACATTAGCAAAAGAGATAGAGCTAAAAAAGAAAAACCGTTTAAAAGAATGTGGTTCTATGGATGTTTTACTCACTTAATTTCTATTCTTTTTATAAGTGTTCGTGCATCCGCTTCGCTCAAGTGAGATATCTAAACAAGCCTTCTACAAAAGAATCAAAGCGCAACAAAAACAACAAATAGATCATCAAAAAATGATTGAAATGGTCAAGGACTACCGTAAAAAAGTAGGCTCGAAAACCGGTGGAATTAAGCTACACAAAGAACTAAAGCAAGACTTTATAAATGCTGATATTAAGATTGGTAGAGACAAGTTCTATCGCTTCCTAAGACTAAATAACCTTTTGATTCCTAAAACTAAAAATTACATCACTACAACAAACTCAAACCGTATGTACAAAAAATATAAGAACCTGGTTAAAGACCACGTTCCTACTCGACCAGAACAACTTTGGGTAAGTGATATCACTTACATTAAAACACAATATGGACATAATTACTTAGCCATTGTTACAGATGCCTATTCCAAGCAGATTATGGGCTATAAACTCGATAACCATATGAGAACATCACTTTGCACCGATGCACTCGCTATGGCTATTAAAAACAGAAAATACCCTGATCAAAAGCTTATTCATCATTCCGACAGAGGTTTTCAATACTGCAATCCTAAGTATACAGCTTTTGCTGAAGACAACAATATCATAATGAGTATGACAGAACAATACGACCCATATGAAAACGCTGTAGCAGAACGAATTAACAGAACGTTGAAATACGAATATGGATTAAAACAAACTATTAAAAACACAGAACTAGCTCAAAAAATGACTGAGCAAGCAGTCTACATTTATAACAATTTAAGAACGCATTTTAGCTTGGGTTTAAGAAAACCAGCCGAAGTACATTTAAATCCTAATATCAAATACAAGTCGTATAGAAAAAATAAAGTAAATTTACCTGAACTAACGATTTAAGAACAGACATAGTTCAAACTATTTTTTTGCCTTCTAAACGGCTGAAAAAAATCTTTTGAACGTCGAAATAATAACCAAAAAGAGTCAACCTATTTCAGTATAATACAAACATCGAGAAAACAAGAATGATTTTAGATGATTTAGAATATATAACTATAGAAAACCAAACAACAGAATTTCCGAAGCACTTTCACGAAACGTTTTGCATTTCGCTAATACATTCAGGAATTGAACAAATTGATTTTGAACATCAAAGCCTTTTTAGTGAAGCTGGTACTATATCAATAACTAATCCCTACGAAATACATACTAATCCACTATTTGACAAAACAACTCAATTGAAATTTGATACCATATACGTTCCTAATCAATTGATGAAAAACATACTAAATGGAAAGAATATTAAATTTATAAACAGAAAAATAAATAGCAATAACGCTAACAAATTGTTTGTGGAACTTAAAAATGCTATTGATAAACAAGAAACTGAAAATATTGAATTTAACCTACATCAATTTATTAATACCATAAAACCGTACTCGCAAGAAAACGACAAAGAATATTCTGAATTAAATCTAAATAGTTTTAAGCAAATTAACAACTACATTGAAAAACACATTTGCGAAAAGTTTAGTCTAAATGAACTATCGAAAATTGCGAATATTAATAAATATGGATTTGCTAAAAATTTCAAAGCAGCTACAGGTATGACACCAATTAATTACATCTTGATGAAAAAAGTCTTTTCAAGCAAACTGTTAATTAAATCAAATACAGAACTTACAACATTAGCGTATCAATACAACTTTACAGACTTGGCACATTTTTCCAAAACGTTTAAGCGTTTTGTGGGAATTTCACCTAAAAACTACCAACAAAGTATCATTGAAAAACTATAATTGCCAATATTATACAAGTACTAATTTTATGACTGCATTACATTTGGAAAAAATTTAAACCAAATGAAAAGAATATTAGCTCTCTCTTCTTCTTTTTTTATAATATCAAATTCAATTTTTGCTCAATCAACAGATGATTCTAATTCACGTAAAAAATTCGTTGAAGATTTTGATTATTTAATCACAGAACTAAAATTACAACATCAGGGACTTTATGAATATATTGGAAAAAATCAAACGGATACAAAAATTGACAGTATACGAAACACATTAAAAAAACGTCAAACAAAATTAGAGTTCTACGAAAAATTAAGATATGTTATTGGATTAACAAATGAAGGACATACTTCTATTGACCTTCCAAAGTGGTCAATGATAAAACTTGGACTCTCAAAATCCTTTATACCATTAACAGTTAAATTATGTGATGGAAACTTGATTGTTACACAAAATTATGGAAGCAATATTACACACCTTGAAAAAGGCGTTAAAATAGTTTCCGTTAACGGTAGAAAAATATCCGATATTCTTGAAAAACTTTACCCTTTAATCCCAACAGACGGTTTTAATGAAACCTCAAAACACGAATGGATTGGAGGCTTGAATTTCTCTTTGCCTTACAGATTGGTGTACGGCATAGAGAAAAAATTTGAACTTCAGATTCAAGAGTTCGGAAATGATAAAATTCAAAGATTGATTGTTCCCGCCATCCGATTTACAAAATTCAAGACCAAAAATGCTAAATTCAAATCGAAAGATTTTAATTATAACAACTTTGCATTTGAGCAAATTAACGATTCGATTGCATACTTAAGCATTCCAAGTTTTGGCGATGACAACCTAAATTACGAAGAGTTTTATCAAAAAAACTTCAAAAAAATAGATTCCCTGAACATAAAGCACCTAATTATTGATATTCAAGCCAATGGTGGAGGAACAGAAGGCAATGAAAATTTACTTTTTAGCTACTTATCTAACAAAGTCGTTCAGAAATACAAACAAGTAACAATGCTTCCAAAACCCTATCAAAAAAACAAAAGTAAACAAGGTTATATTGAGGACAAATGGACGTTTCAAAACACCTTTGCCAAGAGAGGAAATTTTACCCTGTACAGCGATTACTATTCCGATTTAGGATATAAAAAACCGCAAAAAGAACTGATTTACAATGGAAAACTATACGTTTTGATAAGTGGCAAAACATTTTCGGGTGGTGCAGAATTTGCCAGCTTGATAAAAATGACTGACAGAGGAATATTCATCGGAGAAGAAACTGGTGGAACTTACGAAGGAAATGTTAGCGGGTATTCAGAATATGTGAAATTGCCAGATTCAAAAATTGAGGTAAAAATCCCGACCGTTCATTTTCAAATTAATGTAGAACCAAAAATAAAAGGACGAGGTGTAATTCCTGACTACGAAGTACCTCAAACTTGGAAAGATTATTTGAATGGAAGAAATACAAAAAAAGATTTTACAATTAAAAAAATAATGGAATAAAAACGTTGCCTAACAATGGCTATAGCTAATGCGGGTTAATCGCTTACCCAATGTTTTTGCCTTTTAATCGCTCGGAATTTGTATATGAGTTAAATAAAAAAATAGATGGCTCGCTAGGGTCTGTGCTTAACAGAATGGTTTCGCTTTCTAAGCCCGCACTACCCATAGCCGAGACCGTTGGCAACAAGCTGTGAAATTCGTCAATTCAAGAAAATTAGAGGATTAAATTGATAATTTTGTATCTTTGATAAAAAGCTGAATAAAATGAATATAGAAGCTCGAAAAATAGAATTTGTAAAAGAATTTTTAAAACTTCAAAGTGAAGAGGCTATTTCACGTCTTGAAAATATCTTGAGAAAAGAAAAAAATACTTCAGACGAGCGAATATTCGAACCTATGACTCAAGATGAACTGAACAAAAGAATTGATAAATCGGAATCTGACTTTCGAAACAATCGATTTAAAAGCAGTTCTGAACTCTTAGCCAAGTACGAATAATGACGTTGAAAATTATTTGGTCTGAATTTGCTGAAACTCAACTTGACGAAATTTATGAGTATTACGAGACGAAAGCAAGCCCTCAAACTGCTAAAAAACTTCTAAAAGGAATTATCAACGAACCTAAAAAGTTGATAAAAACACCATTAATTGGACAGGAAGAAGAATTACTAAAACAAAGGGAAATTCATTATAGATATTTAATATTCAAAAACTATAAACTGATTTATTCTGTGGATATGAAAAATGGATTTATAAAAATTGCTGACGTTTTTGATACTCGGCAAAATCCACCAAAGATAAAACGAACGAAATAAAAGCCAGTTGCCAACAAAGAACTGAGTTAAAAAACAAGCAATTTTAAGCTAATTTAGAAACAAAGTTTTCATCATAAGGCAAACCACTTTTTGCAATGGCAAAAGCTTGTTTTAATAACTTATTGGCAACAGCTATTAAGGCTTGTTTTTTGCGCTTCCCTTTGGCTACTATTCGTTCATAGATTTCTCTACATGCCTTATTATGCTTACTGGCCGAAAAAGCACATAAAAACAACATGTTTCTTAACTTCTTATTCCCTACTTTGCTTATCCTACTGCGTCCTCTAACACTACTTCCAGATTCCCTTATTGTTGGTGTAATGCCTACATAACTGCAAAGCTGTGATGCGCTTTCAAACTTCTTAAAACCATCTGTTACAACTATTAAAAACAAAGCAGTTTTTATGCCTATTCCTGGAATGCTATTTAATAAGGTTAATTGGTGTTGCTGATCTTGTTTTACTAGTTCCAACAACCTTAATTCTATGCCTTTAATCTCGTTGTCTAAATGCTTTAAATCTCGTTTTAAAGACTGATAAACATATTTCGATGGAATACCTAAGACTTCCTCGCCATGTTTCTTATTCTTGGTCTGGGTGCGTTTCTTTAAATAATTATCCAACAATCTAAAGAGTTGTAGACATTCTGCTTGAATAGCTGTCAAGGCACTGTACATTGGCAAATTGTTCATCGTTCCATACTCACAAATCGCTTTTGCATCACTCTTATCTGTTTTTACTTTAGCCAATTTCATCTGTATAAAGCGTTTAACTGACAATGGGTTTACTACTGATACTGCTACTTCGTTTTTATCTAAAAACTGAGCTAACCTGTAATGATAATAGCCTGTAGCTTCCATAACTACCAAAGCTGCTTTAGGTAGCTTTTTTAATAGTGTTTTAAAGCCTTTTTCATCATTATTTAATTGAATATGACCTATAGACTCGCAATACACATCAAAAACATTTTTACTAATGTCAATACCATAAATTTCTTTATCTTTATTCATAAAAAATGAGTTTTAGAAAGGACATTCTACTTTACTTTCAACAACTTAAAAACGAGATCTTGGTCTCACAGAACTGAACGAAATTTAGGTAGAAAAAGAGAGAGGATTATCAATGTTGTCGAAGTCTTGGCTTCACCGTGTATACTAACCTTAATTCTCTCTTTTGTTCTTTCTGATTTATTAATCTAATTTAATAATTTGCAAACTTAAGCCGTGTATATTTAATTGCTTTTTTAGGCTTACTTACGTAAATACTCACGTATTTTCTATTCAGTTTTTATTTGCTAACTTACTCGCTAAACCACGCAACTAATCATACACAAACACGTAGCCAATTTGAACGAAAATTATGAAACAAATAACATTAAGTCTAATTCTACTGTTGATAGTTCAAATTTCCTACGGTCAAAAGTCAATTGAAAAAATTAGCGAAACTGAATTTTCAATTGGTAAGACGATAAAAATTAAATCTCAATTATTAAACGAAATGAGAGATTTGAATATTTATCTGCCTATAAATTATTCAAAGGACAGCTTAAAAACTTATCCCGTAATATATTTACTTGATGGCTCAAAAGATGAGGATTTTGTCCATATTTCTGGAATAGTACAGTTTGGTTCTTTCTCTTGGATAAATATGATTCCCGAAACAATCGTAGTCGGAATAGGAAATGTGGATAGAAAAAGAGATTTTACTTATCCTTCTCAAAGTAAACTTGACAAAAAAGAGTTTCCTACGTCTGGAAAATCTGAAAAATTCATTTCCTTTATAGAAAAAGAACTTCAACCTTTTATTGATTCCGAATACAGAACATCGGAAATAAAAACTATTATTGGACAATCGCTTGGTGGACTATTAACAACAGAGATTCTATTCAAAAAACCTGAACTCTTTGACAATTATATAATTGTGAGTCCAAGTTTATGGTGGGATGACGAAAAATTGTTAAACGAAAATTCTAAAACGTATAATTCTAAAAAATCGATTTATATAGCTGGTGGTAAAGAAGGAGAAGTAATGGAACGGATAGCAAAGGAATTGTATGATAAACTCAAAAAAGAACAAAAACCGAATACGAATTTATTTTACGAGTATTTAGAGGACAAAACACACGGAGACGCATTACATATTGCCGTTTATAATGCGTTTGATATAATATTTGAACAAAAGAAAGAATAAAAAACTGGCTACAACAAAGAACTGAGTTAAAAAACAAGCAATTTTAAGCTAATTTAGAAACAAAGTTTTCATCATAAGGCAAACCTCTTTTTGCAATGGCAAAAGCTTGTTTTAATAACTTATTGGCAACAGCTATTAAGGCTTGTTTTTTGCGCTTCCCTTTGGCTACTATTCGTTCATAGATTTCTCTACATGCCTTATTATGCTTACTGGCCGAAAAAGCACATAAAAACAACATGTTTCTTAACTTCTTATTCCCTACTTTACTTATCCTACTGCGTCCTCTAACACTACTTCCAGATTCCCTTATTGTTGGTGTAATGCCTACATAACTGCAAAGCTGTGATGCGCTTTCAAACTTCTTAAAACCATCTGTTACAACTATTAAAAACAAAGCAGTTTTTATGCCTATTCCTGGAATGCTATTTAATAAGGTTAATTGGTGTTGCTGATCTTGTTTTACTAGTTCCAACAACCTTAATTCTATGCCTTTAATCTCGTTGTCTAAATGCTTTAAATCTCGTTTTAAAGACTGATAAACATATTTCGATGGAATACCTAAAACTTCCTCGCCATGTTTCTTATTCTTGGTCTAGGTGCGTTTCTTTAAATAATTATCCAACAATCTAAAGAGTTGTAGACATTCTGCTTGAATAGCTGTCAAGGCACTGTACATTGGCAAATTGTTCATGGTTCCATACTCACAAATCGCTTTTGCATCACTCTTATCTGTTTTTAATTTAGCCAATTTCATCTGTATAAAGCGTTTAACTGACAATGGGGTTACTACTGATACTGCTACTTCGTTTTTATGTAAAAACTGAGTTTTAGAAAGGACATTCTACTTTACTTTCAACAACTTAAAAACGAGATCTTGGTCTCACAGAACTGAACGAAATTTAGGTAGAAAAAGAGAGAGGATTATTAATGTTGTCGAAGTCTTGGCTTCACCGTGTATACGAACCTTAATTCTCTCTTTTGTTCTTTCTGATTTATTAATCTAATTTAATAATTTGTAAACTTAAGATGTATATAATTCATAGCTGCTTCTCGCCTACTGTCTAAAAACCTCGCGTTTTTCTATTTTCGTTATTATTTAATAACTTAGCTACTTAACCACGTAACTAACCATATACAAATATGTAAGGCACAAGGTTTATCCAACACTCGACAAGTACATCCCGCTTTTCCCAACGTACAAGTCCAACGGCTAAAAAAGCGGGAAGAGCCTGCACTACCCAAGCTCGATCGAAAAATAAACATTGTAACAAACCGAAAAAACTAACTAAAAACAACAGAAAACTTATGGAAAAACACTGCTTAGAAATTATCAGAACAAAAAGACGTGAACTCGATTACTCACAAGAATACGTAGCCGAAAAATTAGGAATAAGCCAAAGAGCATATTCGGACATTGAAAACGGTAAAATCACTTTAAGGAATAAAACACGGCTAAAATTAGCTAAAACACTTAACCTAAATCCCGATGATATATGTCCTATTGCTAATTCTTGCAGTAACATCCATAAAGCAAAAAACGAAAAACTCATCGCCCTCTTAATTCAAAATAATATAGAAATCCCAGACCATTTGTTGTAGTCTTTAGTAATTCCCTGTACATTTTAGAAGTTTTTCGTATAATTTAGAAGTTTTACTTCTTGGATTTTTTCCTTCTTTCCTTTTAAATTCGAAACATTAAACAGAATAGAAAAAATGACTAAACTATTAATATACCTACTATTAATTCTTTTTCCATTAGTTTCATTCTCTCAAATAAAAATAACAGGACAAATTCTTGATACTAATAACAACCCTATCGAATTTGCAAAAGTAACCTTACTATCGCTGAAAAATGAAATCGTTAAAGGAGAGTTGAGCAACGAAACTGGTGATTTTATTGTAGAATTAAACACAGGTGGCCCTTACCAAATTCAAATATCCTACTTTCAAAATATTCTTTTCGAGAATGAAATAACAATAACTAAAAACATGGATTTGGGTGTGATTAAGGCCAAAAACTCTATTTTATTGGATGATATAGTAATAAAAGCCTATAACCAACCAAAAATCGTAAAAAAAATCGGAAAATATATTGTGAGTAATATAGCTTCTTCCCCTTTGTCCAAAAACAGAACTACTTTCGATTTTTTAGGAACTATTCCTTTTGTAAATAACGGTCCGGACGGTAATTCCATTACAATAAAAAACAGAAAAGAAGCTAAAATTTTGATTAACGGAAGGGAAGTTGGCGATAAAGAAATCGCCTTAAACATCCTAAAATCAACCCCTGCCGAAGACATAAAGAAAATCGAAATTATCACAAGTCCGAGTAGTAAATATAGTGCAAGCACTCAAAATGGAATTGTGAACGTGGTAATTAAAAAGAGCAATGAGGGGTTAAAAGGAGCTGTTTCATCGGGCGTGAGTCAGTCTTATTTCAATTCGCAAAATGCCAATGCTAACCTCACTTATTCCAAAATCAATTGGTTTGTCTCTACGGGTATTGGCGTCAATAACTATCGTTTCAAATCAAAACAAAACTCCATATACAAAGATTATATCAACCAGCAACAGACACAGATAGAATTTGATAATAACCATGAAAATAAAACAATAACACCCTTTGTCAACATTCATTACGATTTAACACCCAAGCAAAGTATCGGGGCTCAGTTCAATTCGTCATTTAGGAATAACTCAACTACCTATACATCGCAAAACGAATACACTTCACTCGCCAATAATAGTGTCGATTCCCTAAACCAATCAACCATAAAAAGCATGAATCCCAACTTTAAAAACCTCTTTCTCAACGCAAACTATACTCTAAAAACCGATACCATTGGAAGTAATTTTGAATTGAATTTATACCGCTTTTCCCAAGATAATAACCCCCGAATCACAAATAATTTTCAATGGAACAATGAGTCACAATCTATTTTGCAACAACCCAATGTGGATATGGAATTTTACAACGTTGTAGCCGATTATACTCAAAACTTTGAAAACGAAGATGTGTTGAAATTTGGAGTAAACTATAGTAACGGTCAAACAAACAACCGCTTTTTTCATGGAAATTACGATGGTGCAGAGTACGTGTCGGATACTTTGAGAACTAACAATTTTAAGTATAAGGACAACACTTTTGCGGCTTACCTGATGTATCAAAAATTGTTGGGAGATAATTGGGAAATGGAATTGGGTTTAAGATGGGAGAATTATGAAGGCGAGGGCGTGTCTGAAAACACTTCTGTTGAGCAGAAAAACAATTACCTGTTTCCGGCAGTTTCAGTACTTTTTTATGCCAATGATAGCAACGAATTCTCTTTAGATTATCGTTCTTCCATTATTAGACCACCTTATTCCAATTTTAACCCTAATAGTTACTACACTTCTGCCAATTCGTACAAAAGGAACAACCCTAACCTTTTGCCTATTTTAAGTCATTCCGTAGCTTTCAATTATAGTTTTTTGAAGCATTACAGTCTTGATGTGGAATACGATTATGCAAAAAATACCTTCAATAAATTTGACATAGTTCAGCCTAATGGCCTAATTGAAACAGTTACTGATAATTACGGAAAAGGTTACGAATTGTATTTCGGCTTTACTTACAACAAACATTTTTTTAATAACAAATGGAATTTCACGGCTTCACTCTTTTATATGTATGATAAAAGCAACGGTAATTACAACGGAATTGATTTAGGGTTTGATAATACTGAATGGGGATTAGGGTTGAAAAATTTTGTCTATTTAAATAAATCTAAGGATGCTATACTCAATTTGAGTTATGGGTACGGAAGTGCCAACAAGAGCATTTTAGGAGAGATGAACGCCATGCACTCCTTAACATTTGAATTGAGCAAAACCTACAAAAAATTCAATTTCACATTAGGGGCTTACGATTTACTGCGTCCTACTTTAGAATTAAGAGAAGAAAGAATAGAATACGGTTTTTACAAAAGGCAAGAGTACTTCAAGACCGCATATTTTAGGGTAAGTTACTTCTTTGGTAACAGAAAAGTGAAATCTATTAGTAATAAACAAGGTAAAATGAGTAATAGAATAGAATAACCTAAGATTGTTATATACTAGGCAGCGGGTGTACAGGAACCTCAAATCGTGGTTGAGGAGGTTGCTCTAATAATTATATCTTAAAGAATATCGATTTAACAATCCCTACTAATAAAACAACAGCCATTGTTGGTTCAAGTGGTAGTGGTAAATCTACGTTAATGAAATTAATTTTAGGCTTTTATTTCCCCACTCAAGGGGTATTAAAAATAGGAAAGCATAAAATACAAGACGTTAATATAAAAGAGTGGAGAAAAAAATGTGGAGTTATTATGCAAGAAGGTTACATTTTTAGCGGTACAATAGCAGAAAATATAACTTTTTCCGATGTTACACCCAACATTGAACGCTTGGAGTATTCAATACAAATGGCAGAACTAAAATCTACAATAGATAAACTTCCAATGAAACTGAACACTCAAATTGGAGAATCGGGGATTTCTCTGAGTGGAGGGGAAAAACAAAGATTATACATTGCCCGTGCTATTTATAAAAACCCTGATTTTGTGTTTTTTGACGAAGCAACTTCTTCTATGGATACTATAACCGAAAAAAACATAATGAATAATTTGAAAACGTTTTTTAAAAACAGGACAGCCGTTATAATAGCGCATAGATTAAGTACTGTAAAAAATGCAGATAATATTATTGTAATGAAAAACGGAGAAGTTGCAGAACAAGGAACACATTCCCAATTATTAGAAATCAAAGGAGAATATTATTCATTAGTGGAAAATCAATTGGAATTGGAAGTTTCACAACATTAATTCTGGGATTGACCACAAGCACATCCCGCTTTTCCCAACGCTAAATGCCAACAACTCAAAAAGAAAGAAGAGCTTGTTTGTTTAACACTTTTAACTAAAATTACGACTAAAAATTAAACTGAAGCCTATAATCCAGCTCCTAACATCGGCTTTACACAATGGCGGGAAAAGTGCCAACCCGAAGTTTAGGAATTTTAACTAACTTTGGTGCTAAATCGAAACGAAACAGCTTCAAAAATCACTACTGTGCATAGCCGTAACACGTTGTAACACAATTGACCAATGAATTTTACTAAAATAAGTTGACTAAAAATTGAAACTTAACCATTCATTCAATTAAATGCTTTATATCAAATTCAAAATACAAGATGCTTCAAAATATGAAGACTTTCAAAAACTATATGAACATATGGTTAAACTAAGACAACCTAATTTTGAATTAAAAGATGAAAATCCTCCTGAATTTGATTGGGATAATATGAACGAGCAAGAAACAGCAGATGCTATAGAAACCATACTCGATTATTGCGAACAAGATAAATTAGACTTTAAAAGATATCAAAACTTAATACCACACTATGCGCGTCTTTACTTTGGCTCTTATATAAAACAAGACCATGATAACACAATACCACTTTCTGAATCTGATGCCATCGCATTATTAAAGTATTTAGAATATGGCTTTGAAGTGGAACTAAATAAACTTGAAAAGTTGAATGAAGACTTCTATATTCTAGAATTTTCTACAGGCAACTTTCCTTTTGGTGGCTTAGAACGTTTTATTATGACCTTAAGAGCCTATAATTTAATTGCAGTGGAATATTTTGATGGATTTAAAGTATCTAAACTTGATTGGTTATCCCCTTATGAATATCATAATATGATATTACCAGAACAAACAAAAGCATATTTGAAGACTACCAATCATTGAAAAATAGAGATATACTTAGCCTTATACACAACAAAGTCTTTATTATTAAACAAACACTACCCTAAAATCTTAACTAACAACTCCTTAAGCAAGTCGCCTTGAGGTACTGCATTAGCACCGACTCCCTTACTTTTTACGTCAGATTCTCTAAGCAATCCAATAATATAGCTTACTTTTTTCATGGGATAATTCCGAGCTGCATCTAAATATTCATTAACAAAATAAGGATTCACTTTTAATGCTGAAGCCACACTGCGAGGATTCTTATCTGTCATCCCATGAAGGTGCAATAATTGCGAAAAAAAATTAAACAACAAGGCCACAGTAACCACAATAGGATTATCCTTTGGGTTTTCGGCAAAATATTTAGCAATCTGGTGTGCCTTTACTATATTACGTTCACCAACAGCCTTACGTAATTCGAAATTATTGAAATCTTTACTAATCCCTATATTTTCTTCAATATGCTCTGGTGTAATCTGCGTGCCTTCTGGTAAAACAATTTTAAGTTTATTGAGCTCATTATCTATTTTACTAAGATTGGTTCCTAAAAACTCGACTAACATCTGAGATGCTTTTGGCGAAATATTGTAATTCTGGCCAGCTAACACACGTCTAATCCAGTCCGAAACCTGATTTTCGTACATTTTTTTACTTTCGTAAACCACACCAACTTTATTAATTGCCTTATACAGCGCCTTACGTTTATCTAATTTTTTGTACTTATAATTAAGAACTAAAACGGTTGAAGGTTGCGGATTCGTCGCGTATTTCACCAATTGCTCAATGGTTCTACTTAAATCTTGAGCTTCTTTAACAATCACCACTTGGCGTTCTGCCATCATAGGATAACGTTTAGCATTACTCACAATATCATCAATAGTGATATCCCGTCCATAAAGCACCATTTGGTTAAACCCTTTTTCGGTTTCGTCCAAAACATTATTTTCAATATAATCTGAAATTTTATCTATAAAATACGATTCCTCCCCCATTAAAAAATAAATAGGTTTAAGGTCTCCCTTTTTTATTGCAGCTACTAATTCTTTTACGTCTTCCAAAGTTTAAAATTCCAAGTTAAAAATTCCAAATTCTCATTGATTAAAATAGCCTTTGACTAAATAATTTAGATTTTGGTAATTGAAAATTGTGATTTGTGGTATTCTGCTTTAACTTTGAAAAAAAATCAGCGATTCTAAGTGTTGCAAGAACTCAACTTTCCAAAGTTTGAATACCGTTTCAAAAGTACAGAAAATAAAGTTTCTATTTTTGATGTCATTCGAAAAAAATTCATCATTCTTCAACCTGAAGAATGGGTAAGACAACACTGTGTTCATTATTTAATGAACACAAAAAACTATCCAAAATCACTTATTAATGTTGAAAAGGAACTAACTATAAACGGCTTAAAAAAACGCTATGATATTGTGATTTTTAATTCGGATGGCAGTATACATTTAATTGTCGAATGTAAATCGCACTATATACCAATAAACCAAACGACTTTTGACCAAATTGCGCGTTATAATATGACTCTAAATGCATCCTATTTAATGGTAACTAATGGTATTAATCACTATTATTGTGAAATGGACATGGAGGCTGAACGGTTTTCTTTTTTAAGAGATATTCCCAATTATACATCATATTAAATGTTACAAACCAAAGATATAGCAATTGTTATTTTAAACTGGAATGGAAAAGCTTTGCTTGAAACCTTTTTACCTTCCGTTATAAATTATTCGGAGGATGCTATCATTTATTTAGCAGACAATGCTTCAACTGACAATTCGGTTGCCTTTGTTACATCACATTTTCCAAAAGTAGTTTTAATTCAGAATACTGAAAATGGCGGTTATGCAAAAGGGTATAATAATGCTTTAAAACACGTTAAAGAGCCTCTACTCTGTTTACTTAACAGTGATATTGAAGTTACAAAAAACTGGCTACAACCGATTCTTTCAGAATTTAATGGACCCGACCACACCGCGATCATTCAGCCTAAAATATTAGACTATAAAAACAAATTGAATTTTGAGTACGCAGGTGCTGCAGGTGGTTTTATAGACAAATATGGTTATCCTTATTGTAGAGGACGTATTTTTGACACAATTGAAGCAGACCATGGACAATACAATGCTAACACAACTATTTTTTGGGCATCTGGAGCCTGCTTTTTTATAAAGAATGCGGTTTTTAAAAGTTTAAATGGTTTTGATGAAACTTACTTTGCACACATGGAAGAAATTGATTTGTGCTGGCGTGCTTTTAATTCTAATTATATTACTAAATACGTCGGTGCTTCAACAGTTTATCATGTTGGTGGCGCAACCTTGAGTAACTCTAATCCTAAAAAAACGTACCTCAATTTTAGAAATAGTTTGTTTACCCTACTAAAAAATGCCGATTCTAATGTTGTTTTTAAACTTTGGTTCCGAATGGTTTTAGATGGTGTTGCAGGCATGCGTTTCTTGTTTCAATTTCAACCCGCATTTTTATTTGCTATACTAAAGGCACACTTTGCATTTTACAGCAATTTACCTCGCCTTTTAAAACAAAGAAAACAATTACCTAAACGGTCTGGTTATTATGAAACTACGTCGATTGTTTGGTCTTATTTCATTAAAAAACGAAGGCAATTTTAATTGTTTACAAAACTGTTAAAATTTATGTTAATCCATGTTCAGCAATCTTTAGTTTTCCATAATTTTGTTATGTTGTAATTAACAATTAAAACTCAAATGCAATTATGAAAAAATTAATGTTATTAAGTGCTTGCTCAATTCTATTTTTGGCGTCTTGTGTCTCAAAAAAAGAACATATTGCGCTTCAAGAAAAATATCAAGAAACCCAAGATTTATTAAATACAGCAACCGTTAAACTAAACAGTTGTTTATCTGATAAAGCGGCTTCAATGGCTCGTGTAGAAACCATGAAAGATCAATTAGCCGATTTACGTAAATCAAATCAAGATTTAATTGATACTAAAGGGGACTTAACTATTTTAACTAAAAAAGGTTCTGAAAATCTTGAAAAGTCTCTAGAAAGCTTAAAAGAACGAGATTTAAAAATTACAAGATTACAAGATGCCTTAACTAAAAAAGATAGTGTAACACTTGCAATTGTAACAAGTCTTAAAAAAGCCGTTGGTATTAACGATCCGGACATTGAAATTAATGTAGAAAAAGGAGTTGTGTTCATTTCAATTGCAGACAAATTATTATTTAAAAGCGGTAGCTATACGGTAACAACTAGAGCTAATGAAATCTTAGCTAAAGTGGCTAAAGTGATTAATAGCAAGCCAGACTTTGAAGCTATGGTTGAATCGCATACAGATAATGTACCTTACAATAAGCCTCCATTAATTGATAACTGGGATTTAAGTGTAAAACGTGCAACCTCTGTTGTTAGAGTTTTAGAAAGCTTAGATGTAAATCCTCAACAATTAATTGCTGCTGGTCGTAGTCACTATGTCCCTTTAGTAGAAAATGATACTGCTGAAAATAAAGCAAAGAACAGACGTACACGTATTGTTGTAATGCCTAAAATTGACCAATTTTACGAAATGGTTGAAAATGAAATGAAAAACTTATCTGAAGGTAAATAATCCTTTAGTAATAGTCTATAAAAGAAGCCCAATGCAAATGCATTGGGCTTCTTTAGTTTATATAGTTATGGTTTCAACGTCTCTTTTTGAATCATCATCCTTTAACCTTAAGACCTTAATCACTTTCTCTTCATTTGTTTTACCGTAGTTTTTATAAATAGTAACTTTCAAACTTGCTGGTCCTGTTATTTTCTGAACACGATCAGAATAATAGTCAACCGAAATCTTATAATCTCCTTTTTGAGCTTTTTTAATCCAATAGCTTTCTGGCCCATAACCATCTGTTAAATCTTCGGATAATCTACCTCCAAATTTTGAAGTATCATGTCCATAATAGACAATTTCATTTGCAGGATTTGTAACATATAAGTCTAAATCTGTTTCACCATGATTCCAATCGACCACCACTCTAATATCGGTTTCTATAGATTTATAAATATTTCTTAATTCTCTAGATCTCATACTATTATTCGTGTTTACCAAATGACATAATTCAACATATGCAATTTGCTCTATACCATAATACAATTCCTCTTCGTCCTTAGCTAAAAGATCACCATTAACAATGTTTAAAAATAAATCAATTGCTGCATCAATATCACCATTAGCCTCATAAGCTAAAGCTAAATCTCTGTATGATTGTGGATGCTCTGGACGCAATTCTAATACGTTTTTATAAACATAAACAGCTAAATCATATTTTTTGTGTTGTTCAAATTTATAGGCTAAGGCTCTAATAAGTTCATGATTATCTAGTTCTATTTCTATTAAATTTGAAGCTACTCTTAAAGCAATGTCTATTCTGTTTTTAGTTTCAAAAAAGTCTGCGATATCTAAAAAGAATGACGGAGTATTTCTAT
Organism: Winogradskyella sp. PC D3.3; assembly: GCF_054366245.1. Lineage (NCBI taxonomy): Bacteria > Pseudomonadati > Bacteroidota > Flavobacteriia > Flavobacteriales > Flavobacteriaceae > Winogradskyella > Winogradskyella sp. PC D3.3. The sequence continues at coordinate 2,676,034 of NZ_CM135962.1, read as the reverse complement.
AGTTTTCTCTAATCCTCAAATAGGCCTCATAAGCTTCGTTAATAGAATTTTGTTCATTTAAGTACTGAATATATGAGGCATGTTTATCCCAACTTTGTAATGTTGATTGCTCCACTATCTTTTCTCTTAATTCTTCAATCGCTTTTCTATTCGTTTTTTCTCCATTTTTAGTTATAATTATAACAACTCCATTAGCACCTCTATCCCCATAGATTGCCATTGCGGCAGCATCTTTTAATACAGAAACAGAAAGTATATCCTCCCCATTAATATGAGAAATATTCCCCGTAATAGGAAAACCATCAACCACATAAAGCGGTTCTTGGCTTCCATTTTCAGTCCCTAAACCTCTAATTCTAATAGAGGAGTTTGCCCCTGGATTGCCGTTAGATTCATTAATGGTAACACCTGCAACACTCCCAGCCAAAGATTGGGACGTTTTATATTCTATACTTTCAGATGTTATTTTTGTTACCGAACCTGTGAAGTCTGCTTTTGTTGTTGTCCCATATCCCACAACGATAACTTCTTCTAAAGTTGAAGCATCTTCAGTCAAAGCCAAATTTAATGTGCTGCTAGAACTTAATTTCTGTTCAACACTATCCATACCTATATAAGAAACTACTAGTATTTCGTTAGGTGATGCATTAATAACAAAATTTCCATCAAAATCGGTTTGTGCTCCTCTACTGGTTCCTTTAACAATCACAGAAGCTCCTGGTAACGGTAAACCATCACTTGCTGTTGTTATGTTTCCTGTCACAATAGCTTTTGTTGAATCTATTGAATGTGTCACAATTGGTCTTATGTTTGTATTTTGAGAAACGGTATTTGTCGTTCGCGCTTCTGTAGCAGTGCTCGTCAGTGTATTAACATTGTTGTTTTTCGGTTTTTCCTCTATTACTATTGGCTTCACCGTAAAATCTTTATTATACCAATCTCTAATCCCTCTATAGTCCTCTTTTAAATCTAATTTTCTATACTCTACATGAGCAAGTGCGTTTTGCTGTTGTTGTTTTGATTGTGATAGTCTACGGTTATACTCCTCTTTTAATTCTAAAGGGGGCTCTATTTTATAACGCACATAATCCTCTATACGATCTAAAACAATCATGGATGTATAAGGCGTTATTAAATGATAGGCTTTAGCCAACGCTATAATATCCGTTTTGTGCTCTTCTTTCTGCTTCGTTAAATGATTTAGTTTTGCCTTGGCCCAAAGGCGTTTTGCTATATTAGCATTGGACGAAGATCTCATATCTACTTTAATACGTTCTGTAATATCATTTCCATAACCAAATAACAATTCAATAGATTTGGCGTCAATATATTGTCCACTTAAATTAAAATTTTGATTGACAATGCACTTTGGTTTAGGATACACTTCAAAAAGTGAATTATCATGCTTTACACCTAGAAATTGAAAAGCTTCGTGCTTTAACATTTCTAAAGCTGAATTAACAGAAGTATTATTCAAATTGATATAATTTCCACCGTTATCAGAAGCTATATCCTCTAATAATTGATGATTGGCAGAGTTAAGTGAATTCATACAGTACAAAACAGAATTCCCTTCTAAATCCAAACGACCTAAGTTATGCAGCCCATCTGAAAATAATAAAACGTCATCAGATTTTGGAATAGATAGATTCTTGTATGATGTTCCTCCATCATATGTAATAGCTTTTAAATCATCTATTAGAGCTTTGCTTTCCCCTTTTCTAATTCTGTAACTTGTATTACTAATTTCTGTATTACTAAATACCACCAATGATACTTTTACGTTTCCTAGATATTTTAAATAATTAGAAATTAAATCCAATTCTTTATCCAAGTCTCTGTAGTACATAGAATACGAAGCATCCCATAAAATCGAAATGGTTTTAGGCTTCGTTTTGAGTCTACGTTTAGGTACAAAGGTCTTATTTATATGAAAATACTGTTCAAACGTTTGTAAAGCGAAGACCTCCTTGATGGGAATCTCAATTTTTAAATCATCCCTAAGTACAACCTTATTCGCTTTATAATTTGCGACCAAATCATGGTCTTGTTTAACAAAACACAACTCATTTTTAAAGCCCTCTGTTACAATTGGAGTTTGCTCTAGATTATGACATTTAATTTTAATTTCAAAATCATTTAGAGCCGTTTTAAACCCAAAAGGAATTGAGAATTGATACTTAGTATCATTTACTAATAAGTTTTGCTCATAAGTAATAACAATTCTTTTATAGCCTTTTGCGGGAATTGGATACACCCTTGCTTTATAATTATTGCCTTGCGTTTGTTCTAATAAAGCAGGATCGATACGTTGTCTTATGGTACTTTCATAAGCAACCCTACCTAATTCCTTCTCGACAACAACTGCTGGTCTTAGTTTTCCATTTAAGTCCATTGCAAAATGTGAGACACTTTGCCCTTGAGCCAAAGGAAACGCTAGTTCTCCTTCAAGAATTCTATCATGACCATTATAAAATGTCATGTCATAAGTCACCATAGCGTAGTTTCCAGAAACTTCCGCTTTCACTAGAAGTTTGCTCAACTTTAACTCTGACTTATCTTCTAATTTTACAGTTGGAAAGTTTTGTGATTCTCCTGTTGCTAACAGTAGTAATACAAGAATACATGTGAATAGTGTTTTCATTGGTTTGGCGTTTAAAATTTAATCAAAATTAAACGCCATTACCAATGAATAAAACTTACAATGAGTAAAGTACCGCTTTGAATGAGTTAACTTCCTAAAACAGCTTTTATGGTCTTTTTACGCTGAATTTTTCCATTAACAGTTTCTGAAAACTTCTCTACGGTATAAATAGCTTTAGGAATTTCAAACTTATCCAAGCTTGTTAATTCTTTTATTGCTTTTAAAATAGCATCTTTAGAATCGGATGGATTTTCAACAATAAGAATCAATTTTTCTCCTAGACTTACATCATCTTCACCTGCCACAATGTAACGTTGTTTTATGGCTGGTTGTAGTTTGTCTTCAATTTGCTCAGGGAATAATTTTACTCCTCCTGAATTGACCACATTATCATAACGTCCAAATAATTGAAAACTTGTTTCAGACTGTAGTTCAACAATATCGTTGGTTATTAAGGCTTCATCAACCAATTTTGGCGCATGAATGATTAAACAATTTCTATCATCTTGCGCAAAAGTTACATGCTCTAATGCCGTAAAAAATTGTTCTTTATCAGTAGACTTAGATTCTAATTGTCTTACAGCAACGTGTGTTACAGTTTCTGTCATACCATAAGTTTCATAAAACCTTGGCGCACAGTTTTTAATTTTTTCTAAAAGCGGTTTAGTGACTTTAGAACCACCTACAATAATGGTTTTTATATTTTGAATATAATTAATAGTATGCTTTAATTGCAACGGCACCATAGCACAGAAATCATAAGTCTTTTCGTAATCAAATATGGGCTGAGCAGAAGGCTCTACAAAATCAATTTCTAATCCTAACACTAAAGCTCTAACAAACATCATTTTACCGGCTATAAAATGGCTAGGCAAACAATGTAAAGCTTTGTCTCCTGGTTTTAAATTGAAAAAATTACCGGTAGCAATAGCTGAATTTACCATAGCCTGTTTCATCAACTTTATCTCTTTAGGTTTCCCTGTAGAGCCTGAAGTTGTGACATACAAATAGTCTTTGTTATTTAACCAATCGATTAAAAAATCACCTGTTACTTTTTCATATGCTTTACCTTCTTTGATAAGACTATATGCTACTTCTTTTAATTCTTCATGACTAAAATGTAATCCGTTAAACTTAAAACGGTTATGTACTTTATTGTATGTTGGTGTCATAAGTTATTCTATTATTTTATAATTTTCTTTTGGTGGTGCTTCTACTCTTCCGAATAATTTATCTTTCCAGTTGGTCCATCCATATTTTTTTGAAAGTATGAATAGTAATATTGGATATACTATAAATACTGGTACAACGATTTCAGTTACAGCCATTTTTTCAGGATCTGCTGTTAATGTTAACAGTGCATCTGTTTGTAAAGCAGACCAATCTGAAGTGACTAGCAATGCAATAAACATATTATTTGCTGCATGAAAACCTAAAGCAAGCTCTAAACCATCATCCATCAAAGTCATTATGCCTAAAAGTAAGCCTGTTCCGATATAAAAAATCATCATAACTGGACCTAATTTTTCCATTTCAGGATTTAATCCATGTAATAAACCAAAACCTACAGAAGTAATTAATAAAGGGGCCCATTTATTTTTAAATAGTACACCAAGGCCTTGCATTAAATAACCTCTTAAAAAATACTCTTCAAAGCTCGTTTGTAAAGGAATAAAAAGAATCACAATTACACAAAGAATTATAAAGGGCTTTAAGTTTAAATTTAGAATATAATCCTCTGGTGCCAAATAATAGGATAAAAATGTAGAACCTATTGAGAAAAGTCCCCAAATAATAAATATAAACCAAAAACGTCGCCAATCTATTTTTGGTCTTGCTGTTGTTAATTGAACAAACGTCTCTTTATGCAATACCTTTGTGGTTAGAATAACTCCTATCAGACCTACTGCAAATGAAAATAACATTAAAAACAGAAATAGATTATTTCCAAATAAAGATGCCATTTTAGAGACATCAGACATCACACTCATATCTGCGCCATTCATTATTTTTATGACAAGAAAAACAAGTAACGGTATCATCCCTATAATTTGCCAAAACACAAAAATAATTACAGTACCAATTAAATAGCGCCACCAATCATAGAGCCCTTTATAAGCTTGTTGTATATAATTCATTCTTTAAAAATTAAATTTCCAATTGTGTTTTAAATCGTAATGCAAAGTTCCATCTTTTACACGTAATGGAGAAGGAAAATTATTAGTAAATAAACTACCAGTACCTAAACCTTGAGGCATGCTGTTTTTTAATGTGTAAGTCCATTGAGCTATGGCATTCAATCCAATATTACTTTCTAATGCACTGGTTATCCACCAATTAATATTTAAGTTTTCTGCGATGCCAATCCATTGCTGACTTCCATAAAAACCACCAACCAAACTTGGTTTTAAAATAATGTATTGTGGATTTATAGTTTGAAGTAATTCTCGTTTATGGTCTTTAGAAAACACACCAATTAATTCTTCGTCTAATGCAATTGGTAATGGAGTTGTTTTACAAAGCTCTGCCATAACTTCAAACTGATTTGGTTTTATGGGTTGTTCTATAGAATGTAATTGGTACTCTGAAAGTTGTTTTAATTTTTCTAAAGCTTCATTAGGTGAAAATGCGCCATTGGCATCCACTCTTAATTCAATATCAGACACTGAAAATTCTTGTCGAATTGATTTTAAAATGTTTAACTCTGTTTGAAAATCAATAGCTCCAATTTTTAGTTTGATACAATGAAATCCTGTTTCTATTTTTTCCTTGATTTGGCTTCGCATAAAATCTTCATCTCCCATCCAAACTAAACCGTTAATAGGAATACTAGCCTTTCCTTTAGTGAAATCTGAAGGAAACAACTGAAACTGATCCTTACTTTCTAAAGATTTAAAAGCGGTTTCTAATCCAAATTGAATACTTGGGTATTCCACTAACTCAAGTATTAAATATTCTAATCCAAGATGGATATTATGGCAAGCCCATTTTAATTTATCTTCAAAATCTGGCCTATCATCAACAGATAAGCCTCTTAAAATACCACACTCTCCTACTCCTATTTTACCTTCGTTTTCCAACAAAATTAACCATGTTTCTTTTGTCGTCATCACACCTCTCGATGTTCCGCTAGGCCGTTTAAAGTTTAAGATGTATTGTTTATATGCTGCTCTGATCATAGGAATCAAAAGTAGTTAATTATTTTTGTAAATTAGAGGTCTAACACTAACTGATAATGCCTGATTTCCCTAATATTATTCTTTATGCAATCCCTTTTTTTGCATTAGCCATGTTATTAGAATTATATATCACTGCAAAACAACAAATTAAAACGTACGAAGTTAAAGATGCTTTTTCTTCTATTGTGATGGGTTTAGGTAATGTGTTTTTAGGTTTTGCCAGTAAAATCATGGTATTATTGGCTCTCTTTTGGGTTTATAATCATTTCCGTTTTTTTACTATCCCTATAGCTTGGTGGTCATTTGTATTGCTGTTTTTTGCTGATGATTTTGCGTATTATTGGTTTCATAGAGTGTCTCATGAGTGCCGTTTATTTTGGGCATCGCATGTTGTACACCACTCCTCTGAACATTATAATTTAAGCACCGCACTTAGACAAACTTGGTCTGGTGGTTTTTATACCTTTATATTTTGGTTGTGGTTACCTTTATTGGGCTTTCATCCTGCCATGATTTTATTACAGATGTCGATTAGTCTATTGTATCAATTTTGGATCCATACCAAAACGATAAACAAAATGCCTAAATGGTTTGAAACTATTTTTAATACACCTTCTCACCATAGAGTTCATCACGGTAGCAATCCTATTTACTTAGATCGAAACCATGCCGGTATTTTAATTATTTGGGATCGGTTATTTGGCACGTTTCAACCGGAATTAAGTGAAGAAAAAGTCATCTATGGATTGGTAACGAACATTAAAACGTACAATCCAATTAAGATTGCTTTTATTGAATGGTGGCACATGTTGAAAGATGCTTTTACAAAACACCTATCTTTAAAAAACAGAATCCGCTATTTGTTTAAACCACCTGGATGGAAACACGATGGCAGCGGTAAACTGAGTGAAGACTTAAGAAATGAATGGTTAATGAAACATAAATAAGCAATTTAAATATCATTAACTCTATATTCTTACTCAAGACACGGTCTATGTGCTGTTACAAATGCTAAACCTATAGTTCTACACTTTCGCCAATAGCTAATAGCATTAAGTCTTTACCTTTATCGAAGAATTTCCGTTTGGCTTCTTCATGATTAATCTCAATATACCCAAAGGTATCGAAGTGATAACCTAAAATTTTATCACATTCAACGAAATCGCTAGCTAAAATAGCATCATCAATTCCCATTGTAAAATTATCTCCGATAGGCAAAATGGCCAAATCGAGCTTGGTTTGCATCGGAATTAATTTCATGTCCATAGTCAAGGCTGTATCTCCTGCGATATAAATCGTCTTATGTTCACCTTCAATAATAAATCCACCAGGTTGTCCGCCATAAGATCCATCCGGAAATGAAGACGTATGAATGGCATTCACATATTTAAGATTTCCAAATTCAAAATCCCATGCTCCACCGAGATTCATAGGATGGCCTTCTAACTCTTTATTTTGAAAATAGGTAACAATCTCAAAATTTGAAATAATAATAGCTCCAGTGCGTTTTGCAATGGCTTCGACATCTAAAATATGATCTTGATGCGCATGTGTTACTAAAATATAATCCGCTTTTAGCGTCTCTATATCTATTTCTGAAGCCTTGTCGTTCCCGGTAATAAAAGGGTCGACTAAAATATAAATATCGTTTATTTGAATGCCTAAAGCGGCATGACCGTAAAATGTAATTTTCATGTTATAGTAATTTAAAGGCTAAATTGTTCTTTAAAATTAATACAAAATATAACCAACTCCTAAAAGTATTGCGAGAAGGCATGTCGATAATGCTAAAACTTTTAATTGACTATCAAAAGCATTAGGTTGTTCTGCTACTTTCACTTTTTTAAGATGAATTAACAAAGGAATAAACGCTAACATATACATAAAATTATAAGGCTCAACATAATATAATATTGAAAACACTACCGTCAATAGCATAGCTCCTATTATTAGCGCAAAATGATACTGTTTAGCTCGTTTCTTACCCAATTTTATGGCTAAAGTAATTTTTCCTGCATTGGTATCAGATTCAATATCTCGCATGTTGTTTAAATTTAACACACCTACACTTAATAAGCCTACTGAAATCGCTGGTAAAATCACCACATGATCTATTCTATGCGCAAAAAGGAAATAACACCCTAGTGTACTAATTAATCCAAAAAAAACAAAGACATAAACATCACCAAGTGCACGATATCCATAAGGTGAATCTCCCATAGTGTAATTTAGAGCCGCATAAACTGAAAGACCTCCTAGTAATAAAAACAGTAAAATATATAAAATGCTTCCATGATCGAATGCATTCCAAATAAGTATCATCGTAAATATGATGACTATAATGATATTGAGTTTTATACCATCCATCATTTCATCTGGCGTAATGGCTCCACTTTGAATAGCACGATCAGGTCCAACACGTTCTTCATTATCTGTACCTCGTACACCATCACCATAATCATTAGCTAAGTTTGATAGTATTTGCAAGCTGATAGTTGTTAAAATTGCAAAACAAAACACCCAAGGATTAAAGTAACCATTATAGAAGGCAAAGCAGCCACCTAGAATAATTCCGGAAACAGAAAGCGGTAAAGTTCTTAATCGCATGGCAGAAAGCCACGGTTTAATTTTATCCATTTATTCAGGTTTAGATTAAGGAATCCATTTTTTTGGAAAGTTAGGCTTCCTTTTTTCTAAGAAGGCATCTCTGCCCTCTTTAGCTTCATCTGTCATATAAGCTAACCGTGTTGCTTCACCAGCAAATACTTGTTGTCCAACCATACCATCATCGGTTAGATTCATGGCAAATTTGAGCATTTTTATCGATGTTGGAGACTTTGCTAATATTTCTTGAGCCCACTCATAAGCGGTATCTTCCAAATCTTCATGTGGCACAACCGCATTTACCATCCCCATATCAAAAGCTTCTTGAGCAGAATAATTTCGACCTAAAAAGAATATTTCTCTAGCTCTTTTCTGTCCGACCATTTTTGCCAAATAAGCAGATCCGTAGCCACCATCAAAACTGGTTACATCTGCATCTGTTTGTTTAAAAATAGCATGTTCTTTACTCGCTAAGGTTAAATCACAAACTACGTGCAAACTATGACCACCACCTACAGCCCAACCTGGTACAACAGCAATCACTGCTTTTGGCATAAAACGAATGAGTCGCTGTACTTCTAATATATTTAAACGATGATAACCATCATCTCCAACATAACCTTGACGTCCTCTAGCCTTCTGATCACCTCCTGAACAAAAACTCCAAATACCATCCTTGGTTGAAGGCCCTTCTGCACTTAATAGTACAACACCTATATTTACATCTTCATTAGCATCATAAAATGCATCATAAAGTTCTGAAGTCGTCTTTGGACGAAATGCATTGCGTATATCTGGTCTATTAAATGCAATTCTAGCAACTCCATTGCATTTTTTGTAAGTTATATCTTCATAAGACTTGGCAACTTTCCAATCTATATGGCTCATATTTATCACTATTTTAAGCGCAAAAGTAAGAAATTAATAATAATACACTAAACTCTAAGTTTTACTTTATTTTATTATGCAAGCATAGTATATTTGCAGATATTTTATTTATATACAATGAATTATAATCCACAGATATACAATCAACCTTATAAGGCCTACAAAATAAAATTAGGCATTATATATCTTTACCAAAATTTTATGGTAGCAGAGTTTAAAGAAGGTGCGGATATAAATTTTAAGAACTTTGATGAACTTGCTTTTCTTGTAAAAACACATTTTGAAGATCAACCATTTGGTTTTATTGCTAATAGAATAAATTCCTATTCAATAAACCTAAATGATGCCCAAATATTCAACGAAACATTCAAAAATCTAAAAGCTTATGCTATAATTGTTTATAGCAATCTTACAGAACGTATTATTGAAATTGAAAGTCTCTTTTTTAAATTCAATAGAAAAGTATTTAAAGATTTTGAAAACGCGATTACTTGGATTGAAGACTCCTTATCTCAAGAAAATAATTCTTATAATAAATAAATACCGTCTTCTTTAATTTCTATCTGACGTTCTTTATACAATGACCCAATTGCTTTTTTAAAGCTCTTTTTACTCATTTGCAATAAATCTTTAATCACTTCAGGATTCGATTTATCATGCACAGGTAAAAAACCACCATTATCATGCAATTCATTTAGAATATGTTCTGCATTAGGTTCTATATTTCTATAACCTATTTGATTAAGTGAAATATCGAGTTTATTATCTTCTCTAACTTTTTTAACGATTCCTTTAAGACGATCTCCTACACTAATATCTTTATAGATATCATCATTAAAAACGAGACCTAGGTGTGTTTTATTGACAATAACATTCATTCCTAATTCAGAAGGATGTGATACGATAAGATCAACCTCTTCAAATTGAGCCACAGTTAATACTTTATTATCTAGAAATCTATTTGTTTTGCTAGATGCCACTAATCGTCCAGATTCTTCATCCAAATAACAATGCACTAAATACCAACCACCAGCTTTCATTTTAAAAGCCTGTTCTCTAAAAGGACAAAATAGCTCCTTTACTAAGCCCCAATCTAAAAATGCTCCGTAATCGGTTACTTGGTTACAACGTAATAAGGCAAAATCTCCTTTTTTAATATAAGGCTGATCTGTTGTTGCAACAGGCCGCTCTTCATTATCTAAGTAAACAAAGACTTCTATTTTGTCACCTATTTCAAATACTTTAGGTACATATCGATTTGGCAAAAGGACTTCTCCTTCTGCTCCATCACCCAAAAACAATCCTGGTTCTGTATCTCTTAAAATTTCTAATGTATTGTATTCTCCTAAATATATCATATTGCAAAGGTAAATATATTTTAATGAGATTTTAAAAAGAAGTGAAATGGAAAGTGAAATATTTCTAAATAAAAAAAGCGTTATAATTTTTACATTATAACGCTTCCTATTATTTAAAGTTATGCTTATGCATAAACCGACTCTTTTTTGAAATGTACTGTTAGTAAATAATATACTACTACTCTATATTTAGTTCTATTAGAGCGACCATATTTTTCTATTACAGCATCAATAGCTTTGTCTAATTCTGGACCATCCGTTAATCCTAATTTTTTGATTAAAAAATTATTTTTTACAGTAGCCAATTCTTTTTCATCAGAACCTGAAACTGTAGATGAATCTGCATTGTAAATTGAAGGACCTAAACCTACGGTTACTTTAGTTAATAAATCCATATCTGGATTAACACCACATTTATCTTTTAAATCTGCCGCATACTTTACGATTAAATCATCTCTTTTACTCATCTTTTCTATTTGTATTAAATTAATTATCTCTAAAATTCTTCCCTTTAAAGGTACTAATTTTTAGACACAATAAAAATCAAAATGTCACTTCATAATTGTTTTTTATATTTTACTTAATATAACTGAAAAAATCGAGCAGAATTTTGTCATTCACACGAGATGGTGTAAATATCTCTAATAACTTTGGTTGCTTTCCGTCTTTAAAAAAGGATTCTAAGTGTGTATCTAACTGTTTCTCATCTTTAGCCACAATATATTCAAAACCGTACATTTCACTTAATTGTTTAGCCGTTAAATGATGTTTCGTTTCGAAAAAGCGATCAAAATTTTCTGTGTTTTTATCTCCTGGTAAAATTCTAAATATTCCACCTCCTTCATTATTAATTACAATTATTCTGAAGGTTTTAGGGATGTAATTGTTCCAAAGAGCATTGCTATCATAAAAGAAACTTAAATCGCCGGTTATAAACGTGGTTCGTTTTTCGGAAACCACCGAAGCCCCAATTGCTGTACTTGTACTACCATCAATACCACTTGTCCCTCTATTACAAAATACATCAACACTCTTTGCTAGTTGAAACAATTGCACATATCGTATTGCAGAACTATTTCCAACTTGCAGTAAGCTTTGTTTTGGGATGCTTTTTAATATTGTATTAAAAACTGTAAAATCTGAAAACGGTAGGGTTTGCAGATATTTCTCTTGTAACTTTCGTCGTTTTTGACGTATGGCAAGCCAAGTACTTTTATAGCTACTCTTTGTGTGGTGCGTTACTAGTGGTAAAAATGTACTTAAAAAAGTATTCGGACGTAATTTAATATGCTTTTCTAAGCAGAAAAAAGTGTCATTTGCTTTAGATAAACCAACGTGACAATGAAACGCTGGTTTATAAGTTCTTAAAAACATCTTTATCTTTTTGGAAACGATTAAACCTCCAAAAGTGATTAAGATATCTGGTTGCAACGCTTTGAAATCGTCTTCATTCAACGGTGCTATCAATTTATCTATTCCTGGAAAAAAGTCTTCATGATGCAAATTAGACGTCGTTTCCGTTAGTACAATAATACTATCGTCGTCTGCGATTTCCTGTATCCATTGTGCTTCAATAGAATTAGGTTGTAACACGCCCACCAAAATCATTTTTCGCTTAGCACTGTGCCAAACATCTAAAAGACTTTTAATTTCAAAACGATCAACTTTGTCTTCTCTATGTTGTATCTTAAAAGGTTTAGGATTTATACTTAATTCCTCTGTTGTGTCATACAAGGGCTCATCAAACGGACAATTAATATGTACTGGTCCTGAATTTAATTTAGCAATGGTAAGAGCATCATGAATTTCAGATTCATTATGCGTTTGAATATCTTTTTGAAGCCCTAAAAAGCGCTCTAATCGATTCTCTATACTTTTAAAGATAGGCTTTTCTTTTTCTGAAATAGCACTATCCCCTTCTTTTAGATTTAGTTTTAAGTTAGCATTATATAAGACATGCTCACCATAGACATTTTTTTGTTTTATGGTTTGTCCATCTCCAATATCTATAAGGTGTTTTGGTCTATCGGCAGATAATACCACCAGTGGAATATTGCTATAATACGCTTCTGAAATTGCAGGATAATAATTTAACAACGCACTTCCAGATGTACAAACTACAGCTACCGGTTCTTGTAATTGCTGTGCTATTCCTAAAGCAAAAAAAGCCGCACAACGTTCATCTACAATACTGTAACAATTAAAAAAATCATCGTGAGTAAAACCAATGGTTAAAGGGGCATTTCTACTACCTGGTGAAATCACAATATGCTTAACATTATGTGTTTTGCATAAAGTAATCACGGTTTGTGATAAGGGTATTTTAGAGTACTTCATATAAATACAAAATTACCTAATAAAAGGAGATAACAAAATAGAGCTTCGTCTAAAAATAGAACTAATTACGATTTGATTTTATCTTTGTTTTTTTCCTAACTTACAAAACCAATACTTAATCCATTTTAAATGAAAATCATCCCTCTATTCGTCGCACTCTTAACGGTATTTATAAGTCCCAACACATTTGCCCAAAACAACGAAAATTTATGGTTTAGGAACACAGCCATATCACCCAATGGAGAACACATCGCATTCACTTACAACGCCGATATTTACACGGTTTCTGTAGATGGAGGAAAAGCCAACAGAATAACAACCCATAGTGCTTATGATACGAAACCCGTTTGGTCTCATGACGGAACTAAAATTGCATTTTCATCAAACCGACATGGTAATTTTGATGTTTTTGTAATGGATTTAAACGGAGGGAATCTTAAGCGGTTAACTTACCATTCAGCCGATGATTGGGCTACTGATTTTTCTCAAGATGATAACAACGTTTGGTTTAACTCTATCCGTTTAGATAATGAGAAATCTTTATTATTTCATCAATTAGGAGAACTTTATTCAGTGTCCTTAACTGCCGAAATGCCGAAGCAACTGTTAAGTATTCCGGCTTACGAGGCTAAAAACAATGCTAATGGAGATATTTTATTTGAAGAAATAAAAGGGTATGAAGATGAATGGAGAAAACATCATACATCTTCTGTAACACGTGATATATGGCTAAAAAAAGCATCAGGAGACTACCAAAAATTATCGCGTTTTAATGGCGAAGACAGAAATCCTGTATTTGGTTCTGGAGATACCATTTATTATTTGTCTGAAGCATCAGGAACGATGAATGTCCATCAATCGTCACTTTCTAATCCCAATACAACAGTTCAAATTTCAAATTTTAAAATGCATCCCGTACGTCAATTATCAATTTCTAATACGGATGTACTTGCTTATAGTTACAACGGTCAAATATATACGCAAATCCCGAACGAATCTCCCCAATTAATCACTGTAGATGTTTCTGGTGATCAGTCTATACCACAAAATGAATTGCTTTTTGTTAATGGCAGTGTTGAAGAAATGGTACCCTCTCCTAACGGCAAAGAATTAATTTTTGTTTTTAGAGGTGATGTCTTTGCTACGACTGTAGATGGTAGTTTAACAAGACGCTTAACAAATACCCCTGAAAAAGAACGCCAAATTGACATTAGTGCAGATGGGCGTACCATCGTTTATGCTAGTGAGCGTAATAATAGTTGGAACCTCTATACCTTAACCTTATCCCATAAAGACGAAACCTATTTTGCTAACGCTATAGAACTCAAAGAAACTGTTTTATTAGAAAATGATGCTGAAACATTTCAACCCAAATTCTCACCATCTGGAGATGCTGTCGCTTATTTAGAAGATCGGACTAAGCTTAAAACCATTAATATAAAAACCAAAGCAATTATAAACATACACAATGGGGAAAAGCATTTTTCTTACGCCGATGGTGATCAAGATTTTCAATGGAGTCCTGATGGAAAATGGTTTGCTGTAACCTTTAATCCCGATCGTTATTGGGTTGGCGAAATAGGTATTGTTAGTGCCAACGGAGATCAAAAACTCATTAATGTTTCTAGAAGTGGGTTTAGCGACTCCTCACCTCAATGGTCTAAAGATGGCAGTATTTTATATTGGGCTTCAGATCGAAGCGGTTTGCACAGTGTCGCAAAAACAGGACCTACAGAAAGTGATATCTATGGTGTTTTCTTAACGCAGATGGCTTATGATAAATTCAAACTAAAGAAAGATGAATTTGAATTATTAAACGATGACGAAAAAAAGAATGAAGATTCTAAAGACGATTCAGAAAAAAAGAAAGGTAAAAAAGATAAAGAAAAAACAAAACCATTAAAAGCGATTACGATAGATTTTGACAATCTTCACAAACGAAAAGAAAAACTAACCTTATTCTCTAGTCGATTATCATCTTCCCTATTATCCCAAGACACAAAACAATTGTTTTATATAGGTAAATCCGATAGCAAAGCCGATTTATGGACGTTAGATTTAAGAACAAAAGAGATAAAATCACTCGGTAAATTTGGAAACGGTGGAAGTTTATTTTTTGATAAGGATGGTAAGCATCTATTTGTTTTAAGTGGAGGTAAAATCTCAAAAATAGATGTGACTTCTGGTAAGAAAAAAGCCGTTGCCTTAAACTCTGAAATGGCTTTTAACTTAGCTTCAGAGCGCACCTATCTAATGGATCATGTTTCTAGACAAGTGAAGAAAAAATTCTTGGACCCCAACTTACATGGTGCACCATGGGATTCACTAACAACAAACTACAAGAAATTTGTGCCGTACTTAAATAACGATTACGATTTTAAGGATATTTTAGGCGAGCTTTTGGGTGAATTAAATGCTTCTCATACAGGTGCAAGATTTACTCAAAACGATAAAAAAGGAGACCAAACAGCGGCCTTAGGAGTGTTATATGACACCACTTATAAAGGTAAAGGCTTGAAAGTGTTAGAAATTATGAATGGTAGCCCATTAATTCAAGGTGAAAAGAAAGTTGTACCCGGTACAATTATTGAAGCCATTGATGGTATTCTGATTACAGAAAACATGAATTTTTATAGTGTATTGAACCGTAAAGCAGGACAACCAACGATATTATCTTATTACAATCCTGAAACTAAGACACGATGGAAAGAACGCGTAAAACCAATTTCATTAGGTGAAGAAAATGAATTGCGTTACCAACGATGGATTGCAACAAACCGAAAGTTAGTACACCAATTATCTGATGGTAAATTGGGCTATATGCATGTCAGAAGTATGAGCGATGGCAGTTATCGTGAGTTTTTAGAAGAAGTGATGGGTGAAGAAGTAAACAAAAAAGCACTCATTGTAGATACGCGATTTAATGGTGGTGGTGACTTAGTAGACGATCTTACAACCTTCTTAAGTGGTAAACAATATATGGAATTTAAAAGTGGTGGCAAGGTTGTCGGCACCGAGTCACAGCGTCGTTGGACGAAACCAAGCATTATGCTCGTTGGAGAATCTAATTACTCAGATGCCCATTGTACACCTGCTGGTTATAAGGATTTAAAAATTGGAAAACTTGTAGGCATGCCTGTTCCTGGCACCTGTAGTTTTGTTTGGTGGGAACGTATTCAAAATGGAATTGTTTTTGGAATACCTAATATGCAAGTTACTGATATAGCTGGTGATGTTTTAGAAAACAAGCAATTGGAACCAGACATTAAGGTGAAAAATGATTTTAATACCATCACAAACGGAAAAGACCAACAAATTGAAGCTGCCGTTACAGAACTATTAAAGCAAATTAATTAAGTACTGTATTTATTGTGGCTGTTTTATTCACGGTTTCTTCCCATTCGTTCTCTGGGTTAGAAGCTTTGGTAATACCTCCACCTACATAAATATTTGCTTTGGCATCTTTGAGTTGCATACAGCGTAAATTTACATAAAAACTAGACTGTGTTTTTATAACAGCATAAGCATTATTCTCTACGTTACGCCTATTAGTGTTACGGGTTTTGCTTTGTTTTAGATTTAATTCGCCTAAAAAGCCAGTATAATATTCTCTATTATAGTTTTCGTTGTTAAGAATAAAATTCTTTGCTTTAGCCTTAGAAAACCCACAAACCGCCGGAGTTGGATGCAAAGCTTCAATTACAGATTTTAGATCTGCATTGTTTTTTAAAACACCGTTGATTCTCGTTTTTAGATGTAATAAATTTCCAGCCCTTACCGTATCGACTTCTGATATAGTAATACTTTCGGTATATGGTTTTAATTGTTCCGTAATATAATCCGTAACAATTTGCTGCTCTTCAAACTCTTTATTTGTCCAAGTTACTTCTGACTGGTTTTGGTAAGGCTGTGTTCCTGCTAAAGAAATGGTGGTGAGTCGTTTGCCTTCAACTTTTAATAATAATTCTGGTGTAGCTCCAATCCATAGTCCTACCTTAGGATGATACCAACAGTACACCATTGCATTTGTATAAGTATTAAAAAGGCGTTTAAAAATGGTTAATGGATTGGTATCTTGAAGTGATTTTGTTTGGCAGCGTGATAATACCACTTTTTGTAAATCGTTATTTTTAATACTTTGGATACCTTTAGAAACTAAATCGATATGTTGAATCCTCTCAGTTTCACTTTGAGTGATTGCGGTAGGTTCAAAATCTTCAACGTCTAAACTATCCGTCGTTATTTCAGAATATAGACAGCGTTCTTTTGGAAAAAGAATACTGTTTTGTTTAAGATCAAAAGGAGCAAATAAAAATCCACTCTCAGTAAATGTTTCAGATTTATGAACAGTATCATCTTCTTGT
Organism: Winogradskyella sp. PC D3.3; assembly: GCF_054366245.1. Taxonomy (NCBI): domain Bacteria; kingdom Pseudomonadati; phylum Bacteroidota; class Flavobacteriia; order Flavobacteriales; family Flavobacteriaceae; genus Winogradskyella; species Winogradskyella sp. PC D3.3. The sequence continues at coordinate 2,658,660 of NZ_CM135962.1, read as the reverse complement.
AACCAAGATTTAATGATTGAATTGATTGGTCTACTATAAACTACAAAAGGTAAATTATTTTTGTATTGTTGTTCTAAAGCATTAAAAAAGGATATTGCATCCATTACTTATTTCTTTTTTGGAAGTGAAATTGTAGACAGCCTACAGATTGATATTAGGTTATCAGCTTCGTCTGTTACTCTAATATCTAGCAGTTGTGTGGTACGTCCTTTATGCAAAAACGTCGCTTTAGCATAGATATAACCTTCGGTTACACTTTTTAGATGATTCGCTGTAATTTCTAAGCCACGTACAAACATATCCTCGGTATCTATAAAAATATGCGATGCAAAACTACCTACACTTTCAGCTAAAGCAGCAGTTGCCCCTCCATGTAATACTCCATCGGGTTGGTACACTTTGGATGTTACAGGCATTCTGGCCACTAAAAAATCATCTCCAAAGTCCACCATTTCAATATCTAAGGTTTCCATTAAGGTATTTTTGCTTGCTGCATTCGCTTTAGCTAGGAAATCCTCTTTAGTCATTTGCATATAAAATAGTATTTTTGAATCGATTACAAAGATACAGAAACCGCTAGAAAAATGAATTCACAAGAGAAAGAAATCTCGTATACAAGCCGCAACTCCTACTCTACTTTAAATACACTTACGGAACACACGAAAACGGTTTGGTTGGTGTGTCATGGTATGGGCTACATGAGTCGTTATTTTCTCAAATACTTTAAAGGTTTAAATGCTGAAGACAATTACATTATTGCGCCACAAGCTCCCAGCAAATTTTATATTCAACCTAAAATGCATGTTGGTGCTAATTGGTTAACGCGTGATAATACCGAAGCCGGAATGGAAAATATTGTAAACTATATTGATGCAGTATTAGAAGTTGAAAAAATTCCTGAAGGTGTTCATTTAATCGTTTTTGGCTATTCTCAAGGCGTTAGTGTAGCCATGCGCTATATAGCAAAACGCCAACTGCAATGTGATCAGCTTGTTCTTCATTCTGGTGGAATTCCAAAAGAATTAACCGCTAAAGATTATAAGTATCTATCTAAAGACACCAAGGTAAAACTGATTTATGGCACTGAAGATGAATATTTAGATGAGCAAAGAATTCAACTTGAGTCCGCACGAGCTAAAGATCTATTTGGAGACAAGGTTAGCTTTATGCCTTTTAAAGGCACACATGTTGTAAATGTTGCGTTTATTGAAAATTTAGTCTAAGACAAATTTAAACAATAAACCTCCTTTTTAAAGATTAGCCATAATTTCTTGCAACTGTCCCGCCCTTATCGGTTTTATAATATAATCCGATATATCGCTGATATTCTTAGCTCTCTCAATATCTACAGGGTCAACAGAAGAAGACACCATATAGATAATTATTTTCTTATTTAATTTTGGTTTTATCTTAACGTACTCTTCCATAAATTGAAACCCATCCATAATAGGCATATTAATATCTAAAAAAATGATATCTGGAAGTTCTTCATTATTATAAAGGTTATCTATCAAAAACTCTAAGGCCTCTTCTCCATCCGAAAAAAGACTTATTTCCTTATCTAAATCAATGGCCTTAAGCATTTTAACAATAGTAAATTGATAGATGTCGTCATCATCAATTACACATATATTGTAATTACTGTTCATAATTAAAAAATTATTGTAAATGTTGTCCCTTTATTTACTTTACTCGATACGTTAATAGCTCCACCCATGGCTTCAATCTGTGTTTTGGTCATATATAACCCTACACCTTTAGCATCTGGATGTCTGTGAAATACTTTATTTAAACCAAAAATTTTATTACCATGTCTCTCTAAATTTATACCTAAGCCATTGTCAGATATTGTTAATTTAATTTTCCCGTTGTCTCTTTCCGATGCTATACTAATTTCTGGGTCTCTATCCTTAGACCTATACTTTATAGCATTACCTATTAAATTAAGAAAAATACTTTCTAAATAAATTTTATCATAATTTATTAATGGCAATTTAGAAAAATCCGCATTAATTATAGCATTTGTTTTTAATATTTCTCCACTTAAAATATCTGTAGTCGTTTTTAATACATTTTCAAACAAAATATCTTCCTTCTCCCTTGAATTATCACCTCTAATCTTTAATGCTTCTACTAGGGTATTTAAAGTAATTGTTAGATGATTAATAACGGCCTCAAATTTTTGAAACAAAAAGTCTTTTTCTTCAGCATCATCTGATTCTACATAAAACCCTAGAAGCGAATTTAAGTTACTTACTGGAGCACGTAAATTATGAGACGTAATCTGTGCAAAATCTGCAAGTTGACTATTTTGTATCATCAATTTCTGTGCTAAAACTTCTAAATCATTTTTAGCTTTTATGATTTTAGTTTGAGCATTTTTTTGCACTGTAATATCTCTAATCGCCGCTGAGATTAATAAGCCTTCTTCTGTTTGAAGTGGACTTAAACTTATTTGTATAGGTATTTCTTTACCGCTTTTATTTATGGCAAATAATTCTTTTTCATTTCCGACTCCCATAGTTCTCACTTTAGGATTAGAGAAAAAACCATCTCGATGCGATACGTGCTCTTCTGAAAATTGTTTAGGAATAAGGATTTCAACGGATTCATTAAATAATTCTTCTGCAGTGTATCCAAATAATTTTTCAGCTTGTTTATTAATCAGCTGAATCTTTCCGTCTGCATTAACAATAACCATGGCATCTGGAGCTGATTCTAACAGCCCTCTAAATTTGTTCTCTGCCATTCTCTGAGCCGTTACATCTTGGCAAGTACCCACCATTTCAACTACCATATTATGACTATCTATGATAACTTTGGCTAAAAGGTGTATGGTTTTTACAGTGCCATCTCTTGTCACTATTTGATGTACTAAGTCAATATTCTTTTTATTATTAATTGCCTGTTCTACATGGGTTGTTACTGTTGCTTTATCGTCTTTATGAACAAAACCAAAATAGGTATCATAAGACACAACCTTGTCTTTTTCTACTCCAAAGATATTATAAAGATTGGCAGACCATTCTACAACATTTGTAACAAGGTTCCACTGCCAATTTCCCATCATCGTTATTTTTTCTGCAAAAGTTAATAACTGATTCTTTCTTAAAATCTCATGTTCTGCCTGTTTTTGAGCAGTAATATCTCGTATTGCCGCAGATAGCAATAGGCCTTGTTCGGTTTCAATAGGACTTAAACTTACTTGAATAGGAATTTCTTTGCCTTGATTATTTAAAGCATATAATTCTTTTCTTGCTGATGTTAATCGTTTCTCAGGGGCATCACTAAAAAAACTAGTACGATGTTCTGTATGCATGTCTTCAAATCGTTTAGGAATAAGCATTTCGACCTTCTTACCTATTAACTCGTCCATAGAATAACCAAATAATTTTTCGGCTTCTTTATTTATTAATTGAATTTCATCGTTTTCATTTACAATTACCATAGCATCTGGAGCTGATTCTAATAAGCCTCTAAACTTATTTTCTTCCATCCTTTGTTCTGTAATATCTTGGCAAGTTCCCATCATTTCAATAACCTCTCCTTGCTCATTGAGAATAACTTCCCCTAAATAATGTACCGTTTTTATTATTCCACTACCAGTTACAATACGATGTATAAAATTATCAGGAAACTTTTTTTCTTTAAATGCACTTTCTACATAATCTGTGATATAAGTTTTATCGTCGGGATGAACTTGACTAAAGAACGTTTCATAAGTTAAATCCGTTAGATCTTCATCGTACTCATATATTTTATACAAATTTGCAGACCATTTTAAAGTATCAGAAACGGTATCCCATTGCCAATTTCCCATCTTGGTTATTCGTTCTGCAAAACTTAGAAAGTGATTTTTACGCATCAGCTCAGTTTCAATCATTTTTTGGGCAGTTACTTCTTGACATGTACCTATAACTTCTATTACATTGTCTAAATCATCTTTAACCACTTGCGCTAAGAGTTGTACAATTTTTATCGTGCCATCTGCCAATTGAATACGATGTACTAAATCAGTAAATACTTTTTCTTCAACAGTCTTTCGCATATGCTCAACAACACGTTCTTTATCTTCTGGATGGGTATAATCAAGATATGTTCCTAGAGTTGTATTAGTATTTTCATCTAATTGAAAAATACGATACAGGTTGGTTGACCATTTAACAGTGTCATTTGCCATATCTGCCTGCCAATTCCCCATCATGGTTATTTCCTCTGCAAAATTTAGAATTTGATTTTTACGAAGCAATTCATTCTGTGCCATTTTTCTATCAGAAATATCATTGGCTACGGCTAAAAATCCTATTTTTTTACCGTCATTATTTTTAATGGCCGTTAAGGTTAATTCTACAGGAAACGTAGAACCATCTTTTCTTTTATACGTCCATTCTCGAGTATCATAAGCATTGTGTTTTGACAATTCTAAATAAGGACTAAAACCTTTGAGGTCTCCTTTATTATACTTTTTAGCAATGTCTTCCTTAAACGCTATGAGTTCTTCTTCTAAATGATAAATTTCTGGTCGTTTTAATCCAATCATTTCTGAAGCAGCATATCCAAGTAACAACTCTGCTCCGCTATTAAAATGATTAATAACTCCATCATTATCAACCGATACAATAGCTAGTGGCCCTGAATTAAATATGGCTTTTAATTGGGTATGCGCTTCAAACAATTCTCTTTCGGCTACTTTAGTTGCCGTAACATCTTGACAAGTACCAATCATTTCAGTGATATTACCAAATACATCGGTAATAACTTCTCCTAAAAGTTGAATAAATTTAACATCTCCATCACCTACTATAATCCTATGCGTCAGTCGTTTTAGTTTTTTATCAACTCTAGTTTGATCAAAATAAGCCGTTACAATGTTTTTATCTTCAGGATGAACAAAACTAAAATACGTATCAAAGCTTAAATCATCAATCGCTGTATCGAGTTCAAAAATATTATACATATTATTAGACCAGTCCACTTTATCAACCACCGTGTTCCATTGCCAATTTCCTAATAAAGAGATTTCTTCTGCAAAATTCAACAGTTGATTTTTTCGTAAGAGTTCATCCTGAGCAATTTCTTTTTCTGATATATCATTAGACACCCCTAAAAACCCAATAAGCTGTCCTTTCTCGTCTTTAAGAGATGTTAAGGTTAATTGAACAGGTAGAATTGATCCATCTTTTCTCAAATAATGCCATTCTCGTGTATCGTAAGCATTATATTTTGCTAATTCTTCCTGTGCATTAAAACCTGATACACTTTTCCCATACTGTTTAGCAATATCTTCTTTAAAAGCATCTAATTCATCTCCTAAATGATATAAAACAGGTCTTTCTAATCCTATCACTTCATCTGCAGAATAGCCTGTTAAGGCTTCTGCTCCAGGATTAAACTTTCGAATTATTCCATCGGTGTCGGTAGCTACAATAGCTACAGCCTTAGAATTAAAAATGGCCTTCAATTGAGAGTGAGCTTTATTAAGCGCTAACTCAGCGAGTTTTTTATCATTTATATCCTGAAACACTCCAAAAACACGTATACATTTACCGTTATGAATTTCCGCCTGCCCAATAGCACGTGTCCAAATAATTTTATGATCTGTTGTAACAAGTTCTAGCTCTACATCAAATGATTTTCCTTGTTCTGTAGCTGCTGTCATTACGTTTTGAATGGTATCTCTGCTTTTCCCTTCTTTGAAAAAACCAATAGCAAATTCTAAATCTGGTTTAAAATTTCCTGGCACACCATGTATTTCACAAACAATCTTACTCCAGTATACTTCATTTTTTATTAAATTAAATTCCCATGCCCCAATTCTAGTAAGTTCATTTGATTTATTCAATATATTTTGAATGCGAATGTTTTCTTGTTCTTTTTCTTTTGCCTGCGTAATATCTCCGGTATACATTAATATACCACCTATGTCACCTTCTAAGTTATACCAAGGCCTAACATCCCAAAAAATCCATTGTACAGATCCATCTTTACGAATAAAAAGCTCTTCTTCGCAAGCGCTTGTTTCTCCTTTTAAACACCTTTGATGCATTAATTTCCATTCCTCACCTATTTCGGGAAATAAATCATAATGAGAACGACCAATAAATTCTTGTCCTTCCATTTTATAATCTGAAATCCAACGTTGAGAAACAGCTATATAACGCATATGAGTATCTACCATTGCTATAGCTGTAGGAGCTTGCTCAATAAAAGCCTTATTATAGGCTTCTTTTTTTCTAAATCTGTCTTAAGATTTGTTAATTCTTCTAAATGCTCTTTTATTTTGATTTCTGATTTAGAAAAATCACTATTTATTTTTATAAGTTTATAATTTTGTTTAAACAATTTATTTTGTATCGGAACTAAAATAAACAGGAATTCTCCAATTAAGACTAATGCTGCAAAAAGTGCAAGAAAATAGCTAGTTTGTAATAGATTATTCAGATTGTTTTCAGCACTTTTTTGATATTCCCTTATCACTGACTGCATAGATAAGAAATACGGCAACTCTGTTTCAGCAATATAATCTACATCTTTGGCAATTAAGTTTGTATTAGCACTCTTTATAATACGTCTACTAGAAGAGACTATTTTTTGTGATTGTTTATCAGTAATTTTAAGCAAAGAATCTATGATCTTATTATCCCCTTCTTGTTTATTTACAGAGTCTAAAAAATAATGTGTGTTTTCAAATTCATCAACATAGTCTTTAAAAGCACTTACTAATTCTGTGCTAATGGTATCACTATTAATACTATCAAGAGAATAGACTAAACTATTCATACGTTCATTTAACAGGCATTGATTAGAAGCTTTACTTATTAATAAAGCTGATTTTTTTTGATTATTAACACTACTTTGAAGAATAACCAAAACAGTTATAATGACTACTATGATTGTAGATATAAATAGTAAATATCTTTTTTTGATAGAATATTCTAATGTCTTCATTAACAGTTTTTAAAGCATCAAATACACCTGTTAAATCGAACAGACACAGCTAGACACATTTGCTATAAAAAAAATATTTTAACTATAATATTTCTCACATATATTATATGAGACACATTCAATTTATGAAGAGTCACTTATAAATAAAAAAAAAGATAAATATGACTTGAAGAAGTACGTATAGTAAAATGTTAAAATACGAAAATTATATTAATGTACTTACACGCTATACTTAAATTAATGTAAATTTATTAAAATAGCATATGTTTTAATTCAACAAAAAAACTCAATAAAACTTAATCATATATTTATATCTCTAAGATTAAGGGTAGAGTAAAAAAACACTATATACTACGTTTTATGGTCTCGTACAATACAAAAGTAAAGTAATGCGCTTTTAACCTGTAGAATACATATTTTTAATAGCGGTTAAAATTAATGTTAGCTTGTTTTCTGAAGGGTTTTATTCTTATCTTTTAAAATAGCTAATTGTTTTTCTAAAAAGGTAATAGCTTGTTCTGTTTTATAACTTGATTTTGAAGCGAAATCTTCTAAATCTTGTTTCAGCTTCTCTTTTCCTGAAGAAGCTGCTTTAGATAAATCTTCTTTTACTTCAGTAAAATCGTTAGTAATTTGATCTTTAATTTCTTTTCCTTCTTTTTTGAGTTTATCTCTTGTTACACTTCCTTTATCTGGTGCTAACAAAATGCCAGCTGCTGCTCCAATTAATACCCCTAATATTAATGTTCCCTTATTAATCATAACTTTTCTTTTTTTTATTAAACATCTGTTCTACTTTATACGTCGTAAAACAGACGGCTTTGTTACAAACAAATTTAGCGCCAAGCATTTATAAGTTACATCTTTAAATGCCTTAGTATCTTAAACTTTCATTTATAAATGGTTTTAACCATCTCAGATATCGATTTAGTTTGTAATACCGTACTAAAAAAAATATAAGCTCCTTTGTTTCGTATAAAAGAAAAATGCTATAATTAATCGGTCGTTAATTTGTGTACTATCGCTTTAATAGGAAGAATCTCCGTGGTATGCTCAATACTAGGACCAGCCACCCAAACGGTTTTGTACGTCGCTTTTTTTGCGGCTTTTTCTGTGGCCTTCATACCTATAGAAAACCGGACCATCTTTACCCATTTTTTCAAGCTTTTGTTCTTGTTTAGTAGATTTTCAATCCAAGTTGCTTTAGTTCCTATTTTTTGAACATAAGGAGTATTAATAACCGTACAAGGGGTCCCAGAAATACGTTCGGTCATTATAATATCTTTAGCACCATAATCGACACAGGCTTGTTTATAATCGTCCGTAACACCAGCTTCAACAGAAGCAATAAATGGACTTCCTACAGAAACCCCTTCTGCTCCGTAGCTTAACATTTTATCGATATCGGCTTTGCACCCTACTCCTCCTGCAGAAATTACAGGAATTGATAATTCCTTGCTTAACAAGTTTGTTAATTCTTCTGGTGACAAATTTCCTCGATGACCTCCGGCTTCATTATTTACAGCAATAGCTGCGTCAGCACCTAATTGTTCTACTTTTTTAGCAAATCTCAAATCCGTAACATCACAGAACACTTTAATGCCGGCTGCATGCGCTTGTCTTATTGTTTCTTCGGGACTACCGAGTGATGTGATAATAAAATCACAACCTTCTTCACAAAGCACTTCTAATTGCCCTTTGTACTTTATGTTCGATTTATTTACAATTAAGTTAAATCCAAATGAACCACCTTCAACTTTATGCGCTTTAAGTTCTTTTATAGCTTCTCTTAATTCTTCTAAAGTCCTATAATTTAAAGCAGGAATACAACCCGCAATTCCAGCTTTCATTGCTTCTGTAACCATAGCAACATTAGAGACCAAAAACATTGGGGCTTGAATTATTGGATACTTTATATGGAGTAATTCTGTGAGTTTAGTTTGCATAACTATTAGAGGTATTTATTACTGTTTAAAATGCTTCAACATCTAGGTTAACAACTTTACTGAGACTAAATCTTGTTATACAAATATAATAATTTATTATGCATGCATAGCAATTATTCGTCTAAGAATCGATAATAACCACATTTTAAATAAGCTCCTTCAGGAAATGCAATGGGATGATCAGTATCGTGTTTTGTTTTAAGCTCTGTTTCAAAAAGTCGAGATTGAGAATTTAGAACCCACTCATTTAAATCAAAGAACGACTGCGCCAATACTCTAGAAGAACAGGATGCTAAAACTAAAAGTCCATTTTTAGATGTTAACTTCTCACCTAACTCTGCTAATTGGGCATATTTCTTTTTCGCTAAATCAATTTCAGATTGTTGCTTGGCAAAACTTGGAGGGTCAATTACAACAACATCAAAGGTTTTACCTTTTTCTATTAACCCCTTCATTTCTACAAAGGCATCACCAGATATGGTTTTATGATGTCCAGAATAAGCATTGAGCTTACCGTTTTCACGAGCCATATCTAAAGCTTGCTTGCTAATATCTAAGCTTGTGACTTCGGTTGCTCCCTTAGCTAAAGCATGAACTGAAAATCCACCAGCATAAGAGAAAACATCTAATACAGATTTCCCTTTACTTAATTCTCCAACACGTCTTCTATTATCTCTATGATCTAAAAAATAGCCTGTTTTATGCCCTTTAATAACATTCGCTGAGAACTTAACTCCATGCTCCACAAATTCTATAACTTCATTTTCGAGCGTACCAAATATCACGTCACCATCATTTAAATTATGACTTTTACTATTTTGTAAACTACGACTTAAACGCATTACAATAGTTTCTGCCTGAGACGTTTGTTGTAAACTTTCTAGAATAGATTCTAAATAAGGTAACCAAATTTCGGAATACAATTTCACGACTAACACGTGATTATAAACATCAGCTATTAATCCAGGGAAACCATCATTTTCACCAAATATTAAGCGATAACTATTAGTATTGGTTTGCAACAATTCTGTTCGCTTTTCAAAAGCTAAAGCAATTTTATGTTGAAAAAAATCGGCATTAATCTTAACCTTAGTCTCTGCATTATGAATGATTTTAATTCGGATAGGAGAATCAGCATCGTACAAGCCCAAACCAACGACCTTATTTTTATTCTTACTAAATATAATGGCTAAATCGCCAGTGTTGGGATCATCGTTTATTTTTACAATACTGTTAGAAAACACCCAAGGATGTCCTTTTACCACAAACTGTTCTCCTTTAGCATTGAGTTTAACTGCTAGGTTCTTAGTTTCTTTTTTTGTGAATGCTATATTGAATATCATATCTTATAAAACGCTTATTAAAAGGTCAAAATTAACCTTAAAAAAGTTAATGATTTACTTTCTGAATACTAAACCTTTAAGTTTTTAACTATTTTCAAAAAATAGAATACAATGGTTATCTTTATAAAATCAAATTCGCGCTTTTCATTTCTAATAATCACTAAAATTTAAATACGATTAATGAAAAATATTTTAATTTATGGGGCTTCTGGTCATGCAAAAATGATTGTAGATATTATTCTAAAAAATAAAACCTACGCCATTAAAGGCTTTATAGACTCTTATAAGCCTATTGGCAATGGTATTATGAGCTATAAAATTCTTGGCAATTTAACCCATCTCCCTCAATTGATAAACGAATTGAAAATAGAAGGCATTGTGATTGCGGTTGGAGATAATTATTCCCGACTACGAGCTTATGAAAAAATTACAACAATTGCACCACAGTTAAACTTCCCTTCTATAATACACTCTAGTGCCATTATTGCTTTAGATGTTACTATTGGTCATGGTTCTGTTATTATGGCTAATAGTGTTATCAATGCCAATTCTAACGTAGGTATTGGTTGTATTTTAAATACGGCATCTACTTTTGGTCACGATTCAACAATGGGAGATTTTTCTAGTTTAGCATCTGGCGTTACGGTTGGTGGAAATGTTCATATCGGTAATAGTTCTGCGATATGTCTTGGCGCCTCTATAATTCACAATATTATAATAGGTCACAATTCTGTCGTTGGAGCAGGATCCTTAGTCCTAAAACCTATTGCTGATTATAAACAGGCTTTTGGCTCTCCCGTAAACACCATAAAAGAAAGAAAAGCTGATTCTAAATATTTAGGCTAATTTAAGTGTAAAATTCATTGACCACTTCCCTTCTCTTTCCAGAAGCTAAAAGCGGAATTTCATCAACATAATTTACTTTTATAATAGCATCGTCTCCAAAATAAGCTTTATAATCTGAAATTAATTCTACTTCGTCTATGGCCTTATTAGTATTGAGGTTAATGTGATATTCTGTTCTACTTTTCTGAATCAATTGAAATTGCTTGAATTGACCGTAATCCATTAACCTCAGCGATAAATGGGATGAAATAAGCTCTCCTTTAGTGTTATAGAGTTGATCTACTTTTCTACCTGAAATTTTAGAAAAAAACGGTCGACCATAGGCGTCGTGTTCCATAATACCAATATCACCAGTATCATATCTTATTAAAGGCGTTGCTAGATTGTATAAATCCGTTAAAACAATACGTCCTGCCTCACCATCAGGTAATACTTTATCTTCATTTAGAGCTAAGATTTCCATGATGTAACTAGAATCATTAATTCTAAATTTTGTCTCTTCCGCACTAAGTTGTTGCGCCATAATACCAGTTTCGTTATTTGAATACCTAGATAATGGTGTAATTCCAAAATAGTGTTTTGTAGCCGTTTTTGTATAAGAATTTAAACTTTCAGAAATTGTAATAATGGATTTGGTTTTAAAACGAATTGGATTTTGCTCTAAAGTATCTATATAGTTACAGATTTTTTCAAAAGCCGTTGGGTATCCAAGAAAACTGATGGCCGTAGTTCGCTTATTTAGTTGGGATATGAGCTCAGCAATTTTAGCATCTGAAAGACATAAGATGTTCCAGGGTTTAAAATTCTTAACCAAAAAATTAAATTGTAATTTAAAATGAATGTATTTAGGCCATATTCTAATAAACACTAAAAATCCTCCTAATTGATAATTGGATTGGGACGAATAATACAAATTATCTGCCTGAATTTTGCGAACCTTTTCTTTATTTTGATAAAGTTGAAAAGGAGCGCCTGTTGAACCACTTGTTGAAGCTATTGTACAGTTTTCTTTTTGAAATTTATCAGAAAAAAAAGCATCAAAATTATCACGAATCCTATTTTTATTAACGACCGGAAAATCTTGTAATGTTTTAAAGCGTTTTGTCTTGTAGAATGCTGTTGTTTCCGTGGCATGACGTAACAGTTTTTGCAAATGCTTTGTTCTCTCTTCATCTACCCAATGTCTATCTTTAGATTCTAAAATAGATTGGGTATACCTCAAAGTCGATTTTAATGGACTCCCCTTAAAAAAATCTAAGGTCCAGAAAATAATTTGTCTTAAATTCAATTTGAACTGGTTTATGTAAATTTAATTAAATTTTAGGTTACAGCGATTTACCTTATAGCCCTTTAACAAAAAAAAACGCAACCAAATTAATGATTGCGCTTTTGTTTTTATAATTTAAGTCTTTTGCTTCTTCAAGCTTTTAACTTTGTGCGTTTCGAGAAATTCCGAAACAAGTTCGGAATAAGCGATTCACACAATTCTGACGAAAAAAGTCAGAATTGGTTCTCTGCTTACTTAACTTCTTCGAAGTCTACATCTTCAACATCGCTGTTTTCATCAGCAGCTTGTCCGTTAGCACCTGCACCTGCATCTGTTGGTCCACCTTCTGGTGCTCCTCCTTCCGCTTGAGCTTTGTACATTTCTTCACTTGCTACTTTCCATGCTTCATTGATTTTATCTAAAGCTGGTGTAATAACGGCAATATCTTTTGTTTCATATGCTTTCTTCAATTCTTCAAGTGCTGATTCAATTGGTGCTTTTTTATCAGCAGATAATTTATCACCAAACTCTTTCAACTGACTTTCTGTTTGAAAAATCATAGCATCTGCCTCATTCAATTTATCAGCAGTTTCTTTTGCTTTAGCATCTGCTTCAGCATTTGCTTCTGCATCAGCTTTCATCTTTTTGATTTCTTCTTCTGTTAATCCAGATGATGCTTCAATACGAATATCTTGTTTTTTACCTGAAGCTTTATCTTCTGCAGATACTTTAATGATACCATTAGCATCAATATCAAACGTTACTTCAATCTGAGGTGTTCCTCGTCTTGCTGGTGGAATACCATCTAAATGGAAACGACCAATCGTTTTGTTATCTGCTGCCATAGGACGTTCACCTTGTAATACGTGAATCTCTACTGATGGCTGATTATCTGCTGCTGTTGAGAATACTTGTGATTTCTTTGTAGGAATCGTCGTATTTGCCTCAATCAATTTAGTCATTACATTACCCATAGTTTCGATACCAAGAGATAATGGAGTAACATCTAATAAAAGAACGTCTTTTACATCACCGGTTAATACACCACCTTGAATACCTGCTCCTAAAGAAACAACCTCATCTGGGTTTACACCTTTACTTGGTGCTTTTCCGAAGAATTTCTCTACTGCTGCAACTACTGCAGGAATACGTGTAGAACCACCTACTAAAATAACTTCGTCAATATCAGACTTAGATAAACCTGCTGCTTTTAATGCAGACTCACATGGCTCAATAGTACGTTTGATTAAGTCATCGATTAACTGCTCAAATTTAGAACGTGTTAGTGTACGTACCAAGTGTTTTGGTCCACTAGCTGTAGCCGTAACGTATGGTAAGTTGATTTCTGTTTGTGCAGAAGATGATAATTCAATTTTTGCTTTTTCAGCAGCTTCTTTTAGACGTTGTAAAGCCATCGGGTCTGTACGTAAGTCCATATCTTCATCCTTAATAAACTCTTCAGCTAACCAGTCAATGATTCTTTCATCTACATCATCACCACCTAAGTGTGTGTCACCATCTGTAGACAATACTTCAAAGACACCGTCACCTAATTCAAGGATAGAAACATCATGTGTACCTCCACCAAAATCGAAAACTACGATTTTTTGATCTGTACCTTTTTTGTCCATTCCATAAGCTAAAGCAGCAGCTGTTGGTTCGTTAATAATTCTACGAACTTTTAAACCTGCAATCTCACCAGCTTCTTTTGTTGCCTGACGTTGTGCATCATTAAAATATGCTGGTACTGTAATTACAGCTTCAGAAACATCTTGTCCTAAATAATCTTCAGCTGTTTTCTTCATTTTTTGAAGAATCATTGCTGATAATTCTTGTGGCGTATATAAACGACCATCAATATCGACACGAGGAGTGTCATTATCACCTTTTACCACTTTATATGGTACACGTTCAGCTTCTTTTTTAGACTCAGAATACTTGTTACCCATAAAACGCTTAATAGAATAAACTGTTTTTGTTGGGTTAGTTACTGCTTGTCTCTTCGCTGGATCTCCAACTTTAATTTCACCACCTTCTACGAAAGCGATAACCGAAGGTGTTGTTCTTTTACCTTCAGCGTTTGGGATTACAACTGGCTCGTTACCTTCCATTACGGAAACACAAGAGTTGGTTGTACCTAAATCAATTCCAATAATCTTACTCATAATATTTATTTGTTAATAGTTTGCCGCTTTCACGGAAATTATAGTGTGTTAATTTTTTAATCTCGATTACTAATAGTCAATGATTATGCCACGCCAAAAAATATGACATGATGTCACTTTAATAAATTGTTATGAATTATATAGGCGTCATAACACTACTCAAACCTTAAGATAACATTCATAAAAATTTCATCATTTTTTTATAATACTGCGTACATATTTAAACAACATGTGCTTAATAGTTTTACACGAAACAAATCAACCAAAACATTATGAAACACATTTTACGATTATTCTTTATCTTATTTACGTGCTTAGCAAGCGCTCAGTTACATACAGGTGATCTTGCATTCACGGCTTTTAATGCCGATGGTGATGATGACTTTGCCTTGGTAACTTTTGTAGATATTCCTGCAAATACAACCATTTATTTTTCTGATAAGGAATGGCTAGAAACTGAATTCAATTCAGGGGAAGCCAATTACGAGTGGCAAACGGGAGCATCTGTAATTTCTGCAGGAACTGTCATTACATTCTACACCATAAGCGCAACTGCAACAGTGTCTCATGGAACTATTGTGGGTTCTCCTGGCGGAATTTCCGGATCGGCTGAAGCTATCTTTGTTTATTTAGGTACTGATATAAACACACCAACAACGTTTATCACGGCTGCCGCAAATGCTTCTTCGGCATATGACGATGGAGCTGGCACTGGCTTAACTGGCACAGGACTAACCGAAGGCACGACGGCTATTACATATCCAAATGGTACAGACATCGCTGCCTATAATGGTCCAAGAACAGGATTTACAGCCAATGGTTATTTAGTCGCACTAAATAATATGGCGAATTATGACATACAAGACGCTAGTGGCGATCAAAGTATAGATGCTATTGCTCCAGATGTCCCGTTTAATACCTCTGCTTTTATAATTTCAACATCTGACACGCATCCGCCAAGCGTAGCAAATGGTATTGTTTCAGGACTAAACACAGTAGAGGTTACATTTACAGAAGCGATTACTGAAGCGAGTGCCGAAACCTTAACTAATTATGTTTTTAATCCCGCTTTAACAATCAACACGGTTATCTATGACAACACAACATTAACTGCTACAATTACGCATTCTGGTTTTACTGAAGGCACGCTTTATAATCTAACTATTAATAGTCTAGAAGATTTATCGAGCAACACACAAACCGCACCTTATATCAGTGGAGATTTATTCTATAATACAACAACTTCGGGCTTATTATTTACAGAAATTATGTACAACGCCCCTTCTAATAATTCTAACGCTCTTGAATTTTTAGAACTCTATAATAATAGTACAAGTTCTATTTCTTTAGGAGGAATTACAGTTAATGACGAAGGTAACTTTACTTTTACGTTCCCTGAGATGACTCTTGCTTCTGGTGAAATTGTACTATTAGCAACTGACAAGGCCTCGGCTGATGCCTTTTATGGTGTTAGCTTTTTAGATATGCCGCAGGCCATTTCTAATGCGCTTGGTAATGGCGGCGAATTACTTCAAATTAAAAACTCAAATGGAAATATTATTTCTCAAGTTGAGTACAGTGATGATGCTCCCTGGCCTACTTCTGTTGATGGTAATGGTCCTTCTTTAGAGTTATTAACCCCTAACGGAGATTATAATGAAGGTACAAACTGGGCCTCTGCCACTAATTTTATTGGTCAATCTTTAGGTGATGATGTTTTTGCATCTCCTGGAATTTACAATCCTGTAACTAACGTTGTACCACAAATCAGTTTTACAAAATCGACCTATAACATTAGTGAAGACGAAACTACTTTAGATATTTCAATTGAATTATCATCAATTTCATCAGACGCTATTTCTGTTGATGTTAGTCTAGTTACCGATTTATTGACAGCTACTAAAACTGATGATTTTTCATTCACAAATCAGACTGTCAATTTCCCTGCGAATTCTTCTGAAGCGATTACATTATCTATTCCTATTGTAAATGATGGTTTAGCTGAAATGGATGAACTTTTCATTTTAGAACTTTCTAATCCAACAAACGGAACGCTTGGAGCCTATGAAACTACTGGAATTTACATTTTAGACATAGACACCGATGTTCCTGTTGCAACCGACCTATTAGATATTCAGTATATAACAAGTTACTTGGTTGATGATGCGGGTTCTGCTGAAATTGTAGCACATGACCCTATGTCTCAACGTTTGTTTGTGTTGAATTCTACAGGACAAAAATTAGAGATTATTGATTTCTCTGATATTAATGCAATTGCAACATTAAATTCTATTGACTTATCAAGTTTTGGAGACCCAACCAGTGTGGCGTACAAAAACGGTATTGTAGCTGTTGGTATTTCAAAAGGCCCTTTAGAAGATGGTGTAGTTGTATTTTGTGATATCAATGGGACTATCTCTTCTACTGTTACTGCAGGAAATCTTCCAGATATGGTTGGCTTTACTCCAGATGGCACAAAACTTTTAGTTGCTAATGAAGGTCAACCAAATGATGATTATTCTGTAGATCCTGAAGGCAGTATTTCAGTTATTGATGTTACAGGAGGTTTGAGTAATATTCTACAATCTAATGTTACATCGATAAACTTCAACGCTTTTGATGCTCAAATTGAAACATTAAAAACTAATGGTGTTAGAGTTTTTGGCCCAAGCGCTTCGGTTTCTCAAGATATGGAACCAGAATATATCACCTTTTCTAACGATTCTCAAACTGCTTATGTTACATTACAAGAAAACAATGCTGTTGGAGTTATTGACTTAAGTACAAATACCATTACATCAATATTACCATTAGGTTTAAAAGATCATAGCTTAACTGGAAATACACTTGATACTTCCGATAAAACCGATTTCATTTTCTTATCAAATTGGCCAGTAAAAGGCATGTATATGCCAGATGCTTTGGCATCTTATGAAATTGCAGGAACTACTTATTTAGTAACTGCTAATGAAGGCGATGCAAGAGAATATGATACGTTTGAAGAAGAAATAAAAGTTGGAGATTTAAATTTAGACCCAACTATTTTCCCAAATGCTGATGCTTTACAATTAGAAAGCAACCTTGGTCGTTTAACTGCTACTAATGCTAATGGAGATATTGATAACGATGGTGATTTTGATGAAATCCACATCTTTGGTTCACGTTCTTTTAGTATATGGAATGCCACTACCGGAACTTTAGTTTACGATAGTGCAGATGATTTTGAACGCATCACAGCAAATGATCCAATTTATGGATCACTTTTTAATGTAAGTAACAGCAATAACAACCTTAAAAATAGAAGTGACAATAAAGGTCCTGAACCCGAAGGTGTCACTATAACTCAAATTGATGGTCAGTTTTACGCTTTCATAACCTTAGAGCGTGTTGGTGGTTTTATGACTTATAATATTACTGACCCAACAAATCCTGTATTTGAAAAATATATAAATAATAGAGATTTAGGCGACGATGAAGGAGGTGATTTAGCTCCAGAAGGTATTATTTATGTAACACCAGAAGATAGTCCTAATAACACTGGTTTAGTGATTATGGCAAACGAAGTCAGTTCTACATTAAGCTTCTACGCACTTAATACAACAACTTTAAGCGATGATGAGTTTACCTTAAATTTTGAAGCATTAAAAATATACCCAAATCCTTCAAAATCAAATCAAACTGTTTATTTCAACAAAACTATTTCAGTGTCTTTATATGATATTCATGGACGTGAAATGATTTCTAAAGCCAATACAACGCACTTAAAATTACCAAATTTAAAACTTGGTACTTATATATTAAAAACCAAAGAAGGTGAACGTTTTAAGCTTTTAATATATAAGGACTAAGTTTAACCATAGTGTGAAAGCAGCTACTTGAGTAGCTGCTTTTTTCACTCCAAATTTTATTACTTTCATTACTCTTGGAAATTTTAAGAGCATATCAAGCGTTATTTTATCAAAAGGGCATGTTGTTTGATATTGATTAAATAGTAATACATTAGTAATTAATTAAATTATAACCTTATGAAGAAAATAGCCTCATTATTATTTGTTGTTTCATTAATATTAACATCTTGTACAGGAGAACAAGGCCCACCTGGATACGACGGATACGATGGTCAAGATGGATTAGACGGAGTTAATTTTGTCGGACAATCATTTGAAAGAACAATTGATTTCTTACCTCCAAATTATGAACAGTATATTGTTATCCCTAGTACAATTGAACTTTTTGAAACAGATATGACTTTAGTATATGTACTTTGGGAACAAGATCCAGTAACAGGTAATGATGTATGGAGACTTATTCCTCAAACAGTTTTCACAGATTCTGGTGAGTTATTCCAATACAATTATGACTATAGCTTTGATGAAGTTCGATTATTTATAGATGCACCTTTAAATTTTGATCGCAATAACCTATCAACAGCAGCTACTTTGAATCAGACATTTAGAATAGTTGTACTTCCTGTAGATTTTATAGATAGTATTAATTTGGACGTAACAAATTACAATGACGTGATAGAGTATCTTCAGTAACATTGTGAGGCTGCTCTCAAAATAAATAAAAAAGCTCGAAATTTAGTTTCGAGCTTTTTTATTTATAGAATTATTTCCTTTTAAAAACAACATCTATATTTGCCCTAAGACTAAACGCACTTTAAAATGGAATGTATTTCAGTATTTGACATGCTAAAAATTGGCGTAGGGCCATCGAGTTCTCATACTTTAGGGCCATGGCGAGCCGCCGAACGTTGGATTAAAGAATTAAAAGCTAAAAAGCGTTTTGATAAAGTTGAAAAAATAACGGTAGATCTTTATGGATCTCTATCGCTAACAGGAAAAGGTCATGCGACAGACTTTGCTGTAATTTTAGGCTTAACTGGTGCGGATCCTGAGCGTATGCCTATTGAGGATATTGACACCATTATATCTGATGTTAAGACAAATCATGTTTTAAACTTGAATAATGAAAAAGCCATTCCTTTTGACTTTAAAACCAATATCGTTTTTAATCGAAAATCACTGCCATTTCATTCTAACGGCATGGTTTTTAGTGCCCTTATCAATGGTCGGAACTACAAATCAACCTACTACTCTATTGGTGGGGGATTTGTGGTACAAGAAGAGCGAAAAGAGTCTAAAGCAAACAAAATCATCTTTTATTGCACATTTCCTTACCCTGTAGCTTACGGAGAAGAACTTCTTAAATTTTGTGATCAATTGCAATTACCTATTTCTGGTGTTGTATTAGAAAATGAAAAATCGATACGCGATGAAGCCTCTATAGATTTTGAATTAAAACGTATTTGGGATACCATGCTAGAATGTATGTATGTTGGTTGTCATACGGAAGGCAATTTACCAGGTGGCCTCAATGTTAGACGTCGTGCTTATGATATGCATAAAAATATTATTGGAGATAACACCTACGACAATCCACAAGAGTGGCTTGAAACCATTAGAAAAACGGAAGTTAAATTCCGTCAGATTTTAAAATGGGTGAGCTGTTTTGCCTTAGCGGTAAATGAAGTGAATGCATCCTTAGGTCGTGTTGTTACCGCACCTACTAATGGTAGCGCAGGAGTTATTCCGTCTGTATTAATGTATTATTTAGTAATTGAAAATCATGATGCTGATTTTGAACACATCAAAAAATTCCTTTTTGTAGCTAGTGAAATTGGTAGTATTTTCAAGAAAAATGCCACTATTAGTGCTGCAATGGGAGGTTGTCAAGCAGAGATTGGAGTCTCATCTGCCATGGCTGCAGGTGCCTTATGTGAACTATTAGGAGGAACTCCTGAGCAAGTTTTAGTCGCTGCAGAAATTGCTATGGAACATCATTTAGGATTAACCTGTGATCCTATTGGCGGTTTAGTACAAATTCCTTGTATAGAGCGTAATTCTATGGGAGCAATAAAAGCCATCAATGCCGCTGAATTAGCTTTAGAAACAGATCCTAATAATGTAAAAGTGCCTTTAGACAAAGTGGTTCAGACGATGTGGGAAACCGCAAAAGACATGAGTTCTAAATACAAAGAAACTTCCGAAGGCGGTTTAGCTGTTGGTGTTAATCTGACAGATTGCTAAAACTAAAAAACCATTAGACTTTTTAATCGCTATTTAATTACAGATTTCATAGCATTTATAGTTAAGATTAGCTAGTAATTTAACAATTCTCAGTATTTTTACAATCCATTAAAAAATACACAATGTCAGTAGCAAAAAAAGAATACAAAAGAATTACCGTAAAGAGTCTTGTAGATATGAAATCTAGAGGTGAAAAAATATCGATGTTAACAGCCTATGATTATACCATGGCTAAAATCGTTGATGGTGCAGGTATCGATGTTATTTTGGTTGGCGACTCTGCTAGTAATGTTATGGCTGGTCACGAAACCACCTTGCCAATAACATTAGACCAAATGATATATCACGCGTCTTCTGTGGTTAGAGCTATTGATCGTTGTTTAGTTGTTGTTGATTTACCCTTTGGAACCTACCAAAGCGACCCTAAAGAAGCCTTACGTTCTGCAATTAGAATTATGAAAGAAAGCGGTGGCCATGCCGTTAAAATGGAAGGTGGAAAAGAAATTAAAGAATCCGTAAAGCGTATTCTTAATGCAGGAATTCCTGTTATGGGTCATTTAGGCCTAACTCCACAATCTATTTATAAATTTGGAACATATACCGTAAGAGCAAAAGAAGAACAAGAAGCCGATCAATTAAAAGAAGATGCTTTAATGCTCGAAAAAGCAGGTTGTTTTGCGATTGTTTTAGAAAAAATCCCTGCGGCTTTAGCTAAAGAAGTTGCCGACAGTGTTTCTATACCTGTAATTGGTATTGGTGCTGGAGATGGTGTTGACGGGCAAGTACTTGTTTTACACGATATGTTAGGAATGACACACGAGTTTAACCCGCGCTTTTTACGTCGCTACATGAATCTTTATGAGGAAATGACTACAGCAATTTCACAGTATGTTGATGATGTAAAGACTGAAGATTTCCCTAATGATGAAGAACAATATTAGTAAGCAGTAAGCAGTAAGCAGTAAGCAGTAAGCAGTAAGCAGTAAGCAGTAAGCAGTAAGCAAAATTAATTTTCAATGAATTCGTGAGTCATAATTCTAATAAAATCCTTTCTAATAAAAACAATCTTCAAGTACTTCATGAAGACAACCACATCATCGTGGTTAATAAACGTGCGGGAGATATTGTACAAGGAGACAAAACCGGAGACAAACCTTTAAGCGACGTTGTAAAGTCGTATTTAAAGGATAAATACAATAAGGAAGGTAATGTCTATTTAGGCGTTGTTCATCGTTTAGATAGACCAACAACCGGTATTGTGATGTTCTCCAAAACGAGTAAAGCTCTACCAAGATTAAATAAGCTTTTTGCAGAAAAAACAGCAAAAAAAACCTATTGGGCTTTGGTAAAAAACCAACCTCCAAAAACAAATGACACCTTAACCCATTGGTTAAAAAAAAATCCGAAAAACAATAAATCTACAGCTTACATTAAAGAAGTGGATGGTAGCAAAAAAGCTATTCTTCATTATCAAGTAAAACAAAAATTAGATAATTTTTATCTCTTAGAAATCGATTTAGAAACCGGTAGACATCACCAAATTAGAACGCAATTAGCATCAATAGGCTGTCCAATAAAAGGCGATTTAAAATACGGGTTTGATCGCAGTAATAAAGATGCTAGTATTAGCTTACATGCCAGAACCCTAAGGTTTATGCATCCTGTAAAGAAAAAAGAGGTGTTTATTACAGCACCATTACCTAATGATGCTCTTTGGAACGCTTGCAATGTCTAAATTCCTTTGTAAGGATATTGTATTGAAAGGACTGTACCTTTTTCTAACTGTGATTGTAATTGAAATTCCGCATTTAACAAATCAGATCGTGTTTCCATATTTATAAGTCCTGATCCTTTTTTAGCTTGCTCAACATCAAATCCGACTCCATCATCTTCTAGATTAATCTTTAAGACCTGTTCCTGATAATCTATAGTTACATTTAAATTTTCAGCTTCACCGTATTTTAAAGTATTAGAAAAGAACTCTTGTAGAATTCTAAACAAAATAACTTCATCTCTTTTATTTTCAAACTTCACCCTGTTACCCGTAATAGACAAACTAGATTGCACTAACCCGGTTTTATTTATACGCTCTAATTCATTTTTAACCGTAGCCTCAAAACCTAAATTAAAAATAACGTCACTATTCAATGATCTAGAGAGCGCTCTTACTTCATCTAAAGACTCCTTTAACGCTGAAGCAGCATTATCTATTTTTGCTCTAGTTTCATCCTTTACAACAGAAGCCACTGCGTTCATTTGCATGGTTGCCAACACAAGTCTTTGACCAACATTATCATGAAGTTCGCGTCCAATATGCTTTAAGGTTTCTTCTTGAATTTCACGTTGCGTTTTCACAAGCTCAGCATCAAATTTTCGCTGCTGTTTGAGTTTATCTAATAGTAATTTGTTTTTACGTTTTTGGAATACAACAAAGAAAATAATGATTAAACCACTAATCACAATTAACACACCAATCATGTAAACTAGCAGATAGCGCTCTGCGTCTGAACTTACTTTTGGGGTTCTGGCTTGCAACATATAAGAGCTATTGATAATGTTAGGTAAAAAATAACGTTAACAGATAAATAAATTTGATATTTTAAAATGATAAAATTCCAATCTGCAGTTGAAAAATATATTTCATAAAAAACCATTGGTCCTAGCAGTAAAGACCAAAAAAAAATAGCAGAATTAATATAAAAGTAAATGGATTTATAGAAGTAAATCACTTTTTCACTTTGAAGAATATCAACCAAATAAATACAAACAAAAACAAAAACGGCCCAAAGGCTTAAAATCATTAAAAATGGATTTATTATTAAAAACACCTTTTCAAAATTAATAATAAAGTAAAGTACAAACAAACTGCTATAGGTAATATAAACATACAGCATCGTCTTCTTAAAAATAGGTTTCTTTATGATGTTATAATTTACATATGAAATAAAAGACACTAGTGCAAAAAACCAAAATATAGTAAACCACCAGTAGTTATTTTCAATTAAAGTACCTTGAATTAAATGATAATACCCAATTCTATATAAAAAATCAGGGTACCCTCCCACTAACTCAACAAAAAAAACATAAATCAGAAAATACACTAAGTATTTAGCAACTGAATGCTTATACTTTTTGTAAAAAACAATTCCTGTTAAAGCGGCTATAAACTCTACTACTAATGTAATTAAGCCGTAATATTCCTTTAAAAATTCCTGCATTTAATTTATGCCTATTGAGGATATTTAGCTTTAGGTGGACGCCCACTATTCCCCATATCTAATCCGTCAGAACCTTCTAAATCATTACCTCTGTCTTGCAACGAAAAAACACTTCCTTCTGCAGTATTACTGTAGCCCGTAGGTACAAAAAACAATGTCGTTAAGCCTTTTTCTTCTTTTGTATCAGGGTGAGCGCCTAAATACAAACGCAATCCATCTAAGGTATATCCATTATCTTTAGCTTGCTGCTTAGCATACTCTAAGTACTGCTCAATGTCTTCGATCTTGTACCATGACGATCTATTGTCACCTGTCTTAGACCCTTTAAATAACGAATCGCTTATAATGGTGTAACGCTGATCGTAAGCGTTATCTAAGGTTTTAATTTGTTCTGGTGTAATGACACCTAATGGTGGCTTAATCGTTGGTGGTTTAGTTGACATATCTTGATTATTTTTAAAATAGAAATACATAGCTAAAGCTCCTAATATAATTCCTAGGATAAGTAATCCGAATCTTCTCATAGTAAAGGATTGATTTTGTTAAAAGTAGTTGTAAATTATCAATTATATTTAATATACAAAACATTTTCTCATATTAAAAACCATTCCATCTTATTTTCAAGCCATTACCTCAGTTGTTCTTACCTAAGATAGCCATCCGTTTTCTAGATGACTGCAGAATTTAGAACAACAATGGTTTGACTACCTCGCATTAAACGGATAAATAGTCTCGATAGGCGAAGCTTTATCATTCCTAGTGAAATTAGAAACACTAAAACAACCACTCTTATCTCTAACTAAAAATCACACAATTGTTTTTTTTATCCTAATCAACATTGCCCTTCTATAAAAGTATAGAATCCCTTTTTTAATACCTAAATCATGTTTATATCGAAAGTGGAATGCATTTCTTTATTCTTAATTTATAACTCTTCAAATTTTGAAATTAGAGAAAATTTTATCGTAGCAACGACTTAATAAAACGAGATCTATTTTATATTGAATAATCCCATCTAAAATACCTCCAAAACACACTAAAATTTCGGCCATTTTTTTTAGTTAAATTAGGGCTTGTTTTCCATCTATAATAACTGGTCATTTTCATCATCAAAACTTGCAATCATGTTATGTTTGAAACTCCGTTTTTAATCGAGTTAAACGAAGTATAAAATCACAACAATTCAAACCACACAAATAGCTTCAAAATTAAACTTAATAATTTCAAATTTAAACACCTTATTTTTCTTCAAAAACAAATCTAATTCCTAGTAGAATTCTCGTTACAACACAAAAACAAATTAAAATCATCAAAACACAATAACACCTTCTCAATTCGGATTCTACACATACTGTTTCGGGTTAAAAAACCCACTATTGACATTATCAATAGTCAAAATCTAACGCCTTAAAATTGAAATAAATACACAAACTAATTAAACCTTATCTTTAATATATATAATTTAATTTAACACTTTAACTAAAGCACCAATACAAAGTCCGCTTTACCCATAAACACCAACCTTTTTTTTTTCACAAACTAAACAGTCAGCGCATTCCAAAATCTAAAATAAAAACCATCATTATCACATTGGTTTTTAATACTTTTTTTACCCAAATTAGACGATAATCACACCTACATTTACCCCTCCTACAACAGTTATTTTCAACAACACTTCCACTGCATTATCAAGCTTGTTTTTCCTTAGCTTAATCATAATCAAAATAGACTCCAAAAAACCTCTTATTTTTTAAGATCATATCACCTCTTTTTTCCACCTGATATTACAAATAAAATCACTGATATAAACACCACGTTTTAAACAAAAAAATAATTCACCAAAACACCTTCTTCATTCACCAATTCACACCACAAACAACACCTACTAAAGCATCTATTTTTTTTTAGCCACCAATAAATCATTTATCAATAGAATTCAAAGCATAGATCGCAAAACTACCAAGCCAATGCCCTCCCTCATAACCATCACCAACAATACTCGGCAAAGAATAATTAATATGTTTATTCGCTAAATTCTGAAGATGCTGATACTCAGATAAGCCCTTTGCCACATAATTCAAACTCCATGCTCTCGAAAAATTCACACCATCAAGATGCACCAACTTCCCGTCTGTTCTATCAGAAACTTCGCCAACCGACCAGTCAAAACTTTCATCACTAAGCTCTGGCAAAAAACCACCAATCCACACTTTAAAATCCTCAACAGACAACACACGCTTCATCAAAGCAGCCTCCTCTAAACAAGGAGACAAAAAATCAAATCCACTAGGCTCCCATTCTATCGGACAATCCTGATCCTCTTTATAAAAATCTTTAGCTCTATTTTCTATCAACACCCTTAACTCATCATGCCCTACAGCAACAGCATAATCATAAGCAAAACTCAACCCAAAAGCCGTATTCGAGTGCTCACCTACCCTTATCGGGTAATTTAATTTAGGCAGAAATTCCAAATATTTCCGAACAATCAAATCTGTCAATGGCTGCAAATTCACCTCCAACTCTTCTGCTACCACTGAACCATTCCACGTATGCAACTCTTCAGCCAATTTAAGCAACCAAGCCCAACCATAAGTGCGTTCAAAAGACGTATTATACTGCCCTTCAAAATAAAGCAACTCTTGCGCTATATTCTCCTTAGAGATATTTTGAAGTAATTTTTGCTGAATCTCATCTTTACGCTCCAAATTCGGAAACTGTTTTAAAAGCGACACCAAACTCCAATGCCCATGAACCGCAGAATGCCAATCGAAACACCCATAAAACGCCGGATGCAATTCTTTTGGTGTTTTTAAATCTGACGCAGCACCTATTGTTTGATTAAGTTTATTAGGATACTCCATATCCATACAATGCAAGGGTAATTGCGCCAAACGATTAGCTTGTTCCAAGTTTAAGCTAGGTCCTTTCACAACACTAACCTCATCAGAAACAACCACAACTTCACCCCTATCCTTCTCTCTATTATTACAACTAAAAACAATTAGGATAACAATTAAAATATATTGATTTTTCATGAATTATTTTAAACTACAAAATTAAATAAACAACACTAACGTATTGTTTACAAATTATTAATACAAAATTATAAACTTAACCTAACCAACCTTCACGATCTAAACTACGATATTGAATTGCCTCGCTTATATGCGCTCCCAATACCCTATCCGATCCTTCTAAATCAGAGATTGTTTTAGCTACTTTCAAAATTCTATCGTAAGCTCTTGCCGATAAATTTAAGCGCTCCATGGCCGACTTCAAAAGCTGCATTGACGCCTCATCCAACTTACAATATTCGCGAATTTGCTTGGTACTCATTTGAGCATTATAATGCACGTGATCTAAATCTTTAAAGCGTTCCGTTTGCCGCTCCCTAGCTTTAGTAACCCGCTTCCGAATTTCAACTGACGATTCCCCTTTTCGCTCATCTGCTAGTTTTTCAAATGGCACTGGTGTCACTTCAATATGAATATCAATACGATCTAATAACGGTCCAGAAATCTTACCCAAATACCGTTGCATTTCCGCTGGGGATGATGTTATTGGCGCATCGGGATCATTAAAATAACCACTCGGACTCGGATTCATACTCGCCACTAACATAAATGATGACGGATACGTAACGGTAAATTTGGCTCTAGAAATCGTCACCTCCCTATCCTCAAGAGGTTGACGCATCACTTCTAAAACTTCGCGTTTAAATTCTGGCAATTCATCTAAAAACAAAACACCATTGTGCGATAAGGATATTTCACCCGGCTGCGGATAACTTCCGCCACCTACGAGCGCAACATTAGATATGGTGTGATGAGGACTTCTGAAGGGTCTTTGTGCCATTAATCCAGAATGTTCTTTTACCCTACCCACAACAGAATGAATTTTTGTTGTCTCTAAAGCTTCATGTAAGGTCATTGGCGGTAAAATACTAGGCAAACGCTTTGCCAACATGGTTTTCCCAGAACCTGGCGGACCAATTAATATAATATTATGCCCTCCAGCTGCTGCAATTTCCATACAACGCTTAATAGACTCCTGGCCTTTGACATCTGCAAAATCGAACTCCGGAAAATCTAGATTTTTATAAAATTCATCTCGTGTATTAATAATGGTTTGCTCCAAAGGCTCACCCTTATCAAAATAATTGATGACCTGCATGATATTTTCAACACCAAACACTTTTAAATCATCTACGATAGCAGCCTCTTTACTGTTTTGGACTGGGAGAATAAACCCTTTAAAACCTTCCTCTCTTGCTTTTACCGCAATTGGCAAAGCCCCTTTTAAAGGCTGTAAGCTTCCATCTAAGGACAATTCTCCCATTATAAGATAATCCTCTATATTTTCAGCTTTAATTTGATTAGACGCTGCCAAAATACCAATTGCCAAGGTTAAATCGTATGCCGAACCTTCTTTTCGTAAATCGGCAGGAGCCATGTTTATTGTAATCTTTTTTCCAGGAATGCGATAACCGTTATTTTGAAGTGCAGCTGCAATTCGATAATTACTCTCTTTTATGGCATTATCAGGCAACCCCACTAAATGATACCCAACTCCTTTATCTACATTAACCTCAATGGTAATTGTCGATGCCTCCACTCCAAAAACGGCACTAGCGAAAACTTTTTTAAGCATGAATAATTAGTTTTTCTAAATGTAAGAAAACCAACGCAATAAAAAAATACCTTCAAAACACAATAAGCTATAACTCACTGAACACCTTTATTGTTAATGTTTTTTTTTATAGATTTTTCACTACCTAATTCAGCTTTTATAAAATACACCCGCTCTAATAAACCAGAAGAAAAATGCATTGTTTAACGAAAACTATTGTAAATAATTAATAAACTACGTTTGGTTAACAAACTCTAAAGCACGTTTCTCGTTATAATACAAATTCTTTTTACCTACAAACCCAACATGTCCTCCATATTTTGGCATTTCTAAAAAGACATTTGGACTCTGTTTAGCTTCTTTTACAGGATAACATTCAGCTGATAAAAAAGAATCATTAAGTGCGTTAATAATTAAAGATGGTATTTTTATATTTGGCAGGAATTGTAAGCAACTAGCCTTATCATAATAATCTAAAGCATCCTTAAAACCATGTGCTTTTGACGTATAAACATCATCAAAATCAATTAAAGTTTTAATTGAATCAAAATCCGTAAGCGAAATATTATCAGGGAATTGTTCCAATTTTGGTTTCAACTTATCTTTTAAATGCGCTAAAAATCGAATCGCGTAATGTTTATTTTTAAAACTTAATAACTCTCCACAAGAGCCTTTTAAATCACAAGGAGTAGACACTGCAATAACCGACTTTAATTCCGTTGGAAGCGCTCTTCCTTCACCTACATATTTTAAAACCATATTAGCACCTAAGCTTATACCTTTGATATAGACTTCATCATATTGTCCTTTTGATAATACATGCTTTACCGCAGCGTCTAAATCTTCGGTTGCTCCAGAATGATAACTACGAAATAAGAGATTAGGCTCACCACTACAACCTCTAAAATTGACCGCAACAGCATCGATACCATTGCTATTAAAGTACTTTGCTGTTCCCGTAATATAGGGTCGTTGCGCATTACCTTCTAAACCATGTAAAAGAATAATAATTTTGTTCGATTTTTGTTGCGCATAACTCCAATCTAAATCCAAGAAGTCGGTATCTGGAAGTGTTATGCGTTCTCTAGTTTGATCTACCCCATCAACTTTTCGAGCTAACCCAGAAAAAACGGTTGACACAAAGCTTTTCTTAGCCCAGAATGGCGGTTTGTAGGTTGATTCTATTATTGGCATTCTTTTAATATTTCCTATTTATAGATTCGCGTTAGTTAGAGTGTCACGACTTTTTCTTCGGGATGTATCGAGAACTTTTTAAAGGATTACTCTACAAAAAACCTCTCGATACAATTTCTCATGCTTCGAAATCACTCGAAGTGACAACTATGTTGTAATTGTTGTATATTATTTAAGCACAGTAAACTCTATAGATGAATCATTAAAGACTTTATGTGTTTGCTTTTGAAAATCCGCTTCCTTGGCTTCAAATATGTTATCGACATACGTCTGTGGATTCGCATCTATGTAAGGAAAGAACGTACTCTGAACTTGCACCTGGATCTTATGTCCTTTTTTAAAGGTATGAAATACATCTTGCAACTTTAGATTCACTTTTGTCTTTTCGTTTGGCACAAAAGGCTCTGGGTTAGACATGTTATTTCTAAAACGTCCTCTTAAGACTTCACTTCGCACCATCATATGGTAATTACTCAATTTTAAATGATCTTGAACATCGTCCGTGTTTTTAGTATCCGCAGGAAACACATCAATCACTTTTACAATCCAGTCTGCTGCCGTTCCTGTTGTTGAAACGTATAACTTTGTTAGAATATCACCCGCTAATGTAACGTCCTCTTCTAAGATTTCTGTTTCAAAAGTTAGCACATCTGGTCGCCTTGACGCAAAACGCTGATCGTCTGTCATAAATTTACGAGGTGTAAATCCAACTCCAATATCCTCAGTATAGGGCACAGGTTTTTTAGGATCACTTATAAATTCTGATGCCCCATACGTTTTATTAGGTTGCTGTGTTAAGTGCTCATAAGGCTGCATGTAATAACTTTCCTTCGTTGCATTTTTAGGAGGCCAAACGTCAAACGATTGCCATTCTTTTGTACCTGTATTAAACATGTGCGCTTCAGCTAAATTAGTATCTCCATTAGCGTCTCCTTTTAAGAAATGATTAAAGAACTTCGTTTCAATATTTTTCTGAAAATAATCTGAGATACTGTCTCCAAAATGGATATTCCCAACCACTTGTCTTTCACTATTTCTAGCCCAATCCCCATGACTCCAAGGTCCGAAAACAACAGTGTTATAGTTGTCGCTATTTTCTTCAATGCTTTTATACGTATTAAAAGGTCCATATAAATCTTCAGCATCAAACAAACCACCAACAATCATCGTCGCCGGTTTAATGTCTTTTAAATGCTGAATAATACCTCTACTCTGCCAAAAGTCATCATAAGTAACATGGGTTTTAATTTGCTCCATAAACACATTAGTACTATCATAAAACTTATTCAATTTACTTAAAGGTGTATGATCTAAGAAAAACTGATGTTGATCTTCGGTTTCAAAATCAGGAAGATTATACCATGATTCAGTAGTCGTTTTATCCTTCATAGCTCCAAATAAAGCTGTGGCTCTCCAATAACTCAATAAAAAAGCACCATTATGAATAAAATCATCAAAAAAGAAATCACCGATACAGGCTTGTGGCGATACTGCTTTCAAAGCTGGATGCGCATCCAACAGGGAATACGTTGCATAAAACCCAGGGTATGAAATGCCGTAAGTCCCAACTTTACCATTATTGTTTTCAACATTATTTATCAACCATTCAATAGTATCGTAAGTATCACTTGCTTCATCAGTTTGAGTTCCTGTTTTGTTTGGAATATAAGCACGCATATTATCATAAACCCCTTCACTATTCCAACGCCCACGCACATCTTGATACACCATAATATTACCTTCTTCCATCAGATATTTATTTGGTCCTATTTTAGATTTGAATTCGTCCTCACCGTAAGGCCTACAACTATATGGCGTACGCATCATTAAAATAGGATATGTTCTCGTTGTATCTTTTGGCGAATAAATAGAGGTATGTAACTTAATTCCGTCACGCATCGTTATCATAACCTCTTTCTTGGTGTAATAGTCCTTAGGATTGTAAACTGCCTCAACTGCAATTTCCGAAACCTCATTAATAGTATAATTTTCAGCAGGTTTACAACTTGCAAGTGTGATAAAAATTAATAAAAAAAGCGTAATTCTTTGGAATATCATGTGGGTTGAATTTTAATAGTTCTAAGGTAGTTAATTTTGAACATCACACCTGTCAGGTTTTAGAAACCTTACAAGATAGATTGGATTTTAAGAAACTTCAACTGAAGTAAACTCGAACTTTCCTCCATCAAAAAGTCCTTTATCACTTAATTTTAATGCCGGAATCACCAATAAGGCCATAAACGACAAACTCATATATGGCGCATGAAGGTTGCTTCCTAATTGTTTGGCCATTTTATCTAATTCGGAATATTGCTTTCCTATAACGTCAGCATTTTTATCACTCATAATCCCTGCTACAGGAAGTGCTACTACTTTTTGTTCCGCATCTGAAACCGCACAAATACCACCTTCATTTTCTATTAATAAGTTCACAGCTTTACAAATAGCCTCATCTGAAACACCAACAGCAATAATATTATGAGAATCATGACCAACAGAACTCGCAATTGCGCCTTCCTTTAATCCATAATTTTTAATAAATGCTATTGCAGGTTGATCGTTTTGATAGCGATTCACAACAACCATTTTTAAAACGTCCGTTTCTACATTTGACACTAAATTTCCGTCTTCAATTGTAGAATTTTCAATGATCTCATTAGTCACCAACTCACCGTCTAGACACTCAATGACTCTAATTTGTTTTGCCGTTGACTCGAATCTAAAATCAGAAACTTCCTTTTTATTGGTTTTAAAATTGTTTAAATTCTGAAAATCAACATGTTTAATTTTTGATACTCCATTATCGTAAACCAATTCTCCATTAATATAGGTTTGAAGTGTTTTAAAAGTTTTTAAATCTTCAACAACAATACAATCGGCAGCATCACCTACATTAAGTAAACCAACCTCTAAATTATAATGCTTTACAGGATTGACACAAGCCGCCTGTAATACTTTAAAAACATCATTACCTTTAGCAACAGCCCTTGCACAAACTTCATTTATATGC
This sequence comes from Winogradskyella sp. PC D3.3, assembly GCF_054366245.1. Lineage (NCBI taxonomy): Bacteria > Pseudomonadati > Bacteroidota > Flavobacteriia > Flavobacteriales > Flavobacteriaceae > Winogradskyella > Winogradskyella sp. PC D3.3. Next base: position 2,625,999 of record NZ_CM135962.1, on the reverse strand, counting down.
CCTAATAACAAATCATCAGGATGCTTATCATCAGAACAAAACATCATATGCTCATAATGCTCGTCTAATAAATCAATAAGTGCGTTAAAGTTTTTAGCAGCACTCCCCTCTCTTATAATAACTTTCATACCTTTTTGAAGTTTCTCTAAACCTTCATCATAAGTAAAGCATTCATGGTCTGTTGAAATCCCTGCTGAAATATACTTTGTTAAGTCGTCACCACGTAATCCTGGCGCATGACCATCAACTGGTTTATTGTAATGTTTGGCCCATTCTATTTTCTTAAGCACTTCGGCATCATCATAAATGACTCCGGGGTAATTCATCATTTCAGCCAAATACTTAATATCAGGATTCGCCATTAAGGTTTTAATAGCATCAGAATCAATCACTGCTCCTGCCGATTCAAAACTCGTCGCTGGCACACAAGAAGGTGCTCCGAAATTGAATTTAAAAGGGGTTTGCTTTCCATTTTCAATCATAAATTCCACACCTTTTACCCCAAGTACATTGGCGATTTCGTGTGGGTCTGAAACCGTAGAAACGGTTCCGTGATTTACAGCAATTTTTGCAAATTCACTTGGCACCAACATTGAACTCTCGATATGAATATGTGCATCTACAAATCCTGGTAAAATGAAATGATTTTCTTCGCAATCCTTTTCTACGATAGATTCAATTTTACCATTTTTAATAGTCACTTCTCCTTTGTAGATGTTTCGATTTTGAATATCTACGATGTTTCCTTTTAATATCAAATTGTCTGTTTTAATTTATTATAAACCCATTTAGAACCCTATAAAAAAATATACCACAAATAATTAATCCTTAACCATCTAAAAACCATTTACTTAACTTCAACTTTAATTATATTGTTAGTTTTTTTTGTCACTTTAAATCGTTCGTCAGCACGTTTTCCAACGACCCAAACGACTTTATTATCGGACGTTAATAACCAGGTATTTTCTTTTTCAACCAAAGACTGCTTTTCATCCTTAAGGTATTTACTCAACTTCTTTTTACCAGCCATTCCGATAGGTTGAAACACATCTCCTTCTTTCCAAAGTCTTAATTCTAATGGAAATTTTAAGAGGTCCTTATCAAGATAAATTACATGCTTTGATGTATTCGAAATACAATCTACTTCAGCAAAAGTCAATTGCCCTATGAATGTCTCTATTTTACGCGTATCTTCAGTTATAAAAACAACGTCTTCGCTTTGCTCAAAATCACCCAAATCAGTTAATATTAAAAACTCGCGATGCTTAATTAAACGATGTGAATTCGATTTTACCAATTTCCCAGATTGTGCATCTAGTAAATCGACGATATCATTCCATTCTGTAAACCCATAGTCTTTAAACAATTCAAACAAATAGCCCTTAGGATTATTAAGGGTTTTAAATTCTGAAATTTTATAGCTTACACCATAATCATCAACAGAAGCAATAGCGCGTTCAGCAAAGTTATTCAAGTTGTCTTCTATGAGACTTGCCGTATCAATAAGATTAGAAATGGTATTTTGAAAGCTTTCTAATAATTGTGGATTGATTTCTTTCAGGATCGGAACAACTTCGTGTCGTAATTTATTTCGTAAATATTTTCGCGACGCATTACTAGCATCTTCTCTCCACAAAATGCTTTCCTGTTTTGCAAAAGCTTCAATTTGCACTCTTGAAAACGGCAACAAAGGCCTTACAACATTACCATTTAGCATCGGAATTCCAGTTAAACCGTTTAAGCCAGTTCCTCTTGTGAAGTTTATTAGGAACGTCTCCAAGTTATCATCTGCATGATGTGCTGTAAGTATATAATCGAAATTTAATTGTTCTGCGAGTTCTTTAAACCAATCGTAGCGCAATTCGCGCGCTGCCATTTGAATAGAACGCTTGTTTTCATCAGCATAAGCCTGAGTATCGAAATTTTGAATAAAAACTTCAACACCCAACGTTTCTGCTAATTCTAAAACAAAGTCTTCATCAGCATTACTTTCCGCTCCTCTTAAATTGAAATTACAATGTGCAAGAGAATAATTTAGGTGTAACCCATGACATAAATGCGCCAAGGCAACACTATCTATTCCTCCTGAAATAGCAATGAGTATTTTGCTTTCATTTAAAAATGAAAGGTTTTTAGTAATATGATTTTTAAATTCTTTCCGCACTCCTCAAAGGTATTGAAATTATTCATTTTCTCAGAGATACAAAGAATCAAAGTTTTAAGACTTCTACACTATAAACTCTGATGTTAAAATGACATTTATCATATCAACCTGTTTTCTTTTTATTTAACTTTAAATGAATTTAAAATTACTAGGTCATGAGTGTAACAAAAAAACCAACAACAGAATCTGCACGTAATACCTTTGACAAAAAGGTGCTTTCGGCTTTACCACATTTACACCCTTACGTCAAACACAGAATTTATATTGCTGAAACCTTAGGAATTCTACCAAAAAACATGTTTTCATCTAACGGTATTATTGACGAGAGTATTATTCTACTTTACGATAACGGTTTTAACGTTGATGCCGAACCTATGACTGTAAAACTTGAGCTATTTAAGCTTGTGGATAATTACATGAATGTGTTATTTAAAAACGAAGCACATCACAAAGACACCATTAGTACCGATGACTTACTTAAAAAAGAATTATCTAAACTTAACGAAGATTACACCGTTGATGCCGACTTTGATTTTATTTTAAACACGGAACTCAACGATATTTCTTACCATCAAAATGACAATGACACCTTACAGCTATTTGCTGATAAAGAGACCTCTATTTTAAATGCTTTTGAAGTCAAAGATTTATCTACAAAACAATCTCCAAAAGTATTCGACAAACTTTATCATTGGCTGCCCTTTAACGTCTCAAACATTATGGATTTATACATTTTTGGGAAATTAGATTTTGAAGCTATTGCTAAGATCAAGAAGATTGAGCAAAAGCGTGTTGAAGCGATTTTTGATAAGGTTAAACGGACTTTTAGACGGCATATTGAATAATGATAGTTTATTAGTTATCAGTTGATTAGTTGTTAGGATAAATAAACTATTATTTAGAGCTGCATGGAGATGGCACTTCTAGATTTTACTTAATGATTAAGTGAATACTCTTGTTTAACATTCGATGAAAAGTTCAAAATAAACAGTTAATTATCTAAAAACTACGATTGTGACTAAATGCTATTTCACAGTGCTGCACATAAAAACCATGAAGACACACAGAGCCATTGTGATAAATGATTATGTGAATAGTTGGTTTGAAATTTGAGAAATACTTAAAAACTATCCTTCTAGAGCTTCACGCATTGCTTTGGCTTTAATTAAACATTCCTCGTACTCTTTAAGAGGGTCGCTTTTCGCAGTGATGGCACCACCTACAGAATAAGAAATGTATTTTTTTGTTTCGTTGTAGAGAATACTTCTAATAATTACATTAAAATCGAAATCTCCATTTGGTGCAAAGTAACCAACAGAACCCGAATATAAACCGCGTTTTGTTTCTTCCAAGTTTTCAATGATTGTCATAGCAGAAATTTTTGGAACACCTGTCATGCTTCCCATCGGAAAAGTAGATTTTATAATATCTACAGCATTGGTTTCTGGTGCGACTTTAGACTGAACTGTTGAAATCATTTGATGGACTTGTAAAAACGAATACACTTTACAAAGCTCCTTCACCTCTACACTTCCTTTTGTAGCCGTGTGCGATAAATCATTTCGCACCAAATCTACTATCATTACGTTTTCGCTACGTTCTTTTGGGTCTTTTAACAACGCTTCAATTAATTCTAAATCTTCAACGTCATTTTCAGAACGTTTGGCTGTTCCTTTTATGGGCTGAGAAATTACAGTCGTTCCGTTCTTTTTAATATAACGCTCTGGAGACGCAGACATCATATATTTATCTTCAAACTTTAAGAAGCTAGCAAAAGGTGGTTTCGAAATCTCATTCAATTTCTTAAACGTTTCTAGCGGATTTATCTCACTGTCTTCAGCATAAAACTCTTGACAAAAATTAGCTTCATAGATATCTCCTCTATGGATATGTGCTAACATTTTTGTGACTTTATCGAAATATTCGTCTTTGTGAATTCTTAATTTTATTTTTATTGGATTAAAACGCTCCAACGTCTCTACTGCGCTCGAAGAGACACAAGTATTAATAGATATTATATCATCTTCAATCTCATCTTCAACCATGTTGAGGTATTGAATTTCAACTTGGTTATCTTTAAATAAAAAGAGCTTTTTAGGTTGAAAGAAATATAAATCCGGAAATGCTAAGCCATCAAAATTCTGAGAGTTTAGCGATTCTGTAGTGTTTTTTAAATCGTAAGTGAGGTAACCAAAAATCCAATCCTTAGTCGATATTTGGTAGTCTTTTAAGCGTTCAAAAGCATCAAAATAATCAGTTTTAATGGCCGTGAAAGCATCTACCGCCAAAACCGCATCATAATTACTGTATTGATTGTTATGGTTATTTGAATCTAACCAAACAACATCGTTAAATTGCTGACTCCAAAGCAATAATTGTGCTTTAAAATTATCCGTGTTTTTAGGCTGATAATAGGTTGTTGTTCTCAAGAGTATACTATATTCGTTGTAAAAATAATGAGAATACTTCTTAATTACATCATATTTGTATATTTCTAAAAACAAAAAACAATGTTCACTTTAAATAACGACTTACTTCAACTAACCATAACATCTAAAGGTGCTGAATTATGCAACATCACTTCTGTAAAAAATAAAACTGAATTTTTATGGCAAGCTGATTCAGAAATATGGGGAAGTCACGCCCCAAACTTGTTTCCTATTATTGGCTCTATGAAAGAGGACCATTACACTTACAACAACAAAATTTACGCGATGTCAAAACATGGCTTTGCAAGACATAATGATCAGTTTATTATTAAAAGCCAAACAGAATCAAGCATTACGTTTTCATTAACATCTAATAAAGCACTATATGCAATTTATCCTTTTTTATTCGAACTTGAAATCACATATACCCTTTCTAACAACAAACTAACCATTCAGCATGACGTTACAAGTTTAGATCATAAAACACTTTACTTTTCTTTAGGAGGCCATCCTGCGTTTAATTGTCCACTATCAAAAGATGAAAATTATACGGATTATTATCTAGAATTTGACCAAAACGAAAATAGCCAATCTTATCTTTTAAATATGGATAATGGCTTGCTAACGTCTAAAACCATACCTGTTTTTACAAACGGTAACAAGATCAATTTACACCCTGATTTATTTAACGAAGATGCTTTAATTTTTAAAGATTTAAAATCGAGGATAGTCAGTTTAAACCATAAAACTAAAGGAAAAGTAGTTACAGTAAGCTTTAAAGATTTTAAACAATTAGGGATTTGGGCAAAACCAAATGCTCCTTATGTCTGTATAGAACCATGGTTAGGTATTGCTGACAATGAGACAACAAATCAAAAAATAGAAACCAAAGAAGGCATTATAAAACTATCAGCTCATTCTAATTTTAGCGCGAGTTACAGCATAGAAATTAATAAAAATCATTTAGCATAAATCGTTTACATCACTTTAAATGCAATTATATACTGGTGCTTTTATTGAACTAAAATGTCTCATTGTATAAAAGTATATTATTTTGCCTCAAAGAAATAAAACCACAGCATGAATCACCAAATTTTCAAAGACAACACTTCATTTTACCTACTTATAGTCCTAGTCTTTATAACGCAATTTACGTTTGCTCAAGACAACAACACCTATTCCTTACTATGGAAAATTGAAGGGAACAACTTAGAGACACCATCGTACTTATTTGGGACCATGCACATCGATGATGCTAGAGCATTTAACTTTAGTGATGCCGTAATGCCTGCTATTAAAAGTGCTGAATATTTTGCTTTAGGCGTGAATCCTGATTCTTTAATGGAGGCCATTTCGTACATAGCCATTGTTGGTCCGATAAACAAAGTAACTCAAAACACTGCGTTCAAAATGTTTGATTCTTAAACTTATTGGGACGAATATGATGACGACTGGGAAGCCAAAATAGATGTACTAATTGCAGATTTTTTAGAGTTGTAGAAATAATTATCTATTTACAACTATCTTTGCACCTTAAAACAGAAACGTGACTTTTAACGACCTTAATTTAAATACACCATTATATAACGCTTTAGACGACTTAGGATTTACAACTCCGACTCCGATCCAAGCAGAATCTTTTAATGTGGTTGCCGCAGGTAAAGATGTTGTTGGTATTGCACAGACAGGTACAGGAAAAACTTTTGCTTACATGTTACCAATACTAAAAAACCTTCCGTATTCAACACAAGAAAACCCGAGAGTTTTAATATTGGTACCAACAAGAGAATTAGTGGTACAAGTCGTAAGTGAAATTGAAAAACTTTCAAAATACATTAACAATCGTGTATTAGGAGTCTATGGTGGGACTAACATAAACACACAGAAGCAAGCCGTTGCCCAAGGACAAGACATTATTGTTGCAACACCTGGGCGATTGTATGATTTAGCTGTGAGTAGAGTTTTACAGTTAAAATCTATTCAAAAATTAGTCATTGACGAAGTTGATGTTATGTTAGATTTAGGTTTTAGACATCAACTCTTAAATATTTTTGACATTCTCCCCACTCGTCGCCAAAACATTATGTATTCGGCTACAATGACTAAGGATGTTGATGATTTAATTACTGATTTTTTCAAAAATCCTACCAAAATAGCGATTGCTGTTTCGGGTACACCTTTAGAAAACATCAAACAAGAACGCTATGATGTTCCTAATTTTTATACCAAAGTCAACTTATTAGAACATCTACTTCGCGATAAAGAAGAATTTTCACGTGTCTTAATTTTTGTTGCCTATAAGCGCATGGCCGACCGTCTTTTTGACCAATTAGAAGAGTTATTTCCTAATGAATCATGTGTTATTCACTCCAATAAAACCCAAAACTATAGATTACGAAGTATTGAGCAATTTAGAGAAGGTGAAAACCGTCTATTAGTTGCCACAGATGTTATGGCCAGAGGTTTAGATATTGAATCTGTTTCGCATGTTATTAACTTTGACACACCCGATTATCCTGAAAACTACATGCACAGAATCGGTAGAACTGGTCGTGCTGAAAAAGAAGGCCATACCATTCTTTTTTCTACAGCAAGCGAACAACAAGGATTAGAACGCATTGAGGAATTAATGCAAATGAAAATTGATACGCTTACGATTCCTGAAGATATTGAGATTTCAACTGAATTAATTGAGGAAGAGCGTCCGCAAATAAGAGAGCGAAACAATCCTATTAAACGACGTGATGAAGATGCACCAGGGCCTGCTTTTCATGAGAAAAAGGAAAAAAATCAAAAAGAAAATTTAGGGGGATCTTATAAATTCAAAATCGCAGCAAAATATAAGAAACCCAAAACAAAGGGTGATAAAAACTACAACAGAAGGAATAAAAAATAGGGTTTTCTATTCTAATTTAAGATAGTCATCACAATGTCTATTATAATCTAAACACAAAATCTCTAAAGTTTCTAGAAGTAAGCTATTCAACTCTTTATTATTAGGTTTTATAGCATAGGCGAGTTTAAATTCGGAATAGGCACCAGATATTCTACCTTTATGTAATCTATTTTTACCAGATTTAAGTAAAAATATAAAAGCATCATTATCTTTCTGAATAGCCAAAGCCAATTCATATTGATGTCGTTTTTTAGAATCTTCCAACCATTGTGGTATTGATAAGGCAATTATCAATACCATAACTACGAAGAGGACAATTCCAAAATTATAACTTCCCTCATTATTTGAATATTGTAGTTTAAATTCTCTGCTATAGGTAGGAACTTCTGTAAATGAGCCTTTTCGCTGCATAGAATAAGGTTTACGCGGACGCATCCCGTAAATCCATTTCTGCAAGCCTAAACCCATGTATCCCATAACACTACCTTTGTATTATAGGTCGTTAACTAGCAGGTTTTGTTACAGATAAACGCAGTATTACTAACTAAAAAGACCTACTCGATTTTAAAATCGAGCAGGTCTAAAATTCTTATAAGATAATCTAAAACTTATTGTACACTTACCGCTTTTAAGGAATCTAATTCACGCTGTAAAGCATCAATCTTATCTGTATTATCCTCAATCTTTGGAATAGACATTAATGAATCCATTTCTCGCTCTATAATATCTTCATCGTTTATTTTTTCATTATAAAAATAACCAATCCCTTCACTAGCTCTCCAAGCTTCATTTAACTGATTATACACTTCCTCATCCCAAGTACTCGGATGTTTTACATCAATCCAAATGACATCTCTGTATTCACTATCAATCAATACTAAATCTGGTGTTGCAGAACCATCAAATTGTTTGGCATCCGTTGAACTGATTGATGAAATAGTTCCTAAGAAAAACATCCGTTTTCTTCCTGCGATTTCTTTTATGTAAGGTCTAAACTCTACTGGTGTACTTGCAGTCCAATCGTATTCTTTTTTAGATTCCTTTACTTTTAATGGCATCGCAGAAACACCAGCATAGCCTTGCTTTTTAGTGGCATGATCGTAATAGTATAATTTATCAGTGCCATCGGCTGGGACAAATACACTATAACTTAGACTGGTACGCTCATCACCTACTGGCTCTAGCCCAAACCAATGATATAATCCACTATAAGCATCACTATTTGAACCCGAAAAATCGAAATCAGTAACATAGGGTTGTTGATTTTGGTCTTTTGGCATCATAGGAATTTTTACTGCCGTTTTCATATTCCATGGTAATGGATCACTAAATCCTCCTAAGAATTTTAACGACTCTGCTTCAAGTTGAGACACCTTTTCAGACAAGGTATTTTGTTTCATTAAGAACGGATAGTTTTTAATCTCATCAGGACTTACATAAGTGCCTTTTCCTATTAAGATGCGCTCCAAGTAGTCATTAAAATCGTGTTCCCCATTTTCAATAATCATTACCCCTCCGAAAGTTGGATATGGAAAGAAAAAGCCCTTCCATTTAATTAAGCTCACCACTTGCACCCATTTTCCATCATCATTCTTCATATAGAAAGTGTCGCTAGGTTCATGGTTAAACAACATCCATGGATTAAAGCGTTGTACAACGGCATTATACGTGTTTCTACTAAATTTTAAAGACTCCCCAATTGAAAAGGTAACTTCGACACGGTTTTCATTAGAAAAACGAGGAAATGGCGTAGTACTACTTACAGCAAATACCTCTTCTGTGTTATCGCTAATACGCTGCATCACATATTTTTCACTAGGCTGAATAGCCATTGTCCATTTATTTTGATTATCCACTCTTACTAAATGCGGTAATGATACATCTTTAGTTTCTCCAACACTTTCATTTGCCATAGAAAAGATATTTCTTAAAGGCTGAATACGTTCATTTTGCGTTAATGGTAACTCGTTTATTTCAACCTTATCAAGACTATTAAACACATTATACGTTTTCATATAATCATACATTTTATAATGCCAACCGACAACATATACGATTCCGAAAAAAATAATGAGCAAGGCCAAAATACCTAAGCGACTACCGACACTCGCTGATTTCCTAAATTTACGCAAACCAAAAAAAAGAACGAACCCACTAACTAATATAACAAAAATATATTTTCGCAGAAATAGCAAAACAGGTTGATAATCGTCTCTAAAAAAGAACAATAAGATTAATAATAGTAACACTACAAAAATGGTGATTCGTTTTTGTTTACCTCCTTTATTCCAATATGATTTTATCATAGTATCAGTATCAATTTCTCATTGCGAGGCTGACTATTTTTTCAACTCTAGCAATCGGTTTGTTTTATAAGTATTAATCCTTTTTACGCGAAGCACTCAGACTTCACAACGTGTTACAACTACATTAGCCCCTTATCTTTCAATCGGTCACGTGCACTTGTTTTTTCAACTTCAGGTTTAGATTTAATTTCTTGTTTCACTTCTGTTTCAATCTTAGCATCTTTTGATTCCAAATCATGAATAAAATCTTTTCCTTTTTCAACAGTATCCTTAACAGCATCTAAAAGCGAATCACTTTTTTCGTCAATAACCTCTGATGATTTAAATACAAAATTAGCCAAATACGTCCCTAATAAGGTACCAAATATACTAGATGCGAATAATGATATGGTTGCTAAATCAATAGGAATTACAAATCTAACGACAACAATTCCAACTAAAAAAAGCACTCCAATATAAACCAAACGCATTAAAAAAGACTGCTGATAGAGAAATCCTTTTGTACTACTATTAGGCATCTGCAGCTCCTTAGAGTAAAATAACTTATTGAAAAAACGGTATATTTTGTTGCTTTTAGATTCGCGCCAATACAATACAATTCCAAAAAGTATGGCAGCAATAAAAACTATTATTTCGAGTGACATCATAAACTGTGTTTTGGTTTCTTATAAAATTAGTCTAATTATATTAAATATTGTTACGGATTCTTTCAATCACCCAGTCCTTAAAAGAATCTCCCCAAGTTTTATAATTTTGATAAAACTGTTCTTTATCATACCAATAGAGAAACAACACATCTTTTGGCGCTATATTAACTAATAACTTATGTATTAAATCTCGGTGTTTAGCTGACAATGACGAATGTGGCTGATGCAAGGCAAAATAGAACGATTGCTCTACAATATCTTCTAACTTATAGGCATTGCTGCGTTCTAATTTCTCTAGATAAATCTCAACACTCATCACTTGCTTACGAGCATTGATATCGATTTTATTTAAATAACTCTTAAATAACACCTTATCATCTAAAATAGCATTAATGGGATGTGTAGTGTCTTTTAGAAATTGAGCTAATTCAAACTTTTTAACTCTATCGTAGTTTGGAGTTTTAACAACGGTTTCTAAATCGCACTCAATAATTATGTGGTCCTTTAATTTATCTACTAATTCGGGTTGATCTATATGATATATGAGCACATCGTGAATAGTATCTTTTATGGCTTCTTTATAAACCTCTTTACTTTCAAAAACCACAATAGGTTTAATAAAATCGCGTAATAAATAAACGCCATCAAAAGCTCTTGTAAAAAACGAATCTGTTGTATACTGTAACGCGTGTAAACTTAAATCTCGTGTTCTTAAATCTCCATAAGTCTTAGCCGAATCTAGTAATTGTTGATGAATATCTTCATCTATAAAATTATTACCTAGCCTAAACTTATCGACTAGTTTTAATTGCTCCTTTTGCTTTTCTTCGAGATCATCAATTAAACGGAATGTTATATTGACACTATCATACTTAAGAATATCTAAAGGCTCATAAAACACATCAATATTTTGATCAAAATCAATACAGATAGCAGAATCTCTAGTAATATCATTAATTTTCTGTCCATGTGTTCTAAACACATGTTGCATCATTTCCCTATCAAACGAATGAAAAGGCAAATACACAGGTTTTCCTTTCTGCAGTGGAGATATAATAATTCCATGCGGATTCGCGTCTCCATGATTTAGGTATTGGGTGTCTTTTTTTCTTCAGCTATTTCAGGACTCCAACCGACACCATCAATAGAAAATGACTTAAGCTTTGTTTCAGAAAAACCAAGTGTCTTTAAGCATTTATTATAACGCTCAACTAATTTTCCGCTAATTGGAATCAGTTCGCTTCTAAATAGATTTGCTTCTTTTAGTTTTTGCATTCTAACAATTTATTAATCTGAGCATATTGTAATAACATAATTGTTTTTGCGTCAACAATCTCTTCTGTTTTTATCATCTCTAACGCCTTAGAAAACGGCAGTTCTAAAACTTCAATTTCTTCATTTTCGCTTTTTAATCCACCACCTTTACTAACTTTCATAGTTTCATTATATTCTGCCACAAATAAATACATTTTTTCCGTTAAGGCACCTGGTGAGGTATATACGGCTAAAACTTGTTTAGCATTATCAATTTTACACCCCACTTCTTCTTCTGTTTCTCTAATAATGGTTTCTAAAGGCTTATCATTATTATCAATAGCACCAGCACAAGCTTCAATAGACATACTTTCACTTTTATTTGTCTCATAAATGGGCATTCTGAATTGTTTGGTTAAAATTACAGTGCCTTTTTCTGGGTTAAACAACAATATTGCTGCTCCGTTGCCACGATTATAACATTCTCTAGAAACCGATTTCCAATCCCCATTTTTAAATTGATAATCATAATCTATTCTATCTAGAGTTGCCCACTCATTTGAGAGGTTTGTTTTATTTATGTTCTTGATTTTATCCATTTTATTTAAGATTCCTTGGTGTTCATTTGGAATTCTGTCGGAATGACAATCTTTATGATATCTTCTATTTTCCAGAAAACTGTTCTCTAGCTTCTGTTTCAATATTCAATTGATTTACTCTAGCATCCACTTTTCGTTTAAAGTCTGTATCTGCAATCGTTGCGACGTTATCTAAATAACGAATAACTTCTTGTCGTCTTATATCTGAAAAGTTTAAGCCTTTCATATTAGATTTCATTAATTCTTGAAGCATATTGAATTTGGTCTCATAATCCTTTTTAAAATACGTCTCTGGATTTTCAAACCAATCTTGTTCCAAATCAAAATCGGTTAATCGTAATGAAATTGCAGATTGAATATTACGTACATCTCTTGAAGAGAAGAATGGAAATACCTTCTGAATCTCTTTAAACAATGCGGCATAAAACATATGATCAGTCGTTTCATGACGTTTTTCGACCTTATCAAAGACCTCATGTACTCTTGCTTCAGAAGGTTTATCAATCGTATTGAGAATGTCTCCCATACTATTTGCTAAACCTTGATCTGATAAATACTTATAAACTTCAGGATCTTTCATATTTACAAAGTCGGGCATAGTATCTTGTAACTTTTTCCACCAGATATAATCTTGATCTACAAAATCGTGCTCAGTACGCGCACCATCAATTTTAAAACGACCTTGTACACGAGAAATCACTGCTTTATCTAACATTTCAGGTAAATTGGTAAATAAACCAATAGAACTATTTCCGTAATTGACGGCATAAGCCCCTTCGGTATACCTTAAAAACACACCAATTACTTCTTTTACACCTGCAGAAACCCCTTGAGTAGTTCGTTCTTGTAAATTATTTTCGGCATCATCAATAGGGGCAAAAATTAATTTAGAAGGATCTTGTAATGGCTTCATCCACTCTACCATTTTTTCGGCAGAACCACCTTGAAAGGTACTAATTAAAGTATCGGGCATGGGATGGAATAAAAATGGAATATCTAAATTATCGCTATGTTCTTTTAATCGGGTGGCGATGGCAGCAATCAACATACTTTTTCCTGTTCCCGGAATTCCATACCCCATAAAAACAGGCATAAAACCGCCTAATTCTTGAAATGGATTTTTCTTAGCTTCAAAATCGTAACTCAACATACGTTCGGTTAAACGACGTGCAAAATGCTTGGCATCTCTGTTTCCTACAATTTGCTCAAACTGAATTTTATTAAATTCGATACTCTTTGCGGTTCCTGAGAAGGTGTTCTCCCACCCAGAAATAGCAAACTCTGAATTTTCGAGTTTGTAAGTTCTATCAACAATCGTTTCTGTATATTCTAAGCTACTTTTACGTAGTTGAATTTCATCTATTAAAGCTTCAAAATAAACAACCGTAAAATCAATAACATCTTTGTCTGATTTAATAATTTCTGGATGCCCTAAATATTTGTCGTAATAAAATAACTGACACGAAATACCTTTTAAAGGTGTTAATAGAGAGACTTCCGGAATCCCTGCAAACTTCTGTTTCATCACCGATAAATCATCTGAAGCATGTGGTTTTAAATCGTGTAAAATCTTATACGCTGTTGCAAACAACATAAAAGCCGTTGCGGTATGCATTTTACTTTCATACTCACGTCTTCCAGAACGATCTAATGCCGATTTATTTTCACTTAAGGTCGATAAACCAGAGGCATCATAATAGGAATCTTTAATCCAAACCCCAAGTGTTAAACCCTCTTGCACAGCATATAAGGTCTGATTCAAATAAATTGGAAGCGCCACCGATTCTGGCAACAAACGCTTCTTTAAAGCTAAAACGGTTTTTGAAACGGACGTAACATTGACATTACTGCCGTTGTTTGCTCTAGATAAATACAATAAGATTGATTCATCTTTAGCGTCATTATCTTTATTTTTAGCCCGTTGACTTTGTTCCCATTGAATAGATTTTAAATATGTGGTTGCCTCATCGCGAAGCATATCTAATTCATTTTGTTTTATAGGGAAAGTTGAGTTGTGTTCCATTTTTTTAGTCTTCAGTTGGTAGTCTTCAGTCCTCAGTACATACGCATACGACTTGGACTTGACACATTTTATTAAAATTTTATAATCCGAATTTATCAGGATGTTTCATCATGTAATTGATAAGCTTTCCTATTTCTTCACTTTTATATTGTAATTTATTTTTCTTTTCTTCTGAAATATAATCACATGCTAAAGCAAAATCCAACCATAATTGCGTTTCAGAATTTTCACTGTCAGCGTCAGATAATTTACTTTTAAAATGCTTTTCGTACTGTCGTTTTCTATAGCCTTCAGCTATATTACCAACTAGATCTTATCATTTGCGACGATAAGCCAAATATTTCAGACTTAGGAAACACTTTAACTAAATGAAATATTTCCATTGCTAAATCGAATCCTTTTTGATAAGCCAATAATGTTTTAAAAGACATATTAATATTTATTGATTCTGACTGCTAACTGAGGACTGCACACTGCAGACTCATTCCGTTTTTAATTCAGAAACTTGAATAGGGCTTTGTGCCAACTTATTCATAATTTCAGGTGTTTTATTATATAGTAACTGTATGATTCGATGTGGCGCAAAGACGTATCGTTGCCTAAACATAGCATCCCAACGTTGATAGGTTTGTTTGCTAAAAAAACCACCTTCTTTAAATTCGCTTCCCGATTTTAATTCGTCTACTTTTAGTGAAATTGCATAAGATTCTAATGGAATTTCTTTATTTGCAATACCTTGTAAAATGGCATGTGTCACTTTATTTTCATCCTTAGCAAACACGTTATGAATTGGTCCTAAATCTACACGTTTTATCAGTTTGGGTAATACTTTTGGCAAACGCTTATCTATGCCATAAGCCATAGTATCTAAAGCCATTTCTCGGTCTGCAATAGACTTTAAAGCGCTGTATATTTCACTGCGTTCTTTTAGAGGATCTTTGCCGTCGTAATCAAAATACATGTAGCAAATAAATGGCCTGTTGTGAGACACATCGTAAAAACTCCAACTTACCAAATACTCCGCCACAGAACCTTCTGGTGCTGCTATTATTTTACCTTGAACAAAACGGTTAAAAATATATTCTTTTTTGGCCGAGGTATAATACACTATTGATGCGGCCTGAAAAAGCTTACGTTTAGCGATAGGTTCTTTCTTTCGCATCAAGGTGTCTAAAAACTCCTCTTTTAGCGTTTCTACATCTGTAAGCTTTCCTAAGTAATCTTCTCGTAATGCTAAATCATTAAACAAATAGCGGAATTCTAAATAATTAGGAAAACTAGAGTCCGTTAAATCTACTTTCATGTTTTCCTCTTCGTCATACATGTATTTTACACGCATGGCTTCAATGGAATACAGCAACAAATCACTGTATTGCTTAAAAAGAAGTACTTCTTGTTGATTTAGTATTTGATTTTGTTGTACAGCTACAATGAGTTCCTTTAATGCAAAATCTATCATTCTGTGATAGAACACATATTGTTCTTTGGAATCTAATATGGCGGAATCTAGTGGTGTTACAATCATTTTTGTAGGCTGTTGGCAGTATTCAGTTTGTAGTATACCAAGAATACCTGAAAAGTATTATTTAAAAATATATTGAATATATAGTGTTAGCCACAGTATTCAGTCTTCATTTGACTGTTAACTGAATACTGCTGACTCACAACTTATTATTATCCTAAAAGGTCATCTTCGTTAGCTTCTAGTTTTGGTTCGCCTGCTGGCTCTCCTCCTCCGTCACCTGAAGGTGCGTTTGCATCTGCTGCGTAGTAATCTTCAAAAATTTCTTTCATATCAATTCCGTAACGCTCAGCAAAATTCTTTTGAATAGACTTATCCTTTTCACGAATCTCACTTAAAGCTTCAGCATAACTTCCGTAAACGCCCTGCATAACTTTTTCGTGCACTGGAATATTATCCATCATTTCTTGACGTGCTCTAGCACTTGCCGTATGCATTGCGGCTAAAGTTTCACCAATATGCTCGTCTGTCTTAACACCTAAATGCTCTAAAATTGCTGCGAATTCCTGATCTGTACGTGCTTTTAAAGCTACCACGTAACCATCATAATATTTAAGACGCTCGTCTGTATCTGACTTTAATTTTGCACGATGCGTTTGTAAGTTACTACGTAAAGACGTTAATACTTTAATAGTTAAGTTATGTTTATGAACAAAACTATCTTTAGAAGCTGCTAATGTGGTATAAGCATTTTTAAGGCCTTCTAATTCTTCTACTTTTTGCTCTAAGGTGGTTACTTTACTTAAAGCATCTGAATAATCTGTAGATTGTTTATCTGCAACTTCTTCTAAAGCTTGACGCGCTTGTTTTAATAGCGCATATTGCTCTTCAAGCTTATCCTCTACTTCTTTTTTCTTTTGAAGTGCTTTGGTATGATTGTTAGACGCTTCAACAATAGCTGTTTTAAGACTTTCTTCGACTTCTTTGATTTCGATTTCTCTATCTTTTAAACGCTTAATTGCAGCCTGACTCTTAAATGATAATTCATTTAATAAGGTTTGAACATCTGCCGTTTCAATACGTTGTTGAAACATAGCTTTTGCTTCATTATCTGCCGCATCACGTGTTTTCTGAGCGTTTTTAAGCTCTGCTTCAGCATCTTTGATTTTGCTTTTTCGTCCCCAAAGGTTATTCCACCACGTATCTGGTTTATTATTTGCGTCTTCTAATTCAACTTTAGCACGCTCTAATCGTTTAACAGCATCGTCTATAACTTTTTGTTCTGAGGCGTTTAAAGCTGAAAACCCTTCAAACATAATCCCTACTTCATCTTGATAATCTGTTAAATCCTTAATAGCATCCAATAGCGTAGATCTATCTTTTTCAGCCATATCAACCACATTATCTAATGTGGCGTTTAATATTTTCTGACGACTTTCTGGGTCATCTTCTTGAGCAAGCTTTGACTTCATTTGGTCAATCGCTTTTCCCCAATTTACATCGACTTTTTCAGCTTTTTCGTTGGAATTTGTTTCTAATAAATCAAAATCATCAGACATATAGTGTAGTGTTATTTAGGTTAAACATTATTCTGTTAAGCAATTTCGGTAAATTTTTATGACTATAAAAACTTTAGTTGCTAAAATATAAGTAGTGTATTTTAGGCATTTGTTACACATTTTTTTTCAAAATTTAGTCTGTATTTCTTTCTACAACAGAAAATGATTTAGAAAATTACACGTTGGACCGTTTACAACACAAAAAATACAAACGACAAATGTTAAAAATAGGTTTCTAAATTATTAACTAAACATCACGTTTACCCCTTAAAAACACTGTGGTTTAACGGATTTATATAGCATTTAATCGATACGGTTATCAACTAAAAGTTTGTAAATAATTTAATATTAAGTATTTAACATTATCTTTTTTTATATATTAGCCACATAGAACCCAAATCTAAAATGAAAAATCATGTACTATAACCTAGTTCCAAAGGCTTTAATTGTAACTACAACACAGCTTACCATGATATTAATCGCTGTGGCCTCTATTTTTTTTGTTTTTATTTTAATTGCAATCATTAAGATGTATAAATTAAAAGCTGAAAACAAAAAGTTAATGCAAACAAACGCTTATAAAGATTATGAAGAATCTGGTATAGATTCACAAAATTCACATAGCGGCCACCTTTATGGTGATCATTAAACAATTATAGACGCTTTATTATTAATGCCGCTCTTCGCTATGTTTAAGACTTATTATTTTTAATAAACCTGATTTATACGCAATGCGTACAAGGAGACCTAGCAATAAAGAAATAGACAACATTTATCATATAAATAACAACCTTATTTATAATAACAAACAAAAAAAAAGCCAGCAAATAGCTGGCTTTTTTTGTTTTAATAGTCTATCAATTTATCGGACTAATTTTCTATACTTAATTCGTTTTGGCATTAAATCACCTCCCAAACGTTTCTTCTTATTTTCTTCGTATTCACTAAAACCACCTTCAAAGAAATAGACTTGAGAATCTCCTTCAAAAGCTAAGATATGCGTACAGATTCTATCTAAGAACCATCTATCGTGACTAATAACTACTGCACAACCAGCGAAGTTTTCTAAACCTTCTTCTAACGCTCGTAATGTATTAACATCTAAATCGTTAGTAGGCTCATCTAAAAGCAATACGTTACCTTCTTCTTTAAGTGTCATAGCCAAGTGTAATCGGTTACGTTCACCACCAGAAAGCAATTTCACCTTTTTATTTTGCTCACCTCCTGAGAAATTAAATCGACTTAAATAGGCTCTAGAATTCACTTCCTTTCCTCCCATCATCACCAACTCTTGCTCATCACTAAAGTTTTGCCAAATTGTTTTCTCTGGATCAATATTAGAGTGCTTCTGATCGACGTAAGCAATCTTGGCAGTTTCACCAACTTTGAATTCGCCTTTATCTGGAGTTTCCTCTCCCATAATCATTCTAAAGATGGTTGTCTTACCAGCACCATTTGGTCCGATAACACCAACAATACCTGCTTGAGGCAAATTGAAATTTAGATTATCATATAACAATTTATCATCGTACCCCTTAGCCACACCAACAGCTTCAATAACATTTGTTCCCAGACGTGGGCCATTAGGAATATAGATCTCTAATTTTTCGTCAAGTTGTTTTTGATCTTGACTCATTAATTTATCATAGTTCTTCAAACGTGCTTTTTGCTTTGTTTGACGACCTTTTGCTCCTTGACGTACCCATTCTAGCTCACGTTCTAAAGTCTTTTGACGTTTAGACGCTGTTTTACTTTCTTGAGCCATTCGTTTTGATTTCTGATCTAGCCAAGATGAGTAATTCCCTTTCCAAGGAATCCCTTCACCTCTATCCAATTCTAAAATCCAACCCGCTACATTATCTAAGAAATATCTATCGTGTGTTACAGCGATAACGGTTCCTTTATATTGTGCTAAGTGATGCTCTAACCAATGTACAGATTCCGCATCTAAGTGGTTAGTTGGCTCATCTAATAATAGTACATCTGGTTCTTGCAATAACAAACGACATAAGGCTACACGACGACGTTCACCACCAGAAAGCACTCCTATTTTTTTATCTCCATCAGGAGTTCTTAGCGCATCCATTGCTATTTCTAACTTGGTATCTAATTCCCATGCATTTGCAGCATCAATTTGATCTTGCAGCTCTGCCTGACGGTTCATGAGCTTCTCCATCTTATCAGCATCACTATACACCTCTTCTAAACCAAACTGATCATTAATACTGTTGTATTCATCGAGAATGGCTACAGTTTCAGCAGCACCTTCTCTTACAATTTCCATAACGGTTTTGTCATCATCCAATTGTGGCTCTTGCTCTAAGTAGCCAACCGTGTAACCCGGTTGAAAAACGACATCTCCTTGGTAATTCTTATCAACTCCAGCTATAATTTTCAACAAGGTTGATTTACCAGAACCATTGAGACCAAGAATACCAATTTTAGCACCGTAAAAGAAACTCAAATATATATTTTTTAAGACCGGAGTATTTGCTCCAGGAAAGGTCTTAGTAAGACCAGACATTGCGAAAATTACTTTTTTATCGTCAGACATTATTATTTACGATTTTTGATTTACAATTTTAATTTTTGTTCGTTGTGGTCTAATTCTAAAGACCAATACCGATTTATACTCTTCCTTTTAAGGCATTAAAAACCCATGCAATACAGAAAAATCCCCCACCAACAGCAGCAAAGCCCCAACCTGCAACATCATCGTACCTAAATGCTCCAAGTGCAATTAATCCAAATCCTACAAATAGCATAATCCATGTAGCCCAAGCTAATACCGTATTTTTATTCATTGCCATATTCAATCTTAGTTTAATAGTTAGTTAGTTTACAAATATCGCATTTTAAATAAAAAAAGCATCACTATTTGTGATGCTTCTAATGTAAATTATGTCAAAAACTAAAAATTAATCATAGGAACTTCAATAAACAATAGCTCATTATCGGTTTTGGCTGTTATATTAAAACTATCCGTTTCTGAAATCCCTATAGCATCTCTAGACGCTAAAATATCTCCTTCAATTTTGGCTTTACCAGAAATCAACATCACATAAACACCATGAGTCTTTCCTTTTAATTGATATGTGAATGCTTCGCCTTCTGACAAATCAATTCTTGAAAGCTTAGCATCTTGATGAATTTTAAGACTTTCTGTATCACTATCATCAAAAGATGTTACTAATGTTTGAAGCTGTCCTTTTCGACCTTCAGTTTTAAATGTTTTCTGATCGTAACGTGGTTCAACATTTCGTTCTTGTGGTATTACCCAAATTTGGAATAGACTTAAATGCTCATCAAGCGATCCATTAATTTCAGAATGTTGTACTCCTGTTCCTGCTGACATCACTTGCACTTCACCAGGAAGAACAGCTTGCCAATCATCCTTCATATTATCGCGATGTTTTAAAACACCTTTTAAAGGTATGGTTATAATTTCCATATTATCATGAGGATGTGTTCCAAATCCCATTTTTGGTGCTATAATATCATCATTTAAGACTCTTAATGCACCAAAATGCACGCGTTCAGGATTGTTCCAACTTGCAAAACTAAAGGAATGTCTAGCTTGCAACCATCCATGATCTGCAAAACCTCTAGTGTCTGCTTTATGTAGTACTTTTTTCATGATAATATCCTTTTAATGATTTCAACTAACGCATTTTATCGAGCAGATTACTTAATTGTTCCGCTTCAGCCTCACTTAAATTTTGAATTAACTCTTTATTCATATCATTCGGAATTGTGTTTAATAAATCCAAACCCTGTTGCGTGATTTCAATTTTAACCACACGTCTATCATGTTCTGATGGTAAACGCTTAATTAAATGTTTAGCACAGAGTTTATCCATTAATCGTGTTGCATTCGGTGAACGCTCTAACATTCTATCCTTAATCGTCTGCACTTTCAAAGGTTCTTCAGCACCTCTTAAAATTCTTAAAATATTATACTGTTGTTGCGAGATTCCAAAGGCTTTAAATGATTCATTTTGACAACTCGTAATCCAATTAGCTGTATAAATAATATTTAGAAGCGCCTTTACTTTAAAGTTTTCAAATTTTGAATTAATATCTTTCGATAAATCTCCCATGTGTTACTAATCTTAAAATTCTATTTATGCTTTAATATCATCGTATTGGGTGGTCTTACTAAATACTTTGGCCACATAAGGACAACCAGCCGTTGCTTTTAAGTTATTTTCTCTTGCGTAATCAGCTATTGCATCTATTAATTTCTGACCAAGATTTTGACCTCTATAATTAGGATCAATCTCTGTATGGTTAATATCGATAAGATCATCATTCACGAAGGCATACGCAATTTCACCAATCTCTTTTCCATTATCTAAAAGATAAAATCTCTTGTTTTTATTTAATGTTTCGTGTTTTAATTCCATGATTATAGACTGTTTTTAAAATGTTCTACTTTAGTCAACAATTCTGTATTTAAGGTATCATTCGTAATCTTACCCTCAGAAAAATTATCATAAAATGATGGTAAAGAAAACTGCGCTACAATATTAGCATCGTGTCTTGGAAAACGATCAGCAGCCAATTCTAAGACTGAGGCTCCACCTCTAGCCCCTGGCGATGTTGCCATAAGTAATAACGGTTTGTTTAAAAACGTTTTTTGCTCTACTCTAGAAGCCCAATCAAATATGTTTTTAAAAGCTGAAGTATACGCTCCGTTATGTTCCGCTAAAGCGATTATAAAACCATCTGCTCCCTTTAAATGATTAACAAAATCGACCGCTTGCTCAGGAAAACCTTGGCTCGCTTCTCTATCTGAACTATAAATAGGCATTTCAAAATCGTTTAAATCTAATACTGTTGCACTGACCCCATCGACTAATTGCGATGCATAAATGGCTAATTGTTTATTTATAGAGGTACTACTATTACTTCCGGCAAATACTATGATGTGTTTCATTTCTTTATATAGGTTTAAGTTTAATTGATTTTTTTATAAAAAATATAAGACACTATCAGTAAAATAAATGCTAATACTGCCGCCATTTGTTCACCATCACCAATCATATAATGTGCAAAAAAGGCTAAAATAAAGGCAAAAAAGAAGCCTGAATACGCCCATTCCTTTAAGGTTTTTAATCTTGGAGCCCAAAGCACTATCAATCCTAATAATTTAACCACGGCATACGGATAAATAATATAAGCAGGATATCCGAAATTTGTGAATGCAATGACCATATCGTCATGCTTAAAAAAGTACATGCTTACAGAAAACAACATTAACAATGTTAATAAACCTGTAGCTACGTAATAAATAATTTTATTTGTTTTCATTTTTTATTTGTTTTAGTGATACAAAACTACAATAAAATAAAATAGTTTCCAAGGAAAATAATTCCATGTAATATTATTTTACAAACCATTCACTTTCCAAACATCGTTTCGTTTTGTAAATTCGTGCAAACAAAAATTAAGTTTTAACAAATAGAACACCCACTCTTTTGGGCAACACATATGGACATTAAATTCAACAAAAACGAAGACCATAATAAGCTTCTTCTTTCCGATTTAAAAAAGCGTTTAGTAAAAGTTAAACTCGGTGGAGGAGAAAAAAGTATTGAAAAACATAAAGCTAAAGGTAAAATGACGGCACGTGAGCGTATCAATTATTTATTAGACCCCAAAGCTAAATCTATAGAGATTGGTGCCTTTGCTGGCGAAGGTATGTATGAACAATACGGAGGCTGTCCGTCTGGAGGTGTCGTTGTAAAAATGGGTTACATTAAAGGCAAGCAATGTATTGTTGTGGCCAATGATGCTACCGTTAAGGCTGGTGCTTGGTTTCCAATTACAGCCAAAAAGAATCTACGTGCTCAGGAAATTGCTATTGAAAACCGTTTGCCAATTATTTACTTGGTTGACAGCGCAGGAGTTTTTCTACCGATGCAAGATGAAATTTTCCCAGACAAAGAACATTTTGGTCGTATTTTTAGAAACAACGCTGTTATGAGTAGTATGGGTATTACCCAAATTGCGGCTGTTATGGGAAGTTGTGTGGCTGGTGGAGCTTATTTACCCATTATGAGTGATGAAGCTTTAATTGTTGATAAGACAGGAAGTATTTTCTTAGCCGGAAGCTATTTGGTAAAAGCTGCCATAGGAGAAACAATAGATAATGAAACTTTAGGAGGAGCTACAACGCACTGTGAAATTTCTGGAGTTACCGATTACAAAGCTAAAGACGATAAAGATGCGTTAGATAAAATTAAAAACATCGTTGATAAAATCGGTGATTTTGATAAAGCAGGTTATAATAGAGCCGAATCTAAAAAACCTAAAGAGAATCCGGATGACATCTATGGAATTCTTCCAAAAAGTCGCGCGGACCAATATGATATGAAAGAAATCATAAAGCGTTTGGTTGATAACTCTGAATTTGATGAATACAAACAAGATTATGGCAAAACCATTATCACGGCTTATGCTCGGATTGAAGGTTGGGCCGTTGGTATTGTTGCTAATCAACGAAAACTAGTAAAAAATGCAAAAGGCGAAATGCAATTTGGAGGTGTTATATATAATGACTCTGCAGATAAAGCAACGCGTTTTATAGCGAATTGTAATCAGAAGAAAATTCCATTAGTATTTCTACAAGACGTTACAGGATTTATGGTTGGTAGTAAATCGGAACACTCCGGAATTATTAAAGATGGAGCAAAAATGGTAAATGCGGTTAGTAATTCTATAGTCCCAAAATTCACAATTATATTAGGTAATAGTTACGGAGCTGGAAACTATGCCATGTGTGGAAAAGCGTACGACCCAAGATTGATTGCGGCATGGCCAAGTGCAGAACTCGCTGTGATGAGTGGTAATTCTGCAGCAAAAGTTTTATTACAAATCGAAACTGCTTCACTTAAGAAAAAAGGTGAGAAAATCACAAAGGAAAAAGAAGACGAATTATTTAATAAGATAAAAGATAGATATGACGACCAGGTATCTCCATATTATGCCGCATCTCGTATTTGGACCGATGGAGTAATTGATCCTTTAGACACAAGAACTTGGATTTCTATGGGCATAGAAGCGGCCAACCACGCACCTATTGAAAAACCGTTTAATATGGGTGTTTTGCAGGTTTAAACTAACCTGTAAATATAACCATATAAAAAAAGAGCGCAATTTGCGCTCTTTTTTTATATATAATGAAATGCTATTAAAGGGTTAACCCTTCACGTTTCGCTTTCTTTTCTGCTTTAATTTCTTTTAAACGTTCCATTGATGCACCAAAAAGCCAATATGGTACTACAAACGTTAAAAGGAAAATCATTAACCAAAATCCTATAGTTAATATGGTTAAAAATGCTAAAAATCCTAAATATTGATCAAAGTCGAACATAATTCTTGAGTCGTTTTCGTTTTGTTAGTACAAAGATATAACCAAAATATAAGTTTTACAACAGCCTTGCCTAGTTTTATTAACAGGTTATTAAAAAAATCATAAAGACTTCATTAATAAATCTGCTGTAGCAGGATTTGTAGCCAGTGGCACATTGTGTACATCGCATAATCGCATTAGCATGAGAATATCAGGTTCATGCGGATGCCGATCTAATGGATCTCTAAAAAACAAGACCATATTGCATTTGCCTTCAGCTACACGAGCTGCAATCTGAGCATCTCCACCTAAAGGACCAGACAGTAACGCATTAACGTTAAACCCTGCTTTAGACACTTTTTCTCCAGTTGTTCCTGTAGAAACAAGATTAATATTTTTATGATGTAAAATTTCGCTATGCTCATTTAAAAACTGAACCATTTCGGCCTTTTTTCCATCATGAGCTATTATGGCTATTTCCATATTAAAGATTTTTAACGTGATAATCGACTAAGCCTTCAATTGGTCGTCTTACAAAATTGCCAACTTTAAATCCATATTCTTTGGCAACTTGCTTAATTTCTTCTTGTCCAAAATAGGCGATAGAACCTGCAAAATGAACAGGAATTCCAGCCTCCAACTCTTCTTTATATTGAAGAATCATATTCTCTGCAAACAGACGAATACCTTTAGTAATGATATTACTAATATATTCAGAATCTTTATTAATAAACATAAATTCGGCATGGTCTGCTAAATAAGCACTAGGATTGGTTTGCTTATAAAGGTTGTACTTAATGTAATCCGCATCTAGATTATGTTTGTGTGCAAATGCAACACTAATGGTATCTGGCATTTTATTAAAGTAATAGTCTCTAATTAATTGTTTACCAAAATAGTTACCGCTAGCATCATCCATTAATATAAATCCAAGACTTGCCACACGTTGATGTAAATCTTTACCATCATAATAACTACAATTAGACCCTGTTCCTAAAATACAAACCACAGCCGCTTCGTCATTAGAATTAATACATGCTCTAACTGCAGCATAGGTATCTTCTCTAACTTCAACTGTAGCATTAACAAAGTACGATTCCAAAATTGACTTTAATAACAATGTTGGCTTCTCTGTTCCACAACCTGCACCATAAAAGTAAATATGTGTAACCTCCTTAGCGATTGCCATCAGTTCTTTACTCTTACGAATTGTTTTATTAAGTTTTTTCTCTGCTACAATAGCAGGATTTAAACCTTTGGTTCTTATTTTATCAACAGCTTGCTTTCCATTAGCATCTAATGCAATCCAATCGCATTTTGTAGAACCACCATCTGTAATTAAAATCATAATGTTTAAAAATTAAAAATTCCGTAGGGATTATTAAGATATATCCCTACGGAATTTTAGAATTAATACTAAATAAATTATAAGCTATTTACTTTTTGAGCTAAATCAACCAATTTGTTTGAATACCCAAACTCATTGTCATACCAAGAGATTAATTTAAAGAATGTAGCGTTTAATTCAATTGAAGCATCTGCATCAAAAACACTAGTTCTTTCTTCACTTACAAAATCTTGAGATACTACAGCATCTTCAGTATAGCCTAAAACACCTTTCATAGATCCTTCAGCTGCTTTTTTCATAGCTGCCTTAATATCTGCTAGAGACGTTTCTTTCTTAGTTTTAACGGTTAAATCTACCACTGAAACATCTACAGTTGGAACTCTAAATGCCATACCTGTAAGTTTCCCATCTAATTCAGGAATTACTTTACCTACTGCTTTTGCAGCACCTGTAGAACTAGGGATAATATTGTTAAGAGCAGAACGTCCTAAACGATAGTTTTTACGAGAAGGTGCATCTACAGTAAATTGTGTAGACGTTGCAGCATGAATCGTTGTCATTAAAGCTTCATCAATTCCGAAATTATCTTCAATAACTTTAGCAATAGGTGCTAAGCAGTTAGTTGTACAAGAAGCATTAGAAACAATAGTATCGCTAGCTTTTAACGTATTATCGTTAACTCCCATTACAAACATTGGTGCATCTTTACTTGGTGCAGAAATTACTACTTTTTTAGCACCACCATCAATATGATACTGAGCCATTTCTAAAGTTGTAAAAATACCTGTACATTCAGCAACCACTGTTGCTCCAACTTCATCCCACTTTAAGTTTTTAGGATCTTTTTCTGCAGTCACACGAATTGTTTTACCGTCAACTACTAAATGTCCATCCTTTACTTCAACTGTTCCATCAAATCTTCCGTGAACTGAATCGTATTTTAATAAATATGCTAAATGCTCTACATCTAATAAGTCATTAATTGCAACAACATCAACGTCATTACGTTTTACAGTTGCTCTAAAAACTATTCTTCCTATTCTACCGAATCCGTTGATTCCTAATTTTAAATTTGCCATTTCTCTATCTTTGTTTTAATTTTTATTCTTAATTTATATTGACATGATATCTGAAACTCTTAAAAGTTCCATATTTATTTTAGATTTTCCTTTTACAGCTTGGTCAAATGGTGTTAGATCCATTATATCGTTTTTCATACCAACCATATAATTACTCTTACCTATTAAAAGACTCTCTACTGCTTTCACTCCCATTCGACTCGCTAAAACACGGTCAAAACAAGAAGGTGCACCACCACGTTGCATATGTCCTAAAACAGAAACACGTACTTCGTATTCGGACATGTTTTCTTCAACATAATCTTTCAATTCAAACACGCTTTTACCTATTTTATCACCTTCAGCTACAACGACGATACTTGATGATTTCCCTGAAGCTTTACTTCGTCTTAATGATTCAAGCAAACGCTCTAATCCTAAATCTTCTTCTGGAATTAAAATTTCTTCTGCACCAGCTCCTACTCCAACATTTAAAGCAATGTGACCAACATCACGCCCCATAACTTCAATAAAGAATAATCGGTTATGCGAACTCGCTGTATCTCTAATTTTATCTATAACTTCTACAACGGTATTTAATGCCGTATCGTAGCCAAGTGTGTGTGTTGTTCCAAAAATATCGTTGTCTATAGTACCAGGAATTCCCATAACTGGAAAATTGAATTCTTGATTAAAAACCATAGCTCCTGTAAAACTACCATCTCCTCCTATAACAACAAAAGCATCAATACCTGCTTTTCTCAATTGATCGTAAGCTATTTGTCTGCCTTCTTTAGTTCTGAACTCTTTTGAACGTGCAGATTTTAGAATTGTACCGCCTTTATTAATGATACCTTTTACGCTACGCGCATCCATTTCTACAAAATCTCCATCAATCATCCCTTCATAACCTCTATAAATACCGTAGCATTTTATGTCATGAAAAGCACAAGTTCTTACTACAGATCTTATCGCAGCATTCATTCCTGGAGCATCTCCTCCTGAAGTTAAAACACCTATTTTTTTTATTGTATGTAGCATTTTCTTATTTATTTACAGTAAAATTAAGAAACTAAACATATAATAAAGTGACTATTATCATAAAAATGATAGCGAAAAAACAATTCAAACGTTTTCGTTAATAAGTATTTAATAAATATGGAGAATCTAAGAAGCTTAAGATTTTGATTTTGATTTTTTTTCTTTCATAGTCATATAATCTGGCATGAGATCATTTTCACTATCATCCTTCTTTTCTTTTTCTTTACGAACTTTTTTGTCGGTTCTGTTTTTACCTGAAAAGATAATTTGAAGTAATTCTTTAAAGGAGTCAAATTCAACACTATAAGACAAACCTACACCTTGAGTGTACCCAATTTCTTCACCAAAGTTTCTAATACTATTTTCTCTATTAAATACTTTTGCTCTTAGCGTTCCATCTTCATTAAGTAACAAATCGATTTGTACATCTCCACTAATGACTGTTTGACTGGCACTTCCGAATGGTACACCAACCTTACCGTTGACTAAGATTTTATCGCTTATTTTGGTTTGAAGCGTTAAACCAAATTTATTATTGGTTTGTAACTCTGGTGTATCTTGTCCTAATTCAAAATCAATACCAATATCTAAATTCCCATTATTTGCCCCAAAAAGGTTATTGACAATACCTGTTAATCGTTCTGAAATTGTACCTGTAAAGTTAGCCCCACCTAAGCTACTTGAAAACCCTCCAGTGGCTAAAAATATTAAGGCTTGATTATCGCGCTCGTCTTTAGAAGACAATCGATATTCTAACTCCGACTTCACTGTTGAACTCACGGTAGGAAATCTGAAATCGAATTGAGGATCTGGTTGTTCTAATTTACCTGTTAAATGAATCTCGACTTCGACATCGATACTTTGATTTATAGGATTATCTAATAATACTGAAGGATTTGCATTTCCTTCATATACAGCTTTCAAATTTAATTCGGCATTCAGAGGGTCACCTTCCCAAACGATACTTCCTCCTTGCTCTACCTTAAATTTCTTTTCTACAACGCCACCATATTTAAAATTATAAAACCCTTCATAGACTACAAAATCTCCCCACATATTGAAGGTACCGTTGGTATTTATTAAAAAGTTTAAACCTCCGACTCCTCGTCCTTTTATAGTACTTCCGGCTTCTTTATCGATAACTATTTCTATAACTGCATTTTCGTTGACATTTAAATCAAAATCTAAAATCAATCCTTTAACTTCAATTTGCTCCGAAATCTCGCCTTTAACTCTAGCCGCTTTTTCTTCAGGACTTAAAAAATGAATAAAAGAGTTATCTCCAAAACTCTCAGAATCATTCAATGGAATAAAAAACTCTGTTCCGGCTTCAGTTCTTCCGTTTATTACTTTAATAACGAGTTGATCGGTTGGTCCTTTTATTTCAGCTTTACCCGAAATAAATCCTGTACCATAATATAATTCGTCTTCCGATTCTTCTGTGTTTAAAACTAAAAGTCTGTCGGTATCTAACTCTAATCCTAATTTCCAATCTGAAAAATTATTATGAGCAATAAACCCATTGAGACTTCCTTTAGAAAAGTACTTAGAATCTGTCATTGAGACATCATTAAAAATAAACTGCTGCCCCCTTAGAGACACTTTAGAATCAAAATCAAAGCCATAATCGACATTGAGGTATGGTATAGATAATCCTGCTCTATCTAATAACAGCTCCCCGTAAATTGCAGGTTTCTTTAAGCTTCCTGTAACATTAGCATATCCCGAAACTAAGCCTCTAATATTATTAATAACTCCTTCCCCTAAAGGATTTAGAGGGTCGAGTAAGAACTCTTCAAAATTAACATTCAAGTCTATTGTTGGATTATTCTCCGCAACATCTATGGTCCCCTTTGCATCTAATGATTTCAAATTATCATTAACGAGTGTCACATCGACGTTATAATTTGTAATGGAATTATTCCCCTCTATCTTTGCTGTAAGATTTCCTAAATCGTAATCATTTACAAAGAAACCGCTCACTTCTACGTTAGATTTTGGCAAGTATACACCTGCTTTTTGAACCACATCTAACTTCCCGTTTACAATTCCTTTAAGCGACAAGCTATCTATTCGAGGTGTAATTTTTACCAATTGAACATCTTTAAAATCGACATTAAAGTTTTTATTGGTTGAATCTTTTACTTGGCCAGAAACTAGAATTTCTTCATCCTCATGGGTAATTCGAATTGGAAAAATATCGAAAGCTTTGAAATCACTATCAAATCGAACTTTATTCAAGGTGTCTTTCTCTGAATTTAGAAGCCATTCATAACCTTTAAACCGCACCTCAGACTTTCGTATACCAACGACAGATTTATTTGATTTATCTATGGTATAAAACAGACTTAAATTAAAATCATCGGCATTATTTGTTCCTCCTTTAAACTCGGATTTAATTAATAAGGTATCGCGTTTTGTAACGTTAATAAGACTAAATTGAGAAGCATTATAAATACCAGCACTAAGACTATCAATTTCTACATAAGTGTTATATAACGGATTACTATTATTAATACTTACGTTAATATTATTGGCAAAATAATCTTTGAATTTAATTTCAGGGGAATTAAAGGTGAGCTCAAAACCTTTTTCATCAGTTTCAATTCGGCCTTCAATAAAGGTGTTTTTGCCGAGTGTTAGATCTTTAAAAAAGACAGCTGCAATTTTTGAATAAATATTAAACCTAAAATTAATGTATTGGTCTTTATCAACCACATTAGGCACAAAAT
Organism: Winogradskyella sp. PC D3.3; assembly: GCF_054366245.1. Taxonomy (NCBI): domain Bacteria; kingdom Pseudomonadati; phylum Bacteroidota; class Flavobacteriia; order Flavobacteriales; family Flavobacteriaceae; genus Winogradskyella; species Winogradskyella sp. PC D3.3. The sequence continues at coordinate 2,595,124 of NZ_CM135962.1, read as the reverse complement.
TGGTATAAATACTTCCAACAGAATTCTCAACCAAACCCAATATATCTTTTGTTTTAAATTGCCCTGTAATTTTTCCGTTAATGATATCAGGAGAATTAATAGAAATCGTACGTTCATTAGCTTCAAAGGAAGACACAATATCAAAATCTTGAAAACTGTAATCACTATCTTGATTTTTGTAAGTAGTATTCTTTATATTAATGGCTCCAACGGCATTATCTAAAGTTGTGCCAGTAGCAGTCATTGTCACTAAACCTCTAAACTCAGCGATGCTATCTCGTTTTACGAAATTTAAGTTGCTTAGGTTAGCATAGCCCACATTTGCTTTAAAATCGAATTTCTTGAGATCATCAGAAAAATCCGCTAATCCATTAAAATCTAGTTGTAAATTAAGGTCTTCTACTTTTACAATTCCATTAAAAATACTATTTCCAAGTTTACCAGATAGTGCTATATCTCTATACGTATAACCATTATAGTCTAATACAAACACATCTCCTTTTACATCGGTCTTTAAATTATCGATAGTAAAACCTTTACCATCGACATCGAGGTTTAAAGATGCGTTTTTTACTAAGGGATCATTGATAAGTTCTCCTATATTAAACTCATCTAACACAATATTTCCTACATAATTTGCATTGTCAATATTGTCTATATTGGTCAGCTGTAAATTGGATTTTATATATCCTAAATCGGTATCAATTTCTAAATCTGCCTCAACGCGTTTTGCAGTAATATAAGAGGTTCCTTTAATATTAAAATTACCAACCTTAGAAATTACACTTGGAATAGAATTACCCAATAATCTTGGTAACAGCGCTGTTAAATCCCTATAATTTGAAGCTAAATTTTGAAACTTTCCATGTAACGCAAAACTATCGTCTTCTTTACTAAATAAATTTTTAAACGTTATATCCCCTATTATTCGTGTATTAGACGTTGTACTAACATTAAGATTTGAAGCCACCAAATCATTTAAAGTACCTGATAAATCAGCATTAAAAGCCGCATGTTGGTTGGTACCAAATTCGTCAAAAAACACGTTAAGTTCGGTTAAAGAAATATCAGAATCTCTAAAACTAGCAACGACATTTACTTTGTCTGTAAAATGTTTTAAATCCTCACGCTTATAGTTAAATCTTAAATCTCCTTTTAATTCAGACTGTTCTGTTTTTATATTAAGATCACCAAACGTCATGTAGTCTAATGTGTATTCAAAATTTGCCATTAAATTTTTAACGGCAATTCCTCTACTGTCAATAAAACTAAATTTATTAATTCGAGAACTTACTTCAGGACCATTAATTAAAAAATTAGTGGTATTGGCATTTAATTCTGTGAATTCAAAGATTTTTGGAGTTTCCAAGTTTTCATCAATTAACCTAAACGTGCCTCCTTCAATAGAAACATCACTAGAAGAAAACAGAAATTCACTTGGCCCCACTCTAGGATTGTCATCATCAAATTTTGCCACAAAGACATCTAGGTTAGTGTCGGTTTCTCCTTTATACGTTTTCAAATTAAAAATGACATCTTCTAGATCAATATCTCCAAAGTTGAGTTTACTGTTTAATAAATTCTGAAAGCTGATGATTGAGCTGTTTAATTCCCCAATACTAATTAATGTATCTTTCTTATAATCTCTAATTAGGATTTCTTTTAATTGAATATCACCATTGAGTTGAAGACCTACTCTACCAATATTAATGTTAGTTTTAAAATCATTATTAATGCTTTCTGTGGCATATTTCCCTAGCTTAGTTTGCACTGCAGGAATGGATAAAACTAAAAACAAAATAAAAAACAGGAGTAGAATGATTCCTATTATTTTTCCTATTATTTTGAGTATCCGTTTGATAGAATTTATGAGATTTACTTAATGATTTCTTATTACCTTTGTCTTTACAATACGTTGTTAAATATGGCATTGGACTACAACTGGTAAAATTAACAATTATTGTGCCTAAAATCGACTATGAAAAAAGAAAATATTTATATCCTCGGAATTGAATCATCTTGTGATGACACCTCTGCAGCTATCCTTTGTAACGACCAGATTTTAAGCAATGTTGTAGCAGATCAAAAAATACATGCTGAGTATGGTGGTGTTGTACCAGAATTAGCATCTCGTGCACATCAGCAGAATATAGTCCCTGTTGTACACCAAGCCATTGAAAAAGCCAGAATAAAAAAAGAACAGTTAAGCGCTATTGCTTTTACTAGAGGTCCTGGTTTAATGGGGTCTTTATTGGTCGGGACTTCTTTTGCAAAGTCGTTAGCTTACGGCTTAAATATTCCGTTAATAGACGTCAACCATATGCAAGCGCATATTTTGGCACATTTTATAGACGAAAAAGATCATAAAAAACCACCTTTTCCATTTCTTGCGATGACCATTTCTGGTGGCCATACACAGATTGTTAAAGTGAATACGCATTTTAACATGGAAGTTTTAGGCGAAACTATTGATGATGCTGTTGGTGAAGCTTATGATAAAAGTGGAAAAGTATTAGGCTTGGGCTATCCTGCTGGACCAGAAATTGACCGACGTGCACAACTTGGAAACCCGAAAGCGTACTCATTTACAAAACCAAAAGTCGATGGTCTGAATTTTAGTTTTTCTGGTTTAAAAACCAACATTCTCTATTTTGTTCAACGTGAAGTCAAAGCGAACCCTAACTTTATAGAAGAAAACCTAAATGATATCTGTGCATCCATACAGTATACTATCATTGGTATTTTAATGACCAAATTGAAATTAGCTGTTAAGCAAACAGGTATTTCACACATAGCCATTGGCGGAGGTGTTTCTGCTAATTCAGGCATTAGAAAAGCACTTAAAAATGCAGAACAACAATTTGGATGGACCTCCTACATTCCTAAATTTGAATACACTACAGACAATGCGGCAATGATTGCCATTGTTGGTTATTTGAAGTACTTAGAAAACGATTTCTCAAATTTTGATGTGATGGCGACTGCGCGATTGAAAATCTAAAACCAAGCCGCTAAACGGTAAGATTACGTTTAGTTTATCGCAGCTTTTATGTACTCAAAAGAAACTATTAATTCTTCATTGTTAAAACTTCTGTTAACATTCTTACAACCTTTACTTCTATACTATCTTAAAATTTAGTTGTTTTGTAGTAACCCAAAATCTAACTAAATTTAATTCTAAATTATGAAACAATTATTTACACTTTTATTATTACTACCTGTATTCGCTTTTGCTCAAGTAGGACTAGAAGAACAATTAGACTCTATTTCAACTCCAGAGCAGGCCGCTTCATTTTTAAAAGAAAACAAACCTACAAAAGGCAAGTTATTTACGTTTAATAGAGCGAAACATAAAACAAGATTGGCTGAAGAGTTGTTCAACATGCCTAAAGGTGGTAAAAAAGTGATTAGAACTGACTTTAAAAAAACGTTCTATAAGGTTATTGACAAAGCTGAAGTTAATTATTCAAAATTCAGAATTATTTTGTTTAATGCGGCAAACTCTACTGATGAAGACGCCATAGCTAGACGTAAGAAAATTTTATCACAATACATTCAAGGTTATAGCTTTAAGGACTTAGCAAAACATAACTCCTATGGACCAACAGCAAGAATGGGAGGTGATACTGGTTGGATAAAAGCAGGTGAGATGCCTGAAGCTTTTGACCGCATTGCTTTTAAAGAAAGCCACCCTGTTAATGAAGCTTTTATGGTAGACGACATTGAGAATAAAACATATTACTTAGTTCTTAAAACAGAAAACCAAACACCTATTGAGGAGATAACGGTCTTAAAATTCACAGAAGATATAGAGTAATGCAGTTATTTTATAATTCAAATATTTCAGAAAACGATACGAGCTTTAGCTTTGATAAAGATGAAAGCAGACATATCGCAAAAGTCTTACGTAAAACCATTGGTGATAACTTACATATCACCAATGGAAAAGGCTGGTTGTTTACTGCAGAAATTACATTAGCGGATCAAAAACATTGTACTGTTGCTATAACATCAAAACACCTAAAACCTAAACGAAGTTACAATTTGCATTTAGCTGTTGCTCCAACTAAAATGAACGACAGATATGAATGGTTTTTAGAAAAAGCAACGGAGATCGGAGTAGCATCCATCACTCCTATCATTTGTGAACACAGCGAACGGAAAGTGATAAAGATGGAACGTTTTGAAAAAATTATTCAGTCTGCCATGAAACAATCGTTACAATGTTATTTACCAAAATTAAATGCTCCAATGGCATTTAAAGACTATATTAATCAATATTTTACAGATCAGATTTATATTGCTCATTGCGAAGAAACAGATAAAAAATCTTTAAAATCGCAATTAAAGACAGGTTCTGACTGTACCATTTTAATTGGACCAGAAGGAGACTTTAGCGTTAAAGAAATCGAAATGGCCTTGCAACACCATTTTATTCCTGTAACTTTGGGTGAGACACGCTTGCGTACAGAAACAGCGGCCATTGCTGCTTGTCATTCTGTTGCGTTTTTAAATGAACTTTAATGAAACTATATACCTCTATTTTCTTTATGCTTTTTTCGTTGTTCTTGTTTTCTCAAGACGTCGCAATCCTAAAATATAAAGGAGGAGGCGATTGGTACAGTAATCCTACAGCTTTACCAAATTTGGTGAAGTTTTGTAACACAACTATAGATACCAACATTAACGAAAGCGTTCAGACAGTTGAAGCCGGAAGCATCGATATTTTTCAGTTTCCTTTTTTACATATGACAGGTCATGGCAACGTCTTTTTTAGTGATGATGATGCCGAAAATTTGAGAAACTACCTTATTTCAGGTGGCTTTCTTCATATTGATGACAATTATGGCATGGAGCCTTATATTACTAAAGAACTAAAAAAAGTATTTCCTAATAATGAGTTAATTGAAATACCTAAGGATCACAAAATATTTAGTTCTGCATTTGAATTCCCAAACGGTTTACCTAAAATCCATGAGCACGATGGCAAAGCGCCTCAAGCTTTTGGGATTTTTCAAGATGACAGATTAGTATTGCTATTTACCTTTGAAACGGACTTAGGAGATGGTTGGGAAGACCAAGAAGTACATAACGACCCTGAGGAGGTAAGAGAGAAGGCTTTAAAAATGGGTGCTAATATTATTAAATATGCTTTTGAAAATTAAAAAATCAAAAACACTAATAAAACGCAACTAAAGGCTAACTCCTCATGAAAAAAATTTCACTTCAATATAAAATTATTGCGTTGTTATTAGTTTTAACTTTTACGTTTCAATCCATGGAAACAATAAATAATCATACATATAATATTGGGGTTGACAATTACCACTACCAATGTGGTTGTTTTGGATGTTATCCAACACATTTATCAATGACCTGTACATCTAAAAAATACCACTAACACTAATCCTTTTTTCTTGCAACTCACCCACTACAATTCTAACTTCAAAAAACAAAAATTCCCTATCACAATAATTTGTGATAATGTCACTAATGCTCCAAATATTGGAAGCTTATTTAGGATTGCGGATGCTTTTGGTGTTGAGGAACTTATTTTTTGTGGTTCTAATATTCCTTTTGGTAAACGCATAACTAAAACGTCTCGTTCAACTGAAAAGTATGTTAATTACCGAATTGAAGATGCTATTGAACCCCAAGTCGAAACGCTTAAAGCAAATAATCATTATTTGATTGCTTTAGAGATTACAGAGACGAGTCAGGCTTTATCCGATTTTAAATTACAAACCAATCAACCTATTGCGATTGTTTTAGGAGATGAAAATTTTGGCATCTCAGAAACTATTTTAAAACAAGTTGACGCCATTGTTCATATCAATATGTATGGAAACAATAGCAGCATGAATGTGGCGCAAGCTACAAGTATTGCTCTTTACGAAATTACGAAGCAAATTAATTCTTAAATTTACTACACGGTCTTAATTACAATCTAAGTATGTCAATAGCTTTAACTATATTTATCATATGAAACGCTTATATTAAATAATTTTTAACCAAACAGATTATTAATAGCGAACAGCATGTGTCCTATTAAAAACAATAAAAACAAACACATGAATTCAAAAACCATTACTAACGGTATTTTAAGAGCAATAGGAATAATTGTTGCCGTGATTCTGGTGTTATATTTTCTTTTTAAAATTCAATCTGTAATAATATATATCGGCATTGCTGTTGTTATTTCACTCATAGGACGACCAATCATTTTATTTTTAAGGAACAGATTAAAATTTAACAACACCGTTGCAGTGGTTACCACCATGGCCATACTTCTAGGTATTTTAGTTGGACTCATTGGTCTTTTTATTCCATTGATTATAGAACAAGGTCAAAATCTAGCCTTGTTAAATATTGAACAATTACAGGTGAATATTGAGCATCTTTATGATCAAATCATTACCTATTTCCAATTTAACAATATAGACATTGAACAATCTATAGAAGATTCGCACTTGCTTTCAAAACTCGATTTTGCAATTATACCCGACTTTTTCAACAGTTTTGTAAGTGGTTTAGGCAGTTTTAGTATTGGTTTATTTTCCGTGCTGTTTATTTCTTTTTTCTTTTTAAAAGATAGCAAGCTATTTGAAGCAGGTTTAATGACTTTTATTCCAGAAGGAAATGAAGAACGTTCCAAGCGTTCAATCACAACGATAAAAGATCTATTATCACGCTATTTTGTTGGGCTTATATTTCAAATTTTAATTCTTTTCGTTATTTATACCATTGTATTATTAATCTTTGGAATTAACAACGCCATTGTTATTGCCTTTTTATGCGCCTTACTGAACCTTGTCCCCTATGTTGGTCCGTTAGTTAGTGGTTTTTTGATGTTTTTATTAAGTATGTCTAGTAATTTAGGTGAAAGTTTTAGTGAGGTTATTTTACCCAAAACCACCTATGTAATGATTGGTTTTATTTTTGCACAATTGGTTGACAATTTCTTTAGTCAACCCTATATTTTTTCGAAAAGTGTAAAATCCCATCCACTAGAAATCTTCTTAGTAATTATGATTGCTGGGATTTTATTTGGTATTGTTGGTATGATTGTCGCTGTACCCACCTACACCGCCTTAAAAGTAGTTTTAAAAGAATTTTTATCAGAATACAATATTGTTCAAAAACTCACTAAAGGTTTATAATTACATTTTGAATAAAGACCTACTACATACTGATATACAACGTTTTATTAACAACAATTTAAAATCTAACATTTCAGAATTATTATTGAAAGGTGTGCCTTTTGATACTATTGATTCTAAATTAGTCATTGAACAAATTGAAGCCAAAAAACGTAGCGAAAAAAAACTACCAACATGGTTTCATACGGATAACATATACTTTCCGAATAAACTAAATATTGAACAAACGTCTTCAGAAATAACTGCCAAATTTAAAGCTAGTTTAATTTCAGGAAAACACCTCATTGACTTAACAGGAGGATTTGGAGTTGATGCTTATTATTTTTCAAAACAAGTAACACATGTTACACATTGTGAAATTAACGCTAAGCTTTCCGAACTTGTAAAACACAACCTAGAAGCGCTTAAAATTTCAAACATCACATGTCTCAATAAAAATGGAATCGAAGCCTTAAAACGTATTGATAAACCTTTAGATTGGATCTATGTAGATCCATCGCGTCGTGATGATTCTAAACAAAAAGTTTTTTTACTTTCAGATTGCGAACCTAACATAAAAATATATCAAAAGTTATTTCTTGAACGAGCTAACAACATAATAATAAAAACCTCACCTTTATTAGATTTAAGTGCTACCCTAAAAGACTTAAGCCACGTAAAAGAAATTTATGTAGTTGCTGTAAATAATGAGGTTAAAGAACTACTTTGGATTCAGAATCGCAATTTTAAAGGCAATGTCGTTATAAAAACAGTCAATTTAACAAAAGATAATACACAAACTTTTGATTTTAAATTCAATGACGAACCCAATGCTGAAGTCAATTACAGCCAACCTCTCACTTATCTCTATGAGCCAAATGCAGCCGTTTTAAAATCGGGTAGTTTTAATTCTATAAGTGCAGTTTTGAATGTAGACAAATTGCATAAGCACTCGCATTTATATACCTCTGAAATGCTCATACCATTTCCAGGAAGACGATTTAAAATTGAAAATATCATTCCGTTTAATAAAAAACAATTTTCAAAAGAAAACATCACAAAAGCCAATATTACAATACGAAACTTCCCCCTATCGGTAAATGATATTCGCAAAAAATTGAAAGTCAAAGACGGCGGAAACATCTATCTGTTTTTTACTACCGATTGTAAGGATTCAAAAATTATTATACGGTGCTCTAAAGTGTAAAGCTCATTTATACAACTATTCTTGATTAGAATTAAGTCAAGAAACCCTTCTCAGCAACCACCATATCATTTCCCCAAAGTTTAACTAAATAAGAAATATCAATTGGAAAAAATGATGAAGAACCGTCTGTATTATACTTAACAGGACACTCAATCCGATTTCCATTTATAATGTGACATTTATTTTTTCCATTATCGGAAATTAATATAGCACCTGAATCAATTTTTTCATAGACTTTTTTTAAGTCTATTATGGCATATTTTAGAAAGTTAGACGATGCATTTACTTCCTTTTTTGAGCAATCTAATATACCATACGTAAAATAGTGTGCCTTCATTTTAAAATACTCAGATTGCTGACGCTCTTCATATTTATTTTCATCACGTCTATATCGGATTGTAAAATCATTAAATGCTTTATATTTCTCTTCTCTAAAGCGTTCTTGTACACTTTTTATCGCATTCCCTTTCCTAAAGACATAATCGATGCCATCAGTCATATCAATATACTGAGCATAACTTTTCTTTAATCGAACTTCTTGCCACTGAATTAATTTATAAATACGTGGTGTTGCTATATGTTTATGCACATAATCCGTAAAGGCTCTATCCTTTTTATAACTAGACATTTTACAATTTTAAACGTATTACAAACTCTTTCTTATGATTAAACACAAATAATTGGAGTCAGAAAAAGGCTAAAAATTCTTATATCCCTCTGATAAATATACACTTAAATATATGACAAAAAAAAATCCTATATTTTTTATAAAAAAACTCAAAAAAATTGTTGCGTTCTTTAAAATGTTGCGTTACATTTGCATCCGCAATTAAAGGATATGTTCTTTTAAATATTGGAGAGGTGCCTGAGTGGCCGAAAGGAGCGGTTTGCTAAATCGTCGTAGGTGGAAACACTTACCCAGGGTTCGAATCCCTGTCTCTCCGCAAATTTTACTGCAGCTTTTGCGACTGTATGTAATATTTAAGATAATCAATTCGGGGTGTAGCGTAGCCCGGTTATCGCGCCACGTTTGGGACGTGGAGGCCGCAGGTTCGAATCCTGCCACCCCGACTTTTATTGAATTTTTAGAGTTTACTCTAAATGGTCGCATAGCTCAGCTGGATAGAGCACCTGCCTTCTAAGCAGGCGGTCCTAGGTTCGAATCCTAGTGCGATCACAAAAAGCCTTAACATTTATGTTGAGGCTTTTTTGTGTTTATTACTTACCTAATAAATACTCGTACTACAAAAGATTGATCCCTTAATATTTATAATCTAACTTTTCAATTAATCATTTGAGACCATAATTTTGAGCGCTTTTTCTTCAGCTCCATTTAAAAATACATTATAAGCCTGTTCTAATTCAGAAAGAGGAGAAATGATGTGTTATCATTTTCTTTAAATCGGAACTATCCGCAGAAACTGTTTTTAAGAGCATAGGTGTTGTATTTGTATTTACAAGTCCTGTTGTTATGGTTAAATTTTTAATCCATAATTTTTCAATTTAAAAACCTACCTTTTTACCATGCACACCAACATCAGCAATATGTGCTCCTGGTTTTACTATCTTTTGACAAATATCCCAGGTTGCAGGTATCCCAACAGCCTCTATAGCAACGTCCACTCCTTCTTCTCCAACGATACGCTTAATTACTTCCTCAACATTTTTAATTCCAGAATTAATGGTATGTGTAGCTCTTAGTTCTTTAGCTAGTTTCAACCTGTTCTCATCCAAGTCAATCATAATTATTTTAGAAAGAGAATAAAATTGTGCGGTTAAAAGTACAGACATTCCAACAGGTCCTGCTCCAACAATAGCAATGTCATCACCAGGTTTTACATTACCATACTGAGCCCCAATTTCATGTCCTGTAGGTAAAATATCACATAATAAAACGGCAATCTCATCATCAATATCTTCAGGCACTTTATGCAAACTATTATCGGCATAAGGAACTCTTACATATTCAGCTTGCACTCCATCAATCATATACCCTAAAATCCAACCTCCATCTTTACAATGTGCATACACTTGTTTTTTACAATACTCACAAGAACCACAAGAGAAGAAGAAGAAGAAGAAGAAGAAATCTACTTTTGTTTTATAAAGCTTTCTATTTGTTTGTATCTAAAAATGAGCTCATTTAGAATTCTCATAAAAATAATGTTGTTAGCTTTATAAAACGCAGAAATAATATCTAATAAAAATTTGGTTTAAATCTAAATTTAGATATAATTATTTACCTTTGCACTCTATTGGTTTATGTCTATAATTTTATAGATATAATTAAAAGGGAATCAGGTAAAATAGTAATTAACTTAATAATCCTGAACTGTTCCCGCAACTGTAAGTTTTGTCCCATTTGGGATGCCACTAATGAAAATCTTCATACATCCACTGTTCTTTAGAATGGGAAGGAACATTAGTCGGACACGAGTCAGGAGACCTGCCAATATTACCAACAATTAACACAGCGGCTTTCGGGTAAAAAGCATCGGGTTTATGAGATATTTTGTATGCACCATATTATTTTGCATAGGTTTTTCGTCTATGCTTCATTCGCAAACCGATTCCATCACGGCTTTGAGAGAGGTGCGCCTTATTGCCTACCGACTTAAAGATTCTACCTATACAAGAAATGTAACTATTGTAAAAGATAGTGTCTTAAAACAAAACCAAGCTTCTCTAACTAATTTTCTAAACTTTAATAGCACGGTTTATTTTAAAGAGAATGGTTTAGGCATGGTTTCTTCCCCCTCATTTCGTGGTACAACAGCATCACAAACCTCTGTACTTTGGAATGGCATAAACATTAACTCACAAACCACCGGACAAACCGATTTTAATACCATAAATACACGTGGTTATAATAAAATAGAAATAAAACCAGGCGGCTCTAGTGTTGCCGATGGAAGTGGCGCAATTGGAGGCTCTATTAATCTGGTAAATGAACTCAGTTTTAATAAAGGATTTCATAATGAACTTTTTGCTAATTACGGAGCATTTAATACCTATGGTATAGATTACCAAACCAATTATTCATCAGAAAAATTTAGTGTGCTTTTTGGCATTGCAAGAAATGCTTCTGATAATGATTATCCCTACCCAGAAACGGACCGTATCAATATTAATGGTCAATATCATAATACTAATATCAGTTTAGCTGCAACTTCTAAATTAAATTCAAATAACACACTTAAGGTTTTCGCTAATGTTTATGATGGTAGACGGAATTTTTCAGTACCAACACCAAACGCCTTAAAAACAAAATATACGGACTTTAACACACGCTCTCTCGTAGAATGGGAAAGTCATTTTAGTAAGTTTAAGTCTAATTTAAAAATAGCAACCACAACAGAAGAATACCGTTATTTTGGTAACATAGACAATGACTTTTACACCTACGGAAAGGTGACGAGTTTTATTTCTAAATACGGACTAGACTTTGCCCTTTCTAATAAGATATTGCTTACCGCAGGAATCAATTACACTCACAATGATGGTCAAGGTTCTAATATTGCTTCAGAAACACGCAACTTATCGGCTGCTTTAATCAGTTTTAAACATGTCCTTTCTGAAACGTTTCTTTATGAATTAGGATTACGCCAAGAAACGAATGAGCAATATGGAAATCCACTTTTATATTCTGCTGGTTTTAGTACGAAGCTTACTGATTTTTATCAACTAAAAATTAATACGTCTAAAAACTTCCGAATCCCGACTTATAACGATTTGTATTGGCAAGGTGTTGGCAATCCGGACTTAAAACCAGAAGAATCTTATCAAGGTGAAATTAGCAATAATTTCAATTTTAAAAATCTTTCTATTTCCTTAACAGGTTATTACAATTACGTAGAAAATTTATTACGTTGGATACCTGACAGCTCTGGTATTTTTAGACCAGAAAATACTAATAAAGTTCAGATTTACGGACTAGAATCTGTCATTACAACTCAGAAATCATTTGGAAATCACAAATTCACCGGTTCTGCAACCTTTGCTTATACTGTTTCAGAAAATAAAGAAACAGGCAAACAGCTCATCTATGTTCCGTTTTACAAATTCACCACTTCTTTTGGGTATAACTATAAAAGAATTTCAGCCTATTATCAATACCTTAATAATGATGAGGTTTTTACCACCACAGATCATGCTACCGAACATATTCTAGATAGTTATATGGTGGCTAATTTAGGAGCCGAATACACATTAGGAAAAAATCGAGACTATAAAATAGGCGCGCAAATATTAAACTTCTGGAACGAATCTTACGAAAGCGTTCTCAACCGCCCAATGCCTGGTCGGAATTTCAATTTCTATTTACATCTAAAATTTTAAATAATGAAAAAATATTTTTACAAACTCGCTAGTCTGCTAATGTTAGTTTTAATCACTATGACATCATGTACTAGTGATGATAGAGACGATCCTATTTCCGTACAACCACCATCTGGAGATTATACCGATGGAATTTTTATTTTGAATGAAGGTGGATACGGCTACTCTAATGCTTCTGTTTCATTTTTAGACAATACAGGCGAAGTTTATAATTCTATTTATTCTGAAGTAAACGGAATGGGTCTTGGTGATACGGCGCAAAGCATGGGTTTTTATGGTGAAAACGCATATCTCGTAGTAAATAATTCGGCTACTGTAGAAGTCGTTAACCGCTACACTTTTGAATATATAGCAACGGTGAGCGATATGATTGTAAATCCTAGATATATAGAATTTAGTGACAATAAAGGCTACATAACCAATTGGGGAGATCCAAATGATGTTAATGACGATTATGTTGCTGTTTTAAATTTAGATACAAACCTTATAGAAGCTACAATTCCGGTAGCGGAAGGTCCTGAAAAAATACTATTAGATAACGGTAAACTCTATGTCACTCACAAAGGTGGTTATGGCTATGGCAATACTATAAGCATTATTGATGTAGCATCACAAAGTGTTTTGAATACTATTACTGTAGCAGATGTACCTGACGGAATGGTAATTGACAACGGTTTTCTTTATGTGATGTGCTCTGGTAAAGCATCTTGGACAGGAGACGAAACTCTAGCTAAACTTTTTAAGATCAATCTATCTAATACCGATGAAACAACAGTACTTGATTTTCAAGAAGAACAACACCCTAACCATCTCGAGTTTGAAAATGGACTATTGTATTATACCATCGATGACTCCGTGTACATGATAGATAGTAATATTTTTCAACTTCCTGAAAGCCCTATTTTTTCACCTGAAGCAGATGGTGTAGAAATTCTTTATGCTTTTAAGGTATATGAAGGCACTATTTATATTGCTGACGCTAAAGATTACACCTCTAATGGTGAAGTATTTATTTATAATCGCTATGGTGATTTACAAAATCAGTTTTCAGTTCAAATTATTCCAAATGCATTTTATTTCAACAATCTATAACTAATTAAATCTATTAAAACATGAAGAACTATTACAAAAAAACATTTTACATTTTAACAGCAATTCTACTTTCTGCAAGTAGTTATGCACAAGACTACTCTGGTGGTGTATTTATCCTAAACGAAGGTTTATTCGGTACTAATACGGCTTCAGTTTCTCACATAGATGCAAGCGGAACATTAGACAATAATATTTTCACTACTCAAAATCCAGGTATGACATTAGGAAATACAGGTCAAGGAATGGGGTTCTATGGCGATTTTGCCTATGTAATACTTCATTATAGTGATGAAATAAAAGTAATGAACAGCACTACTTTTGAATTTTCAGCAAGTATTTCAGATCAATTAAGTGGTCCACGTAATATTGCTTTTTATGATGGAAACGCTTATGTAACCAATTGGGGAGATCCATCCGATACTACTGACGACTACGTTGCTGTAATCGATTTAGCAACAAATATTGTTACTGAAACAATCTCTGTTGCTGAAGGCCCAGAAGAAATTATACAGAAGAATGGAAAACTGTTTGTAGCCCATCAAGGTGGCTACGGATACGGTAATTCTGTTTCTGTAATTGACATAGCAACAGGTGGTATTGAATCAATTACTGTAGGAGATGTTCCGACAACGATAAAAGTTGATAATGATTATCTATATGTACTTTCAAGCGGAAAACAAGCTTGGACAGGAGATGAAACTCTCGGAAGCATTCACAAAATAGATTTATCAGATTATCAAAACCATGTTACAATAGATTTTCAAACTTCAGAACACCCCAGTTTTTTAGCAATAGATGATACGCATTTATACTATGTTTTAAATGGGGATATTTACAAAATGGCTTCAACTGATACTACATTACCAACAGTGGCTTTTAATTCATCTAACAACGCACAACTTCCATATGGATTTGACAAGGTGGACAACAAATTCTATTTATTAGATGCCGTAGATTATGTAACCCCAGGAAAAGTATTTGTTTATAACGAAAATGGAATTTTACTAACAGAATACACTGTAGGACCACTTCCAAACGGAGTTTACAAAAACGAAGGAACTTTAAGCGTCAATACTTATGCTTTTGAAAACACAACTATATTCCCTAATCCTGCATCAGGAAGTTTTCAATTAAACGTTACAGAAAGTGCTACTGTAAAACTATATGATGTATCTGGAAAATTAGTAAAAGACGTAAAATACACTAATACACAACCAATAGCTTTAGAAGGTATAGAACCTGGGATGTATTTAGTTAATGTTGAAATAAAAGGAAATTCTACTACTCTAAAATTAATTGTGAGATGATAAAAACAGTTTTTATTTTTTTATGTTCTAGCTTTATTTTACACTCCCAAAGTTACGCTCCTGCCGCAGGGCAACCTGGATCCACTGCTATTCCTGCAGATAGTAATATTTTTGTTGCATGGGCTACTGGTATCGAACTACAACGTGGATATGTAAATATTTCGAATCCTTCGCAAGAACACAATGGTAGTAATTATGCGACTTATGGAGTTGCAGAAAATGCGCTAGGTATAGCAACTAATAATGTAGTGAGTTTAGGAGATGCTGGTGAAGCTATATTAACTTTTGAAACACCAATAACGAATGGTGATGGTTTTGATTTTGCTGTTTTTGAAAACAGTTTTAGTGATACTTTTCTAGAATTAGCCTTTGTTGAAGTAAGTTCTGATGGTGTTAATTATTTTAGATTTCCATCGCATAGCCAAACACAGACAGAAACTCAAGTTGATGGATTTGGCAATGTTGACCCTACATACTTAAATAATCTTGCAGGAAAATACAGAGGTCTTTTTGGGACACCTTTTGATTTATCTGATATAGAAGATAATCCTTTATTAAACAAAAATAATATTACACACATTAAAATTATCGATGTTGTTGGAAGCATCGATCCTGCTTATGCTAGATATGATAGTTTTGGTAACGCTATTAATGATCCTTTTTCAACACCATTTTATTCTAGTGGATTTGATTTAGATGGTATAGGCGTTATTAATCAGCAATCTTTAAGTATTAACGATGAAGCATATTCAGCAATCTCTATCTATCCTAATCCCGCTTCAAATGAATTACACATCAATACTACTGGAAAAGCTGAGGTAAGTATTTATGACATCCTTGGTAAAATGGTGATTTCAAAAGAAGTTAATACAAATAGTGCTATTGCGATTGCTTCACTTAAAAATGGCATCTATCTCGTTAGAATTAAATTTAATGGAAAAATAAGTCAACATCGACTTATTAAAAATTAATGCCTAATAATTAAAACTACTGGAGTGAAATCCAGTAGTTTTAATTTTTGTATTGCACTTATTGCTTAATTTAGAAATATTATGGCAAATAAAAAAATAAACAATACCCTTACCTAAATTGTAAAACGCTCTAATATTAAAAACCTAATTAGAGCATCTACAAAATCAATAACATCAATTTCTTTTTATTCGGGATATTCAATTCTTAGGTGGTAAATATTTGCCAACTTAAACTTCAATACTTTTTTGATAGATTGAATTTCTTTGAAAGTAATATCTGCATTTAAAAATTGACCACTTTCCATTTGTTTGTTAATGATGTTTTCAACAAAATCATTAATTTTAGTACTTGTCGGTTCTTTTAAACTTTTAGAAGCAGCTTCTACACTATCACACATCATTAGTATAGCTGTCTCTTTACTAAAAGGAGTTGGACCAGGATAGCTAAAATCTTTAATATCTACATGTTCATTGGTCGCTTTTTCTCTCATATAAAAATAATAGACCAAACTAGTTCCGTGATGTGTTCTTATAAAATCGATAACCCGATCTGGTAAATTATATTTTTTTGCAATCTCAATACCATTTATAGTATGATCTATAATAATTTTTGCGCTCTCTTTACTCGATAGCTCATCATGAGGATTAATACCTGTACTCTGGTTTTCTGTAAAATAAGTTGGATTATGCATCTTCCCTATATCATGATATAAAGCCCCTACTCTTACTAACATCGCATTTGCTCCAATTTCATTAGCTGATGCTTCAGCTAAATTTGCTACGTTTAAGGAGTGGTGAAATGTACCTGGTGCTCTATTAGATAACTCTTTTAGTAACTTAGTATTGGTATCAGAAAGTTCTAAAAGGGATACATCAGACACCAATCCAAAGACTTTTTCATAAATATAGATTAAAGGTTGCACAAAAAGGGTTGCCAAACCACAAAGAATAAACAATCCAAAAATCTCAAATTTTAAGCCTGTTAACTGTCCTTCATGAATCACAAAAAAGGCAAAATAAGCGATGATATAAATAAATGTTATTTGACCTACCGAAATAAAGAGGTTTGCGCGCTTATATAACTCTGATACTGTTAAAATAGTAACCATACCTGCAATAATCTGAAGAAACATATATTCATAACTATTAGGCACTACAAACCCTAAAAGCAATACCGTAAGTACATGTGTAAACAACCCTAATCGTGCATCAAAAAAGGCTTTTAATACTAATGGTAAAATACATAAAGGTACTACATAAATATACTGGGAATTAAAATTAATAACCATAGTACTCAACAATATCATTAAAGCTATATTGAAGAATATAAACGTCACTTTTGTATTATTTAAAAAGACTTCCTTTCTATATTTACTAAGAAATAGCAGCAGCATTGAAAGCGCCAAAGCAACTAACAAGGTATAAGCTATAAGCACCCAATTGTAATTGGTAGAATTCCAAACTTGCGACTCGTATTCTGATTTTAGCGAGCTTAAAATATCATACTGTGTAGCCTCAATAACTTGTCCTTTTGAAATAATTAACTGGTCTTTCTCAACCCGACCTCTCGTAAGTGATATTCGTGATAATTCTTCTTCTAGCGCCTTTTCCGTTAAAGTGGCATTGAGTTTAATATTAGGTTTTATAACATCAAAAAAGATAGATACCATTCGTTTTTTAGTATCCAATGGCATTGAATTACCCATATCTGATTCAACGCGCTGGCGTAGATGAGTCAATTCAAACAAACTTCCATATTGAACTTCCTTTTCAACTTTGTTGGAAGTCGCCAATTTAACAGGTCTATCATCAGCGTAATTATACTCTAAATCTAATATTCCCGAATTGTAAAGGTTATTAATAATTACTCTACCTTTTTTATACAAATCAGAAGTTTCAATATTAAAAGCACTAGAGTCTTTAAACACCTGATTAAAGCGCGTTAAATAATCAGACAACACCTCTTCCCTTATCGCTGTATTTATTTCAAAATAAACAAGACTCTGACTTTTAATTTCACTTTTCTCTTTGTCTAATTCTTCTTTAGACTTTTTAATAGCAAAATTAAATGGAGCATATAAGTTTTCGGATTGCCAAGGCTTCCCTTTTTCAAACGAGTATCTAAATTTTCCTGTTTTAGGAAATAGATACACAATAAATAATGTTGTTACTATGAACAACAAAATCTTATAGACTAAGGCGTGATTCTTATACCACTTATTGTAGAATACATTCATATACAATCAAATGTAATAAATATTAGAATTTTAGACGGCTAATATCATTAATACATTCTCAAATCTCTCAAAAAATGTTTAATTTCGCATCAAATAACATCAAACATAATCACAATGAATAAGGACGTCGTTATCGTTTCAGCAGTAAGAACACCAATTGGAAGTTTTTTAGGAGGCTTATCTACAGTACCAGCACCACGATTGGGAGCTGCTGCTATTAAGGGAGCTTTAGATAAAATTAAATTGAAGCCTGAATTGGTGGATGAAGTTATTATGGGAAATGTTGTGCAAGCTGGCACAGGACAGGCACCTGCGAGACAGGCAGCCATTTTTGCTGGTTTACCAAATACAATTCCTTGTACTACTATTAATAAAGTTTGTGCTTCTGGTATGAAAGCAGTAATGCAAGCAGCTCAAGCTATTCAATTAGGAGATGCCAATATTGTTGTTGCTGGTGGTATGGAAAACATGAGTTTAATTCCTCATTACTTCCACGCTAGAACCGGAACTAAATTTGGTCCTGGAACCTTAGTAGATGGTATGCAAAAAGATGGTTTAGTAGATGCATATGATAATAATGCGATGGGGGTTTGTGCTGATCTGTGTGCTACAGAATATGAATTCTCTAGAGAAGATCAAGATGCTTTTGCTATTCAATCATACGAACGCTCAAAAGCGGCTTGGGAAGCTGGTAAATTTAATGAAGAAGTTATTCCTGTTGAAGTTCCTCAACGTCGTGGAGAACCTGTAATTGTTAATAAAGATGAAGAATTCTCGAATGTAAAAATGGATAAAATTCCTGCTTTACGTCCTGCTTTTAGCAAAGACGGAACAGTAACTGCCGCAAATGCTTCAACTATAAATGACGGAGCAGCTGCTTTAGTTTTAATGAGTAGAGAAAAAGCTGAAGAATTAGGATTGAATCCTATTGCTGTTATAAAAAGCTATGCCGATGCTGCACATGAACCTAATTGGTTTACAACAGCTCCTTCAAAAGCAATTCCAAAGGCCTTAGCAAAAGCCAATATTGACTTGAAAGATGTGGATTTCTTTGAATTTAACGAAGCTTTTTCTATTGTTGGTTTAGCAAATATGAAAATTCTAGGACTAGAAGATAGTAAAGTAAACGTAAATGGTGGAGCTGTATCTTTAGGACATCCATTAGGATGCTCTGGTGCAAGAATACTTGTAACACTCATCAACGTATTACACCAAAATAATGCTAAATTAGGAGCAGCGGCTATTTGTAATGGTGGTGGTGGTGCTTCAGCAGTGGTAATAGAACGCGCTTAACACAACCCTATGCAATACGGCATTTGCAATCTTGGAATTGTACCTATAAGATTTGAACCTAGCGATACCAGTGAAATGGTAACGCAAGCATTGTATGGTGACTATTTTAAAGTGCTTGAGCAACGCAAAAAATGGAGTCGAATTCGTTTTGCCTTTGATAATTATGAAGGTTGGATAGATAATAAACAATACCTTGAAATTGAAGAAACAGATTACAACGATTTAAACAAGTCTGATATTAACTTATCTAATGATTTAATTGAATTTGTTTCTGATGCCTCTAATAGTTTATATCCAATTCCGGTTGGCTCAGATTTAAATGGATTAGCTTTACTTCATCATCATTTTGATGGTACAGCTTTAACAGTAAAAAGCGCCAAAGCGAATATTATAAAATCTTCGTTTTTATTCTTAAATGCTCCTTATTTATGGGGAGGAAAAACACCTTTTGGGATTGACTGTTCTGGTTTTACACAAATGGTATATAAGCTTAATGGCTACAAACTTTTTAGAGATGCTTCTGAACAAGCTAAACAAGGAGAAGCCTTAAGCTTTATAGAAGAAAGTGAGCCAGGTGATTTAGCCTTTTTTGATAATGCTGAAGGTCATATTACACATGTAGGGATAATAATGGAAGATAACTATATTATTCATGCCCATGGAAAAGTTAGAATTGACCGTTTAGACCATAGTGGTATATATAATATTGATAAAAATGTACATACCCATAAGTTAAGGGTTATCAAAAAAATTGTATAAAAAAAAGCGACTTTTCAGTCGCTTTTTTTATTCTATAATTTTACTGTAATTTTAATTACCGTTTGCAGAAGCTTCTATTTTCTCAATTTTAGCTCGCATAGCTTTGAATTTATCAGTTTCACCTAGTGCACTGTAAATATTCATTAATGTTCTAGCTGCATCAACATTCGTATTTTTCAATTCTAACGCTTTTTCTAAATAAGGAATCGCTTGTTGATAAACTTGAGTACGCTTCTCTTTTAATTCATCATACTTTTTATTATCAGCCTTACTTGTTCCTAAACTATTCATTTCCTCAACAATTTTAGCCTCTCCATCTAAAATTACAACAGCTATATTTGTATAAGCATCAACATAATTAGGATTAATAGAAACTGCTTTTTCATAATACTTAATTGCAGCTTCCGTGTTACCACCTTCTGCTGCTAAAACTCCTAGGTTATATTGTAGTTCTGCATTATTAGGATCCTTTTGAGTAGCTTCTTCCATTAGAGACTTAAATTTATCTCTGTTTCCCATTTTAAGATGAACGTTAGCTTCAGATAATAATAATCCTATATCATCAGGATTTTCAGATCTAGCATCTGCCATTGCTCCAAGTGCTTTTTCATTTTCTCCTTGAGAAACATATATCAAAGCTATATTTTTCACAATTTCAGCTGTTTTAGACGCACTTTTTTCATCTTTTGGATCCTTATGCAATTTAGCCTTAACAGAAAAATCTCTTGCAGCTTTATCTGCAAATCTCTCTTTCTCTCCTGTCTCAACATTAGTTGCATAATAATTCATTTCTGCCCCATTATATCCCATGTTTTTAAGCTCTAAGTAATAATCTAAAGCCGTATCGTAATCTTGCTCAGTGACTGCTGAAGAAGCCGCATAGTATAAGTATAATGTATCTTTTGGAGACATTCTATATACCTTTTCAAAGCCTTTTGCTGCTACTTTATAATTTTTATTAGTAAATGCTTCATTAGCTTTAGTTAAAAAAGAATTCACCATTCCAGTAGTCATTTCATTAGCTTCTTGAGTATATTTTAACTTACCCATTTTAGATTCTAATGTTTTTAGGTTGTCTAAACTAGTAATAGCTTCATCTACATTGGCGTCTGTACCCGCTCCATTAGCGTACAATGCTTTTGCTTTTAATAAATAAAATTTAGCTTTAGACTTATCGTCCATATTTCCTATTAAAGCTTCCGCTGCAGAAGCTGCTGATTTAGCATCAGCAAAATTTGAATTTTTAAGTGCTTTCTCAATTGCCTTTATCTCATTTTTTTGTGCAAAAGACAATGACGTGATTGCTAAAACCAGCACTAATGTCAGTAATTTTTTCATCTTGTGTTAATTCGTTTTGTTATTAATTATTCGCTTTCTGTATCGTTATTATCAATAGCCGTGCCACCTTCAATAGCATCCTCATTGTCCATTACTTCAGCATCGACATCTACAATGTTCTCCTCTTCTTCATCTTTCATCACTTTAGCAACCGCAGCAATAGAATCATTACCTTTTAAGTTAATAAGTTTCACACCTTGCGTTGCTCTACCCATAACACGTAAATCAGATACAGCCATTCTAATAGCAATTCCTGATTTATTGATAATCATTAAATCATCTTCATCAGTTACATTCTTAATAGATACTAAATTACCCGTTTTTTCTGTGATAGAAATGGTTTTTACACCTTTTCCACCTCTATTGGTAATTCTATAATCTTCTAATTTAGAACGCTTTCCGTAACCATTTTCAGAAACGACAAGAATATTACTTTCCATATCATCAACAGCAATCATTCCAACAACCTCATCTGTTTTCTCATCTTGAAGACGAATACCACGCACACCTGAAGCATTTCTACCCATTGGTCGTGTTTTGGCCTCTTCAAAACGTATAGCTTTACCAGACTTAAGCGCTAACATTACTTGACTTTCTCCTGTTGTTAACTTCGCTTCTAATAAAACGTCATCCTCTTTAATCGTAATGGCATTAATACCGTTAGATCTTGGTCTAGAATATTGTTCTAAAGATGTTTTCTTAACCTGTCCTTTTTTAGTAGCCATAATGACATAATGACTATTAATATACTCCTCATCTTTTAAATCTTGAGTACAAATAAAAGCCATCACTTTATCATCTTGCTCAATATTTACTAAATTCTGAATGGCTCTTCCTTTAGATGTTTTAGAACCTTCTGGGATTTCGTAAACGCGCATCCAGAAACATTTTCCTTTTTGCGTAAAGAATAACATGTATTGGTGATTGGTACCAACAAATAAATGCTCTAAGAAATCCTCATTACGTGTTGTTGACGCTTTTTGTCCAACTCCACCTCTATGCTGCGTTTTATATTCGGTAAGAGACGTACGTTTAATATAACCAGCATGAGAAATCGTAATCACGACTTGTGCATCTGGGATCATATCCTCAATACTCAAATCTCCTCCTGCATATTCAATTAAAGAACGACGCTCGTCGCCATATTTTTCTCTAATAACTTCTAGCTCTCCTTTAATGATATCCATACGACGTTCTTTCTTGTCTAAGATATCTTTAAGATCAATAATGGTTTTCATGATTTCGTCATACTCAGAACGTAACTTATCTTGTTCTAGACCCGTTAACTGACGCAAACGCATTTCAACAATAGCTTTGGCCTGAATTTCTGACAGTTTAAAACGTTCAATTAAATTATTACGAGCTTCTTCTGCATTATTTGAAGCACGAATAATTTTTATCACTTCATCAATATTATCTGAAGCTATAATTAAACCTTCTAAGATATGTGCACGCTCTTCAGCTTTGCGTAATTCATATGTTGTACGTCTTACAACAACATCATGTCTATGTTCAACGAAATAATGAATTAATTCCTTTAAGTTTAATAATTGTGGGCGACCATTTACTAATGCAATATTATTAACACTAAAAGAGGTTTGTAAAGCCGTGTATTTATATAATTTATTAAGAACGATATTAGGGATTGCATCACGCTTTAGCACGTAAAGAATTCGCATACCATTTCTATCGGATTCATCACGAATAGACGCAATACCATCCATTTTTTTCTCGTTAACTAAATCAGCAGTCTTCTTAATCATGTCTGCCTTGTTAACTTGATATGGAATCTCAGTTACAATAATACATTCTCTTCCTTGTACTTCTTCAATTACAACTTTACCACGTATTACAATACGTCCACGACCTGTATGAAATGCTTCCTTAACACCATCGTAACCATAGATTGTTCCTCCTGTAGGAAAATCTGGCGCTTTAATGTGTTGCATTAATTCATCGATTTCAATATCGTTATTTTCAATGTAAGCTATTGTTCCATTTACAACTTCAGTTAAGTTGTGTGGTGGCATGTTAGTAGCCATACCAACAGCAATACCTGATGCTCCATTAACTAAGAGTCCAGGAATTCGTGTTGGAAGAACCGTTGGTTCTTCTAATGTGTCATCAAAATTTAATTTATGATCAACGGTTTCTTTATCAATATCTGCCAACATATCTTCAGATATCTTACGCATTCTTGCCTCAGTATAACGCATTGCTGCGGGACTATCACCATCTACAGATCCAAAGTTACCTTGTCCATCAACCAACATGTAACGTAAACTCCATTCTTGAGCCATACGCACCATTGCATCATAAACTGAGGTGTCTCCATGTGGATGATACTTTCCTAAAACTTCACCAACTATTCTTGCTGATTTTTTATGTGCACTATTTGCTCTAATTCCTAATTCATGCATACCGTAAAGTACACGTCTATGAACTGGTTTTAAACCATCTCTTACATCTGGTAACGCACGTGACACAATGACCGACATTGAATAATCAATGTAAGCCGATTTCATTTCATCTTCAATGTTAATTGGAATGAGTTTTTCTCCTTCTGCCATATATAAAATTAATTAGTTTTTTAGTGAATTTTCATAACGTGCTAATATAACCAAATTACTAATGTTCATAGCCTAATTTCATTTGATTTTTGGGATTTTTTATTAACAATATTTGATATCTTTTTCGTTAATAAGTATCTCTTAAATTCCTTTGATTTAAAAAGCTTTTTTACTCTCTTCGTTTCAAACATTTTACAAACACCAAATAAGTCTTAAAATAACGCATATAATTCGCTTCTATTGCACTTATATTTCATTAGTAAATAAAGCCTTAGCAAAAGAATCCTAAGGTTTTAATTATTTATTCGAGTACAATTTATTTCAAATTATTTATGACACATTTTAAAATTCATTTGGTTTAGGTATAGTTTTTGACCTATACTCAATATGTTTTTACTATTTTTAAAGCAGAAAGGATTTTAATATGGATGATAATTTTTCCCCAAGAGTTAAAGATGTTATAGCTTATAGCAAAGAAGAGGCCCTACGATTAGGTCATGATTTCATTGGTACAGAGCATTTAATGCTAGGACTATTAAGAGATGGCAATGGTAAAGCAATAGATATATTGAGTGCCTTAGATGTAGACCTTAATCACCTCAGGCGTAAGGTTGAGATTTTAAGTCCTGCTAACCCTAATATCATTACAACATCTAATGAAAAAAAGAATTTACATCTTACAAGGCAAGCGGAACGCGCTTTAAAAACGACGTTTTTAGAAGCTAAGTTATTTCAAAGCACCTCTATTAACACAGCACATTTGCTATTGTGTATTTTAAGAAATGAAAACGACCCTACAACCAAGCTTTTAAATAAGCTTAAAGTAGATTATGATAACGTTAAAGAAGAATTTAAATCTATGATAACTAGCGAAGATGATTATTTAGACACACCAAAAGCAGAATCGTTTTCTGACGACGAAATTAATGACGAAGAAGATGCTAAGCAAAATCCATTTGGTGGACAGTCTAGCAAAACGAACAAAAAATCAAAAACACCAGTTTTAGATAATTTTGGAAGGGACTTAACTGTACTTGCTGAAGAGGATAAATTAGATCCTGTTGTAGGTAGAGAAAAAGAAATACAACGTGTTTCTCAAATTTTAAGTCGAAGAAAGAAAAACAATCCTTTATTAATAGGAGAACCAGGTGTAGGTAAATCTGCCATAGCAGAAGGACTCGCTTTACGTATTGTTAAACGAAAAGTATCACGTACCTTATTTAACAAGCGTGTAGTGACTTTAGATTTAGCAAGTTTGGTTGCAGGCACAAAATACAGAGGACAGTTTGAAGAGCGTATGAAAGCTGTTATGAACGAGCTCGAAAAGAATGATGATATTATTCTTTTTATTGATGAAATTCATACTATAGTTGGTGCTGGAGGAGCAACAGGAAGTCTTGATGCGTCTAACATGTTTAAACCAGCCTTAGCAAGAGGTGAAATACAATGTATTGGTGCAACCACCTTAGATGAATACAGACAATATATTGAAAAAGATGGGGCTTTAGAACGCCGTTTTCAGAAGGTCATCGTTGAGCCAACATCTGTAGAAGAAACTATTGAAATTCTTAACAATATTAAAGGTAAGTACGAAGAGCATCACAATGTTAATTATACTGATGAAGCTATTGAAGCTTGTGTGAAATTAACTAATCGTTATATGACAGAACGTTTCTTGCCAGACAAAGCTATTGATGCTTTAGACGAAGCAGGATCTCGTGTACATATTACAAATATTGATGTTCCAAAACAAATTCTTGAATTAGAAAAGAAACTTGAAGACGTTAAAGAAACTAAGAATAGTGTTGTAAAAAAACAGAAATATGAAGAAGCTGCAAAACTTAGAGATGATGAAAAACGTCTAGAAAAAGAACTCGCCACTGCTCAAGAAAAATGGGAAGAAGAAACCAGACAACATCGCGAAGTTGTAACAGAAGATAATGTTGCCGATGTGGTATCTATGATGACCGGAATTCCTGTGAATAAAATAGCACAAACTGAGATTAACAAACTATCAAAATTACCAGACTTAATAAAAGGTAAGGTTATTGGTCAAGATCAGGCTGTTGCTAAGGTTGTAAAAGCGATTCAACGAAACAGAGCTGGACTTAAAGATCCTAATAAACCAATTGGTTCATTTATATTTTTAGGGCAAACAGGTGTTGGTAAAACACAATTAGCTAAAGTATTAGCTCGTGAGTTATTTGATAGTGACGATGCACTTGTTAGAATCGACATGAGTGAATACATGGAGAAATTTGCCATTTCACGTTTAGTAGGTGCACCTCCAGGTTACGTTGGTTATGAAGAAGGAGGTCAGCTTACTGAAAAAATCAGACGTAAACCTTACGCTGTAGTTCTTTTAGATGAAATTGAAAAAGCACATCCAGATGTCTTTAACATGTTGCTTCAGGTTTTAGATGACGGTTATTTAACAGATAGCTTAGGTCGTAAAATTGATTTTAGAAATACCATTATAATTATGACATCTAACATTGGTGCCAGAAAACTAAAGGATTTCGGAACAGGAGTTGGTTTTGGTACTGCGGCAGCTGTTGCACAAGAATCAGACCACGCAAAAGGAATCATCGAAAATGCACTGAAAAAAGCATTTGCACCAGAGTTTTTAAATAGAATTGACGATGTTATTGTATTTAATGCCTTAGAGAAAGAAGATATCGGAAAAATTATTGATATTGAACTCGCTAAGCTTATTTACAGAATAAAAGACTTAGGTTACGAATTAACGCTTTCAGATAAAGCTAAGGATTATATTGCAGAAAAAGGTTTCGATAAACAATATGGAGCCAGACCTCTTAACAGAGCAATTCAGAAATATGTTGAAGATGCACTCGCAGAAGAAATCATCAACTCTAAAATCCACGAGGGCGATACCATCGCCATGGATTTGGATGAGAAAAAGGATGAATTAATTATTAAAATTAAATCATCGAGCAAAACCACAGAATCTTAAGATAAATTATCGCTTTTTAATAAAAACTCCTTTATCATTAAAGGAGTTTTTTGTATTTTAGAACAACGATCTACAATATTTTTATGAATAAAATTATCGATATAGACTTTTGTACATTAAAATTTTATGATAATTATATGCTCACTATTATGAAAGAAGGAGTGCATGTAGATGATGTTCAGAATGAAATGCTTATCCAAATAGCAGAAGAATTTTACAAAGACAAACCTTTTGTTTACATTACTTATCGAATAAACTCTTATTCTGTAAACCCCAATATTTACGCAACAACATCTAAAATGAAAAGTTTAGCTGGTTTTGCCGTCGTTTGTTATGATTACAAAGCCAAAAAGAATGCTCAGATAGAAAAGCTATTTCTAAATAAACCTTTTGAAATATTCTGTAATTTAAATGAAGCGTTTGCTTGGGCAGATAAGCTAATCAACAAAGAATAGTTTTATTGATTAGCTTATTTTTTTATACTTATTTTAAATCATAATGATTTAAAAACAATTCATCAATTTCTATATCTACATCTTTTAAAAATTGAATTGAAGCTTCTATAGAGTCATGTAATACCTCATCTACCTTAATAAACGGCACCACTTTTCTGTATTGTTCTAAAAACGATTCTAACAAAGGAGATGTTTTTAAAGGTCGTCTAAACTCTAAAGCCTGTGAAGCATTCATCAATTCAATAGCAATAACACGCTCTACATTTTTAACCAAGGTATAAGCTTGCGTTGCCGCATTAGCTCCCATACTAACGTGATCTTCTTGACCGTTACTAGAGACAATACTATCAACACTCGCAGGAGATGCCATTTGCTTGTTAGCACTTACAATACTCGCTGCTGTGTATTGCGGAATCATAAAACCTGAATTAAGGCCAGGATTATCAACTAAAAACGCTGGTAACCCCCTTAAACCAGAAACCAATTGAAACACACGTCGTTCCGAAATATTACCTATTTCAGCCATCGCAATCTTCAAATAATCCAGAGCTAAAGCTAAAGGTTGTCCGTGAAAATTTCCTCCTGAAATAATTAAATCTTCTTCATGAAAAATATTTGGATTATCCGTTACAGAATTGATCTCAGTTAAAACCACTTTCTCAACAAAATCTAAGGTGTCCTTTGTTGCTCCATGAACCTGAGGAATACAACGAAACGAGTAAGGATCTTGCACATGTTCTTTTTCACGTGTAATAAGTTCGCTTCCTTTTAAAAACTCATTAAATCGTCTAGCCACTTTTCGTTGTCCAGGATGGGGTCTTACCGCATGAACCAAATCATGAAAAGGATCTAACCGTCCATCAAAAGCATCTAATGATATACTGGCAATAATGTCTGCCAAATAGGATGTTTTATGAGACATTAAGAGTAAATAAACACTATAAGCACTCATAAACTGGGTACCATTAAGTAAGGCTAGACCTTCTTTCGCTTCAAGTGTAATAGGTTCCCAATTAAACTTATCTAAAAGTGTGGCTGCATCGTACTCTTTATTGTTATGCACCACTTTTCCTTTTCCTAATAAAGGTAATGCCAAATGCGCCAAAGGAGCCAAATCACCCGATGCTCCCAAAGACCCTTGTGTATACACAAAAGGAAATATATCATTATTAAAAAACTCAATAAGTCTATTTACTGTTGCTAACTGCACGCCACTATGACCATAACTCAGCGATTGTATCTTTAAAAGCAACATCACTTTAACTATGGATTCTGGCACACGATCTCCTGTTCCACAGGCATGAGACATTACTAGGTTTTCTTGCAACTGACTCAAATCAGTATCCGAAATTTTCACATTATATAAAGAACCAAATCCCGTGTTAATACCATACATTGGTTTTTTTTCACTTGCTAATTTTTCGTCCAAATACGTTTTACATTTCTGTATATTATTTGCCGAAGCTTCAGAGAGCTTAAGTTTTTTATTTTTATAAAAAATATTGTAAATCGTTACAATATCTAAAGCATCAGAAGAGATGATATGATAGTTGTCCATGAGGAGTTATTTTTAAGTTTCCAAAATTGGGAATAATTTTGGATTCTACAAGATTTTGTTAATAATTCATTACATCTATGAATTTACTTATTAATGTTTATTTTTGCGTTTGAACAAAAAAACTAGTTATGAAACGATTATTATTACTTTGCATTGCTGCAACCGTATTTGCTTGTAAAGGGGAGCCTAAAGATTATGTTACACTTTCTGGGAAAATCTCAAATCCTGACGAAAGTAAGACACTCAAAATTTTTAAAGGAAGGCAATATGAAAAAATAATTACCCTAAATGATGATGGTACATTTAAAGATACTTTAAAAGTTGAAGCTGGTGATTTTAACTTCCAACATGGAAAAGAATATGGTCAAATTTATTTAAAAAATAACAACACATCGTCTTTTGAAACAGATTATAATTCTTTTATTGATTCTATCGTTTATGGAGGAGATGCTTCAGACCTTAACAACTTTACCGTTCAAGCTTTCTTATTATCTAAAAAATACTTTACAGAAGATCTTATAGGTACGAATGACATGACTAAAGTTGATGAGACTATCGTTAATTACAAATCCTCATATGAGGACTTAAAAAATAAATATACAGATATAGATTCTACCCATGTTGCTGTTGTAGATAAAAACATTGCTATGACAATTGAGCAACTCTCTAAATTTATGGAAGCTAAGCAAGCTACAATTAACGCATTTCCTAAAGGATCACCTTCCCCTATTTTTGAAGATTATAAAAATTATGCAGGTGGTAAAACATCACTTTCTGACTTAAAAGGAAAATTTGTTTATATTGATTTATGGGCAACATGGTGTGGCCCATGTATTAAAGAAATTCCTTCTCTTAAAAAAGTTGAAAAACAATATGAAGGAAAAAACATTGAATTTGTAAGTATTTCAATTGATGAAGGTCGTGGTTACAAAGGAGATGCTGCTGCTGCGTATGAAGGTTGGAAAAAGATGGTAGCTGAAAAAGAATTAGGTGGTATTCAATTATTCGCAGATAATGGCTTTAGATCACAATTTGTGCAAGACTATAAGGTTAATGGTATTCCAAGATTTATATTAATAGATCCTAATGGAAATATTGTGAGTGCAGACGCTCCAAGACCTTCTAGTTCTGCTTTGATAGATTTATTTAACGAGTTGAATATCTAGACATTTAAACCTCATAAAAAAAGCCTGTCTAATCGTTTTTAGACAGGCTTTTTTTTATTATGACTTTTGTTCTTCTTGATTTCCTTCTTGTGTGGGCTCTGGCTGTTTAAACAAATCAATATAAGCTTCACCTAAAGTAGTTATGATATGACTTGCAATAAGACTTTGGTACCCATAGTCTTCTAAAGCGATATCCGCAGCCTTTCCATGCAAGTAAACTCCAAAAATGGTTGCTGCCAAAGGTGCATACCCTTGAGCGATTAAACCTGAGATAATTCCCGTTAACACATCTCCACATCCTGCCGTAGCCATCCCTGGATTTCCAGTCGTATTTACATACAACTTATGTTTATTCACTGTAATGGAATTTGCTCCTTTAATTAAAATAACAATATCATATTTTTCGGACAAGGCTTTTACTTTTTCTAATTTTTCAAAATCATTAGACCATTTCCCTATTAGGCGTTCTAATTCTTTTGGATGTGGTGTTAATACCGTTTGTTTAGGCAATAATTTTAAAAGAGCCTTCTTTTTCGATAAAATATTTAAGCCATCAGCATCAATAACCAAAGGAGTTTTGTTGGTTTTTAAAAAATCTTCAAATGTTTTTACCGTTTCTAAAGATGTACCAAGCCCAACTCCAACTCCAATAACCGTTGGTTTTAAATCAAAATTTATATTAGAAATATGTGTTTCAGCAGCATCCGTAATAACCATAACTTCTGGAATAGAAGTCTGTAAACTATGATAACCACATTTTGGTACATAAGCCGTCACTAGGCCCGCTCCAGCCCCTAAGGCCGCCCTACTCGCCAAGTTAACGGATCCTATTTTACCGTAACTCCCTCCCAAAATCATAACATGTCCAAAATCACCTTTATGAGCAAACTTTTTTCTAGGCTGATATAATGGTAAAACTTCATGTTTTGAAATCAACTCAACTTCGGTTTCGGTTTTCATTAAATAATCGCGATCTATCCCAATATCCAAGGCCTCCCATTGCCCGATGTATTGTTCCGTTTCAGGCAAAAAGAACACTAATTTAGGAGATTGAAAACTCAAAGTATAATTCGCATAAACCACCGCATTATCATCTTCTACAGCTTTATCTGTATATAACCCTGAAGGAATATCAATTGAGAGCGTAAACGCTTTTGATGCTTTCATTTTTTCAAACAAAACTTTGACCCAATCATTTGGTGGACGATTTAAACCAATTCCAAAAATAGCATCTACAATAATATCATCTACTCCAATTACTATTTCAGTAAAATCCTCTTTACAGCTCAACATCGTTGGCCATTTTTTTGAGACTGTTTTAACACGATCATAATTGATTAAAAAATCTTTGGAACGCTTATCACTACAATTTACAATATAAGTCTCCACGTTATAGCCATGAGTAATTAAATGCCTTGCCAAAACTAGCCCATCACCTCCATTGTTACCAATACCACAAAACACATGGATTGGCACTTGTGCGCCTTGCATTCGCATGTGCATCCAATTAAAGATTTGTGTTCCTGCGCGCTCCATTAAATCTGTCGCAGAAATGTTTTGACGTTCTGTAGTTAATTTATCTCCTTCGTAAATTTGTGCTTTAGAAAATAATTTCATGTGTCTTTTTTTATTGCTTTATTAAGGTATCCTCTTATTGGAAATTAATCATAGATATAAATGATCATCCCTAGGATTCTAATTAGTTAAGAATACCCAGATTTCATATTCATCGTATTACATATACTTCAATCTCAAACCTTTTATAAAAAATGTATGATATGAATAATTGATTAACTCGTCCTGTTTGTTAATTATCTTTCATTTTTTTTATAAAGATTAGCCCTTTTTTACTAATTCCCTAAAAAGAAACGATTAGTTTTTTTATTGTTATAAAAATAATACTTTTGGTATGTAATGAAAACAAATCTTAAAATAACATCACATACAATGGTTAATGCTAACGGCATGTGGATTTCTATGGTTTTCATTTCAATGATTATTACCCTTTGGGGTAATTTATAATATGCTCTCCGTCCCTTTTTGTCTATTTAGACATTTTATTCTCTTAAATTTTATAAAATTATGAAAGTTCTCAAATTTGGTGGAACATCAGTAGGTTCAGCCGAAAACATAAATAAAGTTATTTCAATTTTAGACCAACAATCTAAAACAACTCCTATCGCTGTCGTTGTATCTGCCGTTGGTGGCATTACAGATAAATTATTAGAAGCTGGTAATTTGGCTTGCAATAAAAATCTAGACTACAAGCAGAAGTATGATATGATATGGTCTATTCATAATGCTGTTATTGAAGGGTTGTTCTTAAACCCTGATAAAGATAAATCAATACAAAAACAGCAAGACGATTTACGTGACATAATTTCAGACAAATTAAATAATCTAAAAAGTCTTCTAAACGGCATTTATTTAATCAATGAATTATCTCCAAAAACTAAAGATAAATTATTAAGTTTTGGTGAAAAACTATCATCGACAATAATTTATCACACATTAAAATCTAGAGGTTTAAACACTAGTTTAAAAAACTCACAAGAGCTTATTGTTACCGATTCAAATTTTAATAATGCAACGGTAAATTTCGATATTACAAATACTAACATTCAGTCCTTTTTTAACTCAAACTCTAGTCCTATTGTTTTACTACCTGGTTTTGTTTCAAAATCAATTAACGGAGAAATCACAACTTTAGGTCGTGGTGGTTCAGATTACACGGCAGCTATTATTGCAGCGGCAATGAATGCTGATGAATTACAAATCTGGACAGACGTTAGTGGTATGTATACCACCAATCCTAAATTAGTAAAACAAGCCGCTCCTATTGTAGAATTATCATATCAAGAAGCGGTAGAGTTATCTCATTTTGGTGCCAAAGTATTGTACCCTCCAACGGTGATGCCTGTACTTAAAAAGAAGATTCCGATTGTGATTAAAAACACTTTAGATCCTGATGCTATTGGTACTACAATTACTCAAAACGTAACACCAAACGGAAATTCGCCTGTAAAAGGAATTAGCAATATTGATAATGTAGCCTTACTTACCTTACAAGGTAATGGTATGGTTGGTGTACCTGGATTTAGTAAACGCTTATTTGAAACCTTAGCACACGAAAAAATTAATATCATTTTAATTACACAATCGTCTTCAGAACATACCATTTGCTTTGGTATCTCAGATAAAGATGCTGAACGTGCAAAAACAGTCATTGATCTCGTTTTTGAATATGAAATTGCACTACATAAAATTGACCCAATAGTTGTAGAATCAGACTTATCTATCATTGCTGTAATTGGCGATAAAATGAAAAATCATCAAGGTATAAGTGGTAAAATGTTTAGTACACTTGGTAAAAACAACGTGAATATTAGAGCTATTGCACAAGGAGCTTCTGAACGTAACATTTCGGCTGTAATTCATAAAAATGATGTAAAAAAAGCACTTAACAGTTTACACGAGCAGTTTTTTGAAATCAAGACCAAACAAATCAATCTCTTTATTACTGGAGTTGGTAATGTTGGAGAACGACTTATAGAACAGATTAAATTGCAAAAAGCTTATGTAAAAGAAAACTTTAAAATCAACTTAAGAATTGCTGGCTTATCCAATTCTCGACACATGGTTGTTAATGATGAGGGAATAAATTTAAAACACTGGAAACAAGAACTCGAAAATGGGGAACAAGCCAGTTTAGATGGCTTTTTTGAGCATGCCAAAAACTTGAATTTAAGAAACTCTGTTTTTGTAGATATTACAGCAAATGAAGCCGTATCTAATATTTATGGCAACTACTTAAAACAAAGTATTTCTGTTGTGGCTTGTAATAAAATAGCTTGCTCTGGTAATATTGAATATTACAATGAATTAAAGGCTTTATCGAGACAATACAACGCTTCATTTTTATTTGAAACGAATGTTGGTGCTGGTTTGCCTGTTTTAGACACTTTAAGTCATTTAATTACTTCAGGAGATAAAGTAAACACCATCCAAGCGGTATTATCGGGAAGTCTTAACTTTATCTTCAATAATTTTAATGCTCAAACGACCTTTCACGATATCGTAAAACAAGCTCAAGAAGAAGGCTATACAGAACCAGATCCGAGAATAGATTTAAGCGGCATTGATGTGGCTCGTAAAATTTTAATTTTAGCTAGAGAAAGTGGACATGCTATTGAACTATCGCATCTTGAAAGTGATAATTTCTTAACCGAAAATGCGTCTAATTCTGATACGGTTGATGATTTTTTCAAAACATTAATTGAAGACGAAGCTTATTATCAAGGCTTATATAAATCTGCAAAAGACAATAACTGCCAACTAAAGTTTGTAGCCGAATTTAATAATGGAAAAGCTAAAGTTGGACTTCAAGAAATTCCTGAAGGACATCCATTTTATAACTTAAAAGGAAAAGATAATATCGTCATGTTTTACACGCAACGCTATCCTGAGCAACCCTTAATTATTAAAGGTGCTGGTGCTGGTGCGGATGTTACTGCATCTGGGTTATTTGCAGATATCATTAGAATCGCTAATAACTAATATGATGATTGAAGAAATTAAAATATTTTCACCTGCAACCGTAGCCAACGTGGCATGTGGATTTGATGTACTTGGATTCTGCTTAGATACTATCGGTGACGAAATGGTCATCAGAAAAACAGAACAAAAAGGCATTAAAATCACCAAAATTGAAGGCTATGATTTACCGTTTGAAGCCGAAAAAAATGTCGCTGGAGTTTCGGCTTTAGCTATGTATGACGCTTTACAACCCGATTGCGGGTTTGAAATAGAAATTTACAAAAACATAAAACCCGGCAGTGGTATTGGAAGCAGTTCGGCTAGTGCAGCAGGAAGTGTTTTTGGAATGAACGAACTCCTAGGAAGACCATTAGATAAAACTAAGCTGACGTACTATGCTATGAAAGGCGAAGCTTTGGCTAGTCAATGCGAACATGCGGATAATTTGGCACCTGCAATTTTTGGTGGATTTACACTGGTTAAAAGTGCTTCTCCACTGCAAATATTAGAGCTACCGACTCCATCGGATTTATTTGCGACGTTAATTCATCCGCAAATTGAAATTAAAACTTCAGAATCTAGAGCGATTTTACCTAAAGAGATTCCGCTAAGTAATGCTATTGCACAATGGGCAAATGTGGGTAGTTTAGTGCATGCTTTACATACTTCAGATTACAATTTAATTAAAGACGCATTGCACGATGTGGTGATTGAACCGTATCGAAAGCAATTAATTCCACATTTTGATGATGTAAAAAAAGCAGCATTGGAAGCTGGTGCCTTAGGTTGTGCGATTTCTGGTTCTGGACCTTCAATTTTTATGTTGAGTAAAAGTGAAGCTACAGCTAAAGCGGTCGAAAATGCGATTAGAAACGTATATTCAACAACAGATATATTATTTGAAACTTATGTTTCTAAGATTAATACTGAAGGGATTCGAGTTGTGTAGAAAGAATGACGGAAGACTAATGACGGAAGACTGAAATGGTAGAGAATTAAAATTGTGATTATGAATAAATTCAAATTTGAAAAACTGATTATTTGGCAAGATGCTATGGATTTTGGAGAAGTTATAAATGATATTTCACAACTTTTTCCAGATAAAGAAAAGTTTAATTTAAAGTCTCAAATTATGAGAGCCGTAGATTCTGTTGCACTTAACATATCTGAAGGTTCAATTGGCCAATCAAATCCAGAACAGAGAAAATTTATAGGTTATTCTATTCGCTCATTAGCTGAAGTTGTAACTTGTTTATTTAAAGCAAAACGACGAAATTATATCTCTGAAGAAATTTTTATCAAATTATACAATTCTGCTTTTCACTTAATGAACAAAATGGCAGCATTTAAAAGAAATATTAACTAAAAATGAATTCGGCAGTCTGTCATCAGTCTTCCGTCTTCTGTCAAAACACTATGAATTACTATTCTTTAAATAAAAAAGCTCCAAATACAACCTTCGAAGATGCCGTTGTAAGAGGATTAGCACCAGATAAAGGTTTATATTTTCCTGAATCTATTACTCCATTGGATCCTTCATTTTTTGAGACTATTGAAGACAAGTCCAATTCTGAAATTGCTTTTGAAGCGATTAAACAATTCATACTTCCTGAAATTCCAGAAGACGTTTTAAAAACTATTGTGGAAGAAACCTTGAATTTCGATTTTCCAGTAGTTGAAATCAATGAAAACATTTCAACGCTTGAGTTGTTTCATGGTCCAACAATGGCTTTTAAAGATGTTGGTGCGCGTTTTATGGCACGATGCTTAGGCTATTTTAACCAAACAAACACAAATGATGTTACGGTATTAGTCGCGACTTCTGGAGATACAGGTGGAGCGGTTGCTAATGGTTTTTTAGGGGTAAAAGGAGTTAATGTGGTTATACTCTACCCTAGCGGAAAAGTAAGTGATATTCAAGAAAAACAATTAACCACACTAGGCCAAAATATAACGGCCTTAGAAGTTGATGGTGTTTTTGATGATTGCCAAGACATGGTAAAGCAAGCCTTTATGGATACTGAATTAACGAACAAAATGCAATTGACTTCAGCCAACTCCATTAATATTGCCCGTTGGTTACCACAACTATTTTACTACATGTTTGCTTACAAACAATTAAAATCGAAACATAAAGACATCGCGTTCTCTGTACCAAGTGGTAATTTTGGAAATATTTGTGCTGGTATGGTGGCTCAAAAATTAGGCTTACCTATTAAGCATTTTATTGCGGCCAACAACGCAAATGCTACGGTTGTTAATTATATGATTTCTCAAACGTATAACCCTAAACCATCTGTTCAAACGATTAGTAATGCGATGGATGTTGGAAATCCGAGTAATTTTATCAGAATCCAAGAATTGCACAATAATAATTTTGATACGTTAAAAGCTAATTTATCATCATACAGTTATACAGACGAAGAAACCAAAGCAGCACTTTTAGAACTGTATAATGATTTTAATTATGTGGCAGATCCTCATGGTGCCGTTGGCTATTTGGGAGCTAAAGACTATTTAAAAGAAAATGAGGCTCATGTTGTATTTTTAGAAACAGCACATCCAACAAAGTTTTTAGATGTTGTTGAGGACGTAATTAGAGAAAACATAGATTTACCTCCACAAATTGAAGCTGTAATGCACAAAGAAAAAGTAGCAATCGCTATTAATTCTTATGACGCATTGAAAGCCTTCTTACTACGATAATGACCGCATAATAACTAACTTAATTTTACCATAAATGAGACTTCACCTAACAACAAGTATTCTTTTAATTGGCCTTTTGGTATCTTGTAAAAACGAGAACCAAGTAAAGCCTGAAAATAAAACTAGTACTGTAGATCAGGAACTGGCTCCAAAATTTCAAAACAAAGGGCATGAATTAGTTTTTAATATGGTTCAGAACGTAGGTAACTACGAAAAGTTAAGTCAACTTAAAGATGTTGTTTACACGTATACCTACCAAACACCAGATGGCAAAACAGATAGCTCTACTGAAAAATATATTTTTGACGGTGAATTATCATATGGAGCATACGATACCCATGAAAGAACATTAGCTAATCTTGAAGGCTTAATAGAACAAGGTTATGACGGAAACGACTATTGGTTAAAGCATAACGGTGACGTTTTAACTAATGAAGACTACTTAAAAAAAGTCGCTTTTAATAGACCTACAAATTTTTACTGGTTTACGATGTTTCAAAAATTATTAGACCCAGGATTGAATTATGAATTTGTAGAGGAAACAACTATAGACAACAAAAACTATGATGTTGTAAAGGTGAGTTTCGATTCAAAAAATGATAAACCTACTGACATCTACCAATTGTATATTAATAAAAACACTAACTTGGTTGATCAGTTTCTTTTTACGGTTGCTGATTTTGGAAAAATGGAGATTCCGAATTTAATGGTTTTAGACTACGAAAAAGTTGACGGTTTATGGATTCCTACAAAACGAAAATATAAGCGTTCTACTTGGAAGGCAGAAGTGGATAAAAATCCATGGATTATTGTAAATTGGACTAACATAAAATTCAATACTAATTTAACTCAGGACGATTTTAAAAAATAAAACCAAACATTTGTGTCTATTTATAAACAGCTTCAAACTCCTAGGTTACTTATCAAGCCCATTGATACGGATGACGCTGCATTTATCTTAGAGTTAATGAACACTCCAAAATGGATTGAAAATATTGGAGATAGAAACGTAAAAACGGTTGAAGATGCCAAAGATTATATAAAAGACAAAGCCTTTCCACAATTAAAAAAACATGGCTACGGTAATTACGTTGTCATTAGAACATCAGATAATACAAGACTGGGCACTTGTGGTTTATACCATAGAACAGACAGAGATGATCCTGATATTGGTTTTGCTTTTCTACCTGCTTATATAGGCAAAGGTTATGCTTTTGAAGCGGCAAATCAATTACTAATTGCTGCTAAAGAAGACTTCGGCTTAACCGAATTAAGTGGTTATACACTTGAATCAAATTTAGCTTCAAGACAACTATTAAAGCGTTTAGGTTTTAGTTTAAAGGGTATTGGCAAACTACCAAATAATGAAGAAGAGTTACTTCACTATTATCGCGTATTAAACGATGACAAATAGAGTCTATACATCTCAAAATGGCAAAAACGCTTTACACCATATATGTTATAGAATTATCGAAACGTGTGTTTACGGAAAACACGAAGTTCAGAAATGCCAATCCGCAATTTAATGGTGTTTTAGAATGTTTGTATGTTGGTATGACCAGCAAAACTCCAAAAGAACGATTTCTTCAACACAAAACAGGACATCGAAATAAAAAAGGCCATAAAATATCTTCTAATATTGTCGAGAAATATGGCACCTATTTACGTCCTAGCCTATTTAATCATATCGATCCATTTTTTACCAGAGCCGAAGCGTTGAAAGCAGAAGAACAAATTGCTTTAGAATTACGACGTGAAGGTTATGCTGTTTGGTTTAATTAATAAAAAACATACTTTTACATTAAACCCTTTATCTTAGAAAAAGTCTAACCAAAAATTATTGAATACATCATTTTGAAGTTATTAAAGTTAAAACCCCTAAAACCAACACCATATCTCGTTTCAGCACTCTGTTTTTTTATGAGTTGCAATACTATAAACACAGATAAAACTTTAAAATCTAACGCGACTTCGAATGTTAATCAAGACATTCCTGTTTACGATTTTAATCAATTTGAACCCTTAATTTATACGGATTCCGACAAAACCTATCTCATTAATTTTTGGGCAATGTGGTGTGCCCCTTGCGTCAAAGAATTACCATACATTGAGCAATTTGCAGCAAAACACCCTGACGTAGAAGTCATTTTAGTAAGCTTAGATTTTCCAAAAGATATTGAAACGAAATTAAAGCCATTTTTAAAAGAAAAAAAAATAACCTCTAAAGTGGTGCTATTAGATGATCCAGATTCTAATACTTGGATAGACAAAATAGACCCTAATTGGTCTGGATCCATTCCATTTACCATAATGTTTAACAAAGACGAACGCTTATTTCATGAACGTTCATTCGAGAATTTAGAAGACCTAGAAAACCAAATAAATAACCTTAATTAAAACAAACATGAAAAGAATCAGTGTCCTAATTGCTATTATTGGCTTATCTGCAAGTGTACTTGTATCTTGTAAAAACGAAGGCAATACAACAGGAGAACCTTCTGCTGAAAATCAACATAAAGATCATAAAGGGGAACGCCCACCACATGACGGAGACCGAAAAGGACCACCACATGGAGGTGATAGAAAAGGACCACCTAAAGGAGGTAGTCCAGAACAAACTAAAACTTTAGAAGAAATTGGAGGTTATAACATTGGTGATGTAGCTACGGATTTTAATCTTAAGAACGTAGATGGTTCAATGGTTTCTTTAGCTAGCATTGAAAACGCCAAAGGATACATCGTCACATTTACGTGTAATGAATGTCCATTTTCAAAATTATATGAAGACCGTTTAATCGCATTAAATAATGAATATGCACCAAAAGGTTATCCTGTAATCGCCATTAACCCAAATAGTCCAGAAAATGAAAAAGAAGGTTATGAAGCCATGCAAAAACGTTCAGAAGACAAAGGCTTTACCTTTCCATACCTTGTAGATGAAGGTCAAGAACTATACCCTCAATATGGTGCGGTAAGAACACCTCATGTATTCTTATTAGACGCAGAACGTAAAGTACAATATATTGGTACTATAGATGATAATGCAAAGTCACCTGAAGACGTTAAAGTGAATTATGTAAAAGACGCTATTGAAGCTTTAGAAAAAGGAGAAAAACCAAATCCGAATTTCACAAAAGCTATAGGTTGTCCTGTTAAGGCAAGCAAAGCTTAATCACAGACTGCCATATAAAAAAAGCAGCATCGTAACGATGCTGCTTTTTTTTGTAATAAAATTACAACTTTGGTCGTAATGATTTATCTAGAATAATTTGGGGCTTCCTTAGTAATAGTCACATCATGTGGGTGACTTTCATTAATACCAGAACTTGTGATTTTCACAAAGCGGCCGGTTTCTTTTAAAGTGGCAATATCTTTAGCACCACAATAGCCCATTCCTGCTCTAAGTCCACCAATAAACTGATGAATACTTTCCACCAACTCACCTTTATATGGTACACGACCAACAATACCTTCAGGAACTAATTTTTTAATATCGTCTTCAACATCTTGGAAATAACGGTCTTTACTTCCTTGTTTCATGGCTTCTACAGACCCCATACCTCGATACGATTTAAATTTACGTCCTTCGTAGATAATCGTTTCACCAGGACTTTCTTTTGTTCCTGCTAAAAGTGATCCTAACATTACGGTATCTGCACCAGCGGCAATCGCTTTTGGTATATCACCAGTATAACGAATTCCACCATCAGCAATCACAGGAACTCCTGAACCTTTAATAGCCGCAGCCACTTCCAAAACGGCAGAAAATTGAGGAAAACCAACTCCTGCCACTACTCTAGTGGTACAAATTGAACCCGGTCCAATACCAACTTTCACTGCATCAGCTCCAGCTTCAACTAAATATTTTGCAGCAGCACCAGTGGCAATATTACCTACAATGACTTCCAATTTTGGAAATTTCTTTTTAATCTCTTTTAAAACTAGAACCACACCTTTTGTATGACCATGAGCGGTATCTATAATCACTGCATCAACACCTGCATTTACTAATGCCGAAGCACGTTCTACCGCATCGCCTGTAACCCCAATTGCAGCTGCAACACGTAATCTTCCGTAAGAATCTTTATTGGCGTTAGGCTTTTGTGTCACCTTGGTGATATCTCTAAAGGTAATTAGTCCCTTTAGTTTATAATTATCATCTACAATTAATAATTTTTCAATTTTGTTTTGTTGAAGAATCTTTTCAGCATCTTTTAAAGACGTACCTACAGCTGCAGTGACTAAATTGTCTTTAGTCATAACATCAACGATGGGTTTCTTGCTATCGTGCTCAAAACGTAAATCTCTGTTGGTAACAATACCTTTCAGTATGCCATTATCATCTACAATAGGAATACCTCCAATACCATGCTCGGCCATATTAGACTTAGCATCAAAAACAGTAGCGGTTAATGGTAAGGTCACAGGATCGATAATCATACCGCTCTCAGCACGCTTTACACGACGAACCTTATCGGCTTGTTGATCAATCGTCATGTTTTTATGCAACACACCTATTCCACCTTCTTGCGCCATAGCAATTGCCATTTTACTTTCGGTAACCGTATCCATTGCTGCGGAAATCACAGGAATATTAATGGTAATGTTTCTTGTAAATTTAGTTTGAATATTAACTTCGCGAGGAAGAACTTCGGAAAATGCTGGAACTAAGA
Organism: Winogradskyella sp. PC D3.3; assembly: GCF_054366245.1. NCBI lineage: Bacteria > Pseudomonadati > Bacteroidota > Flavobacteriia > Flavobacteriales > Flavobacteriaceae > Winogradskyella > Winogradskyella sp. PC D3.3. The sequence continues at coordinate 2,552,805 of NZ_CM135962.1, read as the reverse complement.
GTACGTCATCATAAGTAAGACCTTCTCCAACAATTTTATTTTCGTGTGCTGTCATGGCAATTAGAATTTAATTGCACGCAAAAGTACAATTTATATTGACATATTATAACATATTGAAAAGCTATTTGCAACACTTAACAATCTATTAATAATCAATAACAATCCATTTTAAGTTGATTATTATTTTTAAAGGCACTTAATGGTTTGTCTAAGTGTGTTATAGTGATGGTATGCAACACCTCTAAAACACGATTTTGCATAGCCACAGAACCACAAATCATTACCACTCCATTTGTATTTAAAACACGGCTTAATAAGTCTTGATGCTCTAAAATTAAATCTTGAACGTAAATTTTATCGTTCTGCTCTTGTGAATACGCAATATGAAAACTAGATAAGGTCTTTTTACTAAACGCAGTTTCAATAATATCTTTATAAATATTTAAAGAATCTTGAGTACGTCCTCCCCAAAATAAGTGGGTTTTTATTTTACTTTGATTATCGTTAATCATTCCTAAAAATGGTGCAATTCCTGTACCATTGGCAATCATTACCACGTCTTTTACATCGGTTGGAAAATGAAAATCTAAGTTTCGTTTAACTTGCGCCTTAACGATTTCGTTGACTTTTAAGTTGTTGAAATAATTAGAACAGACCCCAAATTCGTGCTTTTTAATGCTTAATATAATATCTTCTTCAATCTTCCCAATCGAATATTGGCGTTCAATAAAATCGGCTTCCGGATATAAAGACAACAAATCACCAGACTCAAATTTTACTTTTTTATGAGGTCGTAATTGCACTAAAAACGAATCGTCCTTATTGGGTTCTGATTTATTAATAACCTTAAACTCCTTTAATTTTTTTAAATTGATTTGAGGTTTTTGAAACTTAATCTTTAAATCGTGATTAGTACGCTCATTCCATTGCTTAATCCATATTTTATAAGCTTCAAAGGATTGATTATTAATTTTGAAAAGCGGAAGGTGTTCCACAAAATGATCTTGCGTTTGAAACATTTCATCCACTTCAATGGCATATTTACAATAATCAGGATACATAAGCGATCCAAAACCAACAACTGCATACTTCATCGTTTGCTGCTGCTGCACTTTTTGAAATAATTTTTCAAAATTTGAAGCACTTGTTGGCGCTTCACCTTCGCCATAAGTCGAGGCAAAAACGATGATATATTTCGCATTTTTATATTCTGAATACGCGTTTAAAGCTGTAATAAAAACCGAATGACCTTCTGCGATTAAAGCGTCATAAAATAGCTTGGCAGAATTAAAGGTATTACCGGTTTCAGAACCAACTAAAATGATATAGTCTGCCTCATCTTTTTTGAATTTATTCTTAATTTTCGCTGTTTCTTTTCGTCGTTTTAACGTCATGGCAAAGCCAGAATACATAAAGAATAAAATGGCCAAACTCGCTAAGAACAATACGACTGACCAAAGGATAGTCCCTTGACCTGTATGTAGAATTAAGCTCCAATTAGACGCTAATGCAACAAACGATGTGTTTTGGTTACTGACGATAGCGCCTGTATATTGATTGACTAAAATTTCCTTATCCGATAATTTAACGGTGAAATAATCTTCAATATCATCAGAAAATGGGAACTCTACACTTTTTACATCTTCAAGTTTTATATTTTGAAATGTTTGAAACTCTAAGATGTCTAATTTGTTTTCAACGTCATCTTGCTCAGGATAGTTGTGTGATATTTTAGAATCTGGAAGTAAATCAAATTTTTCAAGCGACAGAAATACACCTGTCAGTGTAATAATTACAATAGGAATTAAAGCATATCGTCCTATAACAACATGGTAATATTGATCAAAATTTTCTCTAACCACTTTAGAAAAGAAACGTTTGATACCACCTTGACGCTTCAATATGAGTTGAATTCCTGTTACTGAAATCAGCAATAACAAAAAGGACACCACTCCTATTAAAACACGACCTGTTGTTTTTAAAAATAGCGAACGGTGAAGGTTAGTCGCGAATTCATAAATGGGTGCTTTCTTAATAATATCACCTAATTTTTCGCCTGTAAAAGGATTGACATAAAAGGTTTCACTGTCTCCTTCTTTGGTAATGACTGAGGCACTTACGAAATCATTTTTATCGACTTCGAGTGTAAAGACTTCATCATATTCTTGCTGTAACACATTTAAGGTTTCAGCAAGAGACCTATCGTTTGCCCCAGAAACAGCATACGGTTGCAACTGATTTGTAATGGGTTCAAACGCTAAAATAGCACCTGTTACCGATGCTATTAAAATAAACAAAGAAGACATAACAGCCAATACTAGATGACTGTATCTCCAGATGGAAATGGTCATAGTATCGGTTTTATTGAGGCATCATTCGGATGTAACGAATAAATCCTTTTCCTTCTACTTTAGATTTTACGGTTTCTGAAGTCAACTCAAATTCCACATCACTTTCGTAATATTCTTGGTCTTCAACAGCAGTTTCAAATCTTAACTTGTAACCTTTATCTAATTTATCATTATCAATTTCAATGATACTTATAGCACGTTCGCCTCCGCTAATAGTTGCTCCTGTAATGGCATCGATATCTGGTCTTCTTTTTCCATAATAGTCCCACCACGATTCAATGGTATTGTACCACTCATCATCATCGCCTTTAACGTTTAAGGTTTTTACATAATCGCCTTCTGGATTTAATAATGAAATGACAATATAGGCTCCTTCACCTGTATAATTTGTCATTTGAATCATACATTTATACTTTGCTGATTGTATAAAATTAGTAAATGATACTAAACTAAAAGCTACAATACCTAATAATGCTATAATGCGTATATTCTTCATCTTAAAAATTCTATTACTTTAAAAATTCTATTGAAATATTGTTTTTCTTTAACAACTCATTTTCTTTTGCCAAATCATAAGCAGATTCATCAAAATCTGTAACAATTTGCTTTTTTGCACCGTGTTTTAGTAAAAATTTTAGAACTGAATTGTCCTGTGCTTTCATTGCTGCGATATGCAATGCGGTATTACCTTCATTATTTTTCGCATTAATATCTTGATCCATTGTTGTTGCAATTTCTAAAAGCTCAATACTATTTTTTTCTACAGCCAAATGATACCATGTATTGCCATTTTTCTGAACTGCAGTTAAATCGACTTTATTCTTTTTAAGGACTTCCATCTTTTGAGTAAACTGCTCTTTATTTCGCTTAGAGTATGACTCTACTAAATAATACACAAGGTTATTACCATCAGCATCAATAATAGTCGTATCATATCCTTTTTCAATTAAATATCTAACCACATCTGGAGAATTTCCTTTTAACGCTAATGATAATGCTGATTGGCCATGTTTGTTAGTCGTATTAATAGTTTTCAATTTCTCGACTAAGGTTTTAACGACGATTAAATCATTTCTAGAAGCCGCATTCATAACCGCATTATTTCCTTTAAGGTCTTTAGTGCTTACGTCTAATCCTTTTTCTAATAAAAACTTTATAATTTCTAAGTCTTTACTTCTAGAAGCTAAAACGTGTAAAGGAGTAATTCCTTCTTCATTAGATACATTTGGGTTTAAACCAATACGTTCTAAATACTTATAGACTTCAATACCATTAGCTGACCCTCTAGTACCATTTGCTGCAAATATAAAGGCTTCATCAGTACCTTTAATTCCTTTCTTTAAAAGAGAATTCATTAAGGCTATATGACCCGTTTTAGCAGCATAATTAAAAATACCATTCCCTGCTTTGTCAACACTATTAATATCCAAACCTTTAGATTGGAAATAGGTCATTAATTTAAAATCCTTATCATATGGTGCTGCAAGTAATAAAGCATTAGCCCCATTAGGGTTTGTTTTCTTTATTAATTCTGCATCATACTTTGTTAATATGTCATAGACTGCCGTATTTGCTTGTCCTGAAGCTGCTGCAAAATTAATAATGGTATTCCCTTTATCGTCTGTTATATTGGTTTTTGCCCCATTTTCTAATAGATATTCCACCAATTCAGCATTGCCTTTATAAGCTGCCCAAAACGCATAGGTTCTACCATCGTGTGTTAGTTTATTAACATCATTTCCCTTTTGAGAAATCATATAAGTAATGGTCTCTAAAGGTGCATCTTGCAAGGTTGCATAAACCACACCATCAAAATTGTTAGCATTAGCTTCAGCAGGATTATTGCCTTCTTTTATTTTTTGCTTTACAGTTTCTACCGTTGGCTGAGTTCCCCAAAACTCACGATCTAAAAAGATATTCTTATTCTGTGCAAAAGTGGATAACGACAATGCTAAAAAAAGCATAACTACTATCGATTTCATTGTTTTCATATATATGATTGATTTATTTTAAACTTATTTATTTTACAAAAGCTTCTATAATACGATTAATTTCTTTTTTAGCTGTGATTTCATCATCTAACAAGTATTTAAACAACACTTTGTTATCCACTTTTTCAGCCAAGGTTAAATCTTTATTTCTGCCATAAACTGCATCCCATTTTGTTCTTACCAAAGCCCATTTATCGTGTTGTGCTTTCCACCAATCTTGTGACGCTTGACATCTACTATCATCAACTTTTTTATAGGTATTATACCCTTTTTCCTTAGCAATAATCACGTCTTCTTTTCCTGCTTCTCGTAACACTTTCTCATTATCTTGATCGTGTACCCAACCAAAATCTGTAATCTCGTGGCGGTTACCTCTTAATGTAATATTGTAATCATTACGTTTGGTGTATTCACGTCTTGGTAATGGTGCTGTTGTTGTATTTTCCCAATAGTGCTTACCATCGACATGAACCCAAGTTCCTGAACCTTCATAACGCGGACTATCATCTACCTGAAACACTTTCTGCGTCCACTGCCCTTTTACATCATCTTTAGATTTTTTTTCAAAGGTCCAATTATTATCTCCATTATACATATAAAACTCTTGATTTTGAAATAACCAATCTTGTCTCCAGTGTTTTACAATATGTGGACTATCCGGTCGTCCAACTTGCAATAAATGTTGAATTGAGATTTTATCATCCTCATCTACAATAGCAAAAGCGTACTCTAAGCCTTTATCTACTTTAGTTTCTGAAGGTCTATAAAGTGAATCATTACTGTAGTTAAACGTCTCTGTAAAATTGAACGTTACTTCAAAACAACCACACATGGCTTTAATGGCTTCTTGATCTAAGGTTTTCTTCTTTTGTGCATTACTACTTAAAGTAAATGCTAATACAATGGCTAAAACGGGTACTACTTTTTTCATATTTAAAAGATAAATGAGGTGTTTAAAAATTATTTAAAAAAAACTATTCTTATTTAGAATGAATTAAAATAAGATTTTATATTTGCAACAAATTTATCAAGAATGAGTCTAAATAAAAATAAAATCCCAATTTATTTTTCAATAATTTTCTTTTCATGGGCTTTTGCACAAAAAAGAGAAACCACAGTTGATAGTACCAAAACAGAATCTTTAGATGAAGTTGTTGTAACAGGTCAATATAATCCCACTTCTATAAAAAAATCTGTACATAATGTCATTGTGATTAATAGAAAGCAGATAGAACAAGTTGCAGCTAACAATCTGGCCGATTTATTAAATTTTAATCTTAACCTTACTATTATTCCAAATGCACAAACAGGACGCTCTACGATTTCGTTCTTTGGCTTAGATTCACAATATTTCAACATTTTAGTAGATAACATTCCACTAGTTAGTGACAATGGCTTAGGAAATGATATTGATTTAACCCAAATTAATCTCGACGCCATTGAACGTATTGAGATTGTTGAAGGCGCCATGGGCGTTGAATATGGTGCGAATGCTGTTTCAGGCGTGATTAATATCATTACCAAAAAATCTATTGCTAACGATTGGCGTATTCAAGCCTATATACAAGAAGAAACCGTAAGTGACGAGTATGCTTGGTTTGATGAAGGTAGACATATACAATCTTTTAGTGTGGCTCATAACATAAATGAGAGATGGATGGCTAAAATTGGAGCTAATCGAAATGATTTTGCCGGATTTTTCAACCAACGTCAAGGGCAAGATTACTACCAAAATGATGGGCTTAGAGGCTACGAATGGTTACCTAAACAACAATTAAATACGAACGCTTTAATTAATTATAAAGGTGAAAACTTTAGGGTGTTTTACAAGTTTGAATACTTTAATGAACAAATTAATTATTACGATGCTGCTGTTAGAGCAAATATTGATACTCAAAATCAAACGAGTAATCCATCGGCTACAGATCGCATATTTACCACCAACCGCTTTGTGAACAATTTAAATATTGATGGTCACCTCAACTCTGGAGCTAACTATAACGTAGCACTCTCCTATCAGCAGCAAGAACGCGACTTAAACGAATTTAACTATTTTATTTTAAGCAAAGAACGCAGTAATGAAAGTGACGAAACCTACCAATCTAGTAAAGTCGTATTTTCTAAAGGTACTATAGACAACTTAGTAAAAAGTGATTTTTATAATTTCCAACTCGGTTATGAAGCGCGCTATATTGAAGGCTTTGACACGCAAGCTACAGGCGATGTTACCCAACAAGATAAAACCAACACACAGACTAATTATGCCATTTTTGGATCTTCGGAATTGAGCTTTTCGAATAAATTCTCTTTACGTCCTGGTGTACGCTATGAATATAATTCCCTTTTTAAATCAAAATTAATGGGCTCTTTAAGTGCGCGTTATTTAATGGATCATGGTTTTGAACTTAGAGCCAACGTAGGTACCTCTTATAGAACTCCTAATTTTGAAGAATTATACTACTACTTTGTAGATTCCAATCATGATGTTCAAGGAAATGAAAACTTAAATCCCGAAAATGGTTTTTCAGCCTTTGTGAATCTAAAAAAGCGAAGTTGGCTTAATGAGCTTTCTTTAGTTAACAACCTAAAGTTAAGCTATGTCAATGTTTCAGATAGAATTGATTTGGCTGTGGTTAATACCACTCCTTTACAGTATCAATTTATAAATATTGATAAATTCAAACTATGGAGTCTTTCATTAGAAAATACATTGAAAGTCGACAATTTAGCATTCAACTTAGGTGCCACATTTCAAGGTATTTCTAGAATAAATAACAATGAGGTCAATGGCAATGATGATTTTCTGTACAATTTTCAAGTTAACACTAGTGCATCCTATTTTGTAGAACCTTGGAATACCTCATTCAGCTTACTATTAAAATACAACGGAGAACAAGAGCAATACATGGCATCTGGTTCTGATACAGATGGAAATTCGACCTTCTCAAAAGTAACAACAGACGCATATAGTTGGCTAGACGCCTCTGTAAAAAAATCCTTTTTAGACAATAAAATCAATATAACACTTGGTGGACGCAACTTATTAGATGTCACTAGTGTAAACGTAAGTAATACTGCTACTGGTGGCACACACACAACTAACAGCAATGCCTTATTGTTAGGCTACGGAAGATCTTTTTATTTAAAACTATTGTATAACCTAAATTTTTAAACACTACATATTATGACAAATAAATTTTTAAAATTGGCTTTATGCCTATGTATTATTGCATTTTCTAGCTGCAGTAGCGACGACGACGTTTCTGGTCCACTTACTATTGTGATTGATGGTGCTTCTATCGCTCCAGAAGTTGGAGGTCCTAATCAACAAAACCAAGTTTATATTGACTTAAGTACAAACACAAAGACAGCAGTTCAACGTGATTCTTGGGACTTAGGATTTTATACAGGTTCAGATTTCAGAGTTACCATAAACGGTTCAATTGAAATGGCAGCTGCTAAACTTAGTACAACAGATATTAACGCTATTAGTTCCACCACACAAGAAGTAATTGACTTACAGCCTGCAGTCGCAGTTGGTACATTTGACAGTACTAATATAACTTATGTAGATGGGTTTGATGGTAATATCAATGATACCGCTATAGCGCCAATCTCTTCTACAGATTCTGAAAACTATGTCTATTTAATAAATCTTGGTAATGAAGTTGGTACAACAACACCTGAAACTGGTTCTGTTGCTTTAAAAGGCGAAGAGAGAGGTTGGAAAAAAATACGTATTCTGCAAGATGCCAATAATTACGTACTTCAATATGCCGATTTGGACGCCACTACACACGAGGAAATCACAATTTCTAAAGACAGCAACTTTAACTTTACATTTTTTAGTTTTAATACAGAAAGTATCGTTAATGTTGAACCTGCATCCTCAAATTGGGATTTAAACTTTACAACCTTTACCGATGAAGTTTTCGCCGGAGCAGATAGTTATGGTGCGTATTTCTATGGAGATTTTGTAGCTTCAAATAACTTAGCTAACGTAAATATTTATAGGATAGATACTGAAGAAAACACAGAACTATCTTATGACAATTTTACGTTAAATGATGTCACGACTTCTAATTTCTCTAACGACCAAAGAAGCATTGGGAGTAGTTGGAGAAATGGTGGTGGACCAGGTTCATTACCTTCTCTTAAAGATAATGTCTTCTATATAATTAATGATACAGATGGTAATCTTTACAAATTAAAATTCTTAGCCTTAACTAACGCTGAAGGAGAACGTGGTCATCCTGAATTTGTATATAGTTTATTACAGTAAACTTTTAAATAGATAAAAAAAGCCTTCATTTAAAAATGAAGGCTTTTTTTTAATGATACATGCTAAAAATCTTAGTTGCTTCATTATAAGAACTCTCAAAACACATCGCATTGAGGTCGTGAGCTTTTTTCTGAGTAAAATACGATAACATTTTTTCGGTTGGCATATTACCCGTAAGATCATCTTTTGCCATTGGGCAACCACCAAAACCTTGTATGGCGCCATCAAAACGTCGGCAACCAGCATTATATGCTGCATCTACCTTTTCGAACCAGGTTGTTGGTGTAGTGTGTAAATGTGCTCCAAATTCTATATTTGAATATTCGGGAATTAAATTTGAAAATAAATAGTTGATATTCTCTGGATCTGAACTTCCAATTGTATCACTCAAAGATAAAATACCAACTCCCATTTTAGATAAGCGTTCCGTCCACTCCCCTACGATATCTACATTCCAAGGATCACCATAAGGGTTTCCAAATCCCATTGAAATATAAACCACAACTTGCTTATTGCTTTTGTCTGCAACTTCTAAAATTTCAGACAAGGTCACTACAGATTGTGCTATGGTTTTATGGGTATTACGCATCTGAAAATTTTCTGATATAGAAAATGGAAATCCTAAATAATCAATTTCAGAATGCACCGAAGCATCGTTTGCTCCTCTTGTATTTGCTATAATAGCAAGCAATTTACTTTCCGTTTTACTCAGATCTAATTGTGCTAAAACTTCAGCCGTATCAACCATTTGCGGAATCGCTTTAGGCGATACAAAACTTCCGAAATCAATAGTATCAAAGCCAACACGAAGCAATGATTGAATGTATTGTACCTTCTTTTCTGTAGGTATAAAATCCTTAATGCCTTGCATAGCATCTCTCGGACATTCTATTATTTTAACAGCTTTGTTCATTGGTTCAAATATACATTAATTGAATTTGAAATTAAACTCGAAATTGAATTTGAAGTGAAAACTTTAAGGCTCTGATTATAATATAGATTGTTTATATTATATTGTTAGGAGGTTTAGTTTCTGTCTGTTTTTTTTATGCATCGAATAGCAATTCCCCTAAAAAACCAAACCATATTGCAAAACCTGAAATTCCTCCAACCAAACCTGATACTATAAATGAAAATCGATATTTGATAGGAATAATTTTAAAAATAACATAAATTGAAATTGTTAACCCTATTATTAAACTTATTACTGGAATAATCCATTCATTAAATCCTAAATATCTAGATATTTTGAATTCATCTGCATTAAAATTTGACTCAGAATTAAATAATGCACTATAAGAAACTTGTACAAAATTAAACACTTCTCGAAGAGCAAATAACGACATAAAAACAGCTAACCAATCCACAACTATAAATTGATCTTTCGATTTTTTTCGTCTGAAAAATAAAATTAACAAGCCTATAAAACTTGTAAGCAATGTTTGAGCAGGACCTCCAATAGTTATCAATAGCTCATGTAACTTATGGGTTTCATTATATGGATATCGTTCCATTACTATTTTATCTAAAGCTTCTAACTTTAGCTTTATGTCTTCTGGCCATTCTTCATAATCAATAGTTATATAGGGCTCTGAAATTTTCTTAATTTCTTTTACATCTTCATCTTCTGAAAAATCTTGAGAATAACCCATGCTCCCATAACTTAATGTGGTGTCATAGCCAAAATATTTTGCAACTGCAATATGACCAAACTCATGTGTAATGGTCCCAATTATTGTAAACAGGATAAAGGATAAGACAATTATAATAGAAAACTTGGGTAGAAAATTGACTTTTAGCATTCTACTAAATTAGAATAAAAATAGCAATCCCAACAAAAACAACAATTTGAAGCCATTTTAAAACCAATCCAGAGTTTTTGTGTTTTAAAGTGTAGGTTTTAATCTGTCCTGCTAACAATGCAATTGACGAAAAAATAATAAACGACACCACCATAAAAAGCCCTCCCAAAATATAAAACTGCCAAACATTACTCATCGTATCGCTAAACAAGAACCCTGGAAAAAAGGCTAAAAAGAAAATGGTGACTTTTGGATTGAGCACATTCATAAAAAAACCTTGAACGAACAGTTGTCTCAGACTTTTTTTAGGTGCAACATTAGATTCTAAATCCAAATGACTATCAGACTTATAAACTTTAAATGCTAAATACAAAAGGTAAATTGCTCCTAAGAGTTTAATACCAAAGAATAAATTTTCATTGGCAGCAATTATCGCAGAAACTCCAAAAGCTAATAGTGTGGTATGAACAAGACAACCTGTTATAAGTCCGCAAACAGTTGCCAATCCATAATATTTACCATTGGTTATACTTTGTACTAAAACATAAATATTATCTGGTCCTGGCGCAATTGCTAATGCTGATGTTGCTAATGCAAATGATATAAGGATATCGTAATTCAATTGAAGGTATTATTTTTTAGAAATAGACGTCATGAATTATTACTTCAACAAAGTTTTATTAATCTGTTTTATTAAAGAAGGGCCTTCATAAATAAAACCAGTATAAACCTGAACCAAATCTGCTCCTGCTTCTAATTTTTCTATTGCATCTTCTGCAGAATGAATACCTCCTACTCCAATTATAGGAAACGCTTTATTGCTTTTATCAGCTAAATATTTAATGACTTTCGTAGATTTTGATTTAATTGGCTGTCCGCTTAAACCACCATTTCCAATTTCTGTTAATCTGGCATCACTTGTTTTTAAGCCTGTTCTGTCAATAGATGTATTACTTGCAATGACGCCATCGAGATTAGTTTCTGCAATTAATTCTACTATTTCATCTAATTGCACATTGTTTAAATCTGGTGCAATTTTAAGCAGAATTGGTTTTTGTTTTTCAAAGGTTTCATTTGCTTTTTGAACACTAGAAATCAACTCTAACAAATAATCCTTGTCGTTTAATTTCGCATGACTTCCTACATTAGGACAACTGACGTTCAACACAAAATAATCGACATATGGATGCAATGCATTAAAGCATTCGAGATAATCCTTGGTGTAATTTTCAGGAAGCGTTTGGGTGTTTTTACCAATATTACCACCAATAATTACTTCGCCTTTATTTTTCTTAAGTTTTAAAATTGCAGCTTGTAAACCTTCGTTATTAAAACCCATGCGGTTAATAATACCTTTATCGTCTTTTAATCTGAATAACCGTTGTTTAGGATTTCCTTCTTGTGCTTTTGGAGTCACCGTTCCTACTTCAATAAAACCGAATCCAAAATTGGCCAATTCATTATATAAAACCGCATTTTTATCAAAACCTGCAGCTAAACCAACGGGGTTTTTAAATTTCAGACCAAACAACTCACGTTCTAATCGTTTGTCTTCAATTAGGTATAAAGATCTGAATAGGCTTTTAATTCCTGGTAGTTTTGATACATTCCGAATTAAGGAAAAGGTAAAATAGTGTACTTTTTCGGGATCAAAAGAGAATAAAACGGGTCTGATTAGGGCTTTGTACATAAAAATAGCTTTGCCATGCAAAAATAAGCATCTAATACTTACAACGGAAGTTTTATTTTTAGCATAAACTGTCAATTATCATAAATAATAATTTCTAATTTGTGTAACTTTGAAGCACTAATCAAAATTAAAATATCATGAAAAAAATTATAGTTCCTGTCGATTTTTCAATTCATTCAGAATATGCATTAGAAACAGCAGCTGCATTAGCTAAAAAACACCAATCCGAATTAATTGTGATGCACATGTTAGAGATGTCTGAATCTCTTATTTCTTCAACGAACTCTCAACGAAATGAGGAAAATGCATTTATGATCGCAGTAACTAAGAAACGATTTGAAGAGTTTTTAGACCAACCATATCTTGAAGGTGTTAATGTGACATCAATGATAAAAAATTCTAAAGTCTTAAAAGAAGTCGCGGCAGTTGCAACTGATATAAACGCTGATTTAATTGTTATGGGCTCTAGAGGACACAGCGAACATGATGGCATTTTTACAGGGTCTAACACTGAAAAAGTAGTTCGTTATAGCGAGACTCCTGTTTTAGTTATAAAATCTAAACTAAAAACGTTTAGTTTCGAACACATTGTATTGGCTTGTGATTTTTCAGAAGAAAGTGTTCCTGCTGTTAAAGAGGCTCTAGAATTACTATTAGAATTAGGAACTAAAACCACGTTATTGCATATTAATTCTCCAAATCTTGGATTTTTAAGCACTGATGAAATTGACGAAAAAATTGCAACCTTTTTAGACCTTGCAAAACTAAAAGAAAGTGATGTTTCTATTGCTCGTATTTCAGAACATAGCATTGAAGATGGTGTCATCAGTTTTGCTAAAAGAGAAAAAGCAGATGTGGTATCTTTAATTACACATGGTAGAAAAGGATTAAGTCATTTCTTTGGTGGTAGTATTTCTGAAGATGTAGTCAATCACGCTAAATTTCCCGTGATTACTTTTAAACTATAATTTTAAATACAATAATTTTATGCAGCATATAATAGATCGTTTTATCAGTTATGTTACTATAGATACGGAATCTGACCCAAACTCTGAAACGACTCCAAGCACAAAAAAACAATGGGATTTGGCTAATAAATTAGTCGAAGAGCTAAAAGCAATAGGTCTTAGTGATGTTACCATAGATGATAACGCTTACATTATGGCAACACTACCTAGTAATGTTGAGTACGATGTACCTGTCATTGGGTTTGTATCACATTTTGATACCTCTCCTGATTTTACAGGTGCCAATGTAAAACCTCAAATTGTTGAAAATTACGATGGAAAGGACATTATTCTTAATGCTGAACAAAACATTGTTTTATCTCCAGATTACTTTGAAGACTTACTAATGTACAAAGGTCAGACGTTAATTACAACCGATGGCACAACCCTTTTAGGTGCAGATGATAAAGCTGGAATTACAGAGATTGTAACGGCTATGGAATATCTTATCAATCATCCTGAAATTAAACATGGTAAAATACGAATAGGGTTTACTCCAGATGAAGAAATCGGACGTGGAGCGCATAAGTTTGATGTCGATAAATTTGGTGCAGATTGGGCTTATACCATGGATGGTAGTCAAGTTGGAGAGTTAGAATACGAAAATTTTAACGCCGCTGGTGCTAAGGTTATAGTCAAAGGTAAAATTGTTCATCCTGGTTATGCTAAAGGCAAAATGATCAATTCGATGTATTATGCTTCTGAGTTTATTAATATTTTACCACGATTAGAAACACCTGAACATACCGAAGGTTACGAAGGTTTTTTCCATTTACATAATATTGAAGGTGATGTTGAAGAAACAACACTTGAGTATATCATAAGAGATCATGACAAAGATAAATTTGAAGCTCGAAAGGAGCTATTAGAAAAAGTAGTCTTTGATTTAAATACAAAATACGAAAGTGAGATCTTTAAGATTGAGATTAAAGATCAATACTTCAATATGAAAGAAAAAGTAGAACCTGTAATGCATATTGTAGATATTGCTGAAGAAGCAATGAAAGCTGTTGGTGTTACTCCATTAATAAAAGCCATACGTGGCGGAACTGATGGTTCTCAACTCTCTTATATGGGATTACCTTGCCCCAATATTTTTGCTGGAGGTCATAATTTTCATGGTCGCTATGAATATGTTCCTGTAGAAAGTATTCAAAAAGCCATAGAGGTTATTTGCAAAATTGCAGAATTAACCGCTACTAAAAAGTAAGCTTACTTTTTAGTACAAACTTAGTTAGCAGCGTTTACTACATTATATAATGGGTAAAGACTGCTAACTTTTTTTTCTCTATATTTAAAACTGTTGAATTACGTTTTTTAATTAGAAACATCTAAACCATGACCACAACTCCTGAACACGACCAACGGATCGCTAAACTAACATTTGCCTCAGTTTATCCACATTACATTACAAAAGTTAAAAAAAAAGGCCGAACAAAAACAGAACTACACCAGGTTATTACATGGCTAACAGGGTTTGATGACCATAAACTTGAAGCACTCATAAAGACCAAAGTAACTTTTGAAACTTTCTTTGAGAACGCAACACTAAACCCAAATGCACATTTAATTAAAGGTGTAATATGTGGCTACAGAATTGAAGACATCGAAACTCCATTAACTAAAAAAGTAAGGTATCTAGACAAATTGGTTGATGAATTGGCAAGAGGACGTAAAATGGAAAAAATTTTACGCAACGTGTAAACGATACTAAAACGTCTTTCACACTTCTTCCCCCTTGTAAAACTCTAATTCGTATGGGGTAAAGTTAGACGCTATTGAATCCTAGTTATCTCAAATATTAATTAGTTTGGAATAATTGTTGATTCTGTTTTTTACAGTTCAACTTTAAAACGCCACATTATGACTTCAAAAATTAAACTCAGCTGTTTTGTTCTATTAGGTTTTTTAGCATTCAATACTAAAGCGTTAGCACAAGATGAAAATTTAAACTTACTCAATCAACAACTATTTTTCTATTCAAATTTAGATTATGATTTCTTTGATGGTGAAATTACCATGAAAACGAATGAAACCATAAGTGGTCGTGTCAGCTTAAATCATATTGATAACCAACAGTACGCAGTGATCTTACAAACGGCTGATGGTTGTACCTACATTCCCAATGAAGATATAAGTTCGGTTACCTTATTTGATATTGATAAAGGTGAAATTGTAGCGACCAAATTTGTTGCTCTTAAAGGTTATGATAAGTTATTTCGTGAACTTTATATAAAGGATGCGGATACTGCAATTTATGATTTACTAGAAACACCCTACGATTCTAAAATTATAGATAACCTTTATATAAAAGAAAACAATACCCTTGTTAGAATTGATGATTTTTGGACTTCCGGACCTAAAAAAGATTTGATCAACTATATTAACAATAGAGATTTTACTAATTATAAACGGAAAGATTTTAAATCAATAAATGATTTGTTTGCCAAATTATAAAATAAAAAAGCCTTTCAAACTAAATAGAAAGGCTTTTTTAATATAAATTTCAGAGCTTCTTAAGCATTAAATAACGCACGTCCTCCCATTAATGCATTTACTTTTTCTGCGACACCAGCTAAAACCGTTTCATTTTCATGATTGGTAAGGACTTCATCAATTAAATCAACAACGTAAGCCATATCCGTTTCTTTTAAACCTCTTGTGGTAATTGCAGGTGTACCAACTCTAATTCCAGACGTTACAAAAGGAGATTCTGTATCAAAAGGCACCATGTTTTTGTTCACCGTAATATCTGCTTTTACTAAAGCATTTTCAGCATCTTTACCTGTAATGTTTTTGTTTCTTAGATCAATTAACATCATGTGGTTATCCGTTCCTCCTGAAATTAAATTGTAATCTTTAGCAACAAATGCTTTAGCCATGGCATCAGCATTATGTTTTACTTGTAGCATATAATGCATAAACTCATCAGTTAACGCTTCTCCAAAAGCAATCGCTTTAGCTGCAATAATATGTTCTAATGGTCCACCTTGATTTCCTGGAAACACACCAGAATCTAATAAACCAGACATTTTACGAAGTTTACCATTCTTTAAGGTAATCCCAAATGGGTTATCAATATTTTCTCCCATCATAATCATACCTCCTCTAGGTCCTCTTAAGGTTTTATGAGTTGTTGTTGTTACAATATGGCAATGTGGCATTGGATCGTTTAGTATCCCTTTAGCAATTAATCCAGCAGGATGTGAAATATCAGCTAATAAAACAGCTCCAACACTATCAGCAACTTCTCTAAACTTAGCGAAATCCATATCACGAGAATATGCAGAAGCACCAGCAATTATCATTTTTGGTTTTTCCTTTTGTGCTTGATCAGCTAACATATCATAATCAATGTAGCCTGTATCTTTCTTTACTCCATAAAAAGTAGGGCGGTATAATTTACCAGAAAAATTAACAGAAGACCCGTGCGTTAAATGCCCTCCATGAGACAAATCAAAACCTAAAATAGTATCACCAGGTTGTAAACAAGCATGGTATGCTGCTGTATTAGCCTGACTTCCTGAGTGTGGCTGTACATTTACATAAGCAGCTCCAAATAAGGTTTTAGCACGATCAATAGCAATTTGCTCTACTTCATCAACAACTTCACAACCTCCATAGTAGCGTTTACCAGGATACCCCTCAGCATACTTGTTGGTTAGCACAGATCCTGCAGCTTCCATAACTTGGTCGCTAACAAAATTTTCAGAGGCTATTAATTCTATACCATCGATTTGGCGTTCTTTTTCGGCTTTAATGAGTTCAAATATTTGTTCGTCGCGTTGCATAAATAAAGTGTTTGTTAAATCGATACAAAAATAGTGAATACATTAGTTTAAATATCAAAAATTATGTAGGTTTGAATGAATTTAATGAACATTTAATCAACAAAATCATATGCCATTATTAGCCAACAATCCAGATAGAACGTCATGGTTACACGTCGGTAAAACTTCCGATTTCCCAATTCAGAACATTCCATTTGGAGTTTTCTTAACTAGAGACGACATAATAACGATAGGAACGCGTATTGGAGATACAGCTATTGACCTGGGAGCATTACATCAATTAGGGTACTTTGAAGGGATTCCGTTAACAGACGATATCTTTTTACAAGACACATTAAATGATTTTATTGCGGATGGTAGAAAAACTTGGCGTCTCGTAAGAGACAGAATCGCTGAGATTTTTGATGCTGAAAACGATACCTTAAAAAATAACATACCTCATAAAGAAACTATTTTATTTCGTTTAGATGAAATTGAAATGCAGTTACCAATTCAAGTTGGTGATTACACCGATTTCTACGCAAGTAAAGAACATGCAACCAATGTTGGTACCATGTTTAGAGATCCTGAAAATGCGTTGATGCCTAATTGGGTGCATATGCCTGTAGGTTATCATGGTCGTAGTTCGTCTATCATTCCATCAGGAATTCCTGTACACCGTCCACAAGGACAAACATTACCTGAAGGAGCAAGCCAACCTGTTTTTGGGCCATCAAAATTAGTGGATTTTGAATTAGAAATGGCCTTTATTACTACAGATGCTAATGATTTAGGAGAACCTATTCCTATTGAAGAAACTGAAGAATATATCTTTGGATTAGTATTGTTTAACGATTGGTCTGCTCGCGATATTCAAAAATGGGAATACGTACCATTAGGGCCCTTTTTAGGTAAAAGCTTTGCTTCATCAATGTCTCCTTGGATTGTAACTTTAGATGCCTTGGAACCATTTAGAATCGAATGTCCAAAACAAGACCCAAAGCCTCTAGAATACCTTCAAACAAAAGGAAAAAAGAGTTTTGATATTCATTTAGAAGCGGCCATTCAGCCTAAGGGTGCTAAAGAAACGACAGTTAGTAAATCTAACTTTAAATATATGTACTGGAATATGGCACAACAATTAGCTCATCATACAGTTAATGGTTGTCCTATTAATGCTGGTGATGTTATGGGAAGTGGAACTATTTCTGGTCCAACACCAGATTCTTACGGTTCTATGTTAGAATTATCTTGGAAAGGTACCAAACCATTAAAAATGAAAGATGGCACAGAACGCAAATTCATCAATGATTACGATACTGTAATTATGAGAGGTTACTGTGAAAATGATGGTACACGTATAGGTTTTGGATCTGTTAAAACACAGTTGTTACCCGTTTTTAATCCGAAGAAAAAGAAATAACAAAAAAGCTTCATAAATAATTAAGGAAGACCAAAGTCAGACGACTGAAGTCTTCCTTTTTTTTGCTCTAAATTAAATAGTACACAGCATTTAATAGAGCACACATGAAAATTTACGAAGACCTTATACGAAATAGTATTCTTATTTTTTTGATAAATAAACTGTAAACCTGAACCACAAATTAACAGCAAAGGACGCCTGAATATTAAAAGCTAGCGTCGCAAGTAAAACTTACCCACTCCCGTTTTATAGGATGCTCAAAGCTTAATTTTTCTGCATGAAGATGCAAACGATTTGAAACAGTTCCATACAAATCATCTCCAACAATAGGCGTATTCAAACCTTTGTGATGTGCCGCATGTACGCGTAACTGATGTGTTCTACCCGAAATAGGATAAAAATAGATTCTAGTTGTATTATTCTTAACCGCTATAACTTCATACCTCGTTTTGGCAGACTTTCCATGCTCATAGCAAACTAACTGTCGTGGTCTATTGTTTAAATCTACACGTAGAGGTAAATCTATAACACCTTCAGTTGTATCTATAACACCATCTAAAATCGCAACATATCGTTTTTTTATAGTGCGATTAATAAACTGTTTTTGCAAGTGTTTATGAGTTCTTTCATTTTTTGCAACCAATAATAAGCCCGAAGTAGACATATCTAAACGATGCAATAACAAAGGCCCTGTGGCATTCGGTAAATAAGCTTGCATACGTGTTAAAACAGAATCTTTAATCGTTTTTCCTGGAACCGATAAAAACTCGTGGGGTTTATTAACAACTAACAGAAATTCGTCCTCATAAATAATTTCTAATTCTCCCTTAAAAACACCAGCTAATTCTATAGGATTTGGCTCCACCTTTAATCCCTGCATCATATGTCCTAAAATAGGTTCACATCGACTACGGCAAGAAGGATAAAATTGCCCATGCTTTCTAACTTCCGCTGTAGGTGAAATTCCCCAATAAAATTCCGCCATAGCAATAGGTTTTAAATGATGCTCATAGGCGTACTGAAATAATTTAGGGGCAGCACATTCGCCCGCTGCTGCAGGTGGTTTTCCTAGATCTGTATCTTTAAAAATGGTGATTAAATCTTTAATTTCACCAAGAGCATTTAAGAACTTATACTGTTCGTGAATTTGCTTTTGTAAACTTGCCGATAGTGTTTTTCGTTCTCGTTTTAAAACTTCAATAGGTGCAATTAATTCAGCTAAAACGTGTTCCGCTTTTATTACGGCTGCTTCTAAATTTAATTTTAAGTATTTTAAATCAATATTATTTTGAATACTTTGTTGTTTTAATATTTCAAAATAGAGTGCCTTTTCAGACGAAGACAATTGCGTCTCTGCTTCTGCCCTGCGCTCTTTTCTTTTTTGTTTTTCAGCTTTTGCATTCTTTTTAAAATCTTCAAGCTTAACTATGGCATCACGTTTAACCTGTATGAGATGGTCTTTTGCAATTTCAATTTCTGGGTTTTGTTCTAACCTTTCAATTTCAGCAGTTAAATTATTTAAATATGCTTCCTTTTTTTTATAGAATCCATCTTTATGTAACGTATCATAAACAGGAGGCACAAACCCTTTAATATGATTGCTTTCAGCCAATTTTCCTGAAAATGCAGTAATGTAACCTCGTTGTCCTTCAACGGACTCAACAATCATCACTCCAAACATTTTTCCGATTTGCAATCCTTTTTTATTTGGATCTAAACCAAAATTGTGTTCAAAATCTGTTTGTGTACTTAGATACGACTTCACTTCATTAGCTGCCGCAATACAAAGTGGATGTGGCGTGTAATAAAAAGGAAAGGTAAATTGCCTCGGAAGAGCTTCCGAAGGATTAGATTTTATAGGATGAAAACAACCGTTTTCCTTATGAAACATGTCCTTTGTATTGATTTGCAAAGAAACAAAAATCTTTAAAGACAGCTAAAGGGAATCAAAATAAAATAACAATCTTAAGTTCCAATGAAATCAACATTTAGCTGTTTAGTACTATACCATATATATATACTTTACGATCTACTTTTTTTTACACCTAAAAAACAACTTGATGTAACGAAAGTTTTTTACTTTGGCATCATAATTGGAATTACACCTCTATAACCAATAAAACACAAGATTATGAAAAGATCTTTACTATTATCAGTCCTTGTTTCGGTACTCGTATCTTGTAGTGCCAAAAAACAAATTGAAAGCGCTATTAGCAATGGAAATTATGACCATGCGATTTCTGAAGCTTTAGAAAAATTAGAAAACAATAAAGATAAAAATCGTAAGCAAGATTACATTTTGATGCTTAAAGATGCTTATTATAAAGTTGTAGAAGAAGATTTACAATCCATTTCGCATCTTAAAAAAGATGGTAATCCTGAACAGTTTAAAACCATCTATACAACCTATGTCGATTTAGATGAGAGACAAAATGCAATTAAACGTGTACTGCCTTTAAAACTAAATGGAAAAACTTTGAACTTAAAATTTAATGATTATAGTTCTGAAATTGTAGAATACAGATATAAAACGTCTGATTATTTAATTGAACAAGGTATTGCACTCTTAGATTCAAAAGACAAGTATAATGCACGTGAAGCCTATGATATCTTTAGTTACATAGAACAAATCAATCCGAATTTTGAAGAAACCAGAAGTTTAATGACTGAAGCGCACCAAAAAGGAACCGATTATGTTAACGTGTCTATTGTAAATGAAACAAATCAAATTATACCACAACAGTTGGAAGCTGATTTATTAGATTTCAACACTTATGGGCTAAATCAGTTTTGGACAACCTATCATGCCAATGGTGTGGAGACCATAAACTACGATTTTGCAATGCAATTACAACTGAAGCAAATAAATGTATCACCAGAACGTATTAATGAACGCCAAGAATTAAGAGAACAACAAATTATTGACGGCTGGGAATACCAATTAGATCGTGCCGGAAATGTCAAAAAAGACAGCCTAGGTAATGATATAAAAATTGATAAAATTATAAACGTAAAAGCGCAATTTATAGAAATTACACAAACTAAATCAGCTCAAGTTATTGCTGATGTTGTTTATACCGATTTAAAACAAAATCAAATCATCGATGCCTTTACAATCGATAGCGGATTTATTTTTGAAAATGTATTCGGACGATTTAATGGTGACAAACGTGCTTTAAATAAAAACGATAGATACCTAGTAAAGCAAAGTGAAGTAAGGTTTCCAAGTGATGAACAAATGGTCTATGATACAGGCGAAGACCTTAAACTAAAACTAAAAGACATCATAAGCGCTTATAGTCTTAGACGAAGTTGATTAAAAATTTATTTTTAAAATAAAACTCTCATATCAACATCCCAATGTTTTATTATGAGAGTTTCTGTTTTACGTCCTATATTCAAAAGGTAATAAAAATTAAATATTATAGTTTATTACCATCTCCACAAGCAACATAACGCACTACATTACAACAGTTTCATTTAAAGATGATTATTGCGTGTTAACGGATTTTTATAAACCTAAACAATTTAAAATTTATATTTGCATATCCCTATTTAGTTAATAGCAATTCTAAAAATTTAGCGTTTAAGAATTGAATGCTTACAAAACGAACATGGTAATCGGTGTAGAATACCTAATACTATAAAATACGAAACCTAAAATGCTTTAAACTTTGATAGTTATGCAAGGTAAAACAGGAAAATTTAATTCTTTTTAAGATGAAATACCATAAAAATCATTGGTTTTATAGCATTATAATGATCGTATCTTATATCTAGAACAAACAGTATTAAATAATTAAATCACTAGTAAAACCTAATAAAAACACATCATCCCTAATGTTGGTATATTAAATTAAGATTACAAACACCTACATTTCAACGTGATTTGTATACATTTTATCGATGATTTTATTTGTGAATTGATTTTTAAAATCTATATTTGCGCATCCCTCTCTATAAAATTACTATTAGTTCACTCTATAAAATTAACGAGCTAAACATTACTTCCCTAAATAATGTTTTGTTTTTTAAACATAAAACATTATTGTTATGAAGAACCTTTACTCCCAGTTTATTACTGTTGTTGCTCCTTTCACTCTCTTATTTCTCTTATCTAGTTTTTCTTTTGCGCAAACTCAATATCCTTTGTATGCTGATAGTGATGAAGATACTGGTAAAGGTGATTATTATTGGAATAGTCCAGCGCCTATAAAAGCTGATAATGATAATTATGCAACTTCAGTTATAACGCATAACTATTACAATCCTAAAAACGCTATAGAAACTACCACAGAAGGTTCTGAAAATAGTAAAAAACATAAACATCTTAACAACGATGATTCCGCCCCGGCAGACATCACTATAATAAGCCCTGGTTCGGCCTGTGTTGGTTCTGGAGAAACTATTACAATTACAGGTAGTAATTTCACAGGAGCTACAGCTTTTTATTTCAATGGTACACCTGCTGCGTTTACTGTAGATAGTGATACTCAAATAACAGCGATATTTCCAAATGGTGCCACTACAGGTCATTTATCTGTAACAACATCTGATGGCACTTTTATTGATAATGCAACTTTTATAGTAAAAACACACCCTACAGCACCAACAAGCATATCTGGTGTAACTTCTATTTGTAATGGGAATTCAACAACATTAACACGAAGTGGTGGTAGTCTCGGAATTTATGCATCAGCAGAGTGGTATTCTGGATCATGTGGAGGAACATATTTAGGGTCTGGACCAAGTATCACAGTATCCCCAACTACAGATACAACTTATTTTGTAAGATATGAAGGAGATTGTAGCACCACTGTTTGTGCTCAGGTTACCGTTACTGTTGGAGACACTACAAATCCAACAATCACACTCATAGGTGCAAATCCCCAAACTATTGAAGCTTGTGATACATATAGCGAATTCAATGCAACAGCAAATGACAACTGTTCAGGTAATATTTCTGGTAGCATCGTCATTGATGCTTCTGCTGTTAATACTGCAACCGTAGGTTCTTATGCTGTGACCTATAATGTATCGGATAGTGAAGGTAATCCCGCTTCACAAGTAACACGTACCGTAAATGTTGTGGATACCACTAGTCCTATCATTACTCTGAATGGTCCTGCTACTGTTAATCTAGATGCTTGTGATACTTATAATGAACTTGGTGCAACGGCTAATGATGGCTGTTTAGCGATTGGTTCTGTAACCATTGGTGGTGATACTGTAGATACAACAACCGTAGGTTCTTATACAGTAACCTACAATGTATCTGATAATGAAGGCAATCCCGCAATACAATTAACACGTACCGTAAATGTTCTAGATATCACTAGTCCTATCATTACTCTGAATGGTCCTGCTACAGTTAATCTAGATGCTTGTGATACTTACAATGAACTTGGTGCTACGGCTAATGATGGTTGTTTAGCGATTGGGGCTGTAACCATTGGTGGTGATACTGTAGATACAACAACCGTAGGTTCTTATACAGTAACCTACAATGTATCGGATAATGAAGGTAATCCTGCAATACAATTAACACGTACCGTAAATGTTCTAGATACAACAAGTCCTATCATTACTCTGAATGGTCCTGCTACAGTTAATCTAGATGCTTGTGATACTTACAATGAACTTGGTGCAACGGCTAATGATGGTTGTTTAGCGATTGGGGCTGTAACCATTGGTGGTGATACTGTAGATACAACAACCGTAGGTTCTTATACAGTAACCTACAATGTATCGGATAATGAAGGTAATCCTGCAATACAATTAACACGTACCGTAAATGTTCTAGATACAACAAGTCCTATCATTACTCTGAATGGTCCTGCTACAGTTAATTTAGAAGCTTGTGATACTTATAATGAACTTGGTGCAACGGCTAATGATGGTTGTTTAGCGATTGGGGCTGTAACCATTGGTGGTGATACTGTAGATACAACAACCGTAGGTTCTTATACAGTAACCTACAATGTATCGGATAATGAAGGTAATCCTGCAATACAATTAACACGTACCGTAAATGTTGTCGATACCACTAGTCCTATCATTACTCTGAATGGTCCTGCTACAGTTAATCTAGATGCTTGTGATACTTACAATGAACTTGGTGCAACGGCTAATGATGGTTGTTTAGCGATTGGGGCTGTAACCATTGGTGGTGATACTGTAGATACAACAACCGTAGGTTCTTATACAGTAACCTACAATGTATCGGATAATGAAGGTAATCCTGCAATACAATTAACACGTACCGTAAATGTTCTAGATACCACTAGCCCTATCATTACTCTGAATGGTCCTGCTACAGTTAATCTAGATGCTTGTGATACTTACAATGAACTTGGTGCAACGGCTAATGATGGTTGTTTAGCGATTGGGACTGTAACCATTGGTGGTGATACTGTAGATACAACAACCGTAGGTTCTTATACAGTAACCTACAATGTATCGGATAATGAAGGTAATCCTGCAATACAATTAACACGTACCGTAAATGTTCTAGATACAACAAGTCCTATCATTACTCTGAATGGTCCTGCTACAGTTAATTTAGAAGCTTGTGATACTTATAATGAACTTGGTGCAACGGCTAATGATGGTTGTTTAGCGATTGGGGCTGTAACCATTGGTGGTGATACTGTAGATACAACAACCGTAGGTTCTTATACAGTAACCTACAATGTATCGGATAATGAAGGTAATCCTGCAATACAATTAACACGTACCGTAAATGTTCTAGATACAACAAGTCCTATCATTACTCTGAATGGTCCTGCTACAGTTAATCTAGATGCTTGTGATACTTACAATGAACTTGGTGCAACGGCTAATGATGGTTGTTTAGCGATTGGGGCTGTAACCATTGGTGGTGATACTGTAGATACAACAACCGTAGGTTCTTATACAGTAACCTACAATGTATCGGATAATGAAGGTAATCCTGCAATACAATTAACACGTACCGTAAATGTTCTAGATACAACAAGTCCTATCATTACTCTGAATGGTCCTGCTACAGTTAATTTAGAAGCTTGTGATACTTATAATGAACTTGGTGCAACGGCTAATGATGGTTGTTTAGCGATTGGGGCTGTAACCATTGGTGGTGATACTGTAGATACAACAACCGTAGGTTCTTATACAGTAACCTACAATGTATCGGATAATGAAGGTAATCCTGCAATACAATTAACACGTACCGTAAATGTTCTAGATACAACAAGTCCTATCATTACTCTGAATGGTCCTGCTACAGTTAATTTAGAAGCTTGTGATACTTATAATGAACTTGGCGCAACGGCTAATGATGGCTGTTTAGCGATTGGGGCTGTAACCATTGGTGGTGATACTGTAGATACAACAACCGTAGGTTCTTATACAGTAACCTACAATGTATCGGATAATGAAGGCAATCCTGCAATACAATTAACACGTACCGTAAATGTTCTAGATACAACAAGTCCTATCATTACTCTGAATGGTCCTGCTACTGTTAATCTAGATGCTTGTGATACTTATAATGAACTTGGTGCAACGGCTAATGATGGCTGTTTAGCGATTGGTTCTGTAACCATTGGTGGTGATACTGTAGATACAACAACCGTAGGTACTTATACTGTAACCTACAATGTATCTGATAATGAAGGCAATCCTGCAATACAATTAACACGTACCGTAAATGTTCTAGATACAACAAGTCCTATCATTACTCTGAATGGTCCTGCTACAGTTAATCTAGATGCTTGTGATACTTACAATGAACTTGGTGCAACGGCTAATGATGGCTGTTTAGCGATTGGTTCTGTAACCATTGGTGGTGATACTGTAGATACAACAACCGTAGGTTCTTATACAGTAACCTACAATGTATCTGATAATGAAGGAAATCCTGCAATACAATTAACACGTACCGTAAATGTTGTCGATACCACTAATCCTACCATCACCTTAAATGGTGCTGCGACGATTACGGTTGAAGCTTGTGATACATACAACGAACTTGGTGCAACGGCTAATGATGGCTGTTTAGCGATTGGGGCTGTAACCATTGGTGGTGATACTGTAGATACAACAACCGTAGGTTCTTATACTATAACCTACAATGTATCTGATAATGAAGGCAATCCTGCTTCACAAGTAACACGTACCGTAAATGTTCTGGATACCACTAATCCTACCATCACCTTAAATGGTGCTGCGACGATTACGGTTGAAGCTTGTGATACATACAACGAACTTGGCGCCACGGCTAATGATGGCTGTTTAGCTATTGGTTCGGTAAGCATTGGTGGAGATACTGTAGATACATCCACTGTGGGTACTTATACTATAACCTACAATGTATCTGATAATGAAGGCAATCCTGCTTCACAAGTAACGCGTACCGTAAATGTTGTGGATACCACTAATCCTACCATCACCTTAAATGGTGCTGCGACGATTACAGTTGAAGCTTGTGATACATACAACGAACTTGGCGCTACGGCTGATGATGGCTGTTTAGCTATTGGTTCGGTAAGCATTGGTGGAGATACTGTAGATACATCCACTGTAGGTACTTATACTATAACTTACAATGTATCGGATAATGAAGGTAATCCTGCGATACAACTAACACGTACCGTAAATGTTGTGGATACGACACCAGCAACTCCTAACTTAATCCCATTACCAAACATTACAGCACAATGTTCCGTAAATAGTTTAACACCTCCAACAGCTACAGATAGTTGCTTAGGAATAATTACGGCAACAACAATGGCTATTTTACCAATCACAAGCCAAGGCACAACTGTTATCACTTGGACTTATGATGATGGAAATGGGAACCTATCTACGCAAACTCAAAATGTAATTATCACAGACACTACTAATCCTATAGTCGTATGCCAAAACTTCACCGTTACGTTAGATGCTGGAGGAAACGCGAGTATTACTACTGCTGATATTGATAATGGCTCTTCTGATAACTGTGCTATATCATCTATGGATTTAGATACTTATAATTTCAGTTGTGCAGACATAGGAACTAATACTGTAACATTAACGGTCTATGATACATCAGGTAATTCAGATTCGTGTACTGCAACTGTAACAGTTGTAGACCCTGCGGCAAATGCAAGTGTCACTATTACTTCTAATGATGTTGATAACGAAATTTGTTTAGGAGAGAATGTAACATTTACTGCGACACCTGCCAACGCAGGTACTTCACAATTTTACACATGGTTTATTAATGGAGTTGATTCTGGAACGACTACTGTTCCAACATTTACACCGCTAACACCACCAACAGCCGACTATTCTATATTCATAGAAATGACTACAGATCTTTCTGCTTGTAATCCTAAAACAAGTAATACCATAAATATTACAGTGCATCCTTTACCGATTGTAAGCGTAAGTGATTATGATTTTTGTATTGATGACAACTCACAATCTGCAAGCCCATCTACAGGCGGGACATGGGTTAGTAGTAACACTTCTATTGCTACCATAAACAACAGTGGTGCCATTACACCGGTTAGTGATGGTACGGTAACATTTACCTTTTTAAATACAACTACAGGATGTAGCACTTCCACAAACGCGGTTACTATTAGTCCATTACCATCAATAAGCAATTATCCTCTGGCTAGCGAAATTTGTGAAAACGAAATGCATGAGTTATTCCCTTCTTCTGGAGGTACTTGGGTTAGTAGTAATCCATCTATTGCCTCTATTTCAAATTCAGGCGTAATAACTGGAATTAGTGTAGGAAGTGTTAATTTTACATATACAAATTCAACTACAGGTTGTAGTGTCACTTCTGCTAGTATTACTGTATTAGAAGTACCCGTAATTGATTCCTTAACGGTATCAGATAGTCCTGTATGTGCTGGTGATCCAAGTATTTTAACCGCTAATGTCGCTGGAGCATCACTAAATGCAGAAACCATTGTAAATTATGACTTTAATTCAGGGAATAGCTATGGCGCTTTAGTCGATATTAGCACAACACTCAATATCGATTCAGATTTTTACTCACCAGGAGGAGGAAACAATATTCCATTTAATAACACAGGTAATGGATCGTTAGGAGGGCCTTTTACGTATAATTCGCCTAGAGGAAATTCTCTTATACAAATAGATGACTATAGAGACGGTGGCTGGCTTACTGGTGGCTCTGATGATAGTGGAATGTGGAGGTTAAATGTAGACGGAGCTGACTTAGCAACCTTTAAAAACATTAGAATCGGATTTCATTACCGTAGAGATACGAGATTTGGAGATAATAAAACCATTAGAGTACAATATAGAGTAGGAAACTCTGGAGGATGGACAACAACAAATGTAAGCGTGCCAAATAGTAATGCCTATTATACAAATTGGCGTGAAGCAAACATTGCATTACCTACTTCGTTTGATAATGCGTCTTTAATACAATTTCGATTACGAGTAGACGATGGATCTGATTATAATTTTAGTTTATGGGATGGTATAACAGATATAGCAGAACCTCATATTTATATTGATAATTTACAGGTACAAGGAGCTAAAGCTGGAACCGATTTTGAATATTCTTGGTCTGCAAATACAGGGGCTAACGCAGGCTTACCTGCTGACGCAACTATACCCTCTACAAGTAATAGTCAAATTACAGTAAACCCTGAGATTACTACAGATTATACGCTCACGGTAACAAATAACGATGGCTGCCCAACAACAGAAACTGTAACGGTTAATGTATATCCATCACCAGAAGTTAGTATTATTGCAGATTACTGTCCTGTGGATGACCCAGCTACCGCACAAGATGAAAGTAATATGGTACAATTGGTAGCGACTTCTACACAACCTATTGCAACTTGGGAATGGAACACCGGCGAAACAACAAGTACAATTTATGTTGATACGGCAGGAGTATTGCAAGTTATAGGTACCACTACAAATGGCTGTAGTGATGGTGCTACACTAGATATATCTCAAGAACTAGTTATTAATGGTACATTCTCTAATCCTAAACCAACAACAGATGGTCCTTTCGCTGATGATATGGCATCATTAGGCTTTGACTATGACCAAGATTACTCTTGGCCGTATACTAGTGGCTATCGTTATTTTGAAGATCCTATTCTTTATCAAAATAGAATTACGATAACGGATAATGTGCAACCATTCTATCCTGGTATATTTAGAAGTGTAACAGACCATACAGGTGATGGCGCTGGACAATATCTTGCTGTGAATGGAAATGATTTAACTTTGGCGGTTTGGAGACAAGAAATAACGGTTAAACCAAATACGGATTATTATTTCTCTGCTTGGGGTATTGATATCTCAAATGCCAGCAACTCAGGATTAAGACCTAGTGACTTAACATTTAGAATTAATGGGACAGATGTTGGTTCAACACTCGATTTAGTTAAAGGTGCTGATTGGGAGCGTTTTTATGGTATTTGGAATTCTGGATCAAACACCACAGCCATAGTTGAAATAAGAAATATCGATGGTGATTTACAAGGAAATAATTTTGCTATTGATGATGTTTCTTTTGCAACACTATCAACCTTTATCAACCAAACCTCAACACCAGGAACAGAAAATCAAACCATTTGTCAAAATACACCTATAACAGATATTACCTTTAAAGTAGGTGGAGGTTTAACAGGGCCATCAACGATAGGACTTCCTGCCGGTATAACAACAACCTTTGATGGTTTGGAGTATATAATTAGTGGAAGCCCTACTGAATCTGGTACATTTAATTATACAATTTCAACAAATGCTAATTGTGGAAATAAAACATTTTCAGGAACATTAATAGTTAATCCTGAGCCTGTCGTAACCATAACGACACCTCCAGCCACAGTATGTGCATCAGATGGTACAATTGAATTAAGTGCTACTTTAAGTGGTAGTGCAACTGGCGGAAATTGGAGCATTGGCGGAACAACAATCACAACAACAGAATCTGGCGGCGTTGCAACAGCTTCTTATCCAATAGCAACTACTGGTCCAGTAACATTTACGTTTACTTCAAATAACCCCGCAGGTCCTTGTGACGAAGCTATAGAAACTATAGACTTTAACATCACACCTTATATAATTGCTGATGCTAATCCAAACGCTATAGATTATACTTTAGCGGATTGTTCAGCGACAACTATTGGACTTAATGCAAACAACGTGACAGGTCAATGGTCCGCAACACCAACTACTGGGGCGTTCTCCAATGCTTCTGCTCACAACTCTAGTTTTACAGGAGAAAGTGGCACTACCTATACTTTAACTTGGACAGCGACCAATGCATCACCTTGTGGTGACACAACAGATACTCTAGTTATTACTATCCCAGATTGTGGAACGAGTTTAGTTTTTGATGGTGGGGATGATTATATCAGTTTAGGAAATGATTATAATTTAAATGCTAACTTTAGTATTGAAGCTTGGATAAAAACCAATACGATTTTGGGTACAAAGACAATCATTTCAAAAAGAAATGGAACCTCAACGGCATCTGGTTATGATTTAAGCTTAATTAATGATCGTTTAAATTTCCGTTATAATGGTAGTACCGTAATATCAAATCAAGCAATGAATTCTAGCAAATGGTATCATGTTGCTGTAACCTTTAGCAATTCTACCTACACCCTTTACATTGATGGTTTTCCAGTAAAAACAAGTGGTGGATCTATACCTGGAACAAATGCAAATAAAGCCTTAATTGGTGCAATGGACAGAACGGATAATACACCAATTAATTATTTTGATGGTAAAATTGATGAAGTTCGAATATGGAATACCAACTTATCACAAGATCAAATCCGGGAGATGATGAACCAAGAAATAAAACAAAATGGTTCTAGTGTTATTGGCGAAGTGATTCCTCTAAATATTACAGGTGGTCTACTTTGGAATAATCTAATAGGTTATTACCAAATGAGTTCAGGACCTCAAACAGAGGTATCTAATGGTACTGTTAAAGATATTTCAACAGTCTCACCTAACCCAGGAAAATTAAATGCCATGACAGATAATCAGCTTGAAGACGCACCTATTCCTTATGTTTCAAGATTAAATAATTCATGGGATAATGCAACAACGTGGTCAGCTACAGCTGTACAACAAATACCAAACTCTAAAACAAATAACATTGTTCCTAATCAGTTACAAACTTGGAATATTGTAAGAACAGCAACAAATGTTATTGCTAATAGACCAATAACAAATCCACAATTAGGAAAAACAACTCTTTTAGGTTTATTAGTGGACAGTAACAGATTGAACATTACAAATGACCAACCTATTCATATAGATAAATACCTTAAAATAGATGGTACTTTAGACTTAGAAGATGAGTCACAACTATTACAGCCTATGGGAAGTATTGTGGATTACACAGGAACTGGTAAATTAGAACGCGACCAACAAGGTACAAGCAATATGTTTAATTATAACTATTGGGGAAGTCCTGTAAGTAATGCTGGATCATCTGGAAATAGAACATATGCTTTAGGATCAATTTTATACGATGGATCGAACTTAGTTAATTGGGTAACGACTCATGACACACCAGGTACTACAAACCCTGTAACCATAAGTAGTCGTTGGTTATATACCTATTCCAACTTAAGTGGTTCTTATGACGACTGGTTTAGAGTTAATCAAAATACAGGTATCAGTGTTGGTTTAGGCTACACCATGAAAGGTAGTGGTGTTGGAACTTCCAATCAAAATTACACCTTTACTGGTCAGCCAAATAATGGTACTATTTCAATACCAATCAGCGCAAATAAAGAAAGCTTATTAGGTAATCCATATCCGTCTGCTATAGATGCTCATGAGTTTATCGATGACAATAACTCAGCTTTACTTAATGGAGCCTTAATATTTTGGGAACAAGCCCCTAACAACCCTAATCATATTCTAGCAGAATACTTAGGTAGATATTCTTACCTGAATAAATCTGGTGGATTGCCTGCAACAAACTCACCAGGAGAAATTGATGGTAATGGTTCTGCTTCTAAAATACCGAAACGATACGTACCAGTAGCACAAGGATTCTTTGTTGAAGCTGATACTGATGGTGGTACTATTATCTTTGAAAATGATCAACGTATATTTAAAAAAGAAAGTGTAAGTGAATCTGTATTCTTAAGAGGGGCTAATGATTCGTCTGAAGTAACACTTACAACAGATAGTAATGATATCGATTTAATTAAACGTATCCGTTTTGGATTTAAAACACCAGAAGGTGCTTATAGACATTTACTGTTAGGGTTCACGCCTAATAATGAAGCGACAGATGGCGTTGATTATGGTTATGATGCCTTAAATTCAGATTACTTCCCTAGTGACATGTCATTCCTTATCGATGGTGAAAACTATGTTATTCAAGGTGTTGGGGAATTTGATAACACTAAAGTCTATCCATTAGAAATGGTTCTTGGTGAACAAGGCAATATTGAAATTGGACTTACAACGCTTGAAAACTTCGACGAGGCTATTGATGTCTATATTTTCGATGCTGTAGAAGGTAGTTATACCAGGTTTAATGATGTTAATTTCCAAATGAATTTAGAAGCAGGTACTTACAGTGATCGATTCTTCTTAGTCTTCCAAGAAGACGCTACACTATCTACCATTAAGGAAGAGTTTAAAGATATCATGGTAAGATACCTACATGATACTGATGAAATCTATGTGAAGACCCCACCTTCTGTTGAGGTTAAGCAGCTATACTTAATTAATGTTGCAGGTCAAACCGTAGCGTCATGGAATGCTACTAATTTACCAATGTCACACGAAATTAAAATCCCTGTAAAACATATTTCTGAAGGAGCTTATATTATTAAAGCGGAAACAAAAACGAGTACATTTAATAAGAAAATTATAATTAAGTACTAAATTAAAAAGCTATTGTAAATAAAAAACACCCCACAAAATTTTCTTTTGTGGGGTGTTCTTTTTTTAGTTAATGGTCGTTTAGAGCTTATTATCCTATTCCACTTCTACTTATATCATCCTATTGAATACATCCCCATTTATTATAATTATTTCATAAATAGATTTGAGAAAAGCAGTCCCCATTTA
This sequence comes from Winogradskyella sp. PC D3.3, assembly GCF_054366245.1. Lineage (NCBI taxonomy): Bacteria > Pseudomonadati > Bacteroidota > Flavobacteriia > Flavobacteriales > Flavobacteriaceae > Winogradskyella > Winogradskyella sp. PC D3.3. The sequence goes on along the minus strand of NZ_CM135962.1, from coordinate 2,519,402 downwards.
AACAACTTAAATGGCATTAAATATTAGACATTAAGCCTATAACAACTTAATACATAGTAGATTAGAAACAATACTATTTCGTAAACTTATGAATATGTTAACAAAAACTTCAAATTCAGTTGAATATGTTAAACCATCAAAATAAACTTACAAACATCTAATTTCTTCGTTAAACAGCAGTAAATGTTAGTTTTATAAATAAATTATTTAAATAAATTGCTCTAAAACAATATCATTTATAGCACCATGAGAGGCATGCGCTACTACTACCCCATGCTTTACTACGATAAGCTGAGGAGATTGATGCATTACTTGAAACTTATAACCAACGTCATTAGAAACAGCTCTGTAACTCAACAAATCCAAATAATACAAATCGGCATTTATTTCTATATCATATGCAGACACAAATTGTTTCATTACCATACTACTGATACCACAACGCGTAGAGTGTTTAAATATAAACTGCGTTTTGGTTTTAGATCGCTCTTCAATAGTACTTAATTGAGATACGTCGCTTAATGGCTGCCAAGGCAATACCTTTTCTTCTTTTGGTTCTGAAGAACCGAATAATTTTTTAAACATAATATTTTTTTAAAAGGTCTATCGTCAGTTCTAGCGATTTAGTTAACCTATAACTAAAACCTTAAACTGACCAAGGTCATTCTTTAAGTCGAAACAAATTCGTAATCTTACATAAGACAAAACGTCATTAAGAAAAGCACCAAAACAGACATTTTGTCGCTTAATTCTTACATTATTAGATTGGTAAGATAATTGTTTAAAGATAGTCAAACACAACAATAAAACAAGGTTGATTTTAGAACTGTATAAGTTTCATGTTAACTATAAAAACAATAAAAGATGAATTTTAACAACTATACCATTAAATCGCAAGAAGCTATTCAGCAAGCGCAGCAACTTGCCCAAAGTTTTGGTCATCAGCAAATAGAAAACGAGCACATTTTTAAAGCGCTCTTTAATGTTGATGAAAATGTATTACCATTTTTACTTAAAAAGTTGAATGTTAATATTCCAATGCTTCAACAAATATTAGACAAAGACCTCGAAAGTTTCCCAAAAGTTTCAGGAGGAGATATTATGCTCTCTCGAGAAGCTAGTAAAACGTTAAACGAAGCATCCATCATCGCTAAAAAGATGAATGATGATTACGTTTCAATAGAACACTTAATTTTAGCTATCTTTAAATCTAAAAGTAAAATTGCCCAAATCTTAAAAGATCAAGGAGTCACTGAAAAAGGTTTAAATGCGGCTATCGAAGAATTAAGAAAGGGAGATCGTGTGACGTCTCAAAGTCAAGAAGAAACCTATAATTCGCTTAATAAATATGCTAAAAACTTAAATCAATTAGCACGAGATGGCAAATTAGACCCTGTGATTGGTCGCGATGAAGAAATTAGAAGAATTCTTCAAATTCTATCTCGAAGAACCAAAAACAATCCCATCTTAGTTGGTGAACCTGGAACAGGTAAAACCGCTATTGCTGAAGGTTTAGCACATCGAATTATAGACGGGGATATTCCTGAGAACCTTAAGGACAAACAGATTTTCGCCTTAGATATGGGAGCCTTAATTGCAGGTGCAAAATACAAAGGTGAATTTGAAGAGCGTTTAAAAGCGGTTATCAAAGAAGTTACGGAAAGTGATGGAGATATTGTTTTATTTATAGATGAGATTCATACCTTAGTTGGTGCTGGAGGTGGACAAGGTGCTATGGATGCCGCTAACATTTTAAAACCTGCTTTAGCACGTGGAGAATTGAGAGCTATTGGTGCAACCACTTTAGATGAGTATCAGAAATATTTTGAGCAAGATAAAGCTTTAGAGCGTCGTTTTCAAATGGTAAAAGTCGATGAGCCAGATACTGAAAGTGCCATTTCTATTCTTAGAGGTATTAAAGAGAAATATGAAGCCCATCACAAAGTAAGAATTAAAGATGAAGCTATTATTGGTGCCGTAGAATTATCACAGCGTTATATCACCAATCGTTTCCTTCCAGATAAAGCCATTGACTTAATGGATGAGGCCGCTTCTAAATTACGAATGGAAATCAACTCTAAACCAGAAGAATTAGATGTTTTAGATCGTAAAATAATGCAGCTTGAAATTGAACATGAAGCCATTAAACGTGAAAAAGATGAAAGTAAATTAAAAAGCTTAAAAGCGGATTTAGCAAATCTTAAAGAACAACGAAACGAGCTGAATGCCAAATGGATGTCTGAAAAAGAAGTTGTCGATAACGTTCAAAACATTAAAGAAGAAATTGAAAACTTTAAAGTTGAAGCTGAGCGTGCAGAACGTGATGGTGATTATGGAAAAGTAGCAGAAATTAGATATGGAAAAATAAAAGATGCCACTGAGCGACTTGAAAAATACCAAAAAGAATTAGCGAACCAACAAGGCACTTCATTAATAAAAGAGGAAGTTACCTATGAAGACATTGCAGATGTGGTTGCAAAATGGACTGGTATTCCGGTAACAAAAATGCTTCAAAGTGATCGTGAAAAATTACTAAAACTTGAAGACGAATTACATAAACGTGTGGTAGGTCAAGAAGAAGCAATCGTAGCGGTTAGTGATGCTGTACGTCGCTCTAGAGCGGGACTACAAAATCCGCAAAAACCAATAGGAACCTTCTTGTTTTTAGGAACAACAGGTGTTGGTAAAACCGAATTAGCCAAAGCCTTAGCGGAATATCTATTTGACGATGAAAACGCTTTGACGCGTATTGATATGAGCGAATACCAAGAACGTCATGCTGTAAGTCGTTTGGTTGGTGCGCCTCCAGGATACGTGGGTTATGATGAAGGAGGGCAATTAACAGAAGCCGTAAGAAGAAAACCTTATTCTGTTGTCTTGTTAGATGAAATTGAAAAAGCACATCCAGATACCTTTAATATCTTATTACAAGTATTAGATGAAGGCCGATTAACGGACAATAAAGGACGTGTTGCCGATTTTAAAAACACGATAATAATTATGACCTCTAACATGGGAAGTCATATTATACAAGAACGTTTTGAAGCAACTAAAGATATTTCTTCAGCCATTGAAGCAGCTAAAATAGATGTTTTAGCTTTATTGAAACAAACCGTAAGACCTGAGTTTTTAAACCGAATTGATGAAACCATAATGTTTACACCTTTATCTAAAGAAAACATTATTGATATTGTTGGGTTACAACTCAAAGGCATCACTAAAATGATAGCAAAACAAGGTATTACCTTTGATGCAACACCAGAGGCTGTAAATTACTTAGCTGATAAAGGTTATAATCCAGAATATGGTGCAAGACCTGTAAAACGAGTGATACAGAAAGATGTATTGAACGAATTGAGCAAAGAAATATTAGCTGGAAAAGTGACAACAGACAGTATCATTTTACTTGATGAATTTGATGGGCAACTCGTCTTTAGAAATCAAGGTGATTTAGTGGCAAAAGAATTGTAAACAGGTCTCAAATAAAATTGAGGTCAACCGTAACATTTTAAAATAGAAACAGTCTATACGATTGATTGGTTGGTTAAGAGCAACACAATTTTCAAGCAATTGAAAGGCGTGTTGCTCTTCCTTTTTATAATTTTAAGGCATTCTTAGACTTTTCAAGTTGGGCTTCAAATAATTCTTTAGTTAATTCGGTATTATACATTGGTAACATTTTATGGAGTCCTTGTTTTCCTTTTTCCGAATTGATAATTTCTGGAAACGCTTTTTCTAAAACACGCATCATAATCGGTGCTGCTGTCGATGCTCCTGGTGACGCTCCTAAAAGACAAGTAATACTGCCGTTTTTACTGCTAACAACTTCAGTTCCAAATTGTAATTTACCACCTTGGTATTCATCTTTTTTAATAATTTGAACACGTTGACCTGCAACAAGTAGCTCCCAATCCTCACTTTTAGCATTTTTATAGAATTTTCTAAGTTCATTCATGCGATCCTCATGACTCATACTAACTTGCTCAACCAAATATTTCGTTAAAGGTAAATTATGCCAAAAAGCACCTAACATTGGAGATAAATTATCGAATTGAATAGATTTTAATAAATCAAAATTTGAACCTTCTTTTAAAAACTTAGGACTAAAACCTGCAAAAGGTCCAAATAATAACTCGCGCTTACCATCAATATATCTCGTATCTAAATGTGGTGTTGACATAGGAGGATCATTTGGTCCTGCTTTGCTGTAAACCTTAGCATTATGCTGTTTAATAATAGCTTCATTTTTACAAACCAACCATTCTCCACTTACCGGAAACCCACCATAGCCATCCTTCTCTTCTATTTCAACTTTCTGAAGCAATAATAAACTAGCACCTCCTGCTCCAATAAAAACATGTTTTGATTCAATATTGTAGGTCTCATTTGTATTTAAATCTTTTAATTCAACCGTCCAATCGATATCTGGACTTGGGTCAACATCTTGCACTTCCATATTGCAATACACAGGTGTATTAAATTTGGTTTCAAGACAATGAAAAAGCTGCTTTGTAAGATTCCCATAATTCACTTCTGCTCCTCGTTCAATTCGAGATGCCGCCATTTCCTCATTTAAAGACCGTCCTTCTGCTATTAACGGAAACCACGATTTCATTTTATCAATATCTCGAGTAAATTCAATAGAATCAAACAAATAATGATTTTTAAAAGCTTTAAATCGCGCTTCTAAATAATCAGAATTCTCCTTGCCTGTCACCCAACTATGATGTGGTACGTTTTTAATAAAATCTTCAGGATTAGAAATTAGCCCTTCTTCTACTAAAAAAGACCAAAACTGTTTTGATATTTCAAACTGCCTGCAAATTTCAATGGCTTTTTTTATAGATACAGAACCATTTTCTTCTTGTGGACAATAATTTAATTCACATAAAGCAGAATGACCTGTTCCTGCATTATTCCAGGCTGCAGAACTTTCTTGAGCAACATCATCTAAACGTTCTACAATTAATACGTTTAAATCGGGCTTCAATATTTTAGAAATAAGCGCTAATGTAGCACTCATTATTCCACCGCCAACACATATTAAATCGTATTCTATACTCGTATTCAGCTTTTTATTCATCTTTTTCGTTTAATTTTCAATATACTAGTAATAATTCAGATCACTTCATTCACCTTCAAAAAACTTGTATTAGTCTAGTTTTTAAGACCGTAACTTTTTTCTTAACCAGCCATCTCCAAATGTACGCTATGAGAAGAACACAAGAAACTGTTATCTTATTTAAAAATCAAAATATCAAGTAAATTTTCATTAAAAGACATCAATTTCTACACGTCTTAAAATGAATAACTTTCGAAGTTATTAACAATTATTCGACGAAATGCATAATAAAATAAAATAATAAAGACACCATTTATCGGATAAATGACTAGCTTTGTCGAGCTATTTAATTCAATCAGTTTTTTAATATTTTTTAATTTTTGTGTTGTAACCCCTATATTTTTTTAGGTATTACTGTCACTAAATATCCATTATAAACCCTACTTATAATAATGAAATTGAATAGATACATAGACCACACTTTATTAAGTGCCTCTGCTACCGAAGCAGATATTCTGAAACTTTGCGATGAAGCGTTAAAATATAATTTTTATTCTGTTTGTGTGAATAGCAGTTATGTTTTACTCGCCAAACAAGCTTTAGGCAGATCTGACGTAAAAGTTTGTACTGTTGTTGGTTTTCCTTTGGGAGCCATGTCTACAGAAGCTAAGATTTTTGAAGCCAAAAATGCCATTAATCAAGGTGCCACAGAAATTGATATGGTACTAAACATTGGACGCATGAAAAGCAAAAATTATCTCGCTGTTCTCAAAGACATTACTAATGTTAAAAGAGCCATAGGTAATATAACGCTTAAAGTTATTCTTGAAATTAGCGAACTTTCAAAAAATGAAATTGTAAAAGCTTGTGAAATCTGTATTGATGCTAAAGCGGATTTTGTTAAAACGTCTACTGGTTTCTCAAAAAGTGGTGCAACTTTAACGGCTGTTAAAATCATGAGAAAAACAGTAAAAGATCGTCTTAAGATAAAAGCTTCTGGAGGTATTAGAGATGCAGAAACAGCCCAAAAATATATTGATATTGGTGTCGACAGAATTGGTGCTTCATCAGGAGTTGCAATGATGAATAATCTAATTACAGATACCGCATATTAAAAACACTTTGCTTAACTTTGTTTTATGAGTGTACATATCGGAGCCAAAAAAGGCGAAATCGCAGAAACTATTTTATTACCTGGTGACCCATTAAGAGCCAAATGGATTGCTGAAACTTTTTTTGAAGATCCTAAATGCTTTAATGAAGTAAGAGGAATGTATGGCTATACTGGCACCTACAAAGGGAAACGAGTTTCTACTATGGGAACTGGTATGGGAGTGCCTAGTATTTCAATTTATGCCACGGAACTTATAGAGCAATATGGTGTAAAAAATCTTATTAGAGTTGGTAGTGCTGGTTCTTATCAAAAAGATGTAAAAATAAGAGACGTCGTTTTAGCCATGGCTGCCTCATCTACATCTGGCGTTAATGAATTGCGCTTTGGTGGTGCTGATTATGCCCCTACAGCTGATTTTGGCTTATTTATAAAAGCGGTAGAAGCTGCTCGTGCTAAAAACATAGCCATAAAAGCTGGCAATGTTTTATCTTCAGATGAGTTTTATGAAGACGATAAAGAGTCTTATAAAAAATGGTCTAAGTTTGGTGTATTATGTGTAGAAATGGAAGCTGCTGGTCTTTATACTGTAGCCGCAAAGCATAATGCTAATGCCTTAGCTATTTTAACAATTTCAGATTCTTTAGTTACAGGAGAGAGTACCACAAGTATAGAGCGTGAAACTACGTTTAAAAATATGATCGAAGTTGCATTAGAATTAGCGTAACCTTTAAATCGCGTTACTTTACATCAAAAGCTATATCTGTAAAATACAGAGTCGATTTGTTCTGCAATAACGGTATTAAAGAAACATTATATTAGTCTCAACTAATTCATTTTATCATGAAAAAATTAATTCTATTAATACTAGTTGCATGTTTAGCGTTTTCATCTTGCGAACAAAAAGAGGACGTCTCAACGTATTATTTAATTAGACATGCTGAAAAGGATCGTTCGGACCAAACGAACAGAAACCCTAATCTTAATGAAGCTGGCTTAAAACGTGCAGAACTTTGGGCAAAACATTTCAAAGATATTAAATTTGACGCCATCTATTCTACGGATTATAACAGAACCAAACAAACGGCTTCACCAACGGCAAACGCTAAGCATTTAGAAATTCAATTCTACAATCCTTCAGACATGAAGATTGTAGAATTTATGGAAAAGACACAGGGTAAAACTGTTTTAGTTGTTGGTCATAGTAACACCACGCCAAAATTTGTGAATGATCTTTTAGGTGAAGATAAATATGAAGACATTGCTGATGATAATAATGCCAACCTTTACATTGTTACTATCACTAAAGATAATAAAACGTCTAAATTATCAGTTGTTAACTAATTCAACGTTTACATTTTTAAGTTCAATTTTAGATAATAATTTTAGCCGATTTTCTTCAAAAGCTTTTCCAAGCTCTATAAGTGCAATTGAAGTATCTTCCGTTTTATAATTGTTATAATCTACAAAACGCAATCCTTTGAGGTAACGCTCATTATAAGCTTCTCTAAAACGCATACCAACTCCGCTGTCTTCAACATACGAATAGGCTAAATAATCGACCTTAAACGTTTCTTTATTGACCCAATAGACAAAAACATCTTCATAATCTTCACCTCCTCCATCTTCATTAAAAGTGACTTTAATTTTATAATAATCTTTATGTTTTATTTGCTCACTTCCTAATAGCTCTTTATTAACGGCTGCATCATTTAATCCATAAGGTAACACAGAGAAATAATGCACAGAATTTACCGAAGCAGCATAGTTTTCTGCTATCGAATCCTCTAACTGTACAAACTTCTCATTTTGATAACGCTCAAAACCAACATTGCTTAACATATCGAATATAGAATCCTTGTCATTGACTAAAACCCGGACTAAAAGAAACTCGTGATTCTTGCGCAAAGCTTGATAATAGACATCTCTAAATTCAAATTTAAGACTCGATCTCTTAAACCGTTCTCCTCCAGAAACATTGATAGACTTCGTTATGATATCATCTGCTGTCAACCCTTTAGTTTCCGTTTTTAAATCTGAATTCATCAGGTTAGAATTTTCATTTTTACAGCTCGAAAGCATCACAACGAATAGTAGTAAGAGTGTATATTTCATCAAAAGATTATTTTTAGATATTAGAGTCGCAAAACTAGAGATAAGATTACAAAAATGTCTTAAATTGAGCTTAAAGTCCATTTCAATAGTCAAGCTTTTTAGCTTATAATTTACGCTATAAGCGTTTCACGGTTCTAAGAAAACTCGGATAAACGGCATTTTGCTTTACAACATTTACATTTCAAAATTTCGTAAAAAAACTTACAAGATCGAGCTTCAAACTTCAATCTTACTTTCTTATCTTTGTCTCCCATGCAAAAAAAAGTAAACATACTTAATAAGAAAGCAAAATTTCAGTACGAGATATTAGATAAATATACCGCTGGAATTGTACTTACTGGAACTGAAATTAAATCTATCAGATCTAGCAAAGCGTCTATTGCTGAAAGTTTTTGTGAGTTTAATGACAGAGGTGAATTATTTGTGATTAATATGACGGTTGAAGAATACAAATACGGCACCTACTATAATCATAGACCAAAAGCCGAACGTAAACTTTTACTTAACAAAAAGGAGCTTAAGAAGCTAAAAAAAGAAATGGATATAAAAGGGAATGCCATTATTCCATTGCGCTTATTCACTAACGAAAAAGGACTAGCTAAATTAGTCATTGCATTAGCAAAAGGTAAAAAACTCTACGATAAACGCGAAACGATTAAAGATCGTGACAATAAGCGTAACTTAGATCGTATTAAGAAAGATTTCCGATAAGTTTTAAGATTGTTATAACTTCCTCTAAATTATTTTAGTCTATGTTTGAGACTATAATTTACGACCCGATTAGGTATTAAATTTGAAATATATTTAGCCCCCAAGGCAACTATTTTCTATTTAATATGGTCTATATAAATAGACTCAAACATTTAAATTTATTTATTGATTTTAAGGTTGAGTTTGTTAAGGCACGAATTTTGTTACAAAAAAACAATTGCCCTTAAGTCGAAGAAAACAAAAATCATCAATCAATAGCACTATGCAAAAACAACTACTCAGTCTTCTTTTTATTGTCATTGGAACTGTAGCCTCTGCGCAAATTAAAGGTATCATTACCGATCAAAACAACGAAGCCCTTCCCTTTGTCAATATTTTAATAGAAAACACCTATAAAGGGACGACCAGTAATGATGACGGTTATTATGAACTCAATATTTCAACACCTAAAACCTACACCCTTGTTTATAGTTATCTTGGTTATAAAACCGTAAAAAAAACAGTTGCAATCGATAAATTTCCATATCAACTGAACGTAACGTTAACTGAAACGTCTGTATCTCTAAGTGAAGTTCTAATCGATTCAGAAAATGATCCGGCCAATGCAATCATGCGTCAAGCTATTGCAAAACGAAAGGAGAATCTTGAAAAAATAAATTCATTTAAAGCCGATTTCTATTCTAGAGGTTTAATAAAAATCAAGGATGCCCCAGAAAAAATAATGGGTCAAGATGTTGGTGATTTAGGAGGTGGATTAGATTCTACTCGAAGTGGCATTATCTACTTATCTGAAACGATTTCAAAAATTCAATTTCTGAATCCAGACAAGCTGAAAGAAAAAATTACAGCTTCAAAAATTAGTGGTAATAGTAATGGTTTTAGCTTTAATAGTGCCCTAGACGTTGATTTTAATTTTTATAACAATACGATTAGTTTTGGAAATGAAATTATCTCACCGATAGCGAACAATGCCTTTGGGTATTACCGTTATAAACTTGAAGGAGTTTTCTACGACGACCGAGGTAACCTCATCAACAAGATTAAAGTTATACCTAAACGTAAAAACGACCCTGTGTTTTCTGGCGTTATTTATATTGTGGAAGATCAATGGGATATTTTTGCATTAGAACTAGACTTAACAGGCGCACAAGCCCGTATTCCAATGGTCGATATCCTCTCGTTACAACAGAGTTTTTCCTATTCCGAAACCGATGATATCTGGGCTCAAATTTCACAAAGTATCGACTTTAAATATGCTTTATTTGGCATTAAAGGAGAAGGCCGTTTTACAGCGGTATATAGCAATTATGAATTTAATATTGGACTTACAAGAAAAGACTTCAATAGAGAAATCGTGGCTTTTGAAAAAGAAGCCAATAAAAAAGATTCTATCTTTTGGAAGACCATTAGACCTGTTCCTCTGACCTCTGAAGAACGTACCGATTATATAAGAAAAGACAGTATACAAATCTTACGCGAGTCTAAACCTTATTTAGATTCTATCGATGGCGTAAATAACAAATTCAAATTAGCAAACATTTTAGGTTACACCTATCAAAATTCAAATAAGAATTATCATTTGGGTTACGATATCCCTTTATTAGGGATACAATTTAATACCGTTCAAGGGTATACCGCTAATGCCAATGTGTTTTACACTAAAAATTACGATGACTTTAAACGCTTTTTTAGAGCAAGTGGAAACCTTCAATATGGCTTTTCAGACGAACGTTTGCGCGCTACAGGTACTGTAACCTATAAATTTAATAGTTTTAGTAATTCATTTCTATCCTTATCTGGTGGTGTTTCCGCAGAACAATTCAATCCATCTAACCCTATTTCTCCATTAATAAATACGGTAAGCACACTCTTTTTTGAAGATAACTACATAAAGTTATACGATAAAAGTTTTGTCACTGTAAATTATTCTGAAGAACTATTAAACGGTTTCAGACTATATGCTGATTTAAGCTACGAAAGACGAAAAGCCCTATACAACACTTCGGACCAGACATTCATTAACGAAGACCATGATGCTTATACAAGTAATAATCCATTAAACGAAGCGGCTTATGGCATGGCTTCTTTTGAAACCCACAATATTGTAAAAGCAAATATTGATGCACGTATTAATTTTGGACAAGAATATTTAAGTTATCCAGATGCCAAATACAATGTGGGTAATGATGATTATCCAACCTTATATTTAGGTTACGAAAAAGGTTTTGCCGCTACAAACAGTAATTATAATTACGACCAAATTAAAGCCAGTCTGAAGCAGTCGTTTAACATAAAAGATAAAGGTCGATTTATGTATCATCTAAAAGGCGGAACGTTCTTTAATGCTGAAAGCATTGCGTTTATGGATTACCAACACTTTAATGGTAACCAAACACATGCAAGTACAGAAGGCAATTATACTAATGTATTTAATAATTTAGATTACTATTCAGCAAGTACCAATGACACTTATTTTGAAGGCCATGTAGAACACGATTTTAATGGTTTTTTACTCGGAAAATTACCATTACTAAATAAGTTGAATTTTAATTTAGTGGTCGGAGCACATGTATTGGCTAAACCAGACTTTAAACCCTACCAAGAATATTCCGTTGGTATAGACAATATGGGCTGGGGAAAATGGAGATTTTTAAGAGTTGACTATTTACGTTCTTATCAAAGCGGATTTCAAAGTGATGCCATTGTATTTGGTCTAAAATTCTTTTAACTTTATAGCATGAAAAAATCATTCTTAATCATACTTCTGTTTTCAATTGGTCTTACCGCCCAAGAAACAAAAGACTACTCAAAAAACGTCGCTACACTAGACAGTACCATCGCCACTTTATATTCGGTGATTTCTGGAGGTAAAGGTGAAACACGTAATTGGGAATTATTTAAACATCTATTTAAAAAAGATGCTAAACTAATTCCAACAGGAAAAAATGAAAAAAAAGAAATTACAGTGCGCTACATGTCACCTAAAGACTATATCAAAACGTCAGGGCAATGGCTAGTAGAAAATGGTTTTCACGAAGTAGAAATACAACGAGAAACTCAAATTTTTGGTAACATCGCACATGTTTTTAGTACTTATGAAGCTTATAAAAACGAAACGGATACAACTCCTTTTATGAGAGGTATTAATAGTATTCAATTATTTAATGATGGAAAACGCTGGTGGATTGTAAATTTATATTGGAAACAAGAATCTGAAAACCAACCAATTCCCAAAACCTATTTACCTAAAAACTAGCTCTAGGTGATTCATTTTCTGATGAAAATCTCATACCATATAAAGCAACTTACTTCTACCCTATCAATTATAGGCTTAGTTCTGCTATTGTTATTCTCTCCCTGTAAAATTAGAAATTCGATTCAAGAGGTTTTTGAATTACCTAAAACCGAAGTCTCAAATAAAAGTATCGCATCCTTAAAACAGGGCACTTGTGATATTTCTAATGATGCAGAAACAGTCTTATCGAAATCAATCATCAATCTTCAGATTTCCCAAGCTGTATTATTTAAGCCATCACAATTTAATAATGATGTTATTGCGCTTTCTAAGAGGCCCATTACACAATATTACAATGCTAGAAGTGCGGTCCCGCCATTAGCACCATATTATATTCTCTATCAAAACAACAAGGCATATCTATAATTAATTTCTTCACTCCTAGTACTAGTGCACGCCGCTAGTCTGAAATTATTAATTACTTTATAGATATACACAATGAATTTACATATTAAAAATGATTCGGGTTTCTTAGCCCTTGCAGTCCGATTAGTTATTGGTTGGACTTATTTTTCTGCGTTTTTTAGACGCACTATTTTAGCTAACAAATTAGATCCAGAATTACCTGGTTATATTGGGGAAAAATTCAATCACTTCCTTCCAAACGCTTTAGGTATAAAACCAATTATTCAATATTTAGTAGAAAATCCTGATATCCTCTATTATAATATGGTGGCTTTTACCATCATTGAAGGGATTGTTGGATTATTTATAATGTTTGGATTATTTACAAGGTTAATGAGTATTGCCGTATTTGGATTAGCCATGGGAATTTTACTAGGTTCGGGTTGGATAGGCACCACCTGTTTAGATGAATGGCAAATTGGAGTCCTTGGGATTGCTACGGGATTTGTTCTGTTTTTAACAGGAAGTGGCTATGGTTCTCTAGACAATTACTTAATGACAAAGGATTATTCAATTACCAAAAAAAAATGGTTTCCTTGGATTGGTTCAGGAACACATCCCATAAAAAATTATCTCTTTTCTAAAGTGGTTATTATTGGGTCTTTTCTGATTTTTGGGCTAACCTTATATACCAATCAAGTCTTTCATGGTGGCCTTTGGGGAACCTTACACAATAAATCAGTAAAACCTAAACTTAAAATTACAGAAGGCAAAATAGATCGAGAAGGCTTAACGTTTAATATTTTTAGAGTTGAAGGTGTAGATGTTTATGGCGCTTGGATTATTGGTATAAAACTCAAAGATCAACAGGGAAATACCCTTGTCAATTTTACACAAGACAAATTGGCAACGCTACCTAGTCAAGCAATAGACAATTATTACATTGCTAAAATCAAACCTGGAAAACACAGTTTAATTGTACCTCTAGGTGCTAAAGCTAAAATGACACTCAATACTACTGAAATTGAAAATTTGCCAAGCGGCAACTACACTCTTAAAATCACAGATATTAGTGGGGCATATTGGGAACATTCAATAAAGAAATAGCGCTTGACATAAAAACTTCTGAGGTCTTTGATAACTACCATGGACTTCAGAAGCCTTTTAGAACCTTTACTTTCCTCTGTTCCAAAAAAATTAAAGACTGCAAGATCTTATTTATAAAATCAAACATTTACATTCTAGTAACGGCAAAGTCATTTAAAGAAACTTACACATATTTCAGTTATAACAAAATACTGCTTACTTTTATCAGAACGTTAAAAAATATTTTAATATGAGCCTTTCATTTAAATCAAGTTTTGTAATCACAATTGCATTTTCTATTATTAGCTATGCCCAAAAAGCAACACCTATTTTTAAAGATGGTGAAGCCCAAATTGTAGATGCTTTTAGTGATTCTAAAAAATGGCTTCGTCACGATTTGTGGGTAGAAACAACATTTGATACCGATGGAAATGGAAAGCTTGATCGTATGCATGTGTCTGTAACCCGTCCAGAACAAACGGAAACTGAAGATTTAAAACTACCCGTAATTTATATAACAAGCCCCTATTTTGCTGGTGTTGCTTCCGATCTACCTGGAGTAATGTGGGACGTTAATATCGAATTAGGAGACACAGCAAAAGAACGTGTTCATCCTGAAGTAATGCGTCGAGGAAAACGTCCGATTATTTCGAACTCTCATATTAGAAAATGGGTTCCTAGAGGCTATATCGTTGTGCATTCCTCTTCTCCCGGAACCGGTTTATCTGATGGTGCACCAACCATTGGAGGTGAAAACGAATCCTTAGCTCCAAAAGCAGTAATTAATTGGTTATGTGGCAGAGCCAAAGCTTATACGGAACGCGAAGGTAACGAAGAAGTAAAAGCCTATTGGTCTACAGGTAAAATTGGTATGACAGGTACATCTTATAATGGAACGCTTCCTTTAGCTGCAGCAACCACAGGAGTGGAAGGCTTAGAAGCTATTATTCCTATTGCACCTAATACCTCTTATTATCATTATTACCGTTCTAACGGTTTGGTGCGTTCACCTGGCGGCTATTTAGGTGAAGACATTGATGTATTATACGATTTTGTGCATAGCGGAAAAGAAGAAAACAGACCCTATAACAATAAAACCATCAGAGATACCAAAATGAAAAACGGTATGGATAGAGAGACCGGTGACTATAATGATTTTTGGGCAGAAAGAGATTACCTTAATCAAATGGACCATATGAAAGCCGCCTTATTAATGTCACATGGTTTTAACGACTGGAATGTAATGCCAGAACACAGTTACCGTATTTATAAAGCGGCAAAAGAGAAAGGCTTACCAACGATGATTTACTACCATCAATTGGGTCATGGTGGTCCACCTCCAACTTCAATGATGAACAAATGGTTTACAAAATATCTACATGGTATTGATAATGGTATCGAAAAAGAAGAAAACAAAGCTTATATCGTAAGGGAAAATGACGATGCACAACACCCAACCGCTTATAAAGATTATCCAAACCCTGAAGCTTCAGACGTGACTTTAAATTTAAGGGCTGGAGGCGTTATGTCTGGTGGTTTAACACTAAAACCTGGTACAGTAAAAGTTGAAAGCTTAACCGATGATGCTTCAATTTCAGGTAGTGAACTGGCTAAAGTGGCCTATTCAAAAAACAGACTACTTTATGTAACACCTAAATTAAAAAAAGACCTTCATCTTTCAGGTGTACCAAAAGTGAGTATCACCTTATCTAGTAATAAACCCGCTGCAAATCTTTCGGTTTGGTTAGTCTCTTTACCTTGGAACGAAGGAGGTAAAATTACAGATAATATTATTACACGTGGTTGGGCAGATCCTAAGAATTATAAATCATTAACAGATGAAGAAGATTTAAAACTAGGTGAATTTTATACCGTAAATTTTGATTTACAACCCGATGATCAAATCATTAAAGCCGGACAACAAATTGGCTTTATGATTTTTTCTAGTGATAAGGAATTTACATTGCATCCAAAAGCAGGAACAGTACTAACTATTAAATTAGACAAAACCACGTTGACCTTACCTATTGTTGGCGGTCAAGCTACTTTTGTAAAGGCAACGAATTAGTTGTGTTTCACCTTGAATCTTTAGTAGGACTGTTTTATAAACAATGCGTGTTTCTTTTGTATATAACTGTTAAAAACTACTTATTTGCACTTCACAACTCAAGTCTTAATATAATTTTATGAGCAAAATGGTCGTTATTCTAAAAAAATTAATTCTTATCCTCTAACATAGGTACAAACCTAAAATCACCAAACTCCTGTTTTTCAAACTCCTTAAGGCCTTTTCTAATAAATAACGTCATTACTTGGACGTTATCTCCAACAGGAATTACGAGTCTACCTCCAATCGCTAATTGACTCAATAAAGGATTGGGTACAAAAGGGGCGCCTGCGGTAACAATAATACTCTGAAACGGAGCTTCTTCAGGCATACCTTTATAACCATCACCAAAAATGAGTTTTTTAGCTCGGTAACCAATTTTAGGTAAAAATTTTGACGTTTTTTTAAACAATTCTTGTTGACGCTCAATACTAAAAACCTTAGCACCAAGCTCTAACAATACAGCAGTTTGATAGCCACTACCTGTTCCAATTTCTAAAACGTTATCTCCAGGTTTTACGTGTAGTAATTCCGATTGAAAAGCAACGGTATAAGGTTGAGAAATGGTTTGATCTGCAGCAATAGGAAAGGCCTTATCTTGATAAGCATGATCTATAAATCCCGAATCCATAAACAAATGTCTCGGAATTTTACCTATGGCTTTTAAAACTCCTTTATCTTTTATTCCTTTTTTTATCAGCGTATCAACAAGTTGCTGTCGCATTCCCTGGTGCTTAAATGTATCTTTCAAAGCGTAATTTAGTTTACGCTAAATTAATTTAAAGAATTACAAGTTCAAAGGAAGAATTTAAACTTTATTGAATTAGTAATTCCTCAGTATTTTACAATTTCTTTTTTCAATTTCTGAGTGAAAACGACTATTTTTGTTAAAAACAGAAAAACATGCTAAAAGCTGGTGTTCTTGGTGCTGGTCACCTTGGTAAAATTCATCTAAGACTTCTTAACCAATCTAATAAATTTGAACTTGTAGGTTTCTACGATGCTGATCCGGAAAACGCAAAACGCGTAGTTGAGGAATTTGGTTATACATATTTTGATTCTATAGACGGTTTAATTGAAGCAGTCGATGTCGTAGATATTGTCACTCCTACCCTTTCTCATTATGATTGTGCGAAACAAGCCATAAAAAAAGGAAAACATATTTTTATAGAAAAGCCTATTACAAATACCGTAGAAGAAGCTGAAACCATTAGAACTTTGGTTGCTGAACACGGTGTAAAAGGTCAGGTTGGCCACGTAGAGCGATTTAACCCTGCCTTTATTGGAGTTAAAGAACAGATTAAAAATCCGATGTTTATTGAATGTCATAGATTGGCGGAGTTTAATCCTCGTGGAACAGATGTTCCTGTCGTTTTAGATTTAATGATTCATGATATTGATATTATTTTAAGTGTCGTACAATCTCCTGTAAAGCATATTTCGGCAAGTGGAGTTTCGGTAGTGAGTGAAACCCCTGATATTGCCAACGCACGTATTGAGTTTAAAAACGGTTGTGTTGCCAATTTAACGGCTAGTCGAATTTCATTAAAAAACATGCGAAAAACGCGTTTCTTTCAAAAAGACGCTTATATCTCTGTTGACTTTTTAGAAAAGAAATGTGAAGTGGTTAAAATGAAAGATGCGCCCGAAAACCCAGGAGATTTTGATATGATTCTTCAAAATGCAGAAGGCATTAAAAAGCAAATCTATTTTGACAATCCTGAAATCTCAAACAACAACGCGATTTTAGACGAATTAGAAACCTTTGCAGATGCAATTAATAACAACACAAAACCAATTGTAACGCTACACGATGGAACAGAAGCCTTACGAGTGGCAACTATGATTATTAATCAGTTTTAATTTCAGCGGAAGCGGAAATCTTATCAAATCATACAAATATTATAGATTAACAAATTCCTGTTGTCTCAGGAATAAAAATTACAATTTTTAATGAAAAACATAGCAGTTATAGGTGCAGGAACAATGGGAAACGGTATTGCCCATACGTTTGCACAATCAGGATTTAATGTACAACTTATAGATATTAGTGAAGCTTCTTTAAAACGAGGTATGGATACTATTTCTAGAAATTTAGATCGTATGGTTGCTAAAGAAAAAATTAGCGAAGCCGATAAATCTAAAACTTTAGGAAATATTAAAACATTTACCAGTACGGAAGAAGGTGTAAAAAATGTAGATTTAGTTGTAGAAGCGGCAACTGAAAACATCGACTTAAAGCTCAAAATTTTTAAACAACTTGATGAGGTTTGTGCCAAACACACAATTTTATCGACCAATACATCCTCTATTTCTATTACGCAAATTGCTGCAGTTACGTCTAGGCCAGAGAAAGTTATTGGTATGCACTTTATGAATCCTGTACCAATTATGAAATTGGTAGAAATTATTAGAGGCTATAGTACAAGTGATGAAGTAACGTCTATAATCATGCAGTTATCTAAAACATTAGGCAAAGTACCTACGGAAGTTAATGATTATCCTGGTTTTGTGGCTAACCGTATTTTAATGCCAATGATTAATGAATCTATTGAAACACTTTATAATGGTGTTGCTGGAGTAGCGGAAATTGATACCGTAATGAAATTAGGTATGGCACATCCTATGGGACCATTACAACTAGCCGATTTTATTGGTTTAGATGTTTGTTTATCAATTTTGAATGTTATGTATGATGGCTTTAAAAATCCGAAGTACGCTCCATGCCCATTATTAGTAAACATGGTAATGGCTGGAAAATTAGGAGTAAAATCTGGCGAAGGCTTTTACGATTATGCCGAAAGCCGTAAAGCAGAAAAAGTTTCTACCCAGTTTTCTAAATAAACATACAGCGTCTTAACAACGACAAAAAAATGCGGTAATCTCATTATTAAAACATGCTATAGCATAATAATGAGATTACTTCGCTTTTTATAGTGAACCAATTCTCGACGACATAAATCTTACATATGGCAATAGTTAAACCATTCAAAGCAGTAAAACCGACAAGAGCTATTGTTGGCTTAGTTGCAGCACGTCCTTACCAAAGTTATACCGTTGATGAGCGCGATTCAAGAATGGATTATAATCCCTACAGCTTTCTTCATATCGTTAATCCTGGTTATAAGTACGACCAAGAAGTGACGGGAGATGAACGCTATAATCTCGTTAAAAATCGCTATCTAGAATTTAAAGAAGATGGGATATTTGTTCAAGATGAAAAGCCTTCGTTTTATGTTTACAAAATTGTAAATCGATTAGGTCAAGAATTTAACGGTATTATTGCAGCAACAAGTGCTGAAGATTACGAAAATGATATTATAAAAAAGCACGAAGACACCATTGCAAAGCGCGAAGAAACGTTTAAAAGCTATTTGCAAACTGTAGGTTTTAACGCAGAGCCTGTTCTCCTTACTTATCCTGACAATTCTGTCATTAATGCTATAATTAAGGAAACGCAAAAAGGCTATGCTGAATTTGAATTTACAATGACTTATAGAGACACTCACTATTTATGGAAAATAGATCGCGAGGATATTGTTTCTACGATTCAAAAAGAATTTAAAACATTAGACACCATTTATATTGCTGATGGTCATCACCGTTCGGCGTCCTCTTACCTATTATATAAAGAAGAAAAAGCTAAGAATCCAAATCACAATGGAGATGAATCGTATAATTTCTTTATGTCGTATTTAATTCCTGAATCCGATTTAATTATTCACGAATTTAATAGGCTTATAAAAGACTTAAACGGGTTGTCAAAAGAAGAGTTTTTAATTAAATTAGATGCGACATATCGCATAGAAAACCGCGGTTTAATGCCGTATTCACCATCTAAACCACATCATTTTAGCATGTATTTAGACGGTGAATTTTATTCCCTTTATTTAAGAAAAACCAGTTACGAGTTTAAGACCTCATTAGATAAATTAGATGCCCAACTGCTTTATAAAACCATACTTCAACCTATATTAGGTATTGAAGATTTAAGAAATGACAGCCGTATTTCGTATGTTAGTGGGCAGCATGAAATGATTACCATTAAAAGTAGTGTAGACGATGGTGATTTTGCCGTTGGTTTTGGTATGTGCCCTTCTAACGTGCAACAAATGAAGCAAATTGCAGACGAGGGATTAACAATGCCTCCAAAAAGCACTTATATTTTACCTAAATTACGAAGTGGAATTACCATTTATGAATATTAAAATATGTTTAATTATTCGCTATTTAGAAGTCATAAATGGTAAACAGCTTATCCAATAAATTTTAAGAAATGAACATCAAAGAAAACTTAAATCATATAAAATCAACCTTACCAGAACACGTTACGCTTGTTGCCGTTTCTAAAACGAAACCGGTTAGTGATTTAATGGAAGCCTATGATGCTGGACAACGTATTTTTGGAGAAAATAAAATCCAAGAAATGGCTGAAAAGCATGAACAAATGCCAAAAGATATTGAATGGCATATGATTGGGCACGTTCAGCGCAATAAAGTAAAATACATGGCTGAATTTGTAAGTTTAATTCATGGAGTAGAAAGCTTCAAGTTATTAAATGAAATTAACAAGCAAGCCAAAAAGCATGATAGAGTTATAGATTGTTTACTTCAAATTAAAATTGCCGAAGAAGATAGTAAATTCGGAATGTCAGCCACAGACGCTTCTATCCTTTTACAGTCCGATGAATTTTCTGAATTAAAGAATATTAGAGTTGTAGGTGTTATGGGAATGGCTACATTCACAGATAATATGACCCAAGTTGAAAACGAATTCAAATTCTTAAAGCATACATTTACAGCGCTTAAAACACTAAACACAGAACTCACAACTATAAGTATGGGAATGAGTGGAGATTACCAACTCGCAATTGATTGTGGAAGTACAATGGTTCGCGTTGGAAGTAGTATCTTTGGAGCTCGCAATTATAATTAATATAACGGTCATTTCAAATCATAAATAATGCGGTAGTCTTACAAGGATACCGATTCATTTTTACAGTTATTAATGACTTACAATAAATAACATATTACTATTTACGCAATACTAGACATAGAAACCACAGGAGGAAAATTCAATGAAGAAGGCATTACTGAAATTGCTATTTACCAATTTGACGGTCACAAAGTAACTGATCAATTTATTTCACTTGTTAATCCAGAGCGCGAAATTCAACCTTTTGTTGTAAACCTCACTGGTATTAACTCTAACATGCTAAAAAATGCTCCAAAATTTTATGAAGTAGCCAAACGCATTGTAGAAATTACAGAAGATTGTATCATTGTGGCTCATAACTCTTCCTTTGATTATAGAATTCTTAAAACAGAATTTAAACGTTTAGGCTTTCCTTTTAAAAGAAAAACACTTTGTACTGTTGAGTTATCTCAACAACTTATTCCTGATATGGAATCTTATAGTTTAGGCAAACTAACACGTGCTTTAGGGATTCCAATGAGTGACAGACATAGAGCTAATGGAGATGCTATGGCCACCGTAAAGCTATTTAAGATGTTACTTAACAAAGATTTAGATAAGGTCATTGTAAAGGATGCCATTAAGGTTGAAAAAAAATCGAATATAGCTCCTAATCTTAAAGATATTATAGAAGAATTACCTTCTGATACAGGTGTATACTATATGCACAATGCCAAAGGTGAAATTATTTACATTGGAAAAAGTAACAATATCCGAAAACGAATTATTCAGCATTTTACAGGAACTAATTCTAAGTCTAAGAAAATTCAAAAGTTAGTTCATACCGTTACATTTGAAAAAACAGGAAGTGAATTAGCGGCACTACTAAAGGAAAGTGCTGAGATAAAAGCAAACAAACCAATTTTTAATAGAGCATTACGACGAACTATTTTTACCCATGCGTTATACAGTTCTACAGATAAAAATGGTTATATCAATCTGTTTATAGACAAATCTAACCGAAAAGAAACTCCTATTACAACCTTTAGTACACGAACAAGCGGTAAGCACTTTTTGTTTAAAGCCGTTGAGACTTATAATCTATGTCAAAAATTAACCGGATTATACACCACAACCACAAGTTGTTTTAAATATGAAGTAAAGGAATGTTTGGGAGCTTGTATTAATGAAGAGCCTGTTGAAGCTTATAATGAGCGGGTAAATTCATTAATAGAAACGTATAGTTATGCCAATAAAAATATGCTTATTATTGATAAAGGTCGTGATATTGAAGAAAAAAGCGTGTTTTTAATAGAAAATGGTATTTTTAAAGGAATGGGCTTTTTTGATTTAAACCATCAAATCAATAATAGAGCTATTTTAAAATCCCTTATTACACCAATGGAAAACAACAGGGATACCCAACATATTATTCAGAGCTATATGAGACGGCATAAAAGGCTGAAAATTGTTGATTTAAACTAATACACATGACCAATAAATTAACAATTGTGGCACTTTTTGCTACTTTTATGTCCTTTTCGCAAGATTATAATATGGCAATGTCAGTTTCTAAAAGCGATTTAGAACTTAACACTTATGCAAAGGATTCAACCGCCAGCGCATTAGTTATTTATGATTATGGTAACGCTTTTGTAGATTCTAAAACATTTTGGCTTACAGTAGAAAATAAGCAAAAGATTAAGGTCTTAAGACCTGATGGTATTGATAGAGGTGAATTTGAGGTAAAACTCTACAAAGGGAAATCATCCAAAGAAAAAATTAAAGCTATAAAAGGCACAACTTATAACCTTGAGAATGGAGAGATTGTAAAGACTCATTTAACCGAAAATGCCATTTTTAAAGAAGACAACGAGAATTACACCCTTGTTCGATTTGTATTACCTAATGTAAAAGACGGTAGCGTCATAACCATAAGCTACGAAACACAATCTCAATTTATGGCAAAATATCAACCATGGTATTTTCAAGATCGAGACCCCGTTTTGTACAGCGAATACAATACAAGTATACCCGCTAATTATGAATACCATATAAAGTTAGTTGGAGGAATTCCTTTTGACACACATGATGTTAGTCTAAAAAAGGAGTGCCTTCGTCTTGGAAATGGCGCGGCCTCAGATTGCAGTGTTTCAAAGTATATAATGAAAAATATACCAGCTTACAAAGCTGAAGATTTTACAACAACATCTTTAAATTATACATCTAGACTAGAATACGAATTGAGTGTGTACAACACATTTGATGGTAGAATCGATAAAATTACTAAGACCTGGAAAGATGCTGACCACGAACTTAAAACAGATGCCGATTTTGGGAGACAAATAAGTAAAAAAAGTCTCGTTAAAAATAGCCTACCAGATTCAATTACCGCAATTACAGATCAACTCAAAAAAGCGAAAACCATTTATAATTATGTTCTTGATAATTACAAATGGAATGGAAAATCAGAACGTTATGACGTTTCTATCAAAACACTATTAAAAGAAAACGTAGGTAGTGCATTTGAAATAAATTTATTGTTAGAAAACCTGTTATATAATGAAGACATTGAAGTTTATCCTATTTTAATGTCTACAAGAGGTAATGGTTTAGCAACGAAAGTTTATCCTGTACTTTCAGATTTTAATTATGTTATTTTAAAAACAATAATAGATGGTAAGCCTTATTATTTAGATGCTACAGAGCCTTACTTATCATTTGGCGAATTACCTTTTAGAGCCTTAAATCAGTACGGAAGACTCATCGATTTTGATAATGGCAGTCAATGGGAAGATATCGCTATTAACGGCTTTTCTACAAGAGCACATCGCGTGGACTTAACTTCATTTGTAGACGACCAATTTGTTGGAAATATCAATAGTACCTACACAGGTTACCATGCACACGAGCCAAAAGAACAATATAAAGAGAATTCTTCAAATTATTTAGAGGCTAAAATTAATAATCATCCAGACATTATTATTGAAAAATACAACATTTCAGACGAATCGGATTCAACATTTAATGAAGATTTAGAAATAGCGATTGAACCTGAATTCATTAGGAATAAAATTTACTTAAATCCTTTTATTATAAAATTCTTTGAAGACAACCCTTTTAAGCTTCAAGAACGAACCTATCCTATCGATTTTGGTTATAAAGAGATTTATATTTATAGCATGAAAATTAATCTTAACGACGCTTTAAAAATAATAGAACTTCCGAAAGCCTTCAATTATGTATTGCCCAACAATTCTGGTAGCCTATTATTTAATATTGATTTAAAGGATCAAGTATTATTACTTTATTTTAAAGTTAAATTTAATTTACCGATCTATGCACCTGAATATTATCCCTATTTAAAAACATTTATGGCTAAAGTGGTAGAGCTTCAAAACAACACTGTTATTGCTTTAGAAAAACAATAATTTAACTTTTCGTACATTTAGAATATGGAATCGAATAAGAAACCAACTTGGAAATCGGTACTTCACGAAGTTATCTATGAAGCAGACACCCCATCGGGGAAGCTTTTTGATATTTTATTGTTAGTATTTATACTACTCAGTATTGTTTTAGTAATGCTAGAGAGCGTGGTTAGTATTGACAGAGAATACCATAAACTCTTATATATTGGCGAATGGATAGTAACTATATTATTTTCTATTGAATATATTTTAAGAATTATCACTGTAAAAAAACCTTTCAAATATATCTTTAGTTTTTTTGGTGTAATTGATTTTTTATCAACCATACCAATGTATTTAACATTCATGTTTGGAGGAGCACAAGCATTAGTTACACTAAGAGCATTACGATTACTCAGAGTTTTTAGAATCTTAAAATTAGCACGATACTTAGGGGCTTCAAACCAACTTAAAGATTCAATAATTGCAAGTCGTGTAAAAATTATGGTGTTTTTATTTGCTGTAATGATTTCTTCGGTGATTTTTGGTACTATTATGTATTTAGTTGAAGGAGAAGCGAACGGTTTTGATAATATTCCAAAAAGTGTGTATTGGTGTGTGGTTACACTTACGACTGTTGGTTTTGGTGATATTGCACCACAAACGGCTCTAGGCCAACTCATCACCACATTTATAATGATACTTGGTTACGGAATTATCGCTGTACCTACTGGAATTGTATCTGCAGAATATGTCAAAACTAGCCAAAAGGCTAATAAAGAAAACGAAGCTTTAGAGCAAAATAAAACTACAGCCCTTAAGCAAGAGAATGATAATATAACTATTCATCTCAACTCACAACACTGTGATAACTGTAATGTTTCAAATCACAGAGATAATGCTGATTTTTGTTACAATTGTGGTCAGCCACTCCATCATTAAATTACATATTGTGTAATGTCTAAAACCCCATCAAACTTTGTAATTACTATTGTTGGTCCTACTGCTATTGGTAAAACCGCTTTAAGTATAAAATTAGCTCAACATTTTAATTCTGAAATTGTATCAGCAGATTCTCGTCAATTCTTTAAAGATATGGCTATTGGTACTGCTGTACCTTCTGAGGAAGAATTAAATGCAGCGCCACATCATTTTATTCAGCATAAATCCATTCATCAGCCTTATAGTGTAGGGGAATTTGAACGGGAAGCGATTTCAAAAATTCAAGATTTACATCAACACCATCCTATTGCCGTATTGGTTGGAGGCTCTGGATTGTATGTTAAAGCTGTGACTAAAGGCTTAGATTACTTTCCTGAAGTTGCTAGTGATATAAGAACGTCACTTAATCTTCAACATGAAAAAGAGGGCTTAATTCCCTTACAAGAGCAGCTTCAATCCTTAGACCCTGAAACCTATAATACCATTACAATAGATAATCCTCAACGTGTCATTAGAGCTTTAGAGATTTGTATAGGCACTGGCAAACCTTACTCTTCTTTTCTCACTAATCCTGAAAAAACGCGAACATTTAAAACGATTACAATTGGATTAAATGCAGATCGCTCAATAATCTACGATAGAATTAATCAGCGTGTGGATTTAATGATTGAAAATGGGCTTTTAGACGAAGCTCAATCACTATTGCCTTATAAAGACCTTAATGCTTTAAATACGGTTGGTTATAAAGAGTTATTTGCCTATTTTGAAGGGGAATCTACTTTAGAATTTGCTATTTCTGAAATCAAAAAAAATACGCGACGTTTTGCGAAACGCCAACTGACATGGTTTAGAAAAGATAATACTATAACTTGGTTTGATTACGAAACTAATATCGAAGACATCATCAACCATATAAACACTTATAAGATGTAAGCCTTATATATTATGGTTTATAATTATTAAAGCACCTTAAGTTGATATCAAAAAAAAATCCAGCGCAATGCTCTGGATTTTTTTCTATAAAATATAATGCTTATTTGTTATTAATAACTAATCTAAAGCCTTCACCATGAATATTCAAAATTTCCACATTCGGATCTGGTTTTAAATATTTACGCAATTTAGCAATATATACATCCATACTTCGAGAGGTAAAGTAATTATCGTCTCGCCATATTTTTGTTAACGCTAATTCTCTTGGCATTAAATCATTTTCATGTAAGGCCAAAAGACGTAATAATTCATTTTCTTTTGGAGATAATTTTGACGGTTCACCACCATCAAATTTAAGGAAACGCAATTTGGAGTTTAAATCAAAACGACCAATCTTAAATTCAAATTGTTTGCTATCTGCTACGGTATCTTTAGCCTTACGTTGCATTATAGCTTTTATTTTCATTAACAAAACTTCACTATCAAATGGTTTGTTAAGATAATCGTCGGCTCCTACTTTGTACCCTTTAAGCACATCTTCTTTCATGGCTTTAGCCGTTAAGAATATAATAGGTACATCTTCATTTTTTTCTCTAATTTCTTTTGCTAACGTAAAACCGTCTTTATAAGGCATCATAACATCTAAAATACAAAGATCGTAGTCGTCCTTTTTGAACTTCTCAAAACCTTCCATCCCATTTTTAGCATGGACAACGTCGTAATCGTTCATCATTAAATAATCTTTTAAAACAGTTCCAAAATTTGGATCGTCTTCTACCAAAAGAATTTTTTTGTTTTGTTCTTCCATAATTCGTTTTTATGATATTAACGGCATCTTTATAATAAAAGTACTGCCTTTTCCCTTTTCACTTTCTACTGATATGTGACCATGATGGTCTTCTACAATCTTTTTAACATATGCTAAACCTAAACCATGCCCTTTAACATTGTGTACATTACCGGTGTGTTCTCTATAAAATTTCTCAAACACGCGTTTAGTAACAGCCTTAGACATCCCATTACCTTGGTCTGCTATTTTTACAATAATATTATTTCCTACATTTTCAGTATACACATCTATTTTTGGTGCCTCATCTGAATATTTAATAGCGTTATCCAAAATATTAACGATGACGTTTGTAAAATGCGTATCGTTTGCTAAAATTGAAGTATGGTCCGCATTAAAATGTGTTTTAACATATCCTTTTCGATCTTCAACGATTAACTCTACATGTGTAATAGCATCTTCTACTAAGTCGTGTAAATCTAAGCGTTCCTTACTTATATTTAGTTCATTTTTATCTAACTTAGAAATACGTAATACATTTTCTACTTGGGCATGCATACGTTTATTCTCTTCTTTTATCATTCCTAAATAACGTAATACCTTTTCTTGGTCATTAATTATTTTAGGGTTCTTAATAGAGTCTAAAGCCAAATTAATTGTTGCTATTGGCGTTTTAAACTCATGCGTCATATTGTTTATAAAATCCGTCTTTATCTGCGATATTTGTCGTTGTCTAATTAATTGATAAATAGCACTTGCATACGCAATAATGATAATACCTGTAAATATTATTGAAAGTATAATCATCCAAAATATTGATGAAATTAGATACTTCTTTCTTTCTGGGAAATCAATCCAGAGATTATAAGTACTTTCATTATTATTATCTAAAAATATCTTAACACCATGCGCATTTGGTGACATTTCAAAATTTTGAGACTGCACTTTGGTTGCTAAATCATCATCGTAAATAGCAAATTCAAAATCTAGATTAACACCTTCATCTTGCAATTCGCGTCTTAAAAAATTTTCTATTTGTTTTGCAGTAACCCGATCATAAACTAATTTATCTTTTAACAGATCTTTAAACGAATCTTCATAAACGTGCTTATCAAAAGCACCTAATGATGAATATTCTCTAATTCGTGTTTCTGGATCTATACGTTTTACACCATCAATGGTGGTAATATTATAAGTCTCAGTTACACGCTCACTATACAACTTACTGATACTAAAACTATCGGCATCAATTTCGTTAAATAACGAAGGAACCTTAAAACGTTCTTCTAAAACCGTATTGCGATGTACTATCGTTTTATCATTAATATCATCGTCTTCCGCTATAAGCAATTGCTTAATAATGGAAGAATCCATCTGATTATCTTTGTTTAAATATGGACGGATTTTTTCGAAATAATTTCTAAACTCATATTCTTCAATCGCCTTAGATACATAACTTAAAGATCGTTTAACACTAAACGTAAAGTTTTTATCTTCATTTTCTAAACTGTTATTAATAAAAAATGATTGCACAAAAATAATTCCAATGAGTGATAAACTCATTAAAACTATCAATAACACAAATAGTTTTCTGCTCATTAGCCAAATTTAACATTTTAACATTTAGTATAAATTAGGTTTAACCTAACGTTAACAAATGAAAGTTAATAATTAGGCGTCTAATTTTGCAAGTAAGGTTTGATGTATTTTAAGTACTTGTTCTTTAGCATCTTGTAGATTGTTATTAACGATAACAAAGTCTGATTTACTAATCTTGTCTGCATCAGGCCATTGATTCTTAATAATAGCCTTTACTTTTTCCATGGAAGTATGGTCGCGCTGCATCACACGTTGAATTCTTAAATCTTCGTCTGCAACAACAGTTATAATATAATCATATTGGTCTTGCAGGTTATTTTCAAAAATAATAGCCACTTCCTTTATAACATATTTAGCCTTTTGTTTCTCAAGCCAGTGTTTAAAATGCCTTGCCACTTTGGGATGTACAATAGCATTCATTTTAGATAATAATGCCTTATCATTAAAAATTTTCGAAGCTAAATAAGGCCTGTTTAACTGATTGTCTATATACGCTTTTTCGCCAAACAATTGGATGAGCTTCCGTTTAATTACTTTGGAACGATTCATTAAAGCTTTTGCTTCGTCATCAGCGATATACACAGGTACTCCATAAGATTTAAAACACTCTAAAATAGTGGATTTCCCACTGCCTATTCCTCCTGTTAATCCTACTACCATATTACAATTCAATAAAATCTATTTGTTTTTGCTTAATGTTAATATGCTTTACAAAAGCTGGTTTCTTAACCACATTTGGTATTAAAAATGTTTGGTTTTCTTCTAATTTAGCATAATCACATTCTACTTTAAAATCTAACGCTTTTACGGCATTATAATTTTCTAAATCTACATAATACGAAAGTGTAACCGTTTTAGGAAAGTAATTAATAACGACATTCTCTGGCTGATTCGTGATTACAATAGGTACTTCTATTATCCCTTCTGTAAAACGAGCAACTTTACCCGTTACCATAATCGTCTTAGGAAAGATATCGATATTATGATACGCTGAAACGTCTAATGAAACCACACTTTCAATATCATTTTTTACATCATTTAATACTAACTTTTGCGTCGTTAATGCTTTAATTTTATTCACTTCCTCCTCAGAACCTACAACTTTAACACTATCTATATCAAAATTATATTCCCCTTTTAAGTCATAGCCTACCGCAAAATTAATGGCTTTATTAAACGTTATTGGAACGGTCTTAGAGGCTCTTTTAGAATACGCTATTAAAAGTGTATCTGGCATTATAGAAATTAAATCGTACGCGTTACCTAGTTGACTCTCTATAAGATACTTGTGCTTTGCTACATCGAATATATAATTATCTGATTTTATCGTAACATCACTTTTAGCATCGATGTCTAAAACTTTAGAATTGTTAAATATAAATGGCATCAACGCAAATCCTTTAGCTTCTACATAAGCTTGAATATAGTTTGTAGAATCATTAATTAATAAAATTTCGTCATCTACATTAACTAAATTAATTTTTAATTTTATGGTTTGCTTATAGTCATTAGATAATTTCGAAAAAATTAAAAAGACAAAGGCTACCACAAAAAATAGGCTAAACTGTTTAACCTTCTTCTTTTTTAAATGGTCTAATATGTTCAAGTTTTTCTTAGTGTTCATTTAAATTAAAAAAATAATTGTGGAAATGCTTCTTTAGGCTTTTTACCTAATATAACTAAACTAAATGTCGATTTCAAAAACCCTAAACCATATCCAAAAAACTGAATACTTATGGCTAACAAGGCTTGAAACGCTACACTTATACTTTGATTAGCTGTTAACGCCAATACAAAAGCTATAGCATAATATAATCCATAAAAATAGAGTGGTAAATTAATTTTAAAAAACGCCAGTATTATTGACGTGATAAAACCAAAACTAAAGAGTGTTGGAAACCAATAAACCATGCTCTTAGAGCTGGGATGCCATTGATTAAGAATAGGTCTTACCATTCCAAATTTATGGACTTGCTTATAAAATTTAGACCAAGAAATACGTCGTTTATGATACACAATCGCATTTTGAATTAGTGTTGTTTTAAAGCCTAATTGCTGTAAACGTAGTGATAAATCGGGATCTTCACCTGGATGAATTTTACCAAATCCACCTGATGCTAAAAATGCCTTTTTAGATATTCCCATATTAAAACTTCGTGGCTGATAGTCTTCGACCTTTTGTTTTCCACCTCGTATACCTCCTGTGGTAATAAAAGCGGTCATCGCAAAATTAATAGCTTTCTGAAGATTTGAAAACGAGCTATGCGCCGCATCTGGTCCACCAAAGCAATCATAGTATGAGGTTGTCAAAAACTGTTTAACTTCATTTAAATAATTAGGAGGTAGTAACACATCTGAATCTAAAATAATAAAATAGTTGCCTTTTGCTTTTTGCATCCCATAATTTCTAGAATCACCTGGCCCAGTATTAGATTTAAAATAATAAGAAATATTCAATTGATTTTTAAATGGTATCACAACCGCCTCTGCTGTTTCCTCGGAACCATCTTCAACAATTACAATTTCATAATCATATTGCCCTTCAAAGTTTGAAAAGCTTTCTAGCAGTTCTTTAATCTCGTTTGGTCTGTTGTAAACAGGAATAACAAAAGAAAAATCAATAGTTTTCATAGGCAACAAAGATAAATAAACCAATCGCAACATTTAACAGTTACTCTAGCTTTAATTGAAGGTTTATACCATAGCACAAAAACGAAAAACAGGGTTTTGAAACATTTGCTTTTAAAACAAAAAAAAGCCGCTAAAATTAGCGGCTTTTCTGTATTCAATAAAGCGTATAATGCTTATTGCTTAATCACTCGTATTGTTTTAGTCACATTTGCAATAGTTACTTTTACAAAGTAAGTCCCTGTTTGCAAGTTAGACATATCTAAATCACTATCCACAGCATTAGGAGTCGCTCTTAATACTTCTTGACCTAGCATATTGTACATTGCCACATGCTCTATGGTATTTTGAGCATTTAATGTTAACGTATTTTTAACTGGGTTTGGATAATAAGAGAACGCTGCTTCAGTTTCAAAATTATTTGTAGATAATGTTGTTTCTACAGTAATAGCAAAAGTTGAATCACCAGAAGTACTAGACCAAGCTCCAACTTGGATATAATAATTAGTTCCTGCAGTTGAAGTAAATGTTACTGATGAAGGATTAGTGAAACCATCCGCACTCTCAAGACAAGATCCCAATATTATTCCTGCACAATCAACACTTTCAAAAACACCAATTTGTTGATCAACAGTAGCTGCGTCTACAGTAATTGTTATCTCACCTCCATCACCAGTAACTGTATACCAAACATCATTACCTATCGTACCATCACAAGATGAAGAAGCTGCACCAGTAGCACCTACTGTGCTTCCTGCAACAGTAGCACCAATTGTAAGAGCTTCTGCACCTGCACAATCATCATTCGCTGGCGGACATGCTACTTGCGTTAAAGTATCACTTGTTTGTACACAATTTGCATCATTCATATCCGATATCGTAATTACCACATCCGTAGCATTTACATAAGGACCAAATGTTAACATTGTTGCTCCTGTTGCTGATTGAGCAGCATTACCTTGATCGTCAGTTACAGAAACTTCTGTAGCTGTTCCCATATCTGTAATATCTACTTCGATATTAAAACCACCACTAGTGTCACAATCACTAACCACAGTATATGTAGCTGTAGCATTAGTACAAGTGTTTTCTGTAATATCTAAGGTATAACCTACAGAGTATGGCGATGCAAATGTAGAAATCACAATATAATAAGTAGTTCCACCAACAACATCTACAGCTTCAATACCTCTATCAGTATTACCAGAAGAACCGACAAAACCAACACAAGTTGCTGCTTCATCTGTAGGACAGCCATCTAATAAATGAATAGCAGACCACGTATCGGTTAATTCTGTTAAATTCAAATTAATATTAGCATCTGCGCTTGGTGTATATGTATACACAACGTCATTTCCACTTAAATAATTATCATTACAAGAACTATCACCATTACCAAAAAAATTGGTATAATTTACAGTGTCATCAGTAGTGTTATACGGTAAAGTGCTTATAACAATAGGGTTTGAACAATCATCTCCAGGAACTGGCAAACGTTCTGTAACCGTTAATACTCCAGAAACATTAGTTGTGCCATCCCAAGCTCCACCGTTAGAACCATCAGTTAAAATACCACCATACATATATGGTCCATCATTTAACGAAAAACGACTTGCATAATAATACGTACCTTCAGCTAAACCTAGACTCTGCATGTTTAATTGAAACTGATCATTGTTACCGTTAAAACCTTCTTCTGATATAAATGGAGCAACCACCCATGTCCAATCTTCAGTAGAAGGATCTGTATCCGTAGTGCTATAGCCAATCCAAGCTTCTATACCTGCTGCTGCTTCTCCAACAGCTACATCTGTTAAGCCAGCTTCGTAAGCTTGAGCATAAACCATTTGCTCTGTTGTTTCATTTTCAGGAAAGGTTAATGTAGCAGGCCATTGTAAGTTATAATAATCTAATGTATTAGCTGCAGTTGGGCAGAAATCTAATATTGTATCTAAAGCAACATCACATAAATCATTATTTTCACTTTCAAGTGTTAATACTACTGGCGTTCCCACTGGAAATGGCCCAACAGTTACTTCACCTGTTGCAGTTACTGTTGTAGAAGCAACACCGGCATCGTTAGTGATTTCAAGATTAGTAGAGTCGCCTAAATCAGTTACATCTACTAATATTGAGAATTGAGCGTTATCACAATCTTCAACTATTGAAGCAGTAGCCGCTGCTGGTGCACATAACGGACTTATTCCATTAAAAGTAACATTACCTCTAGACTGAAATAAAACCCCTGTTGGTGGTGCTAATGGGTCTGGATTATTTAAAGCTGTATCTGTTCTATAAACTAATGACAAATTAGATGTAGGGCCATCTGTTACAGAAACACGATCAGATCCACCTCCATATCCTGCTTCATTTGCATCAAAAGCAATGATTAAGTTATCTGTTCCATTATAGGTAAATGGAGTACTAAATGTTACTGTTAAAACATCTGCTGCTACAGTAACGGTTCCACTAGTTAATACTTGTGTTAAAGTTGAAACATCTACCCAATCAGTTGTAGACTCGAATGAAGATTTAGTAGTATGTCCAATCCAAACATCTACCATTTCATCTGCAGATGACATATCGGCTCCTGCTATAAGCTGAAAATCCATCGATGTGATATCACCCGTAGAGTTTATTTCCGAAGCCAAATAAATAGATTGACCATAAGAATAACCATAATAAGCTGTTACTGGAGGTGATTCAAAAAGTCCACCGTCGTTACTGGTACCTATGGTAACTTGAGAAAAAGAAAGCGATGTAAATAAAATCGCCATGAATAATGTAATTTTCTTCATAAAATTAATATTTAAGTTAGTAATTCTTTAAAAATATGTTAATTATTCATAATAAACTTCAGTTTAACTTTCAAATCGTTAAAATGTATAAAATATCGACATAAAACATAAGGCGCTATAGTTCTAAGGTAGTTCACAATATTTTTTCGAGACTAACCAAAAAAAAGCCATTATACAAATTGTATAATGGCTTTCAGAATAAGTTTTTATTAGATTACTGGTTCTTTACAAACGTTTCCATGACTTCATCACTTACCCCCATATTACTAAAGCCTCCGTCATTGTATAAATTTTGCAATGTTACTCGCTTTGTTAAATCACTAAATAACGTTACAGTATAATTAGCACAGTCCATCGCTGTAGCATTGCCTAAAGGAGACATTTTTTCTGCATAAGCTATAAACCCATCAAAGCCTTTAACGCCACTACCTGCAGTTGTAGGTGTTGGTGATTGTGAAATTGTATTTACTCTTACTTTTTTATCTCTACCAAAGAAATAACCAAAACTACGTGCTACACTTTCTAAATAGGCTTTATTGTCTGCCATATCATTATAGTCTGGAAAAACACGTTGTGCTGCCATATAGGTTAAGGCCACAATACTTCCCCATTCATTCATCGCATCAGCTTTATAAAGTGTTTGCATTACTTTATGAAAGGACATCGCAGAAACATCTGTTCCTTTTTGTGTCCAAGCGTAATTTTGATCCGTATAATGTTTTCCTTTTCTCACATTGATAGACATCCCAATAGAATGTAGAACGAAATCAATTTTACCTCCCAAAATTTCCATAGACTGTGCTACTAAATTTTGTAAATCTTCTTCTGATGTGGCATCAGCAGGAATAATCTGTGCCCCTGTTTTTTTAGCTAGTTCGTCTATTTGCCCCATACGTATAGAAACTGGCGAATTGGTTAACACAAATGTTCCTCCTTCTTCATGTACGCGCTCAGCTGTTTTCCAAGCAATAGAATTTTCATCTAAAGCTCCAAATATGATTCCTCTCTTTCCTTTTAGTAAATTATATGACATGTTTACAGTGTTATGTTGGTTTTATTGAATTGTATAGCGCTCAAAGTTAATACAACTTTAAACTTAGTATTTTAGATTTTAATTTAATAACTGTCTAGCATGTGCCATTGCAGAATCTGTAATGGTTAAACCACCCAACATTTGAGCAATTTCAACGACACGTTCTTCTTCATTTAGTTTTTTAAGTTGCGTATGCGTAATATCCTCAATATCCGTTTTAAAGACTTTAAAATGTGAATTTCCTTTAGCTGCAATTTGAGGTAAGTGTGTAATCGTAAAGACTTGCATTCTATGACTCATTTGTTTCATTATCTCTCCCATTTTGTTTGAAATTTCACCAGAAACACCAGTATCTATTTCATCAAACATAATAGATGGTAGCTGAATGTATTCTGCTAACACAGATTTAATCGCTAACATGATACGCGACAATTCACCACCAGAAGCCGCTTTTTTAAGTTCGTTGTAACTAGACCCTTTATTAGCCATAAATAAAAATTGTAAGCTATCTTTTCCATTTTTAAAAAAATGATTCGTTGGCTCTAATTCAACTTTGAATTTGGCATTTGGCATACCTAAGTCTGAAAGAATAGCTTCTAACTTTGATACAAAAACAGGAATTACTTTTTTTCTATTCTTAGAAATTTTTAAAGCTATTTGATTTAATTTCTCTTTGGCTTTTAAAATCTCTTGTTCTTTATCAATTATCGATTGATCTAAACTCTCAGTATTATCAATTTTTAATTTTAAATCGTTTTTTATTCCTATTAAATCTTCTATTTCTGAAACAGCATGTTTTTGGAATAAATTATTTACAATTTGAAGTTTGCTATTAATACGATCTAACTCTTGAGGATCTGTAATTAAATTGTCTTCAAGCTTATCAATCTCAATAAGTACATCATCTAACTCAATCCCAACACTGATAATACGTTCTTTTAAAGATTCATAAGGCGCACCAAAATTGGCAATTCTAGACAATTCTTGTTTTACCGAATTAATCTGATCAATCACTCCAAGGTCTTCTGCATTTAAGATTAACTTAGTACTACCTAACTTCTCTCCTATGATTTCAACATTATTAAGTTCTTCGTACTGCGCCTCTAAATCTTCAATTTTTATTTTCTCTAAATTAATTTCATTTAGCTCTTTAAATAAAAACAGATTATAATCATACTCTTTTATCAATTCGGCTTTAGACTGTTTTAATTCTTCTAAAGATTTTTGAAGTGTTTTAAAGCTCAATAAAGCTTTAGAAAATGCGTCTAAATTCGATTTGTTTTCGGCTAAAGCATCGATTACCTTAAACTGATAATCATCTTGTGTTAACTGTTGTGTTTGGTGCTGTGAATGAATATCTATAAGAGAACTACTTAACCCAACTAAACTTTCTAAAGTAACAGGTGTATCATTAATAAAGGCTCTAGATTTTCCAGACGGCAAAATCTCTCGTCTAATAATTGTTTGTACATCGTAATCTAAGTCTAATGACTTAAATAGCGATTTTAAATCATAATTGGCAATATCAAAAGTGGCCTCTATTACACATTTTTCATCAGTATTTTTCACCTGACTAAGGTCTGCACGTTTTCCTAATACTAAAGAAAGACCACCTAATAAAATGGACTTACCTGCTCCCGTTTCTCCTGTAATAATAGTTAAACCATTATTAAATGATACGTTTAACTCATCAATGAGTGCGTAATTTTTTATGTGAAGTGTTGTTAACAAGCGCTTATAATTTTATATTACAAAATTAAGTTTTTAAGGCTAAGTAATGAGAAATTACATTGGAAATATATTTGAAGACTCAAAGGGTTTTGGTTAATCCCAATAGTACCAAAAATTAAAGATAGGTCAACTTAATACTGAATATTCCGCCACTTTTGAGAGTGCATTGGAGCTATTCTATTTAAGATATCCATAGCATTAGTGATATTAACACTTGGCCCACCAGATAAAATATCTAGAATTTCATCTGCTTTGGCATCAAAAAACACACGCATTAAATAAGAATTTGGTCGTGCTCTATGTACGTTCTGTAAATCATCTAATACAGCTATTATCTGAGATTTACCTTTTTTGACATCTTCATACATAATATCTAAACCCTCTATATGATATTTGTACATAGCCAATCTCATATCTTTATATGATGGAGACATTAAATTATTAATCAATGCAAAACGCGACTGTAAGCCGTCTTCTAATTTCCACCCCTGACCATTAAGCTTTTGCGAATAGCTTGCAATCGTTTGAGCTTGTTCAAAATATGGATTCCCCCCATTAAGTTCAAACGTATCAGCATCCATTCCTAAAATCATATACACATGAAATGACAGTACTGAAATTAAGTTAGATTCAAACTGATTTTCATTAAACACCAGATTCTGAAATTCTAGATATTCAAAATTAAAGTTCTTATCGTTGTAGTTATAAACTGGAGAACTATAGGTAGAATTATAAATTGGTCTAGACGAAGACACTTGTAATGACGCAGAAAACAAGTTATTACTTTGTTCCGTTATATTAATAACCATGCTACAATTAATACGCTCTTGGGTTTCAAACCTCTTTCTTGTCCACTCTGTATTATTAATAAACTCAGATAGCTGTTTCTCTAGCGTTTTATAAATAACATCATTTTCGTTTCCTGTTTGCTGCGCTATCACATTTACTGTACAGTTTAACTCTTGAGAAACCATTACAGAAGTCCATAAAAAAGCGAATAAAAAAAATAGGTTACGCATGAGTTTGTTTTAATATAAGTTGCATTAAATCTTGAGCAACGTCTGCCTTTGATTTTAGTTCATTTTCAATAATGTCGTTAGAAGACGTTATAAATGTAACTTTATTTGTTGACACTCCAAAACCAGCACCTTTGTCTTGTAAAGAATTTAGTACAATTACATCTAAATTCTTAGCCTTTAGCTTTCCTTTGGCATGCTCTAATTCGTTATTCGTTTCTAAAGCAAAACCGACTAAAAATTGTTCTTTTTTAATCGCACCTAGAGATTTTAAAATATCCTTCGTCTTTTCTAACTCAATAGTAAACGTTGTTTCTTTCTTTTTTATTTTCTGAGTGGCCACATTCTTTGGTCTATAATCTGCCACAGCAGCTGAAAGAATAGCAATATCTGAAGTGTTGAAATGTTTATGTACTTCATTATACATGTCTTCTGCACTAACGACAGGAATTACAGTTACGAAGTTATGCCTTAGTTTTTGATGTGTTGGACCAGTAACCAAAACAACCTCAGCTCCTAAGTTTGATGCTGCTATGGCTATTTCAAATCCCATTTTCCCACTAGAATGATTACCTATAAAACGCACCGGATCGATGGCCTCATAAGTGGGACCAGCAGTAATTAAAACACGCTTCCCTCTTAAAGGCAATTGATCTAAAATTAGGTTCTCAATATAACTAACAATCGTTTCTGGTTCTGCCATACGACCTTCTCCAACCAAACCACTAGCAAGTTCACCAGTACCAGCCGGAATCATATGATTTCCGTAAGAAGCTAATTTATTAAAGGATGCTTTTGTAGATTTATGTTTATACATATCTAAATCCATCGCGGGCGCAAAATACACGGGGCATTTTGCAGAAAGATAGGTTGCTAACAATATATTATCACAAACACCATTTGCCATTTTAGCCATGGTATTGGCCGTAGCCGGAGCAATTACAAAGAGATCTGCCCATAGTCCTAAATCGACATGGTTATTCCATACTTGGTTATCCTCATCTTCATCTACAAAGGAAGAATACACCGGATTTTTTGATAATGTGGAAAGCGTAAGAGGAGTAATAAATTCTTTAGAAGCAGGCGTCATAACGACTTTAACGTTAGCGCCTGCTTTTATGAATAATCTGACTAAACTAGCAGATTTATATGCGGCAATACCAGCAGTAATGCCTAATAAAATATTCTTATCCTTTAGAATAGACATCTAAGGCTTATAATTTATGACTGAGGATCCTCAGTATTTCTATGATAAATCTTATTATCTAACCATTCTTTAACAGCTAAAGCATGAGGCTTTGGTAATTTTTCGTAAAACTTAGATACTTCTATTTGTTCTTTGTTTTCAAAAATCTCCTCAAGACTATCATTATAAGTAGCAAACTCTTCTAGTTTGTCTATTAATTCGCGTCTGATGTCTGTATTAATCTGCTCAGCACGTCTAGAAATAACAGAAATTGCTTCATAGATATTATCTGTTGCCGCATCAATTTCGTTTCTGTTGTAAGTAATTGTACTTACTGGTGCATCTGTCTTTTTTAAATCCATCGTTATAATGTTTAACTTTTAGTAGTAAACGTATTTAATTGTTGTTGTAATTCTTCGTTCATTCTAGTCGCATCCTCCATGTATTCTGAATTTGGATACGCTTTCTTTAGGGCTGTATAATATCCTATAGCATCTTTTAATCGTTCTTCTTTCAAATAATCGATACTTAAAATTGCCAAATTATAAGCCGAATCAAATCTATAATAAAACGCTTCACTTCTTAAAGTAGCTCCTGGGAACTCTAATAAAAAATTATTAAACGCTTTTATTGAAGCTTTATATTCTCGTATTAAATTATACTGCTTAGCAATTTCAAATGCTTTCTTCTGTAATTTAAAATCTAATTCTTTAACTAATTCGTTAGCTTCACCTAAATACTGAGACTCAGGATATTGATTTACAAAAAGTTGTAATTTTTCAATGGCTTCAATCGTTTCTTTTTGTTCTTTAGAATACACCGGAGAATTGAAATAATACCCTTTAGCGGCTAAAAATGCGGCCTCTTCCGCTTTTTCACTTTGCGGATAAATATCTGTAAATTTATCAAAGTGAAAACTAGCGATGTAATAATCCTTTAGTTGATAAGAACACATAGCATGCATAAATGTTATTTTTTCTGCTTGCGGTTTTCCTCTATATTTTTGAAGGATTTGATCCAACAATCTAAAAGATTTATTCCATTTTCCAGCATCGTAAAGTTCAGTAGCCATCTCAAATTTCGATGCAGTATCTTCAGATTTTAGTGTTTTCTGAAAGTCACTACAAGAAATAAATAGTACACTGATAAGTAGTATGTAAAGTCCTCTCTTCATAAATTTTAAACAGAATGCAAAAGTAAGCATTATTAACGGATTTAAAAAACAATTATTATCCGCTAAATTAAGGGTTGTAACTAGGTTAGATATCTATTTATATAAAGTTTAACTTTTTCCTAGAATTTTTAGTTCTGATTTTATGCTTGCTTTCAATTTATCTGTAGCTTCAACAAGTGGTAAACGCACGTGTGATTTTGATATATTTAAAGCACTTAAAACCGCTTTAATACCAGCAGGATTGTTTTCAGAAAATATGAGTCCGGTAATTGGCATTAGCTTAAAATGAATATCATAAGCCTCTTTTGCTTTGCGCGCAATGCCTAGTCTTATCATTTCAGAAAATTCCTTTGGTAACGCTTGTCCTATCACAGAAATAACACCAGAACCACCAGCTAAAGCGACACCTAAAGCTAAATCATCATCACCAGATAGGACTAAAAATCCTTTCGGCTTGTTTCTTAACAATTCCAAATATTGGTGCACATTATTTCCGGCTTCCTTAACCGCTACAATATTCTCAAAGTCATTGGCCAACCTTAATGTTGTCTCAGGTGACATATTTGATGACGTTCTACCAGGAACATTATATAAAATAATCGGTTTTGGTGATACGGCAGAAATGGCTTTAAAATGTTGGTAAATACCTTCTTGAGTTGGTTTACTGTAATATGGTGACACCGATAAAACACCGTCAATTGCAGAAAAATCAGTGGCTTTAATTTCATTAACAACACTTGCTGTATTATTTCCACCAATACCTAATACTAAAGGTAATCTGCCATTATTAATTTTAGCTATAAACGTAATTAATTCCTTTTTTTCTTCAGGGGTAACGGTTACACTCTCTCCTGTTGTTCCACTGATAACTAAGTAGTCTGTACCGTTAGCAATGTTATATTCTACCAAACGCTCTAATGCATCAAAATCGATACTTAGATCTGCGTTAAAAGGTGTGATTAAAGCAACACCTGTTCCTATAAATTTGGTCATTATAATTTATTTAAAATATTTAAGTATTTTTTTAATTCTTGCTTAAAAATATTGATATCCTGAATCCCTACATCAATTATTAAATCGTACAAGCGCTCGTCATCTCTAGATATCCCTACTTTAAATTTAGCTTTAGATGCCGCTGTCATCATCTTTAATTGCAAAACGTCATTCTTATAAAAGCAAATCAGCATATCAAAAGGCTCATTAATAAACGCGTCTAAATCTAAATTTTTAATTTTTCCTTTCCAACCAAAATCTTTTGGACTAAAATGGACATTCCAATTGTTGTGTTCTAATTTATCATCTAAGGTAAAGGCTACAATTTTATGCTTCGGCGAAGTTAACCCTAGTTCTTTAAAATACACTCTAAACACTTCAAATTCATGAAATTCGCTTGTATTAAGT
Organism: Winogradskyella sp. PC D3.3; assembly: GCF_054366245.1. Classification (NCBI taxonomy): domain Bacteria; kingdom Pseudomonadati; phylum Bacteroidota; class Flavobacteriia; order Flavobacteriales; family Flavobacteriaceae; genus Winogradskyella; species Winogradskyella sp. PC D3.3. The sequence goes on along the minus strand of NZ_CM135962.1, from coordinate 2,478,017 downwards.
AACACTGCAACAGTCTTTACCTTATCATTATTAACGGTAGACTGACGTGTAGCCAATAAATTATTGACATATTTTCGATTAGATTTTTCCTTAAATGTTTTTAAAATCATTTACCTTTAGCCTTTGTGCAAATTTAATAAAAGCACTTACATTTTATTATAAACTTCTTATAAGTTATTCAATGACTATTAAACATATTTTAAAACTCTGTTTATTGTTGCTCATTTTTTCGTGTGCTTCAACAAAACTTTCAAAAATTGAAGGTAAACGAATTGAAATTAATGACAGTTTAAAACCCGACCAAGCTATTGAGGATTTTATAGCTCCATATAGGATGCATGTGAATAAAAACATGGATAGTATCATCTCTTATGCCCCAAAAACCTACACGAAGTCTGACGGAGAATTCAATACAGCTATAGGGAATTTAATGGCAGATGCCGTTTATAGTGAATGTAACCCTGTATTTAATCAACGAACAGAAAAGAATATTGACTTTGTATTACTTAATCATGGCGGTATACGTTCTATTATTTCTAAAGGAAATATCACCATAAGAACAGCCTATGAGATTATGCCTTTTGAAAATTCGGTTGTTGTTGTTGGTATTAAAGGGACGCAAATTAATGACATGATGGAGTACCTTTCTGAAGCTAAACGCGCACATCCCGTTTCGCATCAACTACAATTAACTTTAGATCATAATTCGGCAGTTAAATCTGCCACGATTCATGGTAAACCTATAGATATCAATAAAACTTACTATGTAGCAACTAACGATTACCTCTACAATGGTGGTGATGGCATGACGTTTTTTCACCCTAACGAAGGTTTATACGTGTTAAATTATAAAATTAGAGATGTCTTAATCGATAACTTTAAAAAGAAAGATACTTTAAACCCTAAACAAGATCAACGTTTTATAAAATTAGAAGATTAAATCATGAAGAGAAGACACTTTATTCAAAAATCTACAGCCGCAACAGTTTTAGCAGGTGTTGGTGGTCTAAGCTTACAATCTTTTAGTCCGTCTAAAACGAAAAAAATCACAATCCTGCACACCAATGATGTGCATAGTCATATTGACCCTTTTGGTCCAGAAGATGGAAGAAATGCTAATAAAGGAGGTGTTGCAAGACGTGCAACTTTGGTTGAATCTATTAGAATGGAAAACCCTAATACGTTATTATTAGATGCCGGAGACATCTTTCAAGGTACTCCTTACTTTAATTATTACGGAGGAGAGTTAGAGTTTAAACTAATGAGCATGCTAAAATATGATGTCGCTACTATTGGGAATCATGATTTTGATAATGGTATCGATGGCCTATATGCTCAAATTCCACATGCTGATTTTGAATTTGTTTCAGCAAACTACGATTTTACAAACACCGTAATGGATACGCATGTAAAACCTTATAAAATTATTATTAAGGACGGTATTAAAATTGGCATATTTGGCTTAGGTATTGAACTTGATGGCTTAGTGAATAAAGAGATGTATAAAGAAACAGTTTACCACAACCCTATTGAGATCGCGCAAGACATGTCTCGTATCTTAAAAGAAGAACAATCTTGTGATTTGGTGATTTGCTTGTCTCATATCGGGTACTACTATAAAAATAGTCCGGACAAAGTAAGTGACATAACATTAGCAAGAGCTACAAAGGACATCGATTTAATCATCGGAGGACATACCCATACCTTTTTGCCAAAACCAACCATAGAAAAAAACAGTGTTGGTAAAAACGTATTAGTAAATCAAGTAGGTTGCTTTGGTTTATATCTTGGTAAAATCGATTTTTATTTTGAACCAGGAAAGACTGTTGCCGCCGAAGGAACATCAATAATTGTTTAATAAGCTTTTCTATGTAAACACTTTTACAAATTAGGCTTCCATCGGATCGTCTGTATATGCCGGAGTTGGATCACTGACCACGTGTTGCGATTGCATATAGTAAAAGACAAATGCAACCACTAAGAAAAAGGAATAAACATAACCTAAACTATTATCATTACTTAAAATATAGAAATAAGCCAATTGAATAATCTCAGAAAACACTATAAAAATAGAGCCTATTAAAAACAACATTGACTTATTGTTGTTTCGATACAAGTAGTTAATAAGTGCAAATGATAATAACGCCATCACCACAGCATTATAGATAAGTTCTAAAGCATCTTCATAATAATTAAAAACTCCTTCTGTTGTACTCGATATTAATGAAACACAAAAAACATCTAGTATCACTAATATTATAATAGGAACCGTTAACTCCAAGAAGACCTTTTTCATATTCAGCTGAAATCCTATCTTTATAATTAATAACAAATAAGCCACTATAAGCAAAATATTGGGTACAAAATAAGAGTAATCCATTTCCCCATTTTCTAGTATTGGAGCATACCATCCCATAAAACTGATTACTTGCGCTATGGTAAAAACCACCAAAAACGATAAGAACAATTTTGATTTATGTTTGGTAAAACAAAAATAAAGCCCAGTAAGTAAAACAAATGCTATTGAAGCCACAGCATCCCCTTCGACTTCTAAAGCAAAACCTTGAAGTAAAACATAAATACCGCCCAAGAGCAACAATACTACTTTTAAAATTTTATTCGCTAACATTAATTAATCCCTTATTAATGAAGCAAATATAACCTTTTTTTTAACATGTAAACGTTAAAATACCACATTTAATCGATTAAATAACATGTTTTACGTAGGAATTTATTTCAAAAGGTCTAAAAAAGCGTCTTCTGTAAGTATTTGAATATCTAAACTTTCTGCCTTTGTACGTTTACTTGGTCCCATTTTATCTCCAGCTACCACGTAAGTGGTTTTAGATGAAATAGATGAAGACACTTTACCTCCATTATCTTCTATTAGTTTTTTCAAGTCATTACGAGAGATTGTTTCAAAAACACCTGAGACAACGAATGTTTGTCCTTTTAGTTTTTCGGTTTGACCAGCTAATTTCTCTGCAGAGATTTCTAATTGTACTCCAAAAGCCCTTAAACGCTCTATAATAATTCTATTTTCTTCAGAAGAGAAAAATTCTACCACGCTTTGGGCAATCCGCTCACCTATTTCATCAACCGTCACTAAATCTAATGTTGAAGCAAACATTAAAGCGTCTATAGACTTATAATGTTTGGCTAATTTCTTAGCAACTGTTTCACCAACATAACGGATACCTAACGCAAACAACACCCGTTCAAATGGAATTTGTTTAGACAGCTCAATCCCTTTTACCAAATTCTCTGCGCTTTTTTGTGCCATACGTTCAAGCGGCATCACTTGTTCTACAGTTAATTCGTATAAATCAGAATAATTATGAATCAACCCCTCTTTAACTAATAAAGCAACCGTTTCACCACCCAAACCATCAATATCCATTGCTTTTCTAGAAATGTAATGCTGAATTCGTCCAATGACTTGAGGAGGACAAGCTTTATAATTAGGACAATAATGTTTAGCCTCACCTTCTAGCCTAACAAGTTCCGTATCACATTCTGGACATTTTGAAATATACGTTGTAGGCACCGAATTTTCTGGACGTTTAGATAAATCTACAGCTATAATCTTTGGAATAATTTCACCTCCTTTTTCTACAAACACTACATCACCTTCTCTTATATCTAACTTTTCAATTTGATCGGCATTATGAAGAGAAGCCCGCTTTACAATCGTACCTGCTAATTGCACAGGTTCTAAATTGGCTACAGGTGTAATAGCTCCGGTACGACCAACCTGGTAGGTAATTTCGTTGAGTCGTGTAGACACTTGTTCGGCTTTAAATTTATAAGCCATTGCCCAACGTGGCGCTTTGGCCGTAAAGCCTAATTCGTCTTGTTGGTATAAATTATTCACCTTAACCACTACTCCATCAATCTCGTAAGGTAAATTATATCTGTTTTCATCCCAATAATTAATGTACTCTAAAACGTCATCAATGGAATTTACCAATTTAGCCTCTTGCGGCACTTTAAATCCCCATGATCTCGCTTTTTCTAGACCTTCAAATTGCGACGTAATATTGAGATTATTCCCTACTATACTATATAACAAACATTCTAAAGGACGTTTTGCCACTTCAGCACTGTCTTGCAGCTTTAAACTTCCCGACGCTGTATTTCTGGGGTTTTTGTATGGTTCCTCATCATTTTCAACGCGTTCTTCATTCATTTTTAGGAATCCTTCAATTGGTAAGACTATTTCTCCTCTGATATCAAAACGCTCGGGATAATCGCCTTTTAATTGAAGTGGAACCGTATGTATTGTTTTTACATTTGCAGTCACTTCATCTCCTTGTACTCCATCTCCACGAGTTACAGCTCTTAATAATTGACCATTTTCATAAGTTAAACTTATAGAGGCACCATCGTATTTTAACTCACAAGTATAGTTTACCTCACCATCGACCATCTTTTTTACTCGGGTTTCCCAATCCAACAAATCTTCTTTGGAATACGAATTATCTAACGAATACATTCTAGAATCATGAACCGTCGTTTTAAAATTCTTAGTTACAGCACCTCCAACCCGTTGCGTTGGCGAATTGGCATCAAAAAATTCAGGATTTGCGTCTTCTAACGCCTGAAGTTCTTTTAGTTTTATGTCAAACTCATAATCACTAATGGTGGCATCATCTAAGATATAGTAATTGTAATTGTGCTGACGCAGCTCTTCTCTAAGGGATTCTATTTTTTGTTTTGTATTCATTTCTAGGGAATGTAAATTATTCGCTTTATGTTTAATTCTTCATCAATAAAAAAAGTGACATTATAGCCTAAATAGCCATCACTGTTTGCCATTGTTATAATAATTTCTTTATCGTAATAATACGCCTCAGTTAAATCGAAATTTGGTTCGTATAGGTCTTCAAAATAACGTTTATCAATTTCAACATGGGTATTACTTAAATCTAAATACATTTTTGAAATATAGCTATTCGGAATACCCTCTGCCCCTATAACATCATGATTATCAATTTGAGTAATATTTAAGCTATCACTATCGTAAGTAAGTTTGGCTTTATTTTTTTCGAACTTAGATTTATGAAAAACAATTTCTATATTTTTAGTATATAAACGAATAGAATCAGAATATAATCTTTTAATAAATGGCTCATAATCGAAAGTGTAATCTACATTAGTATCACTTTCCAAAAAATCGAAACCTACAATTGTATCTCTTGATTTTTCATCATCATAAAGTTTTACATGATAAAATCGCTCTTTTAATTCTTGGAGTTTTAATTTTTGTTTTTCGTCTTCTTTATTTAAAGTTTGATACGTATCTATTACAATATTATTTTCTATATCAATAATCTCTTCTTTTTTCTCTTTACAAGAAAAGCAAATTATAAAAACGATTAAGGACACTAAAACTCTCATATTATCCTTTCTCAGCTTTCAACATTCTATCATTCCCATTCAAATCTTTCAGCAATTCAATCGCTTCAAAATTGGCATCTATTAATAACTGCTGCGTTTCTTCTCCAAGATATTGGTTAATTTCAAAATATAAGCTCCCTTTATCTTTTAACTTTTTAATCGCAAAATTGGTAATCGCTTTGTAAAATAACAATGGATTATCATCTTCTACAAACAGAGCCAAATGCGGTTCATTATCTAAAACGTTAGGCTTAATTTCTTCTTTTTCTAAGTTTCTTACATATGGCGGATTGGAAACAATGATATCAAAATTAGATTCCGCTTCAAATGCGGAATGATAAGTATCATCTAAAATACTAGCCTCAATAAAATTGATGTCAACCTTATTGATTTCTGCATTTTGTTTAGCAACCTTTAACGCTTCTTTACTCACATCCAAAGCATAAACTTTGGCATTAGGCAAGTTTTTAGCTAGAGCAATCGCTATACATCCCGATCCTGTTCCAATATCTAAGATTTTCACAGGCTTATCAACTACAAGCGACATCACAGAACGACTAATTAGATCCACTAACTCTTCTGTTTCTGGTCTCGGAATCAATACATTTTTATTCACCTTAAATGGTAATCCGAAGAATTCAGTTTCACCTAAGATATACTGAATAGGTTTTTGCTGTTTTAAATCTTCTAAAACTTTAAAAAACGTATCCGTTTCAGATTTAGTGATTGCTAATTCTGGTTCTAAAGTCAACTGTATTCTTGGCACATTCAAATAATGTTCTGTGCATAAATAGAAAAAACTATCGACTTCATGCTTACCGTAAATAGCATCTAATTCAATATGAAATATATGTTGAAGTTCTTTTAAAACCATTATTTACAAATCTTTAAGCATCCAAACGGTACATGAGTAATGCCCTGTATCTCCCATTGGTTTATCAATAGACTTAAACCCCACTTTTTTATATAATTTACGTGCATCCTCCATATATGGTAAGGTTTCTAAATAGCATTGATCAAAACCAGATTGCTTAGCAAAATCTAAACATGTATTCATCATTTCGCTTCCTAAACCTTTGCCTCTGGCTTCTTGCATAAAATACATCTTTTGTAATTCGCACACATTACCTTCGTAATGATCTAAAGGCGAAATTCCTGCACCTCCAATGATGTCGTTACCACGTTCAACTACAAAATACGCTTTCTTAGGCTGACTGTACGTTTCTGTCATACAATCTAAGGCCGCATCTTCATAAGCTGTACCTACTTTTGGCACTCCCATTTCTATTAAAACACTCCGAATTGCTCTAGCAATTTTAGGATTGTCCTTGGCTTCAATTTCTCGAATAACAATAGTATCTTTACGCACTAAATTCTCTTTTTTAGACAAAACCAAAAATACATATAAAAACAATTTTATGTTTAAAAGACTCTTAATGTTTTCCTTAATTTTTACATTACTTTTCAACTGCTCTTTTACAAAAAAACCAGAGTTTGTTAGACTAGAGGATTTTGAGGTTGTCGACTCCAATTCTAAAAACATAACAATTAGAGCAGAAGCTTTGTTTCTAAATAAAAATGATGTTGGTGGAACTTTAAAAACAGACGATCTAAAAGTCTATATTAATGAATTAGAATTAGCATCAGTAGTTTCAGAAGAATTTGATGTCCCTAAACGAGAGAAATTTACCATTCCGTTGACTATTAAGGTTGAAACCGATAGTTTTACAAATGACAAAAATCTCGGAAGCCTATTAGGCAGTTTACTTTTACAAAAGTTAAAAGTGCATATTAAGGGCGAAATTAAATATAAGATTATGGGGTATTCGTCAACATACGCTATAGATGAAATCCAAGATGTAAAAATAAAATTGTAATTGAAACCACACGAAATCTACATAAAACGCTGTTTACAAATTGCTAAAAACGGATTAGGAACCACCAGACCAAATCCGATGGTTGGTGCTGTTATTGTTTATAATGACCATATCATTGGAGAAGGCTTTACAAGCGAATACGGCTGTAATCATGCAGAGGTTAACGCTATAAACTCGGTAAAAGATAAAACGCTTTTATCAAAAAGCACGATCTACGTTACGCTAGAACCTTGCAGTCATTATGGAAAAACACCTCCTTGTAGCGACTTAATTATATCGCATCATATCCCTAATGTAGTCATTGGATGTGTTGATGACAACCCCGAAGTTGCAGGAAAAGGTATAGCCAAATTAAAAGCTTCTGGCTGTAATGTGACTGTTGGTGTTTTAGAAAATGAATGCAAAATTCATCACAAGCGATTTTTTACATTTCACAACAAAAAGCGTCCTTATATTATATTGAAATGGGCCGAAACTGCCGATGGTTTTATTGCTCCTATCCAAAAAGACGAAAAAAAACCAGTATGGATTACGAACACATACTCGCGTCAACTCGTGCATAAATGGCGCGCAGAAGAACAAGCCATATTAGTCGGAACCAATACGGTTATAGAAGACAATCCGAGTTTAACAGTTAGGGATTGGTCGGGCAAAAACCCAATTAGAGTGGTTTTGGACAAAACTTCAAAATTAAACTCAGACTACAACATTTTTAATGAAGACGCTAAAACTATACGACTTACCAATAAAATTATTGATTTTGATAAACCGATAGCCACTCAAATTGCAAAATTGTTACATCAGCAAAATATTAACTCTGTTATTATTGAAGGGGGAGCAACAACACTACAAACATTTATAGATGAACACCTTTGGGATGAAGCACGTATTTTTATAGGCAATTCTGAATTTATGAACGGCACAAAAGCACCTAAACTTAAAGGACAAACCATTCAGGAACATCATATTTTAAAAGACCAACTAAAAATAATGAGACCACATTCGTTTTAAGACGTAACATAAGCTCTACACAATATTATATACAGCATGATTAAAACATTAATTTTCGATTTTGGAGATGTATTTATCAACCTTGACAAACAAGGTGCTATGAAAAATGCTTTAGACGTCTTCAATTTAGAAACTTTTGAAAACGATATGATTAGAACCAATGAATTATACGAAGTTGGAAAAATTTCCACTTCTGAATTTATTGCGTTTTACAAAACAAAGTTTCCACACATTACTGAAATACAACTTATTGATGCTTGGAATTTTATAATTAAAGAGTTTCCTGAACACCGATTAGAATTCATTAAAAATTTAGCAAATCAAAAAGAATACAAACTTATATTGTTGAGTAATACCAATGATATGCATATTGATTTTATAAAACAGAATGTTTCATTTTATGAAGAGTTTAAAGCTTGTTTTGATGTCTTTTACTTGTCACAAGAAATTCATCTTAGAAAGCCTAATAATGCTATTTTTGAATTTGTTTTAAACGAAAACAAACTCATAGCTAATGAATGTCTTTTTATTGACGATACTAAAGACAATACAGATACTGCTGCTAACATGGGATTCCACATATGGAATATAGACGAAACTAAAGAAGATGTGGTAACACTTTTTGAAACTAAAAAAGCGCTCTTTTGATCTATTTACTCATCAGCATCCTTTCTTCTACTGCTATTTTTGTAGTATTTAAACTCTTCAAAAAATATGAAGTTAATATCCTACAAGGTATTGTTGTTAATTATTTTACAGCATTCCTCTTAGGCTTTTTACTTTACAAGGGCCGAATTGTACCTTCAGAAATCGTTCAAACGGATTGGTTTATCGCTGCTATCATGCTCGGATTCTTATTTATCGCCATATTTAATGTTATGGCCTTAACCGCTCAGAAAAACGGTCTATCCGTCGCTTCTGTTGCTAGTAAAATGAGCGTTATCATTCCTGTAGTCTTTGGTATTGTGGTGTTTAAGGAAAGTGTTGGTACTCAAAAAATATTAGGGATCATATTAGCTTTAGTTGCTGTTTATTTAACCTCTGTAAAACAAAAAGGAAATATTGTACTAACGCAATCTATATATTTACCTGTTATTTTGTTTTTAGGATCTGGTATTATAGATACGTCAATAAATTATTTTGCTCCAAACGATAATATTCCTTTATTCTCGGCAACTATTTTTGCTATGGCAGCCCTCATTGGTGTTATCCTATTACTCGTAAGCCTTGCTCAATCTAAAAACAAATTTAAATTAATAAGTATCCCCTTTGGTATTGCCCTTGGTCTTGTTAATTATTGTTCTATTCACTTTTTACTTTTAGCATTAAGAGTAGAAAACACCGAAAGTTCAACCTTATTCACTATTAATCATATTGCAATTTTAGCACTCTCAACATTGATAGGTCTCGTACTATTTAAAGAAGACATTTCTAAGAAAAACTGGATTGGTATTATCTTAGCTTTAATTTCAATACTATTAGTTACGTTAGCATAATGGAAAACGATACATATAAGACAATTTCAAAATCTGCAAAAGGCGAATTATTTAAAGACAAAAACAGTAAATTTTATGGTTATACATTTCCTGTTATAAATGAAGAGCAGATCAAACAACATATCGAAGATTTAAAAAAAGAACATTATGCCGCAAGACATTGGTGTTACGCCTATCAAATAGGAACAGAAACCATTCACTATAGAGCCAACGATGATGGTGAGCCCAACAATTCTGCTGGGCAACCAATTTACGGACAAATACAATCTTATGAAGTCACCAATATCTTAATCGTGGTTATTAGGTATTATGGAGGTGTAAAGCTTGGTGTTGGTGGTTTAATAAACGCTTACCGAACAGCTGCCCAATTAGCTTTAGAGGCTTCAAATATTATTGAACAAACGATTAATAAAAATTTTCAACTCAATTTTGAATATAAAAACATGAGCAAAGTGATGCGCATTTTAAAAGAAAACGACGTCGAAATTATAAATCAAACTCTAGAGCTCGATTGTTTGTTAGAAATATCTGTCAGAAAAAACCACAGTTCCAAGATTTTTGAACTATTTAATCAATTTTTCGGAGTTGCAATCAAAGAATTATAACGAATAATTCCGCAGTTTATCTAAAAGATATTTTGGGCATCGTGTAGGTCTATTCTTTTCCATGTCAATAAATGCTAAAATTGTATTACCAGTAGCTAATAAAACGTCAGATTCATTTCGTAATTCGTATTCAAATTCTATAGAAGCTGTGGGCATTTTTTTGAGTGTTGTTTTTACTTTAAGCACATCATCATAACGTGCTGAATTTTTGTAATTTATAGCTAAAGAAACCACAGGAAGCATAATACCCGCAGCCTCCATTCCGCTATAACTAAGCCCAAACTCGCGTAACCACTCTGTTCTACCTACTTCAAAATAAGCGGCATAGTTACCATGATACACAACTCCCATCTGGTCAGTCTCTCCATAGCGTACTCTAATATTAGTTTCATTATAATTCATACATAAATGATTTAATTAAGAAAAAATTTTGTAATTTTCTAAAGTTTTAAACATGAGAAAAAAAATCTAAACATTCAATGTTATTTGATTTTTTTATTAAGAATTTTGTTCACATATTTGTCCTGTTGAAAAACAACAAGAGAATTCCAATTCTCTTTTTTTTTGCTAAAATAACTAACAACGAAAAACCTAACTTAACGAATGGAGATCACAGCGCAATCTGTATGGAGTAATTGTCTCGCTTTTATAAAAGATAATATACAACCACAAGCCTATAAAACTTGGTTTGAACCTATAGATGCTGTCAAACTTTCTGGTAACGCATTAAGTATTCAAGTGCCTAGTAAATTTTTCTACGAATGGTTAGAAGAGCACTATGTTAAAATATTAAAGGTTTCCCTTACAAAAGAGTTGGGTGAAGATGCTAAATTAGTGTACGTTATTAAAATGGAAAACACTTATGGCAACAAACAACCTTTTACAGAAAAAATCCCAAGCGCAAACAGATCGGCTTTAAAATCGCAAGATGTCGATGTGCCTTTTAATAATAAAAGTCCTGAGCTTAGAAATCCATTTATAATTCCTGGAATTAGAAATGTAAAAATTGAATCACAACTTAATCCAAGTTATAGTTTTGAAAATTTCTTAGAAGGAGATTCTAACCGTTTGGCAAGAAATGCAGGTATTGCAGTTGCTAACAAACCAGGAGGAACATCTTTTAACCCACTATTAATTTTTGGTGGTGTTGGTTTAGGCAAAACACATTTAGCTCATGCTATTGGTGTGGATATAAAAGATAAATATCCTGAAAAAACAGTCTTATATATTTCTGCGGAAAAATTCACCCAACAATATATCGATTCTGTAAAAAAGAATAATAGAAATGATTTTATTCACTTCTACCAAATTATAGATGTGCTTATAATAGATGATGTTCAATTCTTATCTGGTAAAACAGGTACGCAAGATGTCTTCTTTCATATTTTTAACCATTTGCATCAAAATGGTAAGCAAGTTATCTTAACAAGTGACAAAGCTCCCGTAGATATGCAAGATATTGAACAACGCTTATTATCGCGTTTTAAATGGGGACTTTCTGCCGAGTTACAAACACCTGATTTTGAAACTAGAGTTTCAATTTTAAAGAACAAACTTTACAGAGATGGTGTTGAAATGCCAGAAGACATTATAGAATACGTTGCAAAACATATTAAAACTAATGTTAGAGAGCTTGAAGGCGCAATCATTTCATTAATAGCACAGTCATCTTTCAACAAAAAAGAAATTACAATCAATCTTGCAAAAGATATTGTAGAGAAATTTGTTAAAAACACTAAACGTGAAGTTTCTATTGATTACATTCAAAAAGTAGTTTCAGATTATTTTCAAATGGATGTAAACACACTTCAATCTAAAACACGTAAACGTCATATTGTACAAGCGCGTCAGTTAGCCATGTTCTTTGCTAAAAAATACACAAAAGCATCACTAGCAAGTATTGGATCTCAGATAGGACAACGTGACCATGCTACTGTATTACATGCCTGTAAAACCGTTGATAATTTATCGTCAACTGATAAGCAATTTAGAAAGTATGTTGAAGACTTGTCTAAAAAATTAGCCCTTTAATTACAATTTCATATGACACGTATTTTAATGGTGTGCTTAGGTAATATTTGCCGATCGCCATTAGCTCATGGCATCATGCAATCTAAACTTCCTGTTGACCATTTTTATGTGGATTCTGCTGGTACTGCTGCCTATCATATAGGAAACCCTCCTGATATACGCTCAATTACTGTTGCTAAACAAAATGGCTTAGATATTAGTACACAAAGTGCAAGGCAATTTAAAGCCTCAGATTTTGATACGTTTGATTATATCTACGCCATGGATCAATCTAATTATAATGATATTATTAGCTTAGCTCGCCATAATGTTGATATTGAAAAAGTCCAATTATTTCTTGATATTAATACGTCTATTCAGAATAAAAACGTGCCAGATCCCTATTATGGAGGTCAAGATGGATTTGAATATATCTATCACCTTATTAACGAGACCTGCGATCTAATAGCGAACACACTAATAGACTAATACAAACATTTTTAACTTTGATGAAGGTCTTTTTTGTAAATTAGTACCTTAACTACTAAAATTTTATGAAACCGACTATAGTTCTATTCCTTATAGCATGCTTTTCTTTAACGTATGCTCAAGAACTCAACTTAGAACTCATTGCTTCTAATTTTGACAGACCTGTTAGTATTAAACATGCAGGAGATGACAGATTATTTGTGGTGGAACAGGATGGTCTGATAAAAATAATTAATTCTAATGGTACTGTACAAGACTCTCCTTTTTTAGATATAAATAGTCAAGTTATAAACACAGGAAATGAAAGAGGCTTGTTAGGTTTAGCTTTTCATCCCGATTATACCGCAAACGGGTACTTTTTTGTCAACTATATTAATAATTCTGGAGATACTGTAATTTCTAGATTTACAACCGATTTGACTAATCCTGAAACTGCAGACCCAAATTCTGAATTACTGCTATTAACCTACAACCAACCCTATAATAATCACAATGGTGGCGACTTAGCTTTTGGAACAGATGGTTATCTCTATATATCTTCTGGGGATGGTGGTTCTGCTGGCGATCCAGAAAACAATGCCCAAAACAAATTAAACTTATTAGGAAAAATATTAAGATTAGATATTAATTCTACGACCGACACTCAAAATTACAGTATCCCTATAGACAATCCATTTGCTCAAGACACCGACAATAGACAAGAAATTTGGGCTTACGGCCTTAGAAATCCATGGAAATTTTCTTTCGACCGCTTAAATGGCGACCTATGGATTGCAGACGTTGGACAAAATGCCTATGAAGAAATCAATAGAGCTTCTACCGAAGAAGCATTAACAGGACTCAACTATGGTTGGAAATGCTATGAAGGTAACAGTCTCTATGTTTCATCAGAATGCTCAGAATCAATCACCTATACTTTTCCTGTTGCTGGTTATAACCATTTTGGGGATGGAGAACCGAAATGTTCGATTACTGGAGGTTATAGATACAGAGGTGTAAACTATCCTAATTTTAATGGTTGGTACTTCTTTTCTGATTATTGTAGTCAGGAAATTGGGTATTTAGTTTACGATGAGATTAATGAGGAATGGAACACAACCTTTCAGCAGTTTTCTGGCCAATGGTCAGCATTTGGCGAGGATGTAAATGGTGAAATTTATGTTTCAAATCTCAGCGGAGGTAAAATCTACAAACTCACAGACACAACTTTAAGCGACAATGATTCGTTTTTATCAGTACGCTCAGTATATACAAATCCATCCAAAAACACCCTAAACATTGATTTTGGTACAAATACCAATTCTGAGCTTTCAACAGAAATCTATATTTACGATATACAGGGGAAAAAAATAAAGACCATTGATGGTACTACAGAAAACATTCTAACCATAAATACAGCCGAATTTTCTAATGGGATTTATATTTTAAAAATCAAAATAGGAAACGGGAAACAAAATACTCATAAATTAGTTATACATTAATGAATAGTACTAAAGGAAAATTATATCTCATACCGACGCGATTAGGAGACAATCCTCCTCTTGAAGTTTTACCTATATCTATAAAAAAAATAGTTGAGGACATTGATTTTTATATTGTTGAAAATGAAAAAACAGCACGTCGTTTTATAAAACGTATATCACCTAACAAATCACAACCGTCCTTAAAACTACAGGTATTAAATAAGTACACTACAGAAGAAGAACGCAATACCTTTTTAAATCCTTGCCAAGAAGGAATATCAATAGGTTTACTCTCTGAAGCTGGTTGTCCTGCTATAGCAGATCCTGGTGCGGATATTGTAGGATTAGCACATCAAATGGACATTAAAGTCGTGCCGCTTGTTGGTCCTTCTTCAATTTTATTAGCTTTAATGGGTTCTGGTATGAATGGTCAGAGTTTTACGTTTAACGGTTATTTACCAATTGATAAAAGTGAGCGAAAGTCGAAATTAAAAACTCTAGAACGTCTATCTTCTGAACATAACCAGTCTCAAATTTTTATTGAAACCCCATATCGAAACATGAAAATGCTCGAAGACTTAACTAGTACATTACATCCTAGTACGAGAGTTTGTGTGGCATGTGATTTAACGCTACCTACGGAGTTTATAAAAACTCAGTCAGCAAAAGACTGGAAACACAATAAAGAAGATCTACATAAAAGACCTACAATATTTATAATTCAGAAAGATTAATAGAGATTAAAGCGTTACTCGCGCTTTTTTGTCCGGAGTAATCATTGAAGTATCATAGCCAGAAAACTTTTTCATATAATACCTTACAGAAGAGCCATAAGCATCAGATAAATTTTGCACACCATAACTACGTAAAAACTTTTTCACACTTCCAGGACCTGCTAAGTGTGCTGCAGCTAAAATACCAGACTCGGTAACTTCTACTCCACCAATAAGTTTTCCTTCAAAACGTTTGATATCGTTTCTAAGGACCCATTTATTACGCTCTGCATTAGCAACAAAAGCTTTTTCTTGTAATTCAGGGTTATATAAGAATTGGTTTGGGTTATAAATACCAATAACTTTTAATGTTTCTGCACCAAATTGATACTTCCCTAAATATCCTAAAGTATTTACTGTAAAATAATCTCCTCTAGATTCCTTAAAAGCTAAAGCTTCTTTGAATCCCTCAAAAGACTTCCCTAGATATGGAGTGAATACATTATGCTTCACTGTATGGTCTTTAGTAACCATAGCCAAATCTTCTGAAATGTTATAATTGAGCTCTAATCCTTCAGTAGAATATGTTTCTGGATTAAGAGATGAACTTGGATACAAGGCTAAAGCCATAAGTAAACAAATTGAAAATGGTAATACTATATTCTTAACGCTATTTTTAATCATAACAGCTAATTTTTTATAGTAAAATAGTTTCCCCAAACTATCGTACAAAATTCGCGTGCAAATATACAACAATTATTCAACTATTGAAAATCAACCGATTAAGTGTTAATTTTTTAACTTAAAAGTAGATATAGTGCCATTTTATCCGACCATTGCCGTTTAATTCTAATGCCGGAAAAGGGAGCTTAATAACGTTAAAAACGTCAAATATGGTTTTTAAGAAGTGAGAATTTGTCTTAATTCGACTTAAATCGATATCCAAACTTAAGTAATATTGACGTATTCTATTTTGGTTTAAAAACAATGGATTATTGGCTTCACCTGATAGCATTCCATCAGCTCCGTAACCAAAAGCTAAATTCAACCAATCAGGAATTGTTTCTGTTTTTAAAAAGGAATTGATATTAGCACTTAGCCAATACGTTTGCCCATTATAATCTTTAAGAAATTCTTCAGCCACCCCATTTCCTAATTTATTTGGTCTTTGCTTGGCAAATTGTGTTCTATGAAACGAATATTTCAACACAATACGTTGTTCTTGCCATAATAATTCTTGTCCGACATGCAATCCTGTTCCAGCCGCATTAGCTGCCATATCTGCCCAAGAAAATCCCCATTCCTCAGAAAAGCCATCCATAATTTCAACAGCTGTTAAAAATCCTAAACCTAATGTAGAACCATAAAGCAATTGTTCCTTTTGATTAACACCTGCCCATTTTAACGTGTTTGCCCCTAGCCTGCCTAATTGATATGATGAGAACAAATGGCCTAATTTATCCATTTGTAACCACTCTTCACTATCATTAAATGTCTTAAAATTTGAACGCTGATAATCCGCATACCATAATTGATTAAGACCAACTAAGGTAGTAGTTGCCAAAGCAGCTTCAGCAATCACAACGGTATTTCTTCGTGATTTGTTTAGCGTATCGCTAGGTTTTAAAAATTGATTGAATTTAGATTGCGAAAAAACCGAAGCACTTGTTAAAAAGAAACCTATAATATAGACAACTATTCGATCCAAATCTTATTTATTAATCCCTTGAGACGATAAATACCTATGATATGCTCTAGCATTGTTATTATGTTGCCCTAAGGTTTTAGAAAATTTATGATATCCTATACGTTTAGCATCTGCTGCAAAATAAAGGTAACTATGCGTTTCAGGATTTAAAACGGCCTTTATTGCAGATAAATCTGGCATTGCAATAAGCCCAGGAGGTAAACCTGTGTTTAGATAGGTATTGTAAGGTGATTTAATGTCTTTATGAATATTCAAAACCCGTCTAATCACTGTGTTTTGATATTGTGGTAATTGATACGCTGCAAACTTTAAAGTAGGATCCGCTTGTAATGGCATTCCTATTCGCAATCTATTTAAATACACACCAGCCACTCTTGGTTGCTCATCAGCTTGTTTAGACTCTTCATGTACAATAGATGCTAAGGTAATAACTTCATTGGGAGTTAAATTTAATTTTTTAGCTTTTGCTTTTCTTGCATCTGTCCAAAACCGATTATATTCAACTAACATTCTATCTCTAAACGTTTCCGCAGAAGTATTCCAGAAAAATTCATAGCTATTTGGTAAATACATACCTAAAGCTGTCGCTTTTGAAAATCCATTATTAGATAAAAATTCCTCATCCATCATGACTTTTGCTAAGCTTAAACTATCAGCTTCAATCTGCATACTAATTCGTCCTGCTAAATCGTTAATACTATGTTGATTATTAAATGCTATTTTTATAGGAAGGTTTTTACTTCGAATAGAATTGATAATATCATTATTATTCATGCCTTTAGAAATAGCAAACCGACCAGCTTTAATATTAGTCGTATATTTTTTCTGTTTTGCTAAAGCGTCAAAAGAATCAATATTATCTAAAAGTGGTTCTAATTGAGATCTTACTTCAGCATAATTAGCATTTGTAGGCACGTAAATGTAGGCCGTTTCATTTTCAAAATTAGTATTGGGCGAAAACATCGTTCCATAAATATAGTAGGCCATTCCACCAAAGATGATTAAGCCGATAAGAGCGACTGCCCACAGCATTTTTTTAATATACATAATTAAGCGTTAATTCGTTGTAAAATATATTCGTTGGTGTAGATTTCACCATCAAAACTCCAATCTTTTTTTAATCCTATAATTTCAAAGCCGTTACCTTTAAATAACTTTAAACTGGCAGCATTGCTTTCGGAAATATTGGCATAAACCTGATGCAAATGCAACGTTTGAAAACAATAATCTACTAATAGCCCTAAAGCCTCTTTACCATAGCCTTGATTTCTGTTTTCTTCATCAACAATAAGGATTCCGATACCTGCACGTTTATTTTTAACGTCAAATTCAAACACATCAATCAAACCTATAGTAACATCAATAGAATTGCAAATAGCTAATCGTAACTGTTTAGCCTCATAAATGTCTTGTTGGGCATTTTCAAGATATTGTTTTATTAAAAATCTTGAATAAGGAGTTTGGGTATCACTTAATTCCCAAAGCGATGTATCATTTTCAATTCGATACACAAAGTCTAGATCTTCGGGTTCTAAAGCTCTTAAATAGATATGATCTCCTTTGATATTTACCATTCAATTTCTCCTTTAAAAACTTGTTGAGCAGGTCCTATAAGCCAAATATTATTATACCCCTTATCATTAAAATTAAAGGTTACCTTTAGTTCACCTCCTTGTGTTTCCAAACTAATTTTATCTGATTTTGTTTTACCACTTTTATGCATAGCTAATGCAACCGCTGTTACACCTGTACCACAAGATAAAGTTTCATCTTCTACTCCACGTTCGTAGGTTCGCACTGCAAAATTATCAATAGATAGTTGTTCTACAAAGTTCACATTACTTCCAGCTTCATTATAAGGTTCAGCATATCTAATTTTTGATCCATTTGATTTTACATCAAAATTCTTCAATTCTGAAACAAGCTCAACATGATGTGGCGACCCTGTATCTAAAAAGATATGATTTTCAAAAGATTCAATTTCATAAACATCTTGCATTTGAAGGTGAACTAAACCCTCTTCAATTTTAGCTTTATGAAGTCCATCAATAGCAATAAATTCAGTTTCGTTATCAATAATATTTAAAAATTTTGCAAAAGCCACAATACAACGCCCACCATTACCACACATAGTACTTTCGTTACCATCGGCATTGTAATAGACCATTTTGAAATCTACATTTTCATCATTTTCCAACAGTATAAAACCGTCAGCACCTATGCCAAAACGTCTGTCACATATGGTTGCAATGCGTTTGGTATCGTTTTTGTCTATGAACTGTAAACGATTATCTACAATCACAAAATCGTTGCCTGTTCCTTGATATTTATAAAATGTCATAGTTATTAATAAGCTACAAATATAAGAATATTAGACTGTATTTTGTGGTGTTAATAGGACGTTAAATTTGACGTTAAATAGTCGTTAAAATCAAAAACGAAATCAATAAATTTCTAATTTTAATCGTTAGTTCAACATAACATAATAATTAAATAGTTAAACTTAAATCTGAAAATTATGAAGAAGATAATAACATTGGTGTTTGTTTCTGCATTAGGTGGCCTATTGACTTTGGGTGGTTACAAACTTTTTGTTGAGAATGAAACCCCATCTATAGCCGTTGAGCAGTCGTCTGAGTTTCCCATGTTGGTTCCAACAAGTAATACTGTAAATACCTTAAATAATAACACGGCATTAGTGCCTAATTTTGTTGAAGCCGCTGATAAATCTATACATTCTGTTGTCCACGTAAAAAACACAGCAATAGTCAATACCCCATTAAGTGTGCGCGATTATTTTTATGGTCGCAGTTCTCAACGTGCCCAAGTTGGTACTGGTAGTGGTGTCATTATTTCCCCTACAGGTTACATTGTTACCAATAACCACGTCATTAAAAATGCTAACGAAATCAGCATTACTTTAAATAACAACAAATCTTACATGGCTGAATTAATTGGTACAGATGAAAACACTGATATTGCCTTATTAAAAATTGAAGCAGATGAAGATTTACCATTTATGGCATTTGGTGATTCTGACAGTGCAAAAATTGGAGAATGGGTTTTAGCCGTTGGCAATCCATTTAACCTTAACTCTACAGTTACAGCTGGTATTATTAGTGCAAAATCTAGAGATTTATCTGGCCAGAATATGCAATCGTTTATACAAACCGATGCCGCCGTAAATCCTGGGAATTCGGGTGGAGCTTTGGTTAACACTAATGGTGATCTTGTAGGTATTAACACCGCCATTTCATCACAAACAGGTTCATATATTGGATATTCTTTTGCTGTACCAAGTAATATTGTTCGTAAAATTGTTAATGATATAATGGAATATGGTAATGTTCAAAACGGTATCCTTGGTGTTACAGGTGGAGCTTTAAATAGCAGAGCCGCTAAAGAATTAGGAGTTAATGCTACTGAAGGTTTTTACGTTAGCGAAGTACAGGAAGATACTGGTGCAGAAAAAGCAGGTATTCAATCTGGAGACATCATTAAAAAAATAGATAATGTAGAAATAAATAAATTCTCAGATTTGTCGGGTTATTTAAAAACAAAGAGTCCTGATGATGTGGTTAATGTAACACTATTGAGAGATGGTAGTGTAGAAACACTTCCTGTGACCTTATTAAAACCATCAATCTTTGCATTACAAACGATTGGTCTTATAAAAAATGCTTCAGAAAAAGAATTAAAACGCTATAAGACGGATTATGGTGTAAAAATTAAAAAGCTCGATGAAAATTATAAATCCTCTTGGAATAAAAATGGAGTTGAAGAAGGTAGCATTATTACAAAAATTAATGGTAAAAAATTATATTCTGTAGACGATGCTCAAAACGCCATAAAAACAAGAGCTGTTAATGAACCGCTTCAAATTGAAGTTATCAATAAAGAAGGCGAAAAAGTCGTCTATCATTTCAGGTAAAAAATCATAAATTTAGTATTCAAATTACCCTTCAAAGATGATTTCCTTGAAGGGTTTTTATTTTCGACAAAAGGTGTTACGAAAACGTTTGAAATATATTACTTTTGCGCAAAATCTAAATCACTTAAACCAAGAAAACATGGGATTTAACGATACTTACGAAAAAGAGTTAGCGTTTCAAGCCGATCGTCGCAGAGCAACTGTTGAATTTATTAAAATTGTCAGTGACTTATGGTACGACAAATCTATTGAACTGGTATTATTCAGAAATCAGTTAATAGATAGAAATGTGAGCGAAATTCTAAACTTGCACGAGTATGCAGGAGAATTTGTTCAGAAACCTATTTCTATTTTCGATTCTGTTGAAATTGCGCAAGCTATTAGCACACTAAACTTACCGCCTGCCAAATTAGATATTGGTAAATTAACTTACGAATTTCATTTAGAAGATCAAAAATATGGCAATGCTACAGCTTTTGTTGCTTCGAAATTAGGCAATGCTAAAGATAATAAAAGCATAGAACCAAAAGACGTGGTACTTTATGGCTTTGGTAGAATTGGCCGTTTGGTAGCGCGTGAATTAATGACGCGAACAGGAAAAGGGACTCAACTAAGATTAAGAGCCATTGTTACACGAGGAGATATTAATGAAACCGTTTTAGAAAAGCGTGCTTCATTGTTACGAAACGATTCTGTACATGGTGATTTCTCTGGTATGGTAACGACAGATGTCAAAAATGCAGCTTTAATAATTAATGGTACCACCGTAAAAATTATTTCTGCAAATGCACCAGAAGATATCGATTATACAGCATACGGAATTAATAACGCATTAGTCATTGATAATACCGGAGCTTTTAGAGATCAAGCTGCCTTAAGCAGACATTTAAAAGCTAAAGGTGTTGATAAAGTTTTATTAACGGCACCAGGAAAAGGTATACCTAATATTGTACATGGAGTTAATCACACAGAGCACAACCCAGATAAAGTTAAAATATTCTCAGCAGCGTCATGTACAACCAATGCCATTACACCGGTTTTAAAAGCTATAGAAGATTCTTTTGGTATAAAAACGGGACATTTAGAAACGATACACGCTTATACAAATGATCAGAATTTAGTTGATAATTTTCATAGCAAATACAGACGTGGCCGTGCTGCTGGACTAAATATGGTGATTACAGAAACTGGAGCTGGCCAAGCTGTGAGTAAAGCCATTCCTGCTTTAGAAGGAAAGCTGACTTCTAATGCTATTAGAGTACCTGTTCCTAATGGCTCTTTAGCTATTCTTAACTTAGAATTAGAAAAAGAGACTTCTGTAGAAAGCATAAACACTATTATGAAAAAATATGCACTCGAAGGAGATTTGGTAGAACAAATTAAATATGAAATGAGTGACGAATTAGTCTCTAGTGATATTATTGGTAGCTCTGCTCCTGCTATTTATGATAGCAAAGCAACCATTGTTAGAACGGATGGGAAAAACGCCATACTATATATATGGTACGATAACGAATATGGCTATAGCCACCAGGTAATTCGTTTAGCTAAATATATTTCTAAAGTAAGACGTTATGCTTATTATTAGATCATTCTGAAAAGAAAAAAAATCTTGTCTTAAGGCAAGATTTTTTTTGATTATTAGCGTGATGATTTATAGTGAATTAATCACGTTATCACCTTAAAACCAAGAATAGACTATAGATTCAACATCTAAACTATATTTTATACCGTATATAAAATGCCCTTCATATTTGCAAGGCTATTTGTTTGATAATTTGTTTATGATATCCTTATAAAATTATTATCTTGGCAACCTATTAATCTAACTCAACCAAAATTACCTCTAAGATGAAATTCTTAACAAAAGTTACTGTAATTCTTTTAGTTACATTTAGTTTACAAACAATAACCGCACAAACCACTACCGACGACGAAGATAAATTATCTCTTAATAGTGGTACAATAGATAATCAATTTGAATTTGTAATTAGACGCTCTAATAGTTGGCAAGATTATAAAACGGTAAAAAAGACATGGCTTTATGCACTAAAAGCACATACTCTAGATTCTCTTAAAGCCGTTCATAAAGATTTAGTAGCGACACAAGCGATTGTTAAAAAGCAAGCTGATGAGATAGAAAACTTAAAAAGCAAGCTCTCTAACACCGAATCAACCTTGAATGCTACTAATGATGAAAAAGATAACATCTCATTATTTGGAATGCAAACCAATAAAGCAAGTTACAAAGTCTTAATGTGGAGTATTATCGGAGGCCTTTTAGCTTTATTATTATTCTTTATATACAAATTTAAAGGTAGTAATTCTGCAACTCGCGAAGCGAAACTAAAATTAGACGAAGTTGAAACTGAGTTTGAAGAACACAGACGTAATG
Organism: Winogradskyella sp. PC D3.3; assembly: GCF_054366245.1. Lineage (NCBI taxonomy): Bacteria > Pseudomonadati > Bacteroidota > Flavobacteriia > Flavobacteriales > Flavobacteriaceae > Winogradskyella > Winogradskyella sp. PC D3.3. The sequence goes on along the minus strand of NZ_CM135962.1, from coordinate 2,454,919 downwards.
CTTTAGAGCGTGAACAAAAAGTAAGACGTCAATTGCAAGACGAATTAAACAAGCAGAAGTCATAATTAGACTTTCAATTTCGACCTCTTAAACATATAAATCCGTAATTAAATTACGGATTTTTTTTATGTCCTAGTTTGAATCTTTTTTAAAATCGAAACCCCATTCCTTCAAACCATATAAACAAGTCGCATAAACATCTGCAAAAGACTATCTAAAAAATACATCAATTAAACATATCTTTGTAAACTTATAGATTGAAACTATGCGTATAGATATTATAACTGTATTACCCGAACTTTTAAAAAGTCCATTTGAAGCCTCTATTTTAAAACGTGCCATTGAAGCCGGTTTAGTAGAAGTCCACTTTCATAATTTAAGAGATTATGCTACAGGTGGCTATAAATCTGTAGACGACACACAGTTTGGAGGAGGCGCAGGAATGGTAATGTCCATAGCACCTATTGATAAGTGTATTTCTAAATTACAGCAAGAGCGAAATTACGACGAAATCATCTATATGACTCCTGATGGTGAACAACTTAACCAAAGCATAGCTAACCAAACCTCTTTAAAAGAAAATATCATTATTTTATGTGGACATTATAAAGGAGTGGATCAACGCGTCCGCGATAAATTTATCACTCGTGAAATATCTATTGGAGATTATGTATTGTCAGGTGGCGAATTAGGTGCAGCTGTATTATGCGACGCTGTAATCCGATTAATTCCTGGAGTTTTAGGTAATGAAACCTCTGCCCTAACCGATTCTTTTCAAGATAATTTATTAGCACCTCCTATTTATACTAAGCCTAGAGAATATGACGGCATGAAAGTTCCTGAAGTATTATTTAGCGGTAACTTTAAGGAAATAGAAAAATGGAGAGAAGACCAAGCTTATCAAAGAACTAAGGAGAGAAGACCAGATTTACTTGAAGACTAAGCACGTTACTTATGAATAGTTCTACAGAAATTCTGCTTTATATTGGTCAAATTATTAGTGCATTATCAACTTTTATAGTATTAATTGCTAGCATAATTCTCTTTATAAAAAAGCGTACCCTAGCGACTTGGTTAATATTAATTGGTAGTATACTAGTTATACTAACTTCTGTTGCTAGTTTGTTCATCCGTGTTTTTGCGAGTGCCGAAAGTGTAGACACCTTATTATTAACACAAGGGGTTTCAATTATAATTCAAAATGTATCTTATTTAATATTCTCAGTTGGTTTAATCATTTTAGTAGTATCGGAATTTTCAAAAAAATAATTACAAAATAAGCTCAAGACAACTTCTAACGGAAGACTAAAAAATAAAATAACAAAGCATTGCAAATAAACAAAAAAGTAGTACTTTTGCAAACCAATTTAGACCAACCTCTGGCGAGAATCGTGAATGTTGCTTTGAATTAACTATTATAAATAAAATAAAATGGATTTAGTAAAATTTGTACAAGACGAATTTGTAACCCGTAAAGACTTTCCAGAATTTAGCGCTGGTGATACCATCACAGTATACTACGAAATTAGAGAAGGCGAAAAAGTACGTACTCAGTTTTTTAGAGGTGTTGTATTACAACGTAAAGGAAGTGGATCTTCTGAAACGTTTACCATCCGTAAAATGTCAGGAACAATTGGCGTAGAACGTATCTTTCCGATTAACTTACCTGCTTTGCAAAAAATAGAAGTTAACAAACGTGGTAAAGTACGTAGAGCAAGAATTTTCTACTTTAGAGGTCTTACTGGTAAAAAAGCAAGAATCAAAGAAGTTAGAAGATAATTCCAACTTATATATTACAAATCAAAAGCCTTCTTATAGAGAAGGCTTTTTTTGTTGTTAACAATTGTTGATAAACTGAGTTTATAAGTTGTTGACATTTAAAATGTTAAATAATTAGAAATAATTAAATTATTTACTTAATTTAGTAAAACAATTAACAATAAATAAAGTTATTTTTTGAATTTTAGTCTAAATTAATGTTAAATTGTTATTAAAGATCCGTTCTTTAAGTAATGAGGTTGTTTTTTGAGATTGTATAAGAACTTGCAATAGTAAGTATTTGTAAAACAATCATGAAACTTTAATTTTCACCCCACTTAGTTGGTTAAATACTTAAAGTGAAAAGCTCAGAATAAGTTGTGAAAGCGAGAGCGAACGCAAAAAAAAGAGCAATGTTTTAAACTTAATATTTAGTTATCTGAAGATTATAGGAAAAACATCAAGAAAAACAAACCTAAGAGACAAAGTAATATCAAGTCAATACATTTTGAAAGATATGAAATGTTTCGATTTTGAAACAGGAAGCACTAGAACCGAAAAAGATGATGACAATTGTCATACAGCTGAGTTAGTGGAATCTAAATAGGTCTTGTTAGTACTGTTTTCATGAAAGCCATATCAGAGCAGTTGTAACTGTAGTGATATGGCTTTTTGTTTTAAATATCATCCGTTCGATTAGCCGTGTAATTATCCTTGTAATTTGTAATTCCTAAAACTTACGCTCAAATTCAATCTTAATGGGATTCTTTAAATTTCTATTTACTAATAATGATTTCTTTCGTATTCTTGTCATATGAATCTACCCTTAACAGAACAACAAGAATTTAAAGTTCAAGATTACACCATAAATGCGCTAACCAAAGCTGAATATGCCAACTGTACATTTAGCAATTGTAATTTTGAAAATTCAGACCTTTCACAAAATGTCTTTTCTGAGTGTGATTTTATAGATTGTAATTTTAGCAACACCAATGTAATGCATACTACATTTGACGGAGTCACCTTTAAAAACTGTAAAATTCTTGGGGTTTTATTTCAAAATTGTAATACGTTTTTACTGTCGTTTAAATTTATAAACAGCACCCTAAATTTGAGTAGTTTCTATCAATTAAAAATCAATCGCACCACCTTCTCCAATTGCATAATGCATCAAGTTGATTTCACTGAAACAGAAGCAAAATATTGCGTCTTTAATGATTGTGATTTACATCAGTCTACTTTTGACCGCACCAACCTTACACATTCCAATTTTACTTCAGCCTATAACCTTAATATTAATCCTAACTTAAATCAAATTAAACAAGCTTCTTTTTCAAAAGAAAACGTTTCAGGTTTATTAGAGAGCTTTAATATTAAGATAAAAGATTAAATAAATATTTTAAGTATTAATTTGTCAATTTCTTAAAATTTCACGCGGTTTAGTAGTAATCTTATACCTATAAAAATCAAACGTTTTCGTATATTTGCACAGCTCAATTTCGAGCACAATTTTATTCATTTTATTTACAAAAGATATGACAAAAACAGCAAAGATTGTTTATACAAAAACGGATGAAGCACCAGCTTTAGCAACGCGTTCATTTTTACCGATTGTTGAAGCATTTACGAAGTCTTCAGGTATTGTTATAGAAACAAAAGATATATCATTAGCGGCTAGAATTTTAGCGGCATTTCCAGACTTTTTATCAGACGACCAAAAAGTAACCGATGCCATAGCTGAATTAGCAGAATTGGTAAAAAAACCAGAAGCTAATATTATAAAGTTACCAAATATCAGTGCTTCCGTTCCACAACTTATGGCTGCAATTGAAGAATTACAATCTAAGGGCTTTAAGATTCCTAACTATCCTGATGAACCAAAAGATGATGCCGAAAAGGAAATTAAATCACGTTATGATAAAATTAAAGGTAGTGCAGTGAACCCTATATTAAGAGAAGGGAATTCAGACAGACGTGCCCCTAAAGCCGTTAAGAATTACGCAAAAAAGAACCCTCATAGCATGGGTGCATGGTCTTCTGATTCAAAAACACATGTGTCAACTATGGCTAAAGGAGATTTCGCTCACAACGAAAAATCCATAACACTTCCAGAAGCAACAACTATAAAAATTGTTCATACCGATGTAAAAGGAAATAAGACTTACTTAAAAGAAGGTCTAGATATCCTTAAAGACGAAATTATCGATGCAACGATAATGAGCAAAAAAGCATTACTAGAGTTTTTAGAAGAACAAGTAGAGGATGCTTTAGATAAAAGTGTCTTGTTTTCTTTACACATGAAAGCAACAATGATGAAAGTTTCCGATCCAATCATTTTTGGTCATGCGGTCCGTATATTCTTCAAAGATTTGTTTGATAAACATGGTAAAACATTCGATAAGATTGGTGTTGATGTAAACAATGGTTTTGGAAACTTATTAGAAAAATTAAGCGAACTTCCTGAAGAAAAACGCGATGAAATCAGAGCAGATATTCGTTATGAATTAACTCATGGTGCAGATGTTGCTATGGTAAATTCTGATAGAGGAATTACAAATCTTCATGTACCGAGTGATGTCATTATTGATGCGTCTATGCCTGCAATGATTAGAACTTCTGGCCAAATGTGGAATGCCGAAGGAAAATTACAAGATACAAAGGCCGTTATACCAGATAGTAGTTATGCTGGTGTTTATAGCGCAACTATCGATTTTTGTAAAAAGAATGGGGCTTTCGATCCTACAACCATGGGAACTGTACCTAATGTAGGACTAATGGCGCAAAAAGCTGAAGAATATGGTTCTCATGATAAAACTTTTGAAATTGCTTCTAAAGGTAAAGTTGACGTTATCGATGCCGCTGGAAATGTATTATTAAGTCATAAAGTTGAAGCTGGTGATATCTGGAGAATGTGTCAAGCTAAAGATGCACCAATTCAAGACTGGGTAAAACTCGCAGTCACTAGAGCAAGAGCATCTCAAACACCTGCAGTTTTTTGGTTAGACAAAAAAAGAGCACATGATGCTGAATTAATTAAAAAGGTAAACAAATACCTTTTAGATCACGATACTACAGGATTAGATATAAGAATTCTTTCATTAGTTGACGCCACTAACTTTACATTAAAACGTCTTAAAGAAGGAAAAGACACCATTTCTGTAACAGGAAATGTACTACGAGATTACTTAACAGATCTATTCCCTATTTTAGAAGTAGGTACAAGTGCTAAAATGTTATCTATTGTTCCATTAATGAATGGTGGAGGTTTATTTGAAACTGGAGCTGGAGGATCTGCTCCTAAACATGTTCAACAATTCCTTTCTGAAAATCATTTACGTTGGGATTCTTTAGGTGAATTTTTGGCATTAGCCGTTTCTCTAGAGCATTTTGGTATCACTAATAATAATGAAAAAGCTAGAATTTTAGGTGAAACTTTAGATGATGCTTCAGATAAATTATTAGAAAATAAAAAAGGACCATCTCGAAAAGTAAACGAACTCGATAATAGAGGAAGTCATTTCTACTTAGCATTATACTGGGCAGAAGCATTAGCTAACCAAGATAAAGACGCCGAGTTAAAAGCGCAATTTAAAACACTATACGATAGCCTTTCTTCTATGGAAGACACTATTGTAAAAGAGCTTATTGATTGTCAAGGCGAACCTGTAGATGTTGATGGTTATTATCTTCCTAATGAAGCATTAATTTCAGAAGCTATGCGTCCGAGTAAAGCTTTAAATTCAATATTAAATTCATAACAACATTGGATTAATCTTCTGTTAAAAAAGCTTCCCTCGGGAAGCTTTTTTTATTCTTTTCATTTATTTTTAGTGTGTTGTAACAAACTCTTAATTTAATCGTTTAGAATACAACGCACCAGCCATCAAACTATAGCTCTCATAAATTATGATATTAATTCTTAAAAGATTACTTCTTCTTTTTTTATGCTGTCCTTTAGGTCTTCATGCTCAAGATAATTTTACCTTAAGCGGAACTGTAACAGATAATCAAAGCAATGAAACCTTAATTGGTGTTAATATTATTATTCCAGATCAACAAACTGGAACTGTTACCAACGAATATGGCTTCTACTCCATTACACTTCCATCCGGAACGTATGACATACAAATTAGTTATTTAGGATTTAAAACGATTACTGAAACACTTGAACTCAATGCTAATCTAACCAAAAACTATCAACTAGAAGAAGCTGCTGAAAGTTTAGATGAAGTTGTAATTACCGAAAACTTAGAAAAATTAAATATAAAAAAGCCTCAAATGAGTGTTAACGCTTTATCTATAAAAACGATAAAAAATATGCCCGTAGTTTTAGGAGAAGTTGATGTGATTAAATCTATTACTTTACTCCCTGGTGTAACCAATGCTGGTGAAGGTTCTTCGGGATTTAATGTTAGAGGTGGTGCAGCAGATCAGAATCTCATCTTGTTAGATGAAGCAACGATATTTAATTCCTCTCACTTATTTGGTTTCTTCTCAGTCTTTAACCCGGACGCCATAAAAGATTTAAAATTATATAAAGGTGGAATTCCCGCAAAATACGGTGGTCGTGTATCCTCTGTTTTAGATATTTACCAAAAAGAAGGGAATAGTAAATCCTTTCATATGAATGGAGGTATTGGTCTAATCTCAAGTCGTTTATTGGCTGAAGGTCCTATAAAAAAAGATAAAGGATCATTTTTAATTGGAGGCCGTAGTAGTTATGCTCACCTTTTCTTACCGCTTTTTGATATCGATAATATTGCTTATTTCTATGATCTCAACACTAAACTGAGCTATAACATCAATACTAACAACAATATTTACTTATCAGGTTATTTTGGACGTGATGTTTTTAAAATTTCGGATAGCTTCGAGAATTCATTTGGGAATTCTGTAGTTAACTTTAGATGGAATCATCTGTATTCCGACAAAATTTTCTCCAACTTATCTCTTATATATTCAGACTATTATTATGGCTTACAACTTGGTTTTGTTGGCTTTGATTGGGTTTCTGGTATAAAAAACTTTAATCTTAAATATGATTTTAAACATTACATAAGCAACAATTTTAAACTAGATTACGGTTTAAACAGTATGTATTACAAATTTAATCCTGGAGATATAAGTCCTACAGATGAAAATTCGGGGATTAATCCTTTTAAACTCATAGACAAATATGCTTTTGAAAATGCAGTTTACATTGATGCAGAACACAAATTAAGTAATAAATTCACTGTTAGTTATGGAGCACGTTTAAGTATGTTTCATAGACTTGGTCAAGATGAATTAAATAGATATGAAAATAATAACCCTTTAACCTTTAATGAAGCCATTGGTATTTATGAAAAAGCAGATCCAATAGGTACAGATACATTTAGTAAAAGTGATGTTATAGAATCGTTTGCAAATCTTGAACCCCGTTTAGCTATGGCATATCAGTTAAACGACAATTCGTCTGTAAAAGCAAGTTACAATCGTATGAGTCAATATTTACATTTGTTATCTAATACGAGCTCACCTACTCCTTTAGATGTTTGGACACCAAGTGGTAAATATATCAAACCACAATTATTAGATCAAGTAGCTGTTGGGTATTTCAAAATGTTTAACAATGATATGTTCTCTTTAGAAGTTGAAAGTTTCTATAAAACCATAAAAAACAGAATAGATTACATAGATGGTGCCGATTTAATCGCTAATAATGCGATCGAACAAGTTATATTAAATGGCGAAGGTAGAGCCTACGGTTTAGAGATTCTCATTAGAAAAAATGAGGGCAAATTTACCGGATGGTTAGCATATACACTTTCAAAATCGGAACAAAGAACACCTGGAAGAACAGCAACGGAAACAGGGATTAATAATGGACAATGGTACAATACACCATATGATAAAACACACGATATATCACTTACAGGAAGTTATGAACTTAACAAAAAATGGTCGTTTAGTTCTAATATTATTTTTCAAACAGGCCAGCCCACAACATTTCCTAATGGACAGTATCAATATAATGACATTATAATTCCAAATTATGAAGCTCGAAATTCAAGTAGACTGCCATCATACCATCGCTTAGATTTAGCAGTGAATTATAATCCAAATCCAGAAAGCACTAAAAAATTCAAAGGAGAATGGGTCTTTGGAATCTATAATGTTTATAACCGAAAAAATGCAGCTAGCATTTCATTTAGCGAAAACAGGAACACAGGAACCAATGAAGCAACACGATTGTCTATTTTTGGTATTGTTCCTTCATTCTCTTATAATTTTAAATTTTAAATCATGAAAAGATTAGTTTATATAAGTTTGGTTTTAACCTTATTCTTAAATTGCGAAGACGTTATTGATGTTGATCTCAATACAGCAGAACCAAAATTAGTAATTGAAGCTTCTATTAATTATTTCAAAAATACTCCTGGAAATGCACAACGTGTAAAACTATCATTAACAACTCCTTTTTTTGAAGATACGATTCCTCCTGCCAATGGGGCTATAGTTAAAATTTTAGATACCAATGGCAACATATTTAATTTTGTTGAAATAGAAAACACAGGGATATATCGCACTAATTCCTTTATTCCTGTTATAGATGAAGAATATACCTTAATGATAAATTATGACGACGAAATTTACACAGCGACAGAATCTTTAATGCCAGTTGTGCCCATAGATTATATTGAACAAAATAATGAAGGTGGATTTTCTGGCGAAGACATAGAACTTAAGGCCTATTATACAGATCCTATGGGTATTGATAATTATTATTTTTTCGAGTTTATAAGTAATATTCCTGTTGTCCCGACTTTAAATGTTTATGACGATACCTTTACCGATGGAAATCAGATTTTTGGATTTTACACAGAAGAAGATTTAGAGTCTGGTGATATAGTCACCATAAGAAATTACGGTATATCAAGTCAATTTTACGATTTTATGTTTATTCTTCTACAGCAAGGAAGTGATACAGGAGGTGGACCTTTTGAAACTCAGCCCGCAACAATTCGTGGAAACTGTATTAATACAACAAATCCAGATAATTTTCCTTTTGGATATTTCAGATTATCAGAAGTCGATGAAATAATTTATACGGTGGAGTAAAATTTAATCTGGCATTCTCATTATTTTAGAGAACTTGTCAATTCAATACATCGTTTACAAAACTTCTAATTAATAACAAATTACAGTCTATAAATCTATTTAGCATAAGAATTAAATCAGAATTATAATTAATTTATTTCTGTTAAAAGGATACCCTAACGTCTATTAATGTAACACATCCGCCAAAATAATTTCTTACCTTTATACCATGACTTTTATTAAAACGACAGAACAAGACTCAAATTATAATAATCTCGAAAATATGACTATCAACGAGATTATAACGTCCATTAATAAGGAAGACAAAACAGTTCCTTTAGCAGTAGAAAAGGCTTTACCACAGATAGAATCTTTAATTTCTCAAGTCGTAAATAAAATGAATGCTGGAGGTCGGTTATTTTATATGGGAGCAGGAACAAGTGGACGATTAGGTATTCTTGATGCCTCAGAATGTCCGCCTACTTTTGGTGTATCTCATGATCTCGTTGTTGGTATCATTGCGGGTGGAGATAATGCCATTAGAAAAGCTGTAGAAAACGCAGAGGATTCTACCACTCAAGGTTGGAAAGATTTAGAAGCTTACAAAATTTCAACCAACGATGTCGTAATAGGCATTGCCGCCTCTGGTACAACTCCATATGTTATAAGTGCATTAGAAAAATGTAATGAACATCATATTATCACTGGTTGTATAACTTGTAATCATAATAGCCCATTAGCCTTAACGGCTAAATTCCCCATCGAAGTTATTGTTGGTCCCGAATTTTTAACAGGAAGCTCAAGAATGAAAGCAGGAACGGCTCAAAAACTTGTACTTAACATGATTACCACTACCTCTATGATTCAATTAGGAAAAGTAAAAGGTAATAAAATGGTAGATATGCAACTTAGTAATAATAAGTTAGTCAATAGAGCTATAAAAATGATTATGACAGAACTTAATGTCTCTGAAGCAGAAGCTTCAATTTTATTAAGTCAGCATAAGAACGTTAGAGAAAGTATTACTCATGGAAGAAGATCATAGTACAGACAAAGACATTTTAGCAAAAGGCCTTAAGCGATTACTCTTAAGTTTAGCCTTTATGTTTACAGGACCAACATTATTACATTTGGCGTTAGACAATAGTGAAAAGCCACTGTATATTCCGCTTTTAATTATCGCATTTATACTCTGTATCGGAGCTATAGTATTTTTATTTCTGGGGATTAATACAATTTTAGACAGTATATTTAAGAAGAAAAAGTAGCACATCTTCTTTTTTTGAAGGGATTTGTTAAAGCTATTCTCTAGATCCTTTATTCCTGGACGAACAAAGCCTCTTCTCTTTTAAGGTACAAAAATCAATAAGTAGATTTCTTTACTACTTCCTAGAAGCCTAATTTCAGTAAAAAACTTTAGCGTTTCACCTAGCCGATGCTATAATATGAAGAAGATAAGTCTCAGAAAAGAGGGATGCCAGTGCTTCTGAAGAAATTTATAACCCTATTGAACTTATTTACCATAAACATCCCATTTATAGATGGGATGTTCTATTTAAAGTATCAGTAAAACTTATAAAAAAGAGCATAAACGAAAAAACCCTTACTAGTTATCTAGTAAGGGTTTTATAAATACCGATTGATATCGGTAAAAAAAGGCGGCGACCTACTCTTCCACAGTAAAGCAGTACCATCGGCGCAAACGGGCTTAACTACTCTGTTCGGAATGGTAAGAGGTGAGCCCCGTCGCTATAACCACCTTAAATTTTGGTTGTTATAAATAATCAACACTAATATTGTTGACATATTGAAAAAATCACATGATATGTATCGTAACGTATACTTTAATAAAAAAACAGACTCGCTCGTTAGCCATTGCTGGCCTTCGAGCGAAGTCGAAGTGACAATAAGCCTATGGGTTATTAGTACTACTTGGCTATGACATTACTGCCTTTACACCTATAGCCTATCAACGTGGTCATCTTCCACGACCCTTAAAAGAAATCTCATCTTGTGGTGGGTTTCGCGCTTATATGCTTTCAGCGCTTATCCCTTCCGAACGTAGCTACCCTGCAATGCTCCTGGCGGAACAACAGGTACACCAGAGGTTCGTCCAACTCGGTCCTCTCGTACTAGAGTCAGATCCACTCAAATTTCTAACGCCCACAGTAGATAGAGACCGAACTGTCTCACGACGTTCTGAACCCAGCTCGCGTGCCACTTTAATGGGCGAACAGCCCAACCCTTGGGACCTTCTCCAGCCCCAGGATGTGACGAGCCGACATCGAGGTGCCAAACCCCCCCGTCGATATGAGCTCTTGGGGGAGATCAGCCTGTTATCCCCGGAGTACCTTTTATCCTTTGAGCGATGGCCCTTCCATACGGAACCACCGGATCACTATGCTCTACTTTCGTACCTGATCGACCTGTATGTCTCTCAGTCAAGCTCCCTTATGCCATTGCACTCTACGCACGGTTACCAAGCGTGCTGAGGGAACCTTTAGAAGCCTCCGTTACTCTTTTGGAGGCGACCACCCCAGTCAAACTACCCACCAAGCACTGTCCCTGGTTAGAGGTTAGACTCTAGATAAGCAAAGGGTGGTATTTCAACAATGACTCCACAACGCCTAGCGACGCCACTTCAAAGTCTCCCACCTATCCTACACATTACTTATCCAAAGCCAATACTAAGCTATAGTAAAGGTTCACGGGGTCTTTTCGTCCCACTGCGGGTAATCGGCATCTTCACCGATACTACAATTTCACCGAGCTCATGGCTGAGACAGTGTCCAGATCGTTACACCATTCGTGCAGGTCGGAACTTACCCGACAAGGAATTTCGCTACCTTAGGACCGTTATAGTTACGGCCGCCGTTTACTGGGGCTTCATTTGAGATCTTCGAAGTAAACTTCTAAACCCTCCACTTAACCTTCCAGCACCGGGCAGGTGTCAGGCCCTATACATCATCTTTCGATTTAGCAGAGCCCTGTGTTTTTGATAAACAGTCGCCTGGACTCTTTCACTGCGGCCCCCCCAGAGGGGGGCGACGCTTCTCCCGAAGTTACGCGTCCATTTTGCCTAGTTCCTTAGCCATGAATCTCTCGAGCACCTTAGAATTCTCATCCCAACTACCTGTGTCGGTTTAGGGTACGGGCTGCTTCACTCGCTTTTCTTGGAAGTCGATTTGCTAGATTATCACCTTGACCGTAGTCTCAGTGTACTATCGCGGTGTTACCACTCGCTTCAACGTACTATTCCGTCAGTACGCACTAACTTTTCGCCTCCGTCACTTTTAACGTGAGCAGGTACAGGAATATTAACCTGTTGTCCATCCACTACCCCTTTCGGGTTCGCGTTAGGTCCCGACTAACCCTCAGCTGATTAGCATAGCTGAGGAAACCTTAGTCTTTCGGTGTGCGGGTTTCTCGCCCGCATTATCGTTACTTATGCCTACATTTTCTTTTGTAGCTTCTCCAGCATGCCTCACAGCACACCTTCGACGACACTACAATGCTCCCCTACCACTTTTACAAGTCCATAGCTTCGGTAATATGTTTATGCCCGATTATTATCCATGCCG